>JAMPXP010000031.1 GCA_023701135.1 Desulfobacula sp. | reverse complement strand
TTGCTGGGTCATTTCTTTTTCCTTTCTGTTTGATTGGCGTTGAACAAAAAAGGAATTTTAAGTTTTGACCCAGCTTTTTCAACCCCGGTATCTCAATCTTCCGGGTTCTTTTGAAAAATGAATTTACAGAAAGATTTTTACACTATTGAAAGTTTTCCATTTATTTACAGAGGTGGACACAATAGATTAATATGATCATTGATCTTCCCACGTCATTAGATTTCAAGCTTTCAGGCCTTAGTTACCTGAATTTATCTTTTTCAAGAGTGCTTAGGCTTTTATGGCATCTCGATGAATCGAAAGTTCAAGCGTGGGATAGCGATGGTAGTGCTACTTCAGAATATTGGGAGGCAGCTCAAGAGCCATTAGCGACAGCTGTGACCTTGCTTCACCAAGCTTGTGAGTTCCTTATAAAAGGCCTAATCTGCGAAGTCAGTCCTTATCTATTAATATCTCAATCTCCAAATAAATGGCCCAGTGGTTGTTCAGCGAATGATATATCCTTCTCGGAATACCGAACTGTTGATGCTCAAGATCTAGTAAAAGTCGCAAATACTGTTTGTGAAGAGAGGCTTCCTGAAGCATTTATTAGTTTGTTCGATCGAATAAGACGGGATCGAAATAAACTCACTCATACAGCTAAAAGTGGTGTAGTTTTGATTCCTGATAATATTTTGAAAGACATTTTAAATACGTATACGCTTTTAATCCAATCTACTGGGTGGGTTGAGCAGCGCAGGAATTATTTGTCTAACAATTATGAGACAATCGTTTATTCATCCGACCATATTAATTGTTATTATTCTTGGGAACTCTTAAAGGTTTCTTCTTTCTTATCGCCGAGTGAGATAAAAAAATATTTTGGGTATAATAAAAAGCAGAGAGCTTACATCTGCCCTGCATGCGATTGTATTGAAAAATTTAAAGTTGCATACCTTAAACCTAATTCGGGATCGCTCTCATGCATCATTTGCGGAAATTCAATACCGATAGTTCGAAAATCCTGTAAATACTGTAAGGGAAATGTTTTGAGCAAGAGCAATGTTTGTTTATTGTGTGGGAGTCCAAACGAAATTTATAAAGTATAATGAGGGTCCAACAATCCGCTTCACGTGGGCCTATTATTAGTGGAGCCGCGCCAGACCAGTGAGTCCTGCGTTAAATGTGGACTATGTATATAATTTTTGGGCAATAAAAACCATTTGCCCCCATGGTTTTTTCAGCGGCTTTTGGATAAACCTGAAAGCAAAGATTGCGACTATCCATTTTTATTTGAAAATCCAAAACAAATGAAAAGCGGCGAATCAAAATAATTTCTGTTGTGGCCGGGGCCGGATTTCTGGTATGAGGTTTCGGAAAAGATAACCTGGAAAAAAGAAATGAAACCTGGAAAAATAGTTAACCGGGACCTGCTGCTGCCCTATGGGGCCCCGTATTTTGCTTATGTGGGGATAGCTGCCTTCGGGCAGGACAGAATCCCCGATGAAATCGGGTATGTCCTGAAGATCATCATTGTTCCCCTGATTCTGGTCTGGGCCTGGAAATGGTATACCCCCCTGACCGGGCCGAAAGGCATAGGGGGGTCCGTGATTGCCGGGGTCCTTGCAGGGCTTTTGGGGCTTTTGGTCTGGTGCCTGTTGCTGGCGCCTTTTATCGACCCTTCCGGTGAGCCCTGGTCCGGTACAGGCTTTGTCCTGAGGCTCTTATCCGCCTCTTTGATTGTTCCCGTGTTTGAGGAAATCTTTATCCGGGGTTATATTCTCCGGGCTGCCTTTCAATGGGATGTGAACCGGAAAAGCATGGGCGCCCGGGCTGCGCTGGATCAGACACTGGATCATGACAGCGTGGGGGAGGTGGCGCCCGGTGCCTGGAGCATCATGGCCGTGGGCATTTCCACCCTGGCCTTTACCGTGGGCCATACGACCCCGGAATGGCCGGCAGCCATTGCTTACAGCCTTCTCATGTCGGCGCTCTGGATTATCCGAAAGGATCTTTTGTCCTGCATGGTGGCCCACGGGGTCACCAACCTGACCCTGGCCCTCTATGTGTATGTGTCCGGTAATTGGGGGTTCTGGTAGGAGGGGCAGCCTTCAACAAAGGCTGTGGCTATTGAAACAGTTCGTTGGACAGGATCACGGCCTCGGCCACTTCCCGGATGGATTTTCTCGAGTCCATACTTCTTTTGCGTATCCAGCCATAGGCCTCATCCCCGGTCATTTTCCGGTTATGCATGAGAACTTCCTTGGCCTGTTCGATTTTTTTGCGGGCCTCTAGTTCTTCCTGGATGACCCGGGTTTTGACCATGAGTTCGGTATTGACAATGGCAATGGCGGACTGGTTGGCCACGGCCCTCAGGAGATTGACTTCCGTATCCGAAAAATCATGGGGGGAGGCGGTAAAGCAGTTGAGGACCCCGATGACCTTGTCTTCCTTGGCGATGAGGGGAATGCCCACCATGGAGACAAGGCCGAGCTTCCGGGCCATGTCCTTTTCCTTGAACCGGTCGCATTCCAGCACATCTTTCAGGATCAGCGGGGTTTTATGGGTGGCCACATAGCCCACCACCCCTTCGTCGAGATCCAGGGCCCGGTCCTTGATATAGTCCGGGGAGATGGACTGGGTGGCTTTCAGTCTGATCTTGGGCGGTTTTTCCTCTTCATTGATGATCCACAGGGAACAGATTTCAACGCCGGTGACCTTGGCCGTTACCATGACGATGAGTTTCAGCAGGTCCTCGATAAACAGATCCGAGGTAATGGCCCGGCTGATATCGGTTAATGCCTTGATGTAACCGTCATATGTCTGGTCTAATTTTTCCATGGCACCTGTATCCTAAACAGAAATGATGCGCCGGCGTCAATACAAAAATGAAGAATCCCATAAAATTTATAATGCCGCATTGGGGATTAAATCCCAGATCCCGCAGGGGCAGGCCCCTTTACAGAATCCGCAGCCGATGCACAGATCCGGGTCCACCCGGTATTCAAATCCCTGCTTGTCTTTTTCAATCCTCTCAATGGCCCCTTCGGGGCAGACAGCCACACAGATACCGCAATCCTTGCATTTTCCGCAGGAGGCGCAGTCGCTGCCGCAATCTTTCAGGGTGTCGGCCCGGTTCTTGGGGTTATAGTATTCAAGGCTGATCCGCTGTTTATCGATCCTGGGCAGGGGCGCATCTCCATCCGGGCTTTTTCCGTCAATGATGCGGTCGATGACGATGGCGGCCTTCCGCCCCGCGCCGATGGCATCGGTGATAAGCCCGGGGCCCACGGCATCACCGATGGCGAACACCCTGGGGTCCGAGGTCCGGTTATAGGCATCCACAAAGATAAAGCCTTTCTCGGTTTTGATGGACTCATCCAGGAAAGTCAGGTCCGGGACATCCCCGATGGAGACAACCACGGTATCGGCTTTCAGAACCTCTCCGTCGGTTAAGACCACTCCCGCCTTTGTGATTTCTTTGGTAAAGCAGGGCCACCGGAAAGTCGCACCCACAGCCTCGGCATCCTCTTTTTCCTTGCCGAATGCCGCGGGTTTCTGGATATCGATGAGGGTGATGGTCTTAGCTCCCAGGCGGTGGGCTTCGGTGGCCACGTCGCACCCCACGTTTCCCGCGCCGATGATGACCACGCGTTTTCCCGGTTTGGCCTTGTCTTTTTTGGCCGCTTCCAGGAAGTCATTGGCAGACACGGCATGCTCGATGCCGGGAACCGGCAGCATTCTCGGCTTTTTTGCCCCGGCCGCCACAATGGTGAAATCATAATCGTATTTTATTTTTAAAAAATCTTTTTTATCCATGGCCTGGCCCAGCCGGATATCCGGGATGAATTCTTTTACCCGTTTCAGCTCCGTTTCCAGGGTATCCTTGGGTATCCTGGACCCCGGGATGACAGAGGAAATTTTCCCGCCAATGGTATCCCCTGTGTCGAAAAGGGTTGCGGTATGGCCTTTCAGGGTCAATTGCCAGGCCGCAGAGATGCCTCCGGGGCCGGCGCCGATGACGGCGATCTTTTTCTTGCTTTTGGGGGCTGTTTTGGGCAGCTTCACGGTTTCCCCGGCTTTGCCCAGGAGCTTCACATTAATGGGGGACATATGGTTCTGGTTCCGGGTGCAGGAGGCCATGCAGGGGCTGGGGCAGAGCCAGCCGCAGACCGTTGCCGGAAACGGGGTGTATTGAAGCCCCATGGCAATGGCCTCATCCACATTGTCCTGCCTTACCATGCTCCAGCGCTCCTGGACCGGAATGCCGGTGGGGCAGGCTGCCTCGCAGGGGGCCATATACCGGCCCTGTTCCCAGACCGGGATATACCGTCTCAGATCTCCCCGGGTAATGACGGGGATGGAGCCTCTTTCAATTTCTTCAAGATCCCCGATGAGGCCTCCCCTTCCCAGCTCTCTGTCCCAGACCTGGTTTCTGAACCGGGCCATGGACGGCTTTTCAGAGCTGTCTGTTTTTTCACGGGCAGACCGTGCTTCAATGAGCTGCCAGTCTGAGCGGATGGAAAGAGAGGGTAAAAGCTCTTTTTTCTGAATTTTTGAAAGAAACACCTCAAGGCCGGTCATGAGCCAATTCCAGTCTTCATCGGATACGGAGATCGGTTTGGCGTCTTTCTGGGAAAATCCTTCGATATTTCCCCGTGCAAAGACCCGTCCGCCCACCATGCCCACCAGGGGCCGGTATCCCAGGACGGATGCCTTGGGGTCCTTGTTGTGACCACAGATGACGGCGATTCCGCCGGCCATGAATTCACCGAAATAATCCCCGGAGGACCCCAGGACCCAGAGTTCGGGGGGTTCAAATCTCGGGTTCCGTTTGGTCATGGTCATGCCCCGGGCCCCGATGGACCCGCCGATATAGACTTTTCCCTGGGCTGCCCCGTTCATGACGCCGTTGGAGGCATTGCCGTGAACAATGATTTCCGCCCCGGCATTGAGCCAGCCCACATCATCGGAGGCCGGACCCATGATTTCGATCCGGGTACCGAAATGGCCGAAGGACCCGGCCCTCTGGCCGGACTGGCCGATGATCCGGATATGGGTTTCATCGGCCCCGGCATCCCAGAGCCGTCCGCCGATGCCGTGCTGGCCGTAGCCTTCCACTTCAATATTTCTGCGTCCGTTTTTGATATGGTGGTGGATGATTTCTTCCAGCACCCTGGACGGGATTCTCTTATTGTCTTTTCTTCCTGATAATTTGATAAAGGCTTGGTTTTTCATGGCTGATCCTTCCTATACCACATATTTTATACTGAGGCGTTCCGCCGCTGCAAGGTCGTCAATGCCCAGGGCATCGGACATCCCGATGGGAAGGGATGTGGAACGGCCCAGGGGCGCCACGATTTTTTTAAGTTCCGTATCAAAGGACACAAACAGATCCACAATCCTCTGGGCCACGTCCTCGGGGTCCAGGCGGCGGTATAGCCTCGGGTCCTGGGAGGTGATGCCCTTGGGGCAGATGCCCAGGTTGCAGACATTGCACCGGTCTTCTTCGGTGCCCACGCACCCGGCCGCCGCCTGCATGGCGTATTTGCCGATCTGGACCCCGCTGGCGCCCAGCATGATCAAGGCTGCGGCATTGGCGGACAGGTTTCCGTTCTTGCCCACGCCGCCCCCGGCAAAGATGGGGATTTCATTCTGTTTGCCGATTTTGATCAGGTTCAGGTAATTGTCCCGGATACAGGAGGCAATGGGGTGGCCCATGTGGTCCATGGACACGGTATAGGCGGCCCCGGTGCCCCCGTCTTCGCCGTCAATGGCCAGGCCCGAGGCATAATCGTTCCGGGCCAGGTTGTTGAGCACGGCAAGGGAGGTGGAGGAGGCGGATATTTTCGGATAGACCGGCACCCGGAACCCCCAGGCCATGGACATGGATAAAATCATCTTGGCCACGGATTCCTCAATGGAATACTGGGTCTGGTGGGTGGGCGGGCTGGGCAGGCTGACGCCCTGGGGAACCCCGCGGATGGCGGCGATGAGCTTATTGACCTTATGCCACATCAGAAGGCCGCCGTCGCCGGGCTTGGCCCCCTGGCCGTATTTGATTTCAATGGCGCAGGGATCTTCCTTCATGTGGGGGATGGCATGGATAATCTCATCCCAGCCGAAATAGCCGGAGGCGATCTGGAGGATGACATATTTTAAAAACCTGGACCGCAGCAGCCGGGGCGGGCATCCGCCCTCTCCGGTGCAGATGCGGACCGGCATGGAAAGTTCTTCGTTCAGATACGCCACTCCCATCTGGAGGCCTTCCCACATGGTGGGAGACAGGGCGCCGAAGGACATGCCGCCGATGATGAGGGGATAGATTTCCCGGACCGGCGGAATCCAGCCCTTTTCTTTCAGGCGTTTCATATTTTCCCGGGGGGACAGGACCCGGCCCAGGAGGGTTCTCATCTCGAATTCATGGCGTCCGGCATCCAGGGCCGGGTCCGTGAGCATGGAAATCCGGATGAATTTGATCCGGTCCAGGACGGATTGGGAGGAATTCCTCCTGCCGCCCCGCCGCCGGGGGATCCCGTTCTGGTTGATATGGAATTTGAGCCGGTCCAGCCCGGGATTCTTGACCGGGGCAATGGCGTCATTGGGGCAGACCATGGCGCACATGGCGCATCCGATGCAGGCATTTTCCACCCGTGTTTTCTGGCGGATGCCGTAAAAGGAATCATAATCGGCGGTATGCTTTTTTTCCGGCTGGACCGATGTTTTAAGGATTCTTTTCTGAAAAACCTTCAGTTCAATGGCCTGAACCGGGCACACGGCCGTGCATTGCCCGCAGAGGGTGCACCGGTCATTGCTGTACCGGATCTGCCAGGGCAGATCATTGAGGCTTAAAGCGGAAGGTTCAAGGCTTCTGTTTGACGACATATATTTACCTCCTGGCGGTCAGGGCCGACAATGGCTGTATCAAGGTGCATGGGTTGAATATCTTTTGTTTTGTCCCGGTCCGGGATCACGGCGTCCAGGCCGCAGATTTCCGAAGAAAATCCGAAGAGGCCGGGTCTTCCGCCGACCACGCCGGGCCTCAGCTTTTTCCTGTCCTGGACCATGAAAAGGGAATGATCCGGCAGGGTGCCGATGACGCAATTGGGACCGTCAATGATGAGGGGACGGCAGGTTCTTTTCAGGTGGGAGAGAAATCCTGCGTCGGGATGTTTTTCAAGATCCTCTTCCTGCAGGGGCGTGATGACATGCTTATAGGCATCAATACCCAGCCCGAGACCCGTCATGGAATAATGGAGAATATGGGCAAAGACTTCCGAGTCGGATGCATACCCCACATATCCGGGGAAACCCCGGGACAAAAGGAAATCCTTAATGGGGGTAAAGGCCGTGTTCTCGCCGTTGGTCATGGTGCAATAGCCCTTGATGAAAAAAGGGTGGCAGGCATAGAGGTTGATGGCGTAATTGGTGTTCTGTCTTCCCTGGGCCATGATGATGCGGGCGTGGAGTTCTTTTCTGTCCAGGCCCAGATATTCGGCCAATTGCATGGGATCACCGATTTCCTTGATCATGATGGTATCGGGCCAGAAGGAAAAGACCATCATATCTTTTTTCTCTTCACCCATTTCCCGGATTTTCAGCCGGATCATCATGAGCCTTTCGGCTAATTCTTCCTTATCCAGAAGGTCCCAGCCCTCGGGCAGTTCATAGGCCCGGATCAGGTAGAGGTTGCGTTTGGGGATGCCTTCCACCTGGGTCTTGGGGGTTTTGAGGGAAATCTTGTATTTGGTCAGAAACCCCTGGTCCATCATGAACAGATCCAGACGCCGGATGCCTTCTTCGGTGAAAATACCCGAGAGGATGGGCGCATCCTTCATTTCTTCAAAGGGCCCGCCCAGGCCCTGGAGCAGGAGCCCCACCCCGGAGCCGTCATGGCCTTCTTTCATGACATCCAGGGCTTTGATGGCCAGCATGGGGGAAACCGGATCATGGCTGGTAAGTGCAAACAAACGACACATTGAATTTAAGTCTCCTTTGGTTTCAATTCTTTATAACGGATTCGATGAGCCAACGCCGGCATCAGGAGGATGGGCTGCCCAGGGGGATGGAAAATCCATGGGTTTCATAGAGTGCTTTAATTTTCTGCAAATCTTCTTCAAGAGTCTCACCCGGATCAATCCTGCCTATCCAGCGTGTTCTTTTTGATCGATTGTCCAGAAACCAGCAGATGATGGGAACATGGGCGCCTTTGGCAATATGCCAGAATCCGGTCTTGATGGAGGTGACATTCTTCCGGGTCCCTTCCGGCACCAGGGCGAGAATCAGGTTATCCCGCTTTTCAAATTCCAGGATAGCGCTTTCAACAAACCCGTGGGCCTTATCCCGTTTGACCGGCATCCCGCCAAGACTTCTGAGAATGACGGACATGGGAAAGAAAAACCATTCCGCCTTGACCAGGAGTCGGGCATTGACCTTTGCGAGTTTAATATAGGTCAAGGCCCGGACCGTATCCATATTGGCGGTATGGGGAAAGCCGATGACCACGCACCGGTCGGTCCAGTAATCCGGCAGCCCGTCATAGGTCCATCCCATGAACCAGTAAACCATCCTGCCGATCAGACTCAGTATCGTTTTCATGGCTTAATGGTGATGGCCGCAGCCGCCTTCTTTTTTGTTCTTTTTGGCCTGGCAGTGGTCAAATATGTGGAAAAGCTTTAATTCGTTTTTTTCCATGAGTTCGAGGTTCTCCAGAACGGTTTCCTTCTGGGCCTGGAAAACCTTGATATGGGATGAGGTCAGGCTTCTTCTCGATCCGTCCCCCATGCAATGGGTAATCACCGCATCAATGCCGGGCTCTTTTCCCAGAACACTGGTTTTGCACTTTGATTCTCCGTCGGAAAGCTTCTGGTTTTCCTTGAATTCAAAGCTGCGGGTCAGGGTGTCCACAATCAGAAAATACCCGGCCGTACCGAAATGATCATCCATGACACTTTCAAGGCCTTTGTTTTCTTTAACCGGAAAGGCTAATTTCATAATCTTACTCTCCAAAATATCCATCATTAACCGCATCATACACAAAATCACTATAAAATATAAGAGTTTCTTTTTTCTTGGCAAGAACTTAAATTCCATTAAAGATGACCCGAAATTCTTATTTTCTCCTTATTTTAAAGGGGGATTGAAGTTTTCGGAAAAAAAAGGCAAGATGCGGGCACATGGATAAAAAAAAGAGAAACCGGATCAGTTGCCGTGAAAAGCGGGGTATGAAAATTAAAACTTTTTTTTGCATTGTATTGTGGCTCATGATCGTTGACATCAGCCCTGCCTTGTCAGATGATCCGGATTTCATTTTTGTGGGAGAGTTTTCACAGCATGGCACGGAGGAATGGTCCAAAAAAGCCTTTGTGGGTGAAACGGTTTATACCCCGGCTATGATCGGGGGGAATAAAGCGCTGGAGGCCGTCAGTCAAAACAGTGCCTCGGGGCTCATCAAAAAAATCCGGATCGATATCGACGCATATCCTTTTTTAAATTGGCGCTGGCGCATTGAAAACAGGCTGTCCGGAACCTTTGACGAGAAGCAGAAACAAGGCGATGATTATGCAGCCCGGATTTATGTGGTGGTTTCGGGAGGTCTTGCCGTCTGGAATACCCGGGCCCTGAACTATGTGTGGGCCCGGAATTCAAAAAAAGGGGAAACCTGGCCCAATGCCTTTGCCAAGGACAATGCCGTGATGATGGCCTTGCGGTCCTCAGAAGATCCTTTATCCACCTGGCATACGGAAAAAAGAAACGTCCGGGAGGATTTTATCCGATTGTTCGGCAAAGAAGTCCGGTACATCGATGCCGTTGTATTGATGAGCGATACGGACAATACAGGGAACAAGGTCACGGCCTATTATGGGGATATTTATTTTTCACGCTATTAAACGCATGGCGCTTCTTTTTTTGGCCTGCCTGATGGTTTTCCCGGTGATCCTCCTGTTTTTTGTCATGGAAGATACGGCCCTTGTTTCCCGGCATCAACGGCTCAGCCTGGACAATGTCCAGAGGGTCAAGACCCTCATCAATGCCAATACACCGGCCAACATGAACAAAAGGCAGATCAGGACAACGACCCTGTCGGAAGATGATCTGAATCTCCTTCTGAATTATGGGATTTTGCACGGACTCGGATATGAACGGCTTTTTACAAAGATTGAATTGCCGGACGGCAGGATTCACCTTGCCGTCACCCTTGACCTTCCTGCCAACCCCCTGGGCCGATATCTTAATCTTTTCATGAGCCTGAAAAAGAACGGGACCCTTCTGGATATAGAGCGTTTAAAGGCAGGAAGGATCGTGGTTCCGGCCATATTCATTCATCCGGCCCTGGGGGCCATGAATCATGTTCTCTCATATTCCGATCTTTATGCGGATTTAAACCGGCATGTCCACCGCATCAAGGATCTCGCCATTGAAAAGGGGCGGTTGAGCCTGGTGTATGAATGGGACCCGAAAGCCCTGGGGCTTATCCATGAGAAAGGAAAGCAGTTCCTCTTGTCTATGGATCACCAGGAAAAACTGGTCCTGTACTATAATAAACTGGTTCAGACGGTAACACCGTATAAACATAAAAAAATCTCCCTTGCCCTTGTGTTAAGGCCCATGATCCTTTTTGCCCAACAGCAGTCAACAATCAGCAGCAACCCGGTTCTGGAAAATACGGCCCTCGTCCAGGTCTTGTCTCTATATGCCGTCCGGAGGGGGCTCAAAGATCTGGTGCACGAAGAGATTCAAAAGCAGATGGCCCCCCCTGTACCCGTGTCCTTTACCCTTTACGGCCGGACGGACCTGCCCAAGCATTTCCTTGTTTCAGCCGGGCTTGCCGTTTCAGCCGGAAGCAGGTTGTCCAATTTTATTGGGATTGCAAAGGAGGTTGACGATTCCGGCAAGGGATCAGGATTCAGCTTTGCCGACCTTGCGGCAGATAAGGCCGGAGTCAGGATGGGGGAGCTGGCGACCGGTTCCCTGGAAACAGCCTTGATATTCCAGCAGAGAATGGGGGGAATTGAACAGGAAACGGATTTTATGCCCCGCATTGACGGTCTTCCCGAAGGCATCCGGCAGCTTGAGTTTCAGAAACGCTATACGGACCTGGACTCCAACTCCTATGCCCTGGTCAATGGGGAAATCGACAAACGGATCAATGCCTGCACGGTTTTCAGATGAATTGATCCTGGTCCAGTTTTTCAAGAAAAAGCAGGCCCACAACCATATGGTTTTCGGGCATGCCATTGACGGGCGCTGAAATATGCCGGACCTGCACCTTGATATACTGGGGCTCCGCGGCGGCACTGCCCTTGTGATATTTTACAATCATAACGTCCTGGGTTCTGATACATTTCAAAAACTCAGAGTCTTGTTTAACCAACAGGCCCAGGCCGGAAGAAGAAAAATCCCTTAATTTAAAAACATAACTCAGGGCCGAGGTCGAGGGTTTGAATTCAACGGCTGCAAATTGCGAAGCTGCTTCCCGAATTTCCAATCGCAGCTCCTCGGTATCCAGGTCCTCAGTTTCCATTTGTTATCCTTTTCAATGATTCATAAAGAGCATTTTTTCTCAATTTAGGGTTCTTTTCCGGTGAAAACAAGAGATTTTTATGAATTTGCATAAAAATCCCTGGATGGTTTTTGGTGATCCCGGCATATGGTATCCGGCCTTATTCCGGTGCCTTTCAAAACCGTTCAAAACCGTTTTTACCCTGAAAAGCCCTTGATCACGAAGGATTGTCAAATTCCTATTGACAGAGTTCTTGAAATAACATTACATCTCCAACGAAACATTGGTTTCATAATATGAAGATCAAAAAAATAGAGAAATCCTTTTTCCCTGTGGACTATGTTTGAAAACCAGTGGATATCAAAGCGATCATGAGTGAAATAAATACGTTAATCAGAAAAGAAGAAATGTAATTTATTATTGAAATACATCAAGGAGTCCTATGAAAGTTGATATTGGTCCTGTAACAAGGTTGGAGGGGCATCTCAGTATCCAGACGACTGTTGAAAACAACATCATTACAGAGGCTGTCAGCAGGGGTGAAATGTTTCGGGGGTTTGAGGTCTTTCTCCGGGGCAGGGATCCGTTGGATGCGCAACAAATCACACAGAGAATTTGCGGGGTCTGCCCCTATGCCCATGCCATCGCATCCTCCTATGCCCAGGAAAATGCATACAAGCTGATCGTTCCGCCCAACGGCCGTATTTTGCATAACCTGATACAGGGCGCCAATCACCTTTACGACTATTTGCTTCATTTTTATCAACTTTCCGCATTGGATTTTGTTGATGTAACCGCGATCCTTAAATATAAGGGTTCGGATTCTGATTTAACCGCTCTCGGGGATTGGGTGAAGGCTGAATCCGGCTCAAAATCTTCTTTCCCGGCAGCCCCCTTTTTACCAAGACTGTCAGGGCGCTATATTTCCGATGCCCAAACCAATTTCCTGGCTTTGAAGCATTATATCGAATCTCTTGAAATTCAAAAAAAGGCCAATAAGGCCTCAGCCATTTTCGGCGGTAAATTTCCCCATGCAACGGCCATTTTTCCCGGCGGATGCACCCAGGAACCCAATATCGATCATATTGCCTCATACCGCTCATTAATTTCCGATGTTCAAGATTTTATCCATAAAAAATATCTTCCCGATATTCTGGCCGTGGCCGGGGAATTTCCTGAATATTGGCATATCGGTCAAAGCCGGGGCGGATTCCTTTCGTACGGGTTGATGCCTTTTGGGCCCGAGCTGGACAGTAAACGGCTGTTTGCACCCGGCGTGCTGTTGGAAAACAATATCAGCCAGGTCAATTTTGATGCCATCCGGGAGGATGTAAAATATTCCAAATATTCATCCCCCTCCGGCTTAACGGTAAAAGAGGGAGAATTAACCCCATCCCCCCATAAAACCGGGGCCTATTCATGGGTGAAAGCGCCGCGGTATCAGGGGAAAATGGTGGAGGTCGGCCCGGCAGCCAGAATCCTGGTGGATTACCGTCAAAATAACAATCCTAAAATCAAACAATTGGTGGATAAATTTGCCGGCATGGCCGGCATTAAGGCGGACAATTTAAATTCAGTGCTGGGAAGACATTTATGCCGTGCCATATCTGCCGTGGTCATTGCCGATTTTCTGCTGGAGGAGACGGAACGGATCGATATGCAGGCACCGTTTATGGCCCAATATGATCTTCCAAAATCCGGAGAAGGATTTGGGGCCACTGAAGCGTCACGGGGCGCGCTTCTCCACTATATCAGGATTAAAGATTATAAAATTGAAAAATATGAATGTGTGGTGCCGACCACATGGAACTGTTCACCCAAGGATGACAGGGACCAGCCGGGCGCTCTTGAGTCGGCGTTGGTGGGAACCCGTGTGGAGAACCCGGAAGAACAGATTGAGGCCAATAGAATTGTGCATTCTTTTGATCCGTGCATCGCCTGTGCCGTACATTAACAAACCGACCCGTATACCGGTTGAAATTTTTTAATTTTTCTTTGAGGATAAATTTATGATAGATCGACGAGAATTTCTGAAAATGGCCGCATGTTTAAGCGCCTCTTTTGGCATAACCCAGTTTCCCGGGATCATTTATGCAGCCTTGAAAAAGATTGATCCTGCCGGGGTTCCCAGGCTTCTCTATCTTCAGGGACAGTCCTGCACGGGCTGTTCCATTTCTTTGCTCCAGGCGGAATCCCCCAATGCGGTCTCCATGATTACGCAATATTCAAAGCTTTCGTTTCACACGGATTTGTCCGCTGCATCCGGAAAACAGGCGCTGAATCTCATTGAAGACTATATCTCAGGCAAGGCCGGAGAATATTTCCTGGCCGTGGAAGGCGCCATTCCGTGGGACATGCCTGAAGCCTGTGTGATCGGAGACAAGCCCTTCGCCGATTATATAGCGGCGGCTGCAAAGACCATGAACGGTGCCGTAGCCGTGGGCACCTGTGCCACCCATGGCGGTATTCCTGCCGCAGAGGGCAATTTGACCGGTGCCGTCAGCCTGAAAGAATTCTATAAGCGGAAAAAAATAAATCCCCTGCTGATTGAAATCCCGGGATGCTCCGTACATCCGGACTGGGTATGGAAAACCATCATCCACCTGGTCCAGGCCGGGATGCCTGAATTGATCAATGGTCAGCCGAAATTGTTTTTCAGCCGTAAAGTTCATGAACAATGTCCACGCTATCATGATTTTCAACAGGAAATCTTTGCCCTGAAACTGGGAGAGCCTGGTTGTCTTTTCAAGCTGGGCTGCCTGGGTCCAGACACCTATGCCGATTGTCCCACGCGGTGGTGGAACGGTGGGCAGACCTGGTGTATCGATGCCAATGCGCCCTGCATTGGTTGTGCCGCCCCCTCGTTTGCAGCAAAAAAGGACTTCCCATTCTACAGACCCTTTGAACAGACCATGGCCGGAATTTCAGAGGATAATAAATGACGCTTAAATGCTTTACCCGGCTATTGATACGGTATCAAAATTATCCTAGTCGTGCTTTTTATGTGGTCAAAGACAGAACTCCACGGGTTTTCCCGGGGGAATCTATAATTTAAAGGAGAGGAGCATGTCTGCTTCGTTGGGCCAGAAGAATGAACTCATGATTTCAGGATTACGAATGCGTCAGAAAATTTTTGCCGGCAGCTTTGGAATTTTGATTGCCTCCATGGCTTTGGTTTTCATTATCATTGTGTTAAGGGGGAGGGGGGCCAGCGCAGAAGGAACCTTGTTCATCGAAAGGCTTCCGATTGTTTTGGGTGTTTTATGCGCAGTATTGGTTCTATCCGGTTATCTGCTGTGGATGATGGCCGGGAAGATTTCCCGGCCTGTAATGGCCTGTTCCGACTTCGCAGTTGAAATCAGCAGGGGGAAATATTCTGCGGTTTGCAGCATTGAAAATGCCGGCGAGGCCGGCTTAATTGCAAGCGTTTTGAAGGATCTGGCAGTCAAGCTTGAGACGGAAGATAACGCCAATAAACAGGCAAAGCTTGAAAGGCAAGGCGTTCATGAAACCATTAGAGTCAATGCAAAGGAATTGCATGAGGCGGTTGCTGGTCTTTTAAAGTCGGCAGCCGATCTGACAGAGAAAACTGAAAGTATCGCCAAAGCGTCAGACACTGTTGCGGCTGAAACAGAAGAGATGGGCGCCAATATCAGTTCTGTTTCAGACGCTGCCGACTCTTTACAAAAGAATATGGATTCAATCACCATAGTGACCGATGAAATGACCAGCACCATCGGCGAGATTACTAAAAATTCCGAAAAGGCCCGTGTAATCACCATGGAGGCCAAGTCGTGTGTGGATAAAGCCTTTGAAAAAATCGAGATTTTAGGCAAGGCTTCCGAGGAAATTACATCGGTCATTGATACCATTGTTGAAATTGCAGAACAAACAAAGCTGTTGGCCTTGAATGCGACAATTGAAGCGGCCAGGGCCGGAGAGTCGGGTAAAGGATTTGCCGTTGTTGCCGGGGAAGTAAAGGACCTGGCAGCTCAGACAAATGAGGCCACCCTTGACATTAAACACAAAATCGAAGCCATGAGCAGTTCCACTCAAAGCACGATAATCGAGATAAAAAAAATCAATGACGTGACACACAATATGACCAACATTGTAGAAACAATAGCCGCTGCCGTTCAGGAGCAAAGCGTTTCCAGCAGAAATATTGCCGATAACGTCAGTGGAGCGGCCCTTCAGACGAAATCGGTTGGCGTTAATGTTGTTCAAGCGGCTGCTGCCGTGTCGAAAATTACCCATGGCATGAGGAAGGTCAATGAAAATATGACGGATATACGAAAGGATTTGGTTGACGTCAACAGCAGTTCCGAACACCTGACAAAGGTGGAAAGGCGACTGCTCGGTTCGATAGCATAAAGAGAAGATGGATTTACTGCTGCTTCGCACTGCCATTCCATCAGATGTTAAACTCCGTATCGAAAGAAAGAGGTTTTTCCATGATCAAAAAGGCTTTTACCAACCTACCATTTAATTTAAAAATACTGTTTCCCATTCTCATTGTTCTCCTGTTTTCACTGGCGATCGGTGGATATCTGATCAGTGACTTTGTAAAAAAACAGATGACCACAACCTATATGGATTCAGTACAAACCCTGTCCCATTCAATCCAGGACGGTGTAAAAACTTCTCTGGAGCGGGGTCAGATGCAAAATTTTAAAAAATTGCTCTCCAATCAGAAGCAGATTAAGGGGGTATTGGATGTTTCTCTTTATGACCGGCAGGGAAAAATCAACCTATCCTCTTCCGAACTCACCTCGGTTCCTGCTGACGTGCCGCCTGAAATATTTGACAGGTTTTCTTCATCGCATGATCCGTTTCAGGTCCTTAAAAAAGATTCCGTCCTGATTTATACTCCCCAAATGGTCTCCGCAGATTGTATCCGGTGTCACCCCACCTGGAATATCGGCACACAAGGCGGCATTATTTCACTGACCTATGACCTGAGGGAACTTCACAATGCTGTGGATAAGCAACGTCTTGTGCTGATCATCGGTATTGTTTTTTCCCTTGTTGTTGTCAGTCTATTTATCGTGGTGATCGCAAAATCAATTACCAAGCCAATGGTCAGCATGACCGAATCCATGGAAAAACTTGCCGCCGGCAACCTGGAAATTGAGATCCCGGCCCAGGAGCAAACAGATGAAATCGGCAAGATGGCCAAGGCGGTCAAAATTTTTCAGGAAAACGCAATTGAGAAAATACAACTGAAAGACGAGCAGGAAAAGACCAAAATCAGGAATGAAAAAGAACAAAAAGAGATGATGGAGAAAATGACGGCATCCTTTCACTCCAGCATAGGAACGGTTATCAACGCCATTTTAACTGCGGCTACGGATTTACAGGGGTCTGCCCAGAAAATGAACGAGGCTGCCGATAAAACCCTTCAACAGTCTTCATCTGCTGCCGCCGCTTCCAAGCAGACGTCGACAAATGTTCTCAGTGTGGCTTCTGCCACAGAGGAATTAACCGCCTCAGTGGGAGAGATCAGTGAACAGGTGACAAGCTCATCGGCAATTGCAAGAAGCGCCGTTAAAAAAGCACAGAATACCAATGAAATGGTGGGAAGCCTGACTGCTGCCTCCCAAAAAATTGGTGATGTGGTCAAATTGATCACCGACATTGCAAAACAAACAAACCTTCTGGCTTTAAATGCAACCATTGAAGCCACCCGGGCCGGAGAAGCCGGCAAAGGGTTTGCAGTCGTTGCAAACGAGGTTAAAGAGTTGGCTAAACAGACAACGGCAGCCACCACTGAAATTGCTGAACATATTAACGGGATACAAAGCGCCACCAAAGATGCCGTTTCAGCCATTAACGACATCACCGGGACCATTAATACGATTAGCGAGATTTCAACCATCATTGCCGCTGCGGTGGAAGAGCAGTCCTCTGTAACCAGTGACATTGCCGAAAGCACGAACCAGGCGGCATCCGGCACTCAAGAGGTCACACAGAGCATTACAATTGTGACCCACGCCGCCAATGAAACCGGACAAGCCGCAAGTGAAGTGCTGGCCAATGCCGATGAACTGTTAAAACAGGCCGATGTTTTGCAGAATGAGGTTGAAAAATTCTTATCCCAGATAAGGCCCAGCTAAGCAAAAAAGGAACAGCATGTTCAATATTGAAGACAATGAAATTTTCAATGACTTTATTGAAGAGTCGCTGGAACATCTTGACGGCATTGAAGATGACCTGCTTAAAATAGAGGAAGCCGGGGAAGACATCGACGAAGAGATTGTTAACAAGGTATTTCGGGCCGTACATACCATCAAGGGAGGAGCAGGTTATCTGGGTCTTAAAAATGTCGAAAGCTTAGCCCATAACAGTGAAAATGTAATGGCAAAGATCCGTGCAAGGGAGCTTGTCCCGACACCGGGCATTATCTCAACATTGCTGGATGCCATGGATACCTTATCCACATTGATCAATCGTCATGAAAAATCAAATGAAATCGATATTTCCGGTAACCTGACCGCCTTGAAGGCGATTTGCAGCGCTTCTTTAGAGGGCGGCGACCTGGAAAACATATCATTCCCTGCCCAGGCGCCCTCCGAAATTTCGACCGATGCGGCAGCGCCTTTTGAAAACCATTCTGTTTTAACAGCCTCGACAGTGGAAGAAACCTTGCTCAAAATAGAACCATCGGTGATGGATGCTTTTTTTAAGCAGGGAAGTTTTCTCTACATTTTACAATACAACCTGTCAAACGATACGGACAACAGGGAAGAAGAGTGTGCCAAAATAATAGGGGAACTCAAGGAAACCGGAGATATTTTAGCCGCCAATATGGACGGGGACACTTCATCTGAACCGGTTAAAAACAATGGAAGCCCGCTCATTGTTATCTTTGCCTGCATCCTGGAAAATGAACTGATGGGAAATTTTTTCGATATCAACCCGGATCAGATTCAGCAGATTACGCCTGAGTACCTGGACCAGCTTGTTTTGCCTCCTGTATCCGAGCCCCGGCAAGCGCAACCGGTGGAAGCCGGGCCGGTTTCAACGCTGCCTGTCTTTACGGAACCATCTGCCCCGAAAATAATGGAAAAAACGAAGACAATCCAGCCCAAAGACCCTTCAACCAAGGCGGAACAAAAGCCGGACAATCTTCGGGTCAATGTCAGACTGCTGGACACCCTCATGACCCTGGCCGGGGAACTTGTTTTGACCCGGAACCAGCTTATCCAGGCTGTATCGTCTCGAAAGGTCATGGGCATCGACAACATTTCCCAACGTCTTAACCTGGTTACCTCGGAGCTTCAAGAAGCCATCATGAGTACCCGCATGCAGCCCGTAGGAAATGTTTTTAACAAATTTAAACGCATTGTCCGCGATCTTTCCAAGAATCTTGGCAAGAAGATCGACCTCATTATCGAAGGAGAAGAGGTCGAGTTGGACAAAACCATTATTGAATCCATCGGTGACCCCCTGACCCATTTGGTCAGAAACTCCGTTGACCATGGGATTGAAACTCCTGAAAAGCGGATTGCCGCTAAAAAGCCGGAAACCGGTATTTTGCGGATTACGGCCTATCATGAAGGCGGTCAGGTGATGATTGCCATTGAAGATGACGGCGCCGGGATAGATATTGAACGGGTCAAGGAGAAGGTTCTGTCCATGGGGCTGCGTGAATCCTCTACCCTGGATGAACTCAGCGATAAGGAAATTGCAAACCTCATCTTTTTGCCCGGCATGTCAACGGCAAAAGAAATAACCGACATTTCAGGCCGGGGTGTCGGGATGGATGTTGTGAATACCAATATTTCCAAAGTCGGCGGGACCGTCGATATTGACACGACACCGGGAAAAGGGTCCATCATAACGATTAAACTGCCTTTGACCCTGGCCATTATCCCAAGCTTAATCGTCACGGTGCAAAACGAGCGGTATGCCGTTCCGCAGGTCAATATGGTGGAATTGGTAAGAATACCTGCGGCAAAGGTCAGGGAAAGGATTGAAAAAATAGGTTCCGCCCTGGTTATGCGCCTCAGAGGTGAGCTTCTGCCGCTGATCAAACTGGCGGATGCCCTTGATATTGAAGATCGATATTATGTCGATCAAGACACCGGCGAGGAGTTCCCGGATAAACGGACCTTCACCGAAGATCGACGGCAGGCACAGAACGGCAAAATCGTTGGGCAGGCAGGTACGGAAACCACGGCCTCCGGCCGTGAAAAACGTCTCCTTACGGCAGACAGGCGGACCAGCCCCATGAGCGCTTACAACATCCTGGTGGTTTCCGTCGGAGACTATCATTATGGTTTGATTGTGGACCAGGTGCTCGACTCCGAAGAGATCGTCGTTAAACCGGTGGGAACCCACCTGCGTGACTGCGAATGCTATGCGGGCGCCTCAGTCCAGGGCGACGGTAAGGTGGCGCTGATTTTAGACATCATCGGCATCAGCAATATCATGAACCTGCGAACCGTTTCAAAAACTGCTCAGAAAAAGGCATCGCAGAAAACTGAGAGCAAAACAACAAAAGACACCCAATCCTTGCTGCTGGTTTGCAATGCCCCCAACGAACCCATGGCCATTCCCTTGGACCTGATTTCAAGAATTGAATTATGTAAGACAAAAGATATCAAAATCACCGGAGGTAGAAAAAATATTCAATACCGCGGCGGCCCCCTCCCCCTGTTCAGTATTGATGAGGTTGCCGATGTCGGCTCGCCGGATACAAACAGCCCGACCTGCTATATCATAATCTTCTCCATAAGCGGCAAGGAGGTTGGAATTGTGATGTCGGAGATCATCGATATCATCAAGGGAACGTATACCATCGATGAAATGACCCACAAGCAGGCGGGTATTATGGGGTCAACCATTATCAATGAAGAAATTACGTTGCTGGTTGATCTTTATGGGGTCATCGACGCCCTTGTGCCGGAGTGGACGAAAGCATTAAAGTCTAACATAAAAGATGACCGCCCTGCAAATATCTTGGTGGTTGAAGACTCCCCGTTCTTTCTCAATCAGGTCGTATCCTTTCTATCCGATATCGGTTACAACCCGTTAACAGCCACAGATGGTATAAAAGGGCTGGAAGTATTGAACAGGGAAAAAATTGATATTGTGCTGACCGATATTGAGATGCCCCATATGAACGGGCTGGAGATGACCAAAAAGATACGCGCCGATGGGCGATTCAAGGATCTCCCCATTATAGCGGTCACGAGTCTGGCCGGAGATGCTGCGGAAAAGGAGGGCAAGGATGCCGGCATTAATGATTACCTGGTTAAGCTGGACCGCGAAAAAATAATTGCCTGCGTTAAGAAATATCTTGCATAAACCGCATTCCTTTTTGATCAAAGGTGCAGTTGAGGGCGGCAGGCTCTAACACCATATAGTTTAACAGAGATAAAACAATGATGAATACAGCCCACGAAAGCACGGACATAGAACTTGCCCTTTTTCAAATCGGAGACATGCTCTGCGGACTTGATACGCGGCACGTGCAGGAAATCAACCATAATTTTGAAATTACCCCCGTCCACAGGGCGCCTGATTATGTTCGAGGCGTTATAAACCTTCGTGGTGAAATCATCACCGTCATTGACCTTCACCGGAAATTCAGTATGCCCCCCGGTGAAGCGCATGATGATATACAGGTTGTGGTTGTCCGTTACGAAGAGGAGTGCATTGCATTGCTGGTGGATAGCATTTATGATGTTGTCAATGCGCCGCGATCTGAGATTTCCGTTCCGCCGTCAAATGTTGACGGGATAAGCGGTGGGTTTATAAACGGCATCTACCGCATGGAGAGGGACCTTGTGATCGTTCTTGACCTGGATGAGCTGCTCAAAAAATAATGCCCAAGCGCCTATTACGAGTTCTGGTTGTTGATGATTCCGTCTTGTACAGAAAAGTCCTTTCAGAGGTCCTTTCCAATATTCCAGGGGTTGAGGTTGTCGGGACTGCAACAGACGGCAAGGTGGCATTGGCAAAAATTCCTCAACTGAAACCGGACATGCTGACATTGGATTTTGACATGCCTGAACTGGACGGGCTTAAGGTTTTGGAACATGTCAGGATAGACCACCCCGATATAAAGGTGATTATGGTTTCGACCCATACCAAAGAGGGTGCCGCCATAACATTAAGAGCCCTTGAACTTGGCGCATTGACCTTTGCCACGAAACCCAGGACTGAAAATCCGCTGGAAAGCAAAACGGTTCTCTTTGACCAGTTGGCCCCTGTCGTAAAGGAGATCATTTCCCAGATACAACCATCACAATATTCAGCCGGCAAAGACCTTGCCGTATCTCAACCTGACGTCATTGATGCGCCCCAGGAAAAAATAATACCCCAGACGGCGGCTGGTCGTATCCAAATCGTTGCCATCGGTATTTCCACCGGCGGTCCCAAAGCATTGGCAGAGATTATTCCCTGTCTTCCCCAGGATTTACGCGTTCCTGTCGTTATTGTTCAGCACATGCCATCGGAATTTACGGCAGCATTGGCAGAATCACTTGACCAGAAAAGCGCGTTGAAAGTGATAGAGGCGGAGAACAATATGGAGCTTAAGCGGGGCACCATTTTCATTGCCCCCGGCGGCAGGCAGATGAAAGTTGTCAATATTTCGGGGAAGCCCATGCTCGAAGTGAATGATGATCCGCCGGAGAATCACTGTCAGCCTTCTGTGGACTATCTGTTTCGGTCCGTCTCAAAGGTGTATGGAAAGCATGCCCTTGGTGTCATCATGACCGGAATGGGGTCCGACGGGGTTCTTGGCCTGCGGCTGATGAAACGGTTGGGCGCCCAGGTGATCGCCCAGGACAAGCAGAGTTGTGTCGTTTTTGGTATGCCCGGTGAAGCCATCAATGCCGGTGTCGTTGACCGAGTGGTACCTCTAAACTATATCGCAATTGAGATTGCGCGGCGGGCCGGGGAATGAGGATAACCGTCAAAGCGCTTATGGAATTGTCCGTTATAGTGCACAATCACTGTGGTATTGTTCTGAAGAAAAACAAGGCCTATCTTATAGAAAACAGGCTTCAACCCCTTATTGAAGAATATTCCCTTTCCTCTTTTGAAGAACTGATTGCCAGGGCAAAGGACTCTTCAAAATTGACCAGCCATATCGTTGATCTAATGACCACGAACGAAACTTCCTTTTTTCGGGATAAAAAGCCCTATGAGCTGTTAAAGGAAAAATTACTGCCGGATTGGCAGGCCAATTTCGGCAAAAAAAGCGGCCATCTGAACATTTGGAGTTCTGCCTGCTCAACCGGCCAGGAGGTGTATTCCATTGCCATCACGCTCATGGAGTATTTCAGGGGGGATATTATCAATCATAATATCAAGATCAAAGCTTCTGATATCTCAGATTCAGCCATAGTCAAAGCCAGCAGCGGCCGGTATTCAAATTATGAAATCAGCCGGGGATTGAATGCCGTTCAATTGAATAAATATTTTACCAAGGAAGACGCATGCTGGAAAATAAAAGATGAACTGAGGAGTATGGCCTATTTTGAAAAAATAAACCTGCTGCAGCCTAAACTTGAATATGGAAGATTTGATATCATTTTCTGCAGGAATGTGGCGATATATTTCAGCAAACCCGACCGCCGGCGATTATTTGAAAGCCTGTCATCATGCCTGAATAACAACGGTGTTCTGATCATCGGAGCCACTGAATCACTGTTTGATATCAATGAACAGTTAAAAAGGCTGGATTACAATGGCACTGCATATTATAGTCGCATACAACCGTAAATCAGTCTAATATCGAAGAGACCCTTGCTATAAGCTGCTCCGGTTCAACCGGTTTTACGAGATAACCCGAAACCCTTAGTTCTTTTGCTTTGATTATTTCATCTTTTCTGGAGCTTGAGGAAAGAATAATAAATTTTGCATTTGCATCATATTCTCTGATTTTTGCAATGGCTTCAAATCCGCTCATTTTGGGCATATTAATATCCATGAGGGTTAAATCAGGATTGAATGTTCGGTGAATTCTATTGGCCTCTTCACCATTTTCCGCTTCCTTTATCGTTGCTCCCTCTGCTTTGAGCGTTTGAGAGATAATATTTCTCATCACTCTTGAATCATCAACAAGGAGTATTTTTTTGCCCTTGATGGTGCTCTCCGATTTTTCACCGAAATCTATTCTCAAAATGATTTGTTCCGTTGAATTTTTTGCTTCCGGGTCCTCAACATCAAGAATGATGATATATCCTTGCAAATCGTTTGAAATCTCACTTTTGTAGCTTTTTTTGAAAACAGGGGTGTCAAATTTTACTTTCAGGCCAATGCCGTCCCAGTCTGATATGGTTCGCCCAACCACTACATTTAAAAATTCATTCAACAAATCGATGGAATCATCCCCGATTTGTTCAAACTTTCCCATTCCAAGCCTTTTTGCAATAGCAGAAGCCAGCTTTAAGGCATCATGAACGCTGTTGAATGTCAGGACAAATTTTCCGTCCACTTTTTTATCAAAATCAGTATAGGATATGATATGCGCAAATTGTAAAATATTCTTTTCTTTTAGAACCTGTCTTTTTTCCGTACCGATAACCTTTAGATAAGTCATCTGCTCAATGCTTGATTTATAGGCATCAATCAAAATATCTATGTGCTGGTCGAATTGGCTCATAACGTCTCCGGATGTATGAACGAAATTAGTGGTGATCCCAACGGGATTCGAACCCGTGTTACCGGCGTGAGAGGGCGTCTGGTAAAGGATTTCAACGTATTTACGCACCTTTCAGGACCTTTAAAAACCGCTTTTTACCATCAAAAGCCGTCGAAAAGGCCGTCGAAAATTTCATTCCTATTTCAAATTTTTTTACGCTGAAAAATAAACCAGTTCTCATCCGAAAGCAAGCTTTATTCTTTTTATGGAATATGAATTGTTGAGTATTCCAAAAATCCATGATAGGGCAAGAAAGGATAATAATTGATGTTATTTAGGAATAGATAAATGAAAACTACTTCCAGCGTTTTATTAACCACCATAGCCAAACTTTTTTTTGTAGCCCAGACATTGTATTTTTTCGACCCTCTACCATCGCTGGGATAAATGATCACTGACTATCACGCCAAATTATTCGCTCATGAACTCATCCGCCGGTGTCCGGCCGGGAGCGTGGAGCGGTTTACGCCAGCCCTTATGGACTCCCAGGTGGACTTAAACCCCCATCAGGTGGACGCGGCACTGTTTGCATTTCGCTCTCCCTTATCCAAAGGCGTTATACTTGCCGATGAAGTCGGGCTGGGAAAAACCATTGAAGCTGGCATTGTCCTGGCGCAGAAATGGGCGGAGCGGAAACGAAAGATTCTGATTATTCTGCCGGCGGGTCTCCGAAAGCAATGGCATCAGGAGCTTCTGGAAAAATTTTATCTGCCCTCACAGATTCATGAGGCCCGGACATTCAACCGGGCCGTCAAAGACGGCGTCCGTAATCCTTTTACGTCAACAGATATCGTGATCTGTTCTTATTATTTTGCTCGCAACAAATCCGAATTTGTTCAGGCCATCCGATGGGATCTGGTGGTTATCGACGAAGCCCACAGGCTGCGAAACGTCTATAAAACCGGCAACAAGATCGCCCGGGAACTCAAGCAGGCTTTAACCGGAATCCCCAAGCTCCTGTTAACCGCCACGCCCTTGCAAAATTCGCTTCTGGAACTCTACGGCCTGGTCAGCTTCATTGACGAGCACGCCTTCGGCGATCTGAAAAGTTTCCGCAACCAGTTCAGCCGTCTTTCCTCGGATGCATGTTTCGACGACCTGAAACAGCGGTTGCAGCCGATATGCAAGCGCACCTTACGCCGTCAGGTGCTGGAATACATCCGCTTCACCGAGCGCAAAGCCTATACCCAGGAATTTGTTCCGTCAAAACAAGAAGAAATTTTGTATGAGATGGTGTCGAATTATCTCCGTCGGCCCAATCTCCAGGCCCTTCCATCCAGCCAGCGAAGCCTGATGACGCTGATATTGCGAAAGCTGCTAGCGTCATCCACCTTTGCCATTGCTGGTGCTTTAGGTGCCCTTGCCGCCAAACTGGAAAAGCGCCTGAAAGACGACGAAGCCCTTGCCCGGTTGGAATCTGATCTGGAAGGGGAACTGGAAGACGATTTTGAGGCCTTTGATGAACTGGCCGATGAATTTGAAGCCGATGAAGATCCGGCCGAACCCCTATCTCCGGAAGACCGGGGGATTATCAAAAATGAAATCACTGATCTGCGGTATTTTTTTGATCAGGCCATGCAGATCACCCAGAACGCCAAGGGCCTGGCCCTTCTCTCCGCCTTGCGCATCGGATTTGAAATGGCACGCAACCTGGGCGGGGCCGAAAAAGCGATTATCTTCACCGAGTCCCGCCGGACCCAGCTTTATCTTTTAAATCTGCTGAAAGAAAACGGGTTGGTAGACAACATTGTCCTGTTTAACGGTTCCAACAGTGACGAGCATTCCCGAGAAATTTACACCAACTGGAAAACCCGCTTTGAAGGCACGGACAAAGTCACCGGCTCCCGAACCGCTGATATCCGGGCCGCTCTGGTAGAATATTTCCGGGAACAAGCCAACATCATGATTGCCACCGAAGCAGCAGCCGAAGGTATCAACCTTCAATTCTGCTCCCTGGTGGTCAATTACGACCTCCCCTGGAATCCCCAGCGCATTGAACAGCGCATTGGCAGGTGCCACCGGTATGGCCAGCAATACGACGTGGTGGTGGTTAACTTCTTAAATAAAAACAACGCGGCGGATCAGCGGGTTTATGAGCTGCTGTCTGAAAAATTTCACTTGTTCAGCGGGGTGTTCGGTGCCAGTGATGAAGTTCTGGGAAGCATTGAATCCGGTGTCGACTTTGAAAAGCGGATCGCCGAGATTTACCAGACCTGCCGGACCATAGAAGAAATTCAGACTTCTTTTGATGCTCTGCAAAAGGAACTGAGCCTTGAAATCAACGAGAATATGCGCACCACGCGGCAGAACCTTCTTGAAAATTTCGACGCTGAAGTCGCTGAAAAGTTAAATGTCTATAAGAAAGAAGCCGTCGCGTCCTTAAACCGTTATGAATCCCTGCTGTGGGATGTCTCCCGCCATGTGCTGGAGGACCAGGCCGCCTTTGACGATCACGCCTTGACCTTTCGGCTGCATGCGGCCCCGTTGCCCGAGATCCCCCTTGGGTCTTACACCTTGAAACGCCGGGATGACATCGGACATCACTTTCGCATGCAGCATCCCCTGGCCCGTTGGGTTTTGTCGAAAGCCGCCGCAACCGGCTTGCCGGATGCAGAGTTGCTGTTTCTTTATTCGGAATCCGGCATTAAAATATCGATTCTGGAAGATCTCATCGGGCAATCCGGCATGCTCACGGCCTGCCTGTTGACGGTCAAAGCCTTGGATACCGAAGATTATGTTCTCACCGTCGCCGTCACCCGCAAGGGTGAGGAACTGGATGCAGACCAATCCCGCCGGCTCTTTAATCTTCCGGCCCGGCTCACCTCTTCCGGCCGAATTTCCGGAAACGGGGTGAACGTCGCGTGGACCCGCCGGAAAAACCAGGTGCTCCATGATATTTCCCAGCGCAATACGGTCTTTTTCGACGAAGAGATGGACAAGCTCAACCGCTGGGCTGATGACCGTCGAAAGACCCTCAAAAGCACGTTAAAGGATTATGACGACCGGATCACCGAACTCAAGAAACAGGCCCGCATGGCCCCGAACCTGCCGGAGAAAATTGAGATCCAGAAGAAACTGCGGACCCTGGATAAAAAGCGCGATGACGTCTGGCGGCAATATGATGAGGCGGCAAGGGAAATCGAGCGCCACAAGGATACTCTCATTGATGAAGTCGAGTCCCGCCTGCACCAGGAAATCACCGAGGAAACATTATTCACCATTGGATGGAAGCTGATATAAGGAGCACAAACACATGGCCGACCAATCGAATTTTCCGGAAAAAATGGAACTGCGATCAATGGATATAAGTGCCGGGAACCGGGTAAAGTTGAAACAGTCGTTTCCATCGGTATTCACCGAAACTCGAAACGAAAAAGGGGACATAGTCGAATCCATTGATTTTGAAAAACTCAAGGCCGAATTGGGGAAATTCTCCGATGTGTTTGAAAGCCGGAGGGAGCGTTACGGCATGGACTGGCCTAACAAAAAAGACGCCATGCGGCTGATCCAGCAGCCATCCGTGGGCACGCTCAAGCCCTGCCGGGAGGAATCGGTCGCTTTTGACGTGACGGAAAATATGTTCATTGAGGGCGACAACCTGGAAGTGCTCAAGCTCCTGCAAAAGGCGTATTACGGCAAGGTGAAGGTTATCTGCATTGATCCTCCTTACAATACCGGCAAGGAGTTCATTTATCCGGATAATTTTTCTGAAACCCTGGATACCTATCTTGAATATGCTGGGCAAAAAGGCCGATGGATAAATTCCCAAGATGCAAATTCGAAAGAAAATCCAAGGCATCACACCAAATGGATGAACATGATGTATCCGCGGCTTTATTTGGCAAGAAACTTATTGCGGGATGACGGGGTTATTTTTATTCATATTGATGACAACGAAGTGAGCAATCTGCGGAAACTGTGTGATGAAATTTTTGGGGAGGAGAATTTTTTAGCAAATGTGGTTTGGCAGAGGGCTTTTTCCCCAAAAAATGATGCAAAATATTATTCGGAAAATCATGATTTCATTTTAATTTATGGAAAAAATATTGACCAATTTATACCAGGTCGTCTGGAAAGAACTGACGAAACCAATTCAAGATACTCAAACCCCGACAATGATCCTCGTGGCGTTTGGATGTCCGGTGATTTAACCGTCAAAACCTATTCAGAAAAATACGACTACCCAATAAAAACTCCGAGTGGCAGGGAAGTAAATCCCGCTCATGGTTCATGTTGGCGTATCTCAAAAGAAAAACTTCAAGAATTGATTAATGACAACAGAATATGGTTCGGCGTTGAGGGTAATAATGTCCCCCGGTTAAAACGGTTTTTATCTGAGGTTCAAGAAGGTATGGTGCCTACAACGCTATGGCTATATCAAGATGTTGGTCATAATCAGGAGGGAAGACAGGAGCTTAAAGAATTATTCGATGACAAAGGTTATTTTGACGGTCCAAAACCTGTTCGTTTATTAAGCCGAATTTTACAAATTTCTAACGCTGGAGTTTCGCGTGAGTCATCCCACGCGCCAGATATCATCCTCGACTTCTTCGCTGGTTCTTGCACCACGGCCCATGCCGTCCTCGATTTAAATAAACAGGACAACGGCAACCGTCAATTCATCATGGTCCAGCTTCCCGAATCTTGTGCCCCCGATAGCGAAACCTTCAAAGCCGGATACAAAACCATCGCCGATATCGGCAAGGAACGCATCCGGCGGGTCATTAAAAAGATTGAAGCAGAACAGGCCGCCAAAGGAAAAGAAGCCGCTGGCCAATTGCCCGGCATGGCAACAGAAAAACCGCCCGCACTCGATCTCGGTTTTAAGGTCTTCAAGCTCGACAAATCCAATTTCAAAATCTGGGACGGGGCTGATCCGGATATATCCGAGGAAAAACTGGCCCGGCAGCTTGAACTGTTCGTTGAACACATCGATCCCAAATCCTCCCCGGAAGATGTCCTCTATGAACTGTTGCTCAAGGCTGGATTCAAACTCACGGAACCGGTGAAAAAGAAACAACTGGCCGGGAAAACCGTTTTTTCCGTTGCCGACGGCGCCTTGCTGATCTTCCTGGAAGACAACATCACCCGGGAACTCATCGATGCCGTGGCCGAAGCCGAACCCATTCAATTTATCTGCCTGGACCGGGCCTTTAAAGGAAACGATCAGCTCAAGGCCAACGCGGTTCAGACCTTCGAGGCCCGCAACCAGGGCCGGGACAAAACCCAACAAATCGTTTTCCGGACAGTCTAAGGGGGATGAATGAAACTTAAATTTGATGCCACCCTTGAATATCAGCATGAAGCCACCGCTTCGGTGGTGGATTTGTTTGAGGGGCTGCCGGTCAGACAGGGGACGTTTGAGGTGAATACCTCGACCCGCGGGCAGATGGAATTGTTTACGGAATTGGGCGTCAGCAATCCCATGATGATCGATGACGCGCTGCTGCTGAAAAACCTTCATGCCATCCAGGAGCGAAACAATATCCCCAAATCCCGTTTTCTGGTGGAGAAAGAATCCCCCTATTCATTCCCCAATTTCTCCGTGGAAATGGAAACCGGCACGGGCAAGACCTATGTGTATTTGCGCACCATTTTTGAACTCAACCGCAAATACGGATTCAATAAATTCATTATCGTGGTGCCGTCCGTGGCCATCCGGGAAGGGGTGCTCTCTTCCATCAACATAATGGACGACCATCTCAAGGGCCTGTATGACAATGTCGCCTTTGATTGTTTCGTATATAACTCTAAAGACTTGAGCCGGGTGCGCCAGTTTGCGGTCAGCAATGAAATCCAGATCATGATCATCAACATCCAGGCATTCCAGAAAGATGCCGGGGATGTGGAGGATTATTCAAAGCTCACGGACGAGCAGCGCAAAAAACTCAACATTATTCACCAGGAGCAAGATAAAATGTCCGGCCGTCGGCCCATCGAATTTGTACGGTCCACCCGGCCTATCGTGATTTTGGATGAGCCCCAGAGCGTGGACAATACCTCGAAATCCCAAAAAGCCGTCAAAACCTTAAATCCACTGCTGAGCCTGCGCTATTCCGCTACCCATGTCAATCCCTACAATCTGCTCTACAATCTTGATCCAATCCGGGCCTATGACATGCGCCTGGTCAAACAAATCGAAGTGGCGTCCATTCAATCTGAGCAAAACTTCAATCAGACCTTTATCCGGCTCGACAGCATCGGATACGCCAAAAATGCCAGAATCCCTCATGCCAAAGCCACCATTCATGAAGACACCAAAACCGGCCCCAAAGAAAAGAAGATCACGCTGAAACAAGGTACCGATATCAGCCAGCAGACCAACCGGCCCGGTTATGACGGCTACATTGTCACCAATATCAGTGCGGAACCCGGATTTGAGCATGTTGAATTCGCCAACGCCAAAACCCTTACGGTCAAGCAGGAAGAAGGCGGCATGGGGGATGAAGTGATGAGGGAACAGATTGTTCAGGCCGTGGAGGAGCATTTTAAAAAGGAAAAGAAATATAAGGACAAGGGCATCAAGGTACTATCCCTCTTTTTTATAGATCGTGTAGCCAATTATCGCTGGTATGACGAGGACGGCAATCGGCAGAAAGGCAAAATTGCCCACTGGTTTGAAGACGCCTACCGGACCATGTCTGAAAAGGAAATATACAAGGGCTTGATTCCGTTTTGCTCGGATGACGTGCATGACGGTTATTTTTCAGCCGATAAGAAGGGTGGTAAAGTTGTGGGTCTGAAAGATACCAGCGGGGCAACCAAAGCGGATGATGAAATATATAAGCTCATCATGCAGGACAAGGAACGGCTGTTATCTTCAGACGTGCCCCTGCGGTTTATCTTTTCCCATTCGGCATTAAAGGAAGGATGGGACAACCCGAACGTGTTTCAGATCTGCTCCCTGCGGGAAATGGGAACCGAGCGGGAGCGCCGCCAGACCTTGGGCCGGGGCCTGCGGCTGCCGGTCAACCGGGACGGGGAGCGAGTGTTTGATGAAACCATCAACAAGCTCACAGTGATCGCCAGTGAATCATTTGAGGAATATGCTAGGGGCTTGCAGGATGATATTGAAAACGACTGCAAAATCAAATTCGGTCGCATTGAAAAAGTTGGTTTTGCCAGATTGGTGGATGATCACACCGGCGTTGAGATCGGCCAGGAAACCTCTGCGCAAATATGGAAGGCGTTGCAGAGCAATGGATATCTAAACGACTCCGGCGATATCACGGACCGCTTTGTTCCGGAAAAAGAAGGATTCGTCCTGAACCTCCCTCCTGAATTTGAAGCGATGCGGCCGGTGATTGTGGATGAAATGAAACGCTATATTTTCAAAAACCGGATCGTCAATGCCCGAGATCGCAAAACCGTCAAATACAACAAGCGGGTTGAACTCAATGAAGATTTCAAGGCCCTTTGGGATAAAATCAACAAGAAGACCCGCTATCGCGTTGAATTTAACACCGACACGCTCATTGCCCGCGCTGTTGAAAAGATAAAAGCCATGGAGACCATCCAGCCGGTAAGAATCCTGATCGATAAAACCGGACTGAATATCACCCAGGCGGGAATTGAACAGGACCGAGTGATATTGAGCAAAACCGTCACTGTCAAACCCCATCATTTCTTGCCCGATATCCTCGCTTACTTTCAGCGGGAAACTGAACTTACGCGTGCCACCTTGGTGGAGATCCTCAAGCAGTCCGGAAGGCTCAAGGAGTTTACGGTAAACCCCCAGGTGTTCATGACCGAAAGTGCTCGGCTCATCAACCGCGCTCTGCATGAAATGGTCATCGAAGGCATCAAGTATGAGCAGATCAAAGACCAGTATTATGAAATGCGCCTGTTTGAAGAACCCGAGATCGAGGAATATCTAAACCGCCTCTATGAAATCAAAAGCAGGGACGACCGCACTCCCTATGATTACATCCTCTATGAATCCGACCTGGAAAGGCATGTGGCCGAAAAACTCGATGCCGACGAAAACGTGAAATTTTTCTGCAAACTGCCCCGGTGGTTCGCCATCCCCACCCCCCTGGGCACCTACAATCCGGACTGGGCCATTGTCACCGAAAACGGCCAAAAGCTCTATCTCGTAAGGGAAACCAAAACCACCCACGACACAGCCAAACGCCGCGACGACGAAAACAAAAAAATAGTTTGCGGCAGAGCCCATTTCAAGGCCCTGGGCGTGGATTTCAAGGTAGCGACGACAATTCATGAGGTGTTGGCGGGGTGAAAAGTGTTTCCGAATAAAAATGGGGAAGAGCCCCGGAAAATTTCAAAATCGGGGTTTCCGGTCTACCGCTAAGCAAGTTATTTTGAAAAAAATCAATTTGGTGGTTGCAGGCTTGAGATTATAGCTTTATCTAATTAGAAAAAATTCGATTCTTGGTGTTTTTGAATATTAAAACAACAAAGAATGTTTATTTCAATCCCATTATTAATCCTATAAAAACATCGTTTTTAAAATAGTATTGATTTTTCAAGACAGGCTGTTTATACCATTATAATCTTTATCTTTTGTAAAAAACAACTTCCCATGAGGTGACTAATGTATAACAAAGAAATCCAAAACAGTATTTTCCCCATTCAATGTTCAAACCCTGAATGTAACTGTTCTTACGACATTGAAGCCTTTTCGCATATTTATATGCTTTGGGGCTATATCCTTTTAACAGACGGCCAATACCACCTTATCGGGTTTACCTGTCCAAAATGCAACCACACGACATTAAATAAATATTCAAACGCACCCAAGGCAATATACCTGAACCATTTAGAAGAATTTGCATCCGCTTATCAACCTAACTATGAGGATGGCAGCGCATTAAAATATTACGTCCCGTTCTCTGAAAAATTTCTTACCGAGGATTTAATTGCTATAATTCAAGACTTTCATAAAAAAAATCCAAAATCGATTTTTCGTGTACCTTTGTTTTCTGTTCCAAGTGAATTTCAATGCTGTTTGTTCTCTTCTATGACAGAGAATAAAGCAGACATCTATTTTTATGAGGAAGACTTTCAATTTTTACTTGAAATAGAGAATCAGCACGGTTTTAAAGTTTTCCCAAGAATCATTCCGACTGATTCCGTTTACAGGGACTCTGATTTCTGGTTGACTGCAGTTGACAACAGTACAGACCCAAATCTACCTGATAACTTTTTTGAGATAGCCCACGGTGCTTTAGAACGGTTGTATGTTTCGGGATTCGAGATAAAAAATAAGCGTGAAGAATATTACCAAAAACATTATGAGGATTTAATTCTAAACGATCTAACACCTGATGAATTTAAGGATATGGATAGAGATCTGTATTCATGGAATACGGTCAAATTTATACATCATCTTCCTAAACTAATAAATGATTACAAAACAATTCGAAACAGGATTGATTTTGAACTGATCTGCTACAATAAATTATTCAATAAATATGCTAGAATCTTATACTATCAAAAGGGGTTAGCCGAATATCGACAGAATATTGAACAAACTGAATATGAAGATTTTATGCTTTCACAAAATTTAGAAAAAAGTAATCCGTTTGATGATGAAGTGAATTTGTTTAAAGAGAATGTGGATGATGAGAGAGCCAAAATATTGCATGAAAGGGCTCAAGAGGAGCTTGATGTTTGCGATTTTGTTTGTCAGTTTGACGATATTCCTGGCGGTCATATAAATTCCCCTGATTCCCCTGAAGAAAACGATTTAGCTTCTGATAAAAATAGGGAAGATGGTTCGGAAGATTTGAAATCCATTAATCCAGAAGATACTGTGCCAGCCGATAACAACGTATTGAAAGGGGTATCCGACAAAACACATTCTGAAGATAAAGACCTTTGAAATGCTTGTTAATAAAGGATTGGCCTTAATGGTTTCCATCCTCATAACTATTTTAAATATAAAAAGGTCGAGTGGCTTTTTTCGACAGCAATTTCTGATCTATAATTTGCGCAATAACATATAATTATTGAGGGTGTGTTCATGGGTGCCATAAAAGTGTAACGACATCCGTTACACTGAAAACACTGAAACAGCGGCTAACAGGTAAAATCGTTATAAATTAGTAATTTTAATAATAATTACAGTATCTTATAGTGTAATTACACCGTAGTATCAACCCATCACAATCAATCAACTTTCATAGATATCAAATCCAGTTTTAAGCCCATTAAAATCATCATAAAAGAAATTTTTATTGATTTCGTAACGCACTATATTTCAATCATCAGTAGTATTTAAATCATAAATAAAGGAGCTGTCGAGATTTTTACAGTCTGAAATTTTTAAGAAATTTCCTGATTGAGTTACGGCCTTTGTATTGACTTTGAAAACAGAAAATAAAATTCAGTCACATTTTACAATATTCAATTATAATTTGCTTGCCATCCCCCAATTATTCTGGTTTTATTGTTTCTGTTTCCAAACGCTTTTACAACAAATCTATTCCACGAGGATGACTATGAATACAGAAGAAGATGATGATTGGCGTCCAACAAAAGAAGAGTTGGAAGCAATGGCTGAAAATGAACACTTGATGGATGAGATTGACGACCATTTTGAGGAGAATCGTGAATCTTTCTCATTTGGCGGCAACCAAGGAGTACTAGTTCAAGATGCGATTATAAATCGACTAAACCAAATTCATGCAATTGTAGATTATGAAGGACAAACACTCATTTTAACAGAGACCTATGACCCTATTTTAAAGCAAGCGAAATATACCTTTTCAAAAAAAAATGATTTTTTCGATAAATACGCAAACAAAACTTTTCCAGACCCTCAAAATCCAAAAAAGACGATTAATGAGGCGCAGTATTGGTTCAGGCATCTCCAACGTAGAACATATAAAGGGATTATCTTTCACCCTGGTAATGAGTTCCCTGGCTACTATAATCTTTGGAAAGGATTTTATATAAACCCACAGCCCGGGGATTGGTCACTTTTTCAAGGTCATATCAGAAACATAATCGCCAATAAGGATGAAAATATTTTTCAATGGATTATGGGATGGATGGCTCGTATAGTACAAGACCCGGGAGGGAAAAGACCAGGTACTGCTATCGTTTTAAGAGGAGAGCAAGGGACAGGTAAATCATTTTATGCCGATATGTTCGGGTCTTTATTTACACCCCACTATTATACATTATCTCAATCATCACACCTTACCGGACAATTTAATAGCCATTTGAGAAATGCCCTTATTGTTTTTGCTGATGAAGGCTTCCTATCCGGAGATAAAAAGGCAGAAGGAGTTCTTAAAAGCCTTGTTACTGAACCAACAATAAATATAGAGCAGAAATTTAAAGACGTAACCACTCAGAAAAATAATATCAATTTGATAATCGCAAGCAACAATTTCCGGGTAATACCTGCCGCTTTTGAGGAACGTAGGTTTTTTGTCACCGATTTATCAACTGGCCGAAGGAAAGACATAAAATATTTCAGTGAAATTGATAACCAAATGAATAATGGCGGTCGTGAAGCGATGCTATATGATTTACAGCGCTGGGACTATTCCAAGGTTGATTTAAGAAAAATTCCTCGGACACCAGCGTTATTCGACCAAATTAAAGAAAGCATGACCCAAGAAGAAAAATTTTGGTATGAAAGACTTCAAGCGGGAACGCTTTTAAGTTTTCATGATACCTGGGTAAATCAAGTCCCATTCTCTTCCCTTTATGAAGAGTATAAAAAATTTGTGGCTGACACAAAAGGAACTAAACAGTTTTCTGACACACAATTCGGTAAAGAAATACTGAAGCTTTGTAAAAACATACAACAGACAAAAAGAAGTGCTCAGGGTGTTAGATTCTCGGAAAAGATATTCCCGTCTTTGGATGAGTGCCGGAAAGAATTTCAACAACGGGTCAACATGGACAGTAAAATTTTGTGGGATGAAACTGAGGCCAACACTCCAAGTCCTATCAGTCAGCTACCGTTTCCAATGTAATACCCAATGAATCAATTATAAATAAAGGCTTGGTACTATCGGTCCCCATGGTCTTATATCTTTTTGAAAACTTATAATATGATAAAATTTTGAATATAAATAAATTCAGGTGAATTGATATGACTTCGATGACTATGAAGACCAAGCTAATATTATCAATGGATTTGAAAATTAAAAAATCAAAAAAACAAATTGTGTTAGGACATTCAAAGCGTGTGTTACAGGAAGCCTGTAATCTGAACCCCTGTGACGAATGTAATTACAGTAGTGTAACGGAGTGTAATTTTTATCGGATTGAAGGAATTTAATACCGTTATTACAGGATATTACAAAAAAACACTATTGTGATGAAATGAAACCCATTACACATCACTGAACTTATAGGTGTTTTTAAATTTGTTTAAAAGTTTTAAAAGAGGGGTTGAAAAACAACACGGCCTGTAATCGTTGACAGACTAAAAGCATAGAGGGCATCCTTTTTCATTGGGTGTCTGCCGGATCAATCCTGCCTTCTCAAAAAACTATCCAGGGCCTCAATCAACACCCCGGCCGTATCCATCCCATTTTCTTTGGCATACCTTTGAACCCTTTCAAAAATCTGACAAGGCAACTCTATGGTTAAAGTCTGGGTGAGATCATCCTTGCCCTGATTTTTTATTTCTTCCAGCATTGGGGGTCCCTTCTTTTTTGTCCTTCTGACTTTTTACACGGACACCGGCATAAGGCAAGAAAAATCATAGAGCGTGTGCCTCATCCACCCTACCCCCTGTCCTTATCGTATCGGTCAGTTTGTAATCCAGCCCTATAAAATCCTTCCAGTTCCAATGATTACAAGTGTCTTGATGTAATCTGTCTTCTGGGTGATTTTGTCACAGCGATCAACACATCTTCATTTTAATCCCTGTTTTCATATCAGATTAAAACGCAGAAAAAACGCTTGTCCATACGAACGGCACTTTTCCCTCATCAATTTTCATCCTTTGATGCCCCAAGAATCCAGCCCATAGATAACCCAAGCAAAATTATGGATTTGGAAATACGCCGACAGCTCCTTGAAAAATATATCAAGGTTAAGGGGAACATTGAGAAAGCCCCTGGAATAAAAAAAGCAACAAAAGCAGGGATGGATATTTAAGCAGGGGCTTCAAAATAATTTAGAAAACTACTTGCAGGGATTTTCCAATATAGTTGAATTTCATAAACCCATAAAGTAAAAAAATGCCAACGTGTAGTAAAAAAATCTGATGTTTTATTTTTTTAGAATATTACTTTTCTTACATTCAGAACATTTAATTTTTAGATAGCTTTTTTTTATAAATTCCGCAAATTCAGTATCATTTAAAGTAAATTCTTTCTTACAATGGGAGCAATTAAACTCTCTTTCTTTGGCTTTTATACATTGTTTAGAGTGTTCTATCACCTCTTTAACTGTTTCAAATTCTTTTTTGCAACCTACGCAAGAATAAACTTTTTCAGGAATTGATATCTCCACATCAAATCTACATTCAGGGCAAATCATTTTTTTTTGTGTCTTTATCTTTGGCAAATCATTTGTCTTAAGCATAATTTTAGATTCACAGAATTGACAAAATGTAGAAGCATACTCATCATTAATACTTACCGATTGTTTTGATTTGAGCCAACTATCTGTATTTATATATTTGTCCATTTTTGAGCTGAGTTCTTCAAGACTATTTATCAATGTAAAAAGATAATCCGTATCCATAATTGCCGATTGCTCTGATTCCAACCACCTATTTTTATCGGAAGATTTGTTAATTTCTGAGATGCTTTCTTTAAGACGATTTTTCAATGTAAAAAGATAATTCGCATCAATAATTGCCGATTGATCTGATTCCAAGCGCCTATTTTTATCGAAAGATTTGTTAATTTCTGAGATGCTTTCTTCAAGACGATTTTTATCCCAAAGTTCAACTTTATTACTTTTTGCTAATTCCATAGCACTTTTAGTAAAAACTCCAGTCGTAACAACCATTGCTTTTTCTGCGCCGTAATATTTTTTCGATGCAACAATCTCTTGAATTGCTTTGTTTCCTACTTGACCAGAATATTTTTTTGCTTGTACAACTGTTTTTTCATCATCTTTTTTAATAATCAAGTCAGCTCCTTGATCCCTGCTTAATTTTGTTCTAATTACTTGATATCCTAATGATAAAAACAGTTCTTTGAGATAATTCTCAAATTGATGTCCATTTAAGGAATCAAAATCACCAATGTGTTTCTGTTGTTTTATCCCTAAATTTTTCTCAAAATCTTCCAATTCTTTATCTTCAAGACATTGACCTAATAACTTAGTTACTTCTTCAATAGAATAAGAAAACCCAAATTTATCAAACAAATCTTGAATTATCATTTCATTAGCTCTATTATCAAAACCAAGTTTAAGATATTCTTTAACAATTTGCTTTTTGTTTGTTGTAATCTTTGAAATCAGATCATAAACAGGAATTGTAAGTTCGCCCATACTCTTTTTTATGTCTTCATTTACCAAATCTGCCATCAATTTGACTAATTTACTGTAGTCTAATTTAAACCCCCTCTTTTCTAAAATTTTCTTTATTTTTTCTAAATCTTGAATATACTGCAATGCATCATTGCATGTGTTTTCCATAAGCATTACTTCATCATATTCATCAGGATTAGAGGGTGTATTCTTTTTTGTTTGTTTATTGAGTTCTATAATATTTTCTTTTAATAAATTTAAATTTTCTTTTTCTACGAGTTGTTCCTTGTCCTTATATATCAATACAATAATGCTTTTAAAACCAATGCTTTTAGTTAATAGATATTTCTTGCCTATTTCTGATGCTTCGTTTTGGCTTTTTTCTTGTAGTCTCTGCGCTTCATTTTTTTTTATTGCATCTTTTCTATAACAACCCATCAATTCTACCTTTTTATTTCGTTAAAAGAAAATGTCTTCAGTTTAAATTTTTCAACAATATACAAGTATTTACCATTCCTTAAAATAAGGCTGTAATCAATACAATTTCTTAAAAAACCCCACTCAAGTATTATTATCCGATGGACGAACATTCCAGGATCAATTTTTTTATGAATACCTATGAAGTTTTTGATCAATAGGGTGATTCACAAAATTTGATGGATTAACATTCTTCCGAATGTTAACCCGGGACATCAAAACATTAAATCGCAATAAACAACCCGCCTTCTGTTTTCTCTACCTTTTTATCCTTCTTCAAATGAAACAGGTTGTTTGAAATCTGTTTGCCGGTTAAACCGGTTTCTTGCTTTAAATCTTTGGTGTTAACGCCGTCCTTGTGATTTTTGATAGCTTTTAGAATAGTGGCTTTTACAGAAATTTTAGGACGTGGCTTCTTTTTTGGCTTTTTGGCCGCTGATTTAGTTGGCTTTGCTTCAGGAACAAGAGCCGGAGCGTCTTCAACTTCATAATCAACTTTTTTAAACATGCCAATCAGATCATTGATCTGCCTTGAAAGTTTCTTAAACGGGGTCTGGAAGATCTCAGCTGATTCTTTGTCTAATTCTATTGTAATGGCTATTTTCATTTCTATTCCTCATCATTAGTGTAAAAAAAATCAATTAATAGCAGATAATAAGGCACTTAGAATAAAAAACAATACCAGATCATTCAGTTGAGATATATAAAAAAATCATGGTACCCATCAACTATTACCCTTTATCTTTCCCTATCCTTCCCCTTAATCATGCTTCAATCCCAAAATTGCAGTACCAGAAAAGCTGGAGGAGTGAATGGCTGGGCATTCTGTAGAGCGGATCATCATATCGTGAAGGCTCGGAAACTTCTTTGATATCGGTTTTTGTCTGATGTGAATATATATTATAAAAAACAATCTGGAAAAATAAGTTTGATTAAGATTGTCAGGAAATAAAATTGAACGCCAGCATCACCTGGGTTTCCCAAAGCGTCGCGGCGGGGAAGCTCCGGTGTATGCATTTGTTAGAAAATTCTATTTTCGAATGTTTTGTTAATTGCCATTCTGGCTGAACTTATTAGCTTAATAGTTTGGTTTGATTATCAATCTGTAATAAAGTATTGGACACTTCTTTAAGAGACTCTAGTAATTTATCCAAAGATTCCGTCCCTTTAAAACCGATTTCAATTTTGCTGTTGTAGAACGTAATGGTTCTTCCAGATTCTAACACAATTTCAAAGCATTGCTGTTCATCCATATATTTTAGGGTAAATGGTAGACCATCTTTTTTTTCATGTTTTTTTAGCCTCTTATATAAGTCAGCCATTTTAAATGATTTGCCAGTAAATACCATTTTATCAAACCAATATAAAAAACAGGAATCTAACTCTTCCCGCATTTCAAAAATCATGTTTTGATCATACGGAATTAATTCCGAGTTAATTATAGCATGACTTGGATCTTCCTCATCAAGATCAAGTGTTACTTCAAATCTTAAAAACTGACACTCAAATGATGCATAACCTTCATCTTCAGGTGGCTCATACTTAAAACCTCCATCATTAATATCTGTATCTGGTAGTAGATCAAATAATTCAATTAGATTCTGCTTTGCATACTGAATGATTTCTAGTACGACTTCATTTCCAATTCGTTTCACAAAACTTGAAGTTCTGCTGTTATATTCGTCTGGTACATGGTGCTTTCTATTATAAGGTTTCTTTATGAAACCGGGTAAATCATCAACATCTTTAATTTCAATTGCTTGGTAGGTAATTCTATTTAGATGTTTATCGGGAATTGCCTGGTATTTCTCAACCTTTGCTGGAGGGAAACTTGTTAATATTGGGTCAATTCCTGAATTAATATCACCTCTCGGCTTTTGAGAAACCTGTCTTCCTTTGCTAGTGAAATATTCTCTTACCTTTAAATGCAAAAAATCCTGTAAGCGGCTTACTCGTAGTTCATAATTTTCGTTTAGTGCAGGTTTTCCTATCTCACTGCAACTAAAGGCTTGTATCAAATAATATGTCCAAACGCCATGTTCAAGAGACTTACTTGATATTGCCGCTTGTCCCTTACTACAAGAAAATAAAACAATTTCATATTCATTTTCATTTTCAACATCTATTGCTTCTCTAATATCTAGAGAATCGAGTAGGGAACTTCGCTTATCTTTTTTTACGGCCTGACATGCATCTATAAAAAAGATTCTCTTACTTGCCTGTGATTTCCTCGCAATTTTTCGTAGAGTCTCTAAGCTTATCCACGTCTCTTCAATATCTTGAGGTGAATCCTCACTATCATAAGCAGATAGGTATGAGATTTCATTGTGATTACATCCATGACCGGCATAAAAAAAGATCAGAGTGTCTCCTGAATTTAGATCATCACAAAATTTTTTAAATTTCCTTGGTAGCGAAGATACCGTTACTTGATTATCTAAAAAGACAAGTGGAACTGATGTTAAGAGATTTTCATGAATAACTTTTGAAAAGACATTTGCATCATTATTACAATATGGGATAGGTTCTAAATCATCATAGTCGCTGACACCAACTGAAAATATTTTTATTCCCATATTTACTCCACAATAATTTTTTACTTCTTATTGGATACGATTTTTTTTCTAACAAGTTAATGTGTGGTTCCGTGTATCATGATAATTTGTAATGATATCCGACCAAATAAATTATAAAACACATTCTGGAATTCCATATCAACATCTTTGAAGGCTGTAAATGTATTTCAACAAATCAGCTTGTGTGAAAATATAGTTTATTCAGGGAGGATCTGCCAGAATGTTCTTTCTTGGAGATAAACCAATCCTATTTGAAGGAATAAACCCTATCCCACAAGCACCCTCTCCACTCCGTAGAAACCCCCAGTATCAACACAGTAGCTCCCCCAAAACCCAGAAGAACCTTTGTTATTGACTGTAAGCCCTGTTTTTCGATCTCATCATGGTCGAGCATTAATTTACAGGCCTCCATATATTTTTTGGGTGGGACCCTTCCTTTAGAATGATTTCAGAACACCCAGCCATCTGCCGTCATGGTCATTCAACTCCCAATCAAGCGAGTGTGTTTGGCTCCCTAA
>JAMPXP010000030.1 GCA_023701135.1 Desulfobacula sp. | reverse complement strand
TTGACTGAACAGGCTCGCATGTCGTACCATAATTTCGGAATTCTCCTTTGTTTTGGGTTCGGTTCTTTGTTTGGTCGCAAAACCATAACCCGGCAGGGAGAATTCCTACAACATTTTTTTATCTAAAATCCGTTTTTGGACAATAGTGACTTTTTCTGATGATTATTGTAGCATCAGTTTTTTTATAAGATTCCCTATGCAGGACCATGAATACACTCAAGGATACATATTTCAGACGGAACGCCGCCGGCGTTGCCCTGGTGGAACTGTTCTGGGGCCTCGGATTCCCGGTCATCCTGGAGTCCACCTTTCTCCAGATCTTTCTCAAAAATAACGGTGCCTCGGATTTTCTCATCGGCCTTGTTCCTTCCATCCTGATCCTGGGAATTTCCCTCTTTCCCCTGGTGGCCAGCTATCTGACCCGGAACCGGGAAAGAAAAAAAATCATTGTGCTGTATCTTCACCTGGTCTCTTCCGGCTCCACCCTGATCTATGGGGTTTTCCTGTTTTTTATAAAGGACACGGCCCTGATTTTACCGGCTTTTTTTATTTCCTACCTGATCTTTTCCCTTTGCCTGGGCATGACCCTTCCGGTCTGGCTTCATTTCCTGGTGAAAATCTTTTCCGAAAGAAAAAGCGTCCAGGGGCTGGGCATCATGTATCTTTCCCAGAGCACGGCCAAGCTGGTCTCCAGCCTTTTGATTCTTAACATGGTGGAAAGCTTTTCCTTTTCCCTGCGTTCCTCGGCCCTGATCTTTCTGTTTTCAGGCCTCTGCTTTCTCCTGGGCTCCCTGTGCTTTTTGTTTACAAAGGAATTGCCCTCGCCTGAACCCCTGGTGATTCTCAAGGACGGATTTTATCAGCACACCAGAGAGACCATTGTGGAGATGGTGCAAAATAAAAACCTGGTCAGATACCTCATGGGCGACCTGGACAATTATATTATCCTGACGGTGCTCTCTTTTTATGCCAATTACGCCACCCAGTATTTTGAAATCAAGGACGCCACGGCGGCCGGGCTTTTTGTCGCCCTGATCTATGCCGGTTCCATCCTGGCCAACCTGATGCTGGGGACCTTCAACCTCCTGAGCCTGAAAAGCAAATTTTTATCCACAAAGATCCTGGGCCTTGTGATCCTCCTGATCTTAATCTTTTTTCCCGGATTTACGGGATTTTTATGGGCCAGTTTTCTCATGGGGGTTTGCCGGGGAGCAAGAGGGCTTGTGTATTCACCGGCCATCAAGCATTTCTGCAAAAGGACGGACACCACCGGGTATTTTGCTGCAGCTCCCCTTCTGACCCTCCTTTTCGGTTCAGGGTTCCCGGCCCTTGCCGGAAAGATGCTGGATCTGTTTTCACACCTGGGGCCCCTTTCCTATCAGATCCTGTTCGGGATCTGCTTTTGCCTTATCATCGTCACCCTTATGTTTGCACGGCTTACGGATTTTGATCATGAAACCGGCAGGACCCCTTGAAAACAATTTAATCGGCCATATGTTCATGAGAATTTTTTATAACGAAGGATATCCTTATGGAAAAAAACCTCAATAATACCCAAACTATAGGAAACAACCTATTCCGGCTTATCCGGAAGATCCTCCCTTTTTTAGCCGTGGTGCTGATCATTTTCTTGATCGCCCTTCCCCTGGGCAAAAAAATTGCGGAAAAAAAAGAGGCCCTGGCGGAAAATCAATCCCGGGAAATCGCTGAGAAAGCATTGACCAATGTCATCACCATGCCTGTGGAACCTTCCCTCATCAGGGAAAAAATTAGTTTTCCAGGCGTTGTCAAGCCCTGGATTTCACTTCAACTCGTTTCTGAAATCAAGGGCAAGATCATTGACAAACGGATCATGGAAGGCCGGCGCGTGAACAAGGGGGACATCCTGGCCCTCATTGACGCCGGTGATTATCAGAATGCCTATAATGCCGCCCTGGCCTCTTACGAGACGGCCCTGGCAACGGAAACCCGGCTCAAAGCCCTGATGAAAAACAATTTTGCCACTCAATCCCAGTTTGATGACGCCGAGGCACGGGTCAAGACCACCCGGGCGGAGCTGGACAGCGCCAGGCTCAACCTGAGCCGGTGCACCATTTTATCCCCCATGGAAGGGGTTGTGGACCGCATCTATATCGAAAACGGAACCTTCCTGAGCCCCGGCGACCCCGTGGCCCAGATCCTCCAGATTGATCGGCTGAAAATCGAAGTGGGGATCCCGGAATCCGACGTGGATGCCGTCCGAAAGCTTAAAGTCTTTGATATGACCATTGACGCCTTGGCCGGGAAAACCTGCACCGGCGAATACCATTATCTTTACAAAACCAGCGATTCCATGGCCCGGCTCTATAATCTGGAGATCAAGGTGGACAATGCCGATGGCCAGATCCTCCCGGATATGTTTGTCCGGGTGGAGGTCGTTAAACAGCAGGACCCCAGGGGGCTGGCCGTGCCCATCTATTCCCTGGTCACCGTGGATAAAAAAACCGGGGTCTTTGTTGAAAAAGAGGGTATCGTTCATTTCAGGCCTGTGAAGACCGGCTTTCTGGACGGATGGAAAACCCAGGTGGCCGAAGGGCTTGAACCGGGTGAGCATGTGGTGGTGGTGGGCCACCGCATCATTGAAGACGGTGAACGGGTCCGTGTGGCCAAAACCATCCGGGATATGGAGGAAATCTCCCAATGATTCTCTCTGATACGTCCATTAAAAACAGGGTCAGTGTTTTTGTGCTTGCCGTGATTATCATTGTTGTGGGCATTTATTCCTACCTGGCCCTGCCCCGGGAGAGCGAACCGGACATCACCATTCCCTATGTGTTTGTGCGGACCGAATACCGGGGGGTTTCCGCCTCGGACATTGAAACCGGCATCACCATCAAAATCGAAAAAAAACTCAAGGGCCTGGACAAGGTTAAAAATATCAGCTCGGTCAGTTCCCAGGGCCTGTCCCAGATTAATATCGAATTTCTGGCCGGTACGGATATTGATGAGGTCCTGACCAAGGTCAAGGACAAGGTGGACGAGGCCAAAAACGATCTGCCCACGGATCTTGAAAACGACCCCTCCGTATTTGAAGTGAATTTTTCGGAAATGCCCATCGTGATCTATTCTTTGGCCGGACCCTGCGGCCCGGGCATGCTCAAGGAAATTGCCGATGACATCAAGGATGACATCGAGGCCCTGCCCGGAATCCTTGAAGTGGAAGTCACCGGGGGCCAGGAAAGGGAGATCCGGGTGGAGGTGGACCCGGACAAGCTGACCTATTACCGGATTCCCATCACCTCCCTGCAACAGACCGTTGTCAGCGAAAACCAGAATACCTCCGGCGGGGCCATTACCCTGGGAGACGGACGGTACCAGCTCAAGGTGCCTGGGGAATTCCAAACCCCTGAAGAAATCCTCTCCCTGGTGGTGTCCACCCACAACGGCAGGCCCATTTACCTCAAGGATGTGGCCACGGTGGTGGACGGCATCAAAGAGGTGACCTCCATTTCCCGGCTCAACGGTGTGGATGCCGTCAATATTTCCGTGAAGAAACGGGCGGGGGAGAATGTCATTTTCATTGCCAATAAGGTGGATGACATCATCCGGGAGGCCAAACAAAATTTTCCGACAAATACCACCATCACCAAGCTCATGGACAAATCCAAGGATATCAAACTCATGGTGGCGGACCTTGAAAATAATATCATTTCCGGGTTGATCCTGGTGGTGGCCGTCCTGTTCATCTCCCTTGGGTTCAGGAATGCCCTTCTCGTCGGGATTGCCATTCCTTTTTCCATGTTCCTGTCCTTTGCCGTGCTTCAGGCTCTGGGCTATACCCTGAACATGATTGTGCTCTTTTCCCTCACCCTGGCCCTGGGCATGCTGGTGGACAATGCCATCGTCATTGTTGAAAATATTTACCGGTATATGCAGCAAGGGGTTCCAAAGATAGAGGCTGCCATGAAGGCCACCAGTGAGGTGGCCTGGCCGGTCATCGGGTCCACCCTCACCACCCTGGCCGCCTTTTTCCCCATGATTTTCTGGCCCGGTATCATGGGAGAGTTCATGAAATACCTGCCCATCACCCTGATTATTACCCTGACCTCTTCCCTTTTTGTGGCCCTGGTCGTCAATCCGGCCATGTGCGCCTTTTTCATGAAGGCGAAATCCCTGAATACGGGCAAAGCATTAACGGCCCGGGAGATCGAAGCCGAAGGAGAAAAACCCATAGAAATCAAAGGCCTGGTCTTGACCTCCTACACAAAACTGCTCAACAGGGCCATGGATCACAAGCTTTCCGTGCTGACAGGCTCCTTTGCCATGCTGATCATCTTTTTCATGGTCTGGCTGTATCGGATCGGAATTGAAAAACCCGTGGAATTTTTTCCGGCCATTGATCCCATATCCGTGTATGTGAATATCGATATCCCGGAAGGGGCGGATATCCATTATATTGACCGGACCGTTAAAAAAGTTGAAATGGCCATCACCGGCCGGCCCGAAGGTGATTATACCGAGGCTCTGGGGCTTCAGGACCATGAAACCGCCGGAGGTGCCAAATTCCAGGCGCCGAGCAATATCAATAATATCGAACATATTTATTCAAAGGTGGTCCAGAATGCAGGGGCCTCTGTCTTTGATTCCAATCTTCCCAACCATATCGGGATCCAGTTCATTGATTTCGAGCACAGGAAATCCCCCACAAAGGATGACCTGGAAGAATTGAGGCAGCGGGTCAAGGGCATTGCCGGTGTGAAAATCACGGTGGACCAGCAGCAGGAGGGTCCTCCCACGGGTCCGCCCATTAACATCGAAATTTCCGGAGACAATTTTGAGGTCCTGAGCAGAATCGCGGAAAACATGAAAAAGGCAGTGGAAGCCATCCCCCATGTCAAAGATGTCCGGGATGATTACCAGGGAAGCCTTCCCAGTGTCGAAGTCACCATCGACCGCCAGAAAGCCGCCCTTTTCGGCCTCACCACCAGCGCCATCGGGTTTGCATTGAAAACCGCCTATAACGGGCTTGATGTATCCACCTTTTATGAAGGGGATGAAGATTACGACATTGTCGTCAAACTGACCGAGTCCGACCGCCAGGTGGCCGATGTCCTCCATACGCTCATGATCCCGACACCCGGGGGAAACCTGGTGCCGCTGACCACCCTGGCCTCCATCGGGTATAAGGTGACCCTTGGGGATATTGTCCGGAAAAACCATGACCGCGTGGTCACGGTCAAGGCCAATGTGGATGAGGCCAAGACCACCGGGACCGTTGCCAGGATGGCGGCCATGGAACTCCTGAAAAAGGTGGAACTGCCGCCCGGATACCGGTATAAATTCACGGGGGAAGACGAAGAACAGAAAGAGTCCCAGGCGTTTTTGACCAAGGCCTTTGTCATTGCCCTGCTTCTGATTTTCCTCATTCTTGTGGCATTGTTTAATTCCGTGATTCAGCCGGTCATCATCATGATTTCCGTGATCCTGTCCCTTGGCGGGGCCTTCTGGGGCCTGGCCGTGATCCAATCACCCTTCGGCATCATCATGACCGGGGTGGGCATCATCTCCCTGGCCGGGGTGGTGGTGAACAACGCCATTGTTCTCATCGATTATACCAACAGGCTGAGGGAAAGAGGGCTGGGCGCCCGGGAAGCGGTTGTTTTGGCAGGAGCCACCCGGTTAAGACCGGTTTTTCTGACGGCCGTTACCACCATCCTGGGGCTCATCCCCATGATGACAGGCATCAGTTATGATTTTCATATCATGGAAATGACACTGGCCAGCGAGTCCAGCCAGTGGTGGAGATCCATGGCCTCGGTGGTGATTTTCGGCCTCCTGCTGGCCACGGTCCTGACCCTGGTGGTGGTGCCGGTCCTGTACGCCTCCATTGAAAGCGCCAAGGCATTTTTTGCAGCCGGGCATAAACGAACCCAGACTCTTTTTCCGGGATCAAAACAGGCTGATATAAACTGACGCTTTACAACAGAAGCCCGATGAGATTTCCGGGCTTCTGTTGTTCTTCAAAGTTTTTTATTCTGCAACAGATATGAGTTCAACATCAAAAATAAGGGCGGCATTGGGCCCTATGGGTTCCGGACCGTTTTCCCCATAGGCCAGATCGGAAGGGATGAAAAGCTGCCATTTGGAACCGGTTTTCATGAGCTGAAGGGCTTCGGTCCAGCCGGGAATCACGCCGTTGACAGGGAAAGAGACCGGCTCCCCCCGTTTGTAGGAACTGTCAAACTCGGTGCCGTCCACCAGGGTGCCCCGGTAATGGGTGGTGACCGTGTCCGATTCCTTGGGCATCTTGCCGGTGCCCTCGGTGATGACCTTGTACTGTAAACCGCTTTTCAAGGTGACGACGCCGTCCTTTTTTGAATTTTCCGAAAGAAAGGTTTCCCCCGCCTTTTTATTTTTTTCACCTGCCACTTTGATCTTCTCCGCCTGTTTTGCCATCATTTCCTTTTGAAATAGGGTCATGGCAGAGGCCATTTCCTCATTGCTAAGCAAGGGTTTTGCTCCTGACAGGGCATCCTTGAACCCTTTCATGAGCATGTCGGCATTGACATCAATGGCGTCTTTTTTAAAATGATTCCCCATATTGATGCCAAGTATGTAACTGATCTTGTCCTTATCGGTTTTCAGCACTGTGGCGTCCGCCGAAAAGACCTGAGTTGCCATACATAATACGGCCAGTATTCCCATCCATCCTGATTTCATCATTTCCCCCGGTTATTGTAGGCGCCTGCCCGGCGGGGTGAACCGCCCGGCAGACATTTGGTTGCGTCTTGGCAATTATCATGTTTCATTTGCCTTGTCAAACAAGGAATTTACAGCCTTACCCCTTTTTTGCAGCAAGCCAGGATTCAAAGTCAAGAATGATTTTATGGGGCTCGGGACAGGGACCTTCTTTTGTCCTGGCCACCGTCGGGACAAGGGTTTCAAGCAGTTCCCGGATATCAGCCATTTCTTTAACCAGAAAAGACAGTTTTTCTTCCATCCGGGACAATCGCTCCCCTATGTCCGAAGCTGTTTCCCTGGTCCTGGCATCCCTGGTTTTTTCGTTTTTGCGGGGAGAATGCGTTTCCAGGAAAGACAGGCAATTGTCCCAGAAAAGCTCCAGGGGAATATCCCCGGCTTTCCCATGATGCCTGATCAGCTTTTCGGCAATGGCGGCCATACACCTTGAGGCGACAGTTTCCGGGAAAAGGAGGAAAAAAGGGGTCTGGGCGATCACCGAGGCCCTGACATTTTTATCAGATGCCACAATGCCCAGGGGTTCTATTCTGGCCGGAAGAAACCGGGTAACGGTCTGTTTTAAACGGGCATAGGCTTTCTGGGCCGCCTTGCCTGCGGCGACCTGGTTGACGATGACCTTGACGGGGGAATCATAGCCGTGTTTTGACAGGACCTTCAGCATGGAATAGGCATCGGTCAGGGAAGTGGGCTCTGTGGTGACAATCAGGATGATTTCATGGGAGGCCATGCAAAAGGCGAGGACCTGGGACGAGATTCCGGCCGAGGTGTCAAAGATGAAAAAATCGTAGGCGTCCAGGTCCAGAAAGGACCTGATCAGGGTCCCGGTCTCGGGCCGGGTCAGGTCAGCCAGCCTTTCCACCCCTGAGGAGCCCGGAATGATATCAATGCCCTGGTAGTCCCGGATCAGGATATCGGTCAATGCGGCCCGGCCGGAAATGACGGATTCCAGATCTTTTTGGGGATAGAGGCCCGTGAGAATATTGACATTGGCAAGACCCAGGTCGGCATCAAAGAGGCAGACCTTAAACCCTTCGGCCGCCAGGGCCAGGGAAAGATTCAGGCTGATGCTGGTTTTTCCGACCCCTCCCTTTCCGCTGGTGATGGTAATGATCCTGGCCATGATACCTTATTTTTCCGGAAACGCCGCCACCTTGACGCCGGTTTCATCCCGTTGAAGGGAGAACCGGATGCTGCGGCTCTTAAATTTTGCCGTCACGGCGCGATGATGAAAACCCATAAATTCCACGAATTCCTTCTCAAAATTTCCGGACACCGGATTTCCCGTCAGTATCCGGAGCTGTTCATACCGCCGGTAAAGGGATAAAACCGCTTCTGTTTCCTTTTCCGGGTCCTGGATGGAAACACTGAAATTGAGCAGAAGGGACAGGTCCGGCGGTTTTTTAACGGACAAGGCCCCAAGACCGTCATAGATGATCCGGTGAAACCAGGCAAATCCTGAAAAAGGGATGAACATGGCCTTGAACCGGTATTGGGGAAATTGGTCGTTCAATTTCTGGAGAAACAGGATATTTTCAGGGTCTGTAATCCCAAAGAGCAGGGTATTGTTTTTGATGACCAGGGGAAGCGTATTTTTTTCAAGGGAGGCGGCCTTGTCCAGCACCTTGACCAAGGCATCCCTGTCCTTGTCATTGAACATAAAATCACTGATGGATCTGAAGGGGATATGAAAGAGATCAAACAACAGGGTCTGCATGGCCGTGGGGGAAACACATTTTTTTGTGAGCAGGCTGCTGATAAACGGGATGCCCTGAAGCCGGGACTCTTTTAAGATGTTTTGCACCAGGTCCGGGGACAGCATTTTTTTTGAAACCAGGGCCGACTCGATGGACATGAGCTTTTTATGTTTATGCAGGACGCCATAATTATCCAGGGGGGTAACCAGATTCAGATCACAGAGGATCATTCCGAAAAGACGGCTTTTTTCAAGACTCACGGCAGCCTGTCTTTTTTTCTGGATGGCCAGCACCGTGTCAATGTCATCCAGGCGGATCAGGCCTTCCCTGACCATGATCTCACCGGTCTTCAAGGCTTCCACCGGCACGGGATGTATTTTATGAAGCGATTGCAACTAGGGTTCCCCGTCCTGTTTCTTTGATGACGTCACCGGAAGGGTGATGATAAACCGGGTTCCCTTGCCCTTTTCCGACAGGCAGCGGATCCGGCCGTTCAGCTCTTTGACAATGGAATGCACAATGGAAAGCCCCAGGCCTGAATTGGAAGTTCTTGCCTTGGTTGTCGTATACGGGTCGAACAGGGTTTCCCGGATTGTTTCGTCAATGCCGGGCCCGTCATCGGCCACTTCGATTTCAATGCTGCCCGGAATCCGTTTTTTTTCATCAATCATGATCTTGGCGGATTCGGCCAGGAACCGGGTGGACACCTTAATCTTTCCCCCCTTATCCAGAGCTTCCGATGCGTTTTTGAGCAGGTTGATCAGGATTTGCTTTAATCCGTTGGGGTCTGTTTTTATTTTGGGCAGCTCGGGATCAAGATGGAGGGAAGCCTCAATCTGTTTGGGCATGAGGATGGATTTTTTCAGGATATCCAGGATGCTTTGGCAGAGATGGTTTATGTCCACGGGCTCAAACCCTTCGATCCTGGGCCTTGAAAAGCTCCTGAGCCGGTCCAGGAGGCCTGCGACCCGGTTCATTTCCTCCCCGATGACGGACAGCTCGGTCTGGGCCGGGTGCTTGTCCGGCAGCTTCAGCCCCAGGGTTTCAATATAGTTTTTAATGATGGAAATGGGATTGTTGACCTCATGGATCACCTTGTCGGTCAGGGTGGCGTAGGCTTCCATTTTCTTGTCGTGAACCTGAAGCGCATATTCGGTATAGAACCGGATGCTCTGGAGACAGAGCCCTGCCTGTTTTGAAAAAAGCGTGATGAGGCCCTGGTTGTCATCCAGATCCTGGGCCATTTTTTCATCCACTCCCAGGACCATGACCCCCAGGGACTTGTCCGCTGAATACAGGGGAACGCAATACATGCCCCGGGTCTCCAACAGACGGATGATCTGATGGTCGGAAATGGCCGGGGTTCTCGACTCGTCTTTTTTAAGACTGTTCTGCACGGTCTGCTCAAGGAAACAGACGACGGGCATGCTGGACCGGCCGGTCAGGGGAATGGCGATGCTGCGGATGATTTTATGGGATTTATCCTTGTTGCTGCAGAATCCGGTCAAGATCTTCTTTTTTTCATCCAGAAGAAAATAAAACACCCGGGGAACATGAAAGAGAATTTTCATCCCGTTCTGGGTGATATCCAGGATGGATTCCACATCCCTTGCCTGCAAAAGATTCTGCAAGGTTCCGAAAAAAAGGGACAGGTCCTTGATCTCGGAATGGATGGATTCTTCACAGGCCTTTTCTTTAGCCCCGGCCAGATCAAGACCAAGGCTCTTTGAAATGACACCGACCTCTTCTTCCGCCGAAATCAGGAGCTGTTCAAGCCTTGGCCCGGAGATATCGGTCAGGCTCAGAATTTCCGGGATCTTTTCCCGGGCATCGGTGTCTGCCAGGACATTGGCAACATACAGGATTTTCACATGGGAAAGGGCGCTTTCAATCTGTTCTGGGCTCTCATGGATAAACAGGACCGCATCGGAAATCAAGGGGTTCAGATTCCATTGGCTGAAAAGCCAGGCCGAGACCTGGGGGGTATCAGCATCAAACAGATTCATTTCCGATGAAAGCATCTGATCCTCGGTGGAAGCCGTCTCAAAAAGGGTTTGATACTGTTCGGGAAAATTCTGCATCAGGACCAGCCGGCCGATATCATGGAGCAAACCGGCCAGGAAGAATTCCTCGGGATTGGAATACCCGGTTTCTTCAGAAATCGTTCTTGCCATGACGGCGCATTTATACGAATGATACCAGAACCTTACCAGGTCAAAGGACTTGACGGCCCTGGACAGCTTGAAAAAATGCATGGCCGAGGTAGAGATGGCGATATTGCGTATGGTATCCATGCCCAGGTAGACCACGGCGGTTTTGATGCTGTTGACTTCTTTGGGCAGATTGACATAGGGAGATCCGATAATATGAAGGAGGCGGGAGACAAGGGAGGGGTCCGTGGAAATGATTCCCGTCAGTTCCTCAATGGAGGTTTTCTCCGCCTTGCAGGCTTTAATCAGTCTGAGCATGACCTGGGGAAGCTGGGGAAGATTTTTCGACTGCTTTAGTGTTTCAAAAATATTATTTTGCGTCATTCCCTAAACTGTATTAAAGAGTTAACCATATCTGTCCATCATAAATGGCCTTTATGGTTCTATAGAGATTTATCAACGATAAATCAATAGGTTTGGGGAATTTAACCGGAAATTCAAGGGTTACGGGAGGTTAACATGGACATAAAATGGCTGGGCGCGGCCGGATTTCAGATTTCCACAGGGCAGGACGTGTTCCTGCTGGACCCCTATCTGTCCCGCAACCCGCGGGCCCTTCCCCGGCAGAACCTGACCCCTTCGGATCTTCCCGCCGCATCCCGGATCTTCATCACCCACGGCCATTTTGACCATATCCTGGATGTGCCCCCCATCGCCCGGCAGACCGGGGCCCATATCTATTGCGCCGGAACAGCAGCCGATAGCCTTATCCGAAACGGAGTGGATGAACGAAAGATCAAGCCGGTTTCTTCGGATGAAGCGATTTTCAAATTTCCCGGATATTCGGCCCAGGCTTTTTTCAGCAGCCATGTCCGGTTTGACCTTCCCCTGGTGCTGGGGACCCTGAAAAATATCCATATCCGATTCTTCAGATATCTGCCCCTGGTCCGCAATTTTCCCTGCGGTCAAGTCTTAAGCTGGCGCTTTCATCTTGAAAACCGGATCATCCAGTTCTTCGGCAGCGCCGGATCATCACCGGCAGAACTGGAAAAGTTGGGGGCTTTGTCCATGGATATCCTCATGCTTCCCCTCCAGGGCCATTCTGATATCTGCCGTATCGGCCTGGACTATGTGAGATACCTAAAACCGGCCGTCGTCATTCCCCATCATCATGACGATTTTTTCCCGCCTATTTCAAAAAGCGTTGATATCGGTCCCTTTGTGGATGGGGTGAAAAAATATCACCCCAAAACAAAGGTCATCCTTCCGGCATTCAACAGGCCTCTGACCCTATGAGCGGACCCGGAGGCCCGCTTTTCCGGTCGGATCTAGTCTTCCTGGAGCGGGTTCATCAGGCCCTGGGGAAGGCCCATGGCGCCCATATCCATCACCTGTGCACCGGCCGGAATTTCATAGGTTGAGGCGGCAAGAGACTGTTTTTTCAGGCTCTCCAGTTTCATATCCTTTCCGTATCTCAGCATCCCCCCGTAACCGGCCGCATTGGCTTCCTTTGTGGCCTTCTCAAGGCTTTTGGCCTCTTTTTCGCCCATGAATTCCCCCATCTGAAGGGCGATGGCGGCCCAGGCATCGTTCACCTTTTTGAGATCCTCGTGGCTGCACAGGACTATTTCGTCCTGATCCACGACCTTGCCGTCTTCCAGGGTGGTCATATGATAGACCACTCCCGTATACCCGGCGATCTCTTCTTTTTTCCCGGTTTTATCATATTTGACCGTATAGGCCCTGTCCGGAACCGCTGCCGCCGGAGCTGCCCCGCCGGTCAGGAGGCCGGAGAGGCCGCCGGAGGCCAAGCCTTTCATCTGGCTCATGTCCATGACCATCCATTTTCCGTCTTCATCCTTTGAAACGGTATAGACCTTGCCGTTCTGGAGGAGCATATAATTTTCCGGAGACATGTCCATCCGGACATGCTTGCTGTCCCGGGTGATAAGGGTGACCTTATCACCGCCCTCGTATACATAGGTGGCCGCAATATCATCGGCGGCAAAAGCCACCGATGCAAAAAGAATCAAACACATCATCATCACATAACGCATCATCAACCTCCGTTTAAATGTTTAACCGCTTTTTATTCAAATTCCCGGAAATTGTCAAGAAGGGCTGCAAAATCAAGGCCAACGCATGTAGACATTCTGAGTAGCCCATAATTTATTTGCCGGTCACTCCTCGGATCAGGAAAAGAATTCTGCTAAATAAATACCATTAGTGCGCCCTCTATGATATTGGCCCTTATTCGATAAATCAATTCAAATATCCCCTTGACCCCCTAACAAGTAATTTGTATAGTTTTTTTGTTATAACTTTCTCTGATTTTGTATTGTTATAAATTGCTTTCGACGTTTTTATTTTTTGCTGATAGAGTTCTGCAAACCGCCAATCTATGCTGCGGGGTGAAGAAATGACTACAGGACAAAAAACTGAAAGAAAACTCAGTGCCATCCTTAGTGCCGATGTTAAAGGTTACAGTCGTCTAATGTCTGATGATGAAGGTCATACTATCAAGACGCTGAAAGAATACCGCAATATCATGTCAGAAATAATCACCAGCCATTCGGGCCGCTTAGTTGATGCTCCCGGTGATAATCTGCTTGCAGAGTTCTCCAGTGCCGTTAATGCCGTGCAAGGTTCTGTTGAGATTCAAAAGACATTGAAAGCCAGAAACGATGAGCTTCCGGATGACAGAAAGCTGGTTTTTCGTATTGGGATCAATATCGGGGACATTGTGCAGGATGGCAGTAGCCTTTATGGTGAAGGAATCAATATTGCAGCTCGTATCGAAAGTCTTGCTGATCCAGGCGGCGTATGTATCTCAAGAAATGCCTATGATCATATAAAGAACAAGCTCAAGCTGGGTTATGAATATATCGGAGAACACTCTGTAAAAAATATAAAAGACCCGGTCAGAGTATATAAAATTCTGATGGATGATGAAGATGCTGGGAAAATGATCGGAGAGAATAAAAAATCTTTTTTAAAACCCCTGGCATGGTCAACTGTTATTATAGCTTCAATAATATTCATTGCGTATTTATTTGTTCAAAAGCCAGCTGTCCCTGAATTTGAACCAGCATCCATTGATAATATGGCTCATCCGCTACCGGACAAGCCTTCTATTGCGGTGCTTCCTTTTGACAATATGAGCAATGATAAAGAGCAGGACTATTTCAGTGACGGTATTACTGAAGATATAATCACAGCCCTTTCCAAAACGTCCAAGATGCTGGTCATCTCCCGCAACTCAACTTTCACCTACAAAGGGAAAGCGGTCAAAATCAGACAAGTCGCAGAGGAACTGGGAGTGCGCTATGTTCTGGAAGGTAGTTTCCGTAAAGATGGAGACCGGATTAGAATTACAGCCCAGCTGATAGATGCGCTCAGCGGACACCATATGTGGGCGGACAGATACGACAGAGACTTGAAGGACGTCTTTGCCCTTCAGGATGAGATCACGATGAAGATCCTGACAGCGCTTCAGATGGAGCTTACAGACGGTGAATACGCCCTTATCTCTGCCAAAGGAACGGATAATCTTCAAGCATATCTGAAAGTTCTGCAAGCCCGGGAATTCTTTTACACCATGACCAAGGATGGGCTGCTCATGGCCCGAAGGTTGTGTGAGCATGCCCTATCGATGGATCCAAAGTATGCTGCCGCCTACCTCTATTTGGGATCTACACATTTTATGGAGACAAGAATTGGATCAAGCAAGTCCCCCCAGGATTCTCTAAAACTGGCATTTGAATATGTAACCAAGGCAAAAGCCCTTGACGAAACCTACGCCTCGGCCAGCTCGATATTGGCCTTCCTGTATGTGATGAGACGACAATATGACCAAGCCGTGGCCGAGAGCGAGCGCGCCATCGCTCTCGAGCCAAGTTCAGGTGCGGCCCACATGTGGATGAGTTACGTTCATACTTTCGCAGGAAATCACGAGGAGGCGGTACGGCAGGCCGAATATGCCATCCGCCTGGACCCTTTCCCCATCTACTGGTGGTATCGAGGGCTGGGTAGTGCATATTTTAGCGCCGGCCGCTATGAGGAAGCTGTCGCTGCCTGCCAGAAAGCGCTGCGCAGTGCTCCGGACGATATTGTTACCCATCTTACCTTAACAACCGCCTACAGTTGGGCGGGACATCTGAAAGAAGCCCAGGATCAAGCTAAGGAGGTTTTGAGAATAAACCCCAAATTTTCTTTGAAAGAACAGGCTAAAAAATCTCTTTACCGGGTTCAAGAGGATGGAAACCGTTTTATTGAGGGGCTGCGCATGGCGGGTCTACCTGAAACTAATGAGGAAGACCGTTAACCCATATACTTCTCTTTAATTTTTTATTTTTTACAGAAATGATCCTCCCCAGAAAATTCGGACACAAAGTTAAGCTATTTTAGAGTAAAAAACTATAAATGCGGCGAGCCATTTGTCTATCATTCTTGGGTCATGACCTTTTCTTTTTTGCCCGTGCTTTGATCTTCCGGTAATCGTTTTTTCCGTAAATTAGAATTTACACAGACTTGTATTCATCTGGATAATAGATTTTAAACCTCCTTTTTCAAAAATATCGGTTGCGGGCGGGCGCGCCTTGAGATTAAACTAATAGCCGGGATTATACAGATTGTTTCAACCCAGAGGAATCGGGTCCCTGGGCGATGCCATTGCCGCCGGCCTGATCCTGCGACATCCCGACAATGACCTTTACCTGAAAGCCCTGGACCGGTTCGGCATTACGGACACATCACCATTCCCCGGCATCTGAGGGACATTGTGGTGACGGAATACGGCATTGCCGATCTGCGCGGCAAATGCGACCATGAGGTGATCGAGGCCCTTCTGAATATAGCCGTCTCCGACCCTGGGTTAGACCAGGAGCTTTCCCACAATCTCCTCACAGGCCCGGTGGGTCATAAACACCGGCACCGGGTAAAGCGGGTGGGCCTCTTTTAAAGCCCGTTCGGCGATCAGGGGGATGTCTTTATCCTTCAACGGTTCGATGCCCGTGGGGATCTTCATGTTTTTGTTCATGGTTCGTATTTTTTCGATGAACCGGCGGGACAGGTCTTCCACCGGCTCCCCATCCCTTCCGATGCCCCCGGCAACGGCCAGGCGGGCCAGCCTCTTTTCCGAGGCCTTCCGGGAGAAGTCCAGCACATAGGGCAGGATCACGGCGTTGGCCAGGCCGTGGGGAACCCCGTAAAGCCCGCCCATATTGTGGGCAATGGCGTGGACATAGCCCACATAGGCCCGGGTAAAGGCCACCCCGGCGTAAAAAGAGGCCAGGGCCATATTGTTCCTGGCGTCCATATCATTGCCGTCGAGATAGGCCTTTTCAAGGTTCTCAAAAATCAACCGGACCGCCATTTCGGCATTTTCATCGGTAAAGGCATTGCCGCTCAGGTTGATATAGGCCTCCACCGCATGGGTCAGGGCGTCCATGCCCGTGGTGGAGGTGATGTGCGGCGGCAGGCCCCGCATCAGTTCCGGGTCCAGAACCGCGATTTTCGGCACCAGCTTGATGTCGTTGATAGCAAATTTAAAATGGTTCTTCGCATCTGTCATCACCGCCGCCACCGTGGCTTCGGACCCGGTTCCCGCCGTTGTCGGGACGCAGAAAAAGGGAGGGATGGGAATGAGCACCCGGAAAAGCCCCTTCATCCAGCGCACGGAAAGATAGGGATTCCGGATCCGGGCGCCGATGATTTTGGCGCAATCCATGGGCGAGCCCCCGCCAAAGCCGACAATGGCCCGGCATTTGTTCTGCCGGTAAATTTTCCGACCAGCCTCGACATTTTCAATGGTCGGGTTTGCCTGGACATCATCAAAGACCGTATAGGCCACCCCGTGTTCCTTAAGAGAGGCCAGGAACCCGTCCAGGAGCCTGAGATCCGTCAGGACCTTATCCGTCACCACCAGGACATGCTTGATTCCCCGGGCCTTGATGTTCTGGGCCAGCATGGTCACGCTGCCCGGACCCGTCAGCAGTACCGGAATGGGAAAGGGAATGATCTTTGTGGCCAGTTTCATCACCTGTTGAAAAACCCGGTAACCGGTCTTTTTTAAGGTCCATGCCATGCTTTTATCTCTTTGAGCCGCTTCTTTTACCATTTTCTCCTCCACAACCGGCAACAGGTTCATTTCTATGGCATCCACCGGGCAGTCCGCAGCGCAGAAACCGCAGCCGATGCAGTTCTTAAAATCCATCACCCGAGGGCGGGCATGGCCGTCCCTGCGGTCCGGGGCTCCCATGGAAATACAGCCCGTGGGGCAGACGTCCGGGCAGACCCCGCAGCCGTTGCATTTTTGCTGATCAAAAAACGGCTTTTTCCATTCCCCGCGTTTCACCCGTTCCGGAACCCGGCCCGAGACGTCTCTGATCGCGCCTTCCGGGCAGACCTTTCCACAGGCGTCACACTCGATACAGGTGGTTTCATCGATGCGGTGCAGTTCCTTTTTTTGGCCCGAGGCCGCTCCCGTCGGGCAGACCGTTGCACAGGCCGTACATCCGCTGCACGCTTCCGTAATATAATAGGCCATCCTAATCCTCCTCCTGCCCTTAAACATTGGCGGTGATGGTTTGAATCCGTTCCTCCGGGGGCCGGCCGGTATCGCCGTCCCATCCGAAATCTTCCCAGTAGCCTTTCATTAAGGCTTCTATATCAATGGCGCGGCCCTTGTTGGCGCCTTCATGCTGCAAAGGCCGGCCCAGGGCCCGGCCGCTGAGTTTGCTCTGCCTGGGGTCGATGCCGTGCCTGATATTGAAGGCCTGCTTGAGCGTGTGGATATCCGCCGCCTTTTCCATATACTGCTCCGGGGTCCATTCCCATCCCGTGGCTGCATTGATCCAGTCGAAAATCCGGATGCGCCGGGCCCCGAGAAAAACGCCGAACATGCAGGCGCCCACGCAGTTGATGAGGGTCATATACCTGCTGTTGACGGCCCCGATCCGGGCCTGCTTGTCCGTGTCGTTGTATTTGCTGCTTTTCCAGTACATGGGGGGGATCTTGGGAATGCCTTTCACCACCTTCCACAACTGGTACATTTCATAATACATATGGGACCCCAGGGTATGCCTTCCCGGCGTCGGCTCGACACTGTAATGGAGGGCATAGCCCGGATCATTTCTCGAATCGTGCATGCCCGGCTCCTGGCCCCCGGCATGGACGGCAAATTTTTCCGATCCCCTCCCGATGCGTTCCACGGCCTTTTTTACCCCGTCGGCCAGGACATGGCCGAACCCTTGGCGCTTCACCATTTTTTCCACCAGGGCGGCAATGGCCTGGCTGTTTCCCCAGGTCAGCTCCAGGCCGTCGGTGTCTTCCCGGGTGATGAGCCCTTCCTCATAGCATTCCATGGCAAAGGCCACGGCATGACCGGCTGAAATCGTATCCATGCCCGCCCGGTTCAGCAGTTCGTTCAAATAGAAAATCGTGTCCACATCGCTGTTCATGCAGAACCCGCCCAGGGCAAGAACGGTTTCGTATTCGGGTTTGTGGGTTTTATCGTATTTTCCCTGGGTCGTGCAGATGCCCCCGCACCCCAGGGGGCAGGAATAGCAGTGGTATTTTACGGTCTCGCATTTGCTGAACACATCGGGGTTGGAGGAATAGCTTTTGAAAAATCCCCAGTCCCGGCTGGAGCCCTTCCAGTTTTTGATGGGTGAATCCCCCATTTCCGGGGACATCTGGTTCATGGACACCGTGCCCCATTTTTTCAGCATGATTTTGTAGAGCAGGCCGTCCATGGTGAGGGCCACGGGCAACAGGCGCATGACGGCCCCGAAAAAGGCCGTGAGAGGCCCGGAAACAAAGGGCGGCTGGAACCGGACCCAGTTGTTGCAGATCCGGCTGATCCGTTTCATTTCACGGGGATTATGGGCCATGATCCGCTGTTTGCCCGCAAGGACCACGGCCTTGAGCCGTTTGGCCCCCATGACCGCGCCCAGCCCGGACCGGGCCGCAATGCGCCCCTTGTCCGTGGATATCCCGGAAATCAGCGACAGCGACTCGCCGGCAGGCCCGATACAGGCAATCTTGGGCATTTTTCCGCCCCGCTCTTCTTTCCGTTCAAGGAATTCCTCGGTTTCCACCGCATCCATGCCCCAGATATCAGAAGCATCCCGGAGTTCTTTGACCTCATCATCCAGATACAGATACACGGGCTTTTCACTGATTCCCGTGAAAAAGATGCCGTCATATCCGCACCGTTTGATGGCCGGAGAAAAATTCCCGCCGCAGTTGGCATCCCCCCATCCGCCGGTCAGGGGTGATTTCCCCACCACCATCCAGCGCCCGGTGAACAGACTGCCGGTCCCGGTCAGCAGCCCCGGAAGAAACCCCAAGATATTCTCCGGCCCCAGGGGATCGGCGTCCGCCGGTATCCGGCCGTACAACAGGAAGGCCCCCAGGCCCATGCCGCCCAGGTATTTTTCATAGACCCGGTCCGGCAGTTCCTCTTCCCGGATGTCCCCTGTGGTTAAATCGACATTTAAAATCTTGCCCATGTATCCGTTTTTTTTCATCCTGTCCCCACCTTTCCGGCTTGGCTTCCGGTTTTATCAATCAAGGGTTGACCCTGCTGCATGTTTTGTAGACATTAATCCAATCCAGGGATGAACTGCAATGTTTTTCTATGGAAATTTTTAGGCTCGGGCGGGATTTTTAACAACAGCGCTGTGCTGACGGAAAGGAACGCCCCGGATTTGCCGTCCGAGTGCATGGCATTGTTGTCTTAAGCGGATCCCGGCCCTTGTTTTTCAGCAAGGGCATAAATCCTTTTGATTCTGTCAAAATGATGCCCTTTGTACAATCCGCAGGCAGAGCAGAGAATCAGTCCGCCGGACGGCCTCAACAGGGCAATGGTGTTTGAAAAATCCTCCTCCGGGCCCGGGGAAGACTCCGGTTCAAGGAGATCGGCATCGATTCCGGCCATGATGATGCCATCGGGCAATTGATGCTGAAGGTCCACAAGATTGTTGGGGCCGTGCTGGACCGCGGCCAGCCCGTCAATCTTCCATCTATCGAAAAGCGGGACAAGGCCTGTGATCTTGCCGCAGGAATGCAGAAGAAGATGCCGGCCGGCCCTGTGAATCATGTCAACGGCCCTTGTGTAAAAACCGGTACACATGGTGTCGATATCCCCGGGACTGATCATGGGGCCCCGTTCCGAAGCCATATCATCCGTGATGACCAGGGCCTGGGCGCCCATGTCAAGACATTGGGCCGCCAGGGTTAGGATTTTTTCCTGTTCCCGGGTATAGGCTTCCATAAACGCTTTTCTGTCCCGGACCCAGCCGATCAGGGTTTCCATGAGCCCGGCCCGGTTGACCATCTCCTGGAGCGGGCCGTCCACCACCGCCGCAACAAGATGATGGCCTGATCCGGCGGCTGTCCGGATATCCGACGGCCTGAAATACCGGTAACCTAAGGCTGGTTTGCAGTCCATGGCGTCCGCCGTGGGCAGGCAGATCATATCCATGCCAAGCTCATGGGCCAGCCTTGAATGGTTGTCCGGGGTGTCTGAAAACCCGGCCTGGGCCAGAAAATCCGTCCCCATCCAGACTTCGCCCTTCGGCACCCGGCCCCGGGGCCGGCCTGGAAACATTTTTTTTATTTTACCACCGGGTTGATCTTCTGCTTTATTTGTCATATCAAAAACGCTTTGCTATATATTTTAACTGTCCGAATTTTAGCAGATACGGCTGATTTAAGCCATAGGTCCATCTTAAATTTAACGGGAGGCGTCATCCATGATCCATATGCAGATCGAACCGCTGGGGATATCCGTTGACATGGAAAAAGGGAAAACCATCCGGGAAGGGCTGGAGCAAATTGGCATCCGGCTTGACTCCCCCTGCGGCGGCCTGGGTTCCTGCGGCGGTTGCGGGGTTTGGGTTCAACCGGCCGCCAATGTGCCGCCCACACCCCATAAAAACATCTCTTCCTCAAAGGCGGCGGAAGGCTTCAGGCTTGCCTGCATGGCCGTGCCCGAGGGCGATATCACCATAAGGCGGATGGATCATTATGCTTATGACAGAAAACCGCTGGATCAAGGGGACAGAATCCTCCTTCACCGGGGAGGGGGAACGGGAAAACCGGCCGGTGCCGGGGAGAAAAGACAGGGCAAAGGCCTTGCCATTGACATCGGAACCACGACCCTGGTGTTGTTGCTGGTGGATCTGGAAACCGGGGAGATAATGGCATCGGAAGCCGGTTTAAACCCCCAGGCGGCAAACGGGTATGATGTCGTGTCAAGAATCCATTATGCCGGTACGGATCAGCACCGGCAAGAGATGGCCGCCCTGGTGCAGGACACGCTGAACCGGTTTATCCGGGACGCCTGCGCCAAGGCCTCCGTCAGGGCAGAGGAAATTATCGATATCTGTATCGGCGCAAATACCACCATGCTTCAAATGGCTGCGGGGATGGATTGCGCTTCCATCGGACGCTCTCCCTTCAATTTTTCCATCAAGGGGGGGACGGACTATCCGGCTTCCCTCTTCGGCCTTCATGTCAATGAGGCGGCAAGGGTCTATCTTCCGCCCATCCTGCACGCCTTTGTGGGAACCGACATCAGTGCGGGGCTCCTGCTTTGCCCGGAATTTTTCGATGGGGACAAGGTTGTTTTGTTCATCGACATGGGGACCAATGGAGAAATGTGTCTGAATGTCAGGGGAAACTGGTTTACCACGTCCACGGCCGCCGGGCCGGCCTTTGAGGGAATGGGGCTGAGCAGCGGCATGCGCGCCGCTGACGGGGCCGTGGAAAAAGTTGAATTCACGGAAGGCAAGCTCCGGTTTGCCACCATTGGCGGCAAACCGGTCAAGGGGATCTGCGGAAGCGGGATCATCGATTTTCTGGCCGTGCTTTTAAGGGCCGGGTTTCTGGAAAATTCCGGCAGGATGGCCGGCCCTGAAACCCTGGGACCCTACGGCAAAAATATGGATGGGCAGCCCGTCATCCAATACGGAGAAGGGGTTTACCTGACCCAGAAGGATATCAGACAGCTCCAGCTCGCCAAAGGCGCTGTCAGAACAGGCATTGACATGATTCTGAAAAAAGGGGGGATAGACGGCCAAGGCCTTGACCGGATCTACCTGGCCGGCGGATTCGGAAATTATCTGAATCCCTTTAACCTGGAGGCCATTAAACTGCTGCCGGCCCACACCGCCGACAAGATTGTCTTTTGCGGCAATACTTCCATTGAGGGTGCGGCCCTTCTGCTGACGGACGTAAAAAAGAGACGGCTCCTGGAAAGCCGCCTCGGCGGAATGGTTTATGTGGAGCTGGCCGCCTTGCCGGAATTCAACACGGCCTTTGTGGCAAACCTGGATTTCTGATCAGGGCTCACCCTTTGCCCAGGACCCGGTTGCAGATCCTGATGCCTTGGATCGCATCCTTTGCCCAATAATCCGCATTTGAATAGGCAAGAATGTGCTGATCAATACAATTGCCCCCGATCATGACCGGGGCCCCGTGTTCTGCGGAATGGTCATGAAGCAGTTCCACGGTGGCTTTCAGTTCCGGCAGGGCCGACGTCAGCATACAGCTCAGGCCGATGAGGCCGGGCCTGATGTTGACGGCGGTTTCAAGAAACCGTTCCGGGCCGACATCCACCCCGAGATCTTCCACATGATATCCTTCGCACCGGACCAGGATGGCAAACAGGTTTTTCCCGAGATTGTGGATATCCCCGCTGACGGTACCCAGAAGGATGGTGCCCGGCGTGGATTCGGGCTGCTTCTGAACGAGGCTGGCCTTGAGCAATTCGTTTGCCCTTCGCATCAGCTCACCTGCCATGATCAAACCCGAGATGAAATAGCGGCCGGACTCAAATCGTTTGCCGACTTCCCGCATGGCCTGAAGACAGTATTCCATGACATCGGTGGATTTCCATCCCGAAGCCAGCATATTTCCGATCTCAAGCAACGCCTGCTCTTCCCTGAGATCGGCGATCAGCTCCATGAGCCGTTCGCCCTGCCGGGTATCGATCCTGCCGGGTTCATCAAAACGCAGTTCAGTCATTCCATACCCCCATCCGGCAGATCAGCGGCATCTGCTCCGGTGCGATCAGAAACCATCCATATGCCGACGGCAAATTGTCAATCGCAAAATACGTATGTGTCAGTTTAAAAACATTTTTCCCTTTTTCCAATTGCAGGAAACCGGCTTCCCTCTGGTTCAGGGATTCCGGCAGAAGCTGCAGCTCTGCTTTTTTAAAACTGAAAATATTATTTTCAAGCAACAGGCCCGTCAGCACGTCCGTATCCAGCATGGTCTCTACAAAAGGGGATTCGGCGTCGGCCCGGGCATAACCCGTGTGAAAAATGATGGGCTTTTTGTTTAAAAGAATCAACCGTTCGACAACAATGACACTGCTTCCGGCCCCAAGCTGCAGGATGGCTGCAAGATCTTCGGATGCAGGACTGACGCTTGCATTGATGATGCTGGATTCAAGCTGGTCTTTTTTCATGAAAACCCGGCGCAGGGAATCCAGCCCGAAACTGCTGGACGTAAACTGCAACTGCCTCACAAAGGTGCCGCTTCCCTGGATCCTGTCTATGAGCCCTTCCTCGTGAAGGATACCGATGGCCTGGCGGGCCGTCATGGCACTGATGCCGAAATTTTTGGCAATAACCGATTCCGAGGGAAGGCGGGCGCCGGGTCCGTAGACATTGGTCGCAATACGCTGCCGCAGTATCTGAGCCAGTTGGACATAGGCTGGAACATAATTTTTTTTGTCAATCTTCTCATCTTCATGAAAATGGGCAACAGGTTCCGGTGTTGCCGGCAAACGGTCTGTCATTTTTTAACTTCCCTCACATCTATTCCTTTGTTCCGGTGCGGATTATGACCAAATAATCCGCTCATTGCAAGGGGTCAGGCCATATTTACAATTTGAAAACGACCCCTAAATTTTTCTTGACATTCATCTATAAGACTGTAAGACTATAACACAATATGAGTGAATAGCAACTCTAATTTATATAAATGACCCTCATACCAGCGTTTCAAAATGGGTCAGGAGATACAAAATGATCATCATCGGAGAAAAAATCAACGGAACCCGGAAGATGGTGGCAAAAGCCATCCAGGACCGGGACACGGCATTTATAAGACAGTTGGCGGAAGAACAGGCAAAGGCCGGCAGCACCTATATCGACATCAATGCCGGGACGCCGCCGGCAAGGGAGCCGGGCGACCTGGTCTGGCTCCTTGAAAACGTCCAGGCTGCCTGCGATCTGCCGGTCTGCCTGGACAGCGCCAATCCCGAAGCTTTGAAAGCCTGTCTTGAGATAGCGGATAAAACACCTCTCATCAATTCCGTGTCCGGGGAAAAAACAAGGATCGACGGCGTGCTGCCCCTTGCATTGAAATATAGGACCAACCTGATCCTTCTGGCTTTGGATGATGCCCAAGGCATACCGGAAACCAGCGACGGGCGCATGGACATTATCCAAAGACTCGTCGACCTGGCCTTGGACGGCGGGCTCACCCAGGATCAACTGCTGATCGATCCTCTGGTCACGGCCATTTCAACAGGAACCGAAAATGCCGTTATCGCCTTTGAAACCATCCGGAAAATCAAGGTGGCATTTCCCATGGTCCATATCACCAGCGGGTTGAGCAATATCTCCTTCGGCATGCCGTTAAGAAAAATCATCAACCGCACGTTTCTGGCCATGTGCATTTCGGCGGGCATGGACAGCGCCATTGCAGACCCGTGTGACAAGGATCTGACGGGAACCCTCCTGGCGGCTGAAATGCTCATGGGCAAAGACAGGTATTGCATGAATTTCAATAAGGCGTACCGATCCGGGAGGATCGGCGCCTGAACCCGTCCATATTTTTTTGAGGAACCGATAACACTACAAAAGGAGCAACCTTGATGAAAGACACACAATTATTGACCCAGGCGATTGTTGACATGGAAGAAGACAAGGCATTGGCCATGACCCGGCAGCTTTTGGAATCAAAAACCAATGCCATGGACGTTTTCACGGCTTACCAGGACGCCATGGCCGAGGTGGGCAGACGGTTTGAAAAAGGCATTTATTTCATTCCCGAGCTGGTCATGTCCGGGGACATGATGAAAACCGCCATGGAAATCATCAAACCCTATCTGGATGAGTCCGGGGCCGGAACCGTGGAAAAGAAAACCGGCAGGATACTGATTGCCACGGTTGAAGGGGATATTCATGATATCGGGAAAAATATCATCAGCACCCTCATGACCCTGAACGGGTTTGAAGTCAGGGATCTGGGCGTGGATGTCCCCATCGACCGGATCATATCCGAGGCAAAAGCCTTCAACGCCCAGATCATCGGTTTGAGCGGGCTTCTGACCCTGGCCTTCGACCCCATGAAAAATGTGGTGGAAAGATTGGAACAGGAAGGGAGTCGTGATAGCGTAAAGGTCATTATCGGCGGCGGGCAGATGGATGACCAGATTTGCAGATACGTGGGCGCGGATGCCTTTGTCACAGACGCCGTGGCCGGGATCAGCCTCTGTAAAAGCTGGATCAGCGGATCAATTTGATATTTAATGCGGCAAGCCAAGGAAAGGAAAAATCATGACAGACATCAAAGACATTTCAAATGATAAGCAAGGGGCGTTTTTGGACAGATGGGCCTCCGGTGAAGGGGTCGCATTTCAGAATGATGGGGCGAAAAAGGCCTATCAATACCGTTGCGGGCTGATAAAGGATGCCGTCCAATTGAAAAAAACTCCGGACCGGGTGCCTGTGGTGCCGCTGGAAATATTCGCACCCGTCATGCTCTACGGATACAGCGGCAAAGAAGCCATGTATGATGCAAACATCCTCGGGAAAATCTATCTTGATTTTACAAGGGATTATGATGTCGATGCCACGGCCATCGCTCCCATGGTGATGTATGGGCCAGCTTTGGAGACCCTGGATTATCAACTCTATAAATGGCCGGGACACGGCGTCAAGGAGAAATTATCCTACCAGTTTGTGGAAAAGGAATACATGAAAGCCGAGGACTATGATCATTTTATTTCAGACCCGACTGATTACTGGTTCCGCATCTGGCTTTCACGGACCTGCGGCGCCCTTGCCCCGCTGGCCCAGGTCCCGCCCATTTACGGCACCATGGAGCTGCCCATGGCCGGCCCCTGGCTTTGCACCCTGGGGGCCCCGCCCGTCCAGGACGCCTTCAATGCCCTTTTAAAGGCCGGCCGGCAGAGTTTTGAATGGATCAATACCCTGGGGCAATATATCGGACAGATCATGGCCTCGGGTTATCCCCTTTATGCCGGCGGCGCCACAAAAGCGCCCTTTGACGTGCTGGGAGACAGTTTCAGGGGAACCACCCCCTTGATGATGGATCTTTACCGCAGGCCCGAAAAGGTGATCGAAGCCATGGAACGCCTGGTCCCCCTGATGATCGGCACCGGCGCCGGCGGTGCCTTGGCCAACAACAATCCCCTGGTCTTCATCCCACTGCACAAGGGGGCTGACGGGTTCATGTCAAACGACCAGTTTGAAAAATTTTACTGGCCGAGCCTGAAAGCCGTCATGCTGGGTCTCATCGATCATGGATGCGTTCCCTGCTGCTTTGTGGAAGGCGGGTACAACCAGAGGCTGGAATACCTGGCGGATATGCCTAAAGGCAAATGCATCTATATTTTTGACCGGACCGATATGGCCCAGGCCAGGAAGATACTGGGCGGCAAATCCTGTATCGGAGGCGGGTTCCCCATTTCTTTGATCGTGACCGGGGATGTCCGGCAGGTGGAGGATGAAACCAAAAAGCTTCTGGATACGGCAGCCGGAGACGGTGGATACATCCTCAGCATCGGCTGCGCCATGGATGAAGCAAAGGAAGACACCCTCAAGGCCTTCATCAGAACAGGCAAGCAATACGGCAAATACTAATAAGATCTGCAAGGGCGGGTTGTCGGATGAGACAGCCCGCCCTTGCAAAGGGTGACACCGCTTCCGGCCGGCCGGAAGCGGTCCGTATTATGAAAGAAATCCCAGTTTTTTCGCGTCTTCGGTCAACTGGCTCCGGAAATCCGGATGGGCGATGTTGATCAGCGCCATGGTCCGTTCCGGAACGCTTTTGCCCCTGAGCCATGCGACGCCGTGTTCCGTCACCACATAATCGGTGACGCCCCGGTGAAGGGTAACGGGGGTTCCGGTGGGCGCAAATGGCACAATGGTTGACATGGCGCCGTCCTTGGCCGTGGACGGACAGGCAATGATGGACTTGCCCAGCCCGTCAAACCCCTGCCGGGCGCCCAGGGCCGTATCAAACTGCCCGCCCGGTCCCGAGTACTGCCGGAAAGAAATGCCTTCACTGTATACCTGCCCGAAAAAATCCACCATCATGCAGGTGTTGATGGACACCATTTTCGAATTCTGCCGCAGAATGGAGGGATGGTTGACCCAGGGTCCGCGGAAAAACTGGATGGCCACATTGTTGTCCACCCAGTCGTAGAGACTCTGGGACCCGAATACAAAGGTGGCGATGAATTTATCCTTGCAGAAGGCCTTTTTTTTGTTCGTGATCACACCCATTTCATAGAGGTCCATCATGGAGTCCGTGATCATCTCCGTGTGGATGCCCAGGTCCTTTTTATCCGTCAGCGCATGGGCCACGGCATTGGGGATTTCTCCGATTCCGAGCTGGAGCGTGGATTCATTGTCCACCAGGGCGGCGATATTGGCGCCGATCTGAAGGTCAATCTCTCCCGGTATTTTTTTGGGAATGACCGGCAGATCAATCCGGTTTTCCACAAAAAAATCCACGTCTTTGACATGGATTTCCACATCCCCATAGATACGGGGAAGGGTGGGACTGACTTCCAGGACAACTATATCCGCCTTTTCAAAGATGTCCTTTTCATAGGAGGTGCCCAGACCGAAACAGACAAACCCGTGCTTGTCCGGCGGTGTGCAGGAGCCAAAGAAAATATCGGTTCTCCGGGCTTCGTTGTGGCCCGTGGCAATGTTGTGAAGCAGGTTGGGAACAAAATGAACCGTTCCCGCCCCGGCAGCCAGCCCGGCCCTGGCCCCGCCCCCGTGAAACCAGGAACAAAGCTCGAACCGGCCTTTCATGGCCGGGTTGGTGAAAAATTCATATCCCCTGAAGGTGAGGACGGAAAACACCTTGACGTTTTCAACCCGGTCCGCCACGGTGTGAAACCGGCTCATGCAGCCCTGGGGCTCGCACCCCTGGGACACGACGATCTCCATATTGCTTCTGATTTTGCCAACCGCTTCATCAATGGAAATGAGCTTGCTGTTATAGACATCGGTATAGTCTTTCATGCCGCAATATACTCCTTGGTTTCGACCAACCCGTTGTTAGCTATCGGTCGTTAGATTTTTAAATCAATTGTTAATTCATTATCACATCGGTTTTTCCGATGTCAACCTCAAAAAAGCGATTTCGAAACCTATCATTGAAAAAATTCTGCGGTTCCGGTTGTGATCGTCCAAAGGCAACCACAACCGGAACCGCAGCAAAGGAGATGATCCGGCAGGGAAGACATTTAAAGGATAAATGTGAACGGATGACAATGATGAAACAGATATAGAACAAGCGCAAAAAGCGCTTCAAGATTCCAAGCACATGGGTGTAAAATTAAACTTCAGGCACCGACTTATCTGACTCGCCACTTAAAAGCGCGTCGTTGCGCTTGAAATCACGGTCGTATTTCCTTCTTGATAAACGTCAGCCACACGGCCCGCAGCAGGAACAGGAAGAGCACAACGGCTCCCACGGAAAAAATGACATCCGGGATCAGCCGGGCCCAGGCAAAGGCGCGAAGCACAGGCCCGGATGTGATTTCCGGGCTGCGGGCAAACCACAACCCATATTTGACGGCAAAATAAAGCTGATAAAAACCGGATGGTATCAGGCTGAAGACGGCCATGAGCGCCAAGCCGCCATTCAGGCCCCAAAAACTGATTTTCAACATTTTATCCGACCATGACGCGCGGGAGACAATATGGCGGACCGAAAACAAAAGCAGGGAAATGGCCAGCATGCCGTAAACCCCAAAAAGTGCGGTATGGGAGTGAAGCGGCGTCGTATTGATCCCCTGGGCATAGTAAAGAACAATGGGCGGATTGATCAGGAATCCGAACATGCCGGCACCGACCAGGTTCCAGAAGGCCACAGAAATGAAGAAATAGATCGGCCATTTGTAGGCGTATTCCTTTCCGCCGGATTTGATAACCCGCAGATTGTGTACAACTTCAAATCCCAAAAGGGTGAGTGGAACGATTTCCAATGCGGAAAACACGGCGCCCAGTGCAATAATAGAGGCCGGTCCCCCTGACCAGAAAAGATGATGAAAAGTGCCCAGAATGCCGCTGCCCAGATAAAGAAAAACCGTAAAATGAATCGTCGTCAGCGCAAATTTTTTGCCGACCGCGCCGATGTGGGAGAGCAAAAACGCCATCACAACCGTAGCAAAAACCTCAAAAAAACCCTCCACCCACAGATGAACGACCCACCACCGCCAGTATTCGGCATTGGACAGGTGACTTCCCTTGCCATACAATAGCCCGGCCATATAAAAAAGCGGAATGGTGATGGAACTGTACAGGAGCATATGGGTTAACCCGCCACTGTCTTTTTCTTCGTGAACCGCAGGCCGGATTGATCTGAATACCAATACCAGCCAGATCAACATCCCGGCGATGAGAATCAATTGCCAGACCCGTCCCAGTTCAATGAACTCATAGCCCTGATGCCCCAGGTAAAATCCCTGGTCATTGAAAACACCCGCTACGGAGAGCCAGGTTCCGCTTAAGGAACCGAGGACAACCACAACAATGGCGCCGAAAAGGATGACCACCCATAATCCCTGCCCTTTGGGCTCTTTACCGACAAAAGGACCGATAAACAACCCTGCTGCCAGAAAGCAGGTGGCAATAAAAAAAACGGCCAATTGAAGATGCCAGGTCCGGACTAGGGCATAGGGAAGGATCTTGGCCAGGGAGATTCCGAAAAAATGGGTTCCTTCGACTGTATAATGGGCCGTGACGGCTCCCGCCCCGATCTGGATAACAAACAATCCGACGGCGGTCAAAAAATAAAGCAGGGTGGCTTTCTGGCTTGGCGTAGGCTTTGGTTCCGGAAAATCGACCAGAAGATCGGTTTTATATTCATCCCGGCCGATATAGCGCAGATAGGCGAACAGTGCCGCCGCAATGCCCAGGATAAGGATAATCACACTGACAATGGACCAAATCAAAAAGTCCGGAAGGGGTTGATTCCCGACCAGGGGGTCATAGGGCCAGTTGGTCGTATACGTATAGTCCGCATCCGGCCGAAGCGTCCCTGCCGCCCAGGCCAGCCAGGAAAAGAAAGCAGATACCAGACGTCCTTCTTCATTGTTGCGCACGATTCCGGCCTGCAGTCCCATTCGCTCATTGCCGGTTTTAAGCAGATGCGTATAATACTCCGTCAACGCTTCAACGGCTTCCGTCTGGAATTGCGTTAATTCCAACACTCCGGTTTCGGGGGAAAATCTGTTGGTCTTGATTTCATCTTTGACCAGCACACTTAAACGGGCCTGTTCCTGAGCGTCCAAAGCGTTGAAATCGCTTTGTGTAAAACCGCGGGAAGCTTCCACAGGCCGCCCGTGATGACGCGCTGCAATATAAAGTCCCATGCGATGCAGAAAATCAGCCGACCAATCCGGCGCAAGGTAGGAGCCATGTCCCCATATCGTACCGATATGCTGCCCGCCCCGGCTGAAATAATAATTCTGCCCGTTTATGATATCTTCCCGGGTCATAATGGAGTCACCGGCAGACGAGACAATCTTCACCGGAATAGGCGGCTTTGATCTGTTGATGACATATCCGCCGAAAATCAAACCGCCAAAGGCAAGGATGAGGAAAAACAATAGGACGGCTCTCGCTTTATTACTCAGCATAATTAAACCTCCCAGTATTTGAAATCAAATTACATAATGCGGTTCAGTTTAAGATGGCTTTGATATCTTCATCCGGTGTTGAGATCGGTTTAATATCAAACAGTTTTACAAGTGTGTTTAAAATGTTAGGGGTCAAGAAAGCGGGTAAAGAGGGTCCTAAACGGATATCTTTGATTCCCAGATGAAGCAGTGCCAAAAGCACGCAAACCGCTTTTTGCTCATACCAGGAAATAATCAATGACAACGGCAATTCATTTACACTGACATTAAATTCTTTGGCAAGCGCTGCTGCAATCTGAATGGATGAATAGGAATCATTGCATTGTCCCGCATCCAGCAGCCGTGGTATCCCGCCGATATCACCCAGATCTTTATCAAAAAATCTGTATTTTCCACACGCACAGGTAAGCACCACGCAATCTTTGGGTACCTTTTCAACAAACTCGGTATAATAGTTTCTACCTGGTTTTGCACCATCACAGCCGGCAACCAGAAAGAAATGCCGAATCGCTTTAGATTTTACAGCCGCGATAACCTTGTCGGCCACATTGAGCACTGCATTTCTTGCAAACCCAACCGTTGCCTCGCCTGTGACTTTGTCTTCTGTAAATCCGGGAAGGGACAACGCCCGATCAATCACCGGTTTGAAATTTAAATCAGAAATATGTGGAATACCGGGCCAACCAACCATTCCGGATGTAAATAAATTGTCCTGATAGGATTTTTGCGGTCTTTGAATACAGTTGGTGGTCATGAGTATTGCGCCTGGAAATTCTGCAAACTCTTTGATCTGTTTTTGCCAGGCAGTTCCAAACTGACCATAAAAATGCTTATATTTCTTTAATCCGGGATATCCATGGGTAGACAGCATTTCTCCATGGGTGTAAATATTGATGCCTTTGCCATCCGTTTGCTTTAAGAGCGCTTCAAGGTCTTTTAAATCGTGCCCTGAGACAAGGATGGCTTTGCCTTTTTTATATCCGAGGGGAACCTTTGTCGGGACCGGATGCCCATATGTTTCCGTATTTCCGGCATCCAGCAGTTCCATTGTTTTTAAAGCTGTTTCGCCACATTTAAGTGTCAGACCCAACCAATCTTCAAGACTTAAATCGGTTCTTTGAATGGCGGCAAGTCCTTCATGAACATATGCAAACACGCCGTCGTCCTGCTTGCCTAAAATATAAGCATGGTCCGCATATGCACTCACGCCTTTAATGCCGTAAAGAACGGTATGCTTTAATGAAAGAATATCAGGATTATCTGCCGGGTATGTTTTGATGCCGACCGATTCCCCCTGCTTAACCATCTCATCCAGGTTAGTACCCGGGATGAGGGTGGCGGCGCCTTCCGGATAATCAACCGTTCCGCCGCTGTCCTTGATTCTTACTTTTAACGCTTCACGCAAGGAAACGGCTTCATTAATCAATTTAAAAATTCTATCCGGGTCAAATTCAACATTTGTTAATGTTGAGAAAGCCGCTTGAACCGTAAAAACACCAATCCTTTCTTCAATGATCTTTTTTTTCCGGGCATCCAGTGCGACCTGGGACAATCCCATGAGCGCATATATTAAAAGATCCTGTAATGCAGCAACATCCGGCTGTTTACCGCAAACCCCTTGAACCGTGCATCCGGTTCCTTTAAACGTTTGTTCACATTGATAACAAAACATGTTTTGCCCTCCCTTTTTTTTATATGGATTGGTAAAATCAACCTTCTGAAACAGTAACCCCCTAAAATCATAAAAAATACAATTTATAATGCCTCAATAAGGGGGCGAATGCTCCGCATTAATCGTTTAAGATTTGGTCCGCTTTTAAAAATAGGATGTTGTTTTCGAGGTGAACATGCCTGTGCAGGTCATCCTCGAACACTTTGAGTTTTCTGTAGGTAAGTGTAAACGTATTACAGGCATCCACAGGTATTGCATAATCATTGGTAAGACGGCGGATCTCATGAACGGCATCACCGATTTCTTCGTGTTCGTGGTAAAGTTTCTCAAGAGAAGCTTTGATCACCTCACCATCCATCGGCGCAAATGGTGATCCGTTCTTTTTATCGGTCTCTACCCGCTTGATCGCCGGAAAAAGAAGCTCCTCTTCTTCACGGAGATGTCCCTTCATATCCGATATTATTTTGTCAAAAATCGTTGCGATCTTGATCAGCTCCGGGTGGTTTTTGCCGTGGACATCAACTATTTTATGGACGTATGAAGCGATTGGTCCCATTTCCTCATTAAGGTAAGCATGGTGAGTGTTAACGATATAGTCGGCGAGAAAGGACAAGCTCCAGGCCGCATAATTCCGGCTCCCTTCGAGCGGTTCATTCTTAACTGCCTTGATTTCCTGTTGGACTGTGTCAAAATCAAGACCTTTAATTTGGCAGGCTTTGGCAAGGGTCACCTGGCCACCACAACAGAAGTCTATCCCGTATTTCTCAAAAACCGTTGCAGTCCGGTAATCCTCGGCAACTATCTCACCTATCTTTTTTTGTGGGTTTTTTGATTGGGCCATGATAGCTCCTGTTCTTAAATTTTTATATATACCGGCTATTTTATTTTCAAAACCGAGGAGATAGAGCGCCGAAGGAACTGCAATGGTTGCTACTGGAGTTGATGCTGTTTTTAGGCGGATTGCTTCCGGGTCACTTCCGCAACATGAGCGCCTTGGAAATGAGCTATTTTTATTTCGTTCTCGGACGGTTGGCGACTGCCGTCGCTGTCGGCAAGAGTACCCGCCCCATAGGGTGATCCGCCCGTGATTTCACTCATGTTCGTGAGTTCCCGGCAGGAATACGGAACCCCTACGATAATCATGCCGTGATGTAAAAGCGTGTTGTGAAACGAGGTGATGGTGGTTTCCTGCCCGCCATGCTGTGTGCCCGTGGACGTGAACACGCTGCCCACCTTGCCGACCAATTTTCCTGCAGCCCATAATCCGCCGGTCTGATCCAGAAAATTGCGCATCTGGGCGCACATATTGCCGAAACGTGTCGGCGTGCCGAAAATGACGGCGTCATAGTCCGGTAGCTCGTTCACCGTAGCGATTGGCGCCTCCTGGTCCAGCTTGGCGCCGGCTTTTCGGGCCGCGTCTTCCGTCATCAGATCGGGTACTCGTTTGATGGTGACATTCATCCCTTCGACGCTGCTCGCGCCTTTAGCCACGGCTTTCGCCATGGTCTCTACGTGGCCGTACATGCTGTAGTAAAGGACAAGAACCTTTGCCATGTTGTACCTCCTTCAATTGAGTGCCATATTGGCTTTTCATACCATGATAAAAGCAATGCCTCAACAATGCAACAATTTAATACCCTATTAAGAAAAAGGATAGCCTTTCCGTTGCAGGAAAGGCTATCATGAACCTGAGTATCGCCAGTCAAAGGATAATCCGGCAGCGATCTACTCTCCCACACAGTCACCCATGCAGTACCATCGACGCTAAAGAGCTTAACTTCCGTGAGGGACCAAACTGTCTCACGACGCCAAACCATAAAATCAGGTAACCCGGCTCACGGACTGCTTTAATTTCTGAACATAAAAGAGGAACTCAAAATTTTGGCTATTTCAGCCGAGCAACAAGCCGGTCTGCCCAGTCATAACGAATTAAATCACCGCTCGAAGTCTCTTTCCAGGCCAGTTCTTTGTGGGCGGCATCAAAAATCATCCGGTCTTCAGGAAAAGTCTTTGATATTCTTCTTATAATATCAAGCTCTTCTGCGCTTAAAGGCTCTGCATGTTCAGGATCCGCATTTTGAATATCCTCCAGAAGATCCCTATAGTTATTCAGTTGCGGCCCATAGGGAAGATGGGCATAGGTTGCGCCGGTCATGCTTCTGCCCAGCAGCTTTACGCTAAAAATGTCGGCATACCAGAGATATTTGGCAGCAAACAGCATCCGGTCATTCTCTTTCAGAATGGCCCGGCCGAGGGCTTCCTTAAACGCCAGCGCCACCCGTAAAATGCGGGGGATGGAAAACTTCCGGTTCCCTGTGATATTGTCAAATACCGGATCTTCCGATAAATGCCGCCGTAGTGCCTGGTCCATGGACCGGGACTGAATGGCACCCGTTTCCCATCGTTTGATGGAGGCGATCCCCACATCCATCACAGCCGCAAGATCTTCCTGGGTCATTCCCTTATTCTGACGCAGCTTTTTGATTTCACCGCCGCTTAATAACCCTGTCTTTTTCCGGTAGGCCTCGGCAATGACCTGCTGGATCTTACCGGCCGATTCAACGGTTCCTGCGGAGAGCCCGCACTCCGGGCAGACATAGGCTTCCTCAATAACAGCGATGTCTATTCCTTTAAAAGGTATGATTTTTTCTATCTCTTTTTGTTCCATGGCACCGTGGCCCTTAGGGCAATTCATCTGAATCATGGCACCTCCTTATCGGTTTTTATGTAACGACACCAACCAGAGCACATTCTCCGATATGGAAAACTTGAAATATACCGGTTCTGAAAAGCGGTCGATGCTCACTGTAAACGCAAAAAGATCAAGCCCTGATATGTCCTGCTCATATGATCGCTGAGGCGGCCGGTTTCCTTTATAATCAACGGGCGTCGCATTTTCCAGAAGCTCATGGAGCACTTTCTTTAATTCGGTTTCAATCCGGTATTCCAGCTCCAGTGCATCCACTGCCAGGGCTGCCTGATTCAGCAGAAAAACCTGCCCGTTCATCAAAACGGACAAAGCCTGCTTCAGTTTATTATTCAGCTCCTTATGTGTCGGTCTTGTCATAATTTTGGTATCAATTGATACTTTTGTCAAGTTTTTATTTTACACATCCAGGCCTGCCCCGTGTTTCTTCAACCAGGTCTTTCTTTCCTGATAATCGGGCATGACCTTGTCCACCTCATTCCAGAAAAGATCGGTGTGGTTGCGATGATGGATGTGGCAGAGTTCATGAACCACCATATAATCAATAATGGTCGGCGGCGCCATCATGCATTTCCAATGAAAGTGCAGGGTGTTGTTTTTTGTGCAGCTTGCCCATCGAAACCCCAGATCCTTTACCTTCAGCCCGGTGGGCTTCACCCCGACCCTGGGAGCAAAATAATTCATCCGCTGATGCAACCGAATGGTGCCCTTATCCCGGTAAAACGCTTCAAATGCCTTTTTGGCGGACGCTTCTCCATTTTGATCAACAAGGGACCGCTTTAAACAGAATCGCCCGTCGGTTATTGTCAGATCAGCCACCTGCTCTGAAACCAGAGAAAGCCGGTAACTGCGTCCCAGATAGAGAAAGGATTCACCATTCACCCATTCCCGGACGACGGCGGTGGCGTTCAAATCCCGCCATTCAGCCAGATTCCGGTAAATCCACATGCGCTTGTCGGCCACCACGGCATCCACCTGTTCAGGCGTAAATCCCACAGGCGGTCGCACTGTTACAATGCCGTTTCGTTCAATGACAATATCTGTGGTTTTCCGATGGGTTCCGGGCAGCAGGACATAATCAATATCTTTTATTTTTCTCGCATTCATGGGGTGCTTCTTTTCAATAAGTCTTCATGCCGGTTTTTGGCAAGTTTCATGATTTCAACGGCCAGACGCTCCCGGTTTTCTTTTAATTCAGGGATGCCGGTCAGTGTCAGTGCCGTCTTGATCCTGCTCCGGATTTTTTTCTGCTTGTCGGCATTGGTCCAGAAATCAATGCTGCCGATACTGTCCTGGAGCGTCTCCACAATGGATTCCATCAAGGTTTTAAGTTTGGGTCCGGCATGATCCGGGATCTCATTTCCCCCAAAGGCTTCCTGGGTAATGTGATCATAAAAGGTGGCCGTTTCCCTGTCCATGCCGTCCTTTCCGGCTTTTCGTCCCTGAACGGCTTCCGTGCGAAGCTTTTCAAGAGCCTCGGCCAGACTGTCCCAATGACCGTTATACTGCTCGATCAGGTTCTCCACTTTTTCCGATAAGTTCCTGTAGAATGCCGGATCTTCATCATGATGGATGGTGCAGTGCTTGCGGATGGCATGTTCCATTTCACTGGCCTTGGCTTCAAGATTTCCCCCGGCATGCAGGCCCAGTTTTTCAATAAAATCCTCGGCCAGAAGCTCCACCGGCGGCACCTTGGGATTGATCCCAAGACTGATGAGATGGGCATTAATCAGCTCTTTTACCTTTTCACCGGCATCGCCCAGATGAAGACTTTCATCCTTATACCGCTCTTTCGCCACCCTCAGAATATACCCGAACCGCTTTGCCGGTACACGGTAAGGGTGAGCTGCCGGGCTCGGCAGGATAATATCCATGCTCATGAGAAATTTCTTAAGATACACATCAAAATCCGCCCGGATCTTTTCATCCTTAAGCAAGCTTACGGCTGCATGAACCACCCTTGCATCGGCCTGCATATCCGGCAAAAGGCCCTGGACAAATTCCGGCACCCCCTTGACTTTGTTGTCGGCAAACAATTGCAGCAGCCGCCGGTACCGTTCTTCCAACACCGGCATTTCAGATGAAATGCTTTTCAGGCCCTGGGCCAGCTCCTCCTGTTCTTCCGTGGCAGCGTAAAGGGTCAAGGCTTCGGTCAGATGATGGGACAGACCGATATAATCCACAATATAACCGCGCTTCTTGCCCCGGGCCACCCGGTTGGTCCGGGCAATGGCCTGCAGCAGGGAATGCTCCCGGATTTTCTTATCAATATACATGACCTGCTCAATGGGAGCGTCAAACCCGGTCAGCAGCATGTCGCAGACAATCAGAAACGCAATACCGCTTAAGGCTTTATCAGGGTTTACCAAATCAAAGGGTTTGCAGAAATTTTTGATGGCATTCCAGGCCCTGGCCTGCTGGTTGGCCATGGTGATATAGGCGGCTTCGTTGGTGCCGTCGCCGGAGATGACCACCACTGCCTTTAGAAACGAAAGTTTTCGGATCAGCTCCGGATTCAAGGAGGCTGCTCCTTTTTCCTTTTGAATCCGTTCCTTTAAGGCGCCCTCAATGGCCGCCTGATACCGGATGGCCGCCAGCTTGGAATGGCAGACCACCTGAGCCTTGAACCCGTTGGGCAGGATATTGCCGATATAATGATCCACCAGGTCCCTGGCAATGGCCCGGATGCGCGCCTCCGCCTCAAGGATGTCCCCCGTGGCCCCATATTTCTTTTTAATGGCCAGGATCTCTTCTTCGCTGCGGTCCCGGAACATATCCTCAAAGGCGGTTTCAAAACCATGCTTTTCATTCAAGGCGGTATCTGCGGTCTTGCCCTCATACAGGATCTGGAGGGTGGCCCCGTCATTGACCGCATCCATGAGCCGATAGGTGTCGATATAATGCCCGAACCGCTTGACCGTCTTTTTTTCGCCGTGCCGCCCGGTAATGAGCGGGGTTCCGGTAAAGGCAATCCGGGCTGCATTGGGAAAGGCTTCCACAATATTGTCCCCCAGATCGGAACTCTGGGTCCGGTGGGCCTCGTCAATCATCAATAGAATCCGTTCCGATTCGTTCACCTTTCCGAAACTCCGGCCCTGTGGCATGGCCTGGTAAGTGGCCAGGGCTTCGGCCACCTGGAGGGTGAGGGTTTCTTCCCGCTGCTGGAATTTGTGAACCATGACCATGTTGATGTCCGAAGCGTCCGTGCTGAGATTTGCCCGCAGGTCCGCAGTGTTTTGGATGATATGGACCCGCCCGCCGATAAGGACGGCGGTATTGCTCAACTGATCTTCCAGATCAATGCGGTCATTGATCAGAACAATTTTAAAATCATTCAAATCCTTTGAAGCGCGGATCATCCGGGCCGCAAACACCATGGTCAGGGATTTGCCCGATCCCTGGGTATGCCAGACCACGCCGCTTCTTTCAGCCGGGGTTTTTCCCTGTCTGAGCTTTTCACAGATCCTGCCCGCTGCCCGGAACTGCTGATACCGGCACACCACCTTGACCCTTGGCCCGCTGTCCGTATCCATGAAAACCGAACATGTTCTCAGGATGCGCAGAAGATTTTCCCTGTTGAGCATGCCGGAAATCAACTGCTCCTGGGGGTTCATGCCCTCTGCTGTCTTGTCATCCCGGGGCCATTGGGTTTTCCAGGGGAAAAAATGCTCTTCCCCGGAGGTGATGGTGCCGAAATCCGCCTTTAAGCCGCAGGTCCGGACCAGCAGGAGATTGGTGTGGAAAAGTCTGGGCTCTCCTTCCTTCAACCCCTGGTCCAGGGTGGCCTTTCTTTTGTTCATATACCGCTGCAACTGCTCAAAGGCCTCCACCATGGGATTGGCGCAGGTGGGGCCGCCTTTTTTGCACTCCACCACCACCAGGGGAATGCCGTTTACAAACAACACAATGTCCGGGATGATAAACTGCCTGACAGCGCCCGGTGTATCCATCCGGAACTGGTTGACGGCAAGGAAATGGTTGTTCGCAGGATGTTCAAAATCAATGAGCCTGACCACAGGGTCCGGTTCCCCGGTTTTTTCATTGACATCCACCTGGGTTTTGAAGATCAGTTTCTGAATGGCTTCATTGGCTTCCAGCAGGGTACGGTTGGGCCGGCGAAGGATCTGATCCGACAGATCCGTGAGTTGTTTTTCCGTCAGCCAGGACTCGCCCTGGTCTGTCCGGTTGATATGGGAAACCGATCTTGCAAAAACCCCGGGCAATATTCTTTGACGGAAGTCTTGGCGCAGGCTTTTGGTTGGATACTGAGGGATGTCCGGCCCCTGGTCTATGATCTCCCAGCCCAGGGTTTGAAGCTGCCTTAAAAAAGGCTGTTCAACCTCGGTGTACTCAGACATGGGCCTGTTCCTCTTGATCAGCCTTGACCCGGACCTTGCCGGTGAGAAGGTCTTGCATGAGGCCGGATTTAATAGATTTGCCTTTATTGGCTTCCATTTTCAAAGATTGCAATCTTAAATTTATTGATTTAATTCGATCTTCGATCCTTTTTTGCTCTGATAGATTTGGAACGGCAATCGGATATGCCTTCAGTTGAGTAGAATTTATTGAAGCCAAATTTGTAGATTGCTTGGAGCTAATAACGAAATATTTTTTCCCAAAATCTGATTCCGACCAGTAAGCCAAATAATATGGCCTTAAAACATTCTGATCTGTTCGAACCCTAAAAACATGATTCTGATGAATACAATTTTCAATTTCTCCCTGCCAGACAGTACCCCGACCCAATTTATCAAAATCTCCGCCTTCGTTCATTAAAACATCACCTTTTTTTAATAACAACATATCAAAAGTGTTTTTATTAACTTTGATTTTTTTGATATCTGTTAAATCCAAGTATCCGTCCTGAACATTTGCAACTCTTAAATAAGGAACCTCAATTTTTTGGTCAGTTGTTATTTTTGAAGAAAGCGTAACACCTGAAACAATTTGAGACATATTTTTAAGAGGCGTAAGCCCCCACGATATTGGAATCCACCCCATCGGCGCTTCTTTATAAAGCTCCGGTGCCTCTTCTCTGGGCGGGCGAAGTTTTCCGTCGACTGTGACACCGCGGGTAAACAGATCATGCATCAAACCAGCCTTGATCTGCTGGTATTTGTGGATGAGGGCCTCGGTTTTTTCTATGGTTTGGTCAATGGTTTCTAACACTAAAGCCAAATTTTTTTGATATCTTTCATTTTTGGGAAACACTACATAAAAATGGGATAATTCTTTCCGGGTGACATGCTTCATTGTGGAACCTTGTGACTGGCCGGCAATTTTATCCATATAAAAGTCTAAAGTGTACAGAAGAAACTGTTTATTAACCCCTGGCTTCGGAACAACCTTGTAAAGATGTTGATTAAGTACGCCGGGCCCTTTTTTCCAAATAATGACTTTTAATGTTGCGCTCCATGAAAAAATTAAATCCCCATCATCAATATAATTGGTTGGCAACAACGGTCCGGAATATTTATCAGTTTCAGCATTTTCACTGTTTAGATGTTCAATTCGGATTATTGGTAACCCATCCTCTTTCCAATCTTTTGAGCTGAAGGAAGCCCCATTGTGATAATCGGCCAATTGGATAAGCTGAGCTAATCTCCAACCATCAGGTAAAACAAATTCTTTCAATGGCCTATTCCTCAATCTTGTTCGTATCGTTTAGAGAGATGTACCCCAACTCCGTCAGAAAAACTTTCAACTGTGCGGATGCCGCATCCCGTTCCGCTTCTATCTCTTTTGCCGTCACGGCATATTTATCCCAGAGGTTTTCAACGGCTTTGATGCATGCCCGGAGATCAGCCCTCAGATAGGCTTCATAGGTATCCATGAGCACCTGACCCAGGCGGGCGACAATCACGGTGCGGGCTTCATCCATGGAAATTTTTTCCCTGGCACTCTGAACCAATTCATCCCGCTTTTTTTCCGTGCTTTTGATGGCGGCTTTCAGGGATTTGACCTCTTCTTCAAGCGCATTGTGGCGGGCCAGGCTTTTTTCAATGGCTTGGGCCTTATTTTTGGCAACAGCCCCTTTTTCAATGGCCTGTTTGAGGGGTTCAACATATTCAGACTGAAGACCCGCGTCATGGGCCAGGTCCAGGATTCTTTGGCCGTTGCCGAACAGGGCTTCTTTCTGACCCAGCCCTTCGGTGCAGTAATATCCTTTTTTTTCGGCATTCGGCGGTAATCCGGCGGCATGGATTTCCATAAAAATATTGCCGGCCAGATCTTTCACGTCTTTGAGGCATGCTTTCCATTCCGCATTCAGCGTTTTGAGGTCGTCTTTTTTCGTCTTGACCTCATCACCGGGCATCACCCCTGTATCCTCCGTATCTTCAAAATCTTCGTCATCGGCGGCAGTGAACAGGGCCTGCAGTTCAGCCAGACGGTTTTTCGCCTGTTCCATTTCTTCCAGGATATGGGGAAACTGGCTTTGGAGGATGTCGTCATCCGGGATCAGTTCCGCACCCCAGCCGCTGGCGGCAATGGATTTGAAATCCGCTTTCAGGATATTGACATAATTGGCAAAGGCGCCCCTGATCTGGAAAGGGGTTAAGAGATCCTGGTCTGAAAATTCCTTGGCAACGCTTTTGAGAAGGCTTCGGCGCATGAGATAGACATTGCCTGAGGTTTCATTTTGGTTTTCAGGGTCCCGGGCCAGGGATCTGACAATGGGCAGGTTCTTTTCCCACCAGCCTGTCAGTTGATTCATAAAGGCCTGGTGACGGGATACCACGCCCGGATGCCGGGTGACGGCGATGCTGATATTTCGTTTTTCAGCCAGGGCATCGGAAAAATCCATATACGCCCTATCCTTTGGTACAAAGCAAAGATCGCGCAGGCCCGAATAGTTATTCCGGAAATGGGTCAGGGCATCAATCTCGGCCAGGGGAACACCGCCGTGCAGATGGGCCCGGACATCATGGGGTTCGGGCGGCGGGGCATTGTCCACATAGCGCCGGATATTGCAGTTATAGTCTTCGTTTTCAATTTCCCGGACCGGGACATTTCTGGCATAACCGGGGGTGTCCAGCTTTTTGCGGTAGGTATGGACGATCTTGTCGATATCCTCGGGCCGCAGATAGTTTCTGGCCTTGCCTTCCCGGTATTCCCGGTCGGCATTGATAAACAGGACATGATCCCTGTCTTTGGCGTCCTGTTTGTTCAGGACCAGAATGCAGGCAGGAATGCCGGTGCCGTAAAACAGATTGGCGGGCAGACCGATAACAGCCTCCAGATAGCCGTGCTGGATAAAATGCTGGCGGGTCATGCGTTCCTCGCCTCCCCGGAACAGGACCCCGTGGGGCATGACCGTTGCCAGGCGGCCGTCATGCTTGAGCACGGCCAGCATGTGCTGGACAAACATGAGATCCGCCTTTTTGCCTTTTTCCGGCAGCATGACTGCAAACCTGCCCGGAAAATTCATTTCCTTTCTGATGTAGTTCTGGCTGAAGGGCGGATTGGCCAGAACCCGGTCAAAGCGTTTGAGTTCATTGTCTTCTGCCAGGTGCAGCGGTTCCTTGATGGTGTCGGCCTGGCGGATATCAGCGTGGGAAATGCCGTGGAGCAGCATATTCATCTTGCAGATGGACCAGGTGGTCCCGATCTTTTCCTGACCGTTCAGAGACAATTCTCCCGGATCTCCGCCGGATTCTCTCAGATAATCCCGTGTCTGGATGAGCATGCCCCCTGAACCGGCCGTGGGATCGTATATGCTCATGTTTTCCCTGGGGTCACAGATTTCCACACAGATACGGACCACTTCGGCTGGGGTATAAAATTCCCCGGCTTTTTTACCGGCTGAATCTGCAAAATATTTGATCAGCCATTCATAGGCCGTGCCCAGAAGATCCGGAAATTCAAAATCCTCATCTTTCAAGGGAATTTTTTCAAAGTTCAGGACAAAATCCGCCAGGGTGTCATCGTCCAGGGTCCGCTGGCCGATCTTGCGGTTAAAATTGATCCCCTTGAGCACATCCTGCAAGGCCTCGATATTGGCGTCTTCAATGGCTTCCAGGGCTTTGTTCAACTGGGTGCCGACATTTTCCTTGACATGTTTCAGGGCAGGGTGGTGAATGATCTCGGGTTTTCCATCCTTGATGATTTCTTCATCCCATCCCTCATTCCAGCGGGCCCGTGGCGGCACATAAAAATACTTGCCGGAATAATTGTCAGAATCTATCAGGGCTTCTGCAATATCCGGTTCCGGCATTCCCTTTGCGGCCAGTTCTTTTTTCAGTTCCTCCCGGCGTTGATCAAACAGGTCGCTGGCCCGCTTCAAGAATAACATGCCGAAAATATATTCTTTATACTCGCTGGCATCCATGCTGCCGCGAAGATCATCACAGGCCGTCAACAGGAGGTTTTCAAGCTTTGAGAGGGTGAGTCTGGTTTTTACCATTACAGAGCATATCCTTGATTTTTATAAACAAAATATATCAACAGCCTGTAAAGCTGCAACTCCCGGATTTTATATAGTCCATCCAGAAATATACCATCCATGAGCTATCAGAATAAGATCGGGTTAGCAAATAATTTTTTAGATGGAACCGTCGGACAGCCCTTTGTCTGCAGCGCCCAAAAATATGAAATATGTCCCCTATTGTGATGTCTCAAAGAAAACGGAAAGTGTTTTTACTTGACGGGTACTTGACTGACCACTCGGTTCTTCCTGCATCAATACCCATAACATACTGTAATAATATACAATTTTACTTAGAGCTTACTTGACTGTTGCTTGATTTTGAGATATTAAAACGCAAAAAGCCCCGTCCGATTATTTAAAATCGGACGGGGCTTTTTTAAAGGATAATCCGGCAGCGATCTACTCTCCCACACAGTCACCCATGCAGTACCATCGACGCTAAAGAGCTTAACTTCCGTGTTCGAGATGGGAACGGGTGTGGCCTCTTTGCCATAGCTACCGGATTAAGATGGTTGGATCCTGAACTTTTGAAGGGTTGGTTGCGCATGTTCATAAGATCCTAATATATTAATCAGTTGGTAAATATCATATATGTCCGCATTAAAGCGTTCAAACTTAAGGGTGGAAAGAAGTGGCTAAGCCTCACGACCGATTAGTACCAGTAAGCTGAACACGTTACCGTGCTTACACACCTGGCCTATCAACCTTGTAGTCTTCAAGGGGTCTTTAGTCTATAAATAGATGGGATATCT
>JAMPXP010000029.1 GCA_023701135.1 Desulfobacula sp. | reverse complement strand
TCTTCATTGCAATACCTCCTTGAAATAAATTGATGGTAAACAGACCGACAGGCCTTAGGAGGTATTGTAAATTTATTGAGAGTAAATGGGAATTGATAGATGGATTAATACTGGGGATTGTGCCACTTCCGCGAAGCGGTTCAGTTCATGCCTCCAGTTGCCAATAATGCAGTATAGATTCCATTCATGGCAGTACAGTTTTCGTCATTGCTCATTAATGGGACTGCTATAATAATCGAATCAGAAAAACCATAAAAATAGACTTCTGACTTTTGACATGCTTTAAATTCTTGAGCGAATTCAGGAGGGACTAAGTTCGTGTCCGTTTCGTAAGAATTGGATGCTTTGAAATAATCTTCGAATGAGTTTCTGAGGAAATCTATAGTACCAATTGTTTTTTTGATTTTTTGTAAAAAAATGGGTTTCTCCTCTTCGATCATCGGTATGCCTTTGATTTTTCTTAGTTCTTGTCGTTGTCCCAAAATATCAAAGAAAATAATCAGGTAATTTTGAAATAGCAGAGAATCATTTTTTGTTTCTTTTTGACTATTCATTTTATTGAGCCTATTAGAAAGCTAATCTTCGATTCAGTCCGGCGCGCAAGCGCAGGACCGAATAAGCAATTGTATTGATTTTTATCTCCTCGCAATCTGATCGATATCCGGCCAAAAAAAGAACGGCGGATTGAAAGATTTCATATCACCCATGACTTCAATCTGCAAACTCAAAATCAGGTTTATACATTAAATTGCGGCAAAGATTGGGAGACCGGCCGGAGGATGAGGCATCCTCCGGCCTTTATATGGAGGTTAATGGGCGGTTTCGGGGTGGAATACATTGACCTCTTTCAGGTCGTCCCCCAGGTATTCCCGCTCGTTGGGGCCCAGTATTCCCAACGACAGGCAGATCAAAGTCCACAGATGCACCACCGGGTAATTACCCCCGTAATGCTCGCTGAGTTCGTGGATCTGTGCATGGCAGTTGTGACAGCCTGCAATGCAATAGTCAGCCCCTGTGGCCTTGATCTGGGCGTCTTTGATTTTTCCGTATTCAAGGCGCTGCTCTTTGAACCCGGACTGCAGGAATCCGCCGCCGCCGCCGCAACAATAATTGTTGGACCGGTTGGGCTGCATGTCCACGAAATTTTCTTCGCCCACAACAGATTTGACGACAAATCTCAGGTCCTCGGCAATGGGGTCACCATAGCTTTTCCGGACGATCTGGCAGGGGTCCTGAACCGTGAATTTGATTTTAAGGTCTTTGTTCCAGTCGGAATTGACCTTTAATTTGCCTTCACGGATCCATTTGGCATAATATTCATATAAATTTTTGATTTCAAAATTGTGTTCAAGATTAAATTTTTTCACTCCGGCCCGGACTGAGAAGGTGACGTGGCCTCACTCGGTATTGAGAAAGGTCTTGCACCCGAGCTTGTTGGCCTGGTCCACGGTTGTGGAGGTGATTTTTTTCCAGGCCTCGTTGTCGGCCAGGAACATGCAATAGTTTTCCCCGGCCCATCCCCGGCTGCCGTAAGTCCAGTTCACTCCGGCAAGGTGAAGGATTTTCCATAAAGGGATCAGCTCATCCGGCTCCGTGACCGGTTCCCTTGAATTCTGGTTTAGGAAGAATTCCGCCCCTTCCTTGTCAATGGGGGCTTCCATGTCTTCAAATTCAGGCTGGGCTTCCCGGTATTCTTCCAGAATATCCTGGACAACAAATTCAAAATCTTCCGGGGATGTTCCCATGGCGCTGGTGCTCTCGTTTCTCAAGGCCATGTCGCAGGACCCGAGGATGCCTTTGGGTCTTTCCTCCCTGGGGCGAAGGGTTCTTGCATTAAAAACCAACTGCGGAATATCTATCTTCATGGGACATACATAGATACAACGCTGGCACATGGTGCACATCCAGGGCCAGTCGGATTTGATGATTTCCTCATCCATGCCCAGGGCCGCCATTCGAAGAAATTTTCTGGGGTCCATGTTATTCAGGCCTGTGGCAGGGCACCCGGAGGCGCAGGCCCCGCAGGTCAGGCAGGCATTCAGATTGCCGCCTTCGGGCAGCAGAGCTTTTACCTTTTCCAAAAAAATATTTTTCCGTTTTTTGTTTCCAAGCTTGATGACAGCTTTCGTCATGGGACTTCCTTTCTTTTATGGTCCTTTTGGATTGCTTCTGGTTATGGGAATCCGGCCTTTGCCGGAATCCAAAATTCCTGATGTGTGGAGCATAATGCGTACCAGGCCATTATGCTTTTCAAATTTTTAAAATCATTAATTATTTTAATGGGTTAATGGGCTAATAAATTTTTGATAATTTTTTTGGTTGCAAATTTGCGACCATTTATGCCCGCGACGTTTTAAAAGAGCGACTCTGATTCAAAATTATTCTGTGTTGTGAAACAGCCTGTCCCTATGATACAAGAGAGGACCACAAGGCAGGGATAAAGGCGGTATAGATGATGAGTGTCACAAAAGAAGAGCCCAAAGGCCGGCCATTTTTTTATCAATCCATACGGTTTAAGATATTTCTGGTCAGCCTGCTGCCGACCATGGCCCTTTTGTATGCCGCATTTCTCAACAATCAATATCTCGGTGATCTGGGTGACAGCGCCGAACACATCCTGTCGAAAAATTATAAGAGCATCCGGGCCGCCCAGGAAGTCCGAAAGGCATTGGAAGAGATACGGAATCTGATCCTGGAGCAGGTATCCAAGCAAAACAGCAGGGTTGTCATCCCTCTGAAGATAACGGAAAATCTGTCCTTTAATCTGACGGTATGTAAAAAAAATATTACGGAAACAGGGGAAGCCGAGCAGATCGAAAAACTCCTGGACCGGCACCGTTCCTATGAAACCGTCCTTATTTCATTAGAACAAACCGTTGCTGATGGTTTGTACAGTCCTTCTTTTGCCGATTTTCTGGGGCTGACCGCCGAAATGATTGTTCTGACGGATGATCTGGTGGCCATTAACGAAGATGCCATGGAGAATGCGGAAAAGCAGACGCGAATATTGGCGGACCAGGCCCAGAGAAATGCTGCCGTGCTGTTCGGGGTGATCACCACGGCCATCCTGATATTGAGCTATGGTTTATCCTACCGGGTGGCCATGCCCCTCATGAAACTTGCCCGGGAACTCTCGGATGCAAGGGAAGGCAGTGGGGTTTATCCGCGGATCAGTTCGAAAAGCAGGGATGAGATCGGGCTTCTGGCAGAGTCCTTTAATCAGTTGTTCAACCGGCTGGAACAATACGATACCCATCGGGATGATATTATCTTTGCTGAAAGACAAAAACTCAGGCGCAACGAGGAAGCCAAGGGAACTTTTATTGCCGATATCTCCCATCAGCTCAAAACGCCCGTGACTTCTCTGGGTATGGGTATCGGGATGCTCTACAACCGGGGAGACAGGCTCAGTGAGGAGAAAAAAAAGAAACTCTACGCCACAGCCTATGATGACTGTATGCGGTTGACGGCCCTGATGAATGAACTGGTTGACCTTTCCCGTCTTGAAGCCCTGGCCCTGCCGCGGCCCAAGGAAACCCTGGATATGGCCATGGTGATAAAAGAATGTCTTCCCCCGCTTTACAAGGAAGCCGAGAACAAGGGAATTAGCATTGAACTGGACATTCCCGGCGATCTGCCCCGGATGACCATTGATTCTTTCCGGTTCCCCTGGGTGATCACGAATCTTGTGGGAAATGCCCTGCGCTATACCGGAGCCGGGGGGAAAATTTCATTAAAGGTGTATGCGCAAGGGTCCCGGTACTATTTTCAATGTTCCGATACGGGAGACGGGATTGATCCAAAGGTCCTGCCCCATATTTTTGACCGCTTCACCCAGTTTTCCGACCGTGGGAAAAGCGGCACCATCGGCCTGGGTCTTGCCATTGTGAAAGATGTCATCGAACAGCACGGAGGGGATATCAAGGTTCAGAGCGAGCTGGGAAAAGGAACCTCTTTTATTTTCTGGATACCGGCCGAAAAGGAGGCAATAGATGAAAAAAGCCCTGATTATTGATGATGATTCCAATATCTTAACCACACTTGAAATGTACCTTGAAGATAAAGAATTTAAGGTCTTTACGGCCGGGTCGGCCCAAAAGGGGCTTCAATGCTTTCATGCCGAAATGCCGGAGCTGGTTCTCCTGGATCTGAAACTGCCGGATGAGAGCGGACTGGAGGTCTTAGAAAAAATTGTTGAAAGCGGTATCAAAACCCAGGTCTTGATGATCACGGCCCATGCCACCATTGAAACGGCGGTAAAGGCCGTGAAGATGGGAGCCTTTGATTATCTTCCCAAACCCTTTGTGCCGGGGCAGTTGGATCTGCTTTTAGAGAGGGCCAAACGCTTCAATCGGATGGAAGTGGAGATCGCCGCCTTAAAAGGGATTTTCTCCGAAGGCGGATTTCTGACCCGGAACCGCCGGATGCGTAAAATTTTACAGACGGCGCGGCAGGCAGCGGATTCCGAAGCCATTATCCTCATCTGCGGGGAAAGCGGCACCGGCAAGAGTTTACTGGCAAAATTAATTCATGACTGGAGCCCGAGAGCCTCCCGGCCCTTTGTTACGGTGGATTGCGCCGCCATTCAGGAAAATCTTCTGGAGACGGATCTTTTCGGTCATGTCAAGGGGGCCTTTACCGGGGCCTTGCAGGATAAAACCGGGAAATTGAAGCTGGCGGACAAGGGTACGGTCTTCCTGGATGAGGTGTCGGAGGTGCCCAGGAGCGTCCAGGGGAAACTGCTCCGGTTCATTCAGCACCACGAATACGAACGGGTGGGGGACCCGAAGCCCCACAGGGTGGATGTCCGGATTCTGGCCGCCACCAACCGTGACCTGGAAGCCATGGTCCGGGATGAAACCTTTAGAAAGGATCTGTATTTCCGTCTGAATGTACTGGAACTGTTTCTACCCCCCCTGCGGGAAAGGCCGGAAGATATTGAATTGCTTGCGGATATGTTTTTGAAGCGATCGGCCCGGCTAAACCGGAAACCGGTCAGCCGTATTACCCCTGAAGCACTTCATCTGCTGCAGAATTACCCCTGGCCCGGCAATATCCGGGAACTCATCAATACCATGGAGCGTTCCGTTATCGTCACCCATGACGACAGCCTCAAACTGGCGGATTTATCTCCCGCCGTTGCGCATTTCAACCCCTCTGCGTCTTCGGGCCCGGGTTTTCAAAATCTGGATGAGATAGAAAAGCAGCATATCCAGAACGTTCTTCTCCATACCGCTTCCCTGGAAGAGGCCGCCCGGGTGCTGGGGATCGACCCGGCCACACTATGGCGCAAGCGAAAGAAATATCAGCTTGAATAGATCTTGCATTTTGCAAAGATAACCCGCTCCGGATCTTTCATATTTCAAGGCCGGTTTTCCCGTCTGTTTTATAATTCATTGATATTTAAAGCTTTATCCTTTTGGTATGCTCTTTGCTCTGAATAAACGGCCCTCCATTGAGATGAGGGCTGTACAGGATTTTATTGCAAAGCAAAGGATGGGGCCCATGGCCTTTAAAAAGAAAATACTCATCGGATACGGCATTATTTTTATATTGATGGGGCTTGTGGTGGCCTGGGCCGTCATCCATCTCGTCATGCTGGGAAAGGCTGGCGACGCCATCCTGAAGGAGAATTACCGGAGTATTCTGGCCGCCGAGAACATGGTGGATGCCCTGGAACGCCAGGACAGCGCCATTCTGCTTTTTTTTATGGAAGACCTGCACCAGGGAATCGCCCAGTTTCGGGAAAACGAGGCTGTTTTTCTGGAATGGCTGGCCCGGGCCAAGGACAATATCACCATTCCGGGTGAGGCAGCGCTTGTCAAGGCCCTTGAGTCGGATTATACGGCCTACCGGCACAGGTTTTCCGAATTGACCGATCTCCGGGACAGGTCAAAACCGCTTAACGGCCTATCCATTTATCAGGAAACGGTTTATCCGCTTTTTATCCAGGTCCGGAAAAAATGCATCGATCTGAGGTATCTGAATGAAGAAACCATGTATAAGGCCAGTATTCAAGCAGGTATGGTGTCAAAACAGGCCATTGGGTCCACGGTGGTCGTGGCCGTATCTGCCCTGGCTGTGGCCCTGGTTTTCTGTCTGGTTCTCGCAAACCGGATTGTCAGGCCGCTTCAGCATTTCATGAGCGCATCCCGCAGGATTTCGTCCGGGGATTATACGGCCCGGGTTCCTATGGAAACCGGAGATGAGCTGGGGCTTCTGGCCGGCGAATTCAACCGGATGGCTGATCAGATCCGCCAATACCACGAGATGAACATCGAACAGATCATTTCCGAAAAAAACAAGGGAGATGCCATTCTTTCCAGCATTGAGGATGGGTTGCTGGTTTTTGACACCCGCCTGAAAGCGACGGGAATCAACCCGGCGGCACGGCGGATGCTGGGTCTGACAACGGTTGAAACCGCCCTCCCGGAATGTGTGGATATCCTTCCGGATCCAAAAGTCTGCGATATGATCCGAAAAACCGTGGAAACCGGGGTTCATCCCGATCTTCCCGATGAGCAGCGGATGATGGTGTTTTCTGAAAAGGATCAGTCCCATCACTATCTTTTTTCCGTTCGGGCCATCCGGGGCAGCAGCCATGATCTCACCGGCATCGTGCTGTTGCTCAGGGACGTCACCCGGATGAAGGAGGTGGAGCAGCTTAAAAATGAATTCATCATGGCGGCTTCCCACGAGCTTCGGACCCCTTTGACCGGTCTCGGTATGAGTGTGGACCTTCTGTTGGAACATGCCGCCCCTTCACTCTCTGAAAAGAACCGCGATCTTCTTCAGGCCGCCCATGAGGAGGTCCATCGGATGAAGGCCCTGGTGAGTGATCTCCTAGATATGTCCGGGATTGAAGGGGGCAGGATTGAAATGGAGTTTGAAAACGTTCAGGTTTCTACTCTTTTTGACCATGCTCAGACGGTTTTTAAAAACCAGACCGATATGAAAGGGGTTGAGCTGAGCCGGGAGATGGCCGCTGGTCTGCCCGGAGTCCGGGCCGATGCCAACAAGATCACCTGGGTGTTGACCAATCTGATTTCCAATGCATTAAGATATGTACAAAGGGGCGGCCATATCAAACTCAGGGCCCGGAGAATCGACCCGCATATCCACCTGTCCGTCCAGGATGACGGACCGGGGATTCCGCCGGAGTATCATACCCGGGTTTTTCAGAAATTTGTCCAGGTCAAAGGCCGGGAGACCGGAGGAACAGGCCTCGGACTCGCCATCTGCAAAGAAATTGTCCGAGCCCATGGCGGCGCCATCTGGGTGGAATCCTCCCAGGGCCTGGGCAGCACCTTTACCTTTACACTACCGATAGGCCAATAAGGAGGTCCCATGGAAAAAAAGAACATATTGATTGTGGATGATGAAAAAAACATCCGGTTAACCATGTCCCATTCACTGGAAACGCTGGGAATCCCCATCCGGGCGGCCGTGAATGGCGAAGAAGCCCTGCAAATGCTCGATGAAACTCCCTTCGGACTCGTGTTCCTGGATTTGAAGATGCCGGGGATGGATGGAATGGAGGTGTTGCGCCGGATTAAACATCAATGGCCCAAGATCCGGGTGATCATCATCACGGCCCACGGGACCATCGAGTCTGCGGTGGAAGCCATGAAACTCGGGGCTGTGGATTTTATCCAGAAGCCCTTCAGCCCCGGTGAAATCCGGGACTTGGCCACCCTGGTGCTGGACCGTGAGGGGATTGATGAAGAAACCGTGGCGGATTACCCCTCTTTGATCGAATTGGCCAAACGGTATATTTCAGACCAGAATTTCGCTACAGCCCGGGAAACGGCTCGAAGAGCCATTGCCGCAGATCCGGCCCAGCCTGAGGCATACAACCTTCTCGGGGCCTTGCTGGAAATGGATCATCATCGCCTGGAAGCCCTGAAATTCTACAGGGCGGCCCTGGATATCGATCCCACGTTTAAACCGGCCGGGGCGAACCTGGACCGGGCCACGTCCTGGAACAAATTCGGTAAGATCGACATGGGTCCGGATGAAAAGGATAACCCTGCCGGGGATGAAGGTCTCGGAGAAAATAAAGATGAAGACTAATCAATACATCGTGGTCGTCGGATGCGGGCGGGTGGGCGCGCATGTGGCCAATCAATTGAGCCGGGATGGAAATTCGGTGGTGGTGATTGACAGTGACGGGACTAAATTCAATGATCTGTCACCGGATTTCAGCGGGTTCCGTATAGAAGGCGACGCCACCCATATTGCGGTGCTGAAGGAGGCTAAACTGAAAAAGGCCGATGTCCTGATTGCCACAACCCATGAGGACAATGTCAATGTCATGGTGGCCCAGGTTGCCCAAAAAATGTTTAATGTTCCCCATGTCCTGGCCAGGGTCTTCGACCCCAAAAGAGAAGCGGTTTATACCCAATTGGGCATCGACACCATCTGTCCCACATCCGTGGCCGCCGACATGTTTTTGCAGGCCGTTTCCAACAATGCCGGGCGAAATGAAAGGGTGGAATCATGAAGGTTCTTATTGTTGGCGGGGGAAAACCCCTGTATTTTCTTTGCCGCAATTTCACATCCAAAGGCTATGAGGTTGTCATTATCAACCGGAACCGGGAGGAATGCGTTCAATTGGCCCGTCAGCTTACCGCCGTCGTGGTCCATGGGGACGGCAGTGATGCCGGAATTTTAAAAGAAGCCGGAGCCATGGGGGCTGACGCGGTCCTGGCCATTACGCCCAATGACCAGGACAATCTGGTGATCTGCCAATTGGCTTCTCTTAAATTCGGTGTGCCGCGAGCCATAGCCCTGGCCAATGATCCGGACAATGCAGAAGTGTTCGAGAAGCTCGGTGTGTCCGCATTCTCAACCACCCATATTGTCGGCAGTCTGATTGAGCAGCGGGCTTCCCTGGAACAGGTTCTGAATCTGCTGCCCGTGGGAGAGGGGCGGGTGAATGTGACGGAGATTGTCCTGGATGCCGATTCTCCCGTTGCCGGAAAATTCCTGAAGGATATTCATCTTCCCAAAAATGCGTTGATAGCCGTGGTGATCCGTGACAACCACCCCATTGTCCCCAGGGGTGCGAACGATCTCCAGGCAGGAGACCGGGTGGTGCTGATCACCCTACCGGAAAACCATGGTCCCGTGCTGAAGGTGTTTACGGGTGAAAAACAATAGCGGAGCAGCAATGATACGGGAAAAAGACGATCTGAAAATACGGTATGCAGCGATTTTTTCATCCATGGGCATCATTTTCATCCTTGCCGGCGGGTTGATGATGACCCCTCTCCTTGTTCTTTTTTCAAACCCGGAAGAACTCTCCAGTGCATGGGCCTTCTGTCTTCCTGCGGGTTGCCTTGCCCTTTTGGGGATTGTCCTGCGGCGGCTCAAGCCCTCGTCCGATATCACATTGTCGGTTCAGGAAGGGGGTGTCATCGTTCTCATCAGTTGGGTCACGGTGATTCTCTTTTCTGCCTGGCCCTTTGTTCCAATTTCAGGTCTGCCGTATTCCCGGGCTGTGTTCGAATCCGTGAGCGGGTGGACCACCACCGGACTTTCAGTGGTGGATGTATCCGTCGCAGGGCACATGGTTCTGCTCTGGCGCAGTATCATTTCATTGGCAGGCGGGGCAGGTCTGGCCATTATTATGATGTCGGCCATTGCCGGTCCGACGGGAGTGGGCATTTCCAGCGCAGAGGGGAGGAGCGACCAGCTTGTCCCCCATGTCCGCCAGTCGGCACGCCTGGTTCTGATCATTTATACCTGCTATGCCGCAGCCGGGTCATTGGCCTATTGGGCGGCCGGCATGTCATTTTTTGATGCAATCAACCATTCCTTTGCCGCCGTGTCCACCGGAGGCTTTTCAACACAGCCTGAAAGCATCGGGTATTGGAATTCCGCTGCGGTTGAGGCGGTGACCCTGACTCTCATGGTGCTTGGAAATCTGAGTTTCGTCACCGCCTGGTTTCTGTGGCGCGGCAAATTCGGGCTTGTCCTAAAAAATGGTGAAGTCCGTTTGCAGGCCTTTCTCATTCCCCTGTCTGCTGCGGCAGCTTTTCTATTGACGTGTCAGGCCCTTTATCCCCAGCTTGGCAAATCCTTGCGCGTAGCTGTGTTTGAAACCGTATCCGCCCTGACGACCACCGGCTTTTCCACTGTGGGCTATGGGAACTGGAATTCATTCGGGATATGTCTGATGATCTGCCTGATGCTCATCGGCGGGGGAACCTGTTCAACAGCCGGTGGTATCAAGCAGTTCCGTATTTATTTATTGTATAAATTGCTTTTATGGGACCTGGGACGGTATTTCATGCCAAGGACCGCGGTTGTGGAGCGCCACATCTGGGAAGGCAGCCGGAGGGTTTTTGTGGATGACGCAAGGGTGCGCCAAGTGGCTGTTTTTGTTTTTTTATATTTGATCATCTATGGTTTGGGCGTCATGGTCCTGTGCGCTTGCGGTTACAATCTTAGTGATTCTCTGTTTGAATTTGCCTCCTCTCTCGGAACCGTCGGGCTTTCCGTTGGGGTAACCGCCGTGGGCATGCCCGATGTCGCTCTCTGGGCAGAAATTCTGGCCATGTTCGTCGGCCGGTTTGAGATCATTGTCCTGATCGTGAGCCTGATCAAACTGAGTAAGGATGTCCGTTGCATGGCGCCGGGTCTGCACAAAAAACAGGGGCGGATATGATCGATCCGAAAGGCCGGTTTTTTGGATACTATTTGCATCTTGCAGAATGCAAGACACGTTGTTTGGAGTGAAAAGATATGATAAAGGAAAAGCCGATGCTGGTTTGCAGGCTGGGGCAGACCCCGGAAATGATCCATTGTGAAGACGCACAAATCGTCCGAAATCCCATGGAATGCTTCAACAGAGCCGTGTCGGGCCGGCCGGAACTCGTTGCAATTATTTTTTCCGCCCGAAATATCTCTGCCCGGGATTGGGTTCTCGAATTGTGCCGGTGTCTTAAAAATAATCCTTTAACCCGGGAAATCCCGGTGGTTGTTCTTATGGAAACGGTTCACCGTGAAATGATGGTAAAACTTCAGGAAAGCGGCGTAGCCTTGTTTAAAAGCTATAAAGCGGATATAATCATGGACCTGAACCGGATAAAAGACCTTGTCAAGAGGGAAGACCCTTCCATGGTTATCCGGGAAACGATTAAAAAATTATGCCCGGCCCTCAATCGCGTCGGGAGTGATGATCAAGAGGAGTTGACGGTTTGCGGCGCATATATGAACCGGATGGTATTGGGAGGGAAAAGGTTGCATGAAGTTTGTGAAACCCTGAATCATCTTCACTGTGAATATTTTATCAATTCGGGGATAAGCATATGAATTTTCGCAGTCACATCCTGAAAATGAACCCGGCCACGCTTATTCTGCTCAGCTTTCTCCTGGTGATTCTCTCGGGTACGCTTCTGCTGAAAATACCGGTTTCCACCACGGCCCGTGACATTCCTTGGATAGACGCGTTGTTTACGGCAACCTCCGCAGTCTGCGTGACGGGATTGACCGTTGTTGACACGGGAACCTGTTTTACGGGTTTCGGCCAGTGTGTCATCCTGGCCCTGATCCAGGTCGGCGGGCTTGGCCTGATGACGATCTCTGTCGCCCTGTTTCACTGGATGGGCAGGAGAATCTCCTTTCATCAGCGAATGGCCATGCAGGATCTGTTTTCATCCAAGCCCAGGGAAGATATTTTCAACCTGGTCCGGAGCATTGTTTTGATGACCTTAGGCGTGGAATTTCTGGGCGCTGTTTTTTTAACCCTTCACTGGAGCCAAGAATTCACTTTTGGCCGGGCTGCTTTTCAAGGAATTTTCCATTCTGTTTCAGCTTTCTGCAATGCAGGATTTGCCTTGTTTCCGGACAATATGATGAAATACAGCAACAGTTATCTTTTGAATGCGGTCATCTGCTGCCTCATCATCATCGGGGGGATCGGATTCCCTGTGCTTTACGATCTGCAATGCTGGTTTAAGCTCCACAAGATCAAACGGTTCAGGTTCTCGGTCCAAACCAAGACCGTTCTGGTAACGACCCTGATGCTGATCCTCCTGGGAGCATTGTTTATTTACATAACCGAACGGCAGGGATTTTTGGATGGGAAACCCATCGGTTTCAGGATACTGACTTGCCTGTTTCAATCCATTACCTGCCGGACGGCGGGATTTAATACGGTGGACATCAGCGCATTGAAAGATGCAACCCTGATCATTATGATTTTTCTGATGTTTTTCGGGGCATCCCCCGGTTCCTGCGGAGGGGGGGTGAAAACCACGACCTTGGCCTTGCTGACGGGGTTTACCCTGAGCGGTATCCGGAGAAAAACCCGGGTCAACCTCTTTAAGAAGAGTATTCCGGCCGAGACCGTTGACCGGAGCATCACCCTGGTTCTGGTCTCCATAGGGATTATCGGTCTGGTCATTTTCATGATGCTGGTGGGAGACTCCATCACCGGCCATGAGATTCACCAGCCAAGGGGTTCTTTTCTCTTGTATTTTTTTGAAACGGTTTCGGCCTTCGGCACCGTGGGGTTATCCATGGGCGTAACCCCGGAGCTCAGCATGTGGGGCAAGTCCATGATCATTATCATGATGGTCATCGGCAGGGTGGGCGTGCTGACCTTTTCCTATATCATTGTCGGCACAGGCCCCACCAACGGAATTGAACGGTCTGAAGAAAATATGATGATCGGATGAAAGGAGTAGAATGAAAAAATTTGCAGTCATAGGGCTTGGCAATTTCGGTTTTTTTGCAACCAAGGCCTTATATGAGGACGGCAATGAAGTCATTGCCATTGATCTGGATAAATCCAAGGTTCAGGCCATTGATGCCTATTGCACCGAAGCCATTGTCCTACAGGCCACCGACAAGGAGAAATTAAAGGTACTGGGGTTGGAAAATATGGATGGGGTCATCGTTTCAACCGGAACAAAAATCAGCACCAGCATATTGATCTGCAATTATTTACAGGAAATTGGAGTGAAAAAGATACTGGTCAAGGCCCAGGATGAAGACCATGGGAAAATTTTAAAAAAAGTCGGTGCAACCGAAATCATCCACCCGGAACGGGATATGGCGGTGCGAGTATCCAGAAGCCTTTCTCAACCCAATGTCATGGATTTCATTCCGTTATCGGATGATTATGATCTTGTCCAGGTGGACCCCCCCAAGGAGTTCATCGGTAAGAGCTTGAAAACCCTTAACCTGAGAGCCCGGTATAATATCCATATTATCGCCATCAAGGAACTGGTTCCGGAAAATTTCATTCTGGTTCCCCATGCGGATTTTGTTATTAAGGACAGTGATATTCTGATGATTCTGGGAAAATCCGAAGATATACGAAAAATAAAGGTCTTGAAATCTTGAAACGGACTAATAATGAACGATATGCCCTAAAAAGGCCTTGACTTTTTCCCCTGAGGCTATATTATGGTCCAGCTTGCGCTGGTTTATGTAAAGCGCACAGGTTCCTTTCCATGGTGCTTTTCAGTCAAAATAAGGGATATCACCATCAAGACGGGAACAGTATGATTATTTTATTTTTTATAGGAGATTGCCGGCATGGCTAAAGGTATCGTAAAGTGGTTTAACGACTCAAAAGGGTTTGGATTCATTGAGCAGGAAAACGGAAAAGATTTGTTTGTGCATCACACGAGCATAAATGCAGCGGGTTTTAAGTCTTTGAAAGAAGGCGATCACGTTACATTTGAAATTGAAGAAGGTAAAAAAGGCCCGGCTGCAAAAAATGTAACGGTTGAGTAGTTAACCACTTTATTCGACTGAATACGTCATTTATTGACTGTAAAAAAAGCCCTTTTCCATAATTGGTTAAGGGCTTTTTGATTCGTAGATTAAAACGGATAGGAAAAAGGAATGATGATGGCAAACGCTAAAGACATAAATCCTGAAGGTTACGTGAAAAAACAGACCCTGATCGTTGCGATTGTATCGTGCCTGGCGATTGGATTCGTGGGCGGCACCCTGTATTCATCCTTTAAGCTGACGCCGGGGAATTCCGTCAAAGAGCAGGATAAGGCATCGGTGCAAAAGGCTGCTTCCGATGAGCATCCTGACCTTTCCATGGAATTGTCGGCCAAAATATCCGAGATTCAGGAATACCTTAAAACCCATCCCGATGATGCCGAAGCCTGGACCAATCTCGGGAATCTGTTCTATGATTCGGATCAGGCCCAAAATGCCATTGACGCCTATGAACGGTCCCTGGCCATTGAACCCGGAAGAACAGGCGTGATCACGGATCTTGGGACCATGTACCGCAGGAATAATCAGCCGCAAAAAGCCATTGAGAGTTTTGATAAAGCCATTGCCATTGACCCGTCCTTTGAAACGGCCCGGTTTAACAAGGGGGTGGTGCTGCTCCATGACCTGAATGATCTGGAGGGCTGTATCAAAGAATGGGAAGCCATTATCGAGATCAACCCCATGGCCATGGCCCCCAACGGGGATTCCGTGGATGCCCTGGTTCAGAGAATGAAAACCCGGAAACCGGCATCCGAGAAAGAAAAAACACCTTAAATTGAAAGTCCCATTTTTCGATTTTGGCAGTTTTCATGTTGAAATCGTTCAAAAGAGAATCAAAAATATTTATTTCAGGGTTTATCCATTAAAGAAAACCATTCTTGTATCCGCTCCGGCACAACTTGATCCTGAAACCTTGAACCAGGCCATCCTGTCAAAAAGAGACTGGATTCTCCGGCAGGTGAATAAACGGACGGCAAGGCAGCCTTCTCCTGAAAAAACCTATACCACGGGGGAAGGTTTTTTGTTTCAGGGAAAGGCTTACCACCTGAGCGTGTTGGAGCAGGAACAGGGGAAGCCCGCCTGTATTTTCAGTCAGGATCATATTCAACTGACCGTAAAGCCCGGCTCCACTCTTTTGGACCGGCAAAGCCTCATTGACGGCTGGTGCCGGAAAGAAATGCGGCAATCCGTCTTCTTATTCCTTGAAAAATGGGAGCCCCTGATAGGGGTTAAAATTCGTCAGTTCGGCGTCCGAAAAATGAAAACCCGCTGGGGAAGCTGTAATATCACTGCGGCCCGGATATGGCTGAACCTGAGCCTGATCCATTTCCCCCCCCGGTTTCTTGAATATGTAACCGTCCATGAAATGGTTCATCTTCTGGAAAGAGGCCATAATGCAAGGTTTAAAGGATTTATGGACCGGTTTATACCGGATTGGCGCGATCTTAAAAAAGAACTGGGGAGATTCAACCTTTAATACCGTTTTGACACGGAGACCGCCGGTTAGAAGGAGACCGTCAGGGTCAGTGACCCGATGACCTGGCCCTTTTCCTGGCTGTCAAATTGCTTGGTCCTGAAAAGATGGCGGTAGGTGATTTTGATGGTATCAAAGCTGAAGGCATAACCGGCCGAAAGATCTGCTACCAGGGGTTTTTTATCCACATCAGGGCCGGATTCAAAGGTGTTGCCGTCCAGGAAGATGTCCCGGCCCACAGCTTCCACCTGGGAACTTAAAAATATATGGGAGCCGACGTTTTTCCATCCTGGAGCCGAATTTTCAATGATCGGAGCGCTGATGCCGGCGCCGGCATGGATGATATCCGACCCGAAATCCAGGGGGATATTATGGCCCAGGCGGATTTCTGCCCCGGCAAACCCGGATATTCTCACATTCCCCAGAGTCATCCCGGAATGGGAAATGAGGTCATATTCCAGGAAATCAAAAAATTCCTGCCGGTGGAGCCGCCATTTGCGCTGCCAGGAAAGACTCAGGGCCGGTTCATTGTGCAGTTGATTCTCCCAGCCTTTGGCCGTGGGGATGTCCCGGAGTTCATGGACCTTATTCTGTGAGAACTCAGCCTTGGCCGCAGGCCCGACAACGCCCATGAGGATTTCAAGGGTGTCGAGAACCGTATTTGTTTTGCTGTGCAGGGCAAGGCCGCCATATAAAAATCCGGCATAGGGCCGGTCGTTTTCGATAAGGGTGGTCACCTGGATATCACTGGGTGTAAAAATCTGCTGGCCCAGAACGATGCCGATATTATGGGTGCTGTCGGGATCACCGGAAAAAGGAATGGCCTGGATAATGGGAAAGGCCCATTCCGGAAGCCGCACATCATCCTTGTATTGTTTCAGGTCTTTGGAGAGCCAGCTCAATTGGACAGCATTGGTATAGTATTTGTCCGTATCACCGAACAGGTCGTTTTCAAAGAAAATTTGGAAGGTCTGAAGTTCGGAAGGGTTTTTGGAAAAGGCCCGGTCCGGGAAGAATAAAACCGGAACCAGAAGGAAAAATAGGATACAGGATATAGATAAACGGTTCATGGTATTGAGATATTCCCTTCCATCAAAGCCCGGATGCCAGCACGGCAGCGCCGATGGCTCCGTTTTCCTGGGCAAAAGTTCCAATAATGAGGGGCATGCCCAGACGTTTTTCAAGGGCCGTCACCATGCCGGTGTTTTTTGCCACACCGCCGGTCATCATAACAGGTTCCTTCATTTTGATTTTTGTGGCCAGGATGGCCACCCGGGCTGCGGCGGCATCATGGATACCGGCAATAATATTTTCTCTTTTTTCCTGGCGGGCAATCATGGAAATGACTTCGGACTCCGCAAATACCGTGCAGATACTGCTGATTTTTGAAGGGTGATCGGCCCTCCTGCTGAATTCCCCCATCCGGTCCAGGTCCACCTCCAGGGCCCGGGCCATGACCTCCAGAAATCTTCCCGTGCCGGCCGCGCATTTGTCATTCATGGCAAAATTCTCCACCCGGCCCTGGTTGTCCAGAAGAATGGCCTTGCTGTCCTGGCCGCCCACATCAATGATGCCCCGGATGCCGGGATTTAAAAAATGGGCGCCGGTGCCGTGGCAGATGATTTCCGTCATGGCCTTGTCTGCAAAATCAATGCTGGATCGGCCATAGCCCGTGGACACGATGGCATGGATGTCGGCCCGGGAAAGGCCGGTTTTTTCCAGAAGGGCATCAAAGACCCGGATGCCGGCGTTGAGGTGATGGTATCCCGTGGGGATGACCAGGGTGCCCAGAAGCGTTTTGTCTTTTATCAGGGCCGCCTTGGCCGTGATGGAACCGATGTCAATGCCGGCGCAGATCATATGGCGGTTGATCCTCCGTCCACCATGAGGGTCTGGCCGGTGATATAGGAAGATCCTTCGGAAGCAAGGAATAAAACCGGTTTTACCACATCCTCAATTTCGGCGATCCGTCCCATGGGAATGGTTTTGGTGATATGGGCCAGCAATTCTGCATTGGACCAGAAGGGCTCTGAAAATTTGGTCCTGACCATGGCCGGTGCCACGGCATTGACCTGGATGTTGAAGGCGGCCAGTTCCGAGGCCAGAACCTTGGTCATCATTTCGATCCCGGCCTTGGCAATTCCATAGATTCCCATGCCGGGCGAGGCTTTGGTGGCGGCGACAGAGGAAATAGTGACGATTTTTCCCTGGTTTTGGGCCCGCATCATAAAGGCGGCTTTCCGGGAAACCAGGAAGGTGCCGCCCAGATTGGTATCCATGATTTTCTGCCACAGGCCCGGATCAAGGTCGGCAATGCCCGGTGTGATCAGGTTCATGCCCACATTGTTGATCAGGATATCCAGCCTTCCATAGGTCTTGCCAATGGTTTCAAAAAGCCTATCCACGTCTTCGGGTTTGCCGATATGGGCCTGGACCGTCATGAGGTTTTCCGGGGCTGAAAGGGCCTCTTTCGCCTTTTCAAGGGAGTCTGCCTTCCGTCCGCAGATGATGACCCGGGCCTTTTCAGCCAGGAGTGATCGGGCAATCTCAAAGCCGATGCCCCGGCTGCCGCCGGTCACCAGACAGACTTTTCCTTCAAGATCAAATTTCATATTACCCCCTCCTTTGTTTGATGATTTCCATGAACGCATCGATCCTTGTCTCCACCTGGGATTCTGAAAAACTCCGGGGATCCGTCATGTCCGCCTCGATCATGAGAACCGGGATCCCGGTTTTTTCCCGGACGATCCTCATGATGTCCATCTGGCCGAAGGAATAGGGCTTGCAGGACCGGTTGGAATGCATGACAAACCCGTCAATATCATAAAACCGGATCATGTTCAACACTTCCTCGGCCATTTGGTCCACGCCGATATTCAGATAAATCCGGGTATAGGCTTCAGCCATGGAATCCAGAAAACGATTCTCATCAATATATTTGATGGTTCCACACCAGGCCGAGGTATAGGTGTCGGCCACAAGACAGGCATGGTGATCTGAAAATTTGGAAGACAGCCATTTGAGCCGGTGCCAGACCGGCAGGTTGTCCCAGAGCAGCCGGTATCGTTCATTGGGGACGCTGCTGACCCCGTCCCTGATCCGCTGCTCCATTTCTTCTATCAGTTCCTTGTAAAAATCCACGGCTATCCTTGTGCCCCTCAGGGTCACGATGAGGGCCAGAAAGAAAAAGGCATCAAAGGCGGACATGGGTGAGGGCTTGTGGGCCGTGGTATTGAGAACCTTCTGCCACAGGCGCTGCCCTTCAAGGGACAGTTTGCCCACCTCGTTCATGCGGTCATGGTCCAATTTTCTTTGGGTCACGGTTTCAAGAAAGGCAATATATTCATCAATCTGGGTCCTGACATATCTGGCGATCTCCGGGGTATAGGCCCCATGGCAGATGGGCGTGTCAAAAATGAACAGGGGAACATTGTAAAACCTTGCCTGGACCTCATACCATTTTAGGACCGTGCCGCAGATATTATTGCAGCAGATGAGCATGTCCGGCTTGGGCAGCCCGCCGATGGGACCGCCCTTGACCACGGAACAGGCGATATCGGCCCTGGCGTAGGAACACAGATCGGAACTGTAGCCCATATCCTCGGCTTTGGCACAAAGGTCTTCCCCCATTTTGGCGGACCCGATCATGGCCCCGTGATTTTCAGGGTAGACCGGGATGATGTCCATGGCCACCAGGGGCTCCACAGGACCGCCCGAGGTGATCCAGGCCACTGGTTTATGGTTCTGTCCCGCGCTCAGGGCCTCAAGATAATAGGCGGTCATGAGATCCCGCATTTTTTTGGCGGATTTTATTTTTACGGTTTCATTGGGTTTTTCCGGCATATCGCGTGTCCTTATCTAAATCATATGAATAAAGGTTTCAATACGGGTAGAGAACTGGGCCAGGCTCTGCTGCTGGTCATCCATTTCGAAGATCATGCTTTTGATCCCCGCCCCGTCGAGACGTTCCTTAAGATAGGGGTAGTCAAAGGTATGGGGATCACAGAATTTCAGCATAAGAAACACCACCCCGTCGGCCCGGGTTTTTTGCACCAGGGAAACCAGGTTCTCGGCCCGGGTGGTGAGGCCCGAATGCTTTGCCGGACAGGTCACCCGGTCCCGGTATCGTTGGGCCATGGCGGACAGGGGAGGGGTGTCTTCCATCACCGGCCCTTCAAACCAGCGCTGACCCGTGCAGAGATCATCCCCCACCAGGACACCGCCCGCCGTTTCAATGGCGTCAAAAATGTCCGGGGTGTCACAGACGGAGCCGGAAAGAATGAGCCGTTTGCCAGGTTTGACCGGGGGGCTCATTTTTTCAAGGTGTGAAACAATATTTGCCAGGCGGTCCGCCGCCTCTTTCCGGTCCATGATCATGGACCCTTTGACAAGGGCGTAAAGATCCCGGCCGCTGATGAGGCCGGGATGCCGGGAATTCAGATCATAGAGGGCCGACAGGTTTTTGCGGATCCGATTGAACAGGGAAATGGAGGCCTTGATCTCCGTGTCCGGGATGTCCTTTCCAATGGCGGCTTCAAGATCTTTTTTAAACCGGGCCAGCACCTCCGTCATATAGATGCCGGCGCTCTCTGTATTCAATTTGGCCGGAAGCACCACGTCGGCAAAAAAGGCATACCGGTTGTTCATGCGCCAGATATCGCTCAGGCGCTGCATGGAATCACAGGTATGAGGAAACACGGCCCCGTCAAGGAAATCCAGCCGCCCGTTCAGACTGTCTTCCAGAATCCCCCGGACCAGGGAGCAGCAATAGGACTGGAGATGATTCTCGGCCAGAACAATGTCGGATTTGGAGGAGAACAGCCGCATGGGGTGAAACCCAGCCGCATGGATGAGTTCTTCCGGTGCATAGGAGCAGAGATATCCCATGATTTTCCGGCCCTGCTTTTTGATTTGCGAAGCCGTTTCAGGGATATGGCTGACGGCATCATGAAAACATTCAATATCCTTCATCTTATTTGTCTCCTGTGTATTCACCCTGTTGGCGGAGGGTTTTGATCTCCTGGTCCTGAAGCACCTTATAGGCAACCTTTCCCACCAGGGTAAGGGGGAGGGTTTCCCTGAATTCGATGCTTCTGGGGCAGCTCCATTTGATGAGGTCCTTCCGGCAGTGGGCAATGAGTTCCTTTTCCTTATCCGGGCTGGCGCTGATGCCGGGTTTCAAGACCACAAAGGCCTTGACCCGCTCCACCTGGTCCATATCCGGCACCCCGATGACGCAGGCATCCGAAACATCCGGGTGATTGTGGAGCACCTCTTCCACCTGGGCTGGGTAGACATTCATGCCCGAAGATTTGATCATGCGTTTCTGGCGGAGCCTGAAATAAAAAAATCCGTCCTCATCCCGGGTCCCGATATCTCCGGTATGGAGCCACAATTTCCCGTCTTCATGAATTTTCAATACAGCATCGGTTTCTTCTTTCCGGTTCAGGTATCCTTTCATGACGGCCGGGCCGGACAGGCAGATTTCACCGTCTTCTCCCGGCTGGGCTTCGGTCAGGGTCTTCTCAAGGACAATCTTGGCGTCCATGTCCGGAAAAGGAATACCGATGCTGCCTTCCCTGTAATGGTCCAGGGGGGTGGCCATGATGGCGGTGACGGCTTCGGTGAGGCCATAGCCTTCAAGCAGCTTGACATTGCCGCCCCTTTTTTTGACAAGCCGTTCAAATTCATTCTTTACCGTGGTCGGTAGGGTATCGGCCCCGCAAAAGGCGGCCTTGATGCAGGACAGGTCGGCCTGCTGGAAATCCCTGTTCTTGTTTAAAGCCGCATAAAGGGTGGGGACGCCGATAATGAAATTGGGCTTTTTGGTTTTGATGAGTTTTGCCACGAGTTCCGGGGTGAACTGCGGCACCAGGATGCTTTTCCCGCCGCCCATGAAGGCGGCATTGATGCAGACCCCGAGCCCGAAGCCGTGGAATATGGGCAGAATGGCCAGGATGGCGTCATTTTCGCCAAGATTGCCCCAGGCCGCCACCATCATGCCCTCTGAAATAAAATTCATATTGGACAGCATGATTCCCTTGGGTTTGCCCGTGGTTCCCCCGGAGTAAAGGATGACGGCGGTATCGTCCGTTGACATGGAGGCCTGGGGAGCCTTTGGAAAAGAACCGTTCATCAACTGATCCCAGAAATGAACGGCGCTATCCTCCGGGACCCTGAGAATTTTTCTGCCCTTGGTAAGCCAGAACCCGAATTTTTTCACCGGGGACAGGTAATCACCGATCTTTGCCAGGATGAGGGTCTTGCAGGCTGTTTTTTCCATGGCCTGCTTGAATTTTCCGTAAAAGGCGTCCAGGGTCAGGGCCATGGTGGAATTGGAAATTTCGAGATAGAAGGCGATCTCCGCTTCCGTTGACAAAGGGTGGATCATGGACGCCACGGCACCGATTTTGTTGGCGGCGTAAAAACAGATAATACCCTGGGGAGTGGTGGGCATGGAAATGGTGATGGCGTCCCCTTTTTTTAAACCGAGATGGGACAGGGCATCGGCGCATTTTGAAATCTGATCTCCAAAGGCCTGATAGGTGCAAAGGGTTCCCATGAAATCCCAGGCAATCTTGTCCGGCACCCGGTTGACGGACCGCAAAAGGGATTCATACATGGTGACATCGGGATAATCGATGGAACGGGGAACATCTGAGTAGAATTTATGCCATGGTTTTTCCGGCAGCATGGTTTTCTTTCCTCCTGGAAATGATTCGGTACGGCCCTTGTCAGGCTTTCTTATGTCTGTCGGTTCTTATATCGAACGTCGGTCGTGATGTCAACCACTGCTTGATTGAATTTTTACACTATGGTATTTTGGGAGAAATACAAACAAGGAAGAGGGACATGATAAAAGATACATTGAGCAAATTAAAGGAACAGGAGCGGGAACTGCGCCAGACCCTTATTATAGAAGCAGCCAGAAATGTATTTGGCGAGAAAACCTATGACCAGGTCAGCATGGCCGAAATTGCAAAGGCTGCCGGAATCGCCAAATCTTCCATTTATACCTATTTCAGCAGCCAGGAAGAACTCTATGCACGGATTGTCTACCAGGATGCCTGCGCCTTTATCCGGGAACTGAATCTTAAGGTCCAAGAAAAGGATGGAGATCCCGTCAAGATCACCATTGATTATTTTCTGGATTATTATATTGAAAAGCAGTCCCAGTGGAGAATGATCACCCATTTTGCCCTTCACGGTAATAAGAATATGGAATCCGTGGATAAGCTCAATGAAATCGGCCGGGGTCTCATGGATGCATTTGAAATGGTATTTGTCCGTGCTGGGTGCAGAACAGAGACCCGGCTTCTGGCCCATACCCTTTTTTCTTGTCTGTCCGGTGTCCTCATCGCCTTCCGGAATTATCCCGGAAGGGCTGAACACGAGTGTATCGCTCATATGAAAAAAATCAGCACCCGGATTGAAGCCATGATGAAAACCTATATTGAAAAACAGAAATCATCGGAACCGGAATAATTCATCATTTGTTTGATTTTTTCAAAAAATTCCTTATACTTGGAAAAGGCATGGGAAATATTTGAAGGAGGTGCCATGAGTTTAAGAATCAACGACAACTCGGGTAGCGCTTTTTCCGCTTATCATTTACAGAAAACAGACCGGGCCCTGTCGGAGTCCCTTACCCGTCTTTCTATCGGAAAAAGAATCACTAAGGCAGCGGACGATGCCGCAGGCATGGTCATCGCCCATACCCTGGAAAGCCAGGCCATGGGGTTTGGCCAGGCCATTCAGAATGCAAAGGATGCCGCCTCCATTGCCCAGGTGGCTGACGGCGCCCTGGGGCAGGCCGCGAATATCATCCAGGATATCCGGGCCAAGGCTGTCCAGGCCGCTTCCGCAGCCCAATCCCCGGAAAGCCGGCAGGCCATTCAGGCAGACATTTCAAAAAACCTTGAATCCTTGAAAAGCATTGCCGACAGCACTTCTTTTAACGGACAGGCATTATTGTCCGGTACCTTTACAGGCAAGGAATTCCAGGTGGGAGCATCTTCCGGGGAGGTGACGGAAATTTCCCTGGGCTCCCTTGATCCTGCTATGATCTCTGATGATTCGTCAGAAACCCTGGCAGGCATTGATGTAACCACCCCGGAAGGCGCCCAGGCCGCCATCGGGATTTCAGATGCCGCACTGGAATATATCGGCAGGCAGCAATCCCAGGCAGGCTCAACTCAAAACCAGCTCGAATCGGCCATTCAGAATCTTACCCATTCACAGATCAGCACCCTTGCCTCCGCCTCTGAAATCGAGGACCTCGATTATGCCGAAGAATCCATGGAAATAAACCGGATCAAACTCTTGTCCCAGGCCCGGGCCTTTGCCCAGGCAAAGGCCGGCGACGTGGCAAAGCATATGGTTGATCTTTTCGGATAGGACCCGGCCGGGATAAGATCAATTCATGTTTGATGCTGCTGTCATGGGGGCTGGACCGGCAGGAACCGCCGCCGCCTTTGTTCTTCTGGAAAAAGGCTTAAAGGTCCTGCTTCTGGACAAATACGAATTCCCAAGGAAGAAGGCCTGCGCCGGGGGCATTACCCCCAAAGGATATCATCTTTTCCCCTATGATATTTCACCGGTGATCAAAAGAGAATGCCGGACCATAAGAATAACTCCGCCGGGCAGCACCCCCTTCCATATCCAGGATCAAAACATACTCTGTCATATGACCCGGCGGGAGGAACTGGATCTTTTTTCCCTGGAACGGGTCATGGGAAAGGGGGCGCATTTCAAGGTCATCAAAAGGATACATTCCATTTGCGAAAAGAATCATTTTGTTGAAATTGATGCGGGCAGTGATCTTTTCAAGGCTTCTTATCTCATCGGTGCCGACGGAGCCAACAGCATTGTCCGGCGTTTCGCCGCAAAGGGCCGGTTCTGGCAGAAACAGACGGCCATTGAGGCGGATGTCAGGCTGGACCGGCCGGAAAACCATCCCATGGAATTTGATTTTTCCAGATTGAAAAATGGGTATTTCTGGATTTTTCCCAAGGACGATCATGTGAATATCGGGATCTATTCTTATGGGTCACGGGCAGGTCTTCAGACGCGGCAATTGATTGAATATGCCGGGAAGAAACTGTCTTCCCATCGACTTGAATCGGTCAGGGGATATCCCATCTGTACGGGAGGGGTTCATTACAGACCTGAATCAAGCAGAATACTGCTTTGCGGAGATGCGGCCGGGTTTGCCGAACCCCTGTTGGGGGAAGGGATCTATTTTGCGGTCAAAAGCGGCCGGGAGGCCGCTTTTGCCATTCTTGAGGCAGCAGAAACCGGTCCTCCTTCGGCAAGACGGATGTATATGAAAAAACTTAAAGAAATTCAGACGGATTTAAGATTGTACCGGGCCGGCGCCGGATTCTTATACCGCTTTCCCCGGGTTTCATTGAAACTTTTGTCCTTTCCCTATATTCATGATCCTTTTGCCAGAGGATATGCTCAAGGAAAGCCCTTGAACCGGATTTTGACCGGAAATATGTTTGGTAAAAATAATCCATAAATTCACAATAACTGCAAAAATGTAATTAAATTTACGATTGAATTATATGTAATTAATAATTAATTACATAATAGTAATTTTTAAATTTCAAAAGTGTTACTATAATCCTCTGCTTCTCATCTGCCTGTATCGAAAAATATCATTATATAACGGTATGTTATCATGAAATAACTTGCATAATTCCGTCCTGGCACTGGTTTTGCTCTTATCCTGTTCAGCAAGGCAAACAAAGCTTTAATATTTAACAAGGAGAACTGAATGAAAAAGATTTTAGCTATCATTAAACCCTTCAAGGTTGATGACGTAAAAGATGCTTTAACCAGTATCAACATTAACGGAATGACCATTTCAGAAGTCAAGGGATTTGGCCGGCAGAAAGGTCATAAGGAAATTTACAGGGGAGCGGAATACCAGACGGATTTTGTCCCCAAGGTCGAGATTAAGATAGCAGTAAAGGATGACCAGGTGGATGAAGTGGTTCAGACGATTATCAATGCTGCTAAAACAGGAAAAATCGGAGATGGGAAAATTTTTATCGTGCCCATCGAGGATGTCATCCGGATCAGAACCAGTGAAAGAGGCGTGGATGCCCTATAGCCTTAAAGGAGAAGAATAAAATGAGAAAAATAACTATGATGATCGTGTGTTTGGTATTTTCCCTTTCTCTTGCTTTTGCAGGAGACGAAGCCCCTACTGAAATTCCGACTCCGGAATCCAATAAGGCAGCCATTGAATTGGTTCAGACCCATGCAGATTATGTCTGGACATTGGTTTGCGCTGCTTTGGTGTTCTTTATGCAAGCTGGCTTTGCCATGGTTGAGACAGGGCTCACCCGGGCAAAAAATGCAGTCAATATCATGATGAAAAATTTCATGGATTTTTCCATGGGATCCATTGCCTATTGGGCTGTTGGATTTGGACTGATGTTTGGGGCTTCAAAAACCGGCTTTTTTGGAACAACTGGATTCTTTTTAAGCGATTTCAAAGTTGGAGGGGACCCATGGGTTCTGGCATTCTGGATGTTTCAGGTGGTTTTTGCCGCCACTTCCGCTACCATTGTTTCCGGCGCCATGGCCGAAAGAACAAAGTTTTCCGGATATCTGATATATTCCGTGTTTATTTCCGCTCTGATTTATCCGGTTTTCGGAAGCTGGGCATGGGGAGGCCTTTTTAATGGGGGCGGATGGCTTGAAAAATTGGGTTTTATTGATTTCGCAGGCTCCACGGTGGTCCATTCCGTGGGCGGCTGGTGCGCGTTGGCAGGATCCATGGTTCTGGGCCCCCGTTTGGGAAGGTATACAAAAGAAGGAAAGGTAAAACCCATCCTGGGTCATAATATTCCCTTGGTTTTTATCGGAGTGTTTATCCTCTGGCTGGGCTGGTTCGGATTTAATCCGGGATCAACAACGGCAGCCAATAAGGATACGGCCATGATCTTTGTGAATACGAACCTGGCCGCTGCTGCCGGGGCCATCGTGGCCATGATGGTAACCTGGTTCAAGTTTGGCAAACCCGAAGCCGGTATGAGTTTGAACGGTGCCCTGGCAGGACTTGTGGGGATTACGGCCGGATGCGCCAATGTAACCCCTACCAGTTCAATTATAATCGGCGCTCTGGCAGGGGTTCTGGTTGTTTTTTCAGTCTTATTTTTTGACAAGGTTAAGATTGATGATCCCGTGGGCGCCATCTCCGTTCATGGGGTCTGCGGCGCCTGGGGGACCCTTGCAGCCGGACTTTTCAACATGAGCGGCCTGTCGTTCAAGATTGTAGCGGTTCAGGTGACCGGGATGGTATCCTGTTTTGTCTGGACCTTTCCTTTGGCCTATCTTCTTTTCAAAACCATTGACGCCACCATCGGCTTGCGGGTGTCCCGGGAGGAAGAACTCGAAGGCCTTGATAGCATTGAGCACGGCGGAAATGCCTACCCGGATTTTACCACCATTAACCATGGCACCATGGGTTTTGCCGGAGGCCCCGGCAATAAAAAATATGATACTGATCCAGCCTTTGCTTCCGGGAAGCTGGTCAATAAGGTGGAGATGACCTAAACCCTTAAAAGAAGGAAAGGAGATTTAAAAACCTGCCACATCATATATTTGAAGTGGCGGGTTTTCTTTTTTCATGGTAATCTTTGCCCTTAAATCATAAGGGCTCATTCATGAAGCGTGTGAAAAAGGGTGTCAAGCCTTTTCTTTTTATTTTTGCAATGGCGTTGATCCTGATTATCGGTTATCGGAATCTTGAGTATAACTGGCAGTGGTACAGGGTCAAACCCTATCTGTTTGTCGTTGAAAACGGCCTGTTTATAAAGGGAGCTTTACTGGAAGGCCTTTGGGTCACGCTCAAAATCTCCTTCCTGGGGTTGTTTCTTTCTCTTTTCCTGGGGCTTTTATCTGCTTTGGCCAGGTTATCCACCTCTCCGGTACTCAGGCTTATGGCCTGGATCTATGTTGAAACCATCAGAAATACACCGCTGCTGACACAGATTTTTATCATGTATTTTGTCATTTCACCGGTATTGGATATATCCGCCTTCCTGTCGGCAGTCGTTGCATTGAGCCTGTTTGAAGGGGCCTATTCATCGGAGATCATCCGGTCCGGGGTGGTGAATATTCCAAAGGGACAATATGAAGCCGCTCAAAGTCTCGGTCTGTCTGTTTTTGCCACTTATATCAAGGTTATCCTTCCCCAGATGCTCCGGCAGACCCTGCCCATGCTGGCAGGCCAAAGCGTCTCCTTGATTAAAGACTCGTCCCTGGTCAGCACCATCGCCATTGCCGACCTGACCCTGCAGGGGCAAAAAATCGTTTCCGAAACCTTTTTAAGTTTTGAAATCTGGTTTACCGTAGCATTCTGTTACCTGGTCATTACCGCCGGTCTTTCTTTCATTATCCGGTGGTTGGAAAATAGATACAAATTTATTAACCCCTAGAGTGGCTACGAGCCCTATTCTAAGGAGAAAAAAATGAAAAAAATCTTAAGTCTGGGTGTTCTGCTGTTCCTGTTGATGGGCCAGGGTTTATCGGCCCAGGAGAGTATCATTGAAAAAATCCAAAAGGAGGGGGTCATCCGGGTGGGAATGTCCACCTTTGTTCCCTGGGCCATGAAAGACAAGCAGGACAATCTCATTGGATTTGAAATCGATGTGGCCAAAAAACTGGCCCAGGACATGGGAGTCAAAATCGAATTTGTGCCCACGGCCTGGTCCGGCATTATCCCGGCCCTTTTGACGGGTAAATTTGATGTCATCATCGGCGGTATGGGCATTACGCCGGAGCGCAATCTGAAAGTGAATTTTACCATTCCCTATGAATATTCGGGTATGTCCATGGTGGCCCACAAGGAAAAAGCAAAAGGATTTTCATCTCTGGCGGATTTTGACAAAAAAGAGGTGGCCATTGCCGTCCGCATGGGCACCACGGCCGAGCAGGCTACCCGGAAATACATCCCCAATGCCGAACTGAAACTATTTGAAAACGAAACCCAGGCCCTCCAGGAATTAAACCTGGGCCGGGTTCATGCTGTTGTTTCTTCTGCACCCATGCCTGTTTTCCATGCCCTGAAATATCCGGAAAAACTATTTATCCCCCTGAAGGAGAATTTTACCCGGGAGCCCATCGGGTTTGCTTTGAGAAAGGGTGATCATGACGCTTTGAATTTTTTTAACAATTGGATTCTGAGCATGGAAGCCCAGGGATTTTTAAAAGAGAGAACCGAGTATTGGTTTGAATCCGATCAATGGGAAGCCCTTGTCCAATAAAAGGCCCTTAAAATTTACCCTGGTTGATATGGTGGTTGTCATCCTTATGATTGCCGCCATATCTGTTTTTTTCTCACGGATGGGCCGTATCCTATACTACCATTGGGAATGGGGGCGGATTCCCTCCTATTTTTTTTTCTGGGACAAGATCACCGGAGAACTCAAGGCCAATATCCTGGCAAAAGGCTTTGCCACAACTGTGAAACTCAGCATCTGGGCCATGGGTTTCGGGTTTCTGCTGGGAACCGTTTCCGGGGTCATGGGGGCCAGGGGATCATGGGGGCAGCGGCTGGTCAGCAGAATTTATGTTGAAACCATCCGGAATATCCCCTCGCTGGTGCTGCTGATCATTTTTTATTATTTTGTATCCAGCCGGTTTCTGGATGCCCTGGGCCTGGACCAATATCTGAGGGAGGCCCCGGCATGGATCCGGCAGGTCTGCGGGTTCTTTTTGACGGGACCGGACCGGATCAATGCCTTTATGTCTGCCGGGATTGCCCTGGGCCTTTATGAGGGGGCGTATATATCGGAAATCGTCCGGGGGGGAATTAATTCCATCTCCAAAGGACAGTGGGAAGCCGGCAGAGCCATTGGATTATCCGGAAAGAACATTTTCCGGCTCATCGTTTTGCCCCAAACCTTCAGAAAGGTAGCCTTTCCCCTTGCAGGTCAGCTCATCTCCGCCATAAAGGACTCCTCCATTGTATCCGTCATTTCAATCCAGGAATTGACCTTTCAGGGCATGGAATTGATGAATACCACCTTTCTGACCTTTGAGATCTGGATCACGGTGGCGGTTCTGTATTTTATCCTGACCTTTCCCCTTTCAAGAACGGTGTCCTTTCTTGAAAAAAAATACGCCTTAAAACAATAACCGCCTAAAGGATGATGTTTAAAATCCTGCGAAGGGGCTCGGCCGCGCCCCAGAGCAATTGATCCCCCACGGAAAAAGCTGTGAGATAATCATCCCCCAGGATCATTTTCCGTATACGGCCCACGGGAACCGTCAGTGTGCCGGTGACGGCAGCAGGCGTCAGATCCCGGAGCGTATCCGCTTTGGTATTGGGAATCACTTTGACCCAGTCGTTGTTTTCGGCCAGCATGGATTCGATTTCATTCAAGGGTACATTTTTTTTCAGTTTGATGGTAAAGGCCTGGCTGTGACATCGCATGGCACCGATCCGGACGCATTGCCCGTCAATTGGAATGGGGGAGCCGGATCTGCCGATAATTTTATTGGTTTCAACAAGGCCCTTCCATTCTTCTCTTGTCTGCCCGTTTTCCATGGCCCGGTCAATCCAGGGGATGAGACTTGCGGCTAGGGGCGCCCCAAAATTGGATACGGGCATGGCATCTGATCTTACCGTCTCGATGACGGTCCTGTCCAGATCAAGAATGGCAAAGGCCGGGCTATCGAGAACAGGAGAGGCGGCCCTGCCGATGACCTTCATCTGTCTCACCAGTTCTTCCATGTTTTTGGCCCCTGCTCCGGAAGCCGCCTGATAAGTCATGGAGGTCAGCCATTCCACTAGATCATTCCGGAACAGGCCGCCAAGGGCCATGAGCATGAGGGATACGGTGCAATTGCCGCCGATATAATTTTTAATGCCGTCGGACAGGGCATTGTCGATGACCTTGCGGTTTACGGGGTCAAGGACGATGATGCTCTGATCGTTCATTCTCAGGGTAGAAGCTGCATCAATCCAGTATCCTGGCCAATTCCTTGCCGCCAGTTTGGGCCGGACGGCTTCTGTGTAAGCGCCGCCCTGGCAGGTCAGGATGATATCCATGTCCATGAGGCTGTCGATATCATAGGCATCGATCAGTGGAGAGGTTTTCGCTCCCACATCCGGGGCCTTTTGCCCCACCTGGGAGGTGGTGAAAAAAACCGGTGTGAATCCTTTGAAATCTTTTTCGGTGATCATCCGCTCCATGAGAACAGATCCAACCATACCCCGCCAACCGATCATTCCGACTTTTTTCATTATTGTCCTCTCCTTTCCCAATCCGTTATGGATTGACAATTTTAAAACTCAGTTTCAGAATAAAAATAAATTTCATACCTTTTTTTTCCATAAGATGCCAGTGTTTGATGAAAAAAAATGAAAGGACTTAGAGGATGCTGACCCGATTCACCCAGGACGCCTTGCATATCATTAAGCGTATCCCCCATGGAAGGGTGCTGACCTATGGCCGTGTGGCAGCGCTTGCCGGAAGGCCCGGCGGAGCCAGGCAGGTCTCCCGGATTCTGCATGCCATGTCAAGGAAATATGAGCTTCCCTGGCACCGGGTCATCAATTCCAAGGGCAGGATTTCCCTTGGACCTTCCCGGGGCCGGGAACTTCAACAAGCACTTCTTGAATCGGAAGGAATCGAGTTTTCAGCGAACGGCAGCCTTGACCTGAAAATCTATATGTGGCAGGGTCCTGACTGCGAAGTTTGGCCGGCCCATGATTTTTTTTAATCGGGCGTTCTGTTTTTTATGGCGCTTTCAAGGTGTTTCATCTTGGGGCCGTCCTTTGTCCACATCCTGCAGGAATCAATGAGGAACTGCTTTTCATCAAAATTTTCAAAATCCTTGGGTGGCGGGACATATTCTTTTCTTTTCCAGGTCAGTTGCCCATGGACAATCTCCTGGCCCATGGCCAGGATCAAACCGCAAAGATGGGTACATCCCCTGGTTCCCCCCATGATCGCGCGGATGTTTTTTGAAAATCCGGACTTGATTTTCAAGCCCTTCAGCTTTTTAAGGGTATCGAGGGTGGTGCGGCATTCGGGCATGGGAACCTTGATCATGTCTGATTCGGCATCTTCTATCATGAGGGGGTCTGATTGAATCAGAAGGATGACTTCCATATGGTGGATAGTGCCGGGTTCCAAGGTCGCCCCGGTGACATCAAAGATCCTGATGGTTCTCCGGTCTTTTAAGACTCCGTGGACCAAGATTTTTGAATCCGGGAGGGGATGGGTGGCGAGGTTTATATCCCGGGTGTGGATGGCCGTCGTATTTTGGATGAGGGATTTTAACATGGTTTTTTATGTAATCTTTTTTTCCCTTGAATGCAAACCCGTAATACGGAAATTTTTCTTGACAGCCTTTCTTTGAACGATTACCGTCCTTCATTTATCAAAGGAGGAGGGAAGGGTGCCGGATAGGGAAAAGGATTTAAAACCCATTATTTCACTCACCATCAGTGCGGTAATCATCAGTTTCTCCAGCGTGCTCGTAAAAATTTCCCATGTCCCTTCCACGGTCTCTGCCTTTTACAGGGTGTGTTTCGGCAGTTTTTTTTTGATCTGCGCTTGTCTCGCCGGAAAAGAATTTAAAAAAAGGTCTTTGAAAAACAATCTCCTGGCCATTTTGTGCGGACTATTATTTGCCCTTGACCTTTGGGCCTGGCATTCGAGCATTCAGTACGTGGGGCCAGGGCTTGCCACCCTATTGGCAAACTGCCAGGTATTTGTTCTTTCCATTGCCGGGGCCTTTGTGTTCAAGGAAAAAATCAGCCTCAAATTCTTTTTATCTCTGCCCATGGCCTTTATCGGCCTCTTCCTGATTATCGGGCTGGATTTTGAAAAATTGAGTCCGCAGTACCGTACAGGGATTTTTCTCGGGTTTGCCACGGCTGTTTTTTACAGCATGTTCCTCCTGCTGTTGAGAAAAATCCAGTCTGATAAAGACGATTTTTCCCTGTTTTATTATCTGATGCTCCTATCGGTGTCCTGCAGCCTGTTCCTGGGCGGTGAAATTTATCTGTCCGGCGCCTCCTTTGCGATCCCGGATCTTTCAACCCTGATATCCCTGCTCTGTCTTGGCTTGTTTATCCAGACCATCGCCTGGGTGGTGATTTCCAATTCTTTGCCCAAGGTCAGGGCTTCCCATGCCGGGCTGATTCTTCTCATGCAGCCGGCACTTTCCTTTGTCTGGGATGTGGCCTTTTTTGACAGGCAGACAGGGATAAGCGGATGGATTGGTGTGAGCATTGTATTACTGGCCATTTATCTCGGCATGACCGGGAAAAGAAAATCATCCTAGGCCGGATCAGCAACAGAGGATATTTCAGGCAGTTTCAGGAAAAGGAAAAAAACAGGTCACAACGGTGGTCCCATTACATCCGGGGCCAGGTCTTTTTCTGCAGTCTTCTATGGAACCGGGGCAGGCATCTTCGTTGTCCGGGATTCTTTGGCACCGGGTGGAAGTCATGGAAATCTTGAAATTAAATCTTTCCGAAAATATTTTCATCCGGAGCAGATCAGCCCCTTTTCCACCGGCATGAAAATCATAGGGCCGTTTTGAGGAATAATTCATGATGTCCCGGGTGGAAAAAAAACCTTCAAAAATTCTTTTCCGGGCCTCTTCGGTCAATCCAATGCCATGGTCTTTGACAATGAATTGCATGCCTTTGCCTTTTTGATGGACCAGGACCTCAATCTTTCCGCCGTCGGGTGTGTTTTCAATGGCGTTTCGAATCAGCCCGTCCACGGTCTTTCTCAGGGGCTCGGAAGGAATCCGGATGGGGGAAGCGGATTTCATCCGGGTGATCAGATGGATATCCCGACGGATAATTTGGGGTTTAATGGCCTCAATCCTTTTTTCAACAAATTGGCTGAGGAAAATATTTTCAAAAACAAGGTCAGGGGTATTGAAAATTTCATCTATTTTCTGTCCGATTTTTGCAACCACCCCTTGCTCGCCGATTTCTTCGGCAATCAGGGATTCAAATTCATCCCGGCATTGTTCCAGGATAAGGGAAAAGAGCTGGTGATGAAGGACCTCTTTGTCTTCAACAATATCATAGACCTCATTCTCAATCCCGATAATGCGGTCCAGGTTTCTTCTGATCCTGTCCATGGTTGGTTTCCAGGTTTCCTCGGGCAATTCCGACATTTTTTTTGAAAGGATTTTAAAGGAACTCAGCAGGATGGCAACAGGCGTTTTAAGCTCGTGGGACAAATGGCTGATCATTTTATCCTTTGCACTGTTCAATCCCTTTACTTCTTCATAGGCTTTTCTTAATTCTCTGGTTACCCTGGCGTTTTCTATGGAAAGGGCCACGGTTGACGAAATGGTGTTCATGGTTTCCAGATCAGTGTCGTCAAAATCCCCTGTTTTTTTATTGTCGGCGGCCAGAATTCCGATAATCCGGTCTTTGGTGCGCAAGGGCACAAGGAGGACATTTTTAACTTTATATCCGATTTTCCGGTCCCTTGATTCATACTGGCCCTGCTTTTCTGAAAGATCATTGATAATAAGGGGCTTGCCGGTTTTGACCACCTGGCCCGACAGGAGTTCATCCACGGAAAACCGGGTGCTGTCGATCCGTTCCCGGGTTGCCGGGTCATCGTGGGCAGCACTTAAAAAATAAAATTCCTTCTGGGCTTCATCCAGAAGGATGGTATTGGCGCTTTCCGTCTCCAGAAGGTTTTTGATTTCGGTATTGATGAAAAAAAGAAGCTTCCTTAAATCCGGGTACTGGGGCAGCATCTGGCTGATACGGGTCATGGTCTCCCGGTTCCGATTGAACCGTTTTTCCATGGTCACATCCCGGATAACGATAATCATTCCTCCTGGATTGCTGGATTTGCTTCTTTCAATCCCCACCCTGAGCAAAACATCCAGAACCTTTCCGTCTTTTGTCAGCCTTTTGGTATAAAATTGCAGGGTGTCTTTTTTGATGGGCAGGAGTTTTATCCTGTTTTTCAATTCATCGGAAAGGGATTTTGGAACATACTGATCTCCTTTTTTCCCCTTTAATTCTTTGAGGGTCCAGCCAAAGGTATCTGTAAAGGCAGGATTGAGATAGGTCACGAGACCGGCCGGGTCCCGGACCATCACGGGATAGGGCAGAAATTGAAGGAACCGTTTGTAATTTCTTCTGGCGGTCCGGGTTATCTGAAAAGCTTCTTTTGTTCTTTGGCTGAGCTTTTCAAGCTCTTTTATCCTGAGGATCAGTTCTTCATATGTGGGGGCCATGTCAAAACCGGAATAATATTAAACATATAGGGTAACCATTTTGAATATTCATGATTAGCAATTGCTGCAGAAGCTGTAAAGTAAAAAGCCCACATAATTGTTAAAATTATGGGAAAGGGTCTTTAGGATGAGAAATTTTTGAATTTGTGATGCCAGGAATATTGTTTGCTGCATCCGGGCATCATATAGGATTTTTCAATCACCTGTTTTCGGGCAAAGGTTTCGATAAACTCAATGGCATTGCCGGTCACAAAGGAGATCAGTTTGATGTTGTTTTCAATAAAGAGGTCGGCAGGGCCGGTGGAAATGGCCCCGCAGATCAGGATGGAAGCCTTCATTCTTTTTAATAGTTTGATCAGGCCTTCAGGCGAGCCGGGGTCAAAGGACATATACTCTTTTTTTATGATCATCCTGTTTTCGATATCTGCCGTTAAAAGTGTTTTTGCAGCATCAAAAACAGGTGATACACGGTTTCCCCAGATGGTGACAGCTATTTTCAACGGTATCCTCCGAATTGTCTGACAAAGGAATATTGCAAGGCATGTGCCGGGCTATAAAATTTTATCCGGATGAAGTCAGGCCCTAAGAAATATAAGGCTTTCAACAGAAAATTCAAACAAAAATCCATACACCGGGGGAGGCAATGTCGCAAAAATGAGACCATATGGATTGCAGTTGTTGCAGATCCTTTTTTTAAAGGGTCATTCCCAGTTTTTTGATCTGCCTGAAAAGGGTGCTCTTATGGATACCCAGATCCTTTGCCGCAGCGCTCCGGCTGAAATTATGGCGGGAGAGGGCGTCATTGATGCGTTTGATCTGTGCCGCCTTTACAGGATCATTGCCTCCGTCGTCATTCGGGCCGGAATCCGGCGTGAGCCACCCCGGCAAATGGCTCATTTTTATATGCCCTTCGGAGCAAAGCACAAAGGCATGCTCGATAATGTTTTCAAGCTCCCTGATATTTCCGGGAAAATTCTGGGACATGAGCGTCTGAAGAACCGGGGCCTCAACCCCATGAATGGATTTTCCCTGGCGCATATTGAGTTTTTGAACAAACTGCTCCACAAGAAGGGGGATATCTTCCATTCGTTGGCGAAGAGGCGGCAGAAATATCCGGATCACATTGATCCGGTAGTAGAGATCCTGACGGAAAGTCTGCCGGGCCACAAGTTTGCTGAGATCCGTATTGGTGGCGGCAATAATGCGGACATTGGTTTTTTCCTTTTCCAGGCCCCCCAGGGGGGTGAATTCATGTTCCTGGAGTACTCGAAGAAGGCTTACCTGGAAGGCCGGACTGGTGTCTCCGATTTCATCGAGCAACAGGGTGCCGCCGTCAGCCAGGCTGAACTGCCCGGGTTTATCCTTTACAGCATGGGTGAAGGCCCCCTTTTTATAGCCGAACAATTCGCTTTCCAGGAGGGTGTCGGGAAGGGCACCGCAATTAATGGCGATGAAGGGTTTGTTCTTTCTCGGGCTCATATTGTGAATGGCCCTTGCCAGGAGTTCTTTTCCCGTGCCGGTCTCGCCTTCAATCAGAACAGAGGAATCACTGTCGGCCACCTGGGGCAGAATGCTGAATATTTTTTTCATCGCATCGCTGTTGCTGATGATGTCCTCCACCCTGAAGGCCGTGGTGAGTTCTTTTCTGAGCTGTTCCACAAGGGAGTGGTCCCTGAAGGTTTCCACTCCGCCGATAACATCCCCTTTTTTATCGATTAACAGGGATGTGGAAACCGTGACCGGAATTTTTTTCTTTTCACTGCTGATAATATAGCCCGATGAATTTATAAAGGGTTTCCCTTGTTCCATGGTTTTTTTCAGGGCGCAGTCTTCTTCACACATATTGGAGCGAAAGACTTCCCAGCAGTGGCGGCCCATGGCCTCCCTGCGCGAGATGCCCGTAATTTCTTCCGCGGCCCGGTTAAAGGAGGTGATCTCCCAGTTGTAGTCTATGGTAAACACACCGTCGGATATGCTTTCAAGGATAACCTTGGTGGTATCTTCGGTCAGGGGGCCGAATATTTTTTTTGGATTGATCATTTAAATTTCTCTTATGGTAAAAAAATTAATATGGTTGCAATATTGCAATCATCATAAAACCTTTTTGGCCGGACAGCAATAGCCGCGCCATCAAAAAATCCCAGGGCGCCCTGTTTGCTTTTCGCGCGGGGTCATGCTATTTTTAAATGGAACGGAAGGATTCAATATAAAAGAAACGGCAGGGTCAGCATGGGTTTCCATACTTTTGAAAAACTGGTTCAAGCCATGGCGAGTCCGGCTTTCTACCCCCATCCGGCCGTCGATGTCGAGATCCGGGAAACCCATATCTCAAAAATTTTCCTGGCCGGCGATCTGGCCTATAAGCTCAAAAAGCCTCTGGACCTTGGATTTCTGAATTTCACGACCCTGGAAAAACGCCTTCATTTCTGCCGGCAGGAAATAGAACTGAACCGCCGGCTTACCCCGGATGTGTATCTGGGCGTGGTCCCCATCTGCCTTGAAAATGAGACCTATCATCTGGAAGGACCTGGAGAGGTCGTGGAATATGCAGTGAAAATGCGGCGTCTGCCTGAACGCTCTACCCTGTCCCATCGACTGGAAATCGGCGGGATAGATAAAAGGCAGATTCATGCCCTGGCCGGTTTGCTGGCCCGGTTCTACGACCGGCCCCCCGAACCGGCCCCCGAGGCGGACCTGGGAACTTGGGCCACGGTTTCCAAAAATTGTATGGAAAATTTCACCCAGACAGCGGATTTTGCCGGACAATTGTTTGACGAGCGTCTGTTCAACATCGTCCGCAGCGCCTGCCTGGCTTTTCTCAAGCGGCACCGGCCCCTTTTTGACAAGCGGGTCCGATCCGGAAAGGTTCTGGACTGCCACGGTGATTTGCGGGCCGAACATATCTATTTCATGGATGACCAGGTCCGGATTATTGATTGCATCGAATTCAACCACCGGTTCCGGTATGAGGACATGGCCTCGGATCTGGCATTCCTGGCCATGGACCTGGATGCCCGGGGACATTCGGACACCGCACAGGACCTGCTTGCCGAAATTGCCCGTCAAACCGGGGATGCAGACCTCTTTGTCCTCCTGGGTTTTTACAAATGTTATCGGGCCATGGTCAGATTAAAGGTGGCCTGCATCCGGGTCCGGGAAACGGATGTGACGGAACCGGAGACTTCCCGTCTGCAAGCCGAAATTGAAACATATCTGAATCTTGCCTACAGCTATGCCGTGGGATTCACCCGGCCGGTTCTGTGGGTGGTATGCGGGATACCGGCTTCGGGTAAAAGCACCATTGCCGGGCAAATCGGCCGGGCCTTCGGTATTTCGGTGCTCCGGTCCGACGTCATCCGCAAAGAACTGTTCGCAGCACCATCCACGGACCCTTCCCGCCAGGCATTTGAGAGCGGTATCTACACCCGGGGGGCCACGGCCCTGACTTACGGCCGTATGTTTCTCAGGGCTCAGGAAGAAATCGAAAAAGGCAATTCCGTGGTTCTGGATGCCACCTTCGGTACCCGGCATTTTAGGAAAGAAGCCCTGCGGCTGGCAGCGGACATGGATGCGACCATTTTTTTTGTTGAATGCACGGCCCCGGACAAGGTGTTGAAAAAACGCCTGGCCCGCCGGGAAAGCCGGCCGTCCCTGTCCGATGCCCGGCTGGTTCATTTTGATGATTTTCGCAAAGGATTTGAGGCCTTAACCGAGATCGGGCCGGAACAGCGCATTCTGGTGGACACGGAAAATCCCGTTGAAGAATGCATGAACCGGATTCTTCTCAATGAATATATCGTGCCGCCGGACGGGCTGTCTCCCCCGGCGCCGTGAAAAAAGGAGGAATGATGTTTTCTGATATTCTGGCAGCAACGGATCTGGTTCAGGTTGCCGATCCCGTAGTGGCCGCCGCCGCCCGGCTGGCCGAACAGTTCCGGGTCAAACTGCATATTCTGCATGTCCTGGAGTCCGGTGATACACAAAACCGGCGAAAGGTGCGTCATTATATCACCGGTCAAGACATGGAAACCAATGAGGCCTATGAAAAACAGGTGGCCGATGAAATCCGCGCCGTTTACAGCCCCATTGTCCATTCCTCTGTGGGCGGCGACATCCGGGTGGTTCCGGGATTCCCCTGGGAGGAGATCCTGTCCTGGTCACGGCTTCTGGCGTCAGGCCTCATCGTCATGGGTCCGCATTCTGCAAGGGCTGCTGAAAAAGGCGTCATCCGGGTGGCAGGGAAAATCGGATCCACCGTGGAAGGGGTCGTTACCCGGGAAAATTGCCCGGTGGTCATTGTTAACCCCCTGGTTCAGCTTGAGGCTGCCGAATTCCGGTGCATCCTGGTGGGCGTGGATTTTTCCGTGTCCTGTGAGTGCGCCCTGTCTTTTGCCGTTCAACTGGCCCGGAGATTCCAGGGCCGGATTGTGGTCTTCCACATGATCCCGGTGCCGCCCTGGCCCAAATATTCCCGGGAAAATTACGAAGCGGACCTGGCCGCGACCCGGCAGCGGCTGACGGAATTCTGCGAGCCTTTTTTCGATGGGCTGCCCCATGAATACGCCATCTGGGGAGGGGGCCTGCCCCATCAGGAAATTCTTTCCTGTGCCGCCAAAACCCAGTCGGATCTCATTGTCCTGGGGTCCCACACCAAGGAAAGCCAGGGCAAATGGTATGCCGGGAGCGTGGTGGAACGCACGAGCTTCCGGGCTGCCTGTCCCGTGGCCGTGATCACGGACCCCAAGGCCCTGATGCCCTGGGATGGGGAAAAACGGCCTGATCCGGAAATCGACAGGGAAAAAGACCGGAATATCCATGTGTTCAACAAGGGCCAACAGACGCCTTAGAACGCGCCCGGCAAAACCCCTTGAATCATCACCCCTGGGTCCAGAGGATGGCCTTCCGTTTTTCCGGGATAAGCTTGACCAGATCCTCGATTTTCCCAAAGGTCAGGACCCTTGCCATGCAGTGCTGGGCGCAGGCAGGGGCCAGGCCCTGCTTGACCCGGCCGGCGCAGAACACGCAGGCCCGGGTAAAATGCGGGATATGGGTGATAAACAATTTGTCATTGGGAAGGGTGTGGACGAATTCCAGGACTTCCACTCCCCCGACCTTTCCGGCAGGCCTTTCATATTCCTGTTTGCAAGCGATTTCACAGGTCTTGCAGCCGGTGCAGTATTCATAATCGATGAGCATTCCATATGTCATGAGGGTTATCCTTTCGCCTTGTATACTTTGCAGAGCATGCTCTTGATGGGAGACCCCAGACCGGCTTTTCCTTCATGGCCCATGGGGATGAGCTGATTGACATTGACGTCCCAGACGCCGAAGAGACTTGGTTCTTTGCCTTCTTTTTCCGGGAACCACCAGCCGTGTTCCGCCATGACCACTTCGGGGTGGATGACCGGGGTCACCAGGGCCTTGACGGTTATTTTTCCCAGCCAGTTTTCGACACAGACCTTTTCACCGTGCTCGACCCCGTATTTCCTGGCCGTATCCGGGTGGATTTCCAGGACCGGCTCCTTCTGCTGTTCCCGGAGCCAGGGGATCTGCCGGTGTTCGGAATGGAAAAAAGGTCCCATTCTCCGGCCAGTGGCCAGAATCAGCGGATAGTCCTTGAACAGGTCCGGGGTGCTAACGGGGCTGTAGGGTGGCTCTTCATGGTAGGGCAGGGGGTCGAGGCCCCATTTCTCCAGCCAGGAGGAAAAAAGTTCGATTTTTCCGGAAGGGGTCCGGAATCCCGGTTTTTTGTCGGGTCTCAGCAGGCTTCTTTCATACCGGTGATAGGGTTTGCTGGGATGGCCCTTGGGCGGCAGCATCCAGGTGTTGTCACAGAGTTCCTGGTAGGTGATGCCGGCGGATTTGAGCAGGGAATCAAACAGCACCCGGGTATTGGGGAAAGGGAAGTCTTTCATGAACCGTTTGCAGAGTTCAAGATTGATTTCAATGTCGGATTTGCATTCTTCCACATCCACGACTTTTTTGATGGCATTCAGAGGAACCCACCAGGCCTTGAGCGAATCTTTTTCCAGAAAGGTGGCGGCCGGAAGGATCACATCGCAGAGCATGGCCGTGGGGGTCATGAACAGATCCACACAGACCGTGAAATCCAGTTGTTTGATGGCTTTGTGCCATTTTTGGGGCTCCATGCCCGTGCAGGCAATGGGGTTGGCCGTCTGGATCCACATGCCCTTGATGGGATAGGGGCTGCCGGAAAAAATCTGTTCCAGGACCTTGTCGGGCTGGGCCCAGGCCCTGAAATCCTTGATGCAGCCATAGTCATGGATGCCGATGCGCTTGTTCATGACCTCCGGCGGCAGACTCAGGATGGCCCCGCCGGAATGATAGGGATAGGTCACGACATCAAAGGCGTAACGTGCAATGGCATTGCCGCCGGGGATGTCGAGGTTGCCGGTAAGGCACCAGAGATGGTTGAGGGCCTGGGAGGTGGGTACGGTGGACGGGATGGTGTCAATGGGAAGCCCCCAGTGCAGGGCGCCGGGCTTGGCCTTGGCATACATGCGGGCCGCCTGGCGGATTTTTTCGGCCGGTACCCAGGTGATGTCCTGAACTTTTTCCGGGGTATACTGTTCGGCATTCTCTTTGTACAGGGTCCACACAGTCTTGACGGCCGCCTTTGATCCGTCCACCAGGGTGAGGGTGAAAGCCCCGTCCATGGAAGGTTTGGCCCCGGCCTTGTCATAGGCCTGGGCCGTGGTATCCCAGACCATGAAGTCCCCGGAAACCGCGTCATGGGCCACAAAATTCAAATCAGACCCGTCTTTTTTGATATCTTTTTCTTTCAAGAAAACCGGGATCTTGCCGTCTGTCCTGACCAGGAAGGGAGAATTGGTCCATTTCTCGACAAAATCCATGTTGATGAGATTTTCCTTGATCATGACATGGATGAACCCCAGGGCCAGGGCTGCATCGGTCCCGGGCCGGAGCTGGAGCCAGATTTTGGCCCGGGAGGCGATCCAGGTGCATCTCGGGTCAATGACGATGAGTTCCGTTCCCCGTTTCATGAGATCCACATACCAGTGGCCGAAAAAGCCGTCCGGGCAGGTGGCAGGCAGGTTCTGGCCCCAGATGATGACGGTTTCGGGGATCTTGTATTCAGGGTCGTCATACCTTTTTTCAAGCCACTGGGAGGCATCCACCACGGCAAAGTCCCCCTGGGTGATGGACATCATCATGAGCCGGGGCGTGTAACAGGAAATGCCGGAAAGCCCGAACATCCAGTTGGGGCTGCCGTAGGCATAGGCCAGCATGGATATCCAGCCGCCGATGTCCCGGCCGGTGCCCTGGTGGAAAATCACGGACTCGGGACCGAAATCCTCCCGGATTTTTTTCATTTTTTCTTCAATCAGGTCAAAGGCCTCATCCCAGGAAATTTCCTCAAATTTGCCTTCCCCCCGTTCACCGATCCGTTTCAGGGGTTTTCTGAGCCTGTCTTTATGGTACATGTACTGGGTCATGGAAAGACACCGCGAGCAGAGCCGCCCCTGGTTCCAGGGGTGGTCCGGGTCCCCTTCCACCTTGATCACCTTGTTGTCTTTGACATGGACCAGGATTCCGCAACCGCCGTGGCAACCGGGGCCGGGGGACCATGTCGTTGTTTTGATAATTTTTACCCCATCCTTTTTCATCGTGTCTCCTTTATATTCTTGCTCCCAACTGCCGGGAGATCACCCGGCCGGTTTCGGCAATCATTTTTCCTATACCCTCAAACCGGTCCTCCTGAAAGGTGCCCAGGATGATCACGCAGGCCGCTACTTCGTCATTATGGTCAAAAATGGGAGCGCTGACGGCATTGATGCCCGCCGACATCCTGCCCTGATCCACGGCATATCCCTTTTCCCGGCAGAAGCTCAGTTCGCTTTTCAGGCGCTTTGGATCGAAATCTTCAGGACTGCCGTGAAAAAAGACCTGTCCTGAAGAGAGAAGCCTTTCCTGTTCCTCTAGGGGAAGATATCCGAAAACGGCTTTTCCGTGGGACCCGTGGGTGATGGGCAGGGACTGGTAGAGATTGACGGTGACCGATACCGATTCGTTGCCGTCATATTTCCCGGTGATAAACACCTGATCATTGCAGATGATCCCCAGCAGCACGCTGGTTTTTGTGGCTTCGGCCAGTTGCTGAAGATGGTCCCTGGCAACGGCGGTGATATCGAATTTTTCCTTGGCTTTCTGGGCCAGGGGCATGAGGGCCGGTCCCAGGGAATAGGTTTTGGATGCATGGTCCCGGGTGACGAGATCGTATTTGGCCAGGGCGTTTAAAATGGAATATCCCTTACTTTTGTGGATGCCGATTTCTTTGCAGATAGCGGTGAGTCCCATATCATGGCCTTTGTTTTTCCCCAGGCAGAAAAGCAGTTGGGCCGCCTGCTCCACGGCCGGGGCCGTGGGGTTGTATGCTGATTTTGGTTTTTCCGGAACAGGGAAAGTCATAAGCATTGCTCCTGAATGTTCTGTATATAGAATACAATTCTGTATATTAGAACAAACAGAAAAATCCATGTCAAGAAAAAAATGATGGGAAAATTTTGAAGACCTGAAAAACGATCTTGGGCTGAGGATTGAGATTAATAGGGGTTCATGGTATAGAAGGACTTTCTCCATAAAAAGGGGACAGGGATGATCAAAGACATAATGCTTCGTATCCGGCCGGATAAGCTAAATAATCCCGACCATATTAAAGAAGCTGCGGCCATTGCCTTGAAAATAGACGTAGATGCCGTTGATGCCGTGCAGATCACCCGGCGGTCCGTGGATGCCAGGGGGCGGTCTCCGGTGTTCCAGATCCAGGCAAGGGTGTATTCAGGGGAGCCCTTGGAAGAACTTTTGCTGCCAGTCACCTATGAACCGGTCAAGCCCGGCAAAACAGCCCTCATCGTGGGCAGCGGTCCGGCCGGGCTTTTTGCCGCCTTGAGGCTCATCGAAAAAGGCATTCTTCCCATCCTCCTGGAGCGGGGAAAGGATGTCAGGGAAAGGCGGTTCGATCTGAAATCCCTTCAAACCGAGGGGAAGGTGAACCCGGATTCCAATTACTGCTTTGGCGAAGGCGGGGCAGGGACTTACAGCGACGGAAAACTCTATACCCGATCCACCAAGCGGGGGGATGTGAAAAAAATCCTTTCCATTCTGGTTCATCATGGGGCCATTCCGGATATCCTGGTCAATGCCCATCCCCATATCGGTTCCAACAAATTGCCCGGGATTATCCAGGCCGTGCGGGAAACCATTTTGAACTGCAACGGCCAAATCCATTTCAATTCACGGGTGACCGGTCTTATCTTAAAGGAAGGGCGGATTCTGGGGGTCAGAACGGATGATCAGGAGTTTAGAGCCGATGTGGTCATCCTCGCCACGGGCCATTCGGCCCGGGATATCTATGAACTGCTTGACAGGCATCAGCTCCTTCTGGAAGCCAAACCCTATGCCATGGGCGTTCGCGTGGAGCATCCCCAGGAACTGATCAATCAGATCCAGTACAAAGGGTTCAAGAACGATCCGTTTTTACCCGCAGCCGCTTATTCTTTGGCCTGCCAGGTGGGAAGGGCAGGGGTCTATTCCTTTTGCATGTGCCCCGGCGGCATGCTGATCCCGGCTTCCACGGCCCCCGGCGAACTGGTGTTGAACGGCATGTCCAATTCCCTTCGCAACCTGGTCCATGCCAATGCCGGGGTGGTGGTCACCATTGATGCACACCAGTATGGCCCCCTGGAGGACAAATTCAAACATTTTGCCGGGCTTGAGTTTCAAAAACAGATGGAACAAAGGGCCTTTCTTGCCGGCGGCAAGACCCAGGCCGCCCCGACCCAGGTGTTGACGGATTTTCTGGAGGACAGGATATCCCAAACCCTGCCGGCCACGTCCTATATTCCGGGGATGGTCAGCCATCCTTTGAAAGAAATCCTGGGGCCTTATGTCACCGGGGCCTTAAAACAAGCCTTCCGGACTTTCGGACAAAAAATGAAAGGATATGTGAGCCGTGAGGCCAAGCTTCTGGCAGTGGAGAGCCGGACAAGTTCGCCGGTGAGAATTCCCCGGAATCCGGATACCCGGATGCATCCGCAGGTCCGGGGGTTATTTCCTGCAGGAGAAGGGGCCGGCTATGCCGGGGGAATCGTTTCTTCTGCCATGGACGGGGAGGCCGCCGCCGATGCGGTTTCCGTTTATCTCCAATGAGAGATATGGACAAAGAATTCGCCGGTTCCGCCTAATCCGGTAACCGGCGGAAAATGATGTGAAAGAATTAAATCTGATCGAAATATTTCGGCTCCCAGCGCATTTTTTCGATCAACAGGTTCAGCCGGTCCGGGTCGTTGTTGTGCTTGTATCTTGAAAAGGCGCAGCCTTTTTCGATAACCCCGGCTTTTATGGCTTCTGCGCCGACGCGTTTGGCGACCTCAAAGGACACATTTTTAAGCTGATCCAGGGGCGGGCAGAGAATGCCGTTCATCAGATCCTCTTCGCTGACAAATTCCGCAACGGCATGGGCGGCGGCAGAAAAAAAGGTCGGCAGGACTTCGGTGGCCCCGGAGGCGATGATGCCCAGCCCCACACCCGGGAATACAAAGGCATTGTTGACCTGGCCGATTCTATATTCCTTCC
>JAMPXP010000041.1 GCA_023701135.1 Desulfobacula sp. | reverse complement strand
TCTCGATTAAAAGAGTTCGGCAGTTGCGGACTGCAATTTTGAATGATCTTTTCACCAGATGTGATGGCCCCCCGGGTTCAGACCGGGACAATATTGTCAAAGATCGAAAAATATTAACACAAGCAAAAACCTAACCGGACACTACTGAGAAATTCAAATAGACTGGTTTTTTTTCGATTTTAATCCTATCCTTAAGGTCATGGAAATCAAAGCGATAACCGATTCTGCTGTCTGGGACAGGTATGTGCTTCAGACCCCGGAATCCCAATATACCCATCTTTTCAACTGGTCCAGGGTCATTGAGGAAACTTATGGCCACAGGCCGGTTTATCTTGCCGCAGTCCGGCCGGTTCAAAACGGAAATCCCGGGATCTGCGGTATCCTGCCCCTGTTCAGGTTCAGGACCCTGGTGAATGGGCCGCGGCTGGTGTCCGTCCCTTTTTTCGACACGGCCGGCATCCTGGCCCGGGACCCTTCCACCCGGAATTTTCTGTTTAAAAGGGGGCTGGAACCTTTATGCAGCAAAAAATCAAGGCTTTCCGCCATCACCCTAAGACAGAAGGAGATGCTGGATATCCCGGATTTGACCCTCATGGCCGGCGGACCCCGGATTTTTTCCGCTAAGGTGGGGATGTCTCTCCCGATCTCCGGGTCTCAACAGGAAATGATGGGCAGATTCAAATCCAAATTGAGAAGCCAGATCAAAAAAAGCGAGAAAAGCGGGCTGGATTGGAAAATCGGAAAAACCGGGCTTCTTGACCCTTTCTATGCCGTGTTCAGCCGGAATATGAGGGATCTTGGCTCGCCCGTGCATTCAAAAAATTTTTTTAAGGCGATTTTTCGATATTTTTACCACCAGGCTTTCATCTGCGTCGTGTTTTACAAAGCCCGGCCTGTGGCCGCCTCTTTCATGTTCAGGTTCAAAAAGACCCTGGCCAACCCATGGGCCTCTTCGGTCAGGGAGTTCAGGTATCTGAATGCCAATCTCTATCTTTACCGGCAGATGATCGGGTTTGCCTGCAATCTCAAAGCTGAAATTTTTGATATGGGCCGGTCTTCGAAAAATGCCCCGACCTATCGGTTCAAGAAACAATTCCACCCCGAAGAGCAGCCGCTTTACTGGTATACCTGGCCCGTTCCGGGCCAGGGCCTTTTGGCAGAAGAAACCCTGACCCTCCCTGCATGGAAAAAACTGCCCCTGGGCATGGCCAATCTGCTGGGGCCCCTGGTGAGAAAGAGGATATCCCTGTGAACATGACGATTACCATTCCCATGCCCCTTCTGGTCAGCATCGATGATGTGGGCTGGTGGAAGGGAACGGACGGTTCAGGGGCGAACCAGCCCTTTCGGACAGGGATGCCCAGGGATCATGTGCCTGAAGACTATTTGGCCCTGGCGGAGCTGGGAAAGCGGCTGGATATGCGGCTCCTGGCCGGGTTTGTTCTCTGCGAATGGGACAGGGACCCTATTTTACAAAACTTGCCGTCCTCCACCTGGATGGGAAAAAACTGGACAGCCCCGGGTGTGGATTTGGACCAAAAAATCAAAGCGGCAGAGATCATCAAAAATGCTGAAAACCATATAGAATTTGGTCTTCACGGCCTGGGCCACGAATTCTGGGATCAGGGGGTGATGCAACGCTCCGAATTCCACGATGCCGGCTGCAGGATGAGGGACCCGGATGAAATCCGGAAACATCTGTCCTATTTTCTCAAGATCATGGATCAGTACGGCTTTGGTTCCAGGCCCAAAACCTTTATCCCGCCAGCCCTGAATCACAGCTTTGGAGATCCGGACCAGGGCATTCAGAAAATCCTGGCTGAGTTCGGAATCGAATCCGTCACCCTCCTGTTCAGCAAGGCCAGGCTGTATTCAAGCCCCCAGGCCGGAAAGATGGCCTGGGAAAATGATGTGCTGCTGGTGGACCGCGGGGAATCAGAAATTCCTTGGAACCGGTTGGCTGCCGGGCCTGAATTCAAATTTGACCGGCCGGTGATGGCCCTTCACTGGGCCAATCTTCTCCATCCTGACCCCGGGCAAAACCTTTCGGTGATCGAAAAATGGGCAGACTATATCAAAACCGGCAGCGCCAAAAGGGGGATGCTTTTGGTCCAGGACTCCGGGGCCTGTTTTACCCAGTACGGCCATTATCTCATGTCTGAGATTAAAGAGGCCGATGGCGGTTTTTCCATTGACCTGGAATGGATGGACAAGGTTCCCCCAAGGCTGACAAAAAATCCGTTTTACCTCAAGGTGGACATGCCTCCGGGAACGGGCCTTGATATTTACGGGGCGGAGCCCCAGCCCAGCCTGAGGCCTGCCGAGCACCCATTTCTCAAGCTTGCGGTCCCAGGCCAATCCAGACGCATATTCATAAAGCCCCGGAGCCTGCCATAGAAAATCCTGATACAGATCCAAATCATCATTCATATTATCTTTTTGACATCAAGGGTCCTGTCTCTATAATAGGATCAGTTTAAATACGCGGAACAAAAACAAATGAAATTTGAATATATTCTTGAAAAGGGCTCCGGCAAACTGAACGAGGATCACCTCATTGCTGAAGGCAATATTTTCGGCGTGTTTGACGGGGCCACCAGCCTGGACCAAAAAACCTTTGAAAATGGACAAACCGGTGGTTTTCTGGCCTCATCCGCGGCCAAATCGGTTTTTATAAAAAATCATTTCCCCCTGGTTGACTTGGCCAAAGGCGCAAACAAAGCCATTTACTGTCGGATGATGGATCATGGTGTGGATCTGACCCGGAAAGAGAATTTCTGGAGCACCAGCGCGGCCGTCATCCGGATTAAGGACAGGATGCTGGAATGGGTCCAGACAGGAGACGCCTATATCATCCTGATTTTCCATGACAACACCCATAAGGTTCTGGTTGAACAGGACGACCATGATTATGAAACCCTGTGCCTGTGGCCGGCAAAACAAAAACACGGGACCTCAGAGGCAAACGTATTACTGACGGATCAGATCCGGAAAAAAAGATGTGAAATGAACCTGACCTACGGGGTTTTAAACGGTGAGGACAGCGCCTGTGATTTTCTTTATCACGGCCATGAGCCCCTGGATCAGGTCAGGGAAGTGCTCTTGTTCACGGACGGCCTCTCAATTCCAACCGAAATACCCGAGAGAAAAAGGAATTTTACCCCCCTTGTCCGGCTTTATCAGGACCTGGGCCTGGCCGGCCTGAAAAACAGGATCAGACAAATCGAGGCCCTGGACCCGGAATGCAGCAGATATCCCAGGTTCAAGCCCCATGACGATATTGCCGCCATCGCGATTCAAGATCCTGCCTTTTCTTCAACGGCAGCCCCGCTGAACCAATGCCGATGAATTTATGGCAGCTCACAATACTGGTGGCCGTCATTGAAAACAAAAGCTTTTCAAAGGCCTCTGAAGCCATCAACCTTTCCCAGCCCACGGTGAGCAGCCATATCAAAGAACTTGAAGAGCATTTCAAATGCCCCCTCCTGAACCGTCTTGGGAAAATTACGGAACCGACCCGGGCCGGAGAAATTTTATACCGGCATGCCAAGGAGATCCTTGCCCTGGGTAAAAAAGCCGAGGATGCCATCCTGGATTTTCTGGGAAGCTTAAAAGGGACTCTGTTTATAGGCGGCAGCACCATTCCCTCGGGCTATATTTTCCCAAAACTCATCGGGCCCTTTTCAAAACAGTTTCCGGACATTCATATTGAGATGACGGCCGGTGACACCAGCGCCATCATCGAGGAAATCAAAAAAGGAAAAATCGATATCGGTATTGTCGGGGCAAAGACCAATGATCCCCTGATCGTTCAGGAGGAATTCATCAAAGATGAAATGCGGCTCATCGTTCCTTCTGACCATAAATGGGCAAAAAAGACGTCCGTGCGCTGCCGGGATCTCTTTTCAGAAGCCTTTATCAAACGGGAAAAAGGCTCCGGAACATGGCAAACCCTCCTGAAAAGCATGGAAAATGCAGGCTTTGATGCAAATCACCTGAAAACCCCGGTTGCCATGGGCAATACCGTGTCCGTCATCCAGGGGATTCTCCACCATGTCGGGATTTCCATCCTTTCCCCCATTGCCGTGCAGGATGAAATCGATAAAGGCCGCCTGAAGGCTTTGGCCGTAAAAGACATGGACCTGAGCCGGTTTTTCTATATGACCACCTCCACCAAAAGATCCCTGTCCCCTATTTCCCGAAAATTCATTGAATTTGCCCGGCTCGCCCGGTAATCCTATAACACCTGAAACAGGGCGGTATCGATTATCTCTATTGGGTTTTGAAATCATATCAGAACTACCGATTTGACTATCCATGAATCCATCAAATATAGGTATTACAGAATTTACCCATAGTGTTTAAACGGATAATTAAAGGAGGTAGAATTCATGACCAAAAATTTTTTCGGCACCCGGACGGGCATCATCCTCGTGGGCGCCATTATCGGTATCCTGGCGCCCCTGCTTCAAAAATTGGGCAATCCCGGCAATATGGGGATCTGCGTGGCCTGTTTTGAACGGGATATCTCCGGCGGCCTCGGGTTTCACCGGGCCGAAGTGGTACAGTATTTAAGGCCGGAGATCATCGGGTTTGTCCTGGGGTCCCTGGCAGCAGCCCTGCTGTTCAAGGACTACCGGGCCAGAACCGGTTCCGCGCCCTTTGTCAGATTCGTTCTCGGGGTTTTCGCCATGATCGGGGCCCTGGTTTTTCTGGGATGCCCGTGGCGGGCGCTGTTAAGGCTCAGCGGCGGGGACTGGAACGCCATCCTGGGTCTGGCGGGGCTCATCAGCGGGATCTGGATCGGGACCCTGTTCCTGAAAAACGGATATAACCTGGGACGGACACAGAAAACGCATTTTACAGCCGGTCTGCTCATGCCCCTGGTCATGGCCGGATTCCTGATCCTGATGCTCGTTTATCCCCAGGTGGCCCAGGAACCCAAATCCGGTGTCCTTTTCTACAGCGTCAAAGGACCCGGCGCCTCCCATGCACCCTTGTTCGTCGCCCTTGGAGCGGGACTCCTCATCGGTTTCATTGCCCAGAGAAGCCGGTTCTGCACCATGGGGGCCTTCCGGGATCTGATCCTCTTCAAACAGGTCCACCTGGTCTCCGGGGTCCTGGCCCTGGTGGTCATGGCCGTGATCATGAACCTGATTCTGGGACAGTTTCACATGGGCTTTGAAAAGCAACCCGTGGCCCACAATCTTCATATCTGGAATTTTATCGGCATGGCTTTGGCCGGTCTTGCCTTTGCCCTGGCCGGGGGATGTCCGGGACGCCAGCTTTTCCTGGCCGGAGAAGGGGACGGGGATGCTGCGGTCTTTGTTTTCGGCATGATCACGGGCGCCGCCTTTGCCCATAATTTCGGGCTGGCCAGCTCGCCCACGGGCTTGGGGCCCCACGGCATGGCTGCCGTAGCCGTCGGATTCGTTGTCTGCCTGTTCATCGGACTTACCATGCGAAAAACCAATTAAGGAGGATTCAAATATGGCAACAACCATAGACGCCAGGGGGCTTTCCTGCCCCCAGCCCGTGCTCATGTTCATGGACGCCGTAAAATCATCACCGGATAAGGAGATCATCGTCCTGGTGGATACGGACGCCTCCATGGAAAATGTCACCCGGGCCGCAGAAAGCAAAAACTGTAAGGTAACCGTCACCCAGGAAGCGGATGAATATCGCCTGACCATTGTCAGAAGCTGATGGAAAAAGGATAGCCTTTGCTGAATTTCAGCCTGTTTAAAAAGAAAAAAACATCTCGCCAGGATGCCGGGGCCAGAGCCGGTCTCGGCATCCTGGTATTTGAGCATACCAGCGAGGTGATCAGGGCGGAAAAACTGCTCCGGTCCGAGGGATGGGATATCAAGGTCATGGGGCCGCCGCCGGAGATCCGGACCGGTTGCGATCTGGTGGTCCGATTCCCCCTCATCGAGCAGCTCAATATTCTCCGGCTGCTGGAAGGGGCCAGGATTCATCCCCAGCAGGTAGTCCCGGTGACCGGCCCCCTCCTGAAACCCGTGGACCTATTTCAGGTCAAAGATTTTGGCGATTTTCTCATGGTCAGGGCCGCCAATATGAAACTGACCATTGAAAAAAGGACCCAAAAGATTGTCAATATTTCCGGGGGCGGCTGTCCGGATGTGCCCTATCTGGCCTATGAAATGGTGGGCAAAACCCTTTCCGAATCCCCCCGGCCCCTGGACATCGGGCATACCCTCTGCGGCTATGCCCTGGGCCTAGCCTTTGAGGAGATGCAGAAACAATGCTCGGTATTGTAGGCACCGTGCCCGATCTCAGCCTGAACCTGACCGTGGGCCGGGTGAGTCTGGAAGCAGACAAGATTCTTATCCAGGGCCGGCCCGTCCCGGTAAACCGGGGAACCCCGGCCCTGATCGGCGCTGCCCTCCAGACCCTGGCCGTATTCGGGAAAAGCGAATTGACCGCATTTCTGGCCGGTGATACCGGGCTTGGCCAGGGCAGCCGGAAGATCTACCACCACCTGGTCCATGAAGACCTTGCTCCGGAAATCCAAACCCTTGTGTTTCATTATCTGCAACCCGATGTGGACTGGCATAACCGGGTTTTGTTCAAACTGGCGGAAATGGAAAACCGGCCCGTCCTCATTGCCGATGCAGGCTTTATGTATGCCGCCAAGATGAGCGGCCAGGCCGGGTCCTATGACCTCTTCACCCCGGATGCGGGCGAACTGGCCTTCCTGGCCGATGAAACAGCTCCCCATCCCTTTTATACAAGGGGTTTTATCCTGCACACGGATAACCGGGTGCCAGACCTTGTCCGGCGGGCCTATGAGCATGAAAATGCAGCCCGGTACCTTCTGGTGAAAGGCTCCAGGGATTATATCATGGATGAGACAGGGCTTTTGTCCTCCGTGGAAGGTCCGTCCACCGAAGCCATGGAAGCCATCGGCGGAACCGGCGATACACTCACCGGCATTGTCTCGGCCTTGATCGGCATTGGGATGAAGATCCCCGAAGCAGCCCTGGCCGCCGCCAGAATCAACCGCCTGGCCGGTCTTGCGGCAGCCCCGACCCCGGCCACCCAGATCATGGACATCATCGCACAGATTCCGGCAGCCGTGGAAACCATTTTAAAGGAGGCCCCTTGACCGGGAAGGCAACCGCATTGATCCGGACATGACCTTTGTCTTTTGCTTTCAGAGTAGAGAGTTCCCAGAATTCAGTAGGGGTAATTCAGGCAGACTATCATACATGAGTCAGGCCCCATGACACTTCTTATACTTCAGGCCAGAACCACATGGGCATCGTTCATTTCTTCCTATCTTACCGAAAATCTTTCTAACGGATGTCTTCGAAGAATCATAGGCTAACTGGGCAATGTAGTTTGATTGGTTTTCAACTTCCTTACGTTGCTCACCGTTTAACCCATCAATGTATGGTTCCAAACGACTCATTTCAGCTTTGGCTTTATCGTGCTCCCCGCATAACGCCAATATCACCGCATACTGGCTCCGGACCTGAACCAGTCTGTTTACCAGCCCAGCCTTTTCCACAACCGGGAAAACAAACTGTTCCATGGCCTCTCTGGCACCTTCATAGTCTTTCATGGCAAGAAATTCATCTGCCAGATCCTGGCCGACTCGTACCATAGATTCTGGGGCACCAGCCATATTGTAGAATTTCATCGAATGAATACGGGCGAATGGTGTAGGTTTACCCTGGGCTTCTCGGTTTCTAGCGTACAATTCCAGTGTATCGGCAAGATGCTTGAGATGTTCCTGAACATTTTCTGGTTGATTGATAATTGTCCATAACACATCCGAATTTTTGCCTATCACATCTTTCGGACGTATGCCCAGCAAGTTGTAATATCCTTTAATAACTTTCCAGCAGAGCGAGTCCGCGTCCTTGTATCTCTTTAGCTTCCACAGAGCGATGGCATGGTTATAGTCAAAAATACGTTCATGCTCAGCATCGGGTAGCTTGGGAGTTGTCTGTTCTACAAGTCGTTGAACCTCTCTTATGTCACCATTCTCTGCTGAGAATAATATCCGCTTCATTGCATACGCGATTTGTTCACGCGAACCCAACTCATGCTCTGCAAGAAGAGCCTCCATGGCTTCAAGTCGCTGAACAAGCTTTTCAGAATGACCACCTCTAAACCCCGAAAAAACGAGCCCATCCAATGCCCAGAATTTATGAACAGGTTCCATAGTATCTGAAGTCGATGCACGCTCTAAGCTTGCCATTATATCAACGTTGATGCCCATTTCATAAAACAGCTCTTCGCCAGAAATTGCGATGAGTGTCATAGCATCGTTGAGCTTGATATATATCTGGGTCAATAGCGCGAATCTTGATGTGTCTCTATTCTTCTGGAGGCTTATGATCAGTATCTCTTTCAACGCTATCAGTGCCTTGTCTTTCAACACCGGATCCATAAGCTCCATGTGTTGCAGCCCCAGAATCCTGATGGCGTCATGAGCCTTCAGCGTCTGTTTCCCAAAGACCTCGACAATCCCAGTAGCCCGCATCTTTTTCAGAATTGTGGTAGCACCACTTGTAGATATATTTAGCGATTTGACCAAAAGCTCAGAAACTTCATCGTGACTCAATCCCACATCAGCCAGGCTGAACAATGCAAGAGCATCCTGAACTAATGTATCAAACCCATTATAAATACGGGATAAAATGATTTCCTGCGCCGTTTCTACAGTATTCTTCTGCTGCTGAAGTTCAGAGCACAACGCATCGACATTACCTTCGTATTCTGTGACCGCAATTTTAGCGGCACTCTCAACATAAAGGGGAAGACCACCAGTATAGATACGTAACTGCTCGTAGCCTTGAGCGGTGGCAAAGCCACTGAAGTCACTTACCACTGAGGCCACCGTATCGATATCCCAGCCCAGAAGTCCTTCACGTTGGAGCCCGGTGACAGCTTCCAATTCGCGGACGTTATCATGGGGCTGACACAGCAGGACAAAACGAATGCACTGGGTCGCATTCAAAACATCACGCATATTTTCTATAGGCACACGGTGCGCATTATCTATAACCAGAAGAGGGGCTGTGCCCTGTTGATCCATGTATGTGTCGAATGTTTTGAGTGCCTCATATCCACTCGCACCCGGTAGCAAAATTTTTCGCAGACCATCTCGATCCGGTGCTGCAAATTTGGCTGCCAACTCACGAACTAGTGTACTCGCCAAAGCAGTGCCTGGAAGGTCACCGGTGTCATAGTAGGCGCATAATTGAGAACTGTGGAGAGCCGCCTGTGATGCCCAGGCTGTCTTGCCTGCCCCGGATAACCCGCAGATGATTCGTACACGCTTGTCTGAATTGAGAGATGGCTCCAATTTTTGTGGTCTGTACGACTTTGGAGGAGCAGGGAAGTCCTGTAGCTGAACGATGAGTTGCTCAAATAATGCAGGTAGGTCTTTAGCGTGAAACGCATGCTGCCTGTTTTCTGTGCTCCCAGTGGCTGCAAGTTGAACGAGCCCGGTCAGCTTCCATATTAGAGTGTCCGGAGACAACAATGAGAAATTGAGCTTTTCCGCCTGGTTGATACACCATGTTGCAGCATCAGTAAGAGACTCCCAAGCGGGTGGCATTGCCGGGTGGCGTTCTGTAATCGACTGGGGCCAAACGAAAAGAACATCAGGGGGAAGTTTATTAAGGTCGATAGTTTGCTGGAGCTGACTGCTCGGTGCCTGGTTAGCGACTATAATAAATGACGCCTCACCTTTGCGTTTTCCATCGGCATGCTCTTTTCGAAGATCTTTAAAACGTTCTATAGCACCTGAAATATCGCTGGGTATGATTGGCTTTGAGCGGGTTTTAACCTGCACATAGATTCGCCCTTGCTTAGGAATAAGTTCAATATCCTCATCACGCTCAACCATAACTGCATCGACGTCTGCGGCCTGCGCTAATAGCAAGCAACCAACAGCATATAGGTGTTGATATAGGAATCCCCTGTGTACCGCCTCAATTCGTACCAGTTGGGCGACATCCAAGACATCTGAAGGTCTTTCTTTATCGTTTCTGTGCATTTTTCTTCCGGTAATCTTCGGGTACCAAAGGTTAGGATCTGAATAACTACACGTTAAAATCAATTTGAATAGGAGATAATCATCCATGGTCCGAAAACGCAAGATTAAAACCTTTTCATGCAAAAATTGACTGACGATTTATGGTATGAACTGAACCGCTTCGCGGAAGTGGCACAATCCCCAGTATTAATCCATCTATCAATTCCCATTTACTCTCAATAAATTTACAATACCTCCTAAGGCCTGTCGGTCTGTTTACCATCAATTTATTTCAAGGAGGTATTGCAAT
>JAMPXP010000014.1 GCA_023701135.1 Desulfobacula sp. | reverse complement strand
TGTCGGAGGCATCAATATCGGCAAAGCTGTCTGCCGCAAAGGTAAAACTGAACACTCCGTTTTCCGTGGCAATCTGGTCGGCAATCGCATTGGCAACTGTGGGTGCATCGTTGGTCCCGGTGATGGTGATGATGATATCTTTTTGTGTACCATCGGCTGTAGTCACCGTCAGGGTGTCGGTGAGCGTCTCGGCTGCATCCAGTTGCTGGATAGCCATTTGGGTGTTGTCTGCTGCATAGGTCCAGTTGCCTGCAATATCGATGGTCAGGTTGCCGTAGATGCCGGCCATGGTTGCGGCAACGAACACCGATTCCCCGGCATCCGGGTCGCTGATCGTCAGCACTCCCCCGGTTTCCAGCAGAGTATTCCCATCCGGGTCCGCATCTTCCGTTACTGAACCGGCAATATCTCCGGCTACCACGGCACTATCATTGGTTCCGGTGATGGTGACCGTGACCAGTTGGGGAGTCCCGTCGGTTGCCGTATAAGTGATGCTGTCGGTGACAGTATCTCCTTGACCGAGTGCCTGTACTGCCGCCTGGTCAAGGGTATAGGTCCAGATACCCGATGACAGCTCAAAGCTGCCAAAATTGTTGTCTCCGGCCGTGGCTGCAACATCGGCAAAGGACGGTGTATCTCCGGTATCAATATCTGTGATGGCAAGGGTTCCGGTTGCTGTAACCGCTGCATCTCCTACGTTGCCTTCGGTTACATCTCCGGTGAAGGTACCGTTAACAACAGCAGCGTCTTCGGTCCCGGTGATGGTGACGGTGACCAGTTGGGAAGTCCCGTCGGTTGCCGTATAAGTGATGCTGTCGGTGACAATATCTCCTTGACCGAGTGCCTCTACTGCCGCCTGATCAAGGGTATAGGCCCAGATGCCCGATGACAGTTCAAAACTGCCAAAACTGTTGTCTCCGGCCGTGGCTGCAACATCGGCAAAGGATGGCGAATCTCCGGCATCGATATCTGTGATGGCAAGGGTTCCGGTTGCTGTAACCGCTGCGTCTCCGACATTGCCTTCGATTACGTCTCCGGTAAAAGTACCGCTGACTATGGGAGCATCTTCAGTCCCGGTGACGGTGACGGTGATCATCTGGGCGGTGCCGTCCGCTGTGAAAACCGTCAGGACGTCATCGACACTTGCACCTGCATCCAGTTGCTGGATAGCCGCCTGGGTTTTGTCTGCTGTATAGGTCCAGTTGCCTGCAATATCGATGGTCAGATTGCCGTAGATGCCGTCAACAGTTCCTGCCTGGAACACCGATTCTCCGGCGTCCGGGTCGCTGATCGTCAGCACACCGCCGGTTTCCAGCAGAGTATTCCCATCCGGATCCACATCTTCCGTGACTGAACCGGCCATATCTCCGGCTACCACTGCGCTATCATTGGTCCCGGTGATGGTGACGGTAACTATCTGAGAGGTGCCGTCGGTAGCTGTGTAAGTAATGCTGTCGGTAACAACAGCCCCTTCTCCAAGATCCTGAATCGCTGCCTGGTCAAGGGTATAGGTCCATATACCCGATGACAGTTCGAAACTGCCGTAGTTGTTGCTGCCGTTCGTGGCTGCCACATCGGCAAAGGATGGGGTATCGCCAGTATCAATATCTGTGATGACAAGGGTTCCCGTTGCCGTGGCCGCTGCATTTCCGATATTGCCTTCGGCTATGTTTTCGGTGAAGCTGCCGGTAACAACGGCAGCGTCTTCGGTCCCGGTGATGGTGACGGTGATATCATGGGTCGTACCGTCTGCTGAAGCTACTGTCAGGACTTCATTGACAGTTTCACCTGCATCCAGTTGCTGGATGGATGAGATGGTGCTGTCGGCGATATAGGTCCAGTTGCCCAGTGTATCAATGGTCAGACTGCCGTAGGTTCCGGCAATGGTTTCGGCAACGAATACCGATTCTCCGGCGTCCGGGTCGCTTATCGTCAGCACACCGCTGGTTTCCAGCAGAGTGTTACCATCCGGGTCCACATATTCCGTGGCTGAACCGGAAATATCTCCGCCGATTACAGGCAGAACATTTTCTACCGGAGGCGCGGGAGTCTCTGTGACCGTTGTAATTACAGTCTCTGCCTGTCTGATAATGCTATCATTAAATAATCCGGAATTGGTTACAGGTAGCGGTTCAGCATTCGAGCTGTCTGCAATATAAAAAACGGGATCTTCAGGTGAGGTATAGTCAATCAGACCTAATACCAGAGGTTCTTGATATGATAGTACAGGGTTTGACAGGACAGGGGTTGACGGTTCCAGGTTCTGCGGCAAAGAAAATCCTTCCGGCTGATCTATGGAATCGACATCACCCATTGCTTCCCCTATTGGATCTTCACTGGAATACCCTTCAGGTGTTTCCTGCCCACCGGCAATGCCGATCAATTCTCCATTGTCTGCATCATTATTTTTACTATCAGCATCTTCTGTTTCTCTTCCATCATTGACCGCTTTTTCCGGGCCTATTTCACTCACCAGAAAATCTATGGGAGCGGTTAGCTTAAAAAAATCCAGCTCCTCAGGGGTCAAAGGTCGTGCAGGACCGATCGGCTGGTTTTTAAAAAAATCTATGATTAAATCCGGGTTACTAATGAACTGGATGTTTCCGAATGAATCTTTGACTACCAGCACATGCCCTTTTCCAATCTCTTCGACACCCCATTTCTCCGAGTCTTCAAAAACTTGGCCTACTACGGTCGTGCCCCTTATACCAATCAGCGCCATGGGCGATTGTAAATTAAAATTGTCTGGATTCTGTTTTGCTATTTCCCCTGTCACGGTCCTGAAAACACCTTTACCCATCTGTAAAAGCAAATTGGAATGGGATCCTTCTTCGGGGTCATATACATAGGCGTTAATCAGGACTTCACTGTTCTTCCCTTGAGATAAAATCGTATTGTCCGTAAATTTTATTTCAATTTGCCCATCTTCCTTTGTAACGATCTTTTCTCCCTGAAAAAGTTCGCTTCCGGTAGACAACTCACGGGTCCCGGTCTCTGAAACTGCCTGGGCATGTCCCTGAAGACCTACCACAACGCCTATGGCTTTTCCTGATGCTGTGTTCTCATCCATAACAGATCCTAAAATTAAATTTTAAAATTAACGATCCGATTAAATAAAATAAAAAAAATAGCCAAGTTACCTAATGGCAACCCGGCTATCATGATGACCCGTGGCTTTCCGCCCTAACCGCTAAGCTAGTTTGGCTTTTTCATTAATCTTTAAACGTAATATATTTTGCAATATTCATGCCGATATTACGGAATTTGCTGCTACAATTAGAAAGAAAGACACTCAGCGCAGAGAATAACAGCTCAACGAATATTATGCACCATATAACGAATTGACTCAGAATTACAAAACATATCTAACCATATTAAACTTTTCTTAAAGTATGTAATAAATGTAACATCAATAGAGAAAAATTTTCCTAATGGTTTTCACCTATTTTTTGATAAATCGCTCTCCTGATCCAACGAACCGGTCATGTCATCGAATGAGCATTCTTTTTTATCTGGTGGAGGAATAATTCCGGTGACGCGATAAATCGGTATCTTTTTTGAAACATTTTTAAGGGTGCGATTGCCTAAAAATTCACACTCAACTTGCTCTCGAACCATGTTGTAGGTTTTAGGCCCCACATATAGTTTACTTTTTTTAGACAAAGCGCCGATTCTTGCCGCCAATATTGTAACAAGCCCTGAAGCAGTATATGTCCATCGTTCCATGACAGAGCTTTTCATCCTGGTAATTCCCACATACCCCTCTCCGGAACTGATACCGATGTGCAGATCGACCTGGCCCCAAGGGTAATTAAATTCTCTGTTGATCCTTTTATTTTCTTCAATGATATCAAGGGCGGTTAAGACAGCTTCAAAGGCATAGTTTTCGATGGTATCACTTTTAAAAATGACCATGATCCCGTCGCCGGAAGTTTCATTGATCTCTCCCCCATGCTGATGGATACATTTTAAATAACTCGAAAAATGATTTTCAACCATGTGGTTGACCATTCGCTGGTCATAATTTTCCGTAATAACGGAAAAATTCTGTATATCAACAAACAAAACAGAGACATCCATGGGATGTTTCTCAACAGACAGACGGTCAGGGTCTTTTTCAGCGATACTTGCAACACTGTGAGGAACGAATTTAGTAAGCTGATTTTTTAGTTTAGTGAGGGATTCATTGATAATGACCTGCTCCTGTAGATTTTTTGAATAATTCTTTACATCATCATACAGTCGGGCATTTTCAAGGGCAATCGCAACGTAGTCTGATATGGCAGACAAAAAAGTAGTGTCCACGTCGGTAAATTTGCCTTTTTTTTTGTTTAATGCCTGAAGGACGCCAATGCAGTGGCCGCCGCTGTTAATGAGCGGCACACATAAAATATTTTCAGTTTTAAATCCGGTTTTACAATCAACCCCAACATTAAATCGGGGGTCTTTATATGCTTCATTAAGGGATAAAGATTCTTTATGTTTAAATACCCAGCCCCCAATGCCCACCTTTGCAGATATCCTTATCTCACAATTTTCCATTCCCGTGGCAACTAGAGACCAGAGCTCATCTGTTTTTTCATCATATAAAAACACCGAACTTCTCTGTGTTCCCATGATATGGTTCGTCTGATTCATCACCAGGGGAAACAATACGTTGATATCGATTTCTGCCGTGATGGTTTTACCCACTTCACACAGCTTATGAAATCGCTCGTTTTGTTCTCTGACTGTAAAATCCTCCGTTCTTCGTCCGATCTGTCTTTTTTCTTTAGTTATATTCATGGCTTATACCGAATAAAAAATTATCTGACTGTATTGGTCAATATCGCAAATGCCACCTGATTGCAAACATCGTAATATCATCGGTCTGGGAAGCCTCCCCAGTAAATTCAAACAGATCTGCCTTAATGGTTTCCAGAAAAGCCGTTGCAGTGCCCTGGAAACCATATTTTAATAGGCTTTCAAGTCTGGCTCGCGTGTAAAATGCTCTTGTTTCCGATCTTGCTTCCGTCACCCCATCTGTATAACTGAAAAGCAGGTCCCCATTTTCAAGCTGAATTGTTTCAATTTCGTATGTTGCGCTCTCGATTGGCCCCAAAGCCGGCCCGGTGGCTTTGAGCGATTGTTTTATTTCATTTTTCCCGACAACCAGAGCAGGTTCATGCCCAGCATTGACAAAAGACAATTTACCGGTTAACTGGTCAACAATACCAAAAAACAAAGTTACAAACATGCCGTCTTCACCATGTTCCCTTGCTATGTATTTGTTTGCCAAAGAAACGGCTCCCAAAGCCGCACTTGGTGAAAACACATCATTTGTGATTCCAAAACCGTCACCCCCCTTAACAGTGGTGAAGGCCCCTGAAAAAATACGGATAAGACTTCGAGTCAATGCCATGAAAAGTGCTGCGCCAATACCTTTTCCACTGACATCACCGACAACAAAACCAAGGTGGCTGTCAGGTAATTCAAACAGATCATAAAAGTCACCCGACAACTGCAGGGCAGAATGAAAATATGATCCGATATCACAGTTTTTAACATCCGGAAGGTAATGGGGCAAAAAATCGTTCTGTATTTTCTTGCCTTTCTGACACTCGTCGTCAAGTGCACTGGAATATTTTTCCGCGGATTGTTTAGCTTTTTCAAGCAGGTCTTTTGATTGCTCAAGCTCATTATACAGCTTTGCATTTTCGATCACCAATGACATTTGGTCGGCAACCTGTTGGATAAAATCGACAATATTTCTGCCAAATTGTGCAGGCAAAGAATGCATCAGTGTAATAACACCAAACAAAGTATCATTTCTCAGAATCGGTACACCCAGAGCAGATCTTACAGAATAGGGCTGCCCGGGAAAGGTAATCCATCTTTCATCGGTTTCGGCATCCGTCACGATCCCGGCACATAATTTTTTTTTGATCCATCCGGCAAAACCCTTTTCCAAGGCTTTGCCGATCAAATCAGACCGTTTTTCTTCATTTGTCTCATTCCGGGTAAGAATACTGTCTATCACTACCCCGTTCTCATCCAATAAAAACAGGCTGCCTTTTTCTGCACCTGAAAATTGCTTCGCAATATCTAGAGCATTTTGCATGGTTCCATTCAAAATTTTTGGGTCATTTGAGGATCGTGCCCTGTTGATAAAGGTCTCAAACAACCTGTTCTGGGCCTCATAAATTTGTTTTTGATGCTTGAGAGCAACGATCTCTTTCTGAAGCTGTCCTATATCCATCGACTTCTCCAGTGGGCATGGTAACTCATTAAAAAATTTGAGAATTTCCTAAGACGTTGCCACTTTAAAATGATTGTTTAAGAGATGTCAAGCCTGCAGAAAAATTTTCAGCAATTCTCGGTGACAGAAATTTCAGGGAGGTTGGTGTTGGATTATCCTGAATCTATAGCGGGGTGATTTTCAAAACGAATATAAACAATCAAAAACAAAAAGGCCTTCAGTTTCGGGCCAGTTGCTTTACAAAAGAAAGCAAGGCGTTTTGACAGGATTTGATTCCCTTTGCATCCCCATATCATTTTCCGGGGAAGATATAGCATAAAACCTTGGACCACAACAGTTTTGTAACACATTTTTATGCGGGTTATGAAATATTATAATCCTGGGCAGGGATGGATGATTAAACGAAACAGTGTTGCCGGTCCCTGGAAATGGGCCCGGCAACCCGTGGTCTTCACATCATTTGCCTTTGATGACAGGATGCCGCCGTTTCAGATGAATGAAAACACAATCAATATGAATGAAATCGCCACCACTGCACCAATGCCGATGGGAAGGGCACCATAGGTCATCTCCTTGTAGAGTTTTTCCTTTCTATACGCCAGATGCTGTTTCCGGTAACCCAGGACCAGCCATAAATTGACGGCAAAAAACAAGGCTGTATGGGTTGTCAATTTCTGGAAAAAACCGGAAATCCCTTTGGCAAATTGAACCACAGTGTTCTCGGATAAACGGTTCACGGCATTCAGGCGCAGATCCAGCACCCGGTAGAAAAGCCGCCCCAGCTTCCGGTAGATCCAATCGGCATCCAGGTTCCGACTTTTTATTTCAGGCACATAATAGCCGGACAGGATCAGGAGGGTAAAGGCAAAGGCGCCGAACATCAGCAGTTGAAGCTGTCCCACAACATGGGGGCCGGTATAGGGTTCATAGTGTACGGCAAAGGGCAAGAGGTTGTAAAGGGGCTGATAATACACGCCCAATCCCACACAGAGAAAGGCCGCAGCCCCCATGGCCAGAAGCATGTTCAGGGGGGGCTCCTTGGCCCGGATACCGGAATCATGGCCGAAAAACGTAAAAAAAGGCACCTTGATGCCGGCATGATCCACCACACCGGTGGAGGCAAACTGAAGGACCAGCCAGAGCAGGAAGATTTGCTCCTTGGCCGAAGCGGAAACGATCATGGATTTGGAAACAAATCCGGAAAACAGCGGAAATGCGGATATGGAGGCAGACCCCACCAGACAGAACAGGCAGGTCAAGGGCATGGTCTTATAAAGCCCGCCGATTTCCGTACACTTGATCTTGCCCGTCATCTGGAGGACGGACCCGGCTGCCATAAACAGGAGGGCCTTGTAGAGAATATGGCAGAAGGCATGGGCCACTACCCCGTTCAGAGCCAGTTCGGTGCCGATGCCGATGCCGACCAGCATGAAACCGACCTGGTTCATCAGGCTGTAGGACAGGACCCGGCGGATATCATTTTCCAGAACCGCATAAAAGATTGGAACCGTCACCATGACCGCACCGATCACCATCAGCAGTTCCGTTCCCGGAAAGGTCCGGATAAGTAGGTAAACAGCCGATTTTGTCGTAAACGCGCTCAGGAATACCGTACTGGTGGGCGTTCCCATGGGGTAGGCATCCGGCAGCCAGGCATGGAGGGGTATGGCTGCGGCATTCAGGGCAACGCCGATAAAAATGAGCCAGGAAGATAGGCTGTTAAGCCCGATAAAACCAAAGGCAAGGGTATGGGTTTGGTGGACATAAAGCACGATACCGGCCAGCAGAGACAAGCCGCCGGCCAGATGTACCATGATATACCGGAAGGCGGCGTCCCGTGACGCCTTGGTGCGTGAAGCAAGAATCAAAAAAGTAGAAGAAACCGCCATGATTTCCCAGAACAGGTAAAGGGAAAGAAAATCTCCCGCCATCACAACCCCAAGGGTAGATCCGGTATAGACCAGGGCCGAGATATGCTGAAGATTGTCCTCTACTTTTAAAGCAAACAGGATTCCTAAAAAGGTCATGAGGGCGAATACCAGCGCAAAAACCCGGGAAAGCTTATCCACCCGGCCCAGGATCAGGTCATAGCCTAAAAATTCAAAGGTATGGAAATTGCCCTGGGGCATATGGATCAGGACCATCAGAACCAGTACCGGGAGGGCCAACATATAAGCCCGTAATATATTTCCCCGTAAAAAAGGGATAAACGCAGCACCGACAATAAGAATAAATGCAGGGGGAATCGAATTAGTCATCATAGTAATCCTCTTTTCGCATCAGTATTTTTCTCAGTAATTTGGCAATCGCGATGAGTGAGACATAAGAAATAAAACCGTATACCGCATAAAACCCGTAAAAACTTTCCATATGGAATTCACCGTGCATGTCCACAAAGGCTTCGGCAACCAATACCAGGACAAGGGCCACAAAAAAAAACATATGAATCCGGCGTATATTTTTCGGGTTATCAAAAATCGTTAATTCCTTTTTCATTGTCTGATCCTTTCCCTCAGCATCACAGTGAACTGGCGAGGATATATATAAAATAGCCGACGGCCAAGCATATCATAATGTGGAACGCTTTCCTGAACCCTGGTGATTCTCCGTGTTCCAGGATTTCAAAGGTCTCGTTGTTGAATTCTTTGGTTGTAATTCCCATCTGTGTTCTCCTTTAAATACCCGGACCCTCCGTTTGGAAGGCAAAGGCAAAATAGAATAACGGTGCTACCGGTATCGTGGAAAGCGACGGCAGGAGCATGAGGGTGCCTGCGTCAATTTCCAGGATGTCCCAATTATGGATTTTGGAAATGAGACCAAGAGTGTATGAGAAGAAGTGAGATTAGAACAATCGAAAACGAGATGAGGATCTATTTTCAATAGAAGCGGGAGTTGAACCCACCGGTCATATTTTAAGGGGTCACCCGTCCCAGAGAAACCAGGACAGGCGCCGGTTTTTTATCCATTGAAATGGAGTTGGACGCCTTTGAAAACCCTGATTCATCATAATCACCTCCCCGTGGAGACCGTCTAATGATGAGGTTATCCGCATATTTCAAAAATCTCGTGCATATGCGGCCATGCAAATTGTAAAAAAAACTTAAAAAATTCCGTATCAACATTTCCAGAGTCTGTAAAGAGATTTCAGTACATCCGGGTTAAGGTTTTTTGAGGCAGGGTTCAAAGATGATTTGAATCGTCCGTGTAAACATATTATAGAATCAAAATGATCATTTTTCTAAAGGGATTCCTATAAATTGGACAAAAAAAGCGTTAAGCTGCAAATCGCCGTATTTGCCCTGGTATCCGCCGCCTTTACCAATATCTATATCACCCAGCCCGTGCTGCCGGTGCTCCAGGAAGAATTCGGAGTATCGCCGGTCCAGGTCTCCATGACCGTCTCCTTCGTGATCCTGGGCATCATCCTCTCCAACCTGTTTTTCGGGTACCTGGCCGATGTCCTGTCCATCCGCCCCATCATCGTGGCCGGGAGCCTCTGCGTGGCCGCCGGGGGGCTCATCTCCTGCCTGACCCATGATTTCAGGGTCCTCCTGGCGGCCCGGATGTTCCAGGGCCTGTTTATCCCGGCCCTGACCACTAGCCTGGCCGCCTACCTGTCCAAAACCCTTCCCGGCAAAAAACTGAGCGTGGTTATGGGGGCCTATGTTTCCGCCACGGTGCTGGGGGGTCTGGGCGGCCGTCTCCTGGGAGGATGGATCCACCCTCCCCTGCACTGGCGGTATGCCTTTCTATCGGCTTCCCTGCTCATCCTCTGCGCCATGGCCTTTGCCTGCGCCGTGCTGCCGTCCCCCGGACCCGTGAAAAGAATCTCACCCCGGGACAAGGCCGGGTTCCTTTCCCTCCTGGCCCGCAGGGACCTGCTCTGGCCCATTGCCTGCGGCGGAGCCGGGTTTCTGATGTTCCAGCCCATTTTCAATTTCCTGCCCTACCGCCTGGCGGCCCCTCCCTTTCATTTTTCCACCGGCATGATCACCCTGACCTATTTTGTCTATGTCCTGGGCTTTTTCATGGGGCCCCTGGCCGGCAACCTGAGCGCCCGCATGGGCAGCGGGAATATTCTCATGGCCGCCTCCGGGATCTTCGGCCTTTCCATCGGGCTCCTCTTCATCCCTTCCGTCCCGGCCGTGGTTGCGGGCCTGCTGGGAACCTGCGCCGGATTCTTCACCATCCATGCCGTGGCCATCGGGCTTTTGAACAGCAAACTCTCCAGCGGTCAGGGAAAGGCCAATGCCCTTTATGTGTTATTCTATTATTGCGGCGGATGGATCGGCATTACCGGGGCGGGGTTCTGTTTTCAAAAATTCAGATGGAATGGGGTTTTGGGCTTTGTCCTGATTTTTTTGGGGGTTCCTCTGGTAACGGGATGGATTGAAAAAAATAATACCGATAAAGATAGGAACAGGAAATAACTGATGCCGTCCCCGAACAGCAAAGCCGTCTCCTTAATTACACCTGTCTTATTTGTCACAGCTATAAAAATCGATGCGTCTTATCTCAAATTCCGTTGCTGAAGTATATCCGGGATATCCCGCCGACCGTCAAGGATACCATGGATAAAAACATCGGCTTCGATGATCTGGTAAATAATGCGGTAGACTTTCACATGAATTTCGCGATATTGATGTACGTCAATTCGTTGAAGTTCCGGAGGATAGTGACCTTTTTTCGGGTTAAATGACAGGTTTCGGCAAGCTGTTTCAATTTCTGAAAAATTGTTTCCTGCGTTTTGCGGGTATCCGGATTTTTTTATATAATCATAGATTTCAAAAAGATCTTTTTCCGCATCAGAAATGACATAAACATTGTATTTCATTCAGACTGGTTTTCCAGAGCTTTTTGTAAGTCGCTGAAAACATCGGCAACAGCCCTGAAATCTCCTTTTCTAAAGCTATTTTGGCTTTGGGCCAGCATTTTCAACATGGCGAGGCTTTCCTGGGTCTGTTCATACTGGACAAGATCCTGGAGAATCGCTTTGGCTTCCCCATTCTGGGTGATCACCATGGGCTGCCGGCTATGAACGATTTGCCGGACGATTTCCGAAGCATGTGCTTTAAAATAGCTGATGGGCTTAACAGATTCACTGAGTTTCATATTGTTCTCCATAATTAACTTGACCTTAATTTAGCCCGTATTCAGATCTGTGTCAAGATCAGGCCGTGAAACCGGCTGCTAAATTCGCCAGAAATTTCTAGTTCTCTATGGAATCATAAAGACGAGAGCTACACTATTATCGGATAATTTTCCAGCCTGCTCCAGTGCGTTGGCAGCGTATCCTGCAATTGCTCAAGACCGACAGGCTCAAATGCCAAGCCCTCAAACTCTGTTCTGTACAGCGGCGCAATGTCCTGATATGTGGGTGCCAGAAGTTCCGCCATGGGCCGGTTATGCCCCATGAGGTAACCCATGAAAGCGTTCTTTAACCTTTCGGTAATCCCCTCATGCTGCAGCAGCCAGTAGGTGTCATATAAATCACGGGGATGCTGCCGGTCCAGGGTAGCGCAGATTTTCCCGGCAAAAAGATCCTCAAAACTCAAAAGATTCCACAATGGGCAAAAGGTTCACGAGCAGGCGCACCTGATCAGAATAGGGTGTTTTCATTCTCTTTGACCATCTGTCTGGGAACCGTTATCTGATAAACGGCATTAAAAGCCCCTCCTTTGACCAGCATGCGTTTGCCCCGGCCTAAGTCGATTCCCTCAGTTTCAAGTGCTTTGCGCCAGACATGACCGTGGCGGTCACTAAACCATAAAAACAGCCGTTTGGTCTTCACCTGCTTGCAGTTTGCCAGCAACTCGTAAAGCAAACCCGGCCTTAAATTGACAGCGCCTTCAAAAAATTTATCCGCTGCTGAAAAGTCAGCTTCCTCACGGACATCGGCCAGCAATTCAAGCAGGGCAAGTTCCGGGGTGCTGATGGGAACCGGCCAATCCCAGGCGCCAAAAGGAAGGGAGGACACCCCGGCTTTTGGGAGTTCCTTAAACAGTTGCTTATTATGGATTTCAAACGTGAAAGAATCTGAGAAACCGAGGGGCTAGGCCGGTATTTTCACAGAACTGTACAGATCTATCCGCTGCGTACCCCCCAGCGGCAGATAATGGGCCAACCCCTGTAATTCAAGCGCACTGCGTCCGCCCACATGGACCGGATATCCCATTTCGTTTAGCGAAAAGACCACATGTTCCCACTTGAGCGCAGGCCCCGGACGTCTGTATATACCCTGAGTCAATGCCACAAGCTTACCGGCCCGCAAGGCATAGTCCACCCTTGGCCGGTTAAATCCCCGCTCCTTTAACCAGGCACGGTTCACCAGTTGCCCATCAGGCAGGCATTGCTCAAGACTTTTTGTGTTTTCAGACGACATGGTTTACAAATCCTTTCCGATGCATGATTTATATATGCATCAGAAATAAATTTCAAACCTTTTGTTTAAATTAAATAAAATTTGCATATATATTTAATGCAAATTCTGAGTTTTTTAAACTATGAATTGATTTTAACTAACGCCAAGCATAAGGCGCGGAGGCTTTTTGCCGTCGCACTTAATGCTCTGGTTGGGCTCTCCATAAATCATCGAGTCACTTGAGCCCAGTTTTCACCATAAGATGCATAAGCGCAAACAGCCGATGAAAAAGGTAATCCACGTGGGCACTCACCTTAATGGGAACTTTCTGAACCTCTGAATGACGAATCATGAATGAGTTTCCGATGTCCGTCAGTTCACGAGCCTCTCGGTCGAGGCACGCACGAAAATTCGGTTCAGGAGACACGGTCTCAAGCAGACAAGCTACGGATTCCTTCTTGTTGGTTGGGATACAGACAGTCTTGAGGCGTTCCCAAGCGTCCCAAAGCTTCTCGAGCGCCTCGGTTCGTAAAGACAAGTCAGGCGAAAGAAATTTCCTTCGAGCATCTTCAAACAACCGGTCCAAAGTTGAGTCACCTGTTGGGGGAAGGGGAGAACGCAAGTCATTAGCCAAGACAGGCGGAGCTATACGATTGATGCTACCGTCAACCCGAAGATCAAACGCAATGCCATTTCGGGAAAATATCCTATTGATCCGATCTCGGAATGTATCTCTTCCAGTATCGCGGTCAAACGAAAGATGATGGTGCCTGAAGTAGCTATGGTAAGAGCCCTGCACGGCTTTGGAAACATGCCTATAACAGAACTGGATGAAATCCAAAATATCAAGGGTCTCAGGGGCGTAGGGCACCTTCTGAACTCGCCTTCCTTTCGACTCAGAGATCTCCGTTTGTAACGGCCAGTTAACACCTGGAATTTCAGCCTGTAACGCAAGTGAGAATTTCTGAATATCGGTCCCGCACACGCAGGAACCGTCTGGGCATACTTCGGGGAAATCTTCACCGAAGCTACCGTCTTGAACAGCCGATGTTACTGCAGCGACTACACCCCCCCATACTGCCGGGGAAATGGTCTCGGCTGTTCGCTGAACTGGACCTCTTTCTTGTTCACTGTAATATTGAATCATCCTATACCCATTTTTTGTAGCCCAACAAGTTGATGTGTGGTTCCGTGTATCAGCCAAAATTTTGATGCCTAACCGGATAACATACCGAAATTAATAATACCCAATAATGATAATCCCTTATCCTGAATAAAAAATTTCATACCACTGTTCTTATGAGTATGCAAAGCTTAAATTCAGCTTATTCTGAATTACCCCGGCTTTTTGCAGATCCCAATCACCGCCTTTTCATAAAAGAAAGCCAGAGCAGGACCAGGACTGTCGCTGCTGCAAGCATGACGTGGATCCCCAGGGCAAAAAGCAGGATAGCGCTATCAGAAAAAGGCCGTATCCATAAAAACAGGCCCGTGCCTGCGGTCAGGATTCCCAGGCCGTACAACCCTGTTGACAGGACTTTGTTTTGGCTCATTTTCCGGACCAGCCAAACATAGCCAAGAGCTGCGATCAGCATCAAAAAGGGACCAAGGAAAGCCGAGTGGTCCATGACGATTTTCTGCACCGAGATGAGGATTCCCACCTCCCTTGTCATGAACAGATGAGCCAGGCCAAGGACCAGGGCCAGGGATAAAAGGACCGGCCATGGCCCGAAAGACCCGGGCAAGGCATGGCGGCCGGCGAAGAGCCGGACCATGACCAATAAAATAAGGATGGCGGCGACGGCCGTGAAAACCAGGGGCCAGGCCGAAAGAAAGGTTCCGAAGACCCTGTTCCAGGTTTGGACGGAGGCGGGCAGATCCAGGAATCGGGCCATGGAAATCGTGGTGGGCTTACCGTTATCACCGAAATAATCCGTCACCACCAGGCCGTTGAAGATGTGGGCGTCCTTTGAATGGCAGTCTTTGCAGCCACCCGCTCCCAGGGCCTGGTCCAGCGGGGACACATTGTGGCTTATGGAATAATAGGGAAGCCTCTGCACCCAGGTGGTGTCCGCTTCAACCGCCAGGGACCCGTCTTTGGAAAGGGAATAAATCCGGCCGCCGGTATGAAACTGCGGGGCAAGGGCGGTAAAGCGTTTGTTGTCCGAAAGGGTTTGGGTCAGGGTGGAGAGCATGAGGATCATGTCTTCGGGCCGGTGGAAATCATAGGCCGGTTTTCTGTCGCTCATTTTATCTTTGCATTGGCTATAGGCCTTTTCCACCTCTGACAGAAAGAGCGGGACATAGAGGCCCTTCTCCTTATTGGTGAACAGGGTGCTCAGCACGGGATTCACCGGGGTGATGCGGGGAATCTTGTCCTTGTCCTTTGCCCGGATCACATAGGCGGGCTTCCAGGGTCTTTCATCGCCAAAGGCCTGGGTCTCGGCCTGGCCGTGTTTGCCGAAGACCCCGGTATTGAGAAACATGGCCCCCACGGCGCTGCGTTTCAATTCCGGGATATGGCAGGCCTCGCAGGAGAGTTTGTCCAGATGGTCCTGCCGGATGCCCCGGTGCTTCATGGGGGTGGCCCCTTTATAGCCCTGGGTATGGCAGTCCCGGCAGGATCGCATGGTATTGTCCAGGTCGTCGGCCACCTTGCCGTCCGTGGCATTGCCCTTGGCAAAATTGTGGTTGAGGTCTCCGGGATGGCAGTCAATACAGGTGAGCCCGGCCAGGTGGTGGACATCGGGGTTGGCCGGGTCTCCCCAGGAATTGCCCCGTTTGCCCAGTTCGATGGAGGCATGGCAGGTGAGGCAGTTTTCCGGTTTGGGGGTAAAGACCATGTCCGGCATATAAAAGGTTCCGTCTTCGTTGAAGAGGCGTTTGTTGTAAACCACCCTGGGGACTTCGCCTTCACTGACCCGGCCGTAGACCCGTCCCAATCCTGCGGCGGCCGTCCCGGCCCATTTGAAATTCAGGCTCTTGGTCTGCTCGATGCGGGTCTGCATATGATAGCGGTTTCCGTGGCAGAGAAAACAGTCCGGCTCGATGACGCCGGTTTTATCCCATTGGCTTTTATAATAGTCGCCGTCCAGGATTTCGGCCAGTTCCGGGTTTTCGGCCAGGCGAAGGTCATAGCGTTTTCCGTCCCGGTCCAGTTCCATCATGCCGCCACCGGCATGGCAGCCTGCGCAGCCGGGTTTCTGATAGCCCTTGAAGGCCTCGGGAACCCTGGCGATGAAATCATAGGCCGTCAGGTCAATTTCATCGGGATGGGTGACCCGTTTTTTGGCCAGTTGAAAATAGCCGTAGGTGATGAGGCCGCCGGTCAGTCCCGTGGAGACCAGCCAGGGGGTGTCGGTGTCCTTGAACCGGTCGTCGCTGGCCTTGTCCCAGTCCATCATAAAATGATAGCCCTTGGAGATTTTGTCCACATCATGGCAGGCCCCGCAGGTTTTTCGCGGAGAATAGGGCTGGTCTGCATTTTCCCCGGTCATGGGGTTGATGGTCTCGCCCCGGTCGGTTTTCAGATAAAAGGGCGGGCAGGGGTCTGATACGCCAAAGGAAGATCCGGGCAGGATCAGACAGGCCAGGACCAGAAACAATAAAAAGAGGGTCTGCTTCATGGAGATATCACCGTGAGGCCCGGTAGAACGACCGGTTGGCGGTTTTGCGGTCAAAGGGCTGGTTAAAAAATTCTCTGTAAAATTCATCGGCTTCTTTTTCCATGTCAAAATCAAAAATTTCCGGATGAAGGGTATTGGCAATGTGCATGAGGCCCAGGACCCACCTGGGGCTGCCGAAATCCCACAGGGGGAAATGGCCGTAGATCCGGTTGTTTTTCACAGCATTGACCAGAAGATCATGACGGATGCAATAGTCGTAAAAATCGGACACCGGACAGGACAGAAAGCCCGAGATAAAAATAAGGTCCGGGTTCATGGCCATGAATTCTTCACGGGTAAGAGTCACGCCGGGCTTGCCCTTGCGCTTCAATTGCTTGTTCAGGCACTCGCCTCCGGCCGCCTCCACCAGGTTGGTCTCAAAGCGCTCGGCATTCAGGGCAAACAAGGGATATCCCATGGCGTAATACACCCTTGGCCGGTCCACATCCAAGGTTTTGGACCGGATCCGGGCCAAGGTATTCTGGATAAAATTTTTCAGTTGATGGCCTGCTTCGGTGCAGCCGGTTTTCAGGGCCAGGCGGTCAATGATGGCGCCATAGGCATCGGGCAGTTGGACGGTCTCGTGGAATTCTTTGAGATAATCGGTTTGAACGAGATCAAACCAAAGCTCAGACACCTTTTCAGGATCATGGGCCCCGATGCAGACCAGGATGGCATGGAGCATTTCAAAGGCCCTGGTGGTCCTGTATCCCCCGAAAAAGCCGTGCTCATCATAGCGTTTTTCCGCAACCTCCCCGGTGATCACCGGCCGGCTGCCGCAGGCGCACCGGGCCTTGGGCAAATGCGCCGTGATCCTGGACCCCATGGGGCCGAAAAACTCGCGGGTGATGAGGGTTCCCCCGCAATCCGGGCACAGGGTATTCAACCGGTCTGATCCGGGTGAATTAAAGAGATAGACATGGGCCAGTTCCTTTTCCAGCTCTGCGCAAAGGGCCTCGGATTCCCGGATGGTGGGCTCGAATTCAATATCCGCCTCGCCAAAGGGCACGAACCGCATGACCTGGAAAGGGATACACCGGGACAGGGAGGAAACGAAACCGGCAATGCGGGCGAGTTCGGCTTCAAAACCCTTCATGTGGATAGCGGCGGCCTCCACATGAACCCCGGCCTCAAAGAGCCGTTTCAGATTCCTGAACACCGGCCCGGATGTGGGGACCCCGCAGGCCTGGTAAGCCTCGTCGGTGAATCCCTTGAATCCGATATTGACAAAATCCGTAAAGGGAATCAGGGCCTCCAGGGCTTGTTCCGTCAAATAGCCATTGGTGGAAAATCCCACCAGGAGGTTGTTTTCCTTTGCCAGGCGGGCCAGTTTTAAAAATGAGAAAAACGACACCGTAGGATCATTGAGGCAGAAGGCAATGCCTTTGCAGCCTTCATGAACGGCTTTTTCCACAACCTTTTGGGGCGGCATCTGCTTCAACACTGCGGGCATGCTTTCCGTTCCCCGGGCCAGGATTTCGGAAATACACCCGGTGCAGGAAAAATTACAGCCCATGGACGAGACCTGCAAAAATTTATGATTGGGATAAAAATGCAGGGTGGGCAGGGTTTCAATGGAAATGGGGAACAGGGTGGAATAGCTGTCCGGATAGCGTTCCGTAAGAACCCCGCCCCTGGCCGTCATCATCCGGCATTTCCCGTATCCGTTTTCCGGGACCTGGCAGCCGATCTCACAGATCCCGCATTTCATGAGGTTTTCTCCTTTTCGATATGAATCCAGAATCCGATATCCGACTGGGTCATCTGATATTGCCGGGCAAGGGATTGTTCCAGGGCGTCTTTGATGCGTTTCATGGCTTCGGGCCCGCCCCGTTTTTTACTCCTGTCTTCAAAGCCGTCGTTTTTTTTGGCCATTTCCTCAAAAATGAATTTCTTTAGCTCCGGCGTACCGAATCCCCCGCCGATATGAGTTTTGCCTCCGGGCTTCAGGACCCGGTAGATCTCGTTAAAGGCCTTGGTCAGATCCTGCCAGAAAAAAATAGATCCCCTGGACACCATGAGGTCTGCAAAATTGTCCTCAAAGGGCATGGCTACAATATCCGATTTCACCGGGGTGATCCGGTCCCCAAGGCCTGCGTCCTTGATGTTTTGAGTTGCAATGGCAATGCTGTGGGGCGATTTGTCCACGGCATAGAGGTGCAGGTCCGTGGTCCTTGCCAGGGAAATGGAAAGGGCCCCCGGACCTGCGCCGAGGTCGATACAGGCGCCGGCGGTAATGCCGTGCATGGATGTGATCTGCTCTGCAATCACGGGATAAATGGGAGCAAATAGGGTTTTAACGATGGCATCCATGTCCATGGCTGCTTTTTTATCTTCTTCATCATCTAAATACGGATTATCCACCGGCATTTTAATTCTCCTCGGTTATTTTGTTTTTTTCTCTTCCCCGGAACCGCAGGCGCATCCATGCTCCCCTGTTTTCCCATGGCATTCTTCAACCTGCTCTGAGGTACAGTTTTCAGGTTTGTCTTTGAGTTTTTCCGGATGTTGGCATTTGCAGTCACACATGATGGTCTCCTTTATGTTTTGGGTTTTTCCATGGCTCAACCATGGATATCATTCACTGGGTCCATTATTTTTTCACTCTGTTCTTTGCAAAACTCCGGCTGGAAAAATCAAACAGGTCCATGGCGATCTGCCGGAGTTCGGCAGAGCAGTCGGCAAGCCGGAATTCCCGGTCTTCTGCAAATTCTTTCCAAAACGGCGGCAGGCTGTTCAAGCAGGTAGCCATGCCCCCTTCCCTGTCTTCCACCACATAGAGAACGGTCTTGATTCCTGAATTGATGATGCGGGTCAGGCACATGGGACAGGGTTCCACCGAGGTCACCAGGACCAGGTTTTTGCATTCCCGCGGATTATTATAATTATCCGGATCATTCATCTTTTTTACCCGGTCTTCGTATTTGTTGAGCAGATCCATTTCTGCATGGAAATCACTTCGGAAATGCGGGCTGAACTGGCGGTTCCGGCCATATTCCACAATCTCTCCCGTGGTGCTGTCCACAAGACAAGCCCCGATGCCGCCGGAGCCTTCCCGGATGGATTCAAGGGCGATTTTTACCACCGCCAGGGCGTAGATCTCGTCTTTATATTCCGGGTTCAGGGTATAGGAGGTGATTCTCTGTTCAAGGGCCGCCAATTTTTCAGCCCTACCGGCAAGGGCCGGGGTGACGCAGAAAAGAACCGTCAGAACCGTTATCATACAAAGAAAAAAGATTTTATTTTTCATATTTATCCATCCTGTGAAGGACGCCCAGGCATCCCTGGTTAAAAAGATTTCTGGCAAAGCATTCAATGCTCATGTCCACACCGAACATCATATGCATGAACATGCTCCTATTGCCCACGGCAATGCTTTTCCCCGGATAATCCAGGGCCAGGGTGTTTTCCGGGACCGAGAGCATATAGCCGGAAAAGGGAAATTTTATGGCCTCGGCGTCCCGGTCAAAGGACCGGTAACCGGCAGGATAGGCAAAGGGTTCATGTTTTCCTGTGGAAAGGGTCAGGTAAAACGCATCTCCGGGTTCATGGTAGAACCAGCCGGGGCCGTTGCTGCACATGGAATGGTCCGCCGGGAAAAACGCTTTCCCGACCCCTTCCACCAGGATCAGGGCGATCTTGTGATGATCCAGGTTTGACCGAACCAGGTGTTTGATTCCCCTGATATCATCCACACCGCCCAAGGGGGTATACACCGGGATTTTAAAATTATTGGCCGGGATGTTCACGGGCTTTCTCAGGGTCGTCCCCAGGGTCTTAAAGCTGTGGCCCTCGGCGGCGACCACCAGGAAATCCGGCATGAGGGCCTCATCCTGATGGATTTGAACCTTTGGCTCTTCCGACCGGAAAAGAAAGATCCATTCCTCCTTTGATACCACGCGCTCAATTTTTCCCCGGGCCTTCAAAGCGGAAAGCAGCTCCATATCCGCAGCGCTGGGCCAATGCATCCCGCAGTACCGGGCCGACCAGTTGGAGGAAACGGCAAGGCCGTCCAGCCCGGAAAGATCCATCTCCCCCTTGAGGGGGACCATGCCGCCGGTGCCCACAATGACCGGGGTATAGCCGGAAATTTTGATGAATTTCTCCGCCTCGGCCATGGCCCTGGCACACATCCGTTCCCAGTCCGCCGGGGAATGGGCAAAATGGCGATGGCTGAAAAACTGCTGGACATAACTGAGGCACACCAGGTTGGGCTCGTACTGGTCCATGAGATCCAGGGCCGTCCGGGTCACCCATTCATTGGCCGTTTCATCCATATCGCCGGGATAGGGATTCCAGCTCAGGACCTTGCTGAGCATGGCGGCTGCCGGATGCGATTCCTCCACCTTCTGTCCGGATTCAAGATCAAACCGGTTCTGCCACTGTCTTGCATCAATCATAGCCAGACTCATACCCCCTCCTTTTCCCGTTTTTCATTCCAGGAGACCTTGGTGCCCAGCATGGCGATGCCGGCCCCGCAGGCAGGGCAGATATTGCCGGGGGCCAGGAATTCGTCGAGCCGGTCCCCGGAACAGCCCAGGCTGAAGCGTTTGACAGCCACGGCCCCGCATTGGGGGCAGAGGGTGTTCACCCAGTCGGACCCCACAAAATTATGGAAATAAATATAGGGCAACAGCTTTCTTGATGATTCCAGGACCTGGTTCATCCGCTCAATATCCGGGTATTTCATCTCCTTCATATGGTGTTCGGGCAGAAGCCTGAACACATGCCAGGGAATGTCGGGGTTGATATCACAGATGAATTCCGCAATATCGGGCAGCTCATGGTCGTTGACGTTTTCAATGACAGGCGAGGCAATCTCGATATGGCAATGCTGGGACAGGGTATAGATATTTCTCAGGATGGGGTCGATGCTGTTGACCCCCACGTATTCCTTGTAAAAGGCATTGGAAAAGCCTTTGAGCCCCACATGGACAAAGGAAAAAATCTCGGCCAGCATGAGGGTGGATTCCTCGGTGGTATACCCGTTGGTGAGGCAGCCCATGGGAATGCCCTCTTTTTTGGCATGTTCCGACACCCGCATGAGGCTGGGCAGGGACACGGCCGGTTCGTTGACATTAAAAATGATATTGTGGCAGCCCAGTTTCTTGGCCATGGCCGTCAGCTTTTCCCCGGAAAATTCAAACATCAGGTCCTGGACCTCGGCCGGATTCCGGCAGGCGATAAAGGAATTGGAGCAGTACCGGCAACGGAAATTGCAGCCTGCGGTCCCGATGATCATGGACCGTGATCCGGGCCAGGCATGGTAAAAGGGCACCGACTCGATTCGTGAGGGAGAATAGGTGCACCAACGGTCCGGATAGAGTTCCACGGCCCTGCCCCCTTCATCCGCGTACATGCCGCAGAAACTTTTTCCCTTGGTCAGATCGCACCTGTGTTCACAAAAATGACATTTCATAGATTCACCTTTTCATTCATATGGACGAGGTTAAATTTGGGAACCACCACAAACACCCCTTTTCGGGTTACATCACATTCGATATTATTTCCCAGCACACAGGAAAGCACCTCATCGGTCAGGGTTTTCCCGGTCTCTCCCCTGGCCCTGACCCCGCCTTCATGGATGAGGATCACGTCGTCACAATAATAATGGGTCAGGTTGGGATCATGCAGGGTCACCAGGACCGTCATCTTTCTCTTGCGGGCAAGGCTCTGCATAAGGGCCATGATCTTGTGCTGGTTGGCAAAATCCAGGTGGGAATTGGGTTCGTCCAGGAGCATGATGGGCGTGTCCTGGAACAGCCCCCGGGCCAGCATGACCAACTGGCGTTCTCCGCCGGACAGGTTATTGAAGGCCCGTTTGGCCATGTGGCCGATACCGGTTTCCGCCATGGCGGCCAGGGCCTTCTGTTTTTCTTTTTCAGAGGGGGCGGACCAGGCCTTGATCCTTGCCGCCCCGGCCATGAGGACCATGTCCAGGCATGAAAAGGAGAAGGGGGAAAAGCTCACCTGGGGGACGACGCTGATCATCCGGGCGATCTTATCCCGGCCCAGGTCCCGGATGTCCCGGCCCAGGACCCTGACCCTGCCTTCCAGGAGGGGCAGAAGCCCGTTGATGCAGCGCAGCAATGTGGTTTTGCCCGAACCGTTCCGGCCCATGAGGGCGCAGATCCGGCCCGGCGCGACGGTCAGGTCGATATGGGAAATCACGGGAATTCCGCCATAGCCGGCACTGATATTTTCAATACTGAGGTTCATGGGAAAACCTCGCTTTTCCGGCGCTGACCACGAGATACCCCAGGAAGGGAGCGCCGAATATGGATGTGACAATGCTGATGGGGATTTCAGAGAGCATGAGGCTCCTGGCCACGGTGTCCATGACCATGAGAAACAGCCCGCCCAAGACCGCCGTCATGGGGATGAGCCTCCGGTGTTCCGACCCCGCCAGATACCGGGCGATATGGGGAACGATGAGCCCGATCCAGGCCACATTCCCAACGGCTGTCACGGAACAGGCCACCATGAGGGTGCTGACCACCACATAAAAAATCCGCCACCGGGCCACATGGATGCCCATGGACCGGGCATCTTCTTCCCCCTGGGTCATGAGGTTCAGGCGCCAGGAAAAAGCCGTGATCAAAAGAATGCCGGAAAAAAGAAGGGGGGCCGCCGCCCGGACCTTGGCCCAGGAGGCGGTATTGAAACTGCCCATGGTCCAGAAAATAATCTGGATCAGTTGGTCATAGGGATTGGCCATATACATGATAAAGGAGAGCCCGGCCTGGAAGATGGCGGAAATCACAATCCCGGAAATCACCAGAACCGAAGGAGAACTGTCCCGGCTCAGGGAGGCCAGGATATAGGCCAGGGCCACGGCAAGAATGCCGAAGGCAAAGGCGCTGGTCTGGATGACCAGGGCCAGGGGACTCAAAAACAGGATGACCAGGGCTGCACCGAAACCGGACCCCTGAGTCACCCCCAGGATATCCGGGGCCGCCAGGGGGTTCCGGAAAAGGGCCTGGAACACAGCCCCTGCCGTGGAAACCCCGGCGCCCACAAAAACGCTTAAAATGATCCTGGGCACCCGGACATTCCAGAAAATCATCATCATGTCCGGCGGCGCAGAAAAAAAACGGTTCTCAACCCCCAGGGGAGCCAGGAGGAGCCCGGCCACCTGGCCCGGGGTAATGGGATACCGGCCCGTACACAGGCAGATGAACAATATCACCGGGAAGAACAGCCCGAATATGACCGGCGTTTTTTTCAAGGAAGCCTGCCTCCCAGTTCTTCAAAACTATGCCCGGTAAATTGTTTATAAAACGCGTTGGCCGTCGCCGTCATATCGATATCCCTGAAAAGATCCGGATACAGGGTTTTGGCGGACCAGACCACCCCCAGGACGCAGTGGGGGGCCGGGTAATCCCACCACCCGATATTGGAGGGAAAGGAAAATATTTTTCTCTCTTTGATGGCGGTGATGGTCCGGAACTGGGGATTTTCAAGAATCTGGTCCCTACCGTAAACATCCAGATAGGAACCCATAAAAATCACCTCCGGGTTCCATTTTGCGATCTGCTCGGGCGATACATCGGCCCAGAATCCACTCAGTTCCTTGGCCACATTGACGGCGCCGGAAAGCTCCAGAATCCTTGTTTGAAGCATATTGCCCGTGGCAACGGAATAGATGCTCCGGGGCCCTGCAAACAGAACGGCCACGGGTTTTTCCACCCGGCCTTTCAGGCGGGATTGAACCATATCCACCAGATCCTGGCAGGCCTTAATATAGGTTTCCCCCTTTTCCTTGCAGTCCAGGACATCGGAGATGAGACGGACGGCCTCAAAGCTTTCTTCCAGGGTCTCTCCCTTAACGGCCACCACCGGGATGCCGGCATTCTCAAACCGGCCCATCTCGGTTGTATCCATGGAGGCATAGGCAAAAATCAATTCCGGATTCAGGCTGACAATGCCTTCGACATTATAATTATGGCCCTGGACCATATCGGGAAGGGCTGCAAAGGCGGGGTCGATTTTTTCCAGGGCCTTGGCTTCAAGTCCATAGATACTGCGTTCAACCAAAAGGTGCTGCATGTTCAGGCTATAGACAATTTTCCCGCCAAAATGGTGGAGGGCGGCAATTTTTTTCGGATGCCGGGGAATTTCCACCTTTCTTCCCAGTTGATCGGTAATGGTGAGGGTTTGGGCCTTTTCCGTTGAAAGAAAATCACATCCTGAAACGACAAGAATCAGAAGGCCGCCAAGGATTAGAAAGCCGAACCATTGCCGAGGTTTCATTGGACCTCCCAGTACACCAGGGCCGACCGGTTTCCTGCAGGCCAGACATATTTTCCCTTTTCATGGGTTAAATTTTTTTCCAGCAATTCCGTCAGGAAAGCATCATATTCGTCATTGTCTGCATGCCCCAGGCGGTTCTTGATTTCATCCAGGGCCTCTTCAAAGGAATTGTTGGCCCAGCCGGGCCAGGTCCCGTCGGCTTCCATGACCACATCCGGGTAGATGTCCATGCCCAGGAGAAGGTTATAGGCAATCTGGAAATTGGGGCTGTCATAGGGCTGGCCCAAGATTTTTTTTGCGGCAACGGCCATGACGGACCCGGCCAGGGGCGCCCGCATGACCAGGATACAGGCTTTTTTAGCCGTGGCGTCCATCTTCTCCACAAAGGCTTTAAAATCCCCCACCCCATACATGGAATGGGAGGCCAGGATATAATCATGGGGCTCAGCATCATCCTCGGGCCAGTTCCCCGTCACCATATCCACGTTGGTAATCCGTTGCTGATGGATTTTTTCTTTCAATACCTCCTGCATGGCTAAAGAGGGTTCAAAGGCCGTCACCCTGGATGCATAGGGAGATACCAGGAGAGTCCATTTCCCGGTGCCGGCCCCGATATCCAGCAGACTGGACCCCGGGTTGTCCATTAATTTTTGAATCAGAAAATCCCTGGATGAATCGGGTTTGGCCCAGCGTTCATCCACCATTTTGTCAAAATCCTTGGCCTTGTGCTTCCAGAAATCCTCGTCCCCGCCTTCCTTTTTCCGGGCAAAGGCCTTGTTCTGAATCCCGGAAAGGTCTTTCCATAATTTTGCCCAGTCCGTGAGCTGTTCCATATTTTACCTCGCTGTTTACATTGTCCGCACAAAGGGGCCATGGTCCGTATGAACCACTTCAACGCCGGCGCCATAGGTTTTTGTCAATAAATCTTCGGTCAGGACCGTTTCAGGCCTGCCGAAGGCCACGAGTTCCCCTTTTTTCACCAGCATGATCCCATGGGCAACGGCTGAGGCCGCATTGGGGTCATGGGTGGTGAACACCACTGTCCGGCCCCGGTCTGCGATGGTTTTCATGAGATTCAGCATCCGCCGCGTATTCATCAAATCCAGGTGGGAGCAGGGTTCGTCCAGGAGCAGGATCTCCGGGGCCTGGGCCAGGGCCCGGGCCACATGGGCCAGTTGTTTTTCCCCGCTGCTGAGCCGGGTAACGGCCTTTTGGGCCAGGTGGGTCATGCCCACGGTGTCAAGGGCTGTTCGCACAGCTTCCCGGTCCTGGGGACCCGGCATGGCAAGCAACCCCAGATGCGGGGCCCTGCCCAGAAGCACATATTCCTCGACACTCAGATCAAAAGGAATGGTTTCATTCTGGGACACCAGGCCGACGAGCTGCTTGATCCTTCCGGCCTTATATCCAGCCCGTGGTGTTTCAAAAAACCGGATATCGCCCTGGTCCGGAGGATAAAGCCCCAGGAGAAGATGCAACAGGGTGGTCTTGCCGACCCCGTTGGCCCCCAGCACCGCCGTCACCGTACCCTTAAAAAGACTGAACTCCATATTGGAAATAACCGGCGGGCCTTGTCTATCATAGGAAAAGCTTAAATTTTGGATACTGACTGCGGTTTTCATCTCATCCCCTTTTCAAGGCAAACCGGCGGTTCATTAACAGGGCCAGGAAGAGCCCCGCCCCGATAAAGGAGGTCAGGATTCCCAGGGGGATCTCGCCTGAAAGAAGGGTTCTGGACATGTCATCACAGAACAGAAGGAAAAACCCGCCCAAAAGAAGGGATACGGGCAGGGCCGTCTGTGCGTCGGACCCGCAGAGCCGCCGGGCCATATGGGGGACGATGAGCCCCACCCAGCCCACCTGACCGGTCTTGCAGACCACGGCGGAGGTGGCCAGGACCGCCGTCAGGAGCAAGAGGAGTCTTTCCAGGGAGGCATGGGCCACAAGGGAAAAAATGGTTTCATCCTGCATGGATAAAAGATTCAGCCGCCACCGGAAAAGGTAAATCACCAGAAGGCAGGGAAGGCAGACGGCCGCGACTTGAAGGATATCGGGCCAGGTAATGCCCCAGAGCCCGCCCAGGAGCCAGAAGGTCAGTTCCGGCAATTCCCGCAGCGGATCAGCCAGGTATTTTAAAAGCCCGGTGCCGGAAGCAAACATGGCGGACACGGCAATGCCGGAAAGAAGGAGCCTCAGCACCCAGTCTCCGAATTTGATCCGGGTGGCGATGAACCAGGAAAGGCCCAGGCCGGAAAAGGCGAACAGGGCCGCAGCCCCCTGGATGGCCGGGATGCCCCCGCCCAGGATCACGATCCCCAGGGACGCGCCAAAGGCCGCACCGCCGGAAACTCCTAAAAAACCCGCATCCACCAGGGGGTTTCTAAAGATCATCTGGAACACCGTCCCGGAAGCGGCCAGGACCATGCCGGCCATAAAGGCCATGATGATGCGCGGGATCCGGATATCCAGGATCACCTGCCGCACCAGGGAATCCCCCATCATGTCGGAAAGGCGGGTGACAAAGGGTGACGGATACCGGCCCAGGAATACGGACCCCAGGAGGAGAATCATGGTAATCACCAGCACGGGAAGCATTTTTATTTTACCTGATCCCATATTATTCCCATACCGGCATAAGATGTTTTTCAATAATGGCTTCATCCAGCCGGTACAATACCCTGTAAAATTCTTTTACGGTTTGGTTCATGTCCAGGATCTTCTGACCTGACACATCAGGCCCGAACCTGTCCGGATAGGTCATTTTGGCCATCCAGAGGGCGCCCAGTATCCACCTCGGGGTGGCCGAGTCCCAGCCGTAAATGTCCTGGGGAAAGAGGTGCAGGTCTTTTTTCTGCACGGCCTTTAACCGGCTCCATTTTGAATCCCCATAAAGGCCCTTGACGACCTCGGGACCCTTGAGCTGATACCAGACAATGAGAAAGATCTTATCCGGGTTCCAGGCCGCCACCTGTTCAAACCCCGTGATCTGCCAGCCGTCCCGGACAGTCAGGGAATCCAGCCACACCGGGTTTCCGCCGGATATCACCGCCTGCTGGGTCTGGAACCATCCCATGGCCGGAACATTCAGGGACAGGATATTTCCCCGGTTATTGTATTCCAGAACCAGGACCCCCGGTTTTTCACCGGGAGCCGGGCTTGTGGTCCTTTCCCGGATCAGGGAAAGTTTATCCTGATAATATCGAATCAGCTCATCGGCCCGTTTCGTATTCCCCAATACCTTGCCTAAATTTTCAAGATCCCGTAAAAACATGTCCGGCGTCTCCGCACCCACATGCAGGACCGGGATCCCCAGGATTTTGAGGGATCTGGAAAGGCCTGTCTCCACCGTGGACTTGGTGATGACCAGATCCGGTTTCAGGGCTGCCACAGATTCAGGGCCGGGATTGGAATCCAACCCCTGTTTCCGGGAGATTTCCGGGTCCACCAGGTCTAAGAATTCATCGCTTTTTTTGACCTTGACCTCAAAGCCTTTGAGGCGGTCCTTGGCTTCTTCAAACAGATAGAGCATGTGAAGGGGAATAAAGGGGGCCGCGCCCACCACCACCAGCCGTTCCGGCAACCGGTCAAAGGCATGGGACTTTCCCGCCGCATCCGTCAGGGAGACGGCGGCGGAAGAATGGGAAACAGCGGCCATCCCGGAAACCAGGACGAGAAATATCAGTTTTCGGATGAGGCTCATGGATTTTCTCCCCTGCTTTCATTCATTTTCAGCACCGGGACGCAGATTTTCCGGTCGATCCCATCCAAAACCTCGATGACCCGGATACGGATCCCATAGGTTGAAAACAGGACCTCCTCGGTGAGGACCTGGTCCGGCTTTCCCGAGACCGCCATGGACCGGTTCTTGAGAATCCCGACCTGGTCTGCATGCAAAAAGGCGTGGTCCGGGAAATGGGAGGCCATGATGATGGTGATGCCGTCCCGGGACAGGCTGCCCACCTTTTCCAGGATTTTCACCTGGTTGCCCAGATCCAGGTGGGAGGTGGGCTCATCCAGGAGCAGGACCCGGGGGGACTGGGTCAGGGCCCTGGCAATGAGGACCAGTTGCCATTCCCCGCCGGACAGGCGGTTGCAGGGCCGCCGGGCCAGGTGGTCAATGCCGATTTTTTCCATGGACTCCCAAGCCTTGTCCCTGTCCTGTTTTGACGGGGAAGAGATCATGCTGATGCGAGAGGCCCTTCCCATGACCACGATTTCTTCCACGGTGAAGGGAAAGGCGGAAACCAGGCTCTGGGGAACATATCCCAGTTTCCCGGCGATCTTGGCCGGACTCATGGTGTTCAGATTTTCTCCGTCAATGGCCACGCTGCCCGAGGCCGGGGTCAGCACCCGTGAGATGCATTTGAGCAGGGTTGATTTTCCCGAGCCGTTGGGCCCCAGAAGACAGAAAACCTCCCCCGGCTCCAGGCTGAAACGGATGCCTGAAAAAATGATATCTTCCGCTTTGTCCGTATACCCGAAGGAAAGATCCCTGATGTCCACCCGGCCGGCCATGTTCAGGACGCCCTCTGGCTTTTTCTGAGCAAAAAGGCAAAGACCGGGGCACCGAACACCGCCGTCAGGATGCCGATGGGGATTTCCGTGGTCAGGGCCGTCCTGGCGATGGTATCCACAGCCACAAGATAGGCGGCCCCGATGACCATGGAAATGGGAAGCAGGTATTTGTGGTCCGGCCCCACGATGAGCCGCCCGATATGGGGGATCATGATGCCGATCCAGCCGATGATGCCGCTGATGCAGACGGCCGAGGCCGTTGCAATGGTGGCGCTGAGTATGATGACGGCCTTTAAGGCCTCGGTGTTGATGCCCAGGGACCGGGCGTCTTCTTCGCCCATGGACAAAAGGTTGATCCGCCACCGGACCAGAAGCAGCACGGCCATGCAGGATAGAAATATGGGCAGGGTGATCAAAAGATTTTTAAACGACACATGGTTCAAGGACCCCAGGAGCCAGAACACAATGGCCGGCATCTTGTTCATGGGGTCGGCCATATATTTCAGCAGCGAGGTCAGGGCCGAGAAAAGGGAGCCCACCACGATACCGGACAGGACCAACATGAGTACCGGGGTCATCTTATAGACCCGGGACAGGGCATAGGTCATGGCCACGGAGGCAAGGCCGAATAAAAATGAAATGAGATGAATCATCCAGATATTGTCAAAGAAAAGAATGGCCAGGGCTGCGCCGAACCCTGCCCCGGCCGCCACCCCCAGAATATGGGGGCTCACCAGGGGATTCTGGAAAACGCCCTGAAAGGAGGCGCCGGATATGGAAAGCGCCGCCCCCACCAGGAGTCCGGCCAGAATCCGGGGCAGTCTCACATCCATGACCACGGAATAGGTGGTCTCGGACCAGTCCGGGTCCAGGGACAGGACCGGCGAAAACAGGATTTTCAGGGTCTGGAAAAAAGGGATGGTCACCCGGCCCAGGCATAGGGACGCAAGCACCACCAGGACAAGAACGGCCGTAAAAATCCTGATCCAGGTCTCGGGTGAAAACCGGTTGGATCTTCCCTGGATATGAATGGGTTTATCCTTTATGGCTGATCCCCTTCATCATTTTCAATTCATAGGCCCCCGAAAGGATGTCCCTGACCTGGGCTTCGCTCAGGTCAAACCCGATGATCTCTTTGTAAAATTCCTTGACCAGGCAGTTCACACAAAGATCCTGAAACCTTTCCGGATAGGCCGTGGATGCCAGCCACAAGGGAAAAATGACCGCCGACTCGGCCGTGGGGCGATTGAAAATAAAAATCCCGGCCGGTTGGAAATAGATCTGTTTATCCCGGACCGCCTTGATTTTTTCCCACTGGGGGTCCTGAGATAAATCCTCCGGGTTCCCGGAATTGATGACCAGGATATCCGGGTTCCAGTCCAGGACCTGTTCCATGGAAACCTCTCCCAGCCCTGAATGAAGGCCGGTCTGGGTTCCCAGGGTGGTAACGGTTTCTGCGGCATTCAGGCAGCCGGCCAATTCAATATGCTCCTGCATAAAGGTGTCCCCGCCCAGGGTCACCAGGTGGCTGGAATTATAGCCCTGGAAAACTTTTTTCTTCAGATGTCCGGGGATATCCCGGGTCCTTTCCCTGACCAGACCCGTGATCCGGTCCAGGAAAACCGCATATTTTTCCGCCCGGTCCGGGGTATTGAACACATAGGCGTAAAACCGGATTTCTTTTTTGATATCCACAAGGCCCTCTCCCATGCTGTCTTCCAGGATGGCCACCGGGATCCGGGTCTTTTCAAGGACGATGCCGCCGTCAATATCTCCTGCAACGGCAATATCCGGGTGGGAGCTGATGAGTTCTTCGATATTGATGCTGCCGGAAGTGGTCCTGGGCCCCGGCAGATCCGCGATCCTGGGATACATTTCCCTGACCAGGGTGGACATTTTCAGGGTATTGGTCACGGCGCAAAGCCTGTCCTGGACCCCCAGGATAAAGGCAATCTGGCCCGTGGGCCCGCCCAGAAGCGCGATCCGTTTCAAAGGGTCCGTCACCTCAATGGTCCGTCCCTTCATATCGGTCAGGGTCCGGGTCTTGCCCTGGACCCCGGCTTGTTTGGAGTCGTGGACCAGATACACCCGGATCAGAAAAGCAAAGACCAGAACCCCGAGGCCAGCCCATAAAATTCTTGATTTTGTCATATTGTATTCTTTTCCCGTCCGGGACGGCGAAACGATGATTTCATTCCGCCGTCCTTAGATTATGAACAGGCTTAGGTTAAAAGCTGAGCTTCATGCCTACAAGGACGATTCTGCCTGCTGTGGGACCGTTTCCTTCTTCATAATTTTCATCAAAGAGGTTGGCGGCTTCAATAAACAGGTCCGTGTCTAGGACTTTGAAAAACGGCAGTTTCTGGATCAGTTTTGCATTGCAGACTACAAAATCATTAAGGCCGACCCTGTTGGAATCAAGCTGATCCCCCGTATAAATAGTCTGGAAAGATGCCGTGAGCCCGAAATCAAAGGCATATCTCAGATCCAGGGTGGCCTTCCGGTCCGGGATATTGACGGCATTGGTTTCCGTGCTGGTGGGACTGGCTTTTTCCTTTGAAGACAGGAAGGTATAGCCGAGGGTGGCATCCAGGTTCCAGGGCGTCTTAATATTCAACAGGGCTTCAATCCCTTTGATTTCTGATTCCGCCACATTTGAATAGACGCTGTTGACATATACGATCCGATCGTCAATATCATTAAAAAAAGCCGCCAGAGAACCGTCAAACACCTTGTTAAACTTTTTTTTCGCTCCGATTTCATAGGCAATATTTTCTTCAGGTTGCAGGGTTGCATTCCCTCCGGCGGCAACACTATACAGCTCCTTCAACTGGGGGAATCTTGTTTTTTTGCCCACGGAAGCATAGAGGTTAAGATCCTCGGTCACATCAAAAGACAGTCCGGCCTGGGGATTCCAGGTTTCTACCTTTTCACGGGCATAGTTAAAATGGTTTTTGATTGGATCATAAATATCGTAACTCACGCCTGCGTTCAGGGTCAGCCGGTTAAAAAGCCGGACCTCGTCCTCGATGCCGAAGGAATAGATATCGGCTTCATATTCCTGCTCAGGCTGGTATCCGATGGAGGCCCCGTTCATCACCACATACCGGGTTGTGGCGTCATAATAATCCTGCTGAATATGGTTGTCCTTCATATAGCTGGCCCCCATCTTCAAAAGGCTCACATCCCCGAAATCCAGATAGGCCTGAACTTCCCCCCCAAGGGTATAATCCTCATAGGAACTTCTCTCAAACCATTTCCGCGCCACGGCAGTGGTATGGCTGGCGTCCCAACCGCCCACATCTTCGATACTATCGTCATGATCCACATAATAGATCCTGCCTTTTAAGGACAAAAGGTCGGTGACATCGTGTTCCCCGGCCAGGCTCAACTGCCACTGATTCCATTCACTGAATTCCCAGTACCGGAAATTGGATGTGGGGATTCCTTTTTCATTCTCATGATAGTCAAAGGAAAGATAAAGTTTTGAATCGGTGTCATACTCATATCCGATTTTTGAATTAAAGGTGTTTTTCGTATAGTAACTCAGATCCCGGAGCCCCCCGTCCTCGTTATACTGGGTTCCCCGCCCTGTTCTGGTGTTATTGGGATTAAAATCATCGGAAAGCTCAAACCCGTCCGAAGTCCTGTGGCTCCCCGTAACCCAGTAATTCCAATTGCCTTTTGCAGCACCGTGATTGACGATATAATTCTGGGTATTGTTGGCCCCGAAGGAGGTGGTCACGCTGGTATAGGGTTTCTCACCGCCTTTTTTAGTGATGATATTAATGACCCCGCCCATGGTATTCGGACCATAAAGCACGGAAGAGGCCCCTTTGATGACTTTGATCTTGGCAATGGCATCGGCCGGAATCATATCCAGAGCCAGGGAACCGTCATAGGATTCATGGGCGGGAACCCCGTCGATCAAAACCCGTATCTGTTTTTGATCAAACCCCCTGAGCTTGACAAAGGACTGGCCCTTGCCGCCGTATTGGATATCAATGCCCGGAACCATTTCAAGGGCCTCAGCAGCCGTCTGGACCCCCTGCATTTCAATATCCTCACTTGAAATCGTATCCGTGCTGGTGATACTGTTGATTTCATCTCCCTTGTCCATGATCAATACATCCCCTAGATCAAAAACCTGACTCTGCTGTTTATCTTCTTCCGCAGACACAAGACAGACAGGAACAACCATTAAAAAGAATAAGACTAACAAGAATTTCCCAATCGCTTTCATAACAGCTTCTCCACAATAAAAAATAAATTCCAGACCCTGATGCATTGCCATGACGGCCATGCATCCCTACCCAAAAACCTGGCTATTGTTTATTTACATTATAGCTTCTTGTCAATCAATTATTGTTATAATTTATCATTATTAGAATTATAAAATATCAAAAGATATATAAATAACCAATTATTACTATTTATAACTGACTATTTAAAGATATGTCTCTGGGACTAAAAAAAGTTTCCGCGTTGCGCCTGAGCTTTTGGATATCCATATCATAAAGGGCGGAGATATTTTCTTCGGTCATGACCTCCTCCTTCACTCCCTTGGCCATGACCCGGCCGTTTTTGATCATGATGATCTCATCGGCGAACATGGCGGCCAGGTTGGGATCATGCATGGCCGCCACCACGCTGATGCCCTTTTCCCGGCAAAGCCGGCCCATGGTGGATAAAAGATGATACTGATGGTTGAAATCCAGGTGGTTGGTCGGTTCGTCCAGGAGCATGATGGGTGCGGCCTGGGCAAGGCAGCGGGCCAGAAGAGCAATCTGCCGCTCCCCGCCGGATATCCGGTTGAAATTCCGATGGGAAAGGTCTTGGGCATTTAATTGCCGCAGCGCCTCCTCAGCAATTGTATAGTCTTTTTCACCGGGCCGAGCCGCGATTTTCAGAAACGGGGCCCGGCCCATGACCACCACATCCAGGACCCGGTAGGGAAAAATATCGATCTGCTCCTGGGGCAGAAGGCTGATGGTCCTGGCGATATCATTCCGGCTAAAAGAAGCTAAATCCCTGCCTTGGACCAGAATCCGGCCCGATAAAGGATTCAATATGTGGTTGAGGCAATGGATGAGGGTGGTCTTCCCGGACCCGTTCCGGCCCAGGATGGCACAGAACCTGCCCGGCAGTGCCTGGAAGGATATATGCGAAAAGACAATTTTATCCCTGTACTGAAACCCGAGGTCAATGCATTCCAGCATCAGATCCATCCGCTGCTCCGGTTTCTGAACATGAACCAGGCAAAAACCGGGGCCCCGGTCAAGGCCGTGATGATGCCCACGGGAATCTCCGCCGAAGAAAGCGTTCGGGCAAGGGAATCGGCCAGCAATAGGAAGATCCCGCCCAGGAGTGCCGACACGGGGATCATCCGTTCATGCTCCGGTCCTGCCAGGGTCCTGGCCAGATGGGGAATCACCAGGCCGATCCAGGCGATCTGGCCGCAGGTGGCCACACAAACGGCCACCATAAAGGAGCTTGCCGTGATCAGGATCATCCGGAAAAAAGAAGGGTTCATGCCCAGGGACCGGGCCTGGATATCCCCCATGGACAGAATATTGAGCCTGAACCCCAGAAGAATGAACAAAAATAGGCCCGCCGCGGCAAAAGGGGCCATGACCAGGACGTTGTCCCAAGTGATGCGGCTTAAACTCCCCATGACCCAGTAAATAATACCCGGCAATTCATCATAGGGATCTGAAAAATATTTCACCACCATGAGCAGGGCATTGAAAAAAGACATGACCACCATACCGGCCAGAACCAGGATGATGACCGGTTTGATGGAAATAACCCTTGCCAGGCCCATGCTCAGGGCAACGGCCATAAGACCGAAGCCGAAGGACAGAAAATGGACAGAATAAATGGAATTAAAGGGAAGAACAAGGCCCAGGGCAGCACCAAAGGTGCATCCGGCCGAGACCCCCAGGATGTCCGGGGAAACCAGGGGATTCCTGAACAGGGCCTGATATACGGCACCGGTCACGGCAAGGCTGGATCCCGCGAGAACGGCCATGAGGCACCGGGGCAGCCTGATCCACAGGAAAACCAGGTCCTTTGACATCAGATCATCTTCCGGGTTTTGAAAAAACGTTGAGGCCATGCGGATCATGTCCGAAAATTGGATGGGGACCCGGCCCGAAGAAATGGACAGAATAAAGGACACCATCAAAACCGCCGTCAGCAGAAGGACGAGGCTTCGGGTCGACAGGGGGCGCTTCATTTAATCCAGCCTGTCATTGAGGATGCCGCCCATTTCGCTCATGGTTTTTCCGAACAGGTTTTGATAAAATTCGTCGGCCTTATCCTTCATCTCAATATCTGAAAACCTTTCGGGGTAAGCCTTCTGAGCAACCCAAAGACTTGCAAGAACCGACAGGGGAGAAGGATAATCCCAGGGGGCAAGGCTTGAGGGGCAGCGGTAAACCGCTTTTGTTGAAATGGCCCGGATCTCCTGCAAGGCTTTGTCAAAAAGCCTTGCCGTCTCCCCTTGCTTCAAATACTGGGACAGCACCATGATATCCGGGTTCCATTGGACCAATTGCTCGGGGGAAATATCCTGGAAATACCCGGTCAATTGGCCGGAAACATTTTTAAGACCGGCCAGGTTGAAAATCTCATGTTGAACCATGTGGGCTGTTGTGGTGCTGAAAAGCCCCAGGGCAGAGGCAAAATATCCGGTTTTCCGTTCTTTTTCATCCAGGGTGCCGACCCGTTGCGCCACAAAACCCGTCACCCCATCCATCTGATCTTCCACATACCGACTTTTTCCGGGATCACCGGCGGCTTCGGCAATCACCCGCAGGGTTTGTTTTATGGTTTCAAAGGTTTCCGGCAGAATGACAATGGAAGGGATATTCATGCCGGCCAGCCGGTCCGCAAGGGAAATACCTTCTTTCTGGGAATAGAGGATCACCAGGTCCGGTTTCAGGGACACCAGGGTTTCAAAATTAATCCCCATGGATTTGGTCCCCACCCCGGAGACATGGGCAATGCCGGGAAATACGGCCAGATGCAGGGGATCCTGCCGTGAAGAAGTGTCCACTCCGACGAGCTTATGGGCAAGACCCAGGGAAAACACGCACAGGCTGGCCGGTTTGAAGGTCGTCACAATCCGGTTCACCGGATCTTTGATGACCACCCTGCGGCCGGCCATATCCGTGAGGGTCCGGGTGCCGTCATCCCCTGCAAGAGCAAAATCCGGGGAAAACCATAAAACGGCAGTCAAAAGAAAAAAAACAAGCCGATATAACCTTTGCATGTTCAATCCATTGGGTTTCATAATTATCCTCTGCCGTTTAAATGAGGTCTTTCAGGCCAGTTCAAACAGGATGCTGATCCGCATGGTGACCGGTGTCTTGAACAAAAAAGCAGGGGGCCTAGGAAAAGGGGATGCCTTTTTGATGGCCTCAATGGCGGCCTCGTCCAGATTTTTATGCCGGGAGCTTTTCAGGATTTTTATATCGGACAGGGTCCCGTCGTTTAACAGGACAAATTCAATATGGACCCTTCCCTCGATATGGGCGGACTTGGCGGATTCCGGATATTCTTTAAAGCGTTGGACCCTAAGGTTCAGCATTTCAAAATATTCTTTGGCATTGGTAAATTGGACCTGACCTTCAGCCTTCCCCGTATTGAGCCCGGCCATTCTTGAGCCTGAGCCGGAAAGCCCTGAAATATCCATTTTGTCCGGCAGTTGGGGAAGGTTCAGCACATCCTGGGAATCGGGCTTGGGTGTCTCGTCCATCTGAATTTTCGGCGCCTGGAAATCCTTGACCGGGTCGGTCTTGACCTCGGCGACCCGGATATCGGTCCGGCGGATCCGGGGGGCCGGAATCACGCGGATATCGGGTTTGGATTTCTGATCCAGGGACAATTCAATATAGGACAGGGCCTTGCTCTGATAAATCCCTGTTGCATGCAGGATGATCAGAATATGAGCCGCCAGTGAAACCAGGATGAATCCCTGGAGCAGCCTGTTGGAGGATCTTTTTCCCGTCATGGTCTTCCTACAGTCCTTTTTCCGTGGCCAGGCTGAGCCGGGAAGCTCCGGCAGCCTTGGCAATGTCCATGACCTTGACCGCCTTGTTCAGGATCACGGTTTTATCGGCCTTGATAATCACCAGCCTGTCCTTGTCCTTGCCGATCATGTCCTTGATCCGGGTATACAACTGGTCCAGGGGAATTTCCTGATCCGCCATATAGGCCCTGCCCTCCTCATCCACGGTCACCGTGATTTCCTGCTTGATCTGGGGAGCCGAGGCCTTGGCATCGGGAAGCTTGATGGTGATGCCCTCTTCCACAATAAAATTGGTGGTCAACAGAAAATAAATCAGCAGCAGAAACACGATATCAATCAGAGAAGTCAAGGGAGACTGCATCTGATAACGGTCTTTATGCCGTTTAAAGGAAAGCATATCAGACCGCCTTTTTGGCAATGGCTTTCAGGAAGAGAACCGATCCATTTTGAAGCCTTGCCTCGTATTGATCCACCTTTGACAGAAGATAGCTGTGGACGGCCATGGTCGGAAGGGCCACAAAAAGCCCTGCCGCCGTCGTGAGCATGGCTTCCCAGATACCGCCGGCCAAGACTGCTGAATTGACTTTGCCGCCCATCTCCTGGATCACCATAAAAGCTTTGATCATGCCCAGAATGGTTCCCAGCAGGCCCAGCAAAGGGGCAATGTTGCCGATGGTGGCCAGGGTCTGGAGATAAGAGGACAGATCCCTGATTTCATTTTCCGTTGCATTTACAATTACGGATTCAAGAACTTCGTTTTCCAGATCTTTTGCCTTGATGGCCTTTTCCAGGACCCTCCCCATATGGGAATTGCTCTCTTGAGACACCTTCAGGGCGGTCTCCTCATTCCCTTCCTTCATCAATTTTGCCACTTTAATTTCTATGTCTTCTCCCCGGCGGCGAATAATTGCATAACGGACCATCCGTTCACAAAAAATGGCAATCACCAGGACGGAACACAGCAATATCGGGTACATCAGTATCCCGCCTTTTAAAAACAAATCCAGCATAACTTCCTCCACATGACTAACTGTCTTTTTCAGCGTTTCCAACAACATCCGTGAAATCGGGGGTCCCGTCAAAATCAAGATCCTTTGACCGTTTTACGAGCGCCTCGATGTCATCATACTCTTCCCACAAATCGGGCTTTCCGTCGAAATTGGTATCTTCCTCCACGGTTTTTAATTTTCCGTTTTCGTAGATATACCAGATCTCGGTTTTCCCATCCTGATTCTTATCTTCCTCTCCCCGGAGAAGGACTTCCCCTTTACCATAAAACCAGGTCAGCGCTGTTTTCCCGGCTTTTTTCTCTTCAACCCGCTCAAGTTCCCCTTTTGGATTAAACACCTCAACCAGGTCCATGACCCCATCGCCATTTTCATCGATTTCTTTTTGTCTTAAGACTGTATCCTTATAATAGGAGCGGATATCAGGGGTTTTGTCCCCATCGGAATCCAAAGCGACAATGGTGGTCCATGCCGGATTATCATAGACCTGGGTGGTCTCAAAATACCCGTCAAAATCGGCATCACTGATCAGGCGTTTCTTTTCCTGGTTCCCATTGAAAAAAACCTCCATATCCGCCTTGCCGTCCTGGTTCCGGTCAATGAGGGTCTTTGTTATCCGATTGTTTTCCAGCAGGGAAACGGTTTCAAAGAATTCATCATCATTGGCGTCAGACTCCATTTTATAAAGACTGCCGGCCCGGTAATGCCGGGTCCGGTCCGGCTTTCCGTTTTCATTTGTATCTTCACGGGTTTTTAAAACCTCGCCTTTGTCGTCAAATTCGGCAAAATAATCCATTTTCCCGTCAAAATTACTGTCTTTTTCCTGGGTTTTGGGAAGACCCTTCATGAAAACGGTAAACGTATCAAACCGGCCGTCAAAATTACTGTCCTTTTTTTGCTCCGAAGCCGTTCCCTTTTTAAACAGGGTGATATCATCGGGTTTGCCGTCCTCGTTTCTGTCCCTCTCCTGGGAGATGATCTCCCCCTTTTCAAAAGACACCGTAATCCGGTATCGTTCTTTGGCATAGGGGTCTTTATAAAGCTTTTCTAGTTCTCCTGCGGTGTTAAAGACAAGGACCTTGTCCATGATACCGTCTTCATTGTCATCCACCCGCTGTTCCGTGGGCATCTGGTTCTTGTAGGCGCAGAAGACGTTGGGTTTTTCATTGGCGTCCGTGTCTTTTGTGGAAGACGAGAGTACCCCGGCTTTAAAATGATACAGGGTGTCGAATTTTCGATCCCCGGTGGTATCCTTTTTCATCAGAGTGATCTGTTCGGCTCCGTCAAACAGGGACACCTGGATCAGGTTTCCCCTGGCATCAAACTTTTCCTGACGGGTTCTCTTCTCATTTTCAATATAATCGATACAGTCCGTCTTTTGGTCGTTATCCGTGTCCCTTTCGATCCTGACCAGTTTTCCCTCCTGATAATGCTGGAGGCTTTCAAAAAAACCATCCTGGTCTTTATCGGATTCAACCTTCAGGATGACCCCGGCGTCATTATAGGTCAATACCTGGTCCGGCCGGCCGTCATTGTCCAGGTCCTTTTCCACCCGCTTGTCAGCCCAGGCCGACACCCCAGGCAGAAGTGTCAACGTCAGTATAAAAAGGAGTTGTAAAATCGGCCCTTTTTTAATCAAATTCTTCTTCATTTATTTTTCTGAATAAACAGCTCCTGTCCTGCTCCTGAAAAAAATCGTTCCACCATGGGACCGCAGTTTTTTAAGGCCTCCATCATCTGAAAGGAATCTTTCACAACAGTCGTTGCGACAGCATCAACCCCCCTGTCAAACAAAGGCTCCGGAAAAAATCCGGCCGTCATTCCATACACGATGACCCGTTTTCCATGACATTTTCCCAATATGTCTTCCATGGTCCCGGTAACAAGGGTGGATCCGGTCAAAATAATGGAATCGGCTTTTCTGAAATAGGGCTCTGCCTCCCGGGCATGAATGAGATCCGCACAAAAAGGCCCCTTAGAACGCCCTTTTGCATTCACCACGGTGGAATAAAACCGCTCCGGTTCCAATTCCGTGACATAAACCCTGGCTGCCCGGCTTGCAATTTTGGTCACATTGCCGCCAAAACCGACAATGACCACCGTCTGATGTTTTACCATTTCCCTGATGGAATAATGATCCCGGCCCTGGGCGGTAATATACCCCCCGGCGTGAAGGTATTCCTCGGTCATAAACGGTTTTGATAGTGCATTGATCAGGGCCACCTTTACGGAAAGCAGGAGAGGATCAGCCGTTTTTGAATGCCGATCCAGGCCTGTGAGACCATCAAGGCCGATCAGGGCCTCAATGGCCTGGATGAAGATTTCAGCAGGATTGCCGGACCCTTTCCGGACGTTCATGGCCATGCCCATGTCCTCATTTTCCAACAACACACCTGTAAAATTTGGATTGATGACTATTTCCTGAATTTTGGAAATCTCATGGAGTTCCCGGTGTAGAAACAAGCAAGCCTGATCTAAAATCATGTTTATTTATATATCCCAAAATAGTTACAATGTGACCAAATTTGAATAGGTGTTTTGGTTGATCTTGTCAAGTATATTTATGTATAGTGATTTATATGAACCAATTATAACTATTTATAACTATAGATGTACTTTTTCGATTGACTTCCCATTTTGTTTTCTCTATATCCTGCAAAAAACAGAAGAGAGAGGGACAAAAATGAATTATATCGTTTGTATTGATGACACGGACATGCCCGGAACCAGGGGAACAGGGTGGCTTGTAGAAGGCTTATGCGGGATCCTGGAGGAAAAAGGCCTGGCCCGTACCAGCGCCGTCAGCCGCCACCAGCTCTTTGTGCATGAAGATATCCCCTATACCTCCCATAATTCTTCCATGTGTTTTGAACTTTCCCTGAAACAGGAAACCATTGAGCCTGTTATTAATCTCATGGCTGATTTCCTTGAAACCCGGTCGGAAAAAGGGTCAGACCCCGGGCTCTGTGTGGCGGAAATGACGGAAGGCCTTGACCGCGAGGCCCTGATTGAATTCGGCAGGGCCGCCAAGGTGAAAGTGTCCTCCAAGACAGCGGCCTATGCCCTTGCCCGGCAAACCGGGGTCCATCTTTCGGAACACGGAGGGACAGGCCAGGGGGTTGTGGGCGCCTTGGCCGGTTTAGGCCTCAGGCTTCTTGGAAACGACGGCCGGTACAGGGGATGGTATCATCTGGGCCGGCCGGGAGATATTGTCAAAGTTGAAACCCTGTGCGCCTATCCGTTCGTTGATCAGCTCGTTACCCGGAATGGCGATCCTCTGCCCATGGATGCCCATGTCCATATCGGGTCGGAAAAAACAAAAACCGTCCGGATGGACCATAGACGGGTGATTGTAGTGACCGCCAACGAGGATGCAGTACATACCGGCATCCCATTTCGGACCATTACCAAAAAAGAAGCAAAGGAATATTGAATCGGCCCTGATTTTTCTATCTGATGATCTTAACGATTTTGACTTTTTTGCCGATCCATTCCATGGGCAGGTAAATCCGGCCTGCCCGGCCATTGGGCATCACTGTTTTCTCAATCAGCACATCCCCATAAATCTCAAATTTTTCCGTTTGGCTCGATTTCTTTTTCGTCTTTTTGACTCTCTTCTTCACATCCGTCAGCATGGTTTGTGGCTCCTCATCAATCCGTCATGAAGGGGTAAGAATAATGTTCCGGAGGAACAAAGGTTTCCTTGATGGTTCTGGCCGATGTCCAGCGCAGAAGGTTCAGCAGACTGCCGGCCTTGTCATTGGTCCCGCTGGCCCTGGCGCCGCCGAAGGGCTGTTGGCCCACCACGGCGCCTGTGGGTTTGTCGTTGATATAAAAATTCCCTGCGGAATGGGTCAGTTTCGCCGTCATATGGCCGATGGCCTGCCGGTCCGAAGCAAATATGGCCCCGGTCAGGGCATAGGCCGAGGTCTGGTCCACCAGGTCCAGGGCCTGGTCAAGGTCTTCGTCTTCATAGACATACAGGGTCAGGATGGGGGCGAAGATTTCCTCGGTCATGGATTCATAATAGGGGTCCTGGGTCACAATCACCGTGGGGCCGATAAAATATCCCCTGGACTTGTCCGCATTTCCCCCCACCAGTATCCGGGCCTTGTCCGAGGCCTTGGTCCGGTCTAAAAAGCCCTTGGCATGGTCAAAGGCCGCCTCGTCAATGACGGCATTCATGAAATTCCTGAATTCCGTGACGCTTCCCATGGTAATGGTCTCCACCGTGGTCCTGAGGATTTCTTCCATGTCTTTCCATGCAGACCTCGGCACATAGATCCTGGAACAGGCGCTGCATTTCTGTCCCTGATATTCAAAGGCTCCCCGCACGGCCGCCGTCACCACCTGGGCGATATCGGCGGAGGGGTGCATGAAAATATAATCTTTTCCCCCGGTTTCACCCACCAGCCGAGGATATGATTTATAGATGTTGATATTCTGTCCGACCTTTTTCCACAGGGTTCTGAACACCTGGGTGGACCCGGTAAAATGGATCCCGGCCAGTTCCCGGTGGTTCAGCACCACCTCCCCCACCACGGACCCTTTTCCAGGGATAAAATTGATGACCCCGTCGGGAAGCCCGGCTTCCTTCAGGATCTTCATCATGTAATACCCGGACAGGACCGCTGTTGACGCCGGTTTCCACACAATGGTATTTCCCATGAGGGCCGGGGCTCCGCAGAGGTTTCCGGCAATGGCCGTAAAATTAAAGGGGGTCAGGGCAAAGACGAATCCTTCAAGGGCCCGGTATTCGGTCCGGTTCCAGAAGCCTTTTTCCGAAATGGGCTGACGGCTGTAGATCTCCTCCATGAACCCGGCATTGAACCTGAAAAAATCAACCAGTTCACAGGTGGCGTCAATCTCTGCCTGGAAGGCGTTTTTGGACTGCCCCAGCATGGTGGCGGCGTTCAGCAGATAGGTATATTTTTTGGAAATCAGGTCTGCGGCTTTCAGAAAAATCGAAGCCCGGTCCTGCCAGGGCATGGCTTCCCAGGCCGGTTTGGCCTTAAGCGCCGCCTCAATAGCATGTTCAACCTCCGGGGCTCCGGCATTGCTGAAGACGGCAATGGTTTTTGAATGATCATGGGGGCAGACCACCTTGCCCTGGTCCGGGGTCCGGATCTCCCGGCCGCCAATGATCAGGGGAATATCCTCAACCCTGGCCAGTTGCCGGTTCAGTTCCACTTCAAGCCCTTGCCTCTCCACGCTGCCGGGCAGGAATTGCTTGACCGGTTCATTATAGGCCGGGGGTAAGGTAAAAATGCCGTTATTCATGGGTTCTCCCGCTAACGTCAAAGACAATGCCCTGGGCCAGGGGCAGTTCGTCTCCCCAGTTGATGGTATTGGTCTGGCGGCGCATATAGATTTTCCAGGCATCGCTGCCGGATTCCCGGCCCCCGCCGGTTTCCTTTTCCCCGCCAAAGGCCCCGCCGATTTCCGCTCCGCTGGTGCCGATATTGACATTGGCGATGCCGCAGTCGGACCCCCTGTGGGACAGGAATTCTTCCTGGTATTTGACGGAACGGGTGAAAACGGCGCTGGAAAGCCCCTGGGGAACATCATTGTGAAGCCGCAAGGCTTCTTCAAAGCTGTCATACCCGATGATATACATGATGGGCGCAAAGGTCTCTTCCTGGACAATGGAATAATGATTTTCGGCTTCAATAAGGGCCGGGGTCACGAAGCTTCCATTTTCCAGACCCTTTACGGTAATGGGGCCTCCGCCGTATACCAATTTTCCGCCCTGGCTGAGGGCCGCCTCAATGGCCTTCATCATATTGATTTGGGCCTGGCCGTCGATGAGGGGTCCCATGAGGGTGTCGTCGGCCATGGGATGGCCGATGCGGATCTGGCCATAGGCATGGACCAGCATGGCCGTAAATTTTTCTTTGATCTGCCGATGGACAATGATGCGCCGGGTGGAGGTGCACCGCTGGCCCGCCGTGCCCACGGCGCCGAAGAGAACGGCCCGGAGCGCCATGTCAAGATCGGCGTCTTCCGTGATGATAATGGCGTTGTTCCCTCCCAGTTCCAGCAGGGACCGACCCAGGCGGGCCGCCACCGAGGTGGCCACCTTGATGCCCATGCCCGTGGAGCCCGTGGCGCTGATGAGGGGAATCCGTTTGTCATTGAGCATGGGGTCCCCCACCTCATTGCGGTCCCCGATGATCATATTGAACACGCCGTCAATGTCATACCGGTCCACCACCGGGGCGATGATGTTCTGGACGGCAATGGCGGTGAGCGGGGTTTTCGAGCTGGGCTTGAACAGGTTCACATCCCCGCAGACGGCCGCAATCAAAGCATTCCACGACCAGACCGCCACAGGAAAATTAAAAGCCGTAATGATGCCGATGATGCCCAGGGGATGCCATTGTTCATACATCCGGTGAAAGGGTCTTTCACTGTGCATGGTCAATCCGTGGAGCTGACGGCTCAAACCCACGGAAAAATCGGCAATATCGATCATTTCCTGGACTTCGCCCTGGCCCTCGGATTTGATTTTTCCGGTTTCAAGGGTGACCAGGGCCCCCAGGGTTTCTTTTTTCTCCCGCAGGGCCGAGGCAATTTCCCGGATGATCTCCCCCCGCCGGGGGGCCGGCATCATCCTGAATTTGACAAAGGCCTGTTGCGCCTTGGCCATCACGGCTTCATAATCGGCGGACCCGGCCTGACGGACCGCAGCCAGAGGCTCCCCGTTAATGGGGGAATAGGAGACCAGTTCCTTTCCCGTGGTATTGATCCATCCTTGGGAGGACCCGGTGGTGGCACCGGAATTGACGGGCTTGACGCCCAAATCCTTGAGTATCGCTTCAATATTCTGTTTTTCCATATCATCCCCATATATAACTAAAAAAATACATCCGTTTTTGCCTGACTATAGCTGGTATTATACAAACGGATTTGTTAAAGTAAAATTCATAATATTTATGTTTAACATGAATAATTTTCATGACGGAGCTGCCATGGACCTGTATCAGCTTAAAACTTTCTTCACTTTAGGAAAAATCCAGAATTTCACCAAGGCCGCCGAACATCTCTGCGTCACCCAGAGCGCGGTCAGCCACGCCGTTAAAAAACTGGAAGCCTCCATTGAAACCTCCCTCATCGACCGGAAAGGCAAACACCTGACGCTGACGGAGGCCGGGAAGACCCTGTTCCGGTCCTGTGAAAAAATTTTTTATGAAATTGAAAAGGCCGAACAGGACATGGCCCTTTTCAAGGAAAAAATCATTTTCACCATCCGCATCGGCAGCACGGTGGAATTCGGCACCACCATCCTCATGAACCATATCCGGGATTTTCTGCATACCTATCCCGACATCCACCTGGATTTTTTGTTTTCCCATTATCTCATCGACCCTCTGATCCAGGACCAGGTGGACCTGATCATTGACTGCAAACCCCATCTGCACCAGAATCTGGAACGCATCCATCTTTTCCGGGAACAGTATATCACCATTGCATCCCCCAAATTCATCGAAACGGAACACATCTCCTCCCTGGACGACCTGGAGCGGGTGAAAATCCTCTCCATGGATAAGGATCTGGAATGGTGGCATAATTTTATCACCGCCATTCCGGCCGATAAACAGGGCTGCCTGAAAAACGTCATGCAGATCAACCATATCCGGGGACTCATCAACGGCGCCGTGGCCGGCATCGGCATCGGCTTTGTTCCGCGGTATACCGTCATCACGGAACTGGAGACCGGCGCCCTGGTGGACCCCTTTCCCCATATCAAACCCGCAGCCGACGAATTCCATATTTATATCAAAAAAGAACGCCTGGCCTTTCAGAAAAACCAATTGCTGGTGGATTACCTGACCCGGCTGAAACCCTCGGAATTCGGGGTGGATTAGCCGGCTCCGTCAGGTCATTCCCCATCATCCCATTCCTGCATAAAATTTCTAAAAAATAAAGTTTTAATTTGTCATTATCAGTAATATTTAGTAATTTATAACTATTATAGTTTCATTCAACTTGACTAAGATGGGTGATACTTATAAAAAATAACCATGATGTTTTGGTTCTCTCTTGAATGTAGTTTTTAATTCCCCAACAACCCTTAAAAAAGGAGAACAAGATGATCAAAAAAACCCTGAAAATCAACGGCATCCCCCGAACCCTCATCGTCAACGAAGACGATAGATTATCCACCGTGCTTCGAAACAGTCTTTTCCTGACCGGCGTTAAGGTCGGCTGCGGCGAAGGCCAATGCGGAGCGTGCAGCGTGATTCTGAACTCCAAGCTGGTCCGGTCCTGCATCACGAAAATGAGCCGGGTGCCGGACGATTCCGTGGTCACCACCATTGAAGGCATCGGAACCCCGGACAACCTGCATCCCATCCAGGTGGCCTGGATGGTGCACGGCGGGGCCCAATGCGGGTTCTGCACACCCGGATTCATTGTGTCCGCCAAGGCCCTGCTGGATGAAAATCCCTCCCCCAGCCGGGAGGATATCCGGGACTGGTTCCAGAAATATAAAAACGCCTGCCGGTGCACGGGGTACAAACAACTGGTGGACGCGGTCACGGATGCGGCAAAGGTCATGGGCGGCAAGATGACCCTGGACGAGTTGAAATTCAAGATGCCGGCCGATGGCAAAATATGGGGGTCCAATATTCCCCGGCCCACGGCCCTGGCCAAGGTCACCGGCACCTGCGATTACGGGGCCGACCTGGGCATCAAAATGCCGGAAGAGACCCTGAGAATGGCCCTGGTCCAGGCCAAAATCTCCCATGCCAATATCAAAAAGATAGACACCTCGGAAGCGGAAAAAATGCCCGGGGTTTACAAGGTGGTCACCCATAAGGACATCAAGGGAAAGAACAGGATCACAGGCCTCATTACCTTTCCCACCAACAAGGGAGACGGGTGGGACCGCCCTATTTTATGCGATACAAAGGTATTCCAGTTCGGGGACGCCATCGCCATTGTGTGTGCGGACACTCAGAAAAACGCCGAGGCGGCCGCAGAAAAAGTCCGGGTGGACCTGGAACCCCTGCCCGAATATATGAGCGCTCCGGCGGCCATGGCCGAGGACGCCATTCAGATTCATCCCGGCACCCCCAATGTCTATTTTACCCAGAAAATAAAAAAGGGCGAAGATACGGAACCCTGCTTCAAAACCGCCGATGCCGTGGTGGAAGATGATTTTTATGTGGGCCGCCAGCCCCATATGCCCATTGAGCCGGATGTGGGCTTTGCCTATCCGGGGGAGAACGGCAGCCTGACCATTCATTCCAAATCCATCGGACTCTTTCTGCACCATGCCATGATCGCCCCGGGCCTGGGCATCGCACCGGAAAAACTGACCCTGGTCCAAAACCCGGCCGGCGGCACCTTTGGCTATAAATTCTCACCCACCATGGAGGCCCTCCTGGGCGCCGCAGCCCTGGCCACGGGCAAGCCGGTCTTCCTGAACTATACCTGGTACCAGCAGCAGACCTATACGGGCAAACGGTCTCCCTTCTTCATCAACCTGAGACTGGCCGCCGACAAACAAGGCAAGCTCCTGGGAATGGAAAGCGAATGGACCGTGGACCACGGACCCTATTCCGAATTCGGCGACCTCCTGACCCTGAGGGGGGCCCAGTGCATCGGCGCCGGATACCATATCCCCAGCATCCGGGGAGAGGGCCGGACGGTGTGCACCAACCATGCCTGGGGCTCTGCCTTCCGGGCCTACGGCGCTCCCCAGAGCGAGTTTGCATCGGAAGTGCTCATGGATATGCTGGCGGAAAAACTGAACATGGACCCCCTTGAGCTGAGATTGAAAAACGTCTACCGCAAAGGCTCCACCACCCCCACGGGCTCGGTTCCGGATTCCTTCACCCTGCCGGAAATGCTGGAAAAAATAAAACCCAAATATGAGGCGGCCAAGGCCAAGGCCAAAAAGCTCAGCACCGATGCTGAAAAATTCGGCGTTGGCCTTTCCATCGGGGTTTACGGCTGCGGGCTGGACGGACCCGACAGCGCCGAAGCCCGGATCCAGTTAAACGAGGACAACACCGTCACCCTGTTTAATTCCTGGGAAGACCATGGCCAGGGCGCGGACAGCGGGTCCCTGGGAACGGCCCATGAGGCCCTGCGGCCCCTGGGCGTCAAACCGGAAAATATCCGCCTGGTCATGAATGATACGTCCAAGGTTCCCAACAGCGGTCCCGCCGGCGGCAGCCGGTCCCAGGTGGTCGCAGGCCAGGCCATCAAGGCGGCCTGCGAGCTTCTCATCACGGCCATGAAAAAGAAAGGCGGCGGATTCAGGACTTATAAGGAAATGAAGGATGAGAATATCCCCCTCTCCTATACCGGCGCCTGGACGGCACCGGCCACTGCCTGTGACGAAAACGGACAGGGCAATCCCTTTTCCACCCATATGTACGGCGTGTTCATGGCGGAAGTGGCCGTGGACCTTGCCACGGGCAAAACCCGGGTCCACAAAATGACGGCCGTGGCAGATATCGGAATGATCAACAACCAGTTGACGGTGGACGGCCAGATTTACGGCGGCCTGGCCCAGGGCATCGGCCTGGCCCTTTCCGAGGATTTTGAGGATCTGGAAAAACATTCCACCATGATGGGGGCCGGATTCCCCTACATCAAGGCCATTCCCGACGACATGGAACTGATCTATGTCCAGAGCCCCAGGGAGCATGGCCCCTTCGGCGCCTCCGGCGTGGGCGAGCTGCCCCTGACCTCCCCCCATGCCGCCGTGATTAACGCCATTTACAATGCCTGCAAAGTCAGGATCAAACGCCTGCCCGCCACACCGGACAAGGTGCTGGCAGGGCTGAAGGCCTTATAAACGGCCATCACCCCGGGGCCGCCGGATATTTTCCGGCGGCCCCCTTATTCAGGATGTTTGGCGTGGGAATGCCATGGAAAAGGACGTATTAACAGAATTTGAACGAAGATGCATCCAGGAGGAACCGGCCTATTGCACTGCGGCCTGCCCCCTGCACATGGATGTCAAAACCTTTCTGGGCCATATGGCGGAACAGGACATGGACAAGGCCTTCAAGGCCATTGAAAAAACCCTGCCCCTGCCGGAAATCATGGCCCGGATCTGCGACCATCCCTGCGAACCGGAGTGCATCCGGACCCGGATAGACGCCCCCCTGGCCATCGGCGACCTCGAAAGGATCTGTGCAAAAAACCGGACAAAACCGAAAAAAAGATTTTTACCCCCGCCCAAGGGGAAAAAGGCCGGCGTCTGGGGCAGCGGTCTCAGCAGCCTCACCGTGGCCTGGGATCTGGCCTTAAAAGGCTATGAAGTCACGGTATATGACCAAGGCCCTGCCCTTGGCGGCCTTTTGCTCACCCTCTCCCCCGAGGTCTTGCCCGGAGATATCCTGGGCCGGGAACTGGATCTGTTGAAAACCTTCGGGGTCTCTTTTCAGATGGCCGCCTCTTCCAATGACGCCTTTGGCGGAGAAAAGGGCAAGGCCTTTGACGCCGTCTACCTAGGCCTGGATTCCGACGGGGAACCCCATACCGGCATTGCCTATGATGACACCGGAATCCCTATGACCGATGATTTTTCCCTGGAAACCACTGACCCTAAAATCTTTGCCGGAGGATTTTCCAGGGAGGGACAAAGCCCCGGCCCCCGCTCCTATCCCGTGGCCTTTGCGGCCCAGGGCCGGAAGGCCGCCGTCTCCATGGACCGGTTCATGTCCAAAGTCTCGGTCACGGCCGGGCGGGAAAGGGAAGGCGTTTTCCAGACCCGGCTGTCCACGGACATCAATGGAATTGCCCCTGAGCCGCGCATGGACCTGGCTTTTGAATCCGCGCCGGACCTTGAAAAAGCGGCCAAAGAAGCCAAACGCTGCATCCAGTGCGATTGTTCCCGGTGCATCCGGGTTTGCGCCTATATTGAAGATTTCAAAGGATTCCCCGGCCGGTATGCCCGGGAAATCTATAACAACGCCACCATTGTCATGGGGGAAAAAAAGGCCAACCGGCTGGTCAATTCATGCAGCCTTTGCGATCTGTGCGAACGGGTCTGCCCCAATGATTTTTCCATGGCCGACCTCTGTCTGGCCGCACGGCAGGAAATGGTCAGGGACGGCAAAATGCCGGCTTCAGCCCATGAATTCGCCCTCCAGGAAATGCGTTTCGCCTCGGGGGAGGATTGTTTTTTCGCCCGCCATGCCCCCGGGTCCGGAACCTCGGATTATCTTTTTTTCCCCGGCTGCCAGTTGCTGGGCTCCTCCCCCTCCCAGGTGGAAAAGGTTTATGAATTTCTGAGAACCCGGGTATCGGCCAAAACCGGATTTGTCTCCGGATGCTGCGGGGCTCCGGCCTGGTGGGCCGGGAAGGAAGACCTGTATCATAAAAATCTCGAACCCTTCAAAGCCTTCTGGGAAGCCTCGGGAAAGCCCCCCATCATCACGGCCTGCACCTCCTGCACCCGGATGCTCTCCCAGGGCATCCCCGGAGCCGAAATCATTTCCCTGTACCAAAAAATGAGTGAAACGTCGGATCACCTCCCCGGCCCGGTCCAGGGCAAAGCCCAAGGCAAAACCCAACCCAAACCCATGAACATCCTTGACCCGTGTACGGCCAGGGATGATGTTCCGGTTCAGAAGGCCGTCCGGACCCTGGCGGCCCGGGCAGAGGTGGAGGTCCGTGAGCTTCCGGCTTCGGGAACCTACACCGAATGCTGCGGATTCGGGGGCCTGGTCTACAATGCCAACCCGCCCCTTTCCAAAAAAATCATCCAACGCCGGGCCGGACAGAGCGATCATGATTATCTGGCCTATTGCGCCATGTGCCGGGACCGGCTGGCCTCCTCGGGAAAACGAACCGCCCATGTGCTGGATCTTTTCTGGCCCGATTCGGATTTTCCCGAAGAAAGGCTGGACCCTGGCTTTTCCCGGCGGCATGACAATTTGGCCAGGGCCAAACGCCGCATGCTGGAAACCCTGTGGAAGGAAACGGCCCCATCAAAATCCCCTTTCCCTCCCCTGGATATCCATATAACCCCTGAGGTGGAAAAAATCCTGGAGGAGGATTATATCCTGAGAACGGACCTGGAAAAGGTTCTCCGCCAGGCGGAAACCGGGGAGAGCCGGTTTTTAAACCCAAAAACCAAAACCGAAATCGCTTATTTCCGCCCTGCCAATGTCTGTTTCTGGGTCGAATTTAAACGGACCGGGACCGGGTATGAGATCCTCAATGCCTGGCGGCACCGGATGACGGTGGTCCCGGACAAGGGCTTTGTTCCGGGAACCCCTGCCGAAGCCCGTGAAGATGAGATTATCTGCCAAGCCTGCAATGAAAAACTGAATGATTATAAAAACCATGTGGAATACCTGGGCAGCCGGTTTGATGTGGCCTTGCCCCAATGCCGCCAATGCGGCCGGGTATACATCTCCCCGGCCCTGGCCCGGGGGAAAATGGCGGAGGTGGAAAAAATCCTTGAAGACAAATAAAGCGATCACCCCTGTGTGGCGTGAAAATGGACAGAGCCTGGAACCGGGCCGGGTCCTCTTCCTGTTCCGGCAAAAAGAATTGACCCGGTTGAGCGGCCGGGCCCTGAGGCCGGGCGGACTTGCCCTCACCCGCATGGCCGTGGATTTCTGCGGCTTTGACCAGGATGCCCGAATCCTGGATGCCGGATGCGGGTATGGCATGACCTGCCGGTATCTTTTTGAAGACCACGGGATCAGGGCCCTGGGCATGGACATGGAAATGGACAGCCGCCTGAAATCCCCTGTAAGACATGGGAAAGAACAAGCTCCGGTCCCCTGGTTCGTTCAGGGCCGGATACCGGCCTTTCCTTTCAGGTCCGGGACCTTTAACGGCATTTTCTGCGAATGCGTGCTCTCCCTGGTTCCGGACAAGACCCGCTGCCTGGAGGAATTTTTCCGGATGCTTAAAAAAAACGGAAAACTTTTGCTGACGGACCTGTATATCCCTGAACGATACAAGCCCGCCCCAATCCCGGATCATGACGGCAAAGCCCCTGCCTCCTGCCTGGACGGGGCCTTGACCATCCTGGCCCTGATCCAGGCCCTGGAAGCCGCGGGATTCACCATTACCCTCATGGAAGATCATACCCCGTATCTTAAACAGATGGTCGGGCAGATGGTATTTGAATACGGCAGCCTGGACCGGGTCTGGGAAAGGCTCCCCGGAGCCCTTGGCGCCGGAAGCATCGCTTGCCGGAGCGGACGCCTGAAACCCCGGTACGGGATGATCATAGCGGAAAAATATGAATGACCTCGACATATTAACACTAAAACACCAGGGCTATTGCTGCAGCCAGATCATGGTGATCCTGACCCTGGATCTCATGGACCGGAAAAATGAAGACCTGGTCGCTTTTTCCCGGGGCCTCTGCATGGGAAGCGGTATGGACACCGGACCCTGCGGCATCCTCACCGCAGGCATGGGCATCCTGGCCCTGTTTGCCAAAACCGACACCGACCGGCTGGCCCTGATGCAGGAATCCTATCTGGGCTTTTTCAAGGAACTGGCCCCCGCCGGGGTGGGCTGCAAGGAGATTACCGGCGAATATTTCCCGGCCCCCCACCCGGAAACCTGCGGCCGTTTTCTGAGTTCATCCTTTTCCCGGCTCATGGCCGTCCTGTCGGAAAACGGGTTTGACCCGACGGACCCCCCGTCATGACCGGCCCCCGGACCCTATCCCGGACCCAAAGCCTCTGCCCCCAATGTCTTCAAAAATTAGAGGCGGCCTATGTCCTGGAAGGCGACACCGTGTACATGGAAAAGACCTGTGAAGTCCACGGATTTTTCAGGACCAAGACCTGGCAGGGCCGGGACAGCCGCCAGGCCTGGATCAAGCCCAAGATCTCCATTGAACACCGCTTCCATATGACGCCGGAAAAAGACGGGTGCCCCTTTGACTGTGGGCTCTGCCCCGGCCATGGCCAGAACACCTGCACGGCGGTTCTGGAGGTCACCCAAAACTGCAATTTTCACTGCGCCTTCTGCTTTGCCGGGTGCGATTCCCACCAACAGTTCCAAGATCCATCCCTGGACCGGATCAGAAGCCTGCTGGCCTCGGTTTATGCGGTCAGTCCGGGATGCAATCTTCAGATTTCCGGCGGCGAGCCCACCCTGCGCAAAGACCTGCCGGATATTGTGGCCGCCGCCAGGAAAACCGGGTTTGAATTTATCCAGCTCAATACCAACGGATATATCCCCGCCATGGACGGCGGGCTTTTAAAATGCCTGAAAAATGAAGGCCTGTCCTCGGTTTTTCTCCAGTTTGACGGGGTGAGCGATACGGTTTATCAGGCCCTAAGGGGCCGCCCCCTTTGGGAGACCAAACAAAGGGCGGTGCTGAACTGCATCGAGCAGGACATCGGGGTGATCCTGGTGCCCACCCTTGTTCCGGGGATCAACGTGGACCAGATCGGACCGGTTCTCCGGTTTGCCCTTGACCATGCCCCCGGGGTCCGGGGGGTCCATTTCCAGCCGGTCAGCCATTTCGGGCGGCATCCGGGTCCGCCAAAGGATAAGGACCGGATCACCATCCCGGAAATCCTGGCTGAAATGGAATCCCAGACCCAAAACAAATTCAAGCGCCGGGATTTCCGGCCCTCCTCCTGCGAACACGCCCTGTGCTCCTTTAACGGAAAATTCCTGATCCTGGAGGGCGGGACCCTCAGCCCTCTGATGGCCCTTGGCGCCAACTGCTGCGCCCCGGTCCCGGCGGAACAGGGGGCAAAACAGGCCAAGGCTTCCGTGGCCCGGCAGTGGGGCCCCCCGGTAAAAATAAAGGATTCCCAACCCCCCGGCCCCAAAGACGGCCTTGACCGCTTTATCCAGAGATCCCGCACCCATATGTTTTCCGTTTCCGGCATGGCCTTCCAGGATGCCTGGAATCTTGACCTGGAACGCCTGAAAGGCTGCTGCATCCACAGCGTCGCCCCGGACGGACGGCTCATCCCCTTTTGCGCCTATAACCTGACCGACGAAAACAACATGGGATTGTACCGGAGCCATGAATGCCTTTCTGGACACCTGGCAGCGCACCAAAATCAATGCCCCCTCCGGCGGTGTCCGGGAAAAACTGGAGGTCTTCCAGTTGGCCGCACTTCAGGAGACCGTATCCCATGCCAAGGCCCGCAGCCGGTTTTATGCAACCCATCTCAAGGATGTCCCTCCCTTGAGCAGCCTCCAGGAATTCACGGCCCTGCCCTTTACCCTTCCCGCGCATATCCGGGAGAACAGCCTTGCCTTTCTCTGCGTGTCCCTGGATGAGATCACCCGGATTGTGACCCTGGAAACCTCCGGCACGACGGCCCGGCCCAAGCGGATTTTCTTTACCCGCCAGGACCTGGAAGCCACCATTGAATTTTTCAGCCGGGTCCTGGCGCAATTGACGCGCCCGGCGGAAAAAGCTTTGATCCTGTTGCCGGCCAACACCCCGTCCGGGGCCGGGGACCTTTTAAACACCGCCATGGCCCGCATCGGCGGCCAGGGCATTGCCCCCGGCCCTGTCACGGATTTCAGCCATACCCTGGATATCCTTTTTTCCCATGAGCCTTCCGTCATCATCGGCATGCCGGTCCAGGTCCTGGCCCTGGGCGAATCGGCAAAGGCAAAGAACAAACCGGCCGGTTTCGTGCGCCATGCCATCCTCACCGCCGACTATGTTTCTCCCGCCGTAACATCGCGGATCTCGGACAGCCTCGGCTGCCGGGTCTGGGAGCACTACGGCATGACGGAAACCGGGTTCGGCGGGGGCATTGATTGCCCGGCCCATGGGGGATACCATGTGCGGGAAACGGACCTGTTTTTTGAAATTATTGATCCGGACACGGGATCACCCGCCCTTCCGGGCCAATGGGGAGAAATCGTGGTGACCCCCCTGAACCGCCGGGCCATGCCCCTCATCCGGTACAGGACCAGAGATATGTCCCGGTTTCTCCCTGATCCTTGCCCCTGCGGCAGCCCCTTTAAACGCCTGGCCCCGGTCCGTCACCGCTATTCCGGCCGGGTTTCCCTCTCCAACGGAAGCGTTCTGGGCATGCCGGATCTGGATGATATCTTTTTCAGGATTCCGGGGGTGGTGGATTTTCACGCGGCCCTGTCACAGGACCCAAAAACCCCCAGGCTGGGTATCACCCTAAAGGCCCTGGACCCGTCACAAATCCAAAACGTGGATATCCAAAAATTTCTGCCCCATTCCCCGGTTCTGGAAAAAGCCCTTGAAACAGAAGCCCTTTGCCTGTCCCCCCTTGGAACGGAAGCCTTTGAATTTGTGGACACCTATCGCAGCAAACGGAAAATTCACCTTCAGGCATGATGAAAATACTTTATAAAACCCTGCATGCAGGTCTGCTTTCCCCGGCAAATCAAACCATGACCCATCCCTATCTGCATTTCATTTCCCATGCTTGTAAATTGACGGGAAACCCTGTAAACTTTTGAGCCATGGACAAGGCAATGGATATCAGGGACAGAAACGTCCTTTCCGGGGATGAGGTCCTGGGACTGAATTTTATCAAGGGCTCGGGCCCTTATCTGTTCCGCAGGTATTACCGGTCCGGACTCCGTTCCCTCATCTTTGAGGTTCTGTCCGCCGGGGATGTGGAAACGGAAACCCAGGGGGAGGTCATGGACGGTATCCGGCTTTTTCCCCGGGCCAGGCCCCGAAAAATGTTCAGAATTCTTCGGAACCGGTTTGCATCAAAAGAAGAGGTCTTAACGGAAATTCAAAAATACAGGGTCCTCTTAAACCATCTGGGCCCTGATCTCATTGCCGCATCAGAGGAATTCATGGTGGATTATACCCTCCGGGGGAAACGGGAAATCGTTCTCTGCGGCCTCCAGGAATATGTCGAAGGAGAAATTCTCGACCCATGGCGGCTTTCCATCAAAGAACCCCTCAAGGATATGTTCACCTCCCTGTCCGGAACCCGGATGGAATACGCAGCCTGGCTCAAAAAAGCCCGGGAAAACATCGGCCGGTTTGTTGACAGAACCCGGCAGATGATCCATTCTTCGGGCTATATCCCGGATCTTGCCGGTATCGGCAATCTCATCGTGATGAAAGATGCCGGTTTCAAGCTGGTGGACATCAACAATATCGTGCCGTTGAAACCGGACAGGACCATTCTCATCGACGACAAGGGGTATCCGTCCTGTGATGTGTCCGTGGAGGTGCTGTCCATCCTGGAAAGGGATGTGCTGGAAATCCCGCTTCTTCCGGACGACCCGCTTTACCGGCATTTTCTGGCCCCGGAGCGAAAAAAAGAGGTCCGGCGCCTTGAAACCCTGTTTTATGCGAGACTGACCCCATGAAACGATTTTTTTGGATTTGTTTCCTTTTCCTAATTTTTACTCCCCTTTTCAGCGCCGAAGCACCGGTCCGCATCCTCTTTCTCGGGGATTCCCTGACGGCGGGGCTGGGGGTGGAGCCCCAGGAGGCCTATCCGTCCCTGATTCAGAACATGCTGGAAGAAAAACAGATGCACCATATCACCGTCACCAACGGCAGTATCAGCGGATCAACCACTGCCGGCGCTGTCTCCAGGCTGAAATGGTTTTTAAGGGCCAAACCCGACATCCTTGTCCTGGCCCTGGGCGCCAATGACGGATTGCGGGGCCTGCCCCTGGATGAAATGGATAAAAATTTAGACAGTACCATTGTCCTGGCAAAGGAAAACCGGATAAGGGTGATCCTGGCCGGCATGGAAATCCCTCCCAATTACGGGCCTGAATATACAAAGGCCTTCCGGGAGGTGTTCCCTTCCCTGGCCCGGCGGCACCAGATTGAATTCATCCCCTTTTTGCTGGAAAATGTGGCAGGTGATCCTTCCCTGAACCAGGCCGACGGTATCCATCCCAATGCCCAAGGCCACCGGATCATTGCCGCCCATGTTCTTCCCTTTATTCTGGAGAAGCCATGATCCTTGAACTGTCCGATGTATCCAAATCCTACCGGCAAACCCGGTCCGAAAGTCTTGTCGTTCTCAAAAACATCAGCTTCAGCCTGGACCGGGGACAGACCCTGGCCATCATCGGCCAGTCCGGCAGCGGAAAAACCACCCTGCTCTCCCTGATTGCCGGACTGGACAGCCCGGATTCAGGGCAAATCATGCTCGAGGGGAAAAATATCGCCGCCATGGCGGAAAAGGAGCTGTCCCGTTACCGGGCCGGCAAAACCAGTATCATTTTTCAGCAATTTCATCTGATGCCCCATCTGACGGCAGAGGAAAATATCAGCCTGCCCCTGGAAATCCTGAAACAAAAAAAGATCCGGGAATTGACCCATGACATGCTGGAAAAAGTGGGGCTCCAGGATCGAAGGCATCATCTCCCGGCCCAATTGAGCGGCGGCGAATGCCAGCGGGTGGCCATTGCCAGGGCCCTGGTGGTCAAACCCGCCCTGCTCCTGGCGGACGAACCCACAGGGAACCTGGATATCGAAACCGGGGAAAAAATCGCCCGCCTGCTCTTTGATCTGGTTGAAAAGGAAAACAAAACCCTGATCCTGGTCACCCACAACCCCTCCCTGGCAGGCCAATGCCGGGAAATTCTAACCCTTGAAAAAGGATGCCTTCTCTGATGTTCAGGATAGGGGCCCTCCTCCGGCAGCTCATCCGGAACAAGGGATTTACCCTTTTTTTCATATTAAACCTGGCCATGGGGCTGGCCGGGTTTATTGCCGTCCTTTCCTTCGGCCGGTCCCTGGACCGGCACATGGATGAGAATTTAAAGGAAATTCTGACGGCCGACATTGAATTGTCGGCCAACGCTCCATTAAGCCTTGAAGAACTGGCCCTTGCCGACGAGGTCCTGGGAAAGGATGCCGGAAAGGCAAGGCTGATCCGGTTTTATACCATGGCCGGGGCACAAGGCGATGCACGGCTGGTTGAAATCATGGCCATTGATGAGACCTATCCCCTCTACGGCCGGTTCAAGCTCTTACACCAGACGCCGGTGAGGGTTCTGGAAGACACGGCCGCTGTTTTCATGACCCAAGACACGGCCCGGACCCTTGGGTTCGGGAACACCGGAGAAGGGACTCCGGTTTTAAATCTTGGGGGCAAAGCCTTTGAACTGAAGGATATTTTCTCGGAAGCGCCGGAAACCTCCCTGTCCTCCTTTGAGCTTGCCCCCAAACTCTATATGGGCATCAAACAGCTTGAAGGCACGGGTTTGATCAAATTCGGTTCCAGGGTGAGGTATTCTTATTTTTTCAGAGTCACCGATACCACGGACGGGGCCGGTCTGGCCCAAAAACTCAGGCAACGGTTTTCCGAACGTTTTCCAGGCCTGCCCCGCCTCCGCATCCATGATATCCGGGATGCCAATCGCCGCATTAGCCGGGTCACCGGGTATTTCACGCGGTTCATGGGGCTCATCAGCCTGACGGGCCTTTTTCTATCCGGTATTGCGACCGCTTACCTGTTCAGGGGCTATCTCAATTCCAGGAAAAAGGACATGGCCATTCTCCTGAGCCTGGGCGCCCGGAAGACCGAGATTTATCTCGCCGTCAGCTCGGAACTCATGGTCATGGGGACCCTTGCCTCGGGTCTGGCCATTGCGATTTCACAGGCCCTGATCCCTGCCTTTCCCCTTATTTTTAAGGGCCTGATCCCCGATGGCCTCCGTATTCACACCGATGCTTTCACCCTCATGGTCTCGGTTTTCATGGGCATGGCCGGAAGCGTTGTCTTCTGCCTTCCCCTCTTTGTCCGTATTTTCCGGATCAAACCCCTGATGCTGCTCCGGGACATCCGTGGGGACAGCCCTTTTTCCATTGGACACGCCTTGCTCCGGGGCGCAGGATTTTTACCGGCCACGGCCGCCTTTTTCGGCCTGTCCTTTTATGTGGCCGGATCTGTCCGGGACACTGTTTTTTTTGCAGCCGGCTTTGCCCTTGCCCTGATTCTTTTATCCGCCATGGGAGGACTTGTCTTTTCAGGCTGCCGGATCCTTTCCCGCACCCGGTCTGTGGTGGGAAAGATCGCCTTCAGAAACCTCTTCCGGAACAAATGGGCCTCCCTGTCCTGCTTTGTCAGCATGGCCATGGGCGCCTTTCTGATTTCCGTCATCCCCCAGATTCAAAAGGGACTGCAAGAAGAGATTTCAAGACCCCAGGGCCTGAAAATTCCGGCTTTTTTCCTGGTGGACATCCAGGAGGAGCAAAAGAACCCCTTTCTGGAACTGATCCAACAGGAAAAGGCCGAGCTTTCAAATCTCTCGCCCATGGTCAGGGGAAGGATCATCTCCGTCAACGAAGAACCCTTTTCAGACCACCCTCAGGCTTCAGGTCCGGCCGCCGAATCCCGTTCCCATGGAGAGGGCCGGAGCCGCCGCCTTGAATTTAATTTTTCCCATCGAGAAGCCCTGGATGCCTCGGAAACCATTGTCCAGGGAAGCCCCCTGTCCAAAACACCCTGGGATTTTGAATCCGAGACCCCTTTTGAAGTTTCCGTTGAACTCTCCTTTGCCGAGCGATACCGGATAGGGATGGGCGATGTCCTGGAATTCGAAGTTCAGGGGATTCCCCTGAAAGGCCGGGTGGTGAATTTCCGGAAGGTGAGATGGAACAGCTTTCAGCCGAATTTTTTCCTCCTGTTTCAGGACGGGGTTCTGGACGATGCGCCCAAAACCTTTCTTGCATCGGTTTCCCATGATTCGGAAGAAAAACGGAAAACCCTGAGACAAAACATCACAACGGCCTTTCCCAATGTATCGGTCATTGATGTGACCCAGTTGGCCGGCAAGATCCTGTCCATCTCGGACCGGCTTTCCGTGTCTGTCCGCTTCATGGCATGGTTTTCCATTGCAGCGGGACTGGTCCTGATCTTTTCCATTGCCCGCCATGAAGCCCTGAAAAATCAGAACCAGATGAACCTGCTCAAGGTTTTGGGGGCAGGAAACGCAGCGGTCAGGGCCGTTACCCTGCTGGAATTCGGGTTCACCGGGTTTAGCGCTGCCCTGTCCGGCATCCTTTTGAGCTTCGGGTTTTCCTTTGCCGTTGCCGCCTATTTTTTTGACAGCCTCTGGAAAATTGACCCCAGAGCCTCCCTCATGATCCTAGGCCTCACCACGTTCATTTCCATGGGCACCGCCTTCATGGCCTCGCGCAGGGTCCTGAATTCAAAACCCGTGGGCCTGCTGTCGGCCATGGCCTGATCCGGATCATTTATCCTTCCCGGTCCATTTTAAAGCGGCGGTAAGCGGGATCATTCCCTTTCGCATATCCCGGGCCTGCTCAATAATATAAAAGGCCTTGGGGTCCATGCGCGTGACCAGGGGCAGGATCCATTTCAAATGCTTGCGTTTGCAGGCCATATAGAGTTCAGACACAGGTCCGTTCATGCCCTCGCCCCTGAAAACGGTCACGGGCTGGCCCTTTTTTCTGATGGCATCGGCGAGCCCCAGTCCGGAACTGGAAGTGATCACCTTGAAAATCACCAAGCCAAAGGCCAGTTTTCGTTCCACCAGGATACCGATGACATTGCCGGTGGCATAGCCAAAGGCATAGAACACGGCCAGCTCCGGCCGGTCATGGATCTGGCTGATGACGGTTCCGGCAACGGAAATCCAGATCAGAATTTCCAGGACGGCAAGGAAAAAGGCAGCCACGGCCCGTCCCTGGACCGTTACAATGGTTCTGACGGTACCGATGGAAACATCCAGGATACGTGCAAAAAAAACGATAAAACCGGTGATTAAAATATGGGAGTCGGAAAACAGCAAAGGTGCCTCGATGATTTGGGTTCATGAATAAAAAGCTGATATTATCCCTCTCATCATAAAGGGTCAATTGGTTTTTTATTGCATTGAGATCAAAACTCTGGTTATCCTTCTGAAACCATTTTTTACCCATACAAAAAAGGGGCGGCATATGACGGAAAAAATCAAGATGACAAAGGAAACCCTTCAATCCCTGATTGAAGCTTTTATGGCAGACTCACCCCTGAATACCATGCAGACCCGGAACCAGGCCCCGGCCTGGGATCAGATCCTGGTGGGGTTTGCATCCGGGTCCGACCCCATCTGGCAGCAGTATAAGGAATATGTGGGGCCCTTCCACTGGACCCCCTGGGAAGTCTTTCACCAGAATTGTTCCCAGACCCCGGCCAATGCCGAAGACCTCACGGTGATCTCCTGGGTCCTGCCCCAGCGGCGGGAAGTCCGCGAGTCCAACCGTAAATCCGGAATCTATCCGTCGGAAGAATGGGCCCGCATCCGGGTATTTGGAGAAGAATTCAATGCAGCCCTGCGACGCCATGTGGCGAAAACCCTTCAGGACAATGGATATCCGGCCGTGGCCCCCATGCTCACTCCCAACTGGACCATTGTCAAATCCCAGCGATTTTCCTATGCCTCATCCTGGTCCGAACGCCATGCGGCCCATGCGGCCGGTCTTGGCACCTTCGGACTCTGTGACGGACTCATCACCCAGAAAGGAAAGGCCATGCGGACCGGGTCCGTGGTGGCGAAAATCTCCATCCCGCCCACGGACCGGCTCTATTCAGACCACCGGGCCTGGTGCCTGTTTTTTGCCGAAGGCACCTGCGGCAAATGCATTGACCGGTGCCCTGCCCGGGCCATTACCGAAGCCGGGCACGACAAGGAAAAATGCAGGCAGCATCTGGTCCGCTCCAGGGAACATGTCAAGGAAACCTATGGATTCGAGGGCTATGGCTGCGGCCTCTGCCAGGTGGGAGTTCCCTGCGAGAGCGGCATCCCGGTCAAGGCGGCGCGGGAAGCCGTAAGGCTGGGCATAAAACCGCCGCCTCCGCCGCCCCTGGCCTGAAGCTCTTTTTAAGCGAGGCCGGGGACGAGTTCTCAGCTCCCCGGCCTTCAGGGATTGCGGTACAGCTTTTTAATGGTTTCCGGGATCCGGCCCTTGGGCTTCAGGCGGCGGTCCGGCCCCACCTCGAAAATGCCGAACCATTCCTCAGGGTCTTCCACCTCATGGCTGTTGGAATCCGTGGGGTCTTCGCCGCTCTTCCACCATTCGTCATTCAGCTCGAAAAAAGAAACCCCGCAGATTTTTTCCTTCCCCTTGGCCGTCCGGATATCCTTCCAGATGGCCTCAAAGGCCTTGGGCACATCTTCAATCTTATGGCCGCCAAACCCCGGCACCCAGGATTTGGGTTCAAAGGGAGAGGTGGAAAGGCCCACCTGGGTGATGAATACGGGCTTGTCCGTCATGGCCGTCAGCTCTTCCAGGTAGCCCTGGTAAGGGGTGCCGGTGACGGACCCCGGCGGTGAGGTGCGGACCCCGTTGGCATAGGTATAGACATTGAGGCAGACCAGATCTCCCAGATCCGGGGTGATGATATTTTCTTTGGGCACCTCGATATCGGGCCGGTCTGAAATGGGGCCGATATGGGTATAACTGGTATGACAGTACAGGTGCCGCCGGCCATAACGGGTCAGTTCATAGTCCATGGCCCCGTCAATGAGCCGGGCCAGGGCGATTTCCGTAGGGGTCCGGTTCACGACGGTCAGGTGCTTGCCCCTAAAACTGCGGACTTCAGGATGGAGGGAATCGGTCCGGACCACGGAATCGGGCTGAAATTCGTCACCAATGGAAAACAAGACCAGCCGGTCCGGACGGCCTACGTTATACACATGATCAATGGCCGCCTTGATATCCTCCATGGTTTTGGCCAGAAAGGGTTCAAACAGGAAATCCGGTTCATAGGCCCAGATCCAGATATCTTGGCCGTAGACCATATCGGTTTTATCCAGCTCCTCAAAAAATTTGGAGGGCATTTTCATGGGAAAGACATGAAGATAATTGACCCCCATGTCTTTCATCAGGCCCAGGTGCTCCCTGTAACGGCCGTCATTGCCCGGAGGGTCACCCTTCAAAGGGGTTTCATGGGACAGATAGGGGGAATATCCCATTCCCTTGAAAAAAAGCGGCTTGTTTTTTTTTACATCAAAAATCTGCGATCCCCTGACCACATATCTCAGGGGCGCCGGGGTCTGTTCCGAGATTCCCGTTGACGACGGCTCACTTTGCCCGGCCAGGGCAGGCGGGCCGGGAAAGGGACCGGCAACCGTCAGAAGACTCGACAAAATCCATAAAGCTGCAATGATACAGGGTTTCATCAAAGATATTTTCCATTTATTTCATGGCATTGGCCATGATGGTCATATAGGCTTTTTCATGTTCTTCTTTGGCAACCGGTTTCTTCGGCGCCTTGAAACTGCATGGGTAATCCTTGCAATGGCTTCCGCCGGTAATATAATCAAGGACGAGATCCGGGATATCATAATGATGAATCTTATCATACTGAACCGCCCGGCCGTCCTCAAAAAAGAATACCCGGTTGATATACTCGAAATCCTTAACCCCTGCGGCATAGCCCAGTTTCTTATAGGTCTCGGGCCCGTAAACCCAGGGAAGGTGGTCGGAAATGAAGATCACAAGGCTTTCAGGGTCCAGTTCCCTGATGTCATTGATAAAATCGGCAAGGGCCTGGGTCCTGTAATAGAACTGGTTGATGCAGTTTTCCAGATGCCCGTCCCTGATGGCACCCTTGACATCAATGAGGGTGGGCCGCTTTTGGGCATTCATCTGGTGGGGAAAATGGCCGTAAATACTGATGACATAATTGAAAAGGGGAACGCCGGGATTTGCGTTTTTCCATTCCCGGATAAAGGCCAGGTTCTGTTTTAAGAGATCTCCGTCAAACATGTATTTTTCCCCGGTGACATCACCGGTGGAAAGATAGGAGTCCCGGCCCGAGGCATACTCTTGCGGATAATAGCTTTTTTTAAATCCCAATCCGCTGTAAGCATTAATGGAATTGAAAAAATCCGGTTTATAGGCATTGGTGGCCAGAGTATGATATCCGGCCTTTGCCAGAAGGGCCGGAAGGGCGTAGGTCTCCTTTCCGGTAAACACATCAAATTCCATCCCGGACATTTTTCGAAGGGCCGGGACCCCGCAAAGCAGCTCGAATTCAGCCTGGGCCGTTCCACCGCCAAAAACCGGAGATATGGTCTGGGAGCCCTTTTTCTTAAAAATTTTCTCAAAATCCGGGTGCATGGGTTTCCGGGAAAAGGACAGGCCCTTGAACAGGTCGGGGTCCACAAAACTTTCCAATACAATAAGATGAACATTTTTCCGGGTTTCAAGAAATTGAAGACGGGTAACAATATCCTCTGTTTTTCGGATAAAGGCCGGGTCATCCTGGTAATCGGCTATCTTTTTAAGATTGGAATTCCGTTTGGCTTCATGATAGAGCATCATCCAGATCCGGCCGTTGTCTTCGGCGCTCTGGATATCCGACCATTCCGTCACCGGTTTTTGAACCCGTTCAAAGGCAAAGAGAAAATAATCCGGGGCCGCTTCCACCATGAGCACGAGGAACAAGAAAGGCAGTATCCCCAGGATCATGCCGGGAACTCTGCTGAATTGCAGGTTTTTTATAAAAACGATAAATGACAGGCTGAAAATCATCCCGGTGGAAATGATGATCCAAACCGGCAGGACATTCAGCAGTTCGGGAAATTCTTTGATCTCAATGATGCGCAAAAGCCTTCCCAGGGACATGAAATTGGCCTCAAAAATGCCATATACCAGAACAATGGGAAGAGCTGCAACCAGCGGCTGCCATTTGGATGGCCGGGTGATGCTGTTAAAATAATAATACAGGCATAAAATAAGGGGAATTTCCAGCCGCCAGGCCAGACGAAGCGGCGGCATCCCGCCGATAAGGCTCATGATCCAGGTGAAACAGAGCAGAAACCCGATGAAAGCCGTATACCGGTTCACCACGACCCTCTTTATCCATTGGGCCTTGATGTCGACCTTAGAAAACAAAGCGTTCACAAATGATGGCACCCCAGATAATAAAAGACAAGCAGATCCCGATGAATACGGCGGCTGATCCCATATCCTTGGCCTGGCCGGACAAGGGGTGCTTTTCATAGCCGATCCGGTCCACCACCGATTCAAGGGCTGAGTTCAAAAGCTCGATAATCAGGACCAAAAGCCAGACACAGATGAACAATCCCTTCTGGACAAGGGTTTCCCCGAAAAAAAGCCCGGCCGGGATAACAAGGATCAAAACAAGGGATTCCTGCCGGAATGCCTCCTCGTTGGACCAGGCCGACCGGATTCCCTTGAAGGTGAACCGGGTGGCATTGACCAGCCGTTGAATCCCTTTATTATTTTCATTTTTCATCTCTTTCCATTAGGCCTGAAACGGTTTTTTGTCAAGATCGGCTGCAAAATATCGGGGCCTTCAAATATGGAGAAACCGTGAAGATTTGGCCGGGTTCTTGAACAATACCTCCCAGGGTTTAATATGGCCCCATGAGAGATGATTGTTTATTCCATATGCCGGGGGGAAAAACCTGCCGGTTCAGCAAGGATTTTATACTTTTAGTGAAAGAAGGTGATGCCTATGGAAAAATAGATCTGAACGAAAGAATTTCTATTAATTTTTAACTATTAATTAAGGAGGCTAAAAAATGAATATCCAGGGAATCGGACAATCGTATTCTGCCTACTACACGTCTTCATATTCGTCTTCAGGAATGCGGGGGACCCAGGGCGGTGGTTTTACCCCGCCCGCTCCTCCCGATGCCGCGACCATTATTGAAACTGAGGACACCAATGAAGATGGGGTCCTCAGTATTGAAGAGACCCGCCTGACGGAAGAAATGTTCGCCGATGCCGATACGGATTCGGATGGAATGCTCACACTGGAAGAACTTGAAGAAATGCTGGCCAATGGGCCACCGGCCGCCGGCGGCGGTATGAGCGGTATGGGCGGCGGCATGGGTGGAGGCGGCGCCATGGGCCCGGAGCCCATGAGCATCGAATCCATATTTGAAACAGAAGACGCTGATGGTGATGACCTCATCAGCGCTGAAGAATCCGCCCTGTCCGATGAGATCTTTTCTGAGATTGATACGGATCAGGATGGGTATCTCACGGCTGAAGAGATTGAAGCCGGCCGGGAGAATAAAAAAGAACCAACCGAACTGACCCAAACCCTTGCTTCCAGCACGACCGTGACGCAGGACATGGCAATCAAGGCCTACCAGCAAGCCATTCAATCCTTTCTCCTGAACTATTCCGGAGAAAGTACGAGTTCCGGCAGCCTGGCTTCGGTTCTGAATGCAGTTGCCTAAGTCGTTTCATTGACGGATGCCTAAGGGGCGGTTTCCAAAGAACCGCCCCTTACAGATGAACTATGAAGAAAAAATGAAGATTCCTCCGCCCTCCTTGCAAAGACGCCAAAAGGATATTAAACAGTATGAATGAAGCTTTCTCATAAATTATTCACCGTCCATCTTCTGGTCTCTTTTGTCCTTCTTCTTCTGGTGGGCGCCACCTTTGAATTTTATGCTTCCCGCCATTTTCAGGAAATGGCGGACCGGATTGAAACCGAAATATTGACGGTTCTTTCCTATGAACTGGCCCTGGAATATCAGCGCAGCAAAAATTGGGACGAATTTAAAAATAATCCAGGACGGTTTGAAGAATTTATTCAAGGGGCTTTAAAAAATAGGGGGGATTTTCCCCAGTTTCACGCCCCCCAGGCTCCTCCTTTCCCTCCTGGCAAACCCGACCCTTCCAGGCCTCCACCCCTTCACCGGAATATTACCCTTTATGATGCCGGGAAAACCAGAATTGCAGGGCCCGAACCCATGAATGCAACGCCTAAATTCCGCCCCATTCGCCTCCACGGCCAGACCCTGGGATGGCTGGCCCTTCACCCGGACAAAGGCCTGCCCCGCCCTGGAAAGGATTTATTTTTCAGGGGCAAGTCTGAAATTTTCTATACTGTGGGGATAATTGTGTTTATCCTTGCAGGCCTGGTTTCCTATGGGCTGTCCCGCTATATCCTTTCCCCGGTCAATAAACTCATGGCAGGTACCATGGCCCTGATGGATTTCAAGTTTGACACCCGGATTGAGGTCGGCACCAAGGATGAGCTGGGGCTCCTGGCCCAGGATTTCAATCGCATGGCCAAGACCCTGGAAGCCTATGAAGCCTTGAAAAAGCAATGGGCGGTGGATATCTCCCATGAACTCCGGACCCCTTTATCCATTCTAAAAGGTGAAATCGAAGCCATCCTGGACGGCATCAGGCCGTTTTCTCCGGAAAGAATGGAGTCCCTTCATTCGGAAATCCTTTATCTTGAACATATTGTGGAAGATCTCCATTTTCTGTCCATGGCCGATGCAGGCGCCCTGACCATGAAAACCGAGCCCATCCGGCCCGTTGAAATCCTGAAAACCACCCTCGTTCTCTTTGAGACCCGGTTTGAGCAGGAAGGGTTAACCGTTGTCAACCGTTTAACCTGCCACAAGGAAAAAATATCCGGAGACAGGGACAGGATCAGGCAACTGTTTTCAAACCTCATTGACAATTCCCTGAAATATACCCGAAAACCCGGAACCCTGACCCTGGCCGACAGGATAGAAAACCGGATGCTGATCATCGTCATTGAAGATTCCGGGCCCGGAGTCCCTCCCGAGGCTGTGGATAAACTCTTTAACCGTCTCTACAGGGTTGACCCTTCCAGGAACCGGGGCGGAGGATCGGGGCTGGGCCTCTCCATCTGCAAAACCATCGTGTCCGCCCATGGGGGGGAAATTTTCGCCGGGACCACAAAGGGCTCCGGTCTGGCTATTACCCTTAAGCTGCCGCTGATCTGAGCCATGGACACCCTGAACCCGACCCATATCCTGATCGTGGAAGACGAGGTGAAAATCGCCTCTGTTTTATCCGACTATTTTTTAAGCCGGCATTTCACCGTATCCGTTCTTTACCGGGGAGACCATGTTATCGCCTTTATGAAACAGCAGCCCCCGGATCTGATCCTTCTCGACCTGATGCTACCGGGCATGGACGGCATCAGCCTCTGCCGGGAAATCCGGAAAACCTCCAGGATACCCATCATCATGCTGACGGCCCGGGTAGAGGAAGCCGATATCCTTCTGGGTCTTGATCTGGGGGCCGACGATTATATCTGCAAACCCTTCAGCCCCAGGCAGGTTGTCGCAAGGGCCAAGGCCGTTCTCCGAAGAAGCCGGGAAGATCTGTTAAGCCGGAACATCGAAGCCGGGCCATTTTCCCTGAACACCCAAAGCCGGGAGGTCAGAATCCACGGGGTCCTGCTCAAGATCACGCCCAATGAATACGGCATTTTAAAAGCCCTGACGACGGCCCAGGGCCGGGCCTTTTCACGGATGGAACTGGTGGGCATGGTCCAGGGATATGAATTTGAAGGATACCACCGGACCATTGACACCCATATTAAAAATCTGCGGAAAAAAATAGCCGAACACCTGCCGGACAAGGATTTCATCCATTCCGTCTATGGAACCGGATACCGGTTCAGCCTGGATACGGTCAAATGATAGCTGGATAAAAGATAAATTGAACCTATGCTTTTCCGGATAGCGTTTTTATGATTCAACGGGCTGAGCCGGAATGGCCACGGTGAATTCCGTATACTGGCCGGGGGTGGAATTGATTCTAATCACGCCCCTGTGCTGTTTGACGGACCGCTGGGCGATGAAGAGGCCGAGACCGGTGCCCTTGTTTCCCTTGTCGGAATAGAAAAGCGAAAAGACCTCTTTTTGATATTTTCTGGCAAGTCCCTTGCCGTTATCCCGGATTCTGAACAGGGTTTCTTTGTCTTTTTGCTCAACACTGATTTTGATCTCCAGCTTATCCCGGATATCCTTCACCGCTACGCAGGCGTCCACGGCATTTTCAAAAATAGCCAGGAGGGCTGCAAAAAAAACGGTCTTATCAATCCAGACAGCCTCATCGCTATTGGGCTTGGGTGTTTCCTGGACCAAGGAAATCCCGTGTTCTTTCATCCTGGGCGCCATGGTGGTGACCAGTTCCTGGATAAAATCAAAAACATTCACGGATTTACGCTCCAGGGTTCGATCCTTTGAATGATAGAGGATATCCAGGATCATGCTGCGGATGAGTTTTATTTTCTTTTTGGCGATGTCCCACCCGTCCCTGATCATTTCCGTATCTCCGTTTTCAAGACCCAGGGTGATCATATAATCTCCCCCGTCCAGTCCGGATAAAAGTCCCTTGATGCCGTGGGAAATGGATGAAATATGAAGGCCCAGGGCCGCCAGATGATCCTGGAGCTGATGGATGACCGTGACATCCGTGGCCATTTCCATGACATGGACTATCCGGCCGTCGGGGTCCGTGATGGCCGAGGTCTGCATGAGCAGATTCCGGGTTTCACCGTTTTTAAAGGTGACCTCCATTTCCGTGGTATGGGATTTTTTATCCCGGAATGTTTTTTTAACCGGGCAATCGGGCAGGGGTTTGCTGAGTCCCTGGTAGACATTATAACAATACCTGCCGGTGGCATCGCCGTATTGTTCCCTGAACATTTTGTTGGCTTCGATGATCTTGAAATTCTTATCCACAATAATAATAAAAGAAGGCAATTCATCAAAAAGCTGGATATAACGTTTTTCAGATTCCGCCAGTTTCCGGGTCTTTTCTCTGACCAGGGTTTCAAGGTTCCGGGTGGACAGGGACAGCTTGATCCGGTTTTCAATCCGGTCCATGGCCCTTTTTAAGGCTATTTTAACGATATCGAGGATCACCGGTGTGGTGATGAAATCCACGGCGCCCATCTTAAGACAGTCAATGGCCGGCTGCAAATCTCCCAGCCCCGTGATCATGATGACCTCAATATCCGGATAGTCCTGCTTGATCCATTGGAGAAGGCTAACCCCGTCCATTCCGGGCAACCGGATATCCGTCATGACAATATCCGGGGCCCCGGTTCTAATCTTCCCGGAGGCTTCGGTTCCGTCCCCGGCCGTTATAATTTCATAGTTTTCACGGCTCAGGACATCCTCAAAAAATTTCCGGGTCTTCTCATCGGGTTCGACCAGCAGGATCCTCATTCTGACAGAATTTCCCTTGCCTTCCGGAGGACCTCATCGGCGTCAAAGGGTTTGGCAAAAAACGCCTTGGCCTTTGGAATGGAAAATTCCCGGCCGGACACTCCTGAAATGACAATGACGGGCGTATTGAATCCCTTGGCCTTGGAAATTTTCCTGAAAAACCGGGGACCCCATTCTTCAGGCATTTCCAGATCCAGGGTGATCAAATCGGGTTTTTCTTTTAAGAACACCTCCACGGCTGCTTTCCCGTCCGGTGCAATGCAGGTTTCATATCCGTTGTGCCTGAACATGATATCCAGAAATTTGGTCACATCCGGGTCATCATCCACAATCATTATTTTCTGAGTCATTTTTGTTCCTCATTCTTTCATATGGCATTGTCCGCAGAGGACCGGCCCCTTGCCCGAGTCAAAATGGCATTCCCTGCACCGCGCATGGAAGGCCCTCACCAGGGGTATACCGTTTTCCGGGCCGGATTTCAAGCCGTGGCAGTCGGAACAAGTCTTGTCTTCGGAGGACTCGCCTTCCACCAATTGTTTATTTTCATAGACATGATGGCAAAGGGCGCAATTGTCCGAGAGCCCGGCTTTCTCATTATGGCCGTCATGGGAAAAAACCGCTCCCGGCCGGCGGGGCGTTTCAAAGGCGGAAGGGTCCAGCCGTTCCTGGTCCTCCCGGGAAAAGACAAGCCCTGATATGCCCATGATCAGGATGAACACCATAAAAAATACCCATTGCTTCATTTTACTCTCCCGGTCTGTAAATTTTTTTTTCCATGGTTTCAAAAAGAACATCGCCCAGGAATTTGACTTCCATATTCAGGTTATAATGATGGATGATATCCTCCAGGCCGCTGTGACAGTTGTGGCAGGGCGCGATGAGGACCTCAGCCCCTGTGGCCGCCAATTGTTCGGCCTTGGCGCGGTTGTTCCGCATCCGTTCTTTCTTGTAGGGGGGGCCGCAATTGATGACCCCGCCGCCGGCCCCGCAGCAGAGATTGTGTTCCCTGTTGGGGGTCATTTCCACAAAATCGCTGCATGTCATGGCCACGATTTTCCGGGCCATATCATGGAGTCCCCGGCCCCTGGACACATTGCACGGATCATGCAGGGTAACTTTTTTTGAAAATTTTTCCTTGATGGTAATCCGTCCCGCAGTCAGGAGCTCATGGTAGAATTCAATGGCGTGGACCACTTCAATGGGGGCCATAGTCCAGGCGAGCTGGCGGTTGCCCACATCATAGGTGGACCGGAAGGCATGGCCGCATTCGCCCATGACAATCCGTTTGACGTTCAGTTTTGCAGCAGTCTCAAAAAAGGTGCGGGCAATGCGGCCGGAGATTTCATTGTCGCCGGTGAACATGGCCATATTGCTGTTGTCCCAGCCCGGCCGGGAGGGCATGGTCCAGTTCATCCCGGCGGCGTGCATGATGACGGCCGCCTGGTAGATGAGCCCGGCCTGGAATTTGGGTTCCGGTGCAATGACCGAATACATGATATCGGCTCCCTGCTTGTCCAGGGGAATCCTCAGGTCCTCAAATTCTTCCCGGCCGTCTTCTTCCTGCCATTGCAGGGTGTCGATCCATTCATCTTCCTTGACCCACATCTGGTTCATGGTCACGGAATGGGAATTCACCGTGTCCTGGATATACTGGGGCGTGATTTCCAGCTTGTGGCAGATGCGCCTGACCAGGAGCATCATATAGGCCATGTCAATGCCGAAGGGGCAATACATGGAGCATCTCCGGCAGACATTACATTCCAGGTGGGCGATGTGGACGGCCCGGCGCAGAAAATCCTTGGACACTTTTCCTTTTTTATCCAGCATCTCCCAGATGGTCTGCTTGACCTTGGCCGCCGGTGAAAAGCGGGGGTCCCGGTCATTGGACAGAAAATAGCTGCACGCATCGGAACAGAGGCCGCAGCGCATACAGGTATCCACGTAGGCCTTGAACCTGGCGCCGGTCTCCTTGTGAAGCACCTGGTTGATCACCTCTGATATTCTTTCCGAGGTCAGGCGTTCCAGCCCTTTTTCAACGGCCTCATCCGTGGCCTCTTCAATTATTTCCGCATCGTTTTCATTCATTGGGGTATCCTGTGAGTTCTTCATTCTTATGGGGTTACCAGTCTTTTGCATGCCGGACATGGCCGAATTCCGATCCGGTATAGGCCCGGGTCAGGGGGGCCGTTATCATATGGGAAAAACGTGAAAACGGGATGATGATCAGCAAAAATTCACCGGATAAGACATGGGCAATGACCATCCATTCATATAGAAATACCTGGTGATAGGCCAGAAATCCGGTGACAAAGGGCAGAAGCACCATCAGAATCAAGAGGTGGTCCTTCACCGAGGTCAGGAAACGGACATCGGGCTCCAGCCGTCTCCGGAGGGAAAAGAATACAAGGGCCAGAATGACGGCCAGGGTCAGGATGTCGGCGGCCCCGTCGTGAAGGGCCGGCCAGGAAAGGTTCAGGGACTGGTCCATGAGGACAATGTGGGAAAACAGAAAGACCGGCAATACAAACAACAGGATGTGAAACAGATAGGAAACCCCGTAATAGACCGGCCTCAGCCGGGTGCTTCTCGGGTAAAAGGGAATCAGCCAGGCGCAGATGGATCTCAGGCTGTGTCTCACCGTCATATAGGAGAGAAGATACTGTTCTTTTTCACGGACCTCTTTGATGATAAAAATGAATTTGATCAAAAGACCGAAAATAAAAATCATGGCCGATATCCAGACCATGGGTCCCATGATAAAGCCGATAAAGGCATTCATTGCTGTCTCCTTTGCCCGGCGCTGAAGCGGGTCATTTCTTTTTTTCCTTAGCAGTTCAGGTTAAACGGAAAGAATCCGGCGTTTATAGATCCCTTTTTCAATGCCCTTGACCAGGATTTTCGACTGGTCCGGGCTGAAGACCGGGGCCGTCAAAAAATCATAATCGCCGGCAATGATCCGATTGTTCACGGCCAGATGATATTTTCCCTGTTTTTCAATGACAACGGCCACCAGGGAACCGTCGGGGCTGATGCCGGGCGTAAATATTTTATCGGCGAAAAGAGTCCAGGGGGTCTGGTTCACGGACAGGTTCCAGAGTCCTTTGTGTTTGAATACCGCCGCCAGGCAGGACCCGTCGGCGGAATAAAAAATATCGGAAATCATGGTGTCGCAGGTCAGGTCCCAGGTCCGGTCATTGACGGCCACAGTCCACTTGCCGAAGGAATCGGCCACAACGGCGGCAATGTCTCCCTTTGCCGGAGAAAGGGTGATTTTCCAGAGCTGGTCATAGCCCCTTTTCCAGAACGGTTCATTGTCCCTGAACAATTTCCATTTCCCGCTCTCCCTGACCGGGGCCAGCACATTTTCCGGAGTTAGGAACACCGGCTTCCATACCCCCTGAAAGGTCCTGTCCCAGACGATATCGTCCCGGGCAACGGTATAGGCCTCGCGATTGAGCCGGACTCCCCAGGCCAGGCGCCGGCCCGTTGCATCAAAGCTGAGATCCCAGATATTTAAAAAGGTATGATCAAAGGCAGTGCCGTTCAGGGCAACGGAAAACAAACCTTCTTTAAATGAATCCACATCCGCCGCCTTCATGGGCGCCGCCTGGACCACGGCGGCGGAAGTCCCGGTGTCCGACAGGGTCATGCCGGCCATATTGGTATATGTCTGGTCCCAGGGGAGGTCATTGACCACCATCCCGTATTCCGAATCCTTTTGAAAGGCAAGTCCCAGGTATTTCCCGTCCGGGGTGACCTGGAAATCCCAGATAAAATCAAACCGGCCGGACCATTCCTCACCGTCCCGGGCAAGGGTCCATTCCTCCCCGTCATAGACCAGGGCTGAAAACCCGTTATCCGGAAGGGCTTTCAACCCCCAGATTTTTTCATATGCATTGTCCCAGACTTCTCCGTTGACACAGACCTGAAATGCCGTCTCATCCACATTCACAATGCTTGCGACGGATTCCCCGTCGGGGCTGATTTGAAAATCCTCCACCCAGTTGAACCTTTCCTTCCATTCTTCAACCGGGATTTCTTTCAGATCCGTGTTCCAATCCCAGGACGCTTCATTTCCCATGCTTATCTCCGATTTGCCGGTCTCGTTTTGTTTATTCCCCCTTGCTAAGCAAAGAATATGCCAGGTAAAATTTTTCCACAGGGTCATCAGAAATATCATTAAATTCATATAATTAAAAAAACCAGCCTCCTAAAAAGCCGGATGGGTCTAGACCGGGATTCAGAGTTGATGCTCTTAAAGATTGCAAAAATGCGACCCAATCAACCGTTGGATTTTGGCCCGTTGAAACAATTGTAAATTCATTATCCCCATGATATACAGCCAGGAAGCATATGTTTTTATCAACCATCTGAATATATGAATGGACAGGCCATGCCCCGTATCAAACTCCGCTGGATCATCCTGATATTGGTTATCATTGCGGCAGGCGCCGCAGGCTTCTGGTTTACACGCGAAAAACCCATCCAGGTGGTGGTGAAACCCGTTGAGAAAGGCCTGGTTGAAAAAACCGCGGCCAATACCCGGGCCGGCACCATCAATTCCTGCCGGCGGGCGAAACTGTCTCCCGGTATCGGCGGACAGATCATCCAACTGCCGGTCAAAGAAGGGGATTTTGTTGAAACAGGGGATCTTCTCCTGGAACTCTGGAACGAAGACCTCCAGGAAGAGGCAAATTTTGCCAGAAAAGAGGCCGATGCCATGGAATCCAGGTCCAGGGCCGCCTGCCTCAGGGCGGAAATCGCCCAGCGGGAGGCGGACCGCTTTGGAGAGCTTCATAAAACCAATCTCATCTCCCTGGAAAAACTGGACCGGGCCAGGACCGAGGCCAAGGCCCTGAAAGCCGAATGTGAGGCGTCCAAAGCCTCGGCCTTCATGAGCCGGGCCAGGATGGGCGTGATCCGGGCCAATCTGGAGCGGACAAGGCTGACGGCCCCCTTCAACGGGATCATTGCAGAGATCAACGGAGAATTGAATGAATATGTCACCCCTTCTCCCGTGGGCATCCCCACCCCTCCGGCCGTGGACCTGGTGGACAATACCTGTTTTTATGTCACAGCCCCCATGGATGAGGTGGATGCACCGCTCATCAGCGTGGGCATGCCCGCCAGAATCAGCCTGGACGCCTACCGGGACAGGCATTACGACGGCCGGGTCCGCCGGGTGGGGGTCTTTGTCCTGGACCGTGAAAAACAGGCCCGCACCGTTGATGTGGAAGTTGAATTCACGAATCCCGAAGACATGGAGCAGTTTCTGGCAGGCTACAGCGCCGATGTGGAAATCATTCTCCAGGTTCATCCCGACACCCTTCGCATCCCCACCGAGGCCATCCTGGACGGCAACCGGGTCTTTATATTTGTTCCGGCCCAGGGCAGGGTCCGGGAAAAAACCATACGCCCCGGCATTTCCAACTGGGATTTCACCGAGGTCCTTTCAGGCCTTGAAGCCCATGAAACCGTGGTGGTAAATGTGGACCAGACCGGAATTAAGGACGGGGTCAAGGCCATTCTCCCGGATGAAAAAGCGGATCAGAAAACAGGTGAAAAAAAGTGATCCGTCTCTCACATATCCACCGGATTTTCAAGGTGGGAGAAGAAGAGGTCTATGCCCTGAAGGATGTCAGCCTGGAACTTTCATCCGGCGATTATATCTCGGTCATGGGACCTTCCGGCTCGGGCAAATCTACCCTGCTCAATATCCTGGGCCTCCTGGACCGGCCCACCTCAGGCACCTATGAATTTGAAAAGGACGATATCACTTCCCTTTCCAACCAGGACCAGGCCCTGGTCCGGAGAAACCGGATCGGATTCGTCTTCCAGTTTTTTCACCTCATCCCCAGGCTCACGGCTGCGGAAAACGTGGAGCTTCCCCTGATCCTGGCCGGGATGGACCCCAGGGAACGAAAACCCAGGGTTGCCGAAGCCCTGGACGTTCTCGGGCTGAAGGACCGAGCCAAGCACCGCCCGGACCAGCTTTCCGGCGGCCAGCGCCAGCGGGTGGCCATCGCACGGGCCACCATCATGCGCCCTTCCCTGATCCTGGCCGATGAACCCACCGGCAACCTGGACCGCCATTCCGGCAGCGATGTCGTTGAAATCCTGGAAAATCTCAACCGTTCCGGAATCACCCTCATCATCGTCACCCATGACCCGGCCCTGGGAGAGCGGGCCCGGCGCAGCATTGTCATGACCGACGGTAGCATCCTGGCCGATCACAGGCAGGGGAACCCCAGTCCATGAAAGCCGGGAATATCTTCGTTTTCAGCATGCGGGCCCTGTCCGGCTATCCCGCCAGGACCCTTCTGGTACTCCTGGCCATGGCCATTGGGGTGGCCTCGGTCATGCTCCTGACCTCCCTGGGAGAAGGGGCAAGACGTTACGTCAACCGGGAATTCACCTCCCTGGGCACCCATATCCTCTTTGTCCTGCCGGGCCGGTCGGAAACCACGGGCGGACCGCCCCCGCTTCTCGGCCAGACCCCCCGGGACCTGACCCTGGAAGATGCCCTGGCCCTAACCCGGAACCCTTCCATTGCCAAAGTGGGCCCCATTGTCGTCGGGTCCGCCCCTGTTTCCTGGAATGGAAAAGACCGGGAAGTCACCATCCTCGGCACCACGGCCGATATGTTTGAAATCCGCCAACTGGCCATGGGACAGGGCAGGTTCCTGCCCGTCCAGGACCCGTCCATCGGCACCGGAGTGGCGGTGATCGGACATAAAATAAAAACGGAAATTTTCGGCAACGGGTCCGCCCTGGGAGAATGGATCAGGATCCAGGACCGGCGCTTCCGGGTCATCGGCATCCTGGCCCCCAAAGGCCAGTCCATAGGCCTGGACATGGGCGACCTGGTCATCATCCCGGTGGCCTCGGCCCAGTCCCTGTTCAATACCTCGGCCCTTTTCCGCATCATGATCGAAGCCAAACACCGTGACGATATCCAGGAGGCCAAGGAGGCCGTGCTGAAAACCATCCGGGAGCGTCACGACGGGGAGGACGATATCACCGTCATCACCCAGGATGCCATCCTGTCCACCTTTGACCGGATTCTCACAGCCCTGACCCTAACCGTGGCCGGCATCGCCGCCATCAGCCTTGCCGTGGCCGGGATACTGATTATGAATGTCATGCTCATCTCGGTGTCCCAGCGAAAATCGGAAATAGGGCTCTTAAAAGCCGTCGGCGCCACCGGGTCCCAGGTTCTGCGGGTTTTTCTGACCGAGGCTGCCATCCTCTCCATGACCGGGGCCATCCTGGGGCTTGTCCTTGCCTATTCCGGTCTGGGCGTCATCCTTAGGCTCTTCCCGGATTTCCCGGTTCATATCCCGGCGTGGTCGGTTCTCGCCTCGGTTTTCACGGCCCAGCTCACGGGCATCCTCTTTGGTGTCCTTCCGGCGAGAAGAGCGGCGGCCCTGGACCCGGTTCAGGCATTATCCAGACGATGAGGACCCTGCCATGAGATTTACGGATGCGGTCAGGCTTTCCCAAAGCGGGGTTTTCAGCCAGAGGATGAGAAGTTTTCTCACGGCCCTGGGCATTGCCGTGGGGATAGCCTCCGTCGTGCTTCTGACCTCCATCGGCGAAGGCATTCACCAGTTTGTCCTGTCTGAATTCACCCAGTTCGGCACCAATATCATCGGCATCAGTCCGGGCGTGACCACCACCCACGGCGCGCCCGGCGCCATGATCAGCAACGTCCGGCCCCTGACCATTGACGATGCCCTGGCCCTGGAAGAAATTCCCGAGGTGCTGGGGGTGGTCCCCCTGGTCCAGGGCAACGGCCCGGTGGAACACAAGGAAAAAACCCGTCGGACCTATATCTTTGGGGTGAGTCACCGGGTGCCCGAAGTTTGGCAGATGCGGGTCGCCGGGGGACGATTTCTCCCGGATGAAGACCCCCGTTCGGCCAGAGCCTTTGTCGTTCTGGGGAGCCGGGTGAGAGACGAACTTTTCAAATCCGAAAATCCCCTTGGAAAACCGGTTCGCATCGGTGGAGAGCGATACCGGGTCATCGGAATCATGGAATCCAAGGGGCAGATGCTGGGATTCGACCTGGATGACGCCGTTTATATCCCCGTGGCCAGGGCCCTTGCCATGTTCAACCGGGAGAGCCTCATGGAAATCGATCTTCTCTATCAAAAGGGCATCCCGGCGGACCAGGTCATCCGGAAAGCCAGGGCTATCCTGACGGGCCGCCACGGCATCGTGGATTTCACCTTCACCACCCAGGAAGACATGCTGGATGTCCTGGGATCGGTGTTGAATGTCCTGACCCTGGCCGTGGGGGCCCTGGGCGGGATTTCATTATTTGTAGGCGGCATCGGCATCCTGACCATCATGACCATTGCCGTCCAGGAAAGAACTGCAGAAATCGGTCTGCTACGGGCCATCGGCGCGGGCCGGACTCAGATACTGGCTCTTTTTATCGGGGAAGCCATGACCCTGTCGTCCATGGGCGGGCTGGCCGGTCTGATCCTCGGCATGGGAGGCGCTTTTATCCTGGATTTTGCCATTCCTTCTTTGCCCACCCACACCCCGATTCTCTATGTTTTCCTGGCTGAGGTCCTGGCGATTTTCATAGGACTTGTGTCCGGCGTGGTTCCGGCTTGGCGCGCCTCCCGCCTGGACCCTGTGGAAGCTCTTCGTAGCGAGTGATTCCCCCTTTTGAAAAAATGCTTGACAAATTTTTCGCATTAATATTATCCTGTCGAAGAGAAAGCTTACCAACAGCTTATTTGGCAATAACCGATCTGATTTTGTTTTGACTAAATTCACTAAAAAAATTTGGAGGCCAACATGAAAAAGACATTTGTAGCTGCTTTATTGGGTATTTTTGCGTTAGTCCTGTCATCCGGCGCTTTTGCCGCAGAAAAAGCCACCCCTGAAGAAGTGGTGGCAAAGGTGAAAGAAGCCGTAAAACTCATCGCAGAAAAAGGTGAGGCTGCTTATCCCATCATCCGTGACCCGAAGGGACCCTTTGTCTGGAAGGATTCCTATGTATTTGCCCAGAACCTGGACGGAACCATGGTTATCCATATCAACCCCAAACTGGAAGGTAAAAACATGCTAGGCACCAAAGATGCCAGCGGCAAACTTTTCTCGAACGAAATGATAAATGGCGTGAAAGCATCTCCCGATGGATTCTGGATAGAATATATGTGGGCAAAACCCGGCGAAAAAGAAGCGTCTAAAAAAGCCGGTTTCTGCATGCTTGTTCCCAAAACAGAGATTTTTGTGGGATCAGGCGTCTGGGATATGGGCCTTGATGATATCAAAAAAGCAGGATTTTAATTATTTCCTTAGAATTAAATGATATGCCCGGCATGCGCCGTATTCTCATGCCGGGTTCTCTATACAGAAAGGAATATCATGGCTTTTTTTCAGACCATAAAGGCTAAAATACTGGCGTTGCTTGTTCTGGCGATCCTTATTGTGGGCTTGAACGCTGCAGTAACCGGGTATACCAATCGTCTTAAAGATCTAAACACCAGTATGTCCGGCCAGACATCGGCCATACAGATCACTGTTCTTGAAAACCTGATGCTCGAAGCCCAGTACATCAGCGTCCGGGATCCTGAACTGCTCAAAAAAATCATCGATGTTGATAACCGGTTCAAAGGCGTCCTGCAAACCATGCAGACGCTTTCGGACAATAAAAAAGCCCATGAATTCATACAGAAGCTCAGTACTACCAATGGGAAGCACCAGGATATGTTCAAACAGATCAGCAGCAGCCTGATAGCCTTTGACTCATCCAGAAAAGAGTTCGCCGGTGTCAACTCAACCATTAATGACGATTTGGTCGGCATTATCAAAGATATCGAATCCAAATCCCTGAGCTTCATCATGCAGGGAGATCCTCTGCCCGATTGGTTCAATACGATGATCAACCTTTTAAAGGATATGATTATTTCCCTGAACATCAATGACCGCAACATTCAGAACCTGCTGGTCAGCGGACAGCGCGAAGAATATGGCCAGAAGCATGAAGAACTTCGCAAACAGGTCGAACTGAATGACAAGAATATTCAGATTGCCATCAAATCCGACGGAAAAGAATATAAAGACCGGTGGCAGGAAATTAAATCCAAACTGACCCACTCCCAGGAACTGGAAGATGCCATTGTTACCCATTGGGATAACAACCGGAAACTTGAACAGGAACTTTCAAAGGCTGTTTCAGAGGTCAGGGATCTGGCCAAATCCCTGAATCAACTGACTGAAACTGAAATCCTGCGCTATGAAAAAATCGGGTCAAGGCTGACCCTGACCTTTCTGGCCGTAGGCCTTCTGGCCTTTATTATCATTGGCGGTCTCATCGCCAATTCCATTGTCAAGCCTATCAGTCATGTTGTTCATGGGCTGAGGGATGCAGCCGAGGGCGAGGGAGACCTGACCAAACGCATTGATATCAGAACCAAGGGCGAGGTCGGGGAACTGGCTCGCTGGTTTAATGTTTTTGTTGAAAAAATCCAGCAGGTGATTGCGGAACTGGCCAAAAATGCAGAGGAACTTTCAGCATCCTCCGTCACCCTGGCCGATATCTCAACGGAAATGGCCAAAGGAGCGGAAGAGACTTCTTCCAAGGCCAAAACCGTTGCCAGCAATGCCGAGGAAATGAGTTCGAACATCCAGTCGGTTTCTGCCGCCACGGAAGAAACCGCCACCAATATGGGCAGTGTGGCCGGCGCTGCCGAAGAAATGACCGCCACCATCAACGAAATCTCCAGAAATACGGGAAACGCCAGGAAAATCACCGATGAAGCAGTGTCCCAGACGGCCAGGGCCTCCAAACAGATCACGGATCTGGGGAATGCGGCCCAGCAGATCGAACGCGTCATTGAAACCGTCACGGAAATATCGGAGCAGGTCAGCCTCCTGGCCTTGAACGCCACCATTGAAGCAGCCAGGGCCGGAGAAGCCGGCAAAGGCTTTGCCGTGGTGGCCCATGAAATCAAGGAACTGGCCAAGCAGACCGCCGATGCCAGCGGCCAGATCCGGCAGAATATAGAGGCCATTCAAACCTCAACCACCGAATCCATAAAAGAGATCAACGGCATCAGCCGGGTGGTGGATGATGTGAATCAAATCGTCTCAACCATTTCCGCCGCCATTGAAGAGCAGTCCATCACCACCCGGGATATTGCCGAAAACGTGGCCCAGGCCTCCAAAGGCATCAACGAGGTCAATACCAATGTGGCCCAGGCCTCAACGGCCGTTAACGATATCTCCAGTGAAATATCAATGGTCACGGCCGCCTCCGGTCGCATGTCGGCCAGCAGCGCCCAGGTCAATTCCAATTCAATGGAGCTTTCAAAATTGGCCCGGCAACTGAATACCATCGTATCCCGTTTTAAAATCTGATCTGAGCCCAGAAGGTTTCAGGTCATCACTCCATAGGAGCGGCGCCGGCAAGGATCAAAAGATCAGCCGGTGCCGGATTTTTTTCGGCAGATGGGAACAGACCGAGGCAAGGATAAAGGCGGCCACCACCAGAAAGCTTACCCAGATCCGGCCGTGAACGGCTATCCCCAGGAGTATCAGTTTGACGATGGTGCTGACGCCGATGAGTTCCCTGAAAAACTGCCGGTGCCGCATCCCTTCCGTGACCAGCAGCATCCCCCCGGTGACCAGGACAAGGGCCAGGAAAAAAGGCGGCAGGGCCAGGGACTCGTTGAAAAGAAAGGAGGCCAGGAATACCCCGGCCCCCACCTGATGGGCCGCCCGGGTGAAGATGGAAAGCATCAACACCCAATAGGGACGGTCGGCCTTTCTGCCCATCCTCACCTCTTCCGTTGCAATCACAGGTTCATTCATTCTGTTTTTTTTTCAATGCCTTCCCCGCATTCCATGCCCCGGCCACGGGTTGACCCAGGGACCAGTATTTGAGGGAACTCATATCAAATAAAAGGGGATCCACCTTGGCGATGTCAATTTTGGTATCGGCCAGAACCGCCTCATCGGCATAGGTGGCCACAATTTCTCCGATGAAAATATCATGGGTTTCAAAATCAATGGTCCTTGCCAGTTTGCAGATCATATTGACGGGACAGCGCTTCAGCAGGGGGGCGGCCTCGTATCCGTCCATGACCGATGTTTCCAGAACCGATGATTTGTCGGTAGTTTTCCCGGTCATGATCCCGAAATAATCGGTTTCCGTCACCAGGTCCCGGGAAGGGATATTGACGCTGAAAACCTTGTTTTCAAGAATCCCCTGGTTGGAAAAATGGGTTTTGGACACCCCGAAGGACAAGTACTGGGGATCACCGTGATTCATGATGCCCACATGGGCAATGGTGATAAAATTGGGCCGGCCCTTGACCATGGTCCCGAGAATGGTGGTCAAAGACGGGTAAAGCGCATTGGTTTTGCCGATCTGTTGTTTCATGGCAGCCTCCTGTTTTTAGCGTTGAAATATTGAACCCTTTGTCTTTTGCCGGGTGATCGCATCATCATACTGCAAAAAGCCGTTTCATAAACGCCAGATAGATCTCCGCCGCGGTCTGAACCTCCCGGAAGGATACGGATTCATCCTGGGTGTGGGCCTTTTCAAGCCGGCCCGGCCCAAGCAGGATGGGCCTTGCGCCCGAGGCAAACATCTGGTTGGCGTCGGAATGGCTTCGAAAGGCATCGGTTTTCCAGGGCAGACCGTGATCGGAAAGAGCGGCACGGAGGCAGTCCAAGGCAGGGCCCTTTTCAGGGATCTCATATCCGGCGTCAATGGTCTCTGTCCGGAAAATGACCTCAATCGCCTTATGGGGCCTGCTTTGCAAGGTCACAATCTCTTCCAGCTCCGTTATGATTTCCCCCGGAACCGCCCCGGACGGCAGATGAATGTCTATCCAGGCTTCCGAATACTCTGGAACGGCAAAACCGGCCGAGGAGGTATAGATATCCCGGATATTATAAATCAGCTCCGGGTGGGTGTGCTCGAAAAAATGGGTCACCTTGAGCAGTCTTTCCAGGAGGGTTTCCACGGCGTTTTCACGGCGTCCGGCCATGGCAGCGTGGAGCCTTTTCCCACGGGCGCTGATCATGGTTTCAATATACCCGTGGACCTTGAAGCAGGGCACGAGTCCCGTGGGTTCGCCGATGACGGCCCGGGGAAACCGGAAATCTTTCATGAGCCGGGCCGCGCCGTCACCGGTTTCCTCCTCCCCCACCACCAGGCACAGGGCCAGGGCCGGGGCATTACCCCCTTCCCCGGCAAAGGCCATATAGGCTTCCATCATGGCGGCGCACCCGCCCTTCATATCCGCCGCTCCCAGCCCCAGGATCTCGTCCCCCTTTTCAACAGCGGCGTAATGTTCAAGATCATAGGCCGTCACCGTATCCAGATGACCCACCAGGGCCAGTTGAATATCCCCGGTTTCCGGGGCCAGGATGAGATTATACCGGTTATCGTCCACGGGCTGGGCCTGAACGTTGAATCCCCTTCGTTTCAGATATCCTTTCAGATACTGAAGCAGGGCTTCTTCCTTTCCCGAAGGGCTGTAGATGTCAATCATCCGGAGAAGCAGCTTTTTAAGGCGAAGGGGATCAATCATGGCTTTTGCTTCACCTTCCTCCGGGGCCCAGGGTCAATGGTATCATGACCGTATAATCCGGCCCTGCCCCCGTTGGCGCCGGCCTTTTGTTTCATGCGGTGAAGATCTGCATCCAGATTCATGGTCATATACACGTGGGGCATGGGAACCCCGAACCCCATTTTGTTGAAAAACCGGATGGCCGGGGTGTTCTCCGCAGAGGTATCCACCATAAGCATCCGGCCCCCGGCCTTTAATATCAGATCCTTGAACCGGTTGAACAGTTTTTCCGCCGTCTTCCCGCGCTGGTATTCCCGGCAGACCCCGAGCCAGATGAGATATCCGTATTTCCAGGCCGAATGATTTTTGGTGATGGTGGTGCCCAGGGCAAATCCGATGAGGGTATCCTCATCTTCGGCCACCAGGCAGAATTCCGTGTCACTGTTAAAGAGCGTGGTCACCTCGAAAGGGTCCCAGGTCCTGTACATGGTAGGGGTTTCATCGGCCTTGAACAAAATTTCGCCCAGATGAAACACCGGGGCGATGTCGTCAATTTCCATTTCCCGTATCCGAATCGGCGAGCGCCTGCATACGGAGGGTTTGCTGCTGCTTATCATATATCCTTTCCAGGACAGACACCGGGGGCGGACCTTCTTTTGCCGTGTCTTCCCTGAGAAACGCCCGTCCCTTCAAGTCAGGGCCCCATGCTTTGAATAAAACCAAAATCCGCCTGATTCTGTGTAAAGAAAATCCCGGATGAAGTCAAGGTCCATTCCATGCCCCATCTGATGTTTTTTAGCCTCTTTATGGACTTATGCCGGGTTCACGGTATCTTTTTCAGGGGTAATGCGCTATCTTGTATACAACGGCAGGAGCCCTTTTAACCACAACCCATTATCAACACAGAAAGGCTGATCCGAAACAACCCATGATGGCCTGGGAAAAAATCGACCGGGTTGCTATCCCCGGGCAGGAACAAGACCTGACCCTTCAACGGCGGGGTGAAGAATTCTCCATCCGCACAGCCGGAGTGGAGCTGATGAACAGCCGGGTTCACGGGTCTGAAGATGAGCTGGCAAGGCTTACCTGCGAAAGGCTCAACCACCGGACCGGTCTGAAAATCCTTATCGGCGGGCTTGGCATGGGATTTACCCTGGCGGCGGCCCTGAAACACACGGGAACCGATGCAAGGATCACGGTATCGGAACTGATTCCTGCCGTGATCCAATGGAACCGGGAATTTCTGAGCCATTTGGCCGGAAATCCCCTGGATGACCCCAGGGTTGGGGTCAAACCGGAAGATGTGGCAAAAACCATCCAGGCTCGGACATCCTTCTGGGACGCCGTTCTTCTGGATGTGGACAACGGCCCGGAAGCCCTCACCCATAAGGACAACCACCAACTTTACACCCGCTCCGGCCTCAAAACTGTTTTTGGTGCGCTCCGCCCCGGCGGCATCTTGTCGGTCTGGTCCGCCGGGGATGATGAGGCCTTTACCCTTCGGCTCAATCAATGCGGATTTCACACGAAAAAGAAAACCGTGCGAGCCCGCAATTCCCAAAAAGGCAGCCGCCATATCCTGTGGTTGGCCCAAAAACCGGACCCCGTTCTTTCTTCCCGGCTTTAACCCGGCAGCTTGCCCTTTAACAGGTCCGCCAGACCCGCAAAGGCCTGGACTCCGGAACCCTTCTCTCCCGGCCGTCCGGGAGAATCCGAATCATAGGCATCAGCCACCTGGTCCCGGGAATGTTCATTGTCATGGCAATAAATGCACAAAAGTTCCCAGTTGGACCCATCCGGCGGATTATTGTCATGGTTGTGGTCCCTGTGGTGAACCGTGAGTTCCTTGAGCCGTTTGCCGTCAAATTCCCGACCGCAATGGCCGCAGACCCAGGGGAAAAGCTTCAGGGCCCGCTCCCGGTATGTATTTTCCCGTTCCTTTTGGGCGCGCAGGGCCTCATCAAGGCTTATGCCGCCTTTCTTATTCCGATTTAAAGACATATCTGTTCTCTCCTGCTGTGTTGCTTTGTAAACCTACTGTCAATCTGCTCTTCATTCTGCTTCTATCAAGGCCAGGATTTTCCGGGAAGTATATTCCCCCACATCGGCAAGCCCGTCAACGGGCATGAAGCAATCGGCATTGCCAGAATACAGGCAGGTGACCGAAGCCGGAAAATCCTCATCCGCCTCATAAAAGATATAGCACAGGGCAATCTTGGGCAAAGGATAAACCACAATGGAAAAATCCCCCCCGATTTCCGCCGGCGCTTCTTCTCCCCTGAGGGAGGCCATGATCTTGTCCCTTCCTGTTTTTATCTTTGCAACATGGGGAACCAGGACCTGTTCGGTATGGGTGGTAAAGGCCCCGCCATAGGGCATGCTGCCCGGAAGGGATTTAAACCCCCTGAAGGGCCTGGGAATGCAAGACTCAGGCCGGGCTCCCAGGGCGTACAGGGAAATTAAAATCCCGAGGACCGAGGGATATTCCTTCTCTCCCAGGCTGATGCCGGCGGGACCCATGACGCAGGTTTCTCCAAAAGCCTCAAAGATAAACCGCTCTCCTTCCTGGAGGGCCGGGAGATGCCCTGCCAGATCCTGTCGAGAACTCCTGTATAATTTATCCAGATTGTTCTGAACGATTTTTGCATAATTGTCCGTCATGGCTTTTCTCCAGCTTTTTCCCGTCCGGCATTGAGTTCAATAGTCTTCATCGTCATCGTTCCAGTCCGGGTATTGCTCCGGGTTCTCACCCTTGGCTTCCACCACCCGGGGATATTTAACTCCCTGTTCCGGCGTCTTGTCCTTACGCCGGGTCTTTGTGATCTGGAACAGCCAGTTGTCGCCGAAATCAAAGAGGTAAAACAGCTTCATCCCCTCGGGAAGGGGCCAAACATCTTTCAGGAGAATGCGGCCATAGGTTTTAACAGGGTCAAAACTATCCCAGTCCGGGTCCCCGCCAATGGAAAAGGCCCGGTTTCCAGGATTCCGCCCCACATAAAATTCAAACATATGGTCATCGGCAAAATCCACGGCCTCTTGTATGGCATCATGCAGGGCAAGAAAACTTGCACCGGAATCGATTTCAATAAGCCGGCTGCATTCCGGCCTCATTCCACATACTTTTATTTTCAGGGTCCAGATCATGTTCGGGTTCCTTTCTTCTATATTACTCCCAATGCTTTAAAATAGGCTTTAACGCAATCCTCCCTCATTTTCCGCCCTTCTCTGCCTCTTTCTCAATGGCTTTCTCATAATTGACATTTTCAAACAATTCGTGCAATTTTCGCTGGAGCTGTTTTTTATCGGGCAGTTTCAAGGTATAGTCGGCGATTTTCGCAGGTGCAAGAGAACGGCTGAGGGCATATTCAACAACTTCCTCGTCTCTTCCCTTGCACAACAGGACACCGATACTGGGGTTTTCATGGGATTTGCGGATATCCCGGTCAAGGGCCTCAAGATAAAAATTTATTATTCCCAGATATTCCGGTTTGAAATCCATAATTTTGAGTTCAAAGGCAATCAGGCACTGCAATTCCCGATGATAAAACAAAAGATCAATAAAATAATCATGCAATCCGACCGGCACTCTGAACTCTTCTCCGATAAAAAGAAAATCCTTCCCCAGCTCAAGAATAAATAATTTCAAATTCTTTATCAGAGCTTTTTTGAAATCACTTTCGGAATGTTCTTCAGGCAGTCCTAAAAATTCAAAAACATAAGAATCTTTAATCACAATATTATGCCGGGGGACACTATCCGGAACAACACTTTTTCCTGACAGCATGGTTCTTTCATACACTGCGGCATCCAATTGTCTTTCCAGTTCTCTCTTGGAATATCGCTCCCGTATGGCCAGACGAATATAAAACTCCCTCTCTTCAGGCATTTTCGCTTTTGAAAGGATGAGCAAATGATGGGACCAAGCCAATTGTGTCACCAGCGGAGACACAATTTCATTACCGTTGTATGCATCATAAAATTGTTTCATCCGGTAGAGGTTCCTCCGGGTAAATCCATTGTAATCAGGCCCGCAACTTTTAAGATATTCTGCCAGTTGCTCTATTTTTTTATCCCCCCAGTGTGCCTCTGTGAGTTTTTGACTGATAAACCCGCCGATTTGCCAATTGAGCTGAATCAACCGGGTGTTGACATTTTTTAAAGCTTCTTTACGGGCCTGATCAATCAATTGCCTGATTTCACCAAAACCGGCGTCAATATCCGGATGCATCATACGGGTCCCCTCTCTTGCTTCTTCTAAAGGACAGGGACCAGATGCAGGTATCAACAATGACTTTCATTTGATTTGTCAGTGCATCGTTTACCACTGCTTTTTTGGTTTTATGTTTTCCAAGAAGCCTGGCTTTCTCAATAAAATTATCGTCAATTGCTAAATTGGTTGCCATTTTACACCTCCGCTCACACATTCTTCATAAAATTATTATGTGTCGATTGGGCTGATTTGACAAGATTTTTTAATTGTATGCCGCAACTCTATTGAAACGCCGTGGCAATAAGCTTGCGGGTGTACTCCTGTTCGGGCCGGGAGAAAATTTTTTCCGAAGGGCCGGATTCCACCACGACCCCGTCTTTCATGACGATGATGTCGTGGCAGAGGGACCGGACCACCCTGAGGTCGTGGCTGATGAAAATATAGGTAAGGCGGAATTCCTTTTGAAGGCTTTTGAGCAGCTCCAGGACCTGGAATTGAACGGAGCGGTCCAGGGAGGAGGTGGGTTCGTCCAGGACCATGAATTCGGGTTTCAGGATCAGGGCCCTGGCAATGGCGATGCGCTGGTGCTGGCCCCCGGAGAATTCATTGGGATAGCGGTCCCGGGCCGCCGGGTCCAGCCCGACCTTTTCCATGACCGCCATTATCCTTTCGTCCTCCTCCTCGGGGCTGAGTCCGGGGGCGTGAATGGACAGGCCCTCGCCGATGATCTGGGCCACGGACATCCTGGGGTTGAGGCTGCCCAGGGGGTCCTGGAAAATGATCTGCATCCGTTTTCGAAGCTCCCGGATCTGTGCGCTATCCATGTCGTTGAGGCTGTTTTCTCCCAAAAGGATTTTTCCTTCGGACCGGTTGAGTTTCAGGATCGCAAACCCGGCCGTGGTTTTGCCGGACCCGCTTTCGCCCACGATGCCCAGAGTATGCCCCTTTTGCAGGGTAAAAGAAATACCATCAACAGCCTTGACATGGCCCACGGTTCTTCTCAGGATGCCCTTCTGGATGGGGAACCAGACCTTGAGGCCGGAGACCTCAAGAAGGGTCTGGTCCCCATCATCGGCCGGGTCGGGCCCACCCCTGGGTTCCGAGTCGATGAGATGCCGGGTATAGGGATGGGCCGGGGCCTTGAAGATCAGGTCCGGGACATTGGTTTCCACGATCTCCCCCTCCTTCATGACCGCCACCCGGTCGGCGATCTTTTTCACAATGCCCAGGTCATGGGTGATAAAAAGAATGGCCATGCCCAGTTCCCTTTGAAGATCCTGGATGAGATCCAGGATCTGGGCCTGGACCGTCACATCCAGGGCCGTGGTGGGCTCGTCGGCAATGAGGAGGTCCGGCTCGTTGATGAGGGCCATGGCAATCATGATCCGCTGGCGTTCCCCGCCGGAAAGCTGGTGGGGAAAGGCGGTCAGTTTCCCGGCCGGATTTTTCAGGCCCACCCGGTCCAGCCAGGCCAGGGCCCTTTGGTCGGCCTGGGTGTGGCTGACGGCCTGGTGAAGGAAAAGGGTTTCCCGGATCTGTTTCCCCACCCGGTGAAGGGGGTTCAAAGAGGTCATGGGCTGCTGGAAAACAACACTGATGCGGTTGCCCCGGATTTTACGGATGTCTTCGTCATCCATCCTGAGGCAGTCTTTCCCGTTAAAATAGATGGCCCCGGACGGATACACGGCGGACCCGGGCAAAAGCCTTAATATGGACATGGCCGTCACGGTTTTGCCGGACCCGCTTTCGCCCACCAGCCCCAGGGTCTCGCCCTTTTCCAGATAAAGGCTGACATTTTCCACGGCCTTGGTGGTCCTTTTGCCCATGTGAAAGGACACGCTCAGATTCTCTATGGCCAGCAGGGCGTCCTTCATTTCAATACACCTTCCTCGGGTCAAGGGCGTCCCTGACGCCTTCGCCGATGAACACCAGAAGGCTGAACATGAGCGAAAGAATGATAAAGGCCGACAGCCCCAGCCAGGGGGCCTGCATATTGGCCTTGCCCTGGGCGAGGAGTTCGCCCAGGGACGGAGACCCCACGGGCAGGCCGAAGCCCAGGAAATCCAGGGAAGTGAGGGTGGTGATGGACCCGCCCAGGATAAAGGGCATAAAGGTGATGGAGGCCACCATGGCATTGGGCAGGACATGGCGGAAAATGATCCGCATATCGCTGAGGCCCAGGGCCTTGGCCGCCGTCACATATTCAAAATTCCGGCCCCGGAGAAATTCGGCCCTGACCACGCCCACGAGAGACATCCACCCGAAAAGGAGGGTAATGCCCAGGAGCCACCAGAAATTGGGCTGGACCACGGAGGACAGGATGATGAGGAGAAACAGGGTGGGAAGGCTGGACCAGATCTCGATGAAGCGCTGGCCCAGGATGTCCGGGATTCCGCCGTAATAGCCCTGGATTGCCCCGGCCGTGATGCCGATGGCGGAGGAAAACAGGGTCAGGGTGAGGCCGAAGAGAACCGAAATCCTGAACCCGTAAAGCAGTCGGGCCAGCACGTCCCGGCCCCGGTCATCGGTACCCAGCCAATTGGTCCGGGAGGGGGGCGATGGCGCAGGCCTGCCCAGGTTATAATTGATGGTATGATAGGAAAAAGGGATAAGGGGCCGGATCATCCAGCCTTTTGCCTTGATCAGGTCCATGACATAGGGGTCCCGGTAATCGGCCGGGGTTTCAAATTCACCGCCGAAGCTCGTCTCTGCATAATCTTTCACCAGGGGGCAGAAAAATTCCCCGTCATGATAAATCAGCAGGGGCTTTTCATTGGCAATGAGTTCGGAAAAAAGCGTAACAAAAAAAAGAACCCCGAAGATATAGAGGCTATAATAGGCCCGGCGGTTGGCCTTGAACCGGTTCCATCGCTCCTGGTTGATGCGTTTCATCGGCCCCTACCTTTTTTCAAAATCAATCCTCGGGTCCACAATGGTATAGGTGATATCGCTGATGATGGACAGGATCAGCCCCATGAGGGTGAAAATATAGAGGGTTGAAAACATGAGGGGGAAATCCCGCTGGAGCGTGGCCTGGAAGCCCAGAAGCCCCATGCCGTCCAGGGAAAAGATCACCTCAATGAGCATGGACCCGGTGAAAAAAAGCCCGATAAAGGCCGAGGGAAAGCTGGCAATGACCAGGATCATGGCGTTTCTGAACACATGGCCGTAAAGGATGCGGTTTTCCGTGAGGCCCTTGGCCCTGGCCGTGACCACGTATTGCTTGCTGATTTCATCCAGGAAGGAATTCTTGGTCAGAAAGGTCAGGGTGGCAAACCCGCCGATGACCAGGGCCAGGGTGGGAAGGGCCATATGCCAGAAATAATCCAGGATTTTCCCCATGAGGGAAAGCTCGCTGAAATTCACGGAAACCAGGCCCCGCAAGGGAAACCAGTTGAAATAGGTGCCCCCGGCAAAGAGGATGATGAGAAGGATGGCAAAGAGAAACACGGGAATGGCGTTACAGACAATGATGACCGTGCTGGTCCAGATGTCGAACCGGGAAGAATGGGTCAGGGCCTTTCGGATACCCAGGGGAATGGAGACCAGATGAATGATGATGGAACTCCAGAGCCCCAGGGAAACGGACACGGGAATCCGTTCCACAATGAGTTCAATGACGGAGCGGCCCCGGAAAAGGCTGTCGCCGAAATCAAACAGGATAAAATCCCGGAGCATTTTAACATACCGGACATGGATGGGCTGATCAAAGCCGAAGCGCTTTTCGATCTCGGCGATCACCTCCGGGTCCAGGCCCTGGGCCCCCCGGTAGGTACTTTTCTCCCTGATCTCGGTTTTGGCCGTCTCGGCCCTGCCTTCGCCGGACACCTGTTCCATGACCCCCGAGTCCAGGCCCTGGAGCTGGGCGATGAACTGGTCCACCGGGCCCCCCGGCGCCACCTGGATGATGAAAAAATTAATGGTGACAATGGCCCAGAGGGTGGGGATCACCAGCAGGAGCCGTCTCAGGATATAGGCCGTCATGGGGCTTTCCTATTTGGCCCTGTTGCGGGCGGGCAAGGCTGCGTCCTTGTCCGGGTCCATCCACCAGGTATGGGGAAATCCCACGGCATATTTGGGCCGGACCTGGGGCCGAGAAAACCGGTTCCAGTAAGCCACCCGGAATTTGCTCAGATGCCATTGGGGCACCACGAAAAAATTCCATTGCAGGACCCGGTCCAGGGCCCGGCCATAGTTCAGCAGGGCCGCCTTATCGGTCTGAAGCCCGTCAATCTTTTCCACCAGGTAGTCAATGGCCGGGTCCGTGACCCCGGCCGTGTTATAGGTGGAGTCCAGGTACCCGGAATGCCAGGTGATCTTCAGGTTGGAGGACGGAAAAGCATTGGCGGCGTATCCGCCGGTGATCATATCAAAATCCCGTTCCCTCAGCCGGTTGATGAACTGGGTGGTGTCCACCCGGCGGATATTCAGGGCAATGCCCAGCTTTTTCAGATTGTCCTGGAAGGGGATGGCCACACGCTCAAGGGTGGGGCTGTAAAGCAGGAGTTCAATTTCCATGGGTTTGCCCGTGGCCTTGTGGATCATTTTCTGATTGGCGATTTCCCAGCCCGCTTCCTTTAACAGGGCCAGGGCCGCCCTCAACTGGGGCCGGATATTTCCGGTGCCGTCGGTGACGGGGGGCTGGTATTCATGGGTGTAGACCCGGGGCGGGATCTTGTCTTTCACCGGCTCCAGGCAGGCGATTTCCTCCTTGGACGGCAGACCTTTGGCCTCATATTCCGTGTTCTGGAAAAAACTGCGGGTCCGGGTATACTGGTTGTAAAACAGATGCTGGTTCATCCATTCAAAATCCATGGCATAGGTCAAGGCTTCCCTCACCCGGATATCCCTGAACAGCTCCCGGCCGGTATTATAGACCAGGGCCTGCATGCCCTGGGGAACCTCATGGGGAATTTCTTCCTTGATGATCCTCTTTTTGTCGAAATTCTCGCCCGTATACAGGGTGGCCCACTGGGTGGCCACATTTTCCGACCTGAAATCAAATTCCCCGGCCTTGAAGGCTTCCAGGGTCACGGCCTCGTCCTTGTAATAATCATACCGGATAAAATCAAAATTATACCGCCCCTTGTTCACCGGCAAATCCTTTGCCCAATAGTCCGGCAGGCGTTTGATCACCACATACTGGCCCATTTTATAGTCATCAATGGTAAAGGCGGAACTGCCCAGGGGCACTTCTGTCGTGGGCTCGGAAAAATCCCGGCCTTCCCAGTAATGGCGGGGCAGGATATTGAGCCCGGCCAGGGAATGCAAAAGATCCAGCCGGGGGATCTTTAAGGTGAATTTCACCCGGCGCTGGTCCAGGGCCTCCACCTTGGCCACATCCTTATAATAGCTTTTAAACTGGGGAACCCCCTTTTCCATGAAGGTGTTGAAGGTAAACACCACATCGGCGGCCGTAATGGGCTTTTTATCCTGGAACACGGCTTTGGGATGGATATAAAAAATGATCCAGTTGAAATCCTTTGCATATTCTATCTTTTCCGCAATGAGGGGATAGAGCACATCGATCTCATCCTCGGACCCGGTCATGAGGGTGTCATAGAGGTCTTCGCTGCCTTCCGATGCATCCCCCCTCTGGGCGTACCGGTTGAAACTGTCAAAGGTGCCCGTGGCGGAAAGGGTGATGGCCCCGCCCTTGGGGGCCCCGGGATTGACATAGTCAAAATGGGTGAACCCGTCCTTGTATTTGGGCGTATCCCGTAGGGAAAAGGAGGTTGAGATAATGGAGCCTTCTTGGGCCCGTCCTTCTTGAGTCCAGGCAAAGAAAAGGCCCACAACGACCATGGCCGGCAAAACAAATCCCAGGATAATGTTTTTCACGATACTCCCCTCCGCGTAAAAGTAACTGCCGTTAACACCCGGCATATTACCCCCTTTTACGCCGATGGACAAGACAGAAAAGCCGGGGCCTCCTGATTTATGAACCCGCCAGTATCCTGCCGAAGTCTTTGGCCTTTTCCACGGCCGACGGGTCTTTCAGGAGAGAACCGGGCTCAGGTGACACATCGGGAAAAAGGCAGGAAAGAAATTTCGTCCCCAGCATCAGGGCCGGCTGTTGCCACTGGGATTCCAGGAGGCTGAGATTGTCCTCCAGCCCTCCCCCGCCCGTGGCCAAGATGGCCAGGGTCTTTCCCGTGAGGGCCGAGCTGGGACCGGCCGGGCCGGAAAATTTGGACAGGCAGTACATGCGGTCGATGAGAATCTTGAGCTGGGCCGGATAGCTCCACCAGTAAATGGGGGTGGCCAGGACAAGGGTATCGTATTCCGGCAGGACGGCCACCTTTTCCGCCACCTCATCGCCCAGCACACATTGATACAGCTCCGAGTCCTGGCATTTCTGGCAGGCCCGGCATCCGGCCTCCTTAAACCCGAGACCCAGGGCATCCAACTCGGCCACCTGCGCCCCCTTCTCCCTGGCCGCCGCCATGGCAAGGGCCGCCATGGCCCTGGTATTTCCTTTTTTTCGCGGACTTCCCTGGATAAAAACTATTTTTTTAGACATCTCGCATCTCCTTTATGCCCCTTCTCCGGGCTCGTTAATTTTCAATCCCTTCAATTTCATGAAATCATGGTACCCCATGACCGGTTCCCCGTTGTAGACCATATGGACGGCCCCGGCCGGGCAATTGTTGATGCACCCGAAGCAGAGCACGCAGGCTTCCGTGTCCACCTTGAAACGGGACAGGTCAATGGCCCCGGCCGGGCATTTTTCAACACAGGCCCCACAGCCGATGCAACGCTTTTCATCAATATAATGGTCTTTCACAAACAATTTGGTCCAGAAGACCGGGCCCAGCCAGGTCGAGCATTCCCGCAGGGTGATTTTTTTTGAGAATTCCAGGGCCCGGCCCTCTTTCGCCTGATCCAGCAGAAACCCGGCAAAATCCCGGACCGCCCTGTAGGTGCCTTCATCGGGCAGGTGGCGGCTCATCCAGGTTTTTTCATGGACCTTGTCCTTTGACCAGGCCAGGGGAAAGGAACTCATGTTCATAAAGGCCTGCATGCCCACGGGCGCGCCCTGTTTTGCCGCCAGGCCTTCAAGGATGGAACAGGCTGCATTGTGCTGGTTGCCCTCGGGTCCGCCAAAGGTGACAAAGGCCGCCACCGGGACGCCCTTCAAATCGGGCAAGGCCCGTATCCAGTCTTTGACATACCGGGGTGTATCATAATAAAAAACCGGGGACCCCAGCACGATGAGATCAAATTCACCGATCCCGGCCCGGTCAAAGTCCCGGATATCGGCGCCGGTTGCCTTCAGGCCAAAGCCTTCAAAGGTTTTTTGCAGAAGCTTGCCGTTCCGTTCTGTGTAGCCGGTCTGGCTGTACCAGAGCACCAGGGGCCTTTGGACAACATAGGGCGCCATGGGCGCGGCGGCCCGGACAGGGGCCGCAAGGCAGGAAGGGATCAGGGCCGGCATGGCAAAAGCCCCCATGGCCATGGAACCCTGCTTTAAAAAATCCCGTCGGGTATTCATTTTCTTTCTTTTTCTCCTCTGGTCCACCGGGGATTCCCCCGGCTTCCGGTTCCATAGACAAAGGTCTCTCCGGCCATGGGCGTGGCCGTCTGGATCCCGCCTTGCCCGGCAGCCCGGACCAGGCGCTGCATGGGCTCATTCCAGGCATGCAGGGACAGGTTGAAGGTTCCCCAGTGAATGGGGTGAAGCACCCTGCCCTTCAGGTCCAGATGGGCCCTGGCCGTTTCTTCGGGAAACATGTGGACAAAGGGCCAGAGTTCGTTATAGGCCCCGCATTCCAGAAAGGTCAGGTCAAAGGGGCCCAGTCTCTCGCCGATCTCCCTGAATCCGGGGAAATAGCCGGAATCCCCGCTGAAAAAAATCCTGAAATGGGGTGAGGCAACGGCATAGGAGGCCCAGAGGGTAGAATTCCGGTCCCCCAGCCCCCGGCCGGAAAAATGCCGGGCCGGCGTAGCCGTAACGGTCAGGCCGAAATCCAGGCCATGGGTTTCCCACCAGTCCAGCTCAATGATGCGCTTTTCCGGAACCCCCCAGGCCGCCAGCCGTTTGCCCACGGCCAGGGGAACGATGAAGAGCCGGGTAACCGGTTCCAGCACCCGGATGGAGGCCCTGCTCAGATGGTCGTAATGGTCATGGGAAATCAGGACCAGGTCAATGTCTTTCAATTGCCCGGGATCAAGGGGGAATTCCCGGTTGAACCGGACAGGCCCCATGGGCGTGATCCTGTTTTCAAACACCGGGTCCGTCAGAATCCGGCAGCCCTCCATATTGATCATGAGGGACGAATGCCCCAGCCAGGTGCTGTTGAGCCCATGGTTGGCCCTGTCATTCAAAAAGGAAAGGTCGGCCGGCTGCACCGGCAGGGGCCCGGCCGGCACCTGGCCGTTTTTTTCAAACAAAAACCGCCGGGACGAGGCGAGCCAGTCCCGGGGCCCCATGGTCAGGGCCGGCAGATTCCCTCTGAATCGTCCGCCGTGAAACTGAGGGGAGTTGGGCTGTTTTTTTTTGCGTTTAAAATGAATATTCATTTATCCATATCTGCATTTTTAATGTTTTTATAACCGGACGGCATCCCAGGCCATGGCAAAGGCCGCCTCAATATTCTTGTCCGTCAGTTCAAAATCAAGGCAGACCCTTGCATTTGAAATGGCCAGGATGGGGTGGAAAATAAATGCCGTCAGGATATGGAAATCCACGTTCTTGATGATCTTCTGCTCAATACCCCGGCGCAGGACCCGGATCACGGGCGCAAAAAAGGCTTCGATTTCCCCCTTGTCCACCAGGGCCTGATAGGGCGAATGGGCGAACTGCTCCGTATACTGGAAATAGTCCGGGTGCCGGGAAATATAATCAAACATCCGGAACCAGACCCGCCTTAAAATGTCCCGGATGGGGAGCGTCTCGTCAAAATCCTCATGAATGGCTCCGGCAATGTTTCGCTTGATCTCCACATAGGTGGACACCAGGAGGTCTTCCTTGTTCTTATAATAAATATACAGGGTGGCCGGAGAAATCCCGGCCTCCCCGGCGATCTTGGAAACCGAACTGGCGGCAAATCCGATCTCGTTGACCAGTTTCACCGTGGCCTCAAACAAGGCCTCCTGTTTGATATCGTCTTTGGCTCTCATGGAAGCTATAATAAATGATCATTCATTTTTATGTCAAGAAGAAATTTTCAGATCAGCTTATCAGCGTTACTTCCGGTTTTTAATAATTCCTCATTGCGTCAATGGCCTCAACGGCCCTTGAAAACGGCGTCGCGGCGCTCCATGAAAGAGCGCACGCCTTCGGCGGCGTCCTCACTTTGCATCACGGGCAACAAGTCTTTGAAGAGATGTTTGGCAGCCTCGGCCTCGCCTTCATTCCAGGCCATGCGGGTCGACTTGAGGACGTTTTGGACGCCCAAAGGGGCGGCCTTGGCAATTTTTTCTGCGATCTCCCGGGCCTTTTCCACCTGTCGGCCGGCGGGCGTCACCTCTTGCACCAGGCCCAGCCGCCACGCTTCGTCGGCCAACCAGATATCCCCCGTCAACAAATAGCGCTGTGCCGCGCCCCAGCCCATTTGCTGAGGCAACCGCAGGGTTGCGCCACCACAGGGAAAGATGCCGCGCTTGACCTCCAGCATGGCAAACCGGGTGTCATCCGCAGCGACTCGGACCTCCGTGTTGAGCAGGACCTCAACGCCCCAGGTGAAGCAATTGCCCTGCACCGCCACCACCACCGGTTTGCCATGACGCTCACCCGCCAGGCCAAAGGGGTCGATCCCGCCCTCACACGTCTCAAACCCCTTGCCATTGCCAAAAATAGGGGCCCATTTATCCAATTCGACACCGGAGGTAAAATGCTTGCCTTCGGCATACAACAAGGCCACACGCAGGCCGGGATTGCGGCTGAGTTCGCCATAGGCCAGCGCCAAGTCCCGGTACATCTCGGGAGACAGGGCGTTGTGCTTTTCAGAACGATTTATTTTAATTTCAAGGATGTAACCATCCTGACGGGTTTCAATGAAAGCCATTCTTCACCTCTTGTTATCCCCAAAAAAGGGCTGTAAGACCTCAATCATATAGGATAAGAAAATGCCTGATGTCAAGAAAAGGATACAAAAATCTAAGCAATGGAACCATCAAGAAGGTAAAAGGCTGAAAAGGGAATCCGGCTGTTAAAAAAACGATTAAAAATCTCCAGGGGGTTTCTCTTGGGGATTAAAACCTTCAAAATATAATCGCCCTGTTCTGGAGATTTATCCTGGGACTTGAACAAAAGGATGCAAAAATTTATCAGGAGCCAGGAGCTCTATCTCCAATTATGTTTAATGGAAGATTTGATCAATTGGGTTATATTTTTTCCTATATAATTTAAGAACGAAGTTGCTACTCTTATATTTTTCTGGTAGCAATTGTCTATTATTTGATCGGCACTTTTTTTATAATAACAAGATAGCAATAATTCATTGTTACTTTGGTATAAAAAATGAAACACTATATAGCCATAGTACTTTTAATTTTAGCCATAATTTTTACAACGATTCCATTATTTGATTCGATTGCCAATACTGAGGATACTATTCAAAAATCAGTAGAGCAGATCTATATTCTCAAAGAAGAGAGCAAAAGGCCTTGGTGGTTAGGCGATATTCTAACGGTTTTAACTATATTGGCTGGTGGCTTTCTTCTCTTCTGGCAAATGAGGAAGCAACATGAAATTGAGAATAAAGTACAAAAAGAAAATAATCGAGACAAACTTCGTTTAGAGATATATCAAGAATTTTCTGGCGTGTTAGATTTAGCAAATAATAAAACTGTAGATGTTGGTTCATATGTTCGGTTTATTCCCATACATTTAAAAATTTATCGAGACCAAGTTGCCTCAAAATTAAATCCATCCCCTGTAAAAGATAGAGTTCTAATTTTTCAACAACAGCATGAAGCATCCTCTGCTTCTTACCTAAATTTAATCAGATTGTTTGAAAAATATGAAATTATAAGTCCAGAACTTGATATTTTTAAAATGGCTGTAAATGATGCAATGCATGATTTAAGAGAATCATTCGTCAAACTTCACGGTTATTTGTTACGAATCCTTCCTATAGATATCATTTCTCCTGATGGGAATAAAAAATTAGCCAATGTTTTAACTCCAAATGATTCCCAAATCGTACAATTAGAAAAATATGTTGAGGCTTATATCGATGCAAATGGAGACATGGCTGGTTACCTTTTTGACCTTAATGTTGAGTTGCAAAACACTTTTTTAAAAACACTTTTTGATAATATAGTTAAAAAGAGAGAGCCGTTAGATCCTTCTGTAAAAGTTATTACAACAACACCATCTGAAGTTGAAAAACTTAGAAAATATTTTAATGACGAAACTGATTGGGGTAAGATAAGAAAAAAGACAGAAGATAATTTCAAAAATCCAGAACAAGTGAATTAAAGAAACGGGGTGACCATTGGTTAAAAAAGGACTTAGCCATTCCTCTGTGTTGCATGACCAACCTTTTAACCGAATGTTACACTTTATAAGCCTGGACCAGTATCGAAAATCATATTTTCAAATTCAATTCAATATATAAATCACAATCGAAAATTTTAAATTTCTGAAATTGCTTGCCGAGTTATACCGGCCCGGCTCATAAATCTTGACAATATGATCATAATCATTAAGATGTACATCACCTGGCGGACTTTGGTCCGCTGACGCGGAGAGGTGGCCGAGCGGTTGAAGGCCCTGCTCTCGAAAAGCAGTATACTGGGAAACCGGTATCGTGGGTTCGAATCCCACCCTCTCCGCCAGACAAGGGCACGGATGCCGTTTTCCCGGGCGCCGGAATCCTGCCGTTAAGGATAATGGCCCGCAATGGTGAGGACAGACGGATGCTCGACCTTCAAGGCATGGCCCGGAGTGCCATATTAAATACCCGGGAATATATTCCGGGAAAACCCGTTGAAGCGGTGAAACGGGAATGCGGCATGGACCGGATCATCAAGCTTGATACCAATGAAAACCCATTGGGACCCTCCCCCCTAGCTGTTGAAGCCATGATCCGGGAAATCCGGGAAAACGCCCATCTGTACCCGGAAAGCCTCTGCCCCGAGCTGGTTGCCAAATTGTCGGCAAGATTCAACCTCCCGGCCGGCTCCTTTTATATGGGCAACGGGGCCGACGCCGTCATCACCATGATGGGGCTGACCTTCCTGAATCCCGGAGACGAGGTGGTTTTTCCCGAGCTGTCCTTTCCGGCCTATGACAATATCGGGGCCAAGATGGGGGCAAAACGGATCAGAACCCCCATGCGCCCGGACTTTACCATTGATACCGAGGCCATGGCCAAGGCCGTGACGCCCCGCACCAAACTGGTGTTCCTCTGCAATCCCAATAATCCCACCGGCTTGATGACCTCAAAAAAGGAATTCGAGACGTTCATGGCCCGAATCCCGGAAACCGCATTGATCGTATCGGACGAAGCCTATTGGGAGTTTGCAGACTCCGGGGATTACCCCGACTCCCTTGAATATCTCAAAACCCATCGAAACCTGATTGTCCTGCGCTCCTTTTCCAAGGTCATGGGCCTGGCCGGGCTGAGAATCGGCTATGCCATGGCAGACCCAAAACTTGTCAGGGTCATGATGAAGGCAAGGGAACCCTTTCCCGTGAACCGCATCGCCCAGGCCGGGGCACTGGCCGCCCTGGACGACCATGAATTCATCGAAAAAACCAAACGCCTGAACCGGGAAGGCCTGGCTTATTTTTATGAATCCTTTGGGGCCATGGGCTTGACCTGTTACCGGAGCAGCGCCAATTTTGTCATGGTGGACGTGGGCCGGGATGCGGATCTTGTCTTTGGGGAATTGCTGAAAAAAGGCATTATCGTCCGGCCGCTGAAGGGCCAGGGGGTAGAAACCGGCCTCAGGATTACGGTCGGGCTCATGGAAGAAAACCGCATGCTCATCCAGGCCCTGAAAGACATCCTATTTTGAAATAATCAGATACTGAAGGCCGTTTTCGCTGAATTCGGTTTCATATTTTTCCGCCCGGCGGTCCTCTTCATTCATCCTTTCCAGGGTATCCATTTTTTTAAGTTCCTCAATCCCCTTCTCTAAGATGAGATCCCTTTGGGCCAGGCCCGAGCACAGTTTTTCCCAGAAAGACATATCTTCGAATTCTTCGATAAACTGGGTGTCAAATATATGTTCGTCATATTCAGCCGTGGGGTAATACGTTCCCGTCTCCTTGTCATACATCACAAGGTCTTCACAGTCGAAATCCTTGGCAAAGGCAAAGAGTTTCTGTTCGAGTTTTTCATAGGGTTCGGTCCTGGGGTCGTCCTCCACCTTATGGGAATTCATCACCCAGTCTGAAATGGCCAGCATGTCCAGCAATAGCCGGTAGTCTTTTTTTGAAATATTGATTTTCATGATCTTTCTCCGAGTTTAAATTCCATCAGGCAGACGTTAAAGGGCAGATGCGGAACGCTTATCGTCTTTGTTTCCGTAAATCCAAGCTGTTTGTACCATTGCCCCAGTTCCGTCTGTTCGGCGATGATGCCGATGCCGACCGTTCCAGCCCCCTTGGATGCGGCCCATTCCAATGCATGGCGGACCAGGGTTTTTCCAATCCCCCTGCCCCTGGTTTCCGGGAGGACGGACAGGCGTTCGAGATAGCAGACCTGGGCATTGGGCTGCTCAACGCCGACACAACCGATGGGGCCGGCATCCATGTGCAGCATGAAATATCGGACCCCCCGGGAAAAATCCGTTTCCACCCAGGCAGGGGTATAATTGGACGGATGCTTGGGGCAATTCTTCGGGGTCAAAGAAAACCTTCGGGCAACACCCTCAAAAGACGTTTTGATAATCTTTGCAAGCGTTTCCCGGTCGTCGGGCAGGGCTTCTCTGATCATCGCTTTCTGGTTCATGGCTTTCATGGCCTTCATTGTAAGGCCGGATGAGGCTGCCTGTCAAGCAGGTTGAAATAATGGACAAACTTTTCAGGTCAAGATAGGCCCGGGCATTGTCCTGGAACAGAAAGCCGGCCTGGGCCGGCATGCCGTCTTCCGCATCGTTGAAGGAAAACAGGATGGGTATCCTTGGAAGCGCCTCGAACCGGACCTTCAGGTCATGGGAATCTGTTTCCAGTATTTGGCCGTCCAGGTTCCGGCATCTTTTTTCCAGGGCGCTGAGTTGGCCTGAAAAGCTGGTTTCGATGATTTTGGACGTATTGCCGACAAACCGGGAGAATAAGGGACCGGCGCCGGGAAATTCCCGGAAGGTCATGAACCGGCCGAAAGCCGGGACCGGTGTTTCAGGACCCATCATATACCGGCAGAGCACGAGTTTAACGGCCGGCGGGACCTCGTCCCCGGCAGGGTCGATAAAATTATGACCGTCATAGATAAGCTCACGGTTGAAAAACCGGAGAAGGACCAGCCCGTCCCTTTCCCGAATGCCGAGGGTCATGGGTTTTTCAAGTCCTTGAGTTTTTCCAACAGAGCATCGTATTCGTCTTCATAGGCCAAAAGGTCCATCATGACCGGCGGTTTGACGGAATGGGCCGGAAGCCGGGCCTTGGTTTCACAAATCAGGATTTCAAGTTCTTTTATCCGTTTGATGATATCGTCCACGTTCCCCTCCTTTGATAGTCTTCATTGTTAACAGGGTTACGCCCATAATACGACACGGGCCAGGTAAAGTGAATTGACCCGGATCAAGAAATAAAAAATTTTATTTTATGCGCAATTTCTTTAATGTTACGGTTGAACATGGTAAAAGAAACTAGCGGCCTCTGGGATTTGCATGCCGATCCCATCAATTACGGGAGGGGAAGCCATGAAACTTTCACGAAAAGAAATACAGGTGCTGTTAAAGGACTGGTATCTGGCATGGGAAAAACATGATCTGGACAAGGTCATGCCCTTTTTCCACAAAGATGTTTTTTTTGAGAACTGGACCGGGGCCTATGTAAAGGGCCGGGAAGCCCTGAGAGAAGCCTGGACCCCCTGGTTTCAAAACCACGGTGATTTCAGATTTATTGAAGCGGAAACCTTTATTGATGAAACGCTCCAAAAGGCCCTGTACCGATGGATTCTTGAATGGCCCTCAACGGAGCCGGGTCATGAGGACAAACTGGAAATCAGAAAAGGGGTGGATATCCTCCATTTCAAGGACGGCAAAATCATCAACAAACTGACCTATACCAAGACCACCATCGAGATCGACAACAAACGGTATTTCCTGCATCTATAGCCGGGCCGGCTTACCGCGGAAAATTCGATCATCTGTGATCAAAGCCCTGTCAGGCCTGGCGGATTAGGGCCAGGAATTCAGCCTCATCCATGATCCTGACCCCGGCCTTTTTCGCTTTGTCCAGCTTGCTCCCGGCATCGGCCCCGGCAATGAGGAAATCGGTTTTTGCGCTGACGCTTGAGGTGACCGCAGCCCCGGCGGCCTCGAGCAGGGCCTGGGCCTCACTGCGGGCCATGGCGGCCAGGGTGCCGGTCAGGACCACCCGTTTCTGAAAAAAGGGAGACTCCGGGGTTTCAGGGGCCCGGGGCCGGTCATTTTGGATCTCGATTCCGGTTTCCAATAATTGCCGGATCATGGTCTGGTTTTCCGCATTGGCAAAAAACCCGTGCACGGCCGAGGCGGTTTCCGGACCGATGCCGTGGATACCTTCAAGATCGGCCACCGAAGCGGCCATGATCTCCTCCAGGGAGGAGAATCGCTGGGACAGCAGTTTGCCCGCATTTTCACCGGCGTGCTGGATGCCGAGGCTATAGATGAACCGGGCCAGGGAAATCTTTTTGGAGGCCTCAATGGCCTGGGTCAAATTGCCTGCGGATTTTTCCGCCATTCTTTCCAGCTCGGCCAGCTTTTCTGCCTCAAGCTTAAACACGTCGGCAAAGGACCGGATCATGCCCTCGTCCACCAACTGGTCCACGATTTTCCGGCCCAGCCCTTCGATGTCAAAGGCTTTTTTGGAAACAAAATGCCGGATTCTTTCCTTTAACTGGGCCTGGCAGGAGGCGTTGACGCATTTATTCATATAAGACCGGTCCAGTTTTAATCTTTCAATTTTGCTGAGGCAGACCGGGCATTGCTCGGGCATGGCAAAGGGCTTTTCCGTTCCGTTGCGCCGGTCCGGAAAAATCCGGACAATTTTGGGGATCACATCCCCGGCCCTGACCACAAGGGCCTTGTCTCCGATGCGGATATCCTTTCTTCGGATTTCGTCTTCGTTGTGCAGGGTGGCCCGGGACACCATGACCCCGCCGACGTTGACGGGTTCCAGGAGGGCCACCGGCGTCAGAACCCCGGTGCGGCCCACCTGGACGATGATCTCTTTGATGGTGGTGGTTTCTTCCCGGGCTGAAAATTTATAGGCCAGGGCCCATCTGGGGCTTTTGATTTTCTCGCCCAAAAGCTGCTGGAGCCCCAGGTCATCCACCTTGATGACCATGCCGTCGATTTCATAGGCCAGACTTTCCCTCAGGGTTTCGAGGTCTTTATAGGCCTGCAACACCCCGGCCAGGGTCAGCCCTGTCCGGATATGGGGATTGACCGGGAAACCGAATCCCTGAAGGATCTCCAGCATCCCGGACTGGCTTTGAAATTCAAGGCCTTGGGCAAGGCCGGTGCCGTAGACAAAGATATCCAGGGGCCGCCGGGCCGTGATCTTTGAATCCAGTTGCCGCAGGGACCCGGCCGCCGCATTCCGGGGATTGGCAAAAAGGCTTTCCCCCTTTTCCAGACGGGTTTGGTTCAATTTTTCAAAATCGGATTTCCGGATGATGACCTCGCCCCGGACTTCCAGAAGAGCCGGGGCCTTGAGCCGGTCTTCCTTTAATTTTAAAGGCACCGACCGGATGGTCCTGGCATTTTCCGTGATGACCTCGCCGGTGACCCCGTCCCCCCGAGTGGCCGCCCGGACAAGGGTCCCGTTTTCGTAGCGCAGTTCCACGGCCACGCCGTCCAGCTTGGGTTCGGCAATATAGAGGACCTGGTCCCGGCCGGCCAGCTTGACGATTCTCTGGTGAAATTCAAGGACATCCTCATCATTGAAGGCATTGTCCAGGCTCAGCATGGGAATTGAATGGACGGCCTTTTCAAAGGCGTCCAGGGGCGGGCCCCCCACCCGTTTGGTGGGGGAATCCGGGGTGGATAATTTCGGGAATCGTTCTTCGATCTCCAGGAGCCGCCGGAGCATCCGATCGTATTCCGCATCGGAAATCACGGGGTCATCCAGCACATGGTACCGGTAACTGTGTTCGGTCAATTCCCTTTGAAGGTCCAGGGCCTCTTTGATGATGTCCTTATCCATGTTCTCCCAAGAGCTTTGAAAATCCCAGGATGGCGTCGCAGGCGTCTTTCCTGGCCTGCTTAAAATTTTTGGCTCTGAATCCGGGGTCCCATACCGTGGACGCCACGCTGTCCGACACCACCAGGAGCGCGGCCAGGCTGACCCTTCGATATTCGGCAACGGAAAAAAGCGCCGAGCATTCCATTTCAACGGCACAAGCACCGAGGTTCCGGAAATGGGCCACTTTTTTCGGGGTTTCCCGGTAAACGGCGTCGGTGGTCCAGATCCCGGCCGTTTTATGGGCGATTCCCAGGGAAGCCAGATGGCCGGACAAACGCCGCAGCAATGCGGGGTCCGGCCCTGAAACCGGCAGGGTTCTGTCCAGATCTTTATAATCCTTGGAGGTGCCTTCATCCACAATGGCCCGGGACGGCAGGAGAATATCCCCCACCTTCAGGTCTTCGGTGATGGCCCCGCACCAGCCCAGGACCAGGACTTGGGTCGCACCCCTGGCAATGAGGGATTCCAGGAGCATGGCCCCATAGGGTGCCCCGATAAAGGGCCCGGCCATGGAAATCCCCTTATCCCCCCTGACCTGGGGAATCAGGATGCCGGTAAAAAACCGCAGGGCCGAGGGGTGGTCCGCCCCGGCCCCCATGAGTTTCAGATCCGGCTCGCAACTGATCATGATCGCCACAGGCCCCAGGTCCGGAGCCTGTCTTGCGCCCAGGGGAGGGACAATGGAATCGCTACTCAGGTCCGACCATGTCGGATAATTCATCCTTGACCTCATCAATGATCTCGTGGAACCACATGACGTCTTCAACGGAAAGCCGGCCGGCCTTGGCCGGGGCCCGGTCCGTCCCGTCCTTTTTTTTCAGCATCCGGGGTCCGATCTGGAGCTTGGGCTCTCCGTCCCCATACTGATAAATGGAAACCAGGAGCCCGGTTTCCTCATTCTTCCATTCCTTTAATTTTTTATCCTTTTCCGGTTCATATCCAGCCATCATTTATTCCTTTTGTATATTTTTATATCATTGAAAAATCGGCAATATCCTTAAACAATCCCGATACACTGGACAAGAGAGCCAGCCGGTTCTTCCGGAGGTTCTCGTCTTCGGCCATGACCATGACCCCCACAAAAAACGCATCCACGGCGGGTCTTAACCCGGCAATGGCCGAAAGGGCCTCTTCATATTGGCCTGCTTTGATCAGGGCCTCGGTCTTTTGCCTGACCCCACGGACGGCGGTGTATAAAGCGCCCTCGGAAGAATCCTGGAACAGGCTCTCATCCACGGCCAGGCCCAGGGCCTGATCCGATTTCCGGATGATATTTTCAACCCGTTTAAAGGTAATGGAAAGGGGTTCAAAATCAGGTTCTTTCCGGAGCGCATCCAGGGCCTTCACCCTTGCTGCGACATCGGGGATATTATCAAAAGAGGCCCATAATGCGGAATTGACCGCTTCTTTGGAAAATCCCATATCCGTCAGGATATTGACCATCCGGTTCTGCAGGAATTCCTTGACCTTGAGGGCAATCTCCTGTTTTTTCACGGGATCACTCACAAAGGGCTCCAGAGCCTTTTCGATCATGGACAACAGGGAGAAGACCAGATTTTCCCCGATCATGATCTGGATGATGCCTATGCCCTGCCGACGCAAGGCATAGGGATCGGCTCCGCCTGTGGGGATGAGGTCCACGCTGAAGCAGCCGCAGATGGTGTCCAGCTTGTCGGCAACGGCCAGAAGGGCGGCGCAGGGATTTTCCGGCAGTTTGCCGCCGGAATACACCGGCCGGTAATGCTGCTCAACGGCATGGGCCACGTCTTCTTTCTCCCCTGCCTTCAGGGCATAGGCCCTGCCGATGATGCCCTGGAGATTGGTGAATTCAACCACCACATGGCTCACCAGGTCGGCCTTGCATAGATGGGCGGCCCGGTCCAGATTTTCCGATAAGGCCGTCTTATCCGGATAGGCGGACACCCCGGCCAGATATTTGGCCAGCGTCCCGATTCTGAGGGTCTTTTCATACATGGACCCCAGCTTTTCATGGAAGGTGACGGTTTTGAGTTTTTCGGCAAACCCATCCAGGGAAGACTGAAGATCGGTGCGATAGAAAAATTTTGCATCGGAAAGCCTTGCCCTCAGCACTTTTTCGTGTCCCTTGGCCACCAGTTTCATGTCCTTGGCCCGGGTATTGTTGACGGCGATGAATTTGGGCAGAAGCCTTCCCTTTTCATCCACCAGGGCAAAATATTTCTGATGTTCCCTCATGGCTGTGATGAGAACTTCCTGGGGCACTTCCAGGAATTCTTCATCAAAGGTTCCCACCACCGGGAAGGGGGATTCCACGAGATTTGTCACCGTATCCACCAGGTCTTCATCCTCCAGAATCCGGGCATGCTGGTCTTTGGCCAAGGCATTGACGGCCCTGACCAGTTCGGCCCTCCGTTTTTCAATGTCCGGGATGACCCCGGCGGCTTCGGCCGTCTCGATATATTTTTCAGCCGCCGTCACCTTGTATTTGCCCGGCGACATAAAGGGGTGGCCGAAAATATAGGATGAGGATTTGATATTGCCCACCTTGAAATCCAGAATCTTTGCTCCCAGAAGTCCCACAAGGGAAATAATGGGTCTGGCAAAGCTGATGGACAGATCTCCCCATCTCATACTTTTGGGAAAGGGGATGTCCAGGATTTCCTTTGGCAGGATGCTTTCCAGGATGAGGACGGCGGATTCGCATTTTTCTTCGATCACGGCCACCAGGTATCTTCCCTTGGGTGTGTCTTCCACCCGGATATCCTGAACCGCCACCCCTGCCTTGGCTGCAAATTTTTCCGCGGCCAGGGTGGGTTTTCCGTTCTCATCAAACCCGGCCCGTTCCGGAGGACCGGTCAGGGTGGACGTATTGGTCGCCTGCATGTCCCCCACCCCTTCAACCATCAGGGCCAGGCGCCGGGGGGTGCCGAAGACCCGGGCTTCCCCATGGTCAATCCGGCTTTTGTCCAGGGCTGAAAGAATGCTCTCCTTAAAGGCGTTCAGGGCCGGGAGGATATAACCGGCCGGGATCTCTTCACAGCCGATTTCAATCAACAGTGTATTCATCTTATTTCCCTCCCTTTTTCAGCAGCGGATGTCCCATGGCTTCCCGCTGGGCCACGTAGGCACTGGCGCAGACCCTTGCAATGTCCCTGATCCGCTTGATATAGCCGGTGCGTTCCGTAACACTGATGGCCCCCCGGGCGTCCAGGAGATTAAAGGTATGGGAGCATTTCAGGCAGAATTCATAGGCCGGGATCACCAGCCCCAGGCCGATGATCCTATGGGCCTCCGTCTCATATTTTTTAAAAAGATCGAACAAGAGGTCCACATCCGCCACCTCGAAATTATAGGTGGACTGCTCCACTTCCTGCTGGTGGTATACATCCCGATAGGTGATCTCGTTGTTCCATTTCAGGTCAAATACATTGTCCACACCCTGGAGATACATGCAGATCCGTTCAAGGCCGTAGGTCAGCTCAACGGAAACCGGTTTGACCTCCATGCTGCCGGTCATCTGGAAATAGGTGAACTGGGTGACCTCCATGCCATCCAGCCAGACCTCCCAGCCCAGGCCCGAGGCCCCGAGGGTCGGGGACTCCCAGTCATCCTCCACAAACCGGATATCATGTTCCAGGGGATCCACCCCCAGGACCCTCATGGAATCCAGATACAATTGCTGGATGTCCGGGGGAGAGGGTTTCAGGATGACCTGGTACTGGTAATAATGCTGAAGCCGGTTGGGGTTTTCCCCGTACCGGCCGTCGGTTGGCCTTCTGGACGGCTGCACATAGGCCACCTTCCAGGGTTCCGGCCCCAGGGCCCGCAAAAGGGTGGTCGGGTGAAAGGTCCCGGCCCCCACTTCCATGTCATAGGACTGGATGAGGACACATCCCTTCTGGGCCCAATACTGATTCAGATTTAAGATTACATCTTGGAAATTCATGTTGCTCCGCTTCTTCTATAATTATTAAGGATCAAGGATGATCCCTTGATGATCAATTTTTGTTTTAAGGAGTTCTGCCCCTTCAACGGTGGACAGGATATCCTGCCATTTTTGCCGCAAGAGGTCAATGGCCGGTTTTTCTCCCAGGGCCCAGAGGCAGCCGCCGCCCCCGGCTCCGGTAAATCTTGCGCCGCACCGGCAGCCCCTCGCACTGTCAAACAATATTTCCCCGGTATTGTCAAGCACCTCGGGTGTCATTTCAAGCCTTAATCCGGTTTCCTGGTTCATCAGATCCGCGGCCTGCCTGTAATTTCTCTTTTTTACGCACACTGAAAATTCTTTTGTCAAACCGGCTATCTTTTCAAAGGTCTTCCGGGTTTCCCCCCTCAGAAACGAGTCCACCCATTGTTTGTTGATATCCTTGGACACATGGGGAATTCCGCAATAGGCCACCAGGATATGGGTGTTAAAGGCTTCCAGGTCCGCATCCGTGTCAAAAAATTTTTTTTGACGGAACAGGGGACCCGTCTTTCCCATCCGGAAGGACCATTGGTTCACCCCGCCAAAGGCTGCCGCCAGTTGATCCTGAATGCCGCAGGGCACACCGGCTATCCCGGCTTCAATATAATGGGCCAGCCAGGCCACATGGGCGGGATCGATTTTTTTTCCCATCAGATGATAAAAGGCCGCCACAATGGCCACGGCCGCGGATGAAGAACCGCCAAGGGCGCTTCTCGGGGGTGAGGCCGAGTCGATGTGGATGTGGACACCCTCTGCGTCAAAATATTTTGCAACGGCAAACATGAGCCCCATGGGATGATGAAACGGAGCCTCGTCCTTTTTAAACACCGCGGTTTCAAACCCCCTTGACGATACCTTGACGTATCCTCGTTCAAAGGCAGCGAGCGTGACCCGGGTTCTCAGGTCCAGGGCAATATTAAAGGTAGCCGGCGACAGGTTTGCCATGGGAAGATAAAGGGTACTGATATCCAGGGTACCGCCGACATCCACCCGGCAGGGAACCGACACCCGGATGGGGTTTTGATCCAGTTTTACATTAAAATTCATGGGTCTGCCTCAACCGCTTCAAAAATTGAAGGCTTTTAAATTCCCTTCCCAGGTGAAAGGGGATAAAGGATTCCAGGAGAGCCTCGCCTTCTTTTATGGCCAGTCCCGAAAATTTGATCCGGTCCACCCGGTGGACCTCATTCTGATTGATCCAGAAAAGCTGTTTCAGGGTTCCCTTGGAAACCATACGGCCATGTTTGGATTCCCCCTTGGTACAATCCGGGCAGATGATCCGGCCTTCCTTAAAATCAAACATGACCCGGTTCTGTTCTATATCGTCCACAAGGGTTTTGCAGCGGCCGCAGGATTCAATATGGGGCTCAAATCCGGACAGGGCCATGAATCGGATCATAAACAAAAGGTGGATGACTTCTTTGGAAATACTGCCGATGTTCAACGCATCCAGGGAAAAAAAAAGGAGGTCATAGAGCTTGACCTGCGGTTTTTCTTCTTCCAGCCAGAAATGGACCAGTTCCACCCAAACGCTTGCATAGGTGGTCTTGAACACATCGTAGCGGATATTCCCGAATCCATTCTCAAGATCGGCCTGGGAAAGAATGGTCAGCCCGTCTTTTTTCTTTTTGGGATAGACGCAGTGGATCTGGTTGACAGAGAAAAGATCCAGGGCGCCCGTAAACCGCCGGACACTCTTTTTTGCATTCTTGGCAATGACGGAAATCTTGCCGTGGGACCGGGTGAGGAAACTGATGATAAAATCATGGTCCCCATATTCGATCTTTCTCAACAGTATGGCATCTGCGCTGAAACCCGGCATAGGATTTTAAAGGCCCAGAAAGAAGGTCGCTATGGAAAAATAACAAAAGGCGCTGACAATATCGATGGATGTCGTGACAAAGGGTCCTGTTGCAACGGCAGGGTCAATATTCAATCGATGAAGAACAAGGGGAACCGTGGAGCCCATTAATCCGGCAATGGACATGGAGGTGGTGATGGCACAGCCCACGGACAATGCCAGAGGAATGGAAAATACCTCGGCAGAAAAGACGAATTTTGCAATAAGCCCGATAAAAATACCATAGATAAGGCCCAAAATAAGACCCACGGAAAACTCTTTTAAAATAACCCTGGAAAAATCCTGGAGATGGACTCTGCCGGTGGCAAGACCCCGGACGACAATGATGGAGCTCTGGGTGCCGATATTGCCCCCCATACCTGCGATAACCGGAATAAAAGCGGCCAGGATGCTCATTTTTGCTATACTGACCTCAAAACGTCCGATCACAAAAAAAGCGGCCACCCCCCCGAGAAAGCTGGCAAACAGCCAGGGCAGACGAATTCGAATCCCCCTGAAAACCGTCTGGGTTTCAATATATTCCTCTCCCACACCGGCCATTTTTAATATATCTTCAGTGGCGGATTCATGGAGGATGTCAATGACGTCATCCACGGTCACGATGCCCACGATGCGGTTATCCTCATCCACCACGGGAACGGCCAGATAATCATACCGGGAAACGATCCTGGCCACCTCTTCCCGGTCCGTATAGGGGGTCACCGAGATAAGGTCCTTGGCCATGAATTCCTTGAGGGGCTTTTCAGGATGAACCACCACAAGCTGTCTTAGGGAAATCACGCCCACCAGTTTTCCATAGGCATCCACCACATAGATATAGAAAGGCATCTCCACATCCAGGTATTTGCTCTGCAGGGCCGTGATCACCTCCTTTGCCTTCAAATCCTCCTCAAGGGCAATGAAATCCTTAACCATCAGGCTTCCTGCAGTATCGTCGTCATAGCTCATGAGCTGCTCGACATTATCCGATTCTTCCTTTTTCATCTTTGAAAGAATCTGATCTGAAATTTCATCCTCCAACAGGTTTAAAAGGCATGCGGCATCATCGGAAGGCATATGATCAAATATCTCGACCAGCTTATCGATTTCAACGGTTTTTACAAATTCAATGAAAAGGGTTTCATCCAGGGTGGAGAAAAAAAGCCCGATTTCTTCAGGGTCCTTTATCAGCTTGAAGAGTTTCTCACGGTTATCCGGGGACAATTCTTTAAATGCACTGGCAAGATCGGCCATATGTGTTTTTTTAATGATATTGGTCACCTGTTTGGTGGCGCCCCGGCGTAAGAGTCTTTTCAGACTGGCGGTTAAAACTCTGATTTGATCATTATGCATATTGGTTCCTGTTTACAAGCCAAAGGGTACTCAAAGCAAGATTTTAATATGAGCTTTTTTCTTTAAGGATTCAAGCCAGGTATCAAATTTTGCCTTGACCTGCTCCTGATAGAGGGCTTCATGGATTTCATCCCGGGCCTGTTCAAAGGTTTTGGTGCTTCCCTGCTCCACATCCTGGGCATAGAATATCTGGAATCCCTGGGTTGTCCGGATAACCTCCGTATGCTCCCCTTTTTTCAGCAACGCAATACTGTCCTTGATTCCGGCTGAAAAGCTGCCAAGGTCAAAAACACCCAGATTTCCGCCGTCCGAGGCATTGGGAGCCATGGAATATTGTTTTGCGAGGGCTGAGAAATCTTCCTTGTTATCCAGTCTGATTTTTATTTCATCCATTTTGGCCTTATCGTTCATCAGAATATTTTTTAAATGGTATTTTCTGTTCACCGCATATTTTTCAATATTGGCCTCATAGTGGCGCTTGATCTCGGCTTCGGTGATGACCACCTTGGATTTTACGGCGAAATTAATGAGCCGGGCCTGTAAAATCTGCTTTCTGATGGTCTCCCGGTATTCCTTATAGGTCAATCCCTCCTGTCCAATGGCTTTTTCAAGGTCTTCCCTGCTTAAGGATTTGATCCGTCTGACATTTTCAATGGCGCCGTCGATTTCCATTTCGGAAATTTCAATGTTATACTTTTTGGCTTCCTGCTGGGTCAAGGATTGGTCAATCAAGGAACCCAGCAATTTCCGGTTCAGCTCATCCGTGAGGGCCTTTTTCTTTTCGTCGGAATATCCGGAGGACTCCATATTTTTTTTATAGGGTTCCGTTTCTTTCATTAACTGGCCCAGGGTAATGATATCACTGTCCACAATGGCCACGATCCGGTCCAGGGTCTCTGCCGGCAAGGCCGGGGCAAGCAATCCCATCAGGATCAGAAAAGAGATAAGCGGGTTAGTCATTTTTTTCATTTTTATTTCCCTTGTTTTCTTCAATATCAATTAATATGGATTTAAGCCTTTCCTTATTGATTTCAACCGGATATTTCAATTCAAGCGCTTTGATCCACTCTCCATATAATTTTTCGGTTTTTTGCAGGCGGAGCACGGAAACCAGCTCGGTTTCATCCATCTTTTGCGGGGGTTCCTTGTTTGAACTTTTCAGACCCTGGGTTTCTTCAACATATTTTCTATAAAATTCAACAAGCTCTTCTGACGTAATTTCAATCTTCTGTCTGATTTCCTGATCAATGAGTCGATCCATGATCAGATTTTTCTTTAAGCGTTTTTTCCATAGGGCATAGGGTATGGCATTTTCCAGCAGCATGGCTTCAAACGTTTTTTCAGGATAATCTTCTTTGAATTCTGCCTCGGCAGCTTCAACCTCCGCGTCTGTTACCATCACCCCGAGATCGGCAGCCGCACTGAGAAGAAGGATTTCTTCGGAAAGCATATTCACCAGTTGAATCACGATTTCATTGTATTCTGCCGGATTCTTATCAAGGGTATACGGATAGGCCGCCTTTTTCAGGTCCAGCTCATCCAGAAAATCCGACTCTGAAATACGGATCAACGGTGATGTTAACAGAAATTCCACCGGCTTTTCTTTTTCAGGCTCGCCACAGCCTGCCCCGGCCAGCATGAACACCGCCAGAATCAAGATAAGCCTGCTTTTTTCGATCACCCCCGTCCGATTCGCCCTCATTTTCATTTAAGCCTCATGAACCCGGTATTTTTAAAAATCAGTTAGTTTAGCATTGGACAAGGCTTTGTGCAAGACAATTCAAGCAAGGGAATTATGATATAACAATTTGAAATCATGGCAATTATCATAATTTTTCCGTTTAAAAAAAAGAATGGGCAAGCCCTCACATTCGCCTATCATCGCATTCAACTTAATCTTGACCACCCAAATTTTATCATATAGCATGGCCTAAACTTATTCTGACCGCTATTGGACAAGAACCTGGGTATTTTTATTTAGGGGAAGATCATTTGACATGGATATTGCATCTTTTATCGGCATCATTTCCGGGCTCTCATTAATCTTCAGCGCCATCTATATCGGCGGCGACCTTCATAATTTTATCAATGTGCCGGGCCTCATGATTGTATTCGGCGGCACTCTTGCCACCACCCTGATTACCTTTCAGTTCAGAGACGTGGCGGCCGCCTTTAAAGCCGCCTATTTTGTTTTTTCCAAAGACAAGGAAGACCCCAACGAAGCCGTGGCCGTCATGATCAAACTCAGCCAGATCAGCCGGCGCCAGGGACTCCTTGAACTCAGCAAGGTCAAGACCGATTCCCTATTTCTGAAAAAAGCCTGTACCCTCTTATCCGACGGATCTTCTGAAGAAGTGATCCGGGCCGCCCTGACAACGGAAATCCAATCCCTTCAGATGAGGCATTTCATTGTCCAGGACGTGTTCAGAAAAATGGGGCTCTATGCCCCTGCCTTTGGCATGCTGGGGACCGTCATCGGTCTGGTCCAGATGCTGAGCCGCCTCCAGGATCCTGCCAGCATAGGCCCGGCCATGGCGGTGGCATTGCTGACCACCTTTTACGGGTCCCTGTTGTCCACTCTTTTTTTTCTTCCCATTGCAGGCAAACTGCGGTCAAGAACCGTCATTGAAATCATCAACCTTGAAATTCAAAGGGAGGGTGCCATTTCCATTATCAATAACAACAATCCGGTGATCATCTATGAAAAACTTTCCAGCTTCATTTCTTCAAGGCTCCGAAAACCCTTGAACAGAATGAATCTGAAAGACTGACCATGAGAGACAACACCTACAATAACACCTTTATCACCTATGATGATGACGCCACCTGGCTGGTCACCTATGCAGATCTCATGACCCTGCTCCTGGTGTTTTTTGTCCTGTTGTACACCCTGACCTCCTTTGAGCGGAATCAATACAGCAAAGCCGTTGATTCAATTAAAATCAGGATCGAAAGCAGTGAAGAACTCATCGGTCTCATGGACCTGGTTAACATTCCGGAACTGTTGGACACCCGGATCACCCTTGAGGATATTACCGGTCTTAAATCCCGTGAAAAATCCCTGTTTGAAGACCTGTCCCGGTTTGCCCGGTCCAGCAGTGAAAAGGAATTTCTCTCCACCCGGATCCAGGACGGCAAGATCATCGTCAACATAAACGGGAAAGCCCTCTTCGGGTCCGGCTCGGCCTCGCTGAACCCTTCGGCTGCTCCGGTCATTGATGACCTCGTTGATATTCTGTATGATTACCCGGATTATACCATCAATATCAAGGGACATACCGACGATCTTCCGATTTCCACGGAAATTTTTCCTTCCAATTGGGAATTATCGGCCATCCGGGCCACAACGGTGTTAAGATACCTCATTTCCAGGGGACTTTCTCCGGATGGGCTGACCGCCACCGGATACGGAGATGCCATGCCCCTTTTACCCAATACATCGGAAGAAAACAGGGCCCAAAACAGGAGGGTGGAATTTGTTCTGGAAAAAAAAGAAGCCCGAAACTGACCTCATCCGTTACGACTCCGAGGACTTGCGCCTCGCCTTCCGGTATCATTTTAAGGAGGGCCAAGGATTTCCCGTCACATTCAATGGGAAAAAGGTCACTGTCCTGGATATCAGCGCCAGGGGCCTGGCCTTTAAAAACCAGGGCTTTCAGCCCGATGATGCAGATACCATCCGGTTCTCCCTTGAGGTTCCCAACTACAGGGGCAGCACCCTGGTTTTTGCCGGATTGAGGATTCTGACCATTGACGGGGAATCCGTCTGTCATTGCGTTTTTGAAAACTGCCCCCCCGAACAAAATGAACTTCTCCATAAATATGTTCTGGAGATGCAGAAAGATGATCTTGCACATTGATATGGATGCCTTTTTTGCCGCCGTTGAACAAAGGGACAATCCCGCCCTTCGCCACAGGCCCGTCATTGTGGCCGGAAATTCAAAACGCAGCGTGGTATCCACCGCAAGCTATGAAGCCCGGAAATTCGGTATCCGGTCCGCCATGCCGGTGTATGCGGCGAAACAGAGATGCGCTGATCTCATCGTTGTTCCCGGTAATATGAAAAAATACAGAAGTGATTCAAAAAAAATCATGGCCATCCTGTCCGGATTTTCGCCATTGGTGGAACAAGTTTCCATTGATGAGGCCTTTGTTGATCTCGCCGGGTGTGAAAGGCTTTTCGGTTCTCCCGAAGACATGGGCCGGGCCATTAAAAAAAAAATTGAAGCAGGGCTCTCCCTGACCAGTTCCATCGGTATTGCCCCCATCAAATTTTTAGCCAAAATCGCCTCGGACATGAACAAACCCGACGGATTAACCCTCATCACCCCGGCCGAAGCGCCCCGGGTCCTGGCGGAACTGCCCATCCAAAAGGTGCCGGGAGTGGGACAGGCCGCCATGAAACAGATGAATATCCTGAAGATCAGATCACTTGGCGACATTAAAAAATTTTCCCTGCCGCTTCTGACCCAAAAATTCGGAAAAATGGGGCCCCATCTGTTCGAATTGTCCAACGGTATTGACGCATCCATGGTGGAGACCGGCCATACCCGGAAATCCATATCCAGCGAAACCACCCTGTCAAAAGATGTGTCGGATTTTGAAACCCTCAAAGGCATCCTCCTGGACAGAGCCCAGACCGTGGGCAGGGATCTGAGGGCCAAACATCTTGTCTGCGAAACGGTTTTCATCAAATTGAAATTCTCGGATTTTACCCAGGTGACCCGGAGCAGGACCCTGGATACAGCGGTTTCTTCCTCTGCCGCCATCTTCAAGGAGGCCCTGGCCCTGTACCGGAAAATCGAACTGAAAAAGAAAATCAGGCTGGCGGGAGTCGGGGTCACTTCTCTGAAAGATAAAGACAGGCCTATCCAGATGTTTCTGCTGGGGGAAGAAAAAAAAACGGAAACACAGTGGGCCTCCGTTGACAAAGCCGTTGATTCCATCATGGAAAAATTCGGCGGCAATATTATACAAAAGGCCTCATTGAAGGAACTGTTTGATGAAGGAGGATGCGATGGCAAAGAAGATTCAGATCAGGGTTAAAATCACGGGCCGGGTCCAGGGGGTTTGCTTCAGGGCAGGGACGAAAACAGAAGCCGACCGGCTGGGGCTCAAAGGCTGGGTGAAAAACCAATCCGACGGATCAGTGGAGGCCGTATTCGAGGGTGACCCGGTCGCCGTCTCCCAGATGGCGGACTGGTGCCGCCAAGGCCCCTTTCCGGCCCGGGTGGACCATGTTCTGATTGACGCCGAGGAAACCGCGTCCGGCTTTACACGCTTTGACATTTTGTATTAAGGAAAATTGATACCCTCCCATGAACACCTTGTTTTTTTTGCTGTCAAAATTCTTCTGGCTGGTCTGTTCGCCGGAATCCCTGCTGGTGATCCTGATATTCACCTGCTTTTTCCTAATGTTTATCAAAGCCCATCAAACGGCAAGACGGCTCAGTATTTTTCTATCCGTTTTGATCCTGGTGATAACGGTTCTTCCCGTGGGCGATTGGCTTTTATATCCCCTGGAAAACCGGTTTCCCCCGGTTGCCCGGTTATCCTCCCCCATTGACGGCGTCATTGTCCTGGGAGGCTCTGAGAATATTACAGGCAGTTTTGCCTGGGACCAGGTCGAACTGAATCAGCACTCGGAGCGATTTTTTGCCTTTATCAAACTCATTAAAATCTTTCCCCATGCCCGTCATGTTTATTCCGGTGGGACCGGCGACCCCCTGCGCCAGGAATACAAGGGGTCCGAGGTGGCGAAAAAACTGCTCCAGGAACAGGGGCTTGATATTTCAAACATTTTGTTTGAATCCGAGTCCCGCAATACCTATGAAAACGCCGTGTTTACCAAACAACTGGTCCGGCCGGGCCCGGACGAACATTGGGTGCTGGTCACCAGCGCCTCCCATATGCCCAGGGCACTGGGCATTTTCCATAAAATCGGCTGGAAGGTGATTCCTTTTCCGGTGAATCATGACACAAACCCCGAATCCCTTTTCAGGCTCACCTGGAATTTTTCAGGCAATCTGTCAAAACTCGACGGGGCAGCCTATGAGTGGGTGGGCCTTCTGGCCTATTATCTGACGGGGAAGACCTCTCAATTCTTTCCCGGACCCTCGTGAAATAATTTGAACGATTCGTTTACCTTGATATAGGTCAAGGAAAACAGGGTTTTCATATGTTACTGTCCTGCATAAAGGCCACGCCTTTTTACAATTCAGGAAGAGGATCTCATATGGATGCGATTGTGATGAATGAAGCGTCGGGAAATTTTGCAAGGGAAGTGGAGGCTTTGAGCCATGCCAATTTAAGCCGCTGCTGGCATTGCCTTACCTGCAGCGGGGGATGCCCCTTTGCCGAAGATATGGAATACCTTCCCAATGCCGTCATCCGGATGATTCAATTCGGATTAAAGGAAAAAGTATTAAAGAGCAATACCATCTGGCTGTGTGTGGGATGCAATACCTGTTCCATGGAATGCCCCAACAGCATCGATATGGCCGCCATCATGGATGCCCTGAGGCAGATGGCCCTCCGGGAACACAGCGAGATTGCCGAGCCCGGTATCCTGTCCTTTCACCAGGCTGTCATCAATTCCATACGCCGCCATGGGCGGACCCATAAGCTTGAAATCATGATGAAATATAAATTTTCGGAAAAGGATCTGTTTTCCGATATGAATCTTGGTTTAAAAATGCTGGCCAAAAGGAAACTGGATCTTCTTCCCTCCAAAGTGAAAGATAGAAAAAGCATAACATCCCTTTTCAAATTTTCAGGAGGCGCATCATGAGTCTTGCCGGATCGAACCTGAGCTATTTCCCCGGATGTTCCCTGGCCACCACGGCCAAGGAAAACAACGCCTCCTTAAACTCTTTTCTGAACCATTTTGATATCCGGATTTCCGAAATCAATGACTGGAACTGCTGCGGTTCTTCCTCCACCCACAGTGTGGATAAACGCCTGGCCCTGTCCCTGGCGTCCCGGAATCTTTTTCTTGCCCCGGAAAATATGGCCATGCTCATTGCCTGCCCCGGATGTTATCTCAGGCTGAGTCAAGCAAAAATGGAATTAAACGCTTCAAAAGAAAAGCAAACCGCCTATGAAACTCTTTTTGGCAAGCCCTTTCAGAAGGATATCCAATTGCTTCATTTTTTTGAATTGCTGGTCACCATGAAGGATCAGGGACTATTAAAAGGCCTCGGCGGCAAGCTCAAGGGGTTGAAAATCGCTCCCTACTACGGCTGTATGCTGGCAAGGCCGCCAAAGATGAACAAAGAAAAAAACCATTACGGTCTCATGGAAAAAACCATGGCCTCTCTTGGAGGAGAATCGGTTCGATGGCCCTTTTTATCTACCTGCTGCGGTACCTTTTTATCGGTCAGCCGGCCCGAAATCTCTGAAAAACTCGTGAACCGAATTATGCAGGGCGCCATCCGATCCGGGGCCGAATGTATTGTCACGGCCTGCGCCATGTGCCATCTGAACCTGGAAATCCGGGCCCGGCCGGAAAACCGGATACCGGTATTCCATTTTTCAGAACTTTTATCCCTGGCCCTCCAAAAAAATGGTTCAAAAGAATGGTTTAAGAGGCATTTGATAAATCCTGAGGCCCTCATGGAAAAAAGAGGGCTGGTCTGATTTATTTTTTATCCCGGTTCTTTAAAGCGATTTTCAGTGTGGCCGAATGGATATCCGCAGCCATATGGACCGGGCTTTTTCCCCATAGGGGGTCCCAGGCTGCCGGATCGGCCGAGCATACGAACTGGACTTCGAGGCCGAACCGGGTCAGGGCCTCTTCCACCGGCAGGCCCTTCATTTCTTCGGCCGCATGCCAGGTGGCCCCGCAGGGCGCCCCCTTTAAAACCCGGACCTCTTTAATCACACCCTTTTCCGTGGTTATTTCAATTTCCGGGGTACCGAAAACCTCTCCATACGCTCCAAGGCAGACCTGCCTTGACAGGCTGCATCAGGTGGGCGGACAGAGGGCCTTGCCCCGGGTATGTTTTTTGCCGGAAGCAATCACCGGGATATTCAACCGTTCACAGAGAAGGCTTAAATCTTCTGAAAGATCCCGGTGTTTGAGAAAGTCCATGACCAGATCAGCCTCCACGGTTTCCGGCAGATATGGGGCGGTATCATCCAGAACCGGCGGCAGGGAGACATCGATATCAACGGTTTCAATAGTGAACCGGCCCTGGCCGAATTCTTTTATGCCTTCGATTTTAGCCCTGGCCGACCCGTTTTGTTGAAAAATAAGGATTTTCTGCATGGGTTAAAATCCTAAATCTTCATTCACAAGGATGATTTTGATCCTGTTTTTGGTAAAACTTTTTTCCGTAATGGACCAGTAATTACAGATCCGGTCCGGGCTTTTGCAGTCATGGCAGACCCCGGTTTCCCGGCAGGGGGTCTTTTTATCCAGATTCATGCAGTTCACCGGCGCGGCATAGGTCTTGATTCTGATCATGGCCTCTTCGATATCTCCGCAGATCTTATTTCTTCCGATGATCAAAAGCACATTCTTGGGTCCCCACATGATGGCCGCCACCCGGTTTCCGATCATGTCCAGGTTCACCAGTTGACCTGATTCCGTGACGGCATTGGTGCCGGTGATGAACAGGTCCGTCAACAGGGATCTGCGCCTCAGGTCCATCATCTCTTCCGGGGTAAGGCTCTTGTCAAAGGTATTGAGAACCTCCATATCCGGGTGGTCCTTGAGTTCATGGAACAGGCCTGTGGCCACAAAGGACATGGACCCGCCCCAGGAAACGGTTTTGACGCCAAGTTTCGGAATGATGTCATTCAAGGCCAGTTCCTTTGCCTCCTTTGCCGTTCCGGCAATGAACACTTCAAAATTATTATGTTCAAGACTGTCTTTTACGGCGGACAGTTTCAGATTCCAGAAATTATCAACAGGATTTCTCATTTTCCCTATCCTTTCATGGTGAGTTAATTCTTATACCCGTAATCCGGGACTACTATACCTGCAAACCTCTTTGCCTTGCAATAATAAAAAAATGCATTTTTCTATTGACTTCCGGTTTGGTTCTTACTAATGCATAAATCATAAATCGGATTCATTAATTGATTACGGTTTTCCATCTCTTCATGGACGTTTTCTCCATCTGGCCCGATGATTCAAACCATGGGTTTATTCTGCTGAAAGCAAAGCCGTATTGGATCTAACACCTTCAATACGGCTTTAAGATAAATTGTTAAGGCTTTTAAATTTTGTTTAAAATCATTAACCCCTCAGCGTCAAAGGAGATGAACCATGAGTAAACAAGAAGTCGTCGAAACCACTGAAGCCCAGATCGCCGTGCACTGGAAGGAAGAAGACTATTTTTATCCGTCCACAAAATTCATTGCTCAAGCCAATCTGACGGATGAGGATATCTTTAAACGATTCAGCCTGGAGAATTTCCCGGATTATTTCACGGAATATGCAGAACTCCTGACCTGGTACAAATACTGGGATGAGGTTCTGGACTGCAGCGATGCCCCCTGTTACAAATGGTTTAAAGGCGGCTTGATCAATGCCAGTTACAATTGCATTGACCGCCATCTGAAGGCCAATAAAAACAAAACCGCCATTCACTTTGTCCCTGAACGGGAAGAAGAAGCCATCCAGCATATCACCTACCAGGAACTCTATGTCCGGGTAAATGAATTTGCCGCCCTTTTGCGGGATTTTGCCGGGCTGAAACGAGGGGACCGGGTGACCATTCATCTTCCCATGTCGGCGGAGCTTCCCATCACCATGCTGGCCTGCGCCAGGCTCGGGGTCATCCATTCCGTGGTCTTCGGCGGATTTTCCGCCAGCGCCTGCGCCGACCGGATCGTGGACTCCAATTCCAGGGTCCTCATCACCATGGATAGCTATTCCAGGGCCGGCAAACCCCTGAACCACAAAATCAACGCCGACGAAGCCGCCAAACTCTCGGCCAAGGACGGCCAGGTGGTGGACAAGGTCCTTGTCTGGCAGCGATATCCGGGAAAATATTCCTCAGATACCCCCATGGTCAAAGGGCGGGATTTCTTTATCAACGAAGAGCTTAAAAAATTTTACGGCAGAAGAATAGAGCCTGAAAAAATGCTGTCGGAAGACCCTTTATTTTTAATGTACACCAGCGGCACAACCGGCAAGCCCAAAGGTGCCCAGCACGGCACCGGCGGATATCTGGCCTATGTCACGGCCATGTCCAAATACATCCAGGACATCCATCCCGAAGATGTTTACTGGTGCATGGCCGACATCGGATGGATCACCGGTCATTCCTTTATTGTCTACGGCCCCCTGGCCCTGTGCGCTTCCACAGTGATTTACGAAGGGGTCCCCACCTATCCGGACGCCGGACGATCCTGGAGAATCGCCCAGGAGCTGGATGTCAATATCTTCCACACCGCGCCCACAGCCATCCGGGCCTTAAGAAAACTCGGACCCGAGGAACCAGCCAAATACCATTATCATTTCAAACACATGACCACCGTTGGGGAACCCATTGAGCCTGAAGTCTGGAAATGGTATCAATCCGCAGTGGGCAAGGGAGAGGCCATTATTGTGGATACCTGGTGGCAGACGGAAACCGGGGGATTCCTCTGCAGCACGGTCCCGGCCATCAATCCCATGAAGCCCGGCAGCGCAGGCCCCGGCGTGCCCGGCATCCATCCCATCATCCTGGATGAGGACGGAAATGAAATCAAAGAAGCCGGTATTGCTGGCAATATCTGCATCCAGAATCCCTGGCCCGGCATGCTCCAGACCGTATGGGGGGACAGGGCCCGGTTCGTCAAAACCTATTTTGAAAAATACTGCAAAAATCCAAACAGCAAGGATTGGAGAGACTGGCCCTACCTGGCCGGAGATGCCGCCACCCGGTCGGAAGACGGGTACTATAGAATTTTGGGCCGCATTGACGATGTCATCAATGTGTCCGGCCACCGCCTGGGCACCAAGGAAATCGAATCCGCGGCCCTGGTGGTGGAGGAGGTGGCCGAGGCCGCCGTTGTGCCCGTGGCCCATGAAATCAAGGGAAAGGAACCGGATCTGTACATTGCCCTTAAAACCGGTGTTGTCCCCAGCGAAGCCCTTGCAAAGAAAATCTCCGATGCCATCTGTGACCAGATCGGCAAGATTGCCAAGCCAAGGAAAGTATGGCTGGTGCCGGATATGCCCAAAACCCGGTCCGGCAAAATCATGAGAAGGGTCCTGGGCGCCATCTCTAACCGGGGGGATGTAGGCAATGTCATGACCCTTGCCAACCCTGAAGTGGTGGAAGAAATCCGGAAAATGGTCCAAAAATAAACATTCTTTCAATTCAGGAGGAGATTTATGTTCAATCTGTATACGGAAGCCTATGAACAATCCATCCATGATCCGGATGGTTTCTGGGGACGCGTTGCGGAAGACTGCCACTGGTATAAACGATGGGACAAGGTCCTGGATGATTCCAACCCGCCTTTTTACCGGTGGTTTACCGGGGGCGAAACCAATACCTGTTACAACGCTGTGGATCTCCATGTGGATAACGGCATGGGGAATCAGACGGCCATTATTTATGACAGCCCGGTCACGGGCGTGATCAAAACATACACCTTTCTCGAATTAAAGGAACAGGCTTCTAAATTTGCCGGGGTTCTTTCATCCAAAGGGGTCTCAAAGGGTGACCGGGTCATCATCTATATGCCCATGATCCCGGAGGCGGTTTTTGCCATGCTGGCCTGCGCCAGGATCGGGGCTGTCCATTCCGTGGTATTCGGGGGCTTCGCCGCCGCAGAGCTGGCCACCCGCATCAATGACGCCAAACCCAAGGTCATTGTGTCGGCATCCTGCGGGATCGAGATAAAAAGGATCATTGAATATAAACCCCTTCTGGACAAGGCCATTGATCTGTCCGACGCCAAACCCGAAGCCTGCATCATCTTCCAGCGGCCCCAGGCCACGGCGTCAATGATTAAAGGCCGGGATTATGACTGGGCGAGTGAAATGGGAACGGCTTTACCACAGGCCTGCGTGCCCGTAAAAGCCACGGACCCCTTGTATATCCTTTACACCTCCGGCACCACAGGCCAGCCCAAGGGCGTTGTCCGGGACAACGGGGGCCATATGGTGGCCCTGAAATACACCATGGGCGCCATTTACGGGGTGGATAAAGGAGATGTGTACTGGGCAGCCTCGGACATCGGATGGGTGGTGGGCCATTCCTATATTGTTTACGGCCCGCTTTTTAAAGGTTGCTCCACCATTCTCTTTGAAGGCAAGCCCGTGGGGACCCCGGATGCCTCCACCTTCTGGCGGGTCATCTCCCAGCACCAGGTCAAAACCCTGTTTACGGCGCCCACGGCTTTCAGGGCCATTAAACGGGAAGACCCCAAGGCTCTGTTGATGAAAAACTTTGATCTGTCCTGTTTTAATTTTCTCTTTCTCGCCGGGGAAAGGCTGGACCCGGACACCCTGTCCTGGGCGGAAAACGCCCTCAAGGTTCCGGTCATCGACCACTGGTGGCAGACGGAAACCGGCTGGGCCATTGCCGCCAACTGCATGGGGCTTCATCGTTTTGCCATCAAACCCGGCTCTCCCACAAAACCGGCGCCGGGATGGAACCTGGCGGTTCTGGGAAGCGACGGCCATCCGGTCAAGCCCGGAGAAATCGGGGCTCTGGTGGCCAAATTGCCCCTTCCTCCCGGAACTCTGCCCACCCTCTGGCAGAATGACCAGCGGTATAAGGATTCCTATTTGAAAGAATTCCCAGGCTATTATGAAACCGCCGATGCCGGGTTTATTGATGAAGACGGTTATGTATACGTCATGGCCAGGACCGACGACATCATCAATGTGGCCGGCCACCGCCTTTCCACCGGGGCCATGGAAGAGGTCATTGCCGGACATCCCGACGTGGCCGAATGTGCGGTCATGGGGGTGGCCGACGACCTGAAGGGCCAGGTTCCCCTGGGCATGATGGTGCTGAATGCCGGTGTAGACCGGAACCCGGAGGACATCGTCAAGGAAGTGATCCACCTGGTCCGGGACAAAATAGGGCCCGTGGCCGCCTTTAAGACCGCCACCGTTGTCAAACGGCTACCCAAAACCAGATCCGGCAAGATCCTGAGGGGCACCATGAGATCCATTGCCGACAAAAAAGACTATAAGGTACCGGCGACCATAGACGATTATGCCATCTTGGATGAGATCGAGGAATCTCTCGGCAAAATCGGCTATGGAAAAAAAGCCTGAATATTTTTAAGATCAACCTTTAGCCAATGATGAAGATGAGGGACGGAAAGGAGGTGGTGGGTATGCCGTGATTATCCTGCAATAGATAATCTTGTGAGTTCCGATCAAACCCAATTTTAGATGTAACTCAAGGAGACAAATTATGGAGTCAAAAGTAATATGGGTCTGGGCAATGTTGATATTTTATTGTATCTATTGCTTCTGGTGGGGGTTAAAAGGATTCTTCAGTGAAAAAACCTCATCGGGCTATGCCATTGCCGGACGTTCCATCCCCTTTGTCGCATTTTTAATGGCGGCCACGGCCGCCTCCTTTTCCGGGTGGACCTTTATCGGACACCCCGGATTAATTTGGAAGGCCGGGCTGGCCTATGCCTTTGCCTCATTCTATGTACTTACCATTCCCATTACCGGCGCCTTTTTTGCCAAAAGAAACTGGCTCATGGGAAAGCGTTACGGATTTATCACCCCGGGGGATATGTTCGCTTACTATTACAATAGTGAAGCCCTCCGGTGGCTGTCCGTGTTAACGGCCTTTCTCTATTCCATTTTCTATTGCGGGCTTCAGCTCATTGCCGCGGCCAAACTCTTTTACTGGGTGGCCGGGGTTCCCGAAACCATCGGCCTCTGGTTCATGGCAGGGATTGTCTGGTTCTATGTGGTGACCGGCGGTTTGAAGGCCAGCACCTGGGTCGGAGCGTTTCAGTTCGTCCTCCTGGTCGGCGGTATCGTTATGCTCGGGGTTTATGTTGTTATCGATCCCCTTTTCGGTGGGTGGTCCCAGTTTTCCGCATCCATGGCCAAGCTTGATCCCAAATTGCTGACTGTGCCGAAAGTCATCCATTTCGGCCTGGGCGGCGGATGGACCGCCGTCATGATCCTGACCTATATGTTCGCCCTCATGGGCATCCAATCATCCCCCGCCTTCACCCTCTGGAATTTCGGCATCAAATCCCCGAAACCCCTGGCCTGGCAGCAGGTCTTCATGTCCACCTTTATTGTTGGTTTTGCCCTGTTCTTTTTCACGGCCTTCCAGGGTATGGGTGCAAAACTTCTGGAGCTGGCCGGGCAACTGGCCCCCAAGGTGGACGGGGATGTGGTACCCATGCTCATGGCTAAATTCCTTCCCGGCTGGGCCCTGGGTCTTGTCTTCCTGGGCGCCATCGCCGCCATCCATTCCACGGCAGCCCCCTATATCGGCACCGGCGGCACCATCATCCAGAGAGATGTGTGGTGGAGATATGTGAGAAAACAGGGGGGGTCCAATAACGAGCAGATCTGGACCAACCGGGTCTTTGTCACCCTTCTCAGCCTTGCAGCCGTTGTGGTTTCCATTACAGCCACGGATGCCATTGTTATGATCGGCGGGTTTGCAACGGCCTTCGGGACCATCATGTACCTGCTCCTCATCGGCGTTCATTACGGATTCAGATTCCCCAGCATCGGCGCCATCCTTGGGATGATTGCCGGTATCGTGGCCTGCTTTCTCACCTATTATACCTATAAATATCCCCTTTCCATGCACACGGCCTTCTGGGGCATCTTTACCGGCCTTGTGGTGGCCTATCTTTGCAGAGGGATAGGATTCAAAGACAGCGAAGAGACCATTGCCCGCCAGAAAGAGGTCAGGACCTGGATGGATTCCATTGACGCTCCTTCCGAAAACGGCCAGAAATGGCGGAACCGGATGAAGATCCTGGTGCCGGTATGGTATTTCTTCGCCCTGGGCCCCGGCATCATGATGGGCAATACCGGCTTTTCAATCGCCGGTTTCCCGCCCCTCTGGTCCTGGCAGATTGTCTGGTGGATCGTCGGTATCGTCATGATGTGGGCCCTCTGCTTTAAGGCGGAAATGGCCACCACCACCGAGGAACAGATCCGCCGGGCCGATATTGAACTCATGAATGTCACCAAGGACTCGGATTAATTTAACCCTTTAAGGAGAACCTATCATGGCCCTAGAAGATAAATGGATGGTTGCCGTCGTTCTTTTCTGCATCCTGTTTGTCGCCAGTTTCGGCGTGGGATTGTGGGGATAGTTTTTTCAATTCAAATGAACCTGTAAAAAAGAAGAATTCCGGATCATTCTTCCGGAATTCTTCTTGCCTTTTCATACCATGATGCAGACCAACCGATTCTGGAAATTTGTGTTTCTCACCCTGATTGCAACCCTTATGGTCATGGCCGGCATCATCTTTTTTCTATGGCGGCGCTTGACGGCTGAGGAAGTCCATGCCCTTTCCGGCATTGCCGTCAAAGACATATCCTATATCACCAGCCTGGTTCTTATCTTTGCCTTTGTGGCCTTCATTGGTCTTCAGATCATTTATCTCACCTATATCAAACCCCTGAAAACCTTTTGCGCCGAAGCGGAACTCATTTACTCCACCAATCCTTCCCATCGCGTCAAAATCACCGGGAACAGGGATTTCAAGAGACTGGCAACTGTTATCAATGATTTTGCCGACATGTTTGAAAATCTGAACAAGACCATCACGGAGCAGATCCTGAATGCCAGGAAAGAAACGGAAAAAGAAAGAAACCTCCTGGCCGCCATCATGTCGGAACTACCCCAGGGAGTGATCATCTGTAATTCAAACGGCCGTATCCTTTTATTCAATTCCCTGGCCAAAAAAATCTTCACCCCCGGATCCGGGCAGGGGAAATCCGAGATCTTCCTGGGTCTTGGCCGGTCCGTGTTCCATCTTTTGGATAAGGCCCTCATTGCCCATGCCCTCGAAGAAATCGAAGACCGCCTGGAGAATCCCGGACAAAACATGGCGTCCAGTTTTATCGCACCCATTCATGCTGACCGTCTCATCAGCGCCGAGGCCATCCCTGTCCTTGACCCGGAAAACCGGATAACGGGGTTCATCCTGGCCTTTCAAGACGTCACCGATGAAATCAACCTCTATGATACCACCCATGAAAAGCTTATTGCCCTGAAAACCGACCTGGACATCCAGGTTCAAAAGGTCAGAGAGATGCTCAATACGTCCGGCCTCGTTCCCCGGGATACGCCCTTTCTTCACCAGGAACTGATGAAGGCCGTTGACCTCTGGCCCCGGCAGTATGAAGAGGTATCAGAAGACCTTCTTGAAGCCATATCCACCCGCCTGCCCCTGACCCGGCATCTGCTGAAGGATTTTCTTTTTGGAGTGAAACAAAAAGCAAAATACCTCCATGATATTCACCTGAACCTCTCCCTGCCCGATGAAGCTTCCCATTTGCTGGCCGATACCTATTCATTTACGGCGGCCTTGATCTTCCTTTTACAAAACCTCTCGGAAATGATCAAAAACGATGAATTCAATCTTTCCATCGTCCAAAAAAAAGGCTTCCTTGTTTTTGAAATCTCATGGGAGGGCCCTTTGATCTTAAGATCCAGGATTGATCAGCTCATGCAGAAAAGAATCAATTCCCTGCCCAGTCTTTTTTATGTTCTGAGGCAGAACAAAGCCTCCTTTGAGGCTATCTGTGACAACCATGAAAAATCCTCCCGGGTCCGCATCATTGCAAGGGCCGGATCAAAGACCCAGGCAAGGGAAAAACACCAGGCCCCGGTCATCACCGGCAGCAGACCTGAATTTTATGACCTTGACCTTTTCAGAACCGATGCAGAAGACAATAATCTTTTCAACACGGACTTAAAAAACATTACCTATACGGTTTTTGATACGGAAACCACCGGACTGAACCCGGACGGCGGGGATGAAATCATTTCCCTGGCCGCCGTCCGGATCGTCAACAACCGGATTGTCTACCAGGACATATTTGAGGAATTGGTGGACCCCAAAAGGGATATTCCCATGGAATCCTACCGGATTCACGGCATTAATTACGAGATGGTGACGGGGAAAAAAGACATCCGGACCATAATGCCGGCATTTAAGGATTATGCTGCGGAAACCGTTCTTCTGGGGCACAATATCGCCTTTGACATGAAAATGTTCAAGGTCAAGGAAAAACAGACCGGCATCAGGCTCATGAACCCGGTTCTGGATACCTTGCTTTTGTCGGCCGTCCTTCACCCGGTCCACGCCCGCCATGATATGGAAAGCATTGCCGAGCGCCTGGGGGTTAATATTATCGGCCGGCATACCGCCCTCGGGGATGCCATTGCCACGGCGGAAATTTTTTTAAAACTGATCCCTCTTTTGAACAGCAATGGGGTCCTGACCTTAAGGGATGCCGTCAAAGCATCCAAAAAATCTTATTATGCGCGGTTGAAATATTAAGGGCTCCATTGATGAGGCAACCCCTAAAATGATACTGGATTGGATATTAACCTGAACCATGATAAAGGAGTCCCGGATGCAAAACCCTCTTTTGAAATTTTTTGCCTTTTGTTCCATTGCAGCGGTCATTGTCCTGTTCTGTGTCGTTTTCGGCGGATACACCAGTTTTTACAGGTCCCAGAACCGCATTGAAGATTCAAAATCAGCCCTTGTGGAATCCTGCCGGGAAAGACTTTTATTATTGCCGGAGCTTTCAATTGTCATGGAAAAGGTGAGCCCGGACCTGCCGCCGGACATGAATCACTCCCTGGAGAAGGCCAAGGTGATTCTGGGGAACGTCCTTCAGCAGAAACACCCCCTTGACCAGGAAATGACAAAGGAATTTGAACGCTCTCAAACCGGTCTGACCATGCAGATCAAAGAGATTTTTGCCCGGTTAAAAGATGTTTCCGAGCCAGAAGGCATGAAAGAGATTGAGGCCCTCAAACAAAAATTTTTCAAGGCCCAGGACAATCTCTATATAGCCGGGGATCAATACAATTACGAGGTTTCCTATTTTAACGGGAGAGTCAACAGTTTTCCGGTTTCTTTAATCGCAAAACTGTTCGGCTTTCATGAAATACGCTATTACCCCTTTTCAGACCAGGCTTTTTTGCCGGCCCGGAAGGCCTTCGAACCCTAAACGAGAGAGAGTCACCGATATGACTTTGTTTCAAAAAAAATCCCGGCTTTTCCCCTTCTCTGTTCTTCCCAAAGCAGATGAGAAAGAGGTATTCAATGCCTTTGCCTATGAAAAATATTCAAAGCATACGGTTCTTTTCGAGCAGGAGCTGACCCGGGTTGAAAAACTGTATATTCTGTCCAAGGGACTGGGGCACTATTGTTTTGAAGAGCGAAATACAAAAATCCTGAACGGAAAACTGAATCCGGGGGATAATTTCGGCGGCATTTCCATCCTCTTTAACGAAGGGATTTCCATCCGGTCCCTGGAAGTTCTGGAAGATTCTGTTTTTGTTACCCTGGGTGCCGATATATTTTTATCCCTGTGCCGGAATTACCCCGCATTCCAGGACCATTTTACGGCTGAATTCGGAAAATGCATGCTGAATAAGGCCTTTGCCGGAATTATGGCCCGGCAGATCCGGGATAAGGAATTCAGCCTGCCCTTTTTCAACCGTCCCATTTCTTCGGTTTTCAAACCCAATATTTCCACCTGCACCAGGGAAACCCCCATAGAAGAGGCTGCCGTCAGAATGAGCCGGAACAATGCCAGCGCCATCCTGATCAAAAATGAGGAGCAAACCATTGAGGGAATCGTTACGGATGCGGATTTGAAACACAAGGTGGTGACGGGCCGGCATGAACCGTCGGAACCCATATCTGCGGTCATGTCCTCTCCCTTGATTTCCATTTCCGCCGATGCCCAGGTCTTTGAAGCTTTTTTAACCATGCACAGCCATGACAAACGGCATATTGCCGTTTACGGCCGGTCCGGCGATGTCACAGGCATTATCAGCCAGAAAGATCTGATTTCAGCACAGACGGAATCCGCTTATCTGTTGATAAAAACCGCCATGTCCGCACGCTCCGTAAAAGAAATCGAAAACATCCATTCAAAGCTTGAAAAAATGCTTTTTGACCCCCTGAGAAACGGGGCAAACCCGGAATATATCACGCGTCTCATCTCCGCGTGCTCAGATGCCGTCATCAACAGAATCATCCACTTTTCCCTGGAAAAAGCCGGGCCCCCGCCCTGCCGGTTCGCCTTTCTGACCATGGGGTCCGAAGGGCGGGAAGAGCAAACCCTGATATCAGACCAGGACAATGCCATTGTTTTCGAAGATACAAAAGATCCTGAAAATGCAAAAGCCTATTTCGACGGCCTGGCTGTTTTAATCTGCGACCAGCTCGATATGGCCGGATACAGTTTCTGCAAAGGCGGGAATATGGCTAAAAATCCGAAATGGTGTCAACCCCTGTCCCAGTGGAAAACCTATTTCAATGCCTGGATCAGAACATCAAACCCGGAAAATCTTCTTTATTCCAGTATTTTTTTTGATTTCAGGGGAACCTTTGGCGATATCCTTCTCTCCGACGAATTAAAGCAATTTCTAATGCATGCGATAAACGGCTGGCCCGGTTTTTTGCGGCACCTCACGGAAAACGCCCTTTATTACAAACCGCCCATCGGCATGTTCGGCAAGCTTCTGGTTGAAACGGCAGGAGATGAAAAAGGATATCTGGACTTGAAGAGCGCCATGCTTCCCATTATTGATTTTTCAAGAATTTACGCCCTCAAAAATGGAATTTCACAGACCAACACCCTGACCCGGCTGTTCAGGCTGTATACCCGCCATGCCCTGACCGGCAAGGAATACATGGATATCGTCCGGGGCTATAATTATCTGATGCAGCTTCGATTTATGCGTCAGATTACCACCATCATGGATGAACAAAAAAAACCGGATAATTTTATCAATCCCCGGAACCTTTCCTCCATTGATCATATCCTTTTAAAAGAGATCTTCAGATTGATCGAAAAGCTCCAGCAAAAACTTGAACTTGAATTCACAGGGAGTATCTAATATGAAAACTTATATTAACTTAAAAAACAGGAGGTTCGGTATGAAACGAAAAACTGGTATTTTTTTCTCATGGCTGATGGTGCTGGTTCTGGCGCTGATGTTGCAAAACTCCTTTGCAGCAGACAAAACCGTTGAATTTACGTCAGTGGACGACGGCGGTGTGATTTCGATTTATCCGGATGCCTTTCCCGTTGAACGGACCATCAAAGGCAAAGTCAAGGGGTTTAGCAAAGAAGAGATAACCGGTCAGGGCCTGACCGTTGAAGTTCTGGTGCTTGATGTTCCCCATGGACCCGTCCCCATCGGAAAAAACGGCAAATGGGAAGTCAAGGTCACTCTTAAAGATGCCGACCTTGTTTTAAAAGCGATTGTAAAAGACAAAGCCGGCAAAGAGCTTGCCGTCATCTCCATCAAAGCAACGGCTTCAGGAGAGTTCTAATATCCAAGCTCCCGCCCCTGGGGGTGGGAGCTTGGCTTTTCATTGTGGATCTCCTCACTCGGACCGGCCTGAATTTGTCCCTTGGAATTGACAATGGGCATTTAATTTAATATTCTCATCTATCAAGCCACCCCAACATCGCCGTCATTTTGTGGAGACCCATATGAATAGTGTCGATAAGAATTTAAAAAAAGATGATGCCCTTCTCTTTGCCGAAGAATCGATTCCTTTACTAAAGCCAAACAGTAAGCAGATCCCCGGATTCAAACTTCTGATAGTTGACGATGAGAACGACATCCATACGATGACAAAACTAGTTCTATCGGATTATTCCTATAATGGTTCCCCTTTGGAATTTTTATCCGCCTATTCCGCCAAAGAAGCCAAGCAATTGATCAAGGATCATCCGGATGCGGCCTGTATCCTTCTGGATGTGGTAATGGAAACCCAGGAGGCAGGACTTGATGTGGTGCGTTTTATCCGGGAAGAAGAAAAAAACGACAAACTCAGAATTATCCTGAGAACGGGTCAGCCCGGCAAGGCTCCTGAAAAAAAAATCATTCTGAACTATGATATCAATGATTATAAGGAAAAAACAGAACTGACCACTCAAAAGCTGTATACCACCATCACAACGGCTTTAAGGTCCTATGCCCATCTGGTAGAACTTGAGAAAAAAACAAAGGAAATTGCTGATAAAAATCTGAGACTCAACGAGGAGATCGCCAGAAGAATTGTAGCAGAATCCAATCTGACCAAATATAACCGCAGCCTTGAAAAAATGATCGACAATAAAAGCACCCGCTTGAAAACCGCCATCACTGCCTTGAAAATAAAGGAAAAAGAACTTCTGGACGCCCACAAATCGGCAGCCGTGGGAGATATCTCATTGGTCAACATCACCCGGCTGAATGCTTCCGGAGACCGGTTGAAAGAAAACCTGGACCTCATGGACCGGTACAGGAAGGACATGACTCTTTTGCTTGAAAAATATGAAATTTTACAGAGCCTTATTTCGCCGCCCTCAAAAGGAAATGAAGCGCCAGTCGTCAAAACGGCCTCTGCCCTGAAGGATATCGACCAGCTTAAAAAAGATATTGATCTTGATGAAATACTGGCCAATTACCCTGATATCATCAAGGACTCATCAGAGGGCATAGAGCAGATTTCAAAGGCTGTAAACGATATCCAATGTTTTATCGCCATAAAAGACGAACCCTTGAAGAAAACAGACGTGAACCGTCTTTTAAAAGCCGTTTGTTCTGAATTAAAAGAAGCCTTCAGCCCCAAAATAGGGCTTCAGACAGACTTTTCTGATATCCCGGAAATCAATATCGCTGAAAAAAACATGAAAAAAGCCTTTCATGAAATTATTAAAAATGCGTTTGAGGCCATTTCCTCAAAAGGAATTGTCTCTGTTTCAACTGCCTGTGATGACACCTGTATCACCATTTCCATCAGCGATATCGGGAATGGAATCGCACCTGATCATATGGATCAGATTTTCAAACCCTATTTTTCCGTTCATAAACCCCAGGGAAAGGGACTGGGGCTTTCCTTTGCCAGAAGCGCCGTTCTGAGCGGCAACGGCACCTTCCAACTGACAAGCACGAAAAATGAAGGCACCAATGTCACCATCACCTTCCCGCTCAGTCCTGCTGAAGACCCCTAGGTTGTCTCAGAGCCTGAATTCTTCTTTGCAGTCATCGCAGAAGGAAGTTGCCGGAACCTGTTTGCAATGGCGGCATTTGTCGATTAGATAACGGTCTTTGCCTTGCTCTTGACCGCACTCGGGGCAGCGCCAGTTTTTTTTGGTCGGCAGGATCTTATGACAGTGAGGACATTTGATGGGAAATTTCCTGAAAGTAAAAAACAGGGCCATGGCAAACAGCAGAAAAGGGCCCAGCATCTTAAACTCGGGACTCTTGGCGAACTCATCAAATTCCCCGGCCCCGCTTAAAATCACGTACATCAAAAAAGCGATGGTGGTAATGGCCAAGAATTTAAACCGGAAATGGAAAAATACACTTTGCAACGGTTTCTCCTCCATGGTCCTGCCCTCCTGTTCTTATTTTAATGAAAAATTCACCCTGCCAATCTGGTCGGTTTCTTCTTTTTTGACTGCCGATGGTTCGAGCAAAAATATCCTTTCCTTTTCAACCTTTCCTGAGGAAAGGATATAGGCTTTTGTATTTTCCGCCCTTGCAAGAGCCAAAGACCGGAGGTCATTTTCATCCACAGTGATATGGGTGATCAAAAGCTTTTTTTTCTCTTCAAGATCCAGCTTCTTTTTCCCGCCCTTTTCATCCCTGGGTTTGGGGAATTCCGCCCGATCATAAACCTTTTCAGTATATTTTTCTTTTTCCTCCGGGGTGAGGGGTTCGGTAACGGCTTTAGGTGAAGACAGGGAATACCATGCTTGTTTAGATCTTTCTTCTTTTAACAAATCCTCAAACCGCTTTTCCCGGATCCCTTCAGCATCCCGGATGGAATTATAAACCCCCTGGATTTCAAGTCTGATGGAAGGCTTTTCCTTTAGAATTTCAGCCAGTTTGTCTATTTTTTCGTACTCGCTTTCCTTAATCCGGCCTTCCCCGAATTCAAATTCGACAAAGCTCAATTCCTCCCCTCCCCCGAACAGGGAGCCGAGAATGGAAAAAGGAGAGGTGATGACCTTCATGATCATATTTCCGATCATTTTTAAAATGATCGGGCCCAGTTTGAATTCGGGATCATCCAGCCGGCCTTCCACGGGCAGGTCCAGATCAATCTGGCCAGCCCGGTTTTTCAGAAGAGAGATGGCAAGACCGATGGGAAGGGAGGTGGCATGTTCGCTGTCCACCTTTTCTCCCAGCTCGAAATTATCAAACCGGGCCCGGTTCTCGGACTTTAAAACATTACCGTCAATCATATATTTCAGATCCAGAATCAGCTTTCCCTTTTCAATTTTATACCCCAGATACTTGGAGGCATAGGGGGTAAGATTGGACAGTTCAATATCCTTAAACGATACATTGATTTCCGCAAATTTCTTTTCCGCCAGGAGGTTCACGGACCCCAGGATTTCAAGGGGGGAGGAAGATCCGTGCACCCCTTGCAGATGAAGCTTGGCCCGGGAGTCTTCCTTGGATGAAAGCCCGGTCAGGGACCCGGCGATCTCCTTCATATCGGCCTTGTAATTGGGTTTGGTCAGATAATCTGAAAAATCGATATTTCCGCCTTGCAGGGTGATCTTTTCAATATTGATCTTGGGCTTATTTTCAGAGGATGGTTCTACCGGCTGCGAACCAACGGTGTTGTTCCGTGGCGCATCGGATTTAAAAATCGAAGACACATTGAGTTCCCCGGATTCGCTCACCATGATTTTAGAATAAAAATCCGTGAGAGAGATTTCCTCGGCATTGATCTCCACCGGAAAAAGGAAGATATCCAGCCCTGTCAAATAAAGAGAATTGCAATTGAAAAAATCTTGTTTTGTTTTTTTATCAAGGCTTGAAAATCCGTCGACAGATGTTTCCCCTGCAAAATGAAGAATTTTTCCGGATTTTTCTTGCATATCCATTGAAAGCCTTCCCTTTAAATTGATATTTCCGTCCGTGACAAGGATTTTGACGGCATCACCGAAATAGGGCTGAAGGGTTTGGATATCGATTTTTTCAAGGTTGATATCCAAACCTGCCGTTTGACCCAAGGGAGCGACATCACCAGAAATCTCGATTTTGCCGTTCTTACCCCAGGTCATCCGGGTATTGAGTTTTCCTTTTTCCTTACCGGAATTCCCGAAGGCTTCCGCTTTCACGGAAATATCCGAGAGTTCAATATTGACGGCATCGGCAAGGCTCAGATCCTGGAAGGATACATCGAATCCGCTTGCATCAAAGGCATTCAGTGTGACAGCCCACGGAGAATCAGACAAAGGCTCCGGCGTCTCTGACGGATTGCTTGTCTTGCCGGCAGGTGTTGGGGATGTTTTTCGAGCTTTCTGATTCGGCTGAAACGCCTCGGCAAGATTGAAATTTCCTGTCTTATCCCTTTTGATCAGGATTTTCCCCTTCTGGGCGGTAATGGTTCCGGTATCCAGAATTCGGTTTTCCAGATCAAGGGTTGATCCCGTTATTTTGAATTCCGGGATATGGATCATCTCCTCTTTGGCTTTGCGGTCCATCACACTCAGGGACTGAATCGAAATTTCCTGGTTGGTAATCATCATCCGGTTTTCATCCCTTGACATGTCAAAGTCCAGGGTCAGATTCAAGGCCCCGTCTCTAATGTCAAAATTGACAAGATTCTCATAATAGGGCGCATACCGGTTGATCAGAAGATTGCCGAGACTGAGGCTGCCTTTGGCCTTGATCGGTCCGGTCTGAAACTCTCCCTTGGAATCAAAGGTTTCACCGGAAAGGCTGGTAAAATTCATCTGGAATTCTCCGGACATGGCCTCCCCTGCCTTTAACCGGGTCACGGTCAGGTTTAAAGGAGAAAGGGTGGTTTCAAAGGGGGTCTTGTTGGTCGAATCTTTAAAAGCGATAACCGCCTCTTTAATCTCAAGGTCATCCAGGGAAAAGACAAAGGGCCTTCCTTTTGTATTCTCTTCTGCCGGGGAAGCTTTGGGGATATAGCCCAAAAGAGTCAGGCCGCCGTTTTTATCCCGCTCAAGATTCAATTTTGGCGAGGAGAACAGAACCTTTGACATATTCAATTGGCCTGAAAGAATATCCGAATCCGAGATATCTATGGAAAGAGAGGGAAAGCTGAGTATTGGTTCATCCCCCCTTCCGATGACGGCAACATTGGCTGCATCGACCTTACCGCCTATCACAAGGGACAGCTTTGAATCTTTCCGGGTGATCTCCGCATGGAGGTCCAGACCCAGGTCAAAACCGGTCAATTGAATATTTTCAGGTAACGGCAGGTAGGCCAGATAATGCGTCACATTCACATCTGAAATCTTAAGAACCGCCTTGGTTGCGAAATCATCGGCAAAAGGCTTGGAATCAAGCCGAATACCGCCCTTTGCCCCATTAAAAACAAATTGAATATCACTATTGGCCGGATGAGAGATATCTTTTTGCCTGCTGCTGAGCAGGGGCAAAAGAAAAGAGAAATCCTTTATGTGGTGGTTAACGTTTGCTTTTTTATCTTCAAAATCAATTTCACCGCCAATGATTTGAACATTCTTTAATACAAATCCGAATATCCCTTTTTTGTCTTCATCCTTGGTTTGATCTTCCTCGGCCTGGGGATCGTCTTTTTTCATCAGGTCTGAAAAATTAAAGGACCCATCCGCATTTTGGACGATCTTAATATGGGGTTTTTCAAGGGAGAGGTCTGAAACGGACGGGGTCAGGATAAATAGGGAAGCAGCACTCAGGTTAATGAAAATCTTATTTGCAGATACAAAAACATCCTTGTCTTTGTCCATGATTTTCAGACCCTCCATTCCCGCGGTCAGGGAAAAGGGGTTCACCGTCATTCGTTCAAGGGTAACCTCCCGGTTCAGGGCCTCTGCCAATTTTTCCCGGATGATCTTCTTTCCCAAGGCAGGAACAAGAAAAAAGCCGGCCAAAGCATATACGACTATAACAGCGCCTGAAATCGCCAGTATTTTTTTTGAACGGTTTGATCTGATGTCCATATTTCCTCCGTTAGATAATCCCAAAAAGCGGACCGCCCTTTTTCCCCATTTCCATGACCCTTGCTTCCACCTCTGGATCTTGTTCCAGAACCCCTGCATGGAAGGGTTTGATCCTGGCATCGATGATGAGAGGCTCTCGGCACCCCCAATGTTTGAACCGGGTCTTTTCATCCACCCCGTAAACGTCATGGGAGGGGTTTGATCTTAGAAAGGTCACCCATAGAAAATTGGCAAACGAGGCCCCGGCAAAACCCGTATCATCCACCACAACAAACAGGGGGATGGATGAGAGTCCGGCCTTTCCCAATAAATGCGATTTCAATCGATTGATCTCTATTTTCTCCCGAGCATAGGTTTTAAAGCCCGGGCCCCGGACAAGGGCCATGCCCGGGGCAACCAGCCGGGGTTCCGTGAATTCATGGGGAAGAGAAAAGCCCGGCGGAAAATCAAAACTCAGGCGGCGTCTCTTTTCTCCGGCTGCCGCCAGGATGAGTTTGGAGCCCTGGTTGATATTTTGCGTCGAATAGTCCAGGGTGTCCATGGAGGTTTTCGTTAGAAAATGAAGGTCCGAGGAAAAATCAAGCGTCTCCAGCATATGGATCAAAAAGGCCCTGGGGTCATTGACATCCAGTGACGGATGGTCTTCATGGGCGCAGATCCACAGATATTTTGCCAGGGAAAGCTGGCCTGTGCCCAGGACCCGGGCCGCATGGGTCAACAGTTCCCGGGGACGCCGCCTCTCATAGGGCAGATACCGCTCATGGGCCTTCACCAACAAAAGCGGGTGAACCCCGGCCTCATCCACGGCATTGACCGCCGTCACCCCCGGAATTTCGGCCTTTACCGCAGAGCCTGCGATCTCATGAATCAGTCTTCCGAAATTCGAATCTTCCTGGGGCGGCCGTCCCACCACGGTAAAGGGGAAGACGGGATTTTTTTTGTGATGGACGGCGGTGACCCGGATATAGGGGTAGTCATGGGCCATGGAATAATATCCCAGATGGTCTCCAAAGGGTCCTTCCCTCTTTGTTTTTCCCGGAACAACGATTCCCGTGATGCAGAAGTCGGCATCGGCAGAAAAGACATGCTGATGAAAAATACCATATCTGAAATTTCTGCCGGCCAGGGCCCCGGCAAAGGCGATCTCGGGAACTCCTTCGGGAAGGGGCATGATCGCAGCAAGGGTATGGGCAGGCGGTCCGCCTATAAAAACGCTGACTTTCAGGGCCTGATGCTGTTCCAGGGCTTTTTTGTGATGGTCGCCGATTCCCCGGTGCAATTGATAATGAAGGCCGATCTCCCGGCCGGGCAGATAATCATTGCCGGAAATCTGGACCCGGTACATGCCCAGATTGGAGCGTAAGATGGAATCATGATCCGGGTCCCTGGTAAAAACCTGGGGCAGCAGGATAAAGGCCCCCCCGTCCCCGGGCCAGCACTGGATCAGGGGAAGGTCCTGAATCCCGCAGGTATTCTCCATGACTTTGGGGTGAAGGCTTTTCAAGGGGAGGGCATGAACCAGGGATGAAAGGGCGGATAAAAATTTTTTGGGTTGCCGGAACCCCAGCCCCGGATCAGACCTTAGATCCACAAGGGCCTTCACCGATTGAAGCTCGGGTTCAAAAATCTTGAGGGTCCGTTCATAGGTGCCGAAGAGATTTGAAACCGCCGGGAAGCGGCAGTTCCGGACGTTTAAAAACAACAGGGCCGGGCCCTTGGCCTCAAATACCCGGCGGGTGATCTCGGCCATCTCAAGATAGGGATCCACGGTCTCCCTGATCTTTATCAATTCTTTTTCGTTCTCAAGAAAAGACAGGCATTGCCCAAGATTTTGAAATTTCATCGCTTATTTGGCATAGCCCCATTGTTTCAGCCGGGTATAGGCATATTGGGAATATTTATTCTGCTGGTAATTGATCATTTTCAAATATCTCATATATTGGTTTGCGGCCGGCTCTTTGTCTCCGTTGTTATCCAGGCAATATCCCCGGAAGAACGACATCTGGGGATTGCCCGGCAGGATTTCTTCGCACCGGGTAAAATCCGTATAGGCGGCCGGGAATTTTTTTTGTTCAAGATTGGCGATGCCTGAGACATAATGTCCCTGGGATTCGGACGGGTATAAGGTTTTGGCGGTTCCGGCATAGGACAGGGCCTCGGGGAATTTTTTCCGGATGAGCAGGCATTTGGCCATGACCACATGGGCGGTATAATCCTCCTTTGACTTCTGGATGGATTGTTTAACGGCGGCCTCGGCCTTGTCATAGTCCTTGGACGCCAGGAATTTTTCTCCTTCCTGCAAGAGTTCAATGGCTTCTTTTTTCTTTCTTAAGGCAGCGGTATTGTCCATATACCGGTCCCGGTTCAATCCATATTCCTTTGAATACAGATATTGCCCGCTTTCCCGCTGTCTTGCGGCGTTCAGCCGTTCCGAACTCATGGGATGGGTGGAAAACAGCATGGCGGCGGAATTGGGCTTTTCCCTGTTGAGAGAATCCAGCATTTCCATGAGCTCCACAAAGCCTTTGGAGGGATATCCGGCCTTGACCATATATTCATTGCCCAGGGCATCGGCCTCTCTTTCATTGTCCCGGCTGTATTTGGACAGAAAAAGTCCCTGGCTGAGGGCCCCCAATTGCTGGGTCAGATCACCGAAGGCCGAACCCTGGCTGCCTGCCGCAAGGGACAAGCCGCCGATGAGAAGAGAGGAAATCTGGCTCTTGGACACCTGTTCCGCCGTATGCCGGGCATTGACATGGCCCAGTTCATGGCCCAAAAGAGAGGCCAGCTCCGCCTCATTGTCCAGTTTCAGGAGGATCCCCCGGGTGACCGCAATGGACCCCCCGGGAAAGGCATAGGCATTGATATAGGTGGCATTCACGCATTTGAAGGAATAGGGCATCTGGGGCCGGTGGACCTTGCCCAGCAATCCTTTGCCCACGGTGGACACATATTGGTTGAGCCCGTCATCCTGGCTGATGCCGTAGTCTGAAGAAATCTGAAAAGGAGACTGTTGCTTATCGATGGCGATTTCCTGTGGCTCGGAAACCATCATGAGCTGATTTTTTCCCGTGACCGGATCAATGGCGCATCCGGTTAAAAAACCAAACCCGCCCAGGCCGGCAGACACTGCGGCGGAATATTGTAAAAACTGTCTTCGGGTCAAGGGGTGAGATGCTATGGATGTGTTCATGCTTTTTTGTCCCTGTCTTTTAATTCTTTTTGTATGGCAAGCCCGAGGCTTTGAAGCGAATAGGGTTTTTTGATGAAATCACCGGCGCCCAGGGCCTTTGCTTTTTCAATGTCTTTGGCTGTTTCCCGTCCGCTGGTGATTATCGCTTTTATTTTCGGATCAATCAATAACAATTGTTCATAGGTTTCCCACCCGTTTAAACCAACGGACTGATTCATATCCAGAACCACAAGATCAATTTTATGGGACCCGGCATAGGAAACGGCTTCCTCACCCGTAGAGACCACATCGACGGTGTAGCCCAGCCGTCTCAGCATATTGGCGGCGATTTTCTGCTGGGACGGCAGGTCCTCCATCACCAATACGGCCTCATGGTTTCCGGAATAATCGGAAAATATGCCCGTAAAAATGGGGTCGCCCTTTACCGCCTCCATATCCCTTTGATCCGGCAAGGGAAAATACAAGGTAAAAAAAGTCCGGCCCCTGGAGCAGCCCACATGGATATAGCCTTTGTGATCATGGACCACATTCCAGACAATGCTTAAGCCGAGTCCTGTCCCGGAGCGCCCGAGAATTTTTTTCGAATAAAAGGGCTCAAAAATATGGTCCCTGTCTTCTTTAGAAATCCCATGGCCGGTATCCATGACCGTAAACCTCAAAAAACGGCCGTTTTCGATAATTTCATATCCTTTGATGCGCTGCCGCCGGAATTGGGCCGGCCTTGTTTCCAGAACAATTTTTCCCGGTTTTTCTCCCAGGGCCTCCACGGCATTGGAAACCAGATTCATGATGATTTTCTGCATATGGATTTTTGAAGCCATGATGAGCGGCAGATCAGCACCATAGTGTTTGACGATTTCCGCATTGGGGTAATTTCTTTGTAACTCTGTAAATTCAAGGGAATTGAGATGGTCTTCAATCAAATCATTGAATCGAACCGGTTCCCGGATTTGAACCGACCCCCGGGCCAGGGTCAACAACTCTTCCACAATGGCCAATGCCTTGTGTCCCGAATCCTTGATCAGTTTGACCGGCTCAATCAGGTGGCTGCCCTTTGGCAGATCCATTAAAATGATATCAGGGATGGATGACAGGCCGGACAGGACGTTATTGAGATCATGGGCCACACCGCCTGCAAGAATGCCGAAGGCTTCCATTTTTTTGGACCGTTCAAGTTCTTTTTGCAGCCTGTTTTTTTCAAAGGTGGCGATTCGTTTTTCCGTGATGTCCCGGACACTGAATAAAAGAGCCGGGGTGGAATCATAAACCATTTCCACAAAGCTTTTTTCAACAAAGATTTTTCGTCCGTTCCGGTGAATAAAAAATTCCACGGGCCGGTCGTCCCCGTCTGAATCACAAGTTTGATCGGCTAAAAAGAAAAGGTCGGCATCTTTTCCCAGCAATTCATGGAAATTGTATCCGGTCAACCGTTCCATGCCCGGATTGACAAATACGATTTTTCTTTCCCTCACGATGAATATGCCCTCCGGTAGAGAAGAGACCAGATTCCGGTATTTTTCTTCGCTCTCCCTTAATTGGGCCTCTGCCTCGGCATGGGCCAGGAGTTCCAGCATCAGGCTGTACCGGGTGCGGGAAATTCCCTCGTCCGGGATATTTTCAAAATCTAGGCCGGGCATTTGAGTTAATAGTTTTTAAAAAAAAGGGACAAAATCAGAAGAATACCCCCCAGTCCGATTAAAAAAACGGCAAGCGGAAGATCAACCATCAGATAGTAAAGCAGATCCTGTAGCATATCCACATTTATAAAATTGATGAGGGAATTTGAAGCATCATCTCCCAAAAGCGTTGAAATCGTCAGATCCACCCATATATTTTGACTTTCCATGAATCGTGAAATCCCACTGAAAACCGCTACGAAAAAACCTGCTATAAGAATTAGAATACCTGATTTGGTGAGCATTTTCTTTTTCCCCATTTCCTTGTTTAGGCTTTTTTGAATTTACTATATTCCGACAGGAATCTTGAAGTCAAATAATTTCCCCCCTCAAGGCTTTTATTTGCCCTCCTGCTGTGATAAACCCTATCCATTAGAATGACCACACATGACACCATATTGAAAAAAATCGGCCTGGCTTCATTTATCATGATGGCCTCGGTATTTGCCAGCCGTGTCATCGGCGTGTTCCGGGAAATGGCCATAGCCGGAATCGGAGGGGTCAAAGCCGGGGTGGATGCCTATCAAATCTCCTTTATCATTCCTGAAATCCTGAACCATATCGTGGCCAGCGGCTTTCTTTCCATTACCTTTATCCCGATTTTCTCCCATTATCTCTCCTCGGGCAGAAAAGAGGAAGGCTATCGGGTATTTTCCATCATCCTGAACAGCTTTGGATCGCTTCTGTTGTGTTTTATCCTGATTACCATGATCTGGGCCGGCCCCTTTGTCCATGCCTTTGCACCCGGAATAAAAGATCCCCAGACCTTTGCCCTGGCGGTAAAGATGACCAGAATCATCATTCCGGCCCAATTTTTCTTTTTTTGCGGCGGCCTGCTCATGGCTGTTCAGTTTGCCCATGAAAAATTTTTCATTCCTGCCCTTGCCCCTCTCATTTATAATTTATCCATCATTCTCTGCGGCCTTTTTCTTGCCCCGGTCATGGGTATGGAAGGCTTTGCCTGGGGGGTTCTGGCCGGCGCCTTCCTGGGTAATTTTGCCATCCAGCTCCTGGGAACAAAAAAGATAGATATCCGGTATTCTTTAACATTTGGTTTTAATCATCCGGACCTCATGCGCTATATCAAACTGACCCTGCCCCTGATGCTGGGACTGACCATGACCTTTTCCACGGAAATCCTCCTGAAATTCTTCGGTTCCTGGTTAAGCGAAGGCAGTATCGCAGCCATGAACTATGCCCTCAGAATCATGTTCATCCTTGTGGGTCTCTTCGGCCAGGCCGTTGGGGTTGCCTCCTATCCTTTCATGGCAACGATGGCAGGACAGGGGAAACTTTCCGAATTGAATCATATCCTGAATTCAACACTGAAATATATTTTTCTGGTCATTCCCTTTTCCGTCCTCTTTATGGTCATCAGCCGGGAAATCATCGTCCTTCTCTTTCAAAGGGGCCGGTTTGACGCCCAAGCCACCATGGTTACCGCTGCCATCCTTCCTTTTTTCATGATCGGTGCCTTTGGTTTTTCAGCCCAGACCATTGTATCCAGAGGATATTATGCCCTTCAGAACACCCTTTTCCCGGCTCTTTTTTCCTCCCTTTGCGTGGTCCTGAGCTTCCCCCTGATCTATTTCCTGATGACCCTCATGGGGCCCCGGGGGATTGCCCTGGGCCTTTCCGTGTCCGTAATCGTTCAGGCCTTTGTTCTCTACGAATGCTGGAACAAAAAAAGCGGTAACTCTGAAAAAAAAGGGGTGTATTTGTTTTTTCTTAAAATCATTCCAGTCAGCCTTTTCATGGGCATTCTTCTTTTCTTAAGCGTTTTTGCCCTGCGCAAGATCTTTGATTCCATGACTTTTCACGGCGCATTGATGATAGCAGGAATCTCCGGTATTGAATTTGTTATCCTGTTTTTTCTTGCCGGGAAAATTTTAAAAATAAATGAGATTCTTGTTCTATATGAAAAAATATTGCAAAGGCCCTTGCCATGGATAAAAAAGTTGCCTTGATTGCTGAAAAAATAAAAGCGACAAAAAAGCTGGTTGTATTTACCGGGGCCGGAATTTCAACGGAAAGCGGAATCCCGGATTACAGAAGCCAGGGAGGCATCTGGGACCGGTTCAGGCCCGTCTATTTTGATGAATTCATGTCTTCCCGGGAATCCCGGATCAGATACTGGGAGCAGCGGATGGACATGGAAAAAAACCTTCGTAGGGCAAAACCCAACGAGGGACATATGAGCATTGCCGCTCTCAATGACCTTGGGCATCTTCATGCCCTCATCACCCAGAATATTGACGGCTTGCATGGGGCTTCGGGAATCCCTGGGGAAAAAATAATCGAACTCCACGGCAATACCCGGCGGGTGAGGTGCATGAGCTGCAAGCGGCTGATATCCTGGAAAGAGGCCGAGGATAGGATCGAATCCGGGGACAGGGCTCCGGAATGTTCCTGCGGGGGGTATTTCAAACCCGACACCGTTTCCTTTGGCCAGGCCATGCCGGTTGAAGAAACAAAAAAAGCGGCCAGACTCTCCTCGGAGAGCGATGTGTTCATGGTTATCGGCTCAACCCTTCTGGTTCAACCGGCATCCCTGATGCCGGAATATGCCCGGGCATCAGGTGGTTTTCTGGCCATCATCAATCTGTCGGAAACGCCCTTTGATCGAAAATGTGACGTCCTGATCCGGGGAAAGGCCGGAGATGTTTTAAAGCAGATACTGGACCGGGTCAGGTCCGGATAAGTCAAATCAGACCTTGAATTGCTTTATAATTTCCCTGAAATTCTCAGCCATGGATGAAAGGCGTTCAGCATTATCATTGAGTTGGCCGCTGCCGGACCTCACCTTTCTTGCCCCTTCTTCGACCAGGGTAATGTCTTTTGCAATTTCGGCCGCCACCAGGGCCCCTTGATTCACACTGGTATTCACCTCTGATATGTCTGCAGAGACATCGGTAATGTTTTTGGCAATTTCACGGGTAGTGGTGTTTTGCTGTTCCACGGCCGCAGAAATACCGGCAATGGCATGCTCGGATTCCTTTACAATGGCCGTCAGACCGGCCACCTTCTCAACGACTTCCTTTGACTTTTCCTTGATCCACCTTAATTTTTCATCGGCCTCAAGGGTGGATTTATTGGTTTCATCAGCAAGTTCCGTAATCTCCTGGGCCACAACGGCAAACCCCTTGCCGGCAGCTCCTGCTCTTGCCGCTTCAATTTTGGCATTCAGGGCCAACATGCCGACCTGCTCTGAAATGGCCCGGATTTCATCGGTCACAAGATCCACATCATTGGCGCGTTTTCCCAGTTCATCCACAACGCCTGTGATCATGTGAAAGCCCTGGGCCACCTGCTCCGTTATTTCCTTGGTGGCACTGACATTCCTGGCGATTTCACCGACGGTAGCACTCATTTGTTCAATGGCCGATGCAACGGCGTTGAGGGAATCGGTGGCCTGTTCCATGGAGGCGGCAATGGACCGGTTATTGACGCTCATTTCTTCCGATGCCGAAGAAACCGTTGTTGCCTTCTGGGACGCATCCTCACTGGCTGAATTCAGGTCTTTGGAAATCAGACTCAACGCTGAAGCGGAATGGAATATGGTGTTTGAATGATCTGAGAATTGTTTAAAGGTCTGTCTTAAATCCTGGGTCACCAGGTTGATGCGGGAAAGGATATGGTTGATTTCATCCCCTTTCCGGATCTCATAGGATTTTGAAAAATCTTTTCTTCTCATATCATGGGTGGCATCCAGAACCATTCTGATCTTTTTATTGACCAGAAGCTGAAAAAACAGCCAGATAAACAGAATGATGACGGCAAGCCCTGCAATTCCGATCAACAGGCTGGCCTGCCTTGCCTTGCCCACGGCTTCAAAAATTGAAGATTCAGCAGAAACCACGGATATCCCCCCGAGAACCTTGAGTTTATCTCCATGGCAGTGAAAACATTTTTTCTCATTCAGGATGGGATTGTTTTCCAGCAAAAAGGACTGCCCTTCCATGGAAATGCGAAAGGATTTTTCTGATGCCCTGCCGCTTTCCATCATGGCGGCGATGTCCTTTGATGGTGCTTCACCCGCAATATCCTGAATCTTTTTCCCCAGGGTCCTGCCATCGGTGCTGAAAGAGACAAGCCCCTGAAAATCATAGACAAACACCTTAAGGTCACGGATCTGTTCCCCCAGGCGCTTGAACTGGAGTCTGACCGTATCATTGTCTCCGATGGAAAGAGCGTCAAACATCCCGCCTTCCACGGCAAGGGCCAGCATCCGGTTCTGCGATTGTAATTGGGCCTCACCGGATTTCACCTGATATACCATATTATATCCGATAATGGCTGCGACGACGACCACCACAATGACCGACAAAGGGAGGAGAATTCTTAACCACAACCGCCGGTTTATGGTGTTAATGAGCTTATCAAACATGTTCGTATGACCCTTTAGACACTTAATGGGCCCCGCCGAATAAAAGGGGCTTGAAATCAAAGGCTTCAATCCTGTCTTTGTTGTGACAGGTATTGCAATTCTCCATGGTGACGTCCCGGATAATCTTATCCGGATCACCGCCATCAATATGCAGGCTTCCGGGACCATGGCAGACTTCGCAGCCCGCATCTTTCAGGTCCGGGGTTTTTTCTTCGGATTCAAAACCACCCGGTTTGCCGTAACCGGTGGTATGGCATTCAAAGCAGCCCCGGTATTCTTCCGGTGTCAGCTTTGCCTCCATTTTTTTAATGCTCTCAAAGGATTTCGCCTTCTTGGCGAAATTCATATAATTTGAATATTCCTTTTCATGACATGCCATGCACGCTTTGGCGCCCACATACTTTTTTTCTTTTATAAGACTTTGAGCTGCAAGAGTCTGAACTGCAAGACCCAAGCAAAATAAAAAAAACAAAGTGAAGATGATATGGCATTTCATTTTATACCCCTTAACAAATCCTTATTTCACATATTCAAGACTTAAATGTCCTCGGCCAGGATGTTTATCCCCTATAGTAAAGATCATCCATGAAATCAACAAGTTTTTAAAATTTTTACCAGGCCACCGGTATTCTGACCCCTTGACCGGCCTTATTTTTAAACAATAGAAACCGGTTTTGTTTTCCAAACAGATACAAATCCTTTGTGACCTGGACATCCTGGCGGCAATAGGCGACGATCTTATCTATCTCCCCCTGTTCCCACCATTTGAGGGCCATGAGCCCGTCGGCGCTTTTCTGGCAGCCCAGGGTCTCAGTCGCCAGGTGGTCAAGGGAAAGCCTGTACCCAAGCCTCTCATGAATTTTGAGAAGGATATCCAGGGTGGGAAGGGATGAAAAATCAAAATCCGAAAGCCCGGACAATACCTTGTAGTCGAAACCGATGATATTGAACCCCACAATGAGGTCAAATTGCGTCAGATCTTGGCAGAGCCGTTCAATATCCTCCTGAAAATACTCCTGAAAGGAATCCTTCCGGGAATCATAGAGGATGGCGCAACTGACTCCCATTTTCTCGGCCCGGTTCCAGCCCCCAACTTGTTCCGCCGACCGCCGGGTTTCAATATCCAGGACCCCGTATCGCAAATCCGGTAGATCTCGTTTATCGGATTCAGGTTCTGAAACCGGTTCAGCCTTAAATTCCGGGGCGGGTTCCCGGACCTCATAAGACTCCTCCGGCCCTTTCCGGCTCAATATCTTTTCAAGGATTTTCAGGGCCGACCCCTTGTCAATGGGCCGGTTGCCCGAACCGCATTTGGGGGAATGCACACAGGCGGGGCAGCCGGTCTCGCAGGGGCAGCCGGAGATGGCGTCAAAGGTTTTTTCCAGGAGTGATCCGGCATCGTTAAAGGCTTGTTCCGTCAATCCCAATCCCCCGGGAACCCCGTCGTAAATAAAGACGGCGGCTTTCTCCACCTGGGGATGATAGGGAGTGGAAATTCCGCCCAGATCATTGCGATCCGTCATGACCAGCAGCGGCATGATCCCGATGGCCGCATGCTCAAGGGCATGAATCCCTCCCATGAAATGAAGCCTGTCGGATTCGATCTCATCCCGGACCTGATCCGGTATTTCAATCCAGAGTCCCTCGGTTTCAAATTCCAGTTTCGGCAGATCCAGGGGAAAAATGCCCATGGATTTCTGATTTGAAACCTGTTTTTTTTCGTATCCCGTCACCTGCTCGGTGATCCTCAGGATGCCGTAGCCCACCTGGGTCCCTTTTACGGAAAAATACCTCAAGGGTTTGATGATGGTGGTGGATTTAGATGATCTGGCCCTGGTAAAATAGCGGACATCCTGCCGTTTGGCCTCAATCACCCCGGCCCCGTGATCAAAAAGAGTGATGACATAGGAGTCTCCCCGGTGAAGATACACGGCGCCCTCATGGGTTTCAAAATAGGACCGGTGCCGGTCGATTTCTCCAAGGTTTTGTTTTGTGTTTTCAAGGAAAATCGGCAGGCTCTTTCCTGTGCCCCTCAGGTTCACTTCCCGGTGGGGGGCTTTCCGGCTTGCATGCCAGAAATCCCCATCCCGGCTTCTCAAGAGCCTTGCCTCCTGTTCAAGTCCGGCCAGGGCGGCTTGAACCGGCTCACTGCCAAGAAAGCTTTCGGTGCGGTGAAGGCTCAGTTCCGCGGCCGCGCATTCCAGGTGCCGGCCCAGGATAACCGTATTGTAAGGATTAATGACGGCCTTTTCCGGCGGCATATGGAAAAAAATATCCGGATGCTGGATAAAATACTGGTCCAGGGCATCTTCATGGGCAATGAGGATCAGGGCCGAATCTTTCCCGTCCCGGCCCACCCGGCCGGCCCTCTGCCAGGTGGACATGATGGTCCCCGGATACCCGACCAGGATGCAGATATCCAGATTGCCGATGTCGATGCCAAGCTCCAGGGCGCTGGTGGAAATGACGGCCAGCAGTTCGCGTGTGGAAAGCCGTTCTTCAATGAGGCGCCGCTCCTCGGGCAGGAACCCGGCCCTGTAGGCGGATATCCGGTCGGAGAAGCCGGAGGCCCGCTGAGAAGCCCAGATGGCGATGAGTTCCGTGATCTTCCGGGACTGGGTATAGCAAATGGTTCGTAAATTCCGGTGAACTGCGGCATGAATAAGAGCAATGGCCGTATTGGCGGCCCCTTCAAGCCCCCGCATGAGGATGACCTCCTTTTTCCCGGCCGGCGCCGAGGATTCATCCACAACCGAAACCTGGAGCCCGGTCAGTTTCTCGCACAGGTCGGCCGGATTGGCAATGGTGGCGGAACAGAAAATAAAAACAGGAGAGGACCCGTAATACCTGCAGATCCGTTGAAGCCTCCGGAATACCCAGGCCATATGGGAGCCCATGACCCCTCGGTAGGTATGAACCTCGTCAATGACCACAAACCGTAAATTCCTGAAAAATCCCTCCCATAAAGGATGATGGGCCAGCATGGACAGATGGAGCATTTCAGGATTGGACAAAAGGATCTGGGGAGGAACTTTTCTGATCTTTGCCTTTTGGTAGGCGCTGATATCCCCGTCATAGACGGCGGCCCTCAGTTCCGGCCTCTCCGGATGAACCGGGCCGGCCGCCCTCAACAGATGTTGGACGGTGTTGAGCTGGTCCCTGGCCAGGGCCTTTAACGGAAAAAGATAGAGGGCGCAGGCTGCCGGGTCTTCCATGAGCCGGCCCATCACGGGCAGGTTGTAAATCAGGCTTTTACCGCTGGCCGTGGGGGTGGCGATAACGGTATGAATCCCTTTTTCAATAAGCGCCATGGCTGTTTCCTGATGGCGGTATAATTTTTTAATGCCGAGAAATTTTAAAAGAGGGCCCAGGTTGTTCTTAAATCCGGGAAGATTCAGCGCATATGCCGCCCCTTTGGAAGGGATGGTTTTGTGGCAGACAATATCACCCAGAAAGCCCTTGTATTTTTTAAGGGCCCTGATATATTCGTCCAGACTCACAAAATGCTCTTTCCGAGGGCGGATAAGGTCAATTCAACGGCAAGTTCCGCGGTTTTATTGGCGATATCGAGAATGGGGTTGATTTCCACCAGATCCATGGAGGTGATTTTCCCGGAATCGGCCAGGATTTCCATTAAAAGATGGGCCTCCCGGTAGGAAATCCCTCCCGGTACGGGAGTTCCGACGCCGGGGGCCTCCACCGGGTCAAGGGCATCCATGTCCACGGTCAGATGGATTCTCTTTAAATGGACAAATTTCATCAGGGCCTTGTTGGCAATGGAATTAATGCCCTGTTCATCAATATCCCGCATGGTAAAGACGGTGATGCCGGATTTTTTTAACCTTTGTTTTTCTTTTGGATCCAGATCCCTCTGCCCGATCATGACAATATTTTCCGGGAGGATTTTAGCCCCGGGCCTCCCCACATTGATGAGGGATTCATACCCTTCCCCGATGAGGGCCGCCAGGGGCATCCCATGGATATTCCCGCTGGGAGAGGTTTCCGGCGTATTAAAATCCGCATGGGCGTCCAGCCATATCAGTCCCATGGGCTCACCTTCCGCCACAGAGGCCACGGTGCCGACGGCAATGGAATGATCACCCCCGATAAACAGGGGGAACCGCCCCTTGTCCACGGCTTCTTTTCCGGCCCTGTAGATGGCCTCGCAAATCTCGGTAATTTCCTTTAGGAATTTCTCTTCAATGCCTTTGCCGGATTTCCGGTCCGTATTTGCCTCATGGTCCCGGATGGGAATCCGGACATTTCCGGTATCCAGTACCTCATGCCCCAAGGCCCTGAGCCTTGGAATCAAACCGGTATACCGGACGGCGGCCGGTCCCATATCCACTCCCCGGACCAATTGCCCGAAATCCATGGGTACGCCGATGATGCTGATTTTTTTTTTCATGGTCATGATTCCTTCCCGGAAATGTCCCAAACTTGACAGGTCATATAGCATAGAGTATGAAATCTATTCAACAAAAACATGGCCCCTTCACGGGGTTTTAAGGAAGACCATGAGAACGCATACGCTCAAAGCAGACCAGACCCTGACCGTCATCAATTCCCTCCTGGATCAGGGAATCCAAAAGATAGGACTGATCATCCGGCATTCCGAACGGCTTTTTTCAACCCAGGTCAGGATGGAACCGTTTATGGAATTAACCGAGGCCGGAAAAACCTATGCCCATGATTTCGGCCAGGCCCTTCGGCCCGACCCTTTGCCGAAACTGTATTCCAGCTTCATGGGGCGGTGTATTGAAACCGCCTACCTTATCGATAAAGGGTTCAGCACCCGGTATAAAAAAATCCTCCCGCACAATACCGTTGACAACAGGCTTGCCCCCTTTTACATCAAAGACATCGACAAGGCCGTTGAAAGAATCCTGGCCCAGGGAAATGAGGTGTTTATCCGGAACTGGTTCGACGGCAAGACCGATGAAAATATCATGGAAAACCCGAAACGAACCGCGGACCAGATCTGTGATCTCATGATGGAACAGATCAAAAACCTGCCCCAAGGTCAAATGGCCGTTTCCATCACCCATGACTGGAATCTCTATCCCTTAAAGGAATTTAAACTGGGCCTCCGCCATGAAGAATGCGGAGATGTGGGCTATCTCGAGGGGATTGTTTGTTTTGAAAAAAACGGATGTTTTTATATGACCCATCATCAGGCAAAACCCGTGCAATTATGACCTTCATATAAAGGAAATGTATCGTGGAAAAAACCACCATCACCATCCTGTGTGAAAACAGGGCCCTCGGCACAAAGGGGATCATCGGCGAACACGGATTCTCCGCCCTGGTTGAAAAAGGCAGCCAGTCCATCCTCATGGACACGGGCCAGGGGCTCGGGCTTACGACCAATGCAAAAACCCTGGACATCAATCTTTCCCGGATTCGGAAAATCGCCCTCAGCCATGGGCATTTTGACCATACCGGCGGTCTTGAAGCCTTTGCCGGACAAAAGGGAGAGCTTGACATCTATGCCCACCCCCATGTCTTTTCAGCCAAATTTTCCTCAGGAAAAGAAGGGGAAAAAGAGCGATTCATCGGCTTGAACCACAGCCCGGAATCCCTTGAAAACCATCTCCATGCAAAGGTTCACCTGTTAAAGGAATTTACCGAGATATCTCCCGGGATTTATTTTTCAGGTGAGATCCCAAGGATAACGGATTTTGAACAGGCCGACAAAAGACTGTTGCTGAAAACTGAAACCGGCTTTATCCCGGACCCTTTTACCGATGATGCCGCCCTCTTGATCGAAACCCTGTCCGGCCCCGTGATTCTGAGCGGATGCGCCCATTCCGGCATCGTCAATATCCTGCATCATTTTTCAAAAAAAACAGGCCACAATGCCTTTCATGCCGTCATCGGCGGCACCCATCTCGGATTTTTAAATTCCGACGACCAGCTTGAAAAAACCATGGACGCCTTTGATCAGTATCGGCTTAACCTGATTGCGGTTTCCCACTGCACCGGGAATGAGGCGGCAGCCGCCTGTTACAACCGGTTTAAGAAAAGATTTGCCTTTGCCAATGCCGGCTGGCGGATTCAGTTATAGCGGCCCATTGTTTTTGATTATGGAATCTTGAACCGTCGGACCCCGGTGTCCCCATGACTGCGTTCGTGCAACGCAAAAAGGGCCGTGCGGTTTTACAAAGCCCCAAAAACGCCAAAGGCCCTGAGCATCAATTAAGATGATCAGGGCCTTTGAAGAGGATAATCCGGCAGCGATCTACTCTCCCACACAGTCACCCATGCAGTACCATCGACGCTAAAGAGCTTAACTTCCGTGTTCGAGATG
>JAMPXP010000013.1 GCA_023701135.1 Desulfobacula sp. | reverse complement strand
GCTTTTGAAGGTTTTTTAATTCCGATTTAAAATATTATAGGGGCTAGGGGCTTTATTGACAAGCCTTTCAGCCTTTTCAGCATTTTAGGCATTTACCCAACCCATCAGTATCACAGTTTTTCCCATCCATAAAATCAACCATCCCCCCCACCTAATCAAAAGGAGAACCAAATCATGAGAAAGAAAACGATAGCACCCATTCCATGCCCATCCTGCCAGAGCCCAATGGAACATCCCCCGAGGACCTTCCTGCCCAGGGATAAGGTTTTCAAGTGTTCCTGCGGATACAGCAAAATCCTGAAAGAAAAAGAATATGAGAACCTGACAGGAGCATGCTTTATCTGCGGGAAAACGGATTGTTGCGCCAGTGACCATCGCTTTCATGGAAAATTGATTGGGATGGGATTTTAACCAGCATCAAACATTTCATTACCAGATCATGAGGCCGTTCCTTCACCGGGATGGCCTTTTCTATTTTTAACCTTAATCAAAGGAGGATTTATGCTTCAGCAATTGTCAGAAACAGACACGTTAAAAAGATTTATCAGCCCGCCCGGGGACCCACCAAAGGGTTCAATTTCGGTATTTCCATCCAGCCCGTTGGATCTGCCAGCAGAGACCTTTCAGAAAGCACTGGAAAGGCGAGAAAAGAACCATCAAGCGCTTATCCAGTGGATACGGAAGAACCTTAACCCGGATATTGATTACGGCAGATCCCACATTTTTGAAAATTGTAAATACGTCCGAGCTGGAGCGCCCTTTCTGTGTTCTGACTTTTCCCATTTTTCAATGTTGACATTGTGGAAGTCAGGAGCAGAGAAGATAGCCCGCTTGCTGGGCTTGACTGCCCATTTTCCGACTGTCCAGCAATATGAAATTGCCGGCCTTCACCACCAAGAGATTCAGACAGTTGTCTTGAAGTGCGAGTTGCGGACCCAGGCGGGAACTACTGTCGGGGAGGGGACAGGAGCGAGACATTTAAAACAAGACGGATGGAACCTGAACATCAGCATAAAAATGGCGTGTAAAAGCGCCATGGTCGATGCCGTTATCCGCACAGCAGGATTGACAGGCATCTTCATCAAAACACATCGACACACATTGAAAAACAATATGCCAGATATGGGAAACTGTAATTACAATCTGACATCGAAGACAACTTGTAACACCGTTTTTCCAGAAGACAAGCCCATCACACCGAAGCAAAAGGACCTGATTCAGAGAATAGCAGGACGAAGGGGCTTGACCACGGAAGGGCTGAATAAGGCAGTTCAGAGACTGTTTGACAAGGATTTAGACAGCCTTGATAGAGTACAGGCTTCAAGATTTATCCAGCATTTAAACGGCTAATACAGCCACAATCTATAGGAGAAAAAAATCATGTGGAATAAACCAACAAAAGAACAATTGGCAAGCATCCCCGAATTATACAGGACTGAAGAAACACCCCTGAAGGACAAGCCCATCTATCTTCATTTTTTCATCGGCAATTGCGACTGGTATGTTAGTGAATTCGATGGGAAAGACGTTTTCTGGGGATTTGCAATTTTGAACAATGATTTCCAGATGTCGGAGTGGGGATATTTTTCATTTCATGATCTGGACGAGATCCAGGTCAAAGGTATTTTTGAGATTGAAAACGACCTTTTCTGGCAGGTGCGCCCGGCCCACCAGGTAGAAAGAATCTGCCGAGCCCAAGGGTGGCCCCTTCCTGAACACCAGGATATCCTTGAAATCGAGTGCCCGAACTGTAAGAAAATCACCCGGTCAGGTCTGGGTGAAGAAATATCATGCCCCGAGTGTAAGGTCATCATTCTTCAGCGCTCCATTTCATATCAGGGAGGATTCCGCCATGGCCTATACTCCTGAACTTTCCCGGCATCACAGCGCCACATTAAGACGCATCGCCTGGGCTTCCGGAATGCCAATGACAAAGGCCCTGGAAGATGTCTTCGAATATCTGGGCAGGACCCTGGACCCTGGGAAAATCTGTTCAGCCTGTCGGGATAAAACCAAGTGCCAATCCTGCCCATTCAACAGGATAGGAGCATCCCATGCGAAGAATTCATAATTACCGAATCGGCAAAGAAGATTTCTGGGAAATGCTTCATGCCAAAAGACACAATCCCTGCCTTGTCATCACATTCAAAGATAAATCCGGAAGCCACACCCACAAACTGTCCGCCGGATATCAGGATGACATTGATGTTTATCGGGAAGGCAAAGAAACCTTTGTCTTGTCCAGAAATCCCCGGCTTGATTATGTCGGCCTTGAAATCTTTGAAGGAGCCGAAAAACAAGGAAGCATTTTCCTCCAGGGGGACCAGGTCAAGGAGGTCCTGGGAACTGGGAAATTAAGCCCTTTTAACGCCATCAAAAGGCTTGTGGAACATATCACTTAAACCAGCCAAACAACCCGTAAATCTAAAATTAGATGCCTTCCCGGAGCAATCCTGGAGGGTTTTTTATTTAAAAGGAGATGCCATGAAACAGACTTTAACCCGAACCAAGTTTCAGAGTTTCAAAAAAGAAGAACTCCAGCGCCGACTACAGTTGATATTCGAGAAAGCAGATCATCAAAACTCCGCCCTGGTCGGGATTTACAAACTCTTTTTTCCGGACTGGGAGAGCATCGAAAGATTAGAAGGATTCCCCACCGTCGGCCAGGAAATGTGGAAGTACATCTGCCAACTGTTTATTGATTTTGACCAGAAACATCATCCCAAAGTGTTCAGCGGCGGTATCTGGCTCAACAACGGATTTTCTTCCAGCGATAAACTGGGTCCATGGGAAATCAGTTTTGACGACTGTACCGTCATTTATCCATAAAATTTTAACGACAATCGAAAAAGCCGGTATCCGGGGTAATTCTCCGGATGCCGGTTCTTTTATTAGGAGGAGCCATGAGAAAATTAACACATCAAAAATGCAAGCAACTGGATCTTTTCAGCGTATCAGAAACCCAAAACCAGATGACCCACTTCGTTTCGGCATACCGTGTAAGCCTGGTAAGAGATGAACGGGTCAAATTCAGTCCGCAAGCATTGTATAATCCCTCTGATGCTCAAAGACATCTCCAGGATATGATTAGAAACATGGGACAGCCTGACAGAGAACAGTTTTGTGTCCTGATGCTTAACGCCAAAAACATTATCATCGGTATGAATATCGTTTCTATCGGCGGTTTGTCGTCTGCTTCAGTTCATCCAAGGGAGGTCCTAAAACCAGCCATCCTGGCAAATGCGGCCGCCCTCATATTGGGGCACAACCACCCTAGTGGTGACCTTACGCCTTCAGCATCGGACAAGGATGTTACGAAAAGAATTGTTCAGGCCGCATCTATCATCGGGATAACTGTCCATGAGCATCTGATTATCAACATGGATGATGACAGCTTCTTCAGTTTTGCAGACCAGGGCTTGATTCAGGAAGCCTATGAACAAGGTTAAGAAGCCCTTCCAGCGCCCCAAACCCCGCCTTAAATAATCCCAAAACCAATAAAAAGGAGAATATCATGCCTATAATCACCACCCTTGAAACCGTTATCAACGAAGTTCATCAGCAATCAGCAAATCATTTTGACGAAATCATACCGGTTCATGAAATGTCTTTTGACAGCCTGAAGCAGATGTGGATATCCGGTAAGCAGGTCGATGTGGCCGCCAGCGCCCAACACCTATTAGCCAACCGCTTGCGGGTGCCTCATTCTTATCTTATGCGGTGTCCGCAAGATTTGCAGGCCCGGAACCTCAATTACTGGATCGAACAGGAAAAAAAGAACCGGGATACCTTCTTTTGCCGGTTCAACGGGAACTCACTCCGGGCTGTATTTACAGAACGGTATCAGCCCCTGGACAATATGGAAATCCTGGCCCAGCTCATTCAACTGGGATTTGAGCCTCATCTGCAGGTTCAGTATTCACTTGATCATGGCATGTTCCTGTTGAAGATCCCGGAATATGACAAAGCCTTTGGGGTCAATGCCGGGGGTCCTCTGGATGAAATTATTCCAGGCGTAGCTTTTGCCAATTCCGAGGTCGGTCTGATCGCATTCAGCATTGAATCCTTCTTCTATCGTTTGATCTGCACCAACGGGCTCATCTCCATTGCAAAGGCCAGGGAATCCAGGTTCAAGCATATCAGTTCCCGGGGCCTGAAAAACTTCGCCGCCACCCTTGCCATGGTGAGGGATGGGTCAGACAGGAGCCGGATGAAATTCAAACTCTCTCGTGAATCCCATGTGCATGACCCTGTTCGTTCCATTGAAGCTTTTTGCAGACGGTTCGGCCTTTCCCAGAATGAAGCAGAGATCGTAAAAGCAGTGTTTGAACAGGAGCCGGGCAATACGATGTTTCATATCATCAACGCATTCACTGCTTCAGCAAAAATGGACGGCCTGTCCACAGCGGATGTCTATAAATTCGAAAAAACCGGGGGGCAGATCCTTTCCCTGGTCAAACCGTAAATCAATTAAGTAACCCTGTTACCAGTAGAGATGCAGGTCATTTTAAAAATTAAGGAGATAAAAAATGGTCTATGAAATCAAATGTGCCTGGTGCGGTAAATCCATGGGCACTAAAGAATGCGAACACACCGAATTTACCCTATCATTAAAAAAGATGGGGCTTCCGATTATAAGCCATGCGATATGCCCTATCTGCAGCAAGAAGGCCCTGGAAGATGCCAATATAAGCGATGAAGGAGAAAATCATGAATAACATATGCCCATCCTGCAAAAAGCCCTTTATCAGAAATCATACCCCTGAATCCTATCTGGATGAAAACTGTTTTGATTGTTCCTTCTGGCTCAAAAAAATAACGATGCCGGAAGAGGATGAAAAAAGAAGGGTAATTGTCGCCGGCCAGCATTATATGATGGGAGCCAACACATCCGGCCCCAGGGGCTTTGGCGGCAAAAGATTTGTCATCAATTTCAATGATGGAAGGACAGTTGAAACCTGTAATCTTTGGTTCCAGGGCGAAATCAGTAGGCAATTTAGGGCCAGGCTCCCTGATAATGCCCGATTTATCCCAATCAAAATGGAAAAGATGAAAATGTGTGATTTTTTCGATGTGGAGGATTGGATGATCATAGGCCCTTTATCAGAAGATCTGAGCGAGGAAGAAAAAAATCAGAAGCAAATTGAAGATGATTTTAATCAGGAGGATGATGATACCGTAGTATAATAAAAAACAGTATAAAAAAGCAGTATCAACCCAGAAGTATCCATCCATAAGTTTCTCGCAGTATCGACCCAGTAGCATCAACCATCCAGTATTTTGAAGTACCAACCATCCCAGTACCCTGAAGCATCAATCCACAACCATCAAAAATCCCATCCTAAAGCACTCCAGAGCCAATTCTACCAGCAAGTTTGATCCTTTAAACGCTACCTCATCAGCACTCCTGTTTAATTCCATTTGTTCGTGTTTGCTATGGGGATTGGGTGTGTAGAGGGGTGGGATATGGTGCTTATGAAATAAATACTGCTATCCTCTCAAGACATGTTTTTTCCATCCAAGACGCTTCTTATCAATCCAATGGCATCACACAAGCATTTTAAATTGGAATGCTGGCTAAAGGAGGTTTTCTAAAATGGTTGTTATCTTAAATCCAGAGATTTCAGAGGCTACCCTTTTAATGGCTCTGCCTGATTTATGAAATTGATAGTGTTGGTGAGAACAGTTATTTATTCCTTGATTTTTCCTGAGAATAAATAGAACATTCCCAAAACTTTGTTATAAACCGCTCTTTTGAAAACCCAAATGGAAGGAGAGAATAATGCCTTTAATCAAAGGTCATCTTATTGCAGAATCCCCCATATATCGAGGCAATGGTTTAAAAACACTTTTTTCTAGAAAGAACAAAAGGGACTGTACGCCCATCGAACTTCCGGGCAGACCAGACGGCAGAGATCCCGGGAAGGCGCTCATGGATGCATTTCTCGGTTTTACTAATCAAACAAGGAATGGAACCACATACATCGATAAATTATTTGATGGCCTTTATAAGCGCCTGTTTGATGATAGAAATAACGAGGCCTTTTTCAAAAATATTAAAATAGATTGCAGTTTTAATGATCCAAGAAAAAAAGAGGATTGTTTTTATGACCTGCGGATGGGAATCAGACTCAACCGAGACCGCATGTCTATGGAAGAGAACGCCAATTACAAGATAGAAACCATTTTCAAGGGTACCAATTTTAATTTTTCCCTGGACTACCCCAACACTTTTGACAATACCCAGAAGGGCAAGCTTTATCTGCTGTTGAAAGAACTTATTGACGGAAGATTCTGGTTCGGTGCGGGAAAAACCAAGGGATTGGGGAAAATAAGGCTCTGTCTGGATGAGAATTCCTCAAGGGAATTTGAAAAATTAAACACAGTGGAACCTCCCATCAAAAACACAGCCAATGCCATGGAAATAAGGGTTTCATTCAGATTATCAAATCCTCTGCTGGTAGGATGGCAGTTCCATGACGAAGGAAAAGACGACAGCCAGAAAGAAAATAAGGGATACCATCGGAAAATAGCAGGCTGGATTGACCAAGAGATCCAAAACAGACAGGCACATCTTAAAATAAAAAGAGAAATAGCATCGGGCCAGATAAGAAGCTTCGACCAGATTAGAGATGAAGGCTTTAAAAGAGAGCATCAGAGGAACGGGCGGCCTTTCCCATTAGATAAAAACAATTTCGGGAAAGCCGTTGCTAATGACGAAAATCTGAATCATTTTCTGGGATGGTATCGTTCCAAGGTGCTGACAGAAATCGAGAAACCAGGTAATTGCGATTTTCGTTCTTCAAAAAACAATCCTCAAGTTGCTCGAAGCCAGACACCTTATGACCGGATCTTCATGCGTATGCTGGGATGGAAATATTCAAACGGCACCAGAACCAATGATACCGGGTGGGACGTTTACATACCAGGAGGAACCATTAAAGGGGCTTTCAGGATCAGGGCTGAAAAAATCATGCGAACTCTTTTAAATCAGCCATTGAATAACGGAGAGCCCACAGATATCGGTATCATCGGTGATGTCTTCGGAAAACAGAGATCGGCCGGAAAGATTATATTCAGTGACGCTTACCTGACCCGGGGAAAAAATTATTGTTCGGTAGATTCCATTCAGATTAATCCCAAAACCGGCCAACCCATTGACAAAGCCAAGATGGATTTTCTGTATGCGTATGGAAAGGATTTTGAATTTACGACATCCTTTTACCTTCAAGACATCAAGGATGACCAGGCATCAGGACTGTTCTTCCATCTTCTTCAGGATATGCAGAATGGCCAAATACCCCTGGGTGGCCAAAAAACATCCGGAATGGGATGGGTAAAAGGTGAAATAACAAGCATTGATATCAGATCCGGGCGTAATGCTAAAATTCTTGAATTTATCCCTGACTTTGGAAAGGAAACTAAAGCCGGAAGCTGGATCGTCAAACAAGGGACAATGGAGCAGTTGGAAAAAACAGCTCTTTATAAAAAGGCCATGGATAGTTTCAGAACAAGCCTGCCCAATGCCGGAAACCCTGCACCGGCAAACTCGATGTTTAAGTGTTCGGAAAATCGGAAAGAGATTTCCCATGCCGTTTTCTCGGGGTATTCAGGTTCGCTGTCTTGTCATTTGACGGTTTTAACCCCGCTCCACATCAAAGAAAGCGGACAGCCGACCATTGACATGGCACCCGCTTCTCAAGGATGGGACTTTTTCCATATGGGTCCCCCCGATAACCAAAACAAACCGGACCCCCGGGAGTATGCCATTCCCTCAAAAACCCTGAAAGGGATGATCAGAAATAATTACCTCCTGTTATCCGATAAGGCCAAAGCAGAATCACTGTTCGGTTTTCTCGATGGCAACAAAGGATACATGGGCAGGTTGAACTTTTCTTTTGCTCCCCTTTGTGAAGGAGCCATGTCCTGGTATGGGATGCCTCATCATTATTCTGACTTGCTGGAAAAGGTATACCCCAAAAACGGGAGCGGAAAAAGAGACTATGACAGATACAACGATGTTCGAATTTTCAGGCATTTTGATTTCTTTAACAGCTCAATTGTAAAAAAGTATCCGGCAAACCAGATCCCCAGCGAACATGATCCTAAAATTACACCCTGCCGATGCGCTGAAAAAGGCTCTGTGTTTTCTTTTGATGTCGGCTTCTGGAATCTCAGGCTGGAAGAACTCAAGGGACTGATCTCCAGTATTCTTCTCGAAGAGACACTGGCCCATAAGACGGGTAAAGGAAAATTTCTGGGTTTTGGGAGCTGTAAAATAAATGTGGATTTCAATCAAAGCACTGTCTATGTGATTAATCAAAACACCAATCACTGGAGAGAAAAATATTCAAACCCTGCCTTTCAGCCGATGACATTCCAGGCTTTTTTCAAAGAGGATTATCCCAAAGCCGTCATCCCGGGGAAATTAAAATCACTTTTAGAATTTAAATGAAAAATCAAATAATCCCGAGCGAGTATCATTCTTTCCTGTTTGAACAGAAAACTGTTAAAGGACTATTGAGCGCGGTCCATTTGATTTCTGAAAATGATCAGGCTTTCAAAGATGGGGTTCTTTTACAAAAACCGACCGCATGGATGCCGCCATTTAATCCGCTATGCCGAAGGTGCCTAACTCGTGAATCAGGAGCAGATGGATATTGCTTTTTGTGTGGGATGGTCTCACAAACACAAAAGGAACTTTTTTCACCCTCTGATGAAAAACAATACCATGCTCCGGATGTTGCTGTCTGGATTTTCAATCCGGATACCCGAGAAGAGCAGATACCATTTGAAGGCCTGTTATTGCTTTTGGACAACCATCACTCTTGTCTGTTCTGCAACAGAAATCTGGTTTATTCTCTTCTGAACAATGTCTCCTGGAACAGAACCAATGTAATTGTGGTTGAACTCAACCGGACAATAAAGCATATCGGCAATACACTGTTGATGGCCCAGCACCACAGCATCCACATTCAGCCACAAGAAAACGGAAGAATTAAATTCATTTTTTCAGATGCTCAAATCTATGCTTCAGAATTTATCCATGATACATCCCTGGTTCTTTCTCGGGAGGATTTAAATCATCTTTTACCTGGAGTTGATGAAATCCGGAAGCATTTTGAATACCAGTACCTTGAGCAGATAATCTCCTATTTCCATGAAGATCAGGAAAATAAAGAATATCTGAAAAACAAAATATTACAGTTGTGTTCATTGAAACAAAAGGAGATCCTGTTTACCCTCACCCTTTTTGAAATGCCAAAAAACTTTGCTTTACTCCTGTTGAAACTGGCGAGGTTGTTCAATGCCTGAAATCAATATCCCATGGCTGCGGTACCGGATTGAAATTGAAGTTGAAAGCACGCTTATGATTTTTGATGCCTTAAGAAAAGGTTATCATTTAAGAACGATGTTGGAAACTGTCATGAAAAGACAATTCCCATGCAAAGAACAGGATAATTGCCAGATCTGTAAAAATGCCAAAAACGGATGTGAATATCCCATGCTGTTCATGCCTCAGATCTACAACAAAAATGCTTCATCCAAATTTGTTATCCTCCCGCCTCTGGGCAATCGTTTGATATTTCGGGAAGGCGAATCGTTATCCTTTGAAATCAGACTGTTTTGTGATATGGCCCAGGACCGTATGTTTACCGGTCGCTTTCTACCGGCAATTGAATATGCCGGTCAGTTTACCGGGATGGGTAAATGGCGTACTTACAAGTCTGATAACTACGGCCGATTCAAGATCAAGGATGTATCCGTCTGGAGCAAGAGTGCTTGGAGGAAAAGCACTGCTATCCAGGCTCAAAATAAACTCGATTATATTCCTGGCAGTCAATCTGATGAGCGGTTGGAAATAGCATTTATCACACCTGTGTTGTTTAACCGCAACAAAAAGCCAATACTCCAGCCTGATTTTTTTGACTTTATCAAAGGTGCTGAAAGGAGGATTCAGTCATTGATGGAAACAACCGAAAGATTGACAACCGACGAGCTTATCCGAAGTGTTGACACTATTTCAAGGTCGTTTAAAACTTTTCAAATTGATGCTGCGAGGAAAGATGAAATGTTTATCCAAGGCCAGATAAAAATCAGCCATATCCCGGATGAACTGAAATCCATGATCGGTTATGCCGGACTTACTCATATTGGAAAAGGAGTCAGCATGGGTATGGGTGGCTTTGTAATTCGAAAATTGGCAGAGGATGTTGAATGAACCCAAAGCTGCGTCAAAAAATTTCATATCTGTCTTTATTTAAAATGCTTTTATGGTATGATTGAGCCTACATTTAGAGACCATGAGGTCCATAATTTTATATTATTTAAGAATTACAAAAGGTTGTAAGAAAAATGCCTGGAAAAAAACTATGAAATCTTTTTCCGAAGGTCGAAAATCGACCAGGTCAGTAAAATTAGCCTTGAAGATTATTGACTGGAGAGATTCCTGAGTACCCAGGGTCTGAAAGACCTCCTCGATTCGAGAGGATTAAAACGCTCTAACCCTCTTGTGGATGTACCATGACATCCGGTCTGAAAGACCTCCTCGATTCGAGAGGATTAAAACTTCACGGTTGTAATCTTCAATGACATCGGAAAATGTCTGAAAGACCTCCTCGATTCGAGAGGATTAAAACATAGCAGCTTCAGACAGTTTTAGGAAGGATTTTGTGTCTGAAAGACCTCCTCGATTCGAGAGGATTAAAACATACTATTCCATGTATTTTTTAATTCTATAACTGTTTCTGAAAGACCTCCTCGATTCGAGAGGATTAAAACATAGTCTTCACTACCCCTTGTGTCGCAATAACCGCGAGTCTGAAAGACATCCTCGATTCGAGAGGATTAAAACCTTGAGGTTTTCCCAGGTTAAACCTACGTATGCTGCGGTCTGAAAGACTTCCTCGATTCGAGAGGATTAAAACATCAGAAAATGATGAAGTAAAACCACACTTAGCCAGTCTGAAAGACTTCCTCGATTCGAGAGGATTAAAACTTGTTGCATTGATGAGTCTTGAAGTTTCCATTGTCAGTCTGAAAGACCTCCTCGATTCGAGAGGATTAAAACCTTATTTATCTTTTACAACAATCATACCCGGCTCCTTTCAAAATAAGGACATTTAAAGCATTTTTGTGTCAAAATATTGATAATAGCCATGGCCTTTGTAAAATCTTTAAAATAAGGCTGGAGAAGGACTGCGGGATCAAACCACAGAGAACAATCAAAAAGGATACTGGTGAGTAGTGGCGGGCGTGGGGAGTGTTCTCGATAACAGAGAGGGAAAAACAAATGTGTGATTGGTTCGACGAAATGGGGATTTTCGACTGGATGATCCGTGGCCCCCTGGGCGGACGAGGAAGCAGAATCAAAAAAGATAGAAATGGAGGGGGGGAGAGGAGGATGATGACATAGAATAATAATAGTATTGTAAAGCGTATAGTATTTAATCCCATAGGATCTCCATCAAAACCGCACATCCTTTAAAATCCAATCTTTTATTCAAAGTGCTGACCCATCAATCCTGTTTAACTCCATTTTCTTCTGTACGTTTTCAATACTGCTGTGAAGAATTTGAGTTGTGTAAATGGATGAATGCTTGGAAGGGTTATGAAGCATTACCATGAACAATACTATTACCAAAGCGATCAAATGAAAACACCTTAAAAACAGGCTGCTTCATCAGAAAGCAGCCAAAAGCATGCAGGGATTTAAACCCTGTAAAAGTCAAAAACGATCTTTTTGAGAGGTTAGGAGAGGGAGTTTTTTGACCTTAAAATATTAACCGTGATCAGGGCGGCTTAAACGAGAGCCCTGATCCCTAAAGCATAAAGGAGAGTTTTTTATGCAGATTGAGCTAGAGCAAGATAATAAGGTGTTTTCAGCAGTATGTCCGATGATCGTTAAAGAAAGGGATGAAAATCCACCGATTAAATTTGAAGAAATCAAGGAGAGGCAGTCAGCAGCCTGTAAAAAGGCCTCTGAAATCTGGAAAATGGCTTACGAAGCAAAACCCGATAACCCTTATTTGATTAAAAAGAGGATCAAAGCGTTTGGCATCAGAGAGAATTATAATCGTTTGATAGTTCCGATTTATAGTGACTTCGGGGACCATGAGGACAATCCGGTGTCAGTTCAATACATCGATGTTGAGGGGAAGAAAAGTTTTCACCCCGGCGGCTCGGTTTCTGGGTGTTTCCATTCCATGGGTCATCTGACGGATACTGATTTAATTTATGTTGTTGAAGGCTTTGCAACCGGGGCAACGGTTTTTGAGGCAGTTGAAATCCCTGTTGTAATAGCTTTTTCTTCCGGTAATATCAAGGCGGTTTGCGCCAAGCTCAAGGATCGTTTCCCTAACAAACGCATAATCATAGCCGCCGATAATGACATTGAAACAGAAAAAAAAACCGGCCATAACAGCGGTAAAAAATCTGCAATGGAGGCAGCAGAGGAGTTGGGCATAGAATGTGTATTATGCCCGGTAAATTCAGATTTCAATGACCTTTTTAACCAGTACGCAAAAGAAGCGGATGGATATCGAGCGGTTCAAGAAACCCTTAATAAAAAAGAAGCAGGCAACATTTATGACCAGATTATTGAACAATTTAATTCTCAGTATGCCATTACCTGGGTTGGCGGTAGATGTCTCATTCTTAAAGAAACCAAGAACCCTGAATCAGAAAATATCGAGCTGGAATTCACTTCTGATACGGATCTGCGGAAGTATTTTGCGAACAAAATGGTTATGGACCCCAATGATGCTAAGCGAGAAATCAATACCGCTGATTACTGGCTTAAATCTCCGGACAGAAGGCAATACAAAGGAGTCGTTTTTGAACCTGGAAAAAAATTACCGGAATATTATAATCTCTGGACAGGCTTCCCGATTAAACCGGTCAAAGGGGACTGGTCCCTATTCCGTGATCACATCTTCAATATCATCACGAACCGTAGTGAAAATCACTACGGTTGGGTCATGAGTTGGATGGCAAGGATAGTTCAGGACCCAGGCGGTGAAAAACCGGGAACATCCATTGTGCTGCGTGGAGGACGCGGGACAGGAAAAGGCATATTTGTGAATTGCTTCGGGTATTTGTTCGGTCAGCATTACATCCAGCTTGCTCAACAAAGTCATCTTCTAGGCCGATTCAATCATCATCTTAAAAACAAGGTGCTGGTTTTTGCCGATGAAGGTTTCTGGGCAGGTGATAAACAGAGTGAGGGGGCCATCAAAAATATGATCACCGAGCCCCGACTTGTGATTGAACAGAAGGGAAAGGATGCTATTACCGTCAGGAACTGTATGAACATTATCATCGCGTCAAATAACGACTGGGTCATACCTGCCGGGGTAGATGAAAGGCGATTTTACGTTACCGATGTTTCCAACTCACACCAACAGGACCATCAATATTTCAAAGCCATTGTAAATCAAATGAAAAATGGTGGCTATGAGGCCATGCTCTATGATCTTCTCGAATGGTCATACACAATGGAAGATTTGAGGCAAGCTCCCAAAACGGATGCTTTGTTGGATCAAATCAGAAACACCATGGATGTTGCCGGGAAGTTCTGGATGGAAAGGCTTGAAGACGGAACCTTGTCCTCGGGTCAGGAAGGATGGACAGGGGAGATTGAATGTCAGTCCCTTTATGGGGAATATCTTCAATTCTCCAGCAACCTGAAAGAACGCTTTCCTTTAACACCCCAGTTGCTCGGCAGAGGAATAGGTAAGTTCTGTAAAGGCATAGACAAAGTAAAAATCAACAGAAACGGGAGCCGGATCAATGTATATCGCTTTCCATCTCTTGAAGAATGCAGGCGGCAGTATGAAAACCTTGTCCGTATGGAGGGATTAATAGACTGGGAAAATGGTCCTCGATAAATTCGATTAGGTCACCATGGCGTAGTTTCAAGAAGCCCTACTATAAAGGCTTGGTCACCATGGTCCTCGAAGTCATCATAATTTTAAAGAATTTGTTTTGGATAGTATTTTAGTATTGGAGAGATAGGAATATTTAAAATACTAAATTTATGGTGACCATGGTGACTACGAGGACCAAGACTACAGTACCAAGGGTTTCAGTTTTAGAGTATCGAGGACTTTATAAGGACTATGGTGACCAAATACTTTTAAACTAAAAAAATGAAAACTGAAAAGCACTGATCAAAAAAGTGTTTTTTAAGTGTTATTTTTTGTGTAAGGGAAAAAAGGTTCTTCCTCCCCAATACTCGATTATCCCCTTCCTCTACAGGATAAGATATAAAATATCAATTTCGTATTCAAAACTTACTCAAAATATCAATTTTAAGGCTATAAATTTTAGTTTGAAGAGATATTTGTCTTGTTTCTATAGGAATGGATAGCTAAATGAAAACTCAATTTAAGGCCTAAAATTCGACGTGTAGAGATGTTACTTTTGCCGCATCCTTATTCCACTCCATGGAGCGAGAGAAAAAAATCAATCAGGGAGGATTAGAAACCCTGAAATATCAAAAAAGAAAATAATGAAGAGGGGAGGAAAGAAAGCCTCTTTTCAATAACAATTTTAATGCGGCCCTGCTGGTTTTCCAGTGGGGCTTTTTAATTTTTGGAAATCCGAAAGCAACCAGGAAGGAATGAAAATCAATTGATAAATTCAGAGTTTTTGAAAGGGGCGATGCGTATAGAAAAATAAATTTCAGGAGTTGTAAACTTGTTAGAGCCTCGGATTCTGTCCATTGTGGACGGCCGGGGTTTCTTATTTTTTATTAAAACAAAAAGGTTCTTCCTCCCCAATACTGCATTAGCCCCTTCCCCTAAAGGATAAGGACTTTGTTCTCTTCTTCACCAACCAAATTTTTATTAAAACAAACGAACGAATAAATTAAGAAAGGATGATATCCATGATAAATTCAAAGAAGCAAATACATTTTAAAAAAGAAAACTCTCAAAATATTCTTGACCACGAAAAACATTACAGATTGATTAGAGAACCAAGGGTAGGAAATAATTATATTACAACTTGTAGCGAGTACATGACATTCAGTTCCATATTGGATGACTTTTGTATTTTTCCCATTGTCTACTATGATGAAGAGTCGGTTATCGTCAAGGGTTGTGAATATGAAATCAGAATTTGTCCTTATGTGTTTATAAACAATCTGAAGAATGGTATTCCGCCCCATCAAATTCGCTATGATTTATATGAAGATGCTTGGTTTGGCAGAGGGAATATTTTTTCAAGGCAAATAGATCCTGAAAATCCTCTGGGCCTATATGTGACTAGCAGACTCATGGATTCTACAAACGATTTTTTTGCATTTTTTAGGGAATTTATACAGATTCGTAGCGAAACTTTGCCCGAAAATGGGGTTCTGGAGGGTTTATCACAATATAGGGATGTAGTTCAGCTTGTTAACGGAATTAAAATTTGTGATTACCAGATTCGGCTTTTTTATGATGATCCTTATAAACATTTTAAAGATATCGTTTCTGCGTTTAATTTCATCAATCAAGGTATTGGTGAGCGCTTTGATTTTATAGTCGATCCAGAATAGAATATTTTCAGAATGCCCCCAGGTTTAACCCGGAGGCCTTTTCATTTTTTTGAGTCAATAACAATTTTAATTTCGCCCTGCTGGTTTTTCAGTGGGGCTTTTAATTTATAGAGGAAATCATACATGACTCTTTCAGGAGAAATAATCAGGAATAGTTTGGTTTTTTTGGATTCAATGGATCAGATCGGAAAAGGAGATATCAGAAGGAAGGCGGAACACCTTGTGGATATTTATGAGATTTCGACAAGGGATTTGGAAAAGATCATCGTCTTCTGGGAAAGCAACCAGAAACGAATGAAAATTAATTGATAATTCGGAGCGTTTGAAGGGGGTGATGCCTATAGGAAAATAAATTTCAAGAGCTGTAACGTTTTTAGAGCCTCGGATTCCGTCCATTGTGGACGGCCGGGGTTTTTTTATTTAAACCTTTAATAAGGAGTGTTTATGCCAAATTGGTGTGAAAATAAATTGATTATTACGACAGAAAATGAAGAACAGTTAAAAAATTTTGTTGAGCGAGTCAAAAACCCTGAAGAAAATACAGATTTGTCATTTGAAAAGCTATTGCCTTGCCCTGCGGAACTATCAGAATTGCCTTCGCCAAACAGGGATTCATCACCTGATGAATGTGTGGAATTGAAAAAGAAGTATGGCCACACAGATTGGTACGATTGGGCTGTTTCAAACTGGGGAACCAAGTGGGATGTAGATGCCAGGCTGGATGCTTTTGGACCTGGTTTTGCAATATATCTATTTGAATCTGCATGGGCTCCACCAGTTGAATGGATAAAAGCGGCCGCACTGGAATACCCGGATCTTTACTTTACACTTAAATATGATGAGCCAGGACTTGGTTTTATGGGCGTCTTCACCGTACATGGTGAAGTAGTATCCGATCAGTGTATTAATAACTATTCTTTAATTTAACAAATTTTAACCCCGGTTTCATCCAAGGTGGATGGCCGGGGTTTTTTTATTTAAACCTTTAATAAGGAGTAAAATTCAATGATTAATAAAAATTATATGAAAAAATTATTGAAAATATCAAAAACAATACTTTTAAAAAACGAAACCATTAATCCAACATACTTCATTAAGCCTCGGAGCAAGAAAAAACCGATAATCATCTTTTCACCGTACTGGGACAGTCCGGAATCTAAAATTATTGGTTTAGAGGAGCTTCGTCGAGTCTGTAATCAAGTAGGTGCTAAGCAAGTGACTATGGTTTCCGATTGTGATCTGCCTGGCGATGGCCTTCCGTTTTCAGAAGGTCTTTGCGTGACAGTGGAAGAAGCCAAGCGATTTCAAATGGTGCTGTTGCCCTACACCAGAAACCCTGAAGGTGAAATCGTCTTTGATAAAGAACTCTGGGAAAACAGGAAAACTAAAAACCCAGATGCTTTATGCGAAGGCCTGGTCCAATAATTTTTAAATTTTTCTCAACCCCCGTTTGTTCGATGATGAATGGCCGGGGGTTTCTATTTATTTTATCAACAAGGAGAAATCTAATGAAGGTAACTAACGGGATTTTAATGTGGAAAATCTTGAAGGCCTTTAAATTTGACCATTTAAATACCAAAATGGCCGGTGTGAAAAATATCATCAGGCATCGGGATAGAAAAGATCCGTTTTAAGTGACGTAATCATCTTGGGATTGTCAAGGTTCCAAGGTTAATACCGGCTGCCAAATAATCCTTTAAAATAATCAACCCCGGTTCAATCCTCCCGGATGGCCGGGGCTGATTATCCAGAAAGATCAGTTTCATTTCAAATCCAGAAGCAAACTCCAAATCAAAAAATTTGTGTGTCAGGAGAGACGTCTCCAAAAGCCGGTGATGACTACCGGGTAATCAAGATATTTGGAGCGTAATCATTATGGAAAAAGAACTAGGCAAGAGTTTGAAGGTTAAAGAAGTGGCTGAATTTTTGGGTGTTAATGAAAAAACAGTAAGACAATATTATAAAAAATTAGGTGGAATGCGCTTGGGAAGCCGTTACATCTTTTTTGAAGGGAGAGTGTTAAATGCCATATCAAATGAAGAATGGGAATTGGAAGGCCCAGGTGAAAAAGAATGGGAAGAGAAAGGAACAAACGTTCAAGACGAAAAAAGAGGCAATAGCATGGGAAAGCAGCCTTCGGCTGTCAGAAGAAGAGTGGGAAGAGAAGACCGGCATAATCTGTTTAGCTGATTGGGCGGAGGCTTATCTGGATGATTGTCAGGAAAGATATGTAAAAAAAACTTATACGGAAAAAACATTTGCTTTTAAACGATTTTTTAAAAAGGTTGATTCACATATAGCCGCCGAAAAATTAACCCCTGCCTTAGTTCGACCTTATCTTTTGGAACAGAAAAAGGAGAGAAGCGGATACGCCTCCAATAAAGACAGAAAAAATCTTTTAGCCGGTTGGAACTGGGGCATGATGTTTATGAACCCACCATTACCCAAGGACAATCCTTTTGACATCCAAAAGATGCCGGAAGAGAGGTCCCCAAGGTATATCCCACCAGAAGAAGATTTTTGGAAAGCATTTGAGCAGGCCCATGGTCAAGACCGGGTTATGCTTCAGGCTTTAATTTATCTGGCTTGTAGGCGTGGCGAATTATTCCGGATGAAATGGAATGATCTTGATTTTGAAAAGAAGCGTGTTCGACTGTGGACCCGGAAAAGAGAAAATGGAAGCTTTGAATGTGAATGGCTCCCCATGGTCAAAGAACTCTTTGATGGATTATCCTGGTGGAAAAATAATTGTCCGGTAGAAAGTGAATATGTTTTTGTCTGTATAGAAACCAAAAATTTCTGTGCGGAATATTATGGAGGCCCATTTAAACATCGACAGCATTTTATGGCAACACTCTGTGAAAAAGCAGGGGTTAAGCCATTTGGATTTCATGCTATCCGGCATCTGACAGCAAGCATTCTATATAGCAAGGGATTCAATCTATCTGTAATTCAGGAAATCCTCCGACATAAGAGCCCGACAACAACAAACAGATATCTGAAAAGCCTCGGTGTTGAAAGCGCTCGGAAAGCACTTGAATCTTTAACGGTAAACAGCTCTCATAGTGAGGATAGGGAAAATGATCTCCCAAAATCCATATTTGGGGGTCAGTAAAAAGAAAAAGCCGTCCGGGGGGCCGTCGGCCCTCTGGATGGCTTTTATTAAAACTTGTAACCTATTGATTTTATTGGTGATCCCAACGGGATTCGAACCCGTGTTACCGGCGTGAGAGGCCAGCGTCCTAACCACTAGACGATGGGACCACAAAAAAGTATCTATATGTATATTAAAGCAGATCTGTTGTCAAATGAAATTGCCGGTTCAGATGGGCTTTCGCCGTCCCTTTTTATAGCCGAAGACAAGGTAGACAAGCCATCCGACAAGGGGAACAATGGCAATGAAATGCCAGATGAATTTGGCCTTTGTTGAGCCGAAATCTTTGAGGATGATGTCTCTTAAGGCCATCATGGTCAACAGAAAAGATGCGGCAAAAACAAGAAGAATATATATGAGAAGCTGATCCATAATGGTATGGGTTATCCCTTGAGTTTGTCGGAAATCTTCAAAAGGGTGTCCACATAATAATTGCTGTGGTTGTAAAGGAACAGGATCTCGTGTTGCCGCTGCCGTGTGATGCCCGATTGCCAGCCATGGTGTTTCAGGTAATTGGCCACGCTGAAAATGGCGTCGGCATGGTTAAAAAGATCAATTTTGCCGTCGTTGTCGCCGTCCTTTGCAAGATTGAGAGCATTGGAGGGCATGAATTGAGATACTCCCAGGGCTCCGGCATAGGAGCCTTTGATAGTTTCCGGAGCAACCCCTTCTTTTTCCGTATATTGGAGCAAGGCTTTGAGTTCGTTGTATCCCCAGTCGGTTTTGTCCCGGGCTTTTTTAATGAAAGCTTCCCTTACCGGCTTTTTTTCATCAGGAATGGAATTCCAGACCCTTTCCCTCAGGATCTCATCGGACAGGGCCGCCATGGTGGAAAGGGTGTTGATGACGGTTCTGTTTCCAAGGTATGATCCCAGACGGGTTTCAACCAGAAGGATGGCCGTAATAACGGTTTTGTCCACACCAAAGGTTTCTTCGGCCCTGTCCAGAATCTCTTTATTGTCACCCAGATATTTTAAAGCGCTTTCAATGGCTTTGGGAGAGGTAAATTGATCATAGTCAAGGCTTGATTCGCTATGGATAAAAAACAGGGAAACTGTTTCAGGGGTAAAGGAAATCTCTTTGCTTCTGAAGATCTGCTCAATTTTTCCCCTGTCAAATCCGTCACCCACCAGTTTTTGGATCAATTTATCAAATTCATTTCCTCTGCCGACTTCCTCGCAGAATAGGGAGGCAGGCAGGGCCAAGCAAATGAAAAAAAAGAGCAGAAAAGGGATCATCTTTGATCGGAAGGGCGGTATCTTTATGGTCATGGGCATTGTCTGCTCCCTTTGGGTAATGGTTTTTTTCTTATAGCGTATTTTTTTTTACATTGCATTAAAAAAAAGGGGTGCCCGGGTGTTTTTTCTGAAATGAAAACACCCGGTCCAAGGTCTTGGGACCGGGTGTTCATGGCTTTTGGTTTCAGTTTAAATTAAATATCAAAATAAAGATAGAATTCATGCGGATGGGGACGGCTGATGATCTGTTTCACTTCATTGGTCATCTTGTAGTCAATCCAGTATTCGATCACGTCCTTGGTGAAGACATCGCCTTTCAGCAGGAATTCATGGTCTTCCTTGAGGGCGTTCAAGGCTTCTTCCAGAGTGCCGGGGGCGGATTTCATTTCAGCAAGTTCTTCCGGCGGCAGATCATATATATTTTTATCCATGGGGTCGCCCGGATCGATTTTGTTCTGGATACCGTCCAGCATGGCCATGGCAATGGCAGCAAAGGCCATGTATCCGTTGCATGACGGGTCCGGTGTTCTGAATTCGATGCGTTTGGCCTTGGGGGAGCCTGAATACATGGGGATACGGATGGCGGCGCTTCTGTTTCTGCTGGAATAGGCCAGGTTGATGGGGGCTTCAAAACCCGGTACCAGCCGTTTATACGAATTGGTCGTGGGGTTTGTGATGGCGCAGAGTGCCTTGCAATGCTTCATAATCCCGCCTATGGCATAAAGGGCATCATCGGACAACCCGGCATATTTGTTGCCCGCAAACAAAGGATTCCCACCTTTCCAGAAACTCATATGGGTGTGCATGCCGGTTCCATTGTCCCCGAACAGGGGCTTGGGCATGAAGGTCACGGTATGGCCGTGTTTTACGGCCACATTTTTCAGGACATATTTAAACCACGCCAGTTTGTCACTCATATTTAAGAGGGAATCGAATTTAAGATCGATTTCACACTGACCGGCAGCGGCAACTTCATGGTGCTGGCATTCCATGGCAATGCCGAGATCTTCCAGGGTCAGCATCATTTCCGTACGGATATCCTGGTATTTATCATTGGGCGGCAGGGGATAATATCCCTGTTTGGGCCTGATTTTGTACCCAAGGTTGGGCATTTCATCTGAGCCGCTGTTCCAGTGGGCTTCGTCGGAATCAATCTCAAAGAATGAGGCATGGGGTTCCGATGAATACCTGATGCTGCTGAAGATAAAAAATTCAGGCTCCGGACCGACATAGATGGTGTCTGCAATGCCTGTGCTTTTGATGTATTGTTCGACTTTTTTGGCAATGCCTCTTGGGTCGCGGCTGTAAGCTTCCTGGGTGATGGGATCATAGATGTTTCCGATGACGGCCAGGGTCGGGACCTTGAAAAAGGGGTCGATTTTGGCGGTTCCGGCTTCGGGGATAACAATCATATCCGAGTTGTTGATAACCTGCCATGCCCTCATGCTTGATCCGTCGAGACCGAAACCTTCATCAAATGCGGATTCTGTAAGTTCGCTCAGGGGAACTGAAAAATGCTGCCATGTACCGATAAAATCCATGAACCGGATATCCACGATTTTTACGTCATTTTCCTTTGCCATTGCAATTACATCTTTGGGTGTCATTTTAATTCCTTTCTTAACTAATTTAATTATATATTATAATGCTTCTGTTCCAGTTTCGCCGGTTCTCACCCGAATGACCTGCTCCACAGGGATTACAAAAATCTTCCCATCTCCTATTTTCCCGGTGTTGGCGGCATTCCGAACGGTGTCAATGGTTTCAGCAGCCCTTTCATCACTGACGACAATTTCGATTTTAATTTTGGGTACAAAGTCAACAACGTATTCGGCGCCCCTATAAATCTCCTTATGCCCTTTTTGCCGGCCATAGCCATTGACTTCCGTAACGGTCATCCCGTAAATCCCGATTTCGCTTAACGCTTCTTTAACATCATCCAGCTTAAACGGTTTTATGATTGCTTCAATTTTTTTCATTGTTTCTCTCCTTTGCCTGTATTTGTGGAAGACTGATTAAAATAGCGGTTTTAATCTTTTCAAGCTCTTGTTCTGTTTCTATTTTTGCATCATTGTCAAGGCTTCTAACATAAAAGACATCAATGACCTGGTCCACTTTAGTGGCGACCATGGCCACATTGACATTGATGCGGTTCCTGTACAGGGCATTGGTAACGGAAAATAAGAGCCCTGGAAAATCATAGGTAAAGACCTCGATAATGGTGAAAAAACTGGATGTATCATTGTCGATACGAACGGTATTGGGTTTTGGGCTTTTGCCGGAAGAGACCGTCAGGGACCGGGGTATTCTGCCAAGGGCATTGTCCAGAAAGTGATCATCCTGAATGGCATGAATGAGATCGTTTTCTGCTTTTTCCCATTTTTCGGCTTCAAAAAGCCTGTCTCTGGGCGGCTTTACCGTGAAGATATCCAGCACATGTTCTTTTCCAAGGGAATAGGCCTGGGAGCCAATGATATCCAGGCCGTTTAAAAAGAAAACCCCGGCAACCTTTGAATAAAATCCCGGCACATCCCGTCCGCAGATGGTGACGGTCCTAAAGTCCGCCCCCCCCTCCTTTGACACCTGCCAGACAAAAATCTTGTCATTCAGGTTCCGGTATAGATGAATATGCTCGGCAATGCTCTGGGCCGGGATATAGACAAGATACCGTCTGGACATGGAGTCAAGCAGGAGATCTGTTTCCGTGTTGTTTCCGGGTTCGTTCAGGAATTTCAGAATTTCGCTTTTCTTTTTGTCAATCAGGCGCTGGGTCTTTTTTGAAGCCAGTTCCCCTTTTTTCAGAATACCCATGGTTTTCAGAAAAAGGTCTTTTAGCAGATTTTCGGTCCATTCATTCCAGGCTTTGGGGCCCGTTGCCTGGGAATCTGCCACGGTCAAAAGATAGAGCATTCTCAAGAGCCGGATTTTTACTATTTTGTTGGCCAGGTAAACGGCGGTTTCCTCATCGGAAATATCCCTCCGGGTGGCGGTCTTTATGAGAATCAGGTGGTTTTCGATGAGAAAAACAGCATCTGAAATTTCCGTTGAATTGAACCCGAACCTCTCGAAAATGGGTTTTGCAATCCTGGCACCGGTTTTTGAGTGTTCCTTGGCCGGGTCTGATTTTCCGATATCATGGAGCAAGGCCACAAAGAGCAGGACATTTTTATTTCGTACCTCTTTAAAGACAGATGAATAAAGGGTCCCCATGATGGAGTCCCCGGGCTCCTTAAAACTGTTGATGATCTGGACACACCGGATGGAGTGCTTGTCCACGGGAAACAGATGATAATGGTTGTATTGGATCTTGTTGATGATAGCGGTGAATTCAGGGATAAATTTACCCAGGATACCTGTAACCAGCATGACGTTCAGCACATTGAATTCCCAGTGGGACAAGGCCATGATCTTGTTAAAAGTTTTGATGCAGGTTCGGTTTTTCTTAAGATCGTCATCCACAAGGTGAAGGAATTCACTGACCACTCTTCTAGCTTCAATGGATAAAGGGATTTTTCGTTGACCGCTTTCAAGAAAGATTTTGATGAGAAGGTCGGGTTTCTGTAAAATCACCACAGTATTGGAAAAATACAATCTTCTTTTTTTGATGATCAAACCCTCTGTTTTTGTGGATCGGGCGATATGGCTGTCTTTTTTCAGACGAAAGCTACCAAAGATATCTTCAAAGGTAATCTGGTGGATCTGTTTGAGGAAATCCATACGGGTATGAAGGTCCCCGAGAAATCGTTCCACATCCGGCTGACGCCTTCTTGACCGATATCCCAGGAGACCTGCCAGCTCTTCCTGGTATTCAAAATGGAGGGTGTCGCATTTTCTCTTTGAAAGATAATGAAGAAAATTGCGGATCTTCCAGATATCGTTCAGGGATTCCACAAGGGTTATATATTCAAAGTGTGACAGGAATCCGTAATATTCCAGGTCCCTTCGGGTTTTAATGTCGGATTTGATTTTGGCATACCATAAAAGGGTATGATAATCCCGGAGCCCGCCGAATCCGGATTTCAAATCCGGAGCAATGAGATAGGTGGAGTCGCCATAATCGGAATGCCTTTTTTCTCCATGCTCAAACAGATAATTCAGGGTGCCCTTCAGGTGCTTTGTCGACAGTTCGGAACGGAATTTTTCAACAAAGGAAGAATAGATGAGCGATGCTCCGCAAATGAACCTGGCGTCCAGGATGGTGGTCAGAATATCAAACCGCTCAAAGGCCATCTGAAGGCATTCGGCAATATTTCTCACCGCATACCCGACTTCAAACCGGGTATCCCATAGGGGATAAAGCAATTCCTGAACAAAGGCTTCAACTTCAGGGGGTACGGCTTTGTCAAAAAGGATCAGAAGATCGATATCGGAATGGATGCACTGCTCTTTTCTGCCATAACCCCCAAGCGCAATAATGGCAAAGGCATTACCGGAAACCGTCATTTTTCTTGCCGCAATGCTTTCCTCAAATACAGTAAAAATGTATTCATCCAGGATCAGGCTGTATTTTTCAAGAAACTCAGGTTCATTTCCGGAAAGAAACTGCTCGATAAGGGCAGTCCTTTTTTTTATCAGTACATGGGTGCTTGTTTTATCCATCATCATTCACATTCCTTTACAAGACATACAAGCAATTGATGTGCCAGGCAGGATAGGTCCTTGCATGGGGCCTTTTCTGCTTTGAGGCTATGCTTTAAAATGGATGGGACCTGGGATTAAATTACAAAAAAGTATTAAATAACAAATTATAAATTTCATATTTGTGTTTTTATTCTTTATGGGAAAAAATGATGATTTCGTACGCAAAAAAATTGGTAAAAATTCAGATAATACGGATGAGTTACAGACAGTCGCTCTTTTGGGTAAAGAGTGACTGTCTCAGAGAACAGCAAATAATGGGGAGGATCATTTTTTTTCTATTTTTTCAGGTTCTTCTTCTTTGTCTTCCAGATTGACTTCTTTGGTTGCCTTTTTAAAGTTTTTAATCCCTTTACCCAGGCCGGCACCGATTTCGGGAAGTTTTCCGGCACCAAATATAATAAGGATGATGACAAGAATAATAATTAATTCCGGCATTCCGACTCCACCAATCATAGTACACGCTCCTATTGACTCATATTGTTATTGATAAGGTAAAAACTATTACCACTAAGTCTTTCACGTGTCAATCTTTTAGAATTTCCATAAAAAAATCCATAAATTGCATTTTTGTAACCTTAATCGCCTTGCCCTTTGCGATCCAATAAAAAACTTGTCAAAAGCTGTTTTGTGAGTATTATGAAGTCCTGAAACCAATACAAATAAAACGGTAACCACAGGCGGAGACATAATCGTATGCAACAGGAATCAAAAAATGAATTTCAAGGCGCTGGAAAATATATTCTGGATCAGGAATTGGCGTCAATTGTCAATATATCCATGAAATTAGAAATGCCTTTGCTTCTCAAGGGCGAGCCGGGAACCGGGAAAACCATGCTGGCCCATGCCATTGCCGAAAGCCTTGCCATGCCGCTGATTATTTTGAACGTGAAATCCAGCATGAAGCTCATCGATGCCCTTTACCAGTATGACACCCTTACCCGGTTGAATGACTCAAGATTCGGGGACTCCAAAAGGGATGTCAGTAATATTGATGAATACATCAAAATGGGAAAAATCGGCCAGGCCTTTTGTGCAGACCGAAGAACCGTTCTGCTCATTGATGAAATCGATAAAGCAGACACGGATTTTCAGGATGATATGCTGGATGTGCTGGATCAGATGCAGTTTGATATCATCGAAACCGACAGGACCATTAAGGCCAAACACAGACCGGTGATCATCATCACCTCCAATGCCAAGAAAGATCTTTCCGATCCGTTTCTGGGCCGGTGTAATTTTCATCACATTGCCTTTCCCGATCCGAAGATGATGAGAAAAATCATCAATGTTCATTTTGAAGGAATAGATACCAAGCTGGCTGAAAATGCCATTGACGCCTTTTATGTTGTGCGGGAAATCGATTCCATCGAGAAAAAACCGGCCACTCGGGAATTGATCAACTGGATCAGGGCCTTGAGTGCCGACCCGGATTTCAGGGCAAAGGATCTCATCACCAGCCAGCTTCCCTATCTCGGGGTTTTGTTTAAAAAAAGCCCTGATTATGAACGGGTAAAAAATATTGCTGCCCGAAGAAAAATGTTTTAAGGCCGCCATGTTCTTAAAATTTTTCTATACACTTAAAGAGGTCGGTATTCCCGTCTCACCCACATCTTTTTTGACCCTCCAGAAAGCATTGCACCAGGGTATTATCAACAGCCTGGATGATTTTTATACCTGTGCCCGGTCCATTCTGGTGAAAAGCGAGCGGTATTTTGATCTCTATGACCAGGTGTTTGCCCATCATTTTGAAGGTGTCCCTCTGCCTGAAAATGATGGGTTTGAGGTTGACGAGATAGCGCGCGGGATGCTGGAAGAATGGTTGAAAGATCCCAAAAGGGTGGCGGATGCCCTGGGCGTAAATGAGGATGAACTCAAAAAAATGTCGCCGGAAGAATTGATCGAATATTTCAAGGAAAGGCTCAAGGACCAAAAAGAGGAACACCATGGCGGGTATAAATGGATCGGCACCGGCGGATATTCGCCCGTGGGCCATTCCGGCTATCATCCCGGCGGCATGCGGGTGGGGGGTGAATCCAGGAATAAGTCTGCCGTTAAAGTGGCCAATGAACGCCGGTATAAAGACTATTCAACGGCCGGCCCCTTGACCCAGGCCAAAATCGGCGAGGCCTTGAAACGGATGCGCAATATGATCCCGGCCGGTCCCAAGGACAGGATCAATATTGATGATACCATCCGGGAGACCCTGAGAAACGCAGGGGAGATCGAGCTTATATTTGACAGGGCCTTAAAAGACAGGCTCAAGGTCATCCTGGCCATTGACAACGGCGGCTGGTCCATGGACCCTTATATCCATGTGGTTCAGACGCTTTTTGACTATGCAAGGTCCCAGTTTAAGGAAGTCAAAACCTATTTTTTTCACAATACCATCTATGATTACCTCTGGGAGGATACGGCCCGGTATAAAAAACCCAAAAAGATCATTGAATTTTCAAAGCTTGATCCGGAAACCCGCCTGGTGATCGTCGGAGATGCCAGCATGGCTCCCTATGAACTCATGGCCCATGACGGCTCCATTCATATTTCTGAAAGAAGCGGCAGACCCAGTATTGATCAGCTCCAATATCTGGCCAAAACCTTTTCTCACTGCGTCTGGCTGAACCCGGTACCGGAAACCATGTGGGGATATACCCATACCATCATGGCCATATCCAAAATTTTCCCCATGTTTGAATTGTCTCTGGATGGGCTTGAAAAGGCCGTGACAAAGCTCATGGCCAAGAGCTGATCATGGGACGAGGTCAGAAATCAACCTGATACAGCTTTTTTGTATTGTTGAAGATCGTCTGGGAAAGCATTTCAGGATCAGCGCCTTTGACCTCGGCAAGTTTTAGCAACACCGATTTCACAAAGGCAGGCTCGTTGCGCCGGTATTTATTTTTCTGGGGAGCAGGCGTAAGATAGGGGGCATCCGTTTCAATGACCAGTCTTTCCTCAGGAATATGGGGGATGAGGCTCCTCAAATATTCCCCTCTTTTTTCGATGGTTACAATTCCCGTGATACCGATATGATATCCAAGGTCAAGGTATTTGAACAATTCCTCCCGGGTGCCGGAAAAACAATGCACTACCCCTTTTCTGCTTTTCGGCCCATTGGATTTCAGAATCTCGTAAAATCGGCCATGGGAGTCTCTTTCATGAAAAATCAAGGGCAGGTCAAGGCGGCCGGCCATGTCAAGTTGGGCTTCAAAGCAGGCTTCCTGATCTTTAGCCGGGGAAAACATGCGGTTATAATCAAGACCGGTTTCTCCCCAGGCCTTTACACAGTGATTTTCTTTTGCAAGACGAAAAAGGCTATCCAGCAAATTCTTTGAACAATGGGCCGCATCATGGGGATGAACTCCCACGGAGGTGATGATATGATCCTGGGTCCGGGCAATCCGGATGGCCTTCAAAGATGTGGGAAGATCGATGCCGACAATCATTATGCCCAGGACATTTTCTTTTTTAGCCCGGCTGATGACCTCATCAAGGTCCTCATCATAGGCCTTGTCATCGATATGGGAATGGGAATCAAATAATATCATATATGGATCAATTATTCCGTAATCAGCGGTTAACCTTATCTTTACCAATATTAAAGCCTTCACTGAGTGGAAGAAGCCGTTTTACGGTAACAGTGAAGGCTCAATGTAAGGAAAACTGTTTTGCAGCACTCCTTGACACTTGCCATTTATAGCAGTAAATTCAGTTTCAGTCAATTGAGGATGGTATGGGTAATATAACGAATTCGGACATGAACCCAGAGATAAAAAAAAATTCTATTATTCGGCTGTTTAATGTCAGCAAACGATATAATGGAAAATTTGCCTTAAAAGATATTAATCTTGATATTGAGCCAGGAGAATTCATTTTTATTTCCGGTCCCTCAGGGGCCGGCAAATCCACCCTGCTTAAAGTATTGTACCTTGCGGAAAAGGTTTCCGAAGGGCAGATATTGATTGACGGCATGAACCTTGCCAGGATTTCCTCATCGCGGCTGCCCCTTTTAAGGCGGAGGTTTGGGATGGTATTCCAGGATTTTAAATTGATTCCCAACAGAACGGTTTATGAAAATGTCGCCCTTGTCCTTGAAGCGGCCGGAGAAAAGCCGGACTATATTCGAAAAAAGGTGATGCAGGTCTTAAGAACAACCGAGATGGATAAAAAGGCCAAAGCGCTTCCGCCAACTCTTTCAGGCGGTGAGCAGCAGCGGGTGGCCGTGGCAAGGGCTCTGGTGGGAGAACCGTCCATCATCCTTGCCGATGAGCCCACCGGAAGCCTTGATGCAAAATCTGCCCAGGCCGTGTTGGATTTTATAATGGAATACCATAAAAAAGGCGCCACCGTATTGGTCGCCAGTCACAACCTGCATCTCCTGGAAAGTTCGGTGCGGGGAAGAAATATTGAAATCACGGAAGGAACCATCAAACGAACGGCAACCATGCTTTAGGCCCTGAGAAATCATCCATGTCTCCTTTTATAAAAAAAGCCCTGACCGATATCCGCCTGAATCGATTCTTGAATCTGGTAACGATTTTTACAATTTCTCTGTCCATCCTGGTGGTTAGTGTTTTTATGCTTTTTTTTGAAAATGCAGGCCGGGTAATTGAAGCATGGAATCAGGGGGGCAGGGCCATGATCTATCTGAAGGACAATTTCACCATGGATATGCTGCCGGAATTGAAGGACAGGATAAACAGCCTGGGCAATATTCAGGGCTTGGTCTTTATCTCAAAAGATGAAGCTCTGGACCGGCTGAAAAAAGAAATATCCTCCAGTAGCGCTTTTTTAAAGACCTTGCAGGGAAACCCGCTTCCCGATGCCCTGGAAATCCAGATGACATCCTATAACAGTCTTGAGGAAGTGGAAGCCTTTGCCGAAAAGATAAAACGGATTGAAATTGTTGATGATGTAGAATACGGGCAGGGCTGGCTCGGGAAATTTTTAAAAATTTTCAATTTGTTCAAGATTACCGGCTATGCCATGTGCGGTCTTTTTTTTCTGGTGGCCCTGTTCATCACTTCCAATACGGTTAGGCTTGCCTTTTATTCCCGGAAACTGGAAGTCGAGGTCATGCGGCTGGTGGGAGCAACGGAGACCTTTATCAAAGCGCCTTTTTATGTGGAAGGACTGCTTCAGGGATTCATCGGCGGAGTCCTGGGGCTTGCGATTCTCCTGATCACCTATCTCATGTTTTCATCTGGGATGACACAGGGGTTATCCTCCTATATTTATTTTGATGTCCGTTTCCTTTCAATAAAAACAATGGGTTTAATAATTTTTGGCAGCACTTTTTTAGGTTGGTTCGGATGTTATTTGTCCTTAAAACAAATATTAAGATAATATTTTTTTCCGGACTTCTTTTATTTCTCCTTTCAGGTGAAGGCAAGGCTGAGAGCCCGGTTCTTTTCAAGGGAATCATTAATTCACCCAAGATAAATATCAGAAAAACGCCTTCTCTTCTTTCAGAGGTTGTCGGTGTTGCAGATAAGGGTGAAACAGTGGATGTGCTGGAAAAACAGGGGGGTATCGGGGGTTGGCTTTTGGTAGACCATAGGGGCACAAAAGGATATATTCGTAACCGGCCCCAGTATATCGAGTTGCCGACAACCGCCTCTGAAGAAAAAGAAGAGCCGCCGGCGGAAAAGAAAGCCGAAAAAAAACCGGAAGACAAGCTTGAAGAAAATACTGAAAAAATAAAACCGGAAAAAAAAGAGGCGATCCGGGCGGATATTCAGACCCAGGAGAAAATGCTGGAAACCTTTTCTCAAAAAGAGGTTGAAATCCTTGAGGGCCTCAATGAAATCGATTATGCCTTAAACCGGGCCCGTCTTAAGGCCCAGACCCTGTCCGGAGAAATCCGGGATATGGAAGAAAAAATGACTCGGCTGCAAAAGGACAGGGAACGGCTGGCCCAGGACATTGCCCGGAATCGGGCGTATGCAGGGGAGCGGCTGAGAGCGCTTTATAAAATGCATATGCTCGGCCGGTTGGATGTGGCCGGTATGCCTTCTTCGGTCTTTGACTTTTTTTTGCGGCAGAATTCTATGAAATCCATTGTCAAAGCGGATTTTAATGTCATTGACCGGCAGAACAGGGACCTGGATATGTTTGAGCGCCTGGAAGAGGAGATGAGAAAAGAGGTTGAGACAAAAACCCTCCTTGAAGCAGAATTCAATGACCAGATCCGGATCAATCATTCAGAAACCCAGAAAAGGGAATTGATATTAAAAGAAATTCGTCAGAAAAAAAAATTATCTCTTGCTGCGGTGGAGTCTTTAAAGCTTGCCGCCCTCCAATTGGACAACAGGATGGAGAAGATTGCGCCCAAGGAGTTTAAAACCGCAAAGGGGGATTCTTTTCCTGACCATCAAGGAAGGCTCATGATTCCGGCAGAAGGCGAAATTATTTCAGAATTCGGCAGTTCAGCCCCCGGCAATTACAAAGTCTTCACTTTTCAAAAAGGAATTGATATAAAAGTGGTAAGGGGTGAGCCCGTAAAAACCGTTTTCAAGGGGGAGGTCATGTTTGCCCAATGGCTGAAAGGCTATGGAAATGTATTGATCATCAACCATGGAGACCATTATTATACGCTCTACGCCCATGTGGAAGAAATGTTTAAAAAAGAAGGGGAAGCTGTTGAAACCGGTGATGTCATTGCAACGGCAGGAGATACAGGCTCCATCAAAGGAATGTGCCTGCATTTTGAAGTCCGGCATCACGGAAAGCCGGTTGATCCCATGAAATGGTTGCGAAAAGGAGCGTAAAAATGAAATTCAGATTCCGCAAGATCATCAGATCCGGATATGGTGCCGCAGTTGCCGGCTTTATCCTGATATTGGCGGCAGGATTGATCCATCCGCTGATGGCGGATGATAAGACATACAGTTCTTTGAAGATGTTTACAGATGTCCTGGAAGAACTGGAAAAAAATTATGTGGATGATGTCAATTCCGAAGCATTGATTCACAATGCCATCAAAGGCATGGTGGGGAACCTTGATCCGCACTCAAGCTTTATGCCTCCCGAAGCGTTTGAAGATCTTCAGGACGATACAAAGGGAGAGTTTTCCGGGATTGGTATCGTTATCACCATGAAGGACGGCATCTTGACCGTTGTATCCCCCATTGAAGGAACTCCGGCTTATAAGGCCGGTATCCAGGCCGGTGACATGATCCTCCGGATCGATGAAAAATCCACCAAGGACATGGAACTCTGGGAAGCAGTGAATATGATGCGGGGTCCTCGGAACAAACCGGTTCATATTACAGTGATTAGAGAAGGAGAGCCCGAGTCCCTGGATTTTTCCATCAACCGGGATCTGATTCCAATGGAAAGCGTCAGAAGCGCAACCCTGAAACCCGGATTCGGATATCTTCGGATTACCAATTTCCGGATGAATACTCTGGATGATATCAAGACTCACCTGGGGCGGATTGAAGCCGAAAACAAAAATCTGAAGGGCCTTGTTATGGATTTAAGAGATAATCCCGGCGGTCTTCTGGATCAGGCGGTAAAAATTTCAGATCTTTTTCTTGGCGCAGGAGACATTGTTTCCATCAAAGGAAAACAGGAAAGCAATTCCCAGGTGTTCAAAGCAACGCAAGGGGATGAGGACCGGAAATACCCTGTCGTTGTTCTGATCAACGGCGGGTCTGCCTCAGCCTCTGAAATTCTGGCCGGTGCATTGCAGGACCACTCCAGGGCCTTGATTCTTGGAACAACATCCTTTGGCAAAGGATCTGTACAAACGGTTCGGCCTCTAAAAGACGGGTATGGCATTAAATATACCATAGCGCGATATTATACACCCAATGGGAGGTCCATCCAGGCCAAAGGCATAGAGCCTGATATTGAAGTGGCATATGAAATCCTTGAAGAAAAAGAAAAAAAGACATCGGCCTTTGACCGGATGCTAAAGGAAAAAGATCTTAAAAACAGCCTGCAACCGGAACAGGCAGGACCAGCGGACAAGGCCAAAACACAGCCCAAAAAGCCCCAGCGATTGCTTGATACGGATCAGCTTCTGCACGATGCCCAGATTAAAAGAGCCCTTGATATTCTGATCAGCTACGGAGTCTTCAGCAATTTAAATGGCAGGTAAAAACACGGCCGGCCCTAAGAAAAAGCCGGCCCCCCGAAAGCAGTCCAGGGCTTCTAAAAAGAAGCCTTCCTTGGTTGTCACCGAATTGAAAAAGGTTTTGGTGGGGCTTGCCATTCTTGTTTCCGTATGCCTTACCGCGGCAATGATTGCGGATCTGTTTTTTCATCCGGGCCGGCCTGAAAAAAAACAGGTGGTCGAGAAACCCGTAGTCCCTTCTAAAATCAAGCCTATTGAAGAAGATATGGTTGAACCCAGGGACAAAAGCCAAGCCGAAGGCCTGAAGGAAAAATCGGAAAAACGCATAGCTGCGAAATCTGTGCCGGAAGCGTCCATAAAGGATAAACCCATCAAGTATGAGGTGTTTGAAGGGGTGGACGAGACGGTTGTGGAAAAACCGCCCCCAAAGGCCAAGGACAGGGGCCCCAGAATTGCGATTATCATCGATGATATTGGATATGATAAAAAGATGGCCCGGGAATTCATTGAACTGAATTCAAACCTTACCTTTTCCGTTCTGCCGCTTTCTCCTTTCGGGCGGGAAATCAGTGAGGATCTGCATTCAAAAGGGGCCGAGATCATGCTTCATCTGCCCATGGAGCCGGTGGATCATCCCAGCGTAGACCCCGGCCCCGGGGCCATCCTGTCCACCATGCCGCCGGATGACCTTTTGGATCAGGTTAAAAGAAATATCAGTGACGTTCCTTATATCGTAGGGGTGAATAACCATATGGGATCTGAATTGACCACCCATTCGGACCAGATGAATCAGATATTTACCATTCTTAAAAAGGAAAATCTGTTTTTTATTGATTCTAGAACCTCTTTGAAATCCCAGGCCGAGGCATCGGCAAGGCTCTTAAAACTCAAATTTGCTCACCGGGATGTTTTTCTGGATAATCATCAGGAAACCGAATACATTGCCGGACAATTAAGAGAGCTTGTCAGCCTGGCAAAAAAACACGGCTCGGCCGTTGGTATCGGCCATCCTTATAAAGCGACCCTTCTGGCCCTTTCAAAGGAGTTGCCAAAACTGAAAAACAAGGTGGAAATTGTCCGCGCAAGTGAATTAACCGCCATTCCGGAATAGAGACCCTTCCCTTTGGCCGGTTTATTTTTCTGCCTCATCCATTTTGGCCAGTTCCTTTAATATGCCAAGCGGGGATTGTCCCAGGGCCAAAGCCTGAATTTGTTTGATTCTGATTTCATCGTGCTCAAATTTCTTTTTCAGTCTTGTTTCATAGGCTTCTTTAATGGCTTCAACCAATTTGTCAAAATCGCAGGGTTTTTCAAGAACCTTAAAGGCGCCCAGCTTTGTGCAGGTGACTGCGGTTTCAATGGTGGCATGACCGGAGAGAATCAGAACCTCCAGGTATTTGTGGTTCTTTTTCAGTATTTCAAGAACTTGGACACCGTCAATGCCTGGCATTTGCAGATCGATGACGGCAACATCAAACCGTCCTTTTTCCGCCGCCTCAATGGCTTCTTTTCCATTTGTTGCCGAGGTGATGTCAAAGAATTTTAATTTCAGCCGTTCAGTGATGGTCTCCAAAAATTTTACTTCATCATCCACCATCAGCAGATGGATTTTTTCCATTTTTTCCATGATGTCCTCCTGTATTACCATTATTTATATTTGTATTCTTTTCCACATGGAGATTAAAATTTATTGGTTTTTTTCCAGTTCTTTTATTTTATCACAAACATAAGGGATGAGCAGATTAAGTTCATAAAAAGAATCGTTTTTTTTGAATTCCACTCCCAGCAGTTCCGCTGTTTGTTTTATTTTCTCATCAGGAAATTTTTCAACCGGCATTTGAGCGGAATTTAAAACCGTAAGAAGGATTCCCTTGCCCTTCTCCGGGGAAAGACGAAGGCGTATCTCACCTTCCGGGCCAGCACATTCGTAGGCAAAACACAGGATCCGGTATATGAGATTCTGAAGAAGAAACGGGCAGGTTGTTATGGTTTCCAATTTTTGATCCTTGTCTTCAATCCGGACCTTGCCGGCAAAGCTTAAAAACCCGGTTAAGCCGATCATCAAATCCAGGATGTCCAAAAGATCAACATCCATCACCGGCGCATCTACGCTGTGAGAGAACCGGTTCATTTGCTTGATGGTCGTAAATCCACGCTGAATCTCTTCTGCAATGCTGTTGCTGCAATTTTCAAGCAATGACAGTTTAAGCTCTTTTCCCTGCTTGGCCAGTTCTGTCAAATCATTTAAAAAACCGGCGGTTTCCGAGATAATGGCCAGGATATTCTTTAATTCGTGGGAAATGCTGGCATTGACTTTTCCAAAAAATTTAAGGCTTTCAATATTCATATTGTTGAGCGCATCATTCATTAGGGCCTCCCATTGGGTTTTAAATTAATCCACCAGGTAAAAATTATCGGGTCTGGGTCAGCTCCTGGACGGTTTCAATCAGAAAATCGATATCCAGAGGTTTTGAAAGATAAATGTCTTTTTCAGAGCCATCCGCTTCTGACTTTTCAACAGCCCCGTGGCCGGTTACAAAAATAAAATTCAAGCTTGGATGCAGGGTGAACAATTTTCTTTTCAGTTGGGTTCCGCTGATGCCGGGCATTTTAATATCAAGGACCGCCACGTCATAGACTGCACTCTCGGCTTTTTTAAGGGCCTCTTCTCCGGTGTAGGCCACATCAGCCTCTATCCCCCTTAATGCCAGCCGTTTGGCCAGCATATTAACAAATTTTTGCTCATCATCCACAAGGAGAATTTTCATGCTTTCCTTCCTTCGTTTATTTTTACGGGCAGATGAATCGTAAATGAAGTTCCTACCCCTTCCGTGCTTTGAACCGATATCCGGCCCCCCAGTTTTTTGACAAGGCCATAGGTTATGGAAAGCCCCAATCCTGTTCCGGAGCCATTCTTTTTGGTGCTGAAAAAGGGCTCATGGATTTTTTTCAGATTTTCTTCAGGAATACCGCAACCCGTATCATGAATGACAAGCTCAATGGTGTCGGGGCTCAATTGGCTGGCCATGATATCCAGGCAGTTTCCTTCTTCAACGGCCTGGAAGGCATTATTGATAAGGTTGACAAGAACCTGCTGAAATTTACTGCTGTCGGTTTCCAATTCCGGAAATGACTCGGGGATGGATACGGTTACATGGATTCTCCTGTATTCCGCTTCTTTTTTATGAAAACTCAAAACCTGGGATATCAGTTTCTGTAGATTGACTTTTTTAATTTTTACATCAAACTGTCTCACGAAGCCCAGAAGCTGGCGGGTGATGGTCCCGCAACGGTCCACGGCATCAAGGATGGAATCAATATATTCTACGATCTCATCATCGTTCCGTGCCTGGTCCTTGAAGCTGAACAGATCTTTCATATAACCGGCCGTCTGGTTGATGACGGCAAGGGGGTTATTGATCTCATGGGCAACACCAGCGGCCAGTTGGCCAATGGAGGCCAGTTGCTGGCTTTGCTCCATCTGCATCATGGTTTCAGCCTTTGCCTTGTCGGCACGGTAAAGTTTATTCACCATAAAGGTCGATGCAAAGGTAATCACAATGAGAATCACGATGACACTGGCGCCCATGATCCAGTTAAATTTAAAGCTCATATCCTGCCAGAATTTCATCATTCCGGCTTTTTCTTTTAAGACCATAAGGGTAAACGGTGTGGACGTCAGATCTCTGGATATGGATGAATGTCCTGAGATAATGGATTTGCCGTCCAGAATAATTTCCATGACTTCTGATTCGTCGGACCCGGCAGGGAAAATCAGATTTGTCGGGGTAAAAATGCTGCCATAATGAATGGATGGGGTTTGCAGCGTACCCTCATGATTGACGAGAAAAATATCAGCATAATCCCCGGTTTTATAGGATGACAGGGTTTGCATCAGGCGCTCCGTGTCCAGGGTGGCTCTTAAAATAAAAGAACTGCCGTCGGGTTTGGCGGACCGGACGGTAATGATGATATGGGGAACGTCCCGGTATCCGGTAAATACCTCGCTGATATAATTTGTTTGTTTAAGGCTTTGTTCAAACCAGGATTGATTCTTATAATTTTTTCCTTCAAGGTTAAAAGGCCCGGCATAGGCCACCTGGTTTCCATCCGCATCCAGCACGCTGAGATCGGTTACCCCTCCGAATCCGAGTTTCAGGTTTTTTAAGATTTCCGCCAGCCGGGTATTGCTTGTGAGTTGTTCATATCCATTTTCATTGACGGTAAACGTCAATGCATTCAGACGCTCCTCCATGAAAAAGGTCACAGCGCTTCTTGCAGCGACGGTCAATTGTTTGGTTCGGTGGTTCAAGTCGGAATCCACGGATGTTTCTATCAATTGATAATAGATGAGGGTTGCAATGCAGATCGGGGCAAGGGCCGTCGCGGCCAGGACGGAAATGCTGATGAACCAGAGATACCGGTAATTTGTGAAAGTATAAAAGGAGGTCAGGTGAACATTTGTCCGGTGCCGATAAAATTCGGGCCACAGACGTTTCAAAAAATCCTGAAAAATTTTCAGCATTCGGATTTCTCCCTGATATGTTCGAAAATGCGCATCAGTTCATCTATCTTGGGCGGTTTGTGGATGAATTGATACGCCCCCAGTCTTTCGCATTCCAGCCGGTCTTTTTCGGTTCCATGACCGGTCAGGATAATCACCGGAATGGCCGGGTTGATCTCTTTTATACCGACCAGGACCTCTGTACCGTACAGGTCTGGCAACCGAAGGTCAAGCAGAATCAGGGTAATTCCATGGGCATGGGTTTTGACCCATTCAAGGGCCGACCTTCCGTCATAACACACCGCGTTGCTGCGGCCTCGCAGCTCAATCCGTTTTGCCAGCATGTCTGCAAATTTTATTTCGTCGTCGATAATGAGGATGTCGGTATGTTGCATGATGAAATCTTTTTAATTGACTGTTTAAAAAAAATACTTTATAGACCACATATAACGAGTTCGGTTTCATTTGTAAACAATTATTTTAGGAGATCGATTAAATGTTAAACAAATTTTTTAATACCATGAACCGGTTGATTTTCTCATCCATGGTTCTTGTGCTGACTAGTCCGTTGGGCGCATTTGCCGCAGATCAGGCCGCAACGGGCGGCGGGGATAAACCCTGGTGGTTCTGGCCCTCAATTTTATTTGTATTTTGTTTTGTTCTCGGTGTATTGGCCGTCATGGCCGGTGTGGGGGGAGCCGTACTGTATGTGCCGCTGGTCAGCGGTTTTTTCCCGTTTCATATTGATTTTGTCAGGGGCGTCGGCCTGATGGTGGCCCTTGCCGGTGCTTTGGCTGCGGGTCCGGGCCTGCTGCGCCGGAACCTGGCCAATCTTCGGCTGGCCCTGCCCGTTGCATTGATTGCCTCGGCTTTTTCCGTTGTGGGGGCCGTCATCGGGTTGCGGTTGTCCGCCTTGGATCCCAATATTATCCAGGCCTGCCTGGGGGCAACCATTGTGGGTATTGCCGCCCTCTTGATTTTTTCCAAAAATTCCGAAAAGCCCGTTGTGACAAAGCAGGATGCCATCGGCATGGCCCTTGGCTTAAACGGGCTTTACTGGGATGAAGGGGCAAGGGAAAGCGTTGAATGGAAAACCCACAGGACGCTTCTAGGACTGTTCATGTTCATCCTTATCGGGCTTTTGGCAGGCATGTTCGGACTGGGGGCTGGCTGGGCCAATGTTCCGGTTTTGAATCTCATGATGGGCGTCCCCCTGAAAGTTTCGGTGGCCACCAGTAAATTTCTGCTTTCCATTACCGATACATCGGCGGCCTGGATTTATATGAACCAGGGCTGCGTCATTCCCCTCATCGGTATCCCGTCCATTGTCGGCCTGATGCTCGGCTCATTGCTGGGGGTAAAACTTCTGGCCGTTGCCAAACCCAAAATGATTCGTTATCTGGTTATCCTGATGTTGCTTTTTTCAGGATTAAAGGCTTTGGACAAAGGCCTTGGACTCGGATTGTTAGGATAATCCAAACATGAATTTACAGGTTAACTACAGAGGAGTAAAATAAGACTATGGACGAGCGGGAAAAATTGGCTCGAAGAGCCTCAAAGGAACAGATCATTTACGCAAATATTCTGGTGGTGGGTGTATGGTCCAGTATCGCCATCATGGGTATCACTTATTTTCTTTATCTTTCAAACATCATGCCCCCCTACGTGGATCTGCACACGATTACAACACTGTGGGGTAAGGGGGTCAAGGAATATCTGGAACTTACCCATTCCCCCCATGGATGGGGATGGGTATATTTTCTGAATAAAGGTGATTTTTTAAATTATATCGGGTTTGTATTGCTGGCCGTGATGACCATCATCTGTTATCTGGTGCTGGTAAAAGGGTATCTTGCAAAAAAAGACTGGCTTTATACCGGGATTGCCGTCCTGGAAATCGTGGTTTTATCTCTTGCCGCTTCCGGATTGTTTGGAAGCGGAGGTCATTAGCAATCATTGGCATTTTTGGCAATATTTAGACCACCCTACGATAGGGAAATTTGAAAGGTGAATTATGAAAAAAGATAAATTAACGCTATTGCTGGTAGATGACAATGAAAAATTTCTGAATTCCATGGCGGAACGCGCCAGGATGAGAGATTATACGGTGTTGACCGCAACCAATGGTGAGCAGGCCCTGGAGATCGCTTCCAAACAAACGGTGCATATTGCCGTGGTCGATCAGCAGATGCCGGGCATGGAAGGGCTGGTGGTGATCACCCGGCTTAAGGCCATCTCTCCTGATATGAAAACCCTTCTCTTGACCGGCCATGGAGACGAGAAGCTTAAGGAAGCGACGGAAGCCTTGAATTCCTCATATTTTGATAAGGAAAACATTTCCGGGTTCTGGGATTTTCTGGCCAACCTGTCTTTGGGAAATATTAATATTCTTCTGGTGGATGACAACCCCAAATTCCTCAGAACCCTGTCCGACAGAATTAAGCTCAAAGGCCATGATCCCCTGACGGCCCTGAACGGGAAACAAGCCCTTGAAATCATGAAAAGCACAAGGGTTCAGTTGGCCATTGTGGACCAGCGGATGCCGGATATGGACGGCCTGGAAGTCATTACCCAGTTAAAAAAGATTGATCCTTCCATAAAGACCATGCTATTGACCGGCCATGGAGATGAGAAACTTAAGGAAGCGACGGAAGCCCTGAATTCCGCCTATTTTGAAAAGGAAGACATGGGCAGTTTCTGGGGATTCTTCAGAAAGATTCTGAAAAGTCTTGAAACCTCCATGGCCGCGGCCGGAATGGCGGAAGACGGGGATCAGGAAGATGCCATTAAAATAGAAGACCCTCTAAAAAAGGATAAATGATTAACCGGATTAAAAAAATTCTGCTGGTCGATGACGAAGAACGGTTGTTGGATTCAATGGCCCAGCGGCTTACCCTGCTGGGCTTTGAAGCCATAAAGGCAGCTTCCGGTACAAAGGCCATAGACCTTGCTTCAAAAACAAAGATTGATCTGGCCATTGTGGACTTGAAAATGCCGGATATGGATGGTTTGGCCACCATCACAAGGCTCAAGCAGATGGCTCCGGATATGAAGACAGTTCTTCTGACGGGGTATGGAAGCGAGAAAACCCGGCAGAAAACCAAGAGCCTGGGGTCGGATTATTTTGAAAAGGATTCCATGGGGGAACTCTGGGATCTGATCCGGAGGATGAGCGCCCAGGACATGGACCGGCAGATTTCGAGGGGGATGGTGGAGTCCCCCGGCCGGCGCTTGGGTGATTTGCCCCGGATGATCGGGGAAACCCCTGGGATGCAGCGGCTACGTAAAGACATTGAACGCTTGGCCGGACTGGACTGCACCATTATGGTCCAGGGGGAAGAAGGAACGGGAAAAGAACTGGCTGCAAGGACCGTCCATAAATTGAGCCATCGCCGGGAACAGAGGTTCCTGGCATTCAACTGCGGGTGTTTCAGCAATGATTTTAATTTTGCAGAACTCTTGGGGTCCCTTGAGGAAGCGGGTGGCTATACCGGTTCAAAGGATCAGGGATCAAGGGATATCCGGTTTACGGGAACGATTTTTCTGGATCATTTCGAAACCATGCCCGGGGAAACACAACGCGATATGATGGCATTGATGGACAAAACCGGTTCCAATCGGCTTCCGGATTCTGGGGAAATGGACATCCGGTTTATTGTCGCCACCCATCAGGACCTCAAGAAACGAGTGGAAGATAAAAAATTTAACAAGGACCTGTATCAGCGTCTTAATGCCATACCCATGTCCGTTCCGCCGCTTCGGGAACGCCGGGATGATATTTCTCCCCTATGCAGCTTTTTTTTGGCCCAATTGAATAAAGAATTTGAAAAACGCATTGAATCCATTTCAGATGAGGTGTTTTCCGTTTTCATGGACTATTCTTTTCCCGGCAATGTCCGGGAACTCCGGCACCTTATCGAAAGAGCGGTGATATTGGCGGATACGACAACGATTGAGCTGATGCATCTGCCTGACCGGTTAAGAAAAACCACACCGGCTCCCCTGTCTTTGGCCTCGCAACCGTTTAAGTCCCTGGCTGAATTGGAAAAGGACCATATTGTAAAAGCCATTGAAATAACCCGGGGTAACCGGTCAAAAGCCGCTGAAATTCTGGGCATCAGCCGTGCTGCCCTATGGCGGAAACTCAAGATGATCCATATCGAAGAATAAGGATTCAATGGCTGAGTATAAAAATCGCCTCTGAAATCGGAATCCTGTCCAAAAGAGGCGGATCTGTCTCAATGGCTCCGATGAACTGCCGGTTTATGGCGGTCAGCAGGGTGTTGAGCTGGTCGAGATGGAGCAAGGTCTCTTTAGGGAAAGAGGCGACATCTTTAAAATTATCAGGGCAGAAATCTATGAGTCTCCGGCCTCTTTTTTCCATATAAATGGGATAGCCGTGGGTCCGGCAGATGATGGGGCGAAAGGGATAGAGGACACATTCTCTGTCAATCAGAAGCGGGCATCCGGCCTTTTCCAGGTTTAGCCCTATTTTAGCCTTTATGTCTTCAGGCAGACGGCCATGGGCATAGGATAATGAAAAGGCCTCAACCGGCAAGAGGGTCAGAGATCTGCAACACCTGTCACAGCCTTTTTTGCAGGCAATTCTGTCCGGAAAGATTTTTTGGATGCCGGCGATATGGACATCCACCCGTTTGACCAGGGCCTGGTAATCCTTAAAAAGCGGTTTGATCCGATCCATTGTTAAGGCTGTCCGGCGTTTAGAGGCCTACGGGTTTCCAGACGCCGGTATCACACCAGATCCTTGAAAACCCGGCGCCCGGCGCCAGTATTTTTTCAGAAAATGTTGATGTATCGATTCCGGAGTCCAGAGCCCACAACGGATCCCAGGGCTCCAGGATAACAGGGCCGTTGGGGGACGGAACCAGGCGCGGTGCAATGGCATCACCCCAGGTCCTGGTTTTGAGGGCCTGCCCAAGGTCATCCAGGGTTTTGTATGTTGAAAGCTCCGTCAGGGTGACAACCGTTGGCGGACTCAGGGGAATTTTGAGTTCCAGGTTCAGTTCAAGGGCCCTTTGGGGCGTCAGCCAAACGCCGTGCTGGGTTTCCGTATCATCGGGGATACAGGTCTGGCCCTGGGGCATAAAGACCATAAAGAATCTTGTGTCAAAGCGCTTTTTCATGAGGACCGGTGTAATCCAGTGGGACCATCTTCCAAGGCTTGAGAGCGATAAGGTCCAGTTCTCAGCCATGATCCTGGTCCTGAACCAGGATTTCGGAAGGTCCGTCGTCAACCGGAAGGCGCATATATGGTCCAGAGCCTCTTTTGTTTTATCTTTGGTCAAGGCAATCAACACCCCTGCTTCTTCAAGGGTTTCCCGGATGGCGGCAATGCTGAAGGAAAGAATCTCTTCAAGGGACAGGGCAGCCCCGCCCAGGCGTTGCATAATTTCATCCGGATGTAGATCCACATAAGGCGCCCAGGATTCAAGGCCCTTGTCTTCCGGGTCCACCACCCCGCCCGGAAAAACATAAAGCCCGTCCATGAAGCCGGAGGTATTGCTTCTTTTTAAAAGATATATTTCAAAGGCAGAGCTTTTTTCTCTCACAAGGATGACTGTGGCGGCTTGTCGCAAGGGGGGCGGATTTTTATCCATCTTATTTCCTGAAACAGGTTCTGTTTTAATTGTCCGTTCAGTATAAAGGGCTTTGTCAGGCAGTGTCAATGATTAAACCGGATCCAATAGAAGACTCGCCTGTGAACCGGGTGAAAATATGATACTATCCGGTTTGCAATTCAATTATTTTCTTTTTATCTCCCTTGACAAGCAGGCAGGATTGTGAGTAAGTATTACTTACCTTATTCGCATCCGGTTTTGTCCGGGTAAGATAATGACCATGAGTATGTGGAGTTATGAAGCATAAAGGAAAAACCAATCCTCCGGGTAGAATCAAAATCATGAAAGCCTTTTCTCTTCTCATGGCGGAGAAGGATTTCCATTCCATTACAACGGCCGAGATTGCCAGGACCGCCCAGGTGACCGAGGGGCTGATTTACAAATATTTTAAAGATAAAAAAGATCTGTTGTACCAGGTATTGAACGACCATTTTTTTGAATTCCAGACCCATATCGAAAACCGGATTGCCAATGAAAAGACCTGTGTTGAAAAGCTTAAGGTGATTATCTTTTCAAGTCTTGAAAGTTATGCCGCCAACCGGATTTTTTCAAAGATCCTGTTGCTGGAGGTTCGAAACTCCCTGGATTTTTTTGAGTCCGGTGCCTATGAAATGGTTCGGGAATATGCCCGGACCATTCTGGACATCATTGAAAAAGGCATAGAGACAGGGGAGCTGAAACCGGAAACAGATCCCCATATATTGCGTAAAGTCATACTGGGAGCCATTGAGCATGCCTGTCTCGGGGAGATCATTTTCGGCCGACCGCTGGATATTGATGGGGTTTCAACAGGAATTGCAAATATTGTATTTAACGGAGCAAAACGATAAATGGACAGAATTGATATTGAAAAATGGATTGAAGAAGGCTTATCCGCTTCTTCAAAATCGTTGGCCGAAGATCGGGCCAAAGCCGTATTCAGAGGATTCAATATCCCGGTGGTGGATGAAAAACGGGAAACGACGGAAGAAGGCGTATTGGCGTCCTGTCGGACAACGGGATTTCCGGTGGTGCTGAAAGGCATCGGCAATACCATTCTGCACAAAACGGAAAAGGGCCTTGTCCGGGTCGGATTGAACACCCCGGATGAGGTCCGGAGGGCTGTGAAGGAGATGCAGGCATCGGCCGGGGGGGCCCTTGAGGCCTTTCTTATCCAGCCGGTGGTTCAGGGAAAAAGAGAATTCGTGGCCGGCATGTTCAGGGACCCCCAGTTCGGTCCCGTGATCCTGTTCGGGCTGGGCGGCATCCTGACTGAGGCCCTAAAGGATAGTGTCCTGAAAATTGCACCCCTGGAGGATGCAGACATGGAAGACATGTTTGATCAATTGTCCTCAAAAACCCTCCTGGCCGGATTCCGGGGTGAAAAACCGGCTGATAAAGCGGCCCTTAAAACCATTCTCAGGGGGTTGTCTGATCTGGCCCTGGCCCATCCGGACATCCGGGAAGTGGATATCAATCCGCTCATCATCCGGTCCGATGGGTCCCCTGTGGCAGTGGACGGGCTCATCGTCCTTGAAAAACTTCAAAAGGAGGAGAAAAAGACAAAGGACATTGATTTGTCCGTCTTGGGTGCCTGCTATTATCCAAAGTCTGTGGCCTTTATCGGAGCCTCTGCCACACCCGGGAAATGGGGGCATATGCTTTTGACCAATACCCTGTCCAGAAATTATCCGGGAAAGGTGTATCTGGTCAATCCCAAGGGCGGAACCATTGCCGGCCGTCATGTGTACACCTCCGTCAATGAGATAGAAGATTCAGTGGACCTTGCCGTTGTCACCATTCCTGCGGAACATGTGATCCGTCTTCTGCCGGATCTGCAAAATAAGAACGTCAAAGGCATGCTTTTGATCACCTCCGGGTTCAAGGAGGTGGGGGAGGCTGGCGCTGATTTGGAAAAAAGACTTACGGCAGCGGCGATGGATGCCGGGATACTGATTCTTGGCCCCAATACCATGGGCATCTGCAATCCTCACATTGATTTTTATTGCTGCGCGGCCCATGCCTATCCTAAACCCGGTTCCACCACCCTGGTATGCCAGTCCGGGAATATGGGAACCCAGCTCCTGGCCTTTGCCGAACAGCAGGATATCGGCATCCGGGCCTTTTCTGGCTCGGGAAACGAAGCCATGGTCACCATTGAAGACTATATGGAGGCCTTTGAGGTCGATGAGCTGACCGGTACCGTGGTTCTGTATCTTGAGAGCGTCAAGAACGGGTCCCGGTTTTTCAAAAGTGCAAAGCGGGTTTCCCGGAAAAAACCCATCGTTGTCCTGAAGGGCGGCCGAACCCAAAAAGGGGGAAAGGCGGCTTCCAGCCATACCGGTGCCATGGCCTCGAATTCAAGGGTGTTTGACGCGGCCTGCCGGCAGGCCGGCATCATCCAGGTCAACCAACCCATGGAACTTCTGGATCTTTCGGCCGTATTTTCATCCTTGCCCCTGCCCAAGGGAAACCGGGTCGCCATCATGACCCTGGGGGGCGGCTGGGGAGTCATCACCACGGATCTTTGTGCGGAAAACGGCCTGGATGTCCCTGAATTGCCCCAGGAGATCATCGGCCGGTTGAATAAGATCCTTCCGCCCTTCTGGAGCCACGGCAACCCCGTGGATATTGTGGGGGAAGGGGACCCGGCCATCCCCAAAACCTGCCTGGAAGAGCTGCTGAAATGGGATGGCTGTGACGCTGTCATTCATCTGGGGATTCACGGCAAACGGGTTCTGGTGAACAATATGATTGAATCGGTATTAAAAACCGATCCGGGCATTAGCAGGGCTGAGGCAGAGCTTTTCAAGGCAGCCGTCCTTCAGTTTGAAGACGATTACGCCCGGTATGTGGTCCAGTTAACGAAAAAATATGAAAAGCCGGTCCTGGGCGTCAGCCTTTTGACCGATGAAATCAGCAGAACCCTTTACCCGTGCGAGGGATATGACTATAGAAGCGTTTTTTTCCCGTCCCCGGAAAGGGCGGTAAAGGCCCTATGGGGGATGGTCCGGTATTATGAGTGGAAGAAAGGCCATGAATAAGGGGCCTTGTAACCTCTGAATTTTTATTTTACTATACCATGGCCGGGTGTGATGATTTTGCAGGGATAAACATAAACCAATACTTTTTCAGGAGGCAACATGCAGCCAAGAGTAACCACATCAACACTGATGAAAATGAAAGCGGAGAAAAAAAGGATAACCGCCCTGACGGCCTATGATTTTCCCTTTGCACGGATGCTGGATCAGGCCGGCATTGAGATTATCCTGGTGGGAGATTCCCTGGGCATGGTGGTCCAGGGAAAAGACAATACCCTTCCGGTCACCATGGATGAGGCCATATACCATACGTCCATGGTATCCAGGGCATGCAGTTTTTCCATGGTCATCGGCGATATGCCCTTCATGTCCTACCAGGGCTCCCTGGATAAAGCCATTGACAACGCCGGCCGGTTTTTAAAGGAAGCCGGAGCCGCCGCCGTTAAACTGGAAGGCGGGGCAGGGGTCTGCCCGGTCATCCATGCGCTGTCCCGGGTGGGCATTCCGGTCCAGGCCCATATCGGCCTGACTCCCCAGTCCGTCCACCAGATGGGGGGATTCAAGGTCCAGAGAGACGAGGAAAGGCTTTTAAAAGATGCAAAAGATGTTGAAGAAGCTGGAGCCTTTTCCGTTGTCCTGGAAGGGATTCCATCGGCTATTTCCGCAAAGATCACCCAGAGCCTTCACATCCCCACCATCGGCATCGGCGCAGGCGTTGAATGCGACGGCCAGATCCTGGTGCTCCATGATATGATCGGGATCAATGACCGGTTTCTGCCCAAATTCGTCAAAAAATATGCAGATCTTGCAGGCGCGGCAAAAAGAGGGATAGAACAATATATCAATGAAGTAAAGGCCGGGGAATTTCCTTCAAAAGACTATGAATACAAATAAAAAAAATATGGAATTCTGTGTTATCGGTTGCGGCAGGCTGGGGATATCCCTTGCGGTTTTTTTGTCAAAGCAGGGATTTATCCCCAGGGCCTTTTCCAGCAGGAGTTCGGAATCCGTTGAGCGGGCCATCGGCTTCGCCGGAAAGGGAAAAGGATATGAAAACCCGACCGATGCGGCCAAGACCTCACCCCTTGTGTTTATTACCACGCCGGACACCCTGATTGAACCCGTGTGTGAGCAAATCGCCCTGGAAGGTGGATTTACCCGTGATACCGTTGTCTATCATCTTTCCGGGGCCCTGTCGTCGAGCATCCTCAGGTCAGCCGGAAAGCTGGGGGCCGGAACAGGCTCCATCCATCCCCTTCAGGCCTTTGCGCCCTATGAAGATGGGATGAAATCTCCCTTTAAGGGCATCAATATGTCCATTGAGGGGGATGAAAGGGCCGTGGCCCTGGGAAAGGAAATCGTCAATGCCTTAAAGGCCAATTCCTTTACCATTCCCACCCATGCCAAGACCGTATACCATGCCTCGGCCGTTGTGGCATCCAATTATCTGGTGACCCTGGAGCATTTTGCTCTGGAATTGCTGAAACAGGCAAATTTATCCGAGGAAAATGCCTATGAAGTTCTGGAACCCCTTATCAAGGGGACCTTGAACAATATCAAGCAAAGAGGATGCATCAATGCGCTTACGGGTCCTGTGGCCCGGGGGGACGATGAAATCGTGTCACGGCACCTGTCCGATATTGATCAAAAACTGCCTCAATTCTCCGATCTTTACCGGCTCCTGGGACGGTACACCCTTGATCTTGCCGAAAAAAGAGGTGAGATCGGTCCGGATGCACAACAAAAGCTGGCCCGCCTGTTTAAATCTTAAACAGGGCCAAGGGCTTTCCCGAAAGCCCGGTATTGGCCTGTTCCAGGTTGGTCCTGCTGGAGATGACGGCCGTTCCCTTCAGGCTGTCATCACAGGAAAAATAGGTTTCGGCGATATTCTTTATTCTTTTTTTATTCAGTTGCAGCAAAGCATCCTTGAATTTTCTGCGGATGGTGTCATCCAGTTTTGTGATATCCCTGTAAAAGGCTTTCATGGCTGCCGGACCGGGTGTTTCAGGTTTGTCGATTTCCGAACAGACCTGTAAGATGGCTTCTTTCACATCGGTCCCGGAATAATCCCCGCTTATGATAAAATCACAGGCCCGCTTATAGACGTCCAGGGTTCTTTGAATATGGGGGTCCCGGTAGGAGCCGAATGAAAAAAGGCCTTCTTCGGTGTTGTAAACGGCAAATCCGCCGTAGGCCCCTCCCTTTTCCCGGATTTCCCGGTGAAGATAGAGGGATCTTAAAATTTTAGCGATGACGGCAAGTCCGGGAGAATCCTCATGGTTGATTTGAACCGTTTTAAAGGACTGGCCCACAAAGGATACCGAGGTATTGGTATACCAGCCGTCAAAGGGTACGGTTTCATCATAACCCATGGCCGGGGTAAAAAAGGAGGATTCCGTATCATTGGAAAGTGCTTCATGGATGGACAGGATCTGTTTTTCCGATCTGACGATGGCCTCTTTGCCGCCGATGAGGGCCGGTTTCAGATTTCCTTTTTTCAATATGGACCGGGCAATCCGGGCGAGTTTTTCCGAAAGGTCCCCAAGGGTTTTATCCCTGTTTGCGGCCAACTGGTCTGTTATTTCACGGATGAACTGGTACTGGAGAATCCCATGCCAGAGTTCATTGATATAGGAGGCTTTGGAAAGATGTCTGGACGCAAGGGAAATGGCATAGCGGTGGCCTGAAGACACAATGGAGGCCTCCATGCCGGCCTGATATTGCAAAAGCAGGTTTTTCAGCCTTTCCATATCGTGAAACCTGTAGGATTCCAGAAATTCCCGGATGAGATCAAACATTCGATCCACATTCCGGTCCAGGGCCTTTCCCTGGAGGGCAAGAAAGGAATGGGATTCAGCCTCCTTGGAAAAATAGGAGCCTGAATAGGGGATGATGGATATCCCTCCGGTGTAAAGGTCCATGAGTTCCGCCATTTTGTCATAGGCCGTTGTTTTAGTACCCGCGTTGGTAAAGGCCCTGCAGAAAAACGGGACAAGGGCGTAAAGATTGGTGGAGATCCGCCCTGCCCCCACCGGGCAGGTAAAATAAAGGATGCCTGAGGTGGCTTTGTCATAGGCAGTGGAAAAATCAACCGCTTCTATGGCATCGGGCCGGATGATTTCTATCTCATGGGGAACATCGGCCAGTTCAAGGGTGGGCAGAACCGATACGTCCTCGTCTTTTTCCTGGAGGGCCTCAAGCGTTTTTGCATCTTCGCGGATCTTTTCAAGATCCGTGGGCGTCATTTTCTTTAAAAGGGCTTTCAGTTCTTTTTTTGTTTTTTTCAGGGTTCTTTCTTCCAGGGCCGCATCGGGCTTAAGGGTAAAAAGCACCCTGTGGGGATTCAAAAGAAAATACTGTCTTAATTTGGCTTCCAGAAAACCGCCCTTTTGCAGGTTTTCCTTGAGGGTGTTCAGATCCTTGTCAATATTGATGCAGGAGACAGGGTCCCCTTCATGGATAAGGGTTCCGGCAATATCCAGAAGCAATTTGATGCCAAAGGGGTACGGGGTATTGGTGATTTCTTTTCTGTAAAATTCAATCTGGTGAATGGCCGAATCAATCATGGTGGGATCAATTCCCTTATCAGCCAGGTTTTTAAGGGTGGAAAAAATGATCTTTTCCACTTTTTTAACGGAATCTTGGGTGACGTCTTTCAGGCCGCAGGTAAACATGGTATCCCGGTTCTCGGCATCAAAGCCCGATGAATCGGACAGGGCAGACCCCAATGAGGAATCGATGAGGGCCTTTCTCAAGGGAGATGAGGAATTCCCCAGCAGAATCTGCTCCAGGACGGTCAGGACCAGGACTTCAAAAGAATCTTTTACATCACAGGTCAGCCAGGCCACACAGGCCTGGTATTTTTTGGAGATGTCTTCCGGGTCCGCATAGGCATAGGCCTGGGTCCTTTTCCGCGGAGAATCCCACCGGGGCTGGGCCGGGACCTGTGAATCCACCCGGATGGCATCAAATTCATCCAGGACTTTCTCACAGATAAAGGCCAGGGTTTCTTCCAGGGGCAGGTTTCCATAGGTATAGAAATGGGAATTGGAAGGGTGGTAATAGGTTGCATGGAAATTTTTCAGGTCCTGATATTTCAATCCGGGTATTTCCGAGGGCTCTCCGCCGGAATTGTTCCGATAGGTGGTATCGGGATACAGGGCCGACAGCAGGGATCTGCCCAGGACCTGGGATGGAGAACTCATGGCGCCCTTCATTTCATTATAGACAACGCCTTTATATTCGAGTTCGATTTTTTTATCGTTGGTTTCAAGGAGGTCCAGGCGGTGACCTTCCTGTTTAAAGCTTAATTCATCTATTTTTGGGAAGAAAGCAGCATCAAGATAGACATTCATCAGGTTGAAATAATCTTTTTTATTCTGGGTGGAAAAGGGATACATGGTCCAGTCGGAAGCCGTAAAGGCATTCATGAAGGTGGACAGGCTTCTTTTGATCATGGAAAAGAACGGGTCCCGGACATTGAAATGTTTTGATCCGCATAAAACCGTATGCTCCAGGATATGGGCCACACCGGATGAATCCGTTGGAACGGTTCTGAAAATAACGCCAAAGGTATTTTCCTTGTCCTGTGTTGAGATATGAATATGCTTTGCCTTTGTCTTCATGTGTTCAAGCTGAATCATGACCGCATCCATGTTTTCGAGTGAAGTGACGGCCTCGACCTTATATCCGCAGATGTTCATGCCTTTGTGGAATCGATTGCTTTTCATGTATGTTGTTTTCCTTTATGCTTTTTGATAGCTGCCTCGTTTGATCCGTTTGATCCGTTTTAATTTATACAGCCTGAAAATAATGTTTCTGAGTTTTTTTTCATTAAACCCTGTGGCCGCTTGAATTTTTTTAAAATCAGCACCCTTGGGATGATTGTCAATCATTTCAAGAACAATGGAAGAAGCATTTTTTCGGCCCTGGACAGGTTTTGGCGAAGGACTTTTTTCTGGTTTTCTCTCGTAAAACAACTGTTCAAGGCGGTCCAGCCTGGTATTTAAAAAGGCAATATCTTCCTTGGTGGGAATATCCAGTCTGCTCAACAGCATCTTGATAAAGCTTTCCCAATTGGTTCCTTGTTCCGGTTTTTCTACCATGATCCGTCTCCTTTTTGAAAAGGTTTATGTGTATATATTGAATCAGGTCAAACCCTTTAACGCCGCATACAATGGTTGACATCCGTTTTCATCCGGATATTAGAGAACTTAAAAACAGCCCAGATTTTTTTAAGAAGGTTGAACCTGTTAATTGCTTGAAGTATATAGTATAATAACTACTTAGGGAGACAAAGAAAGTCAAGTAGTAATTTGTATGTAATTTTTAAGGAAAACCTCATGACACATCCCGGGCAGTTGTTGAAACAGGCAGGCTTATATGCAGGAAAAGAACTTGGCCAGAATTTTCTCTCAGATCCGAATACGGCCCGGATGATTGTCGAGAAAACCGGGGTATCAGCGGATACCCGAGTCCTGGAAATCGGTCCCGGACTCGGCGCCCTGACCCTGCCCCTTGCAAAAAAAGCCTGTCATGTCACCGCCGTTGAAAAGGATGGCCGCCTGATTCCGATTTTAAGACAGATCATCAATGATGAAGGATTAGACAATATCGATATTATCCATCAGGATATTTTGAAAGTGCCTTTATCAGAGATGGCCCGGGATAAAAAACTTGTGATCATCGGAAATCTTCCCTATAATATTTCGTCTCAGATCCTGTTTAAACTGGTGGAAGAAAGAAAGTATATCGAAAAGGCATTTTTGATGTTTCAAAAGGAATTGGCCACAAGAATTCTGTCCCCTCCCGGGGGGAGGGATTATTCACGGTTGTCTGCCGTGAGCCAGTATGCAGCAAAGATCAGCTTTGTGGCCGAGATCGGTCCCTCCTCCTTTTTCCCCAGCCCCGAGGTGAATTCAACCATTCTGCAATTCAGATTTATTCCGCCGGAGGAGTTTGATGCGCATCAGGAACGCTTATTATTTGATGTCATCAAGGTTGCATTTTCAAAAAGAAGAAAATCCTTAAAAAATTCCATGATCGGCGGCGAGCCGGGATATGAAAAGCAGTTCGTTCTTGAGGCACTGGCCTCGGCCGGCATAGACGCCCAAAGACGGGCGGAAACCCTTTCCGTGGAAGAGTTTAAGGCCCTTACCCGGGCCTTGGAAAAAACAGGCGGCTGAAACCGACACACCATTTTTGATAATTTATACATGGGATTGACTATTGATAAAGGGTTAGAAAGGACGTTTTATGATCAGAGCAAATGAGAATTACAGTAAACTCAAGGCATCCTATCTGTTTTCAGATATTGCCAAAAGGGTGAATGAATACCAGGCCAAAAATCCGGAAGCCCATATTATCCGGCTGGGGATCGGTGATGTGGTCAAGGCCCTGGTGCCTGCCGTCATTGAAGGATTTCACCGGGGTGTGGACGAGATGGCCAAGGATGCCTCCTTCAGGGGCTATGGCCCGGAGCAGGGATATCTGTTTTTAAGGGAAAAAATAGCAGAAAACGATTACCATGCCCAGGGGGCAGATATTTCTCCGGATGAAATTTTTGTCAGTGACGGGGCCAAATGTGATACGGGAAATTTCCAGGAATTGTTTGCGCCCGACATTAAGGTGGCCATTCCTGATCCGGTGTATCCGGTGTATCTGGATACTAATGTCATGGCCGGCCGTACCGGCGGGTTTGAGGATGGCCGTTATGGCGGGATCGTCTATATGGACTGCCTCAAAGAAAATCATTTTCTTCCGGCGCTGCCCCGGGAAAAAGTGGACCTGATTTATCTGTGTTTTCCCAATAACCCCACCGGGTCCACCGCCACCAAAGACGAACTGAAGGTCTGGGTGGATTATGCAAGGGAGAACAAGGCCCTGATCCTGTTTGATGCCGCCTATGAAGCCTATATCCGTGATCCGGACCTCCCCAGGACCATTTATGAAATTGATGGGGCTAGAGAGGTAGCCGTCGAATTCAGAAGTTTTTCAAAGACCGCCGGGTTTACCGGCACTCGTTGCGGGTTCACCGTTGTTCCCAAGGACTGCATGATCTATTCTGCCAAGGGAGAAAAAATATCTCTTCATTCCATGTGGAACCGGCGCCATACCACCAAATTCAATGGGGTTTCCTATCCGGTCCAGAAAGCCACGGAAGCGGTTTATTCCGAAGAAGGAAAGCGCCAGATCAAAGAGCAGATCGCCTATTATCTGAACAATGCGGACGTGATCAGAAAAACCGTAGAATCCCTTGGATTCGATTATGTGGGGGGAAAAAATTCGCCTTATATCTGGGTGGACGGAAAGGGAAGGGATTCATGGGAATTTTTTAATCTGCTGTTGACCCAAGCCTCGGTGGTCTGTACTCCGGGGGCCGGTTTCGGCCGGTGCGGCCGGCATTATATCCGGATCAGCGCCTTTAACAGCCTTGAGAATGTAACCCTGGCCATGGAAAGAATAAAAGAGGCCTTGAAATGAATCATTTTTTTAAGGTGAAAAGCCTTGAAGAGGTCATGGAACGGGTAAAGGATTTTTCTTTGGTCGACTCCGAACTCATCCCTGTAGGGGATGCCTTTTCAAGGGTCCTTGCCCGGGACCTGGTTGCGAAAACCGACCTTCCCGGTTTCAGACGGGCCACCATGGACGGATATGCCGTGGCGGCAAATTCCACCTTTGGGGCCTCGGAATCCAACCCGGCCTGGCTGACCCTTGCCGGTACCATATCCATGGGAGATATTCCCGGCTTTGCCCTGGAAACCGGGCAGGCCGCTAAAATATCAACGGGCGGAATGCTTCCCCTGGGTGCAGATAGTGTGGTCATGGTGGAGCATGCTGAACTCATTGACGATGCATCGGTGGAGATTTATAAAAGCGTGGCGCCGTTGCAGAATGTCATTGATGCTTCGGAAGATGTTGCAAAGGATGAAACCGTTCTGCCCCAAGGCACCTTTATCCGTCCCCAGGAACAGGGCCTTGCCGCCGGGCTCGGGGTTTCAAAGATCAGGGTGTACAAACGCCCCAGGGTGGGCATCATTTCAACCGGGGATGAGATTGTTCCCATTGAAGAAGAGCCTTCTCCCGGAAAAATCCGGGATATCAATTCCTATACCCTGTCCGGGTTTATCCGGGAAGCCCATGCCGAACCGGTCTGTTACGGCATTGTCAAGGACGACCGGGCCGCCTTGAGAAAAGCCCTTGAAAAAGCCCTTGAAGAAACCGATATGGTGCTGATCTCCGGCGGAAGCTCCGTGGGCACACGGGATTTTACGGTGGAAGCCGTCTCCTCCCTGAAGGATGCGGAAATTCTGGCCCACGGCATATCCATCAGTCCGGGCAAACCCACCATCCTGGCCAGGGCCGGGGCAAAACCCGTATGGGGGCTACCCGGTCAGGTGGTGTCGGCCATGGTGGTTTTCAAGATTGTTGTCCTGCCCTTTTTAAATCACCTCAAAGGGCTGGATGACAGGGATCGAACCATCCGGCTCCCGGCCATATTGAGCCGCAATGTCGCCTCAGCCCAGGGGCGGCGGGAGTTTATCCGGGTTCTCCTGGAACATGGAGCCGGCCGGATAACGGCCAGACCCGTTCTGGGCAAATCAGGGCTGATCCGGACCATGATCCATGCCGACGGCCTCCTAGAAATCGGTGAGCATGTGGAAGGCCTTGAAAAAGGTGCCCTTGTTGATATCATCCTTTTATAAGAAGTTACAAACAGGACAGGATAAATGAATTCCAAACGAAATGTCTATCTGGATATGAAAACCATTGAAGAGGCCCGGAAAATCCTTTTTGACCGGTTTGGCGGCTTGGCCACGCCGGTTGAAACCCTTGATGTGGTGAGTTCAAAGGACAGGGTCCTTGCCAAACCGGCCATGGCCCTTATCTCATCCCCCAATTTTCATGCCGCCGCCATGGACGGTATTGCCGTGGACGCCAAACTCACTTTCGGGGCCGGTGAAGAATCGCCCGTTACCCTTGTTCCCGGAGAAACCGCCTACTGGGTCAATACCGGCCATGCCCTGCCCCAGGGCACCAATAGCGTGATCATGATCGAGCACCTGAACATCATTGATGATAAAACTGTTGAGATTGAGGCCCCTGTTTTCCCCTGGCAGCATGTTCGGAAAATGGGAGAAGATATCGTTGCGACCAAGCTTTTATTCCCCCGGAGCCACAGAATTACGTCCTATTCCCTGGGAGCCCTCCTGTCCGGCGGCATTTTCCGTGTGGAAGTGTATAAAAAGCCGAAGGTCCTCATCATCCCCACCGGGTCGGAACTGAAACAATGGCGGGAAATAACCATAGAAGCGATGAAACCCGGGGATGTGATTGAATCCAATTCGTCTGTTCTGGGCGGTCTGTGTGAAGACCACGGGGCCTGTTTTGACTGTCATCCCATGCTCAGGGACAATCTGGATACGATTTTAAAGGTGGTTGAAACGGCGGCAAAACAGGACTACGATATGATCTGCATCATCGGCGGATCTTCGGCCGGGTCGGAAGATTATGCAAAGCCCGTGATTTCCTCCCTGGGTGAAATCTTTGTCCACGGCGTGACCATGATGCCTGGAAAGCCCGTGATGTTCGGCAAGGTTTCCGGCAAGCCTGTTTTTGGGATTCCCGGATATCCGGTATCGGCCATTGTGGCCTTTGAGCAGTTTGCCGGGCCTTTGCTGTTGAACATGCAGAAGCTGCCGCAAAAGGAAGCGGTCACGGTTCCGGTGTCACCTTCCCGGAAAATGGCGTCAAAGCTGGGCCAGGAAGAATTCGTAAGGGTAAAAATCGGTTCCGTGGACGGCAAACTCATGTCTTCCCAGTTGCCCAGGGGATCGGGCAGCATCACCACCCTGACCGAGGCAGACGGAATTATCAGGATTCCGGCCAATGTGGAGGGGATATCGGAAAACGAGACGGTTCAGGCCCATCTCTTGAGACCCCTGTCCGCCATTGAAAATACCATTGTGATCATCGGGTCCCATGATAATACCCTGGACCTTCTGGCGGACCAGGTCCGGATGACCCAGGGGGATATCGGCATCTCTTCCAGCCATGTGGGCAGCATGGGCGGGCTCATGGCCATCCGGAAAGGTGCCTGCCATATGGCCGGAGTCCATCTTCTGGATATTGAGGACGGGACTTATAATATTTCCTATATTCAAAAATACCTGCCCGGTGAGAAGGTTTGGGTGATCAATCTGGTCATGAGGGATCAGGGGCTCATTGTTCCCAAGGGAAACCCGAAGCGGATCACGGGCATTGAGGATTTGAAAACCAAGGATCTCGCCTTCATCAACCGACAGCCCGGATCAGGTACGCGGATCCTGCTGGATTACAAGCTCAAGGCCCTTCAGATATCTTCCTCAGAGATCAGAGGCTATGAAAATGACGAATACACCCATATGTCCGTCGCCGTTGCCGTCCTTTCGGGAAGGGCCGATGCAGGTCTCGGCATCATGGCGGCAGCCCGGGCCCTGGATCTTGATTTTATCCCGGTGGTGACCGAAGAATATGACCTCGTTATCCCGGACCGGTTCTATTCAACCGGGAAAATCCAGGTCCTGCTAGACACTATCCAATCCCGGGATTTCAAGGACAAGGTCACGGCCCTTGGTGGATATGATACAAGCATTACAGGACGGGTTATCTATCAGTCCTGACGGATTTACGACGGAGTTTCAAAGATAAGGCCGCAAGGAAAATGAATTTTTCTTGCGGCCTTTGGTAATGAAACCGGGGAATGGGTATCCTTCCCCGGTTTATCTGGTATGAATGTTAAATCTTAGTTCATGGGTTGGAGTTCAACCCTTCTGTTCAATGACCGTTCTTCCGGTGTTGTATTGGGGCCCACCGGTTTGCTGAATCCAAAGCCCTGGGTGGTCAGCCGGTTTTCGGCAACGCCTTTTGATACCAGGTATTTTTTAACGGCATTGGCGCGCTTCAGAGAAAGACCCAGATTGTATTCCGGGGTTCCGATATTGTCGCAATGTCCCTGGAGATCAACTTTCATGCCGGGGTTCTTTCCAAAAATCGCAACCACTTCGTCCAGGAGGGGATAGGCCATGGGTTTGATTTCAGCCTTGTCAAAGTCAAAGAGAACATGGCTCAGGACCCAGCATCCCTGGGCATTGACCCTGGCGCCCTTGGGGGTTCCGGGGCATTTGTCGTCTTCATCATACACACCGTCGCCATCACTGTCGACTCTCTGTTTTACAGCCGGTGCCGGTGCAGGCGCGGGTTTCTTGGTCAGGAAGACTTTTTCCACAAAGGCGGCCATCCCGGCGCTGGTCATGAGTTCATCGGCTTTTGAAGCAAATCCGCATCCGCCTATTTTTGCAATTTCTTTTAAAAGGGCTTCCCCTGGGGCGGAATTCCCCACAAGGATGGTGTAAAAGCAGATGGCGTCTCCGTAAGCTGCATTCAATGCTTTTGCCGCAGCAGCCGCATTCCCGTCGGTTTCAAGGCCGTCACTGATGATGATAACGGCATTCGTTTTTCCTGAAAGACCCTTCAGGTCTGCTCTTGCAGTGTCCAGGGCACTATAGAGAGGGGTTGTTCCACCCGGTTCGGTAATTTTTTTGAATTTGTCAGCCAGGTTTTTGGATGAGAATTTTTCCATTCCATAAAACAGTTCGGTCTGTTTGCTTGAAACCGCAGGAGAATGGCCAAAGGATCTTAAGCCGGCGGTCTGTCCCAGTTCGGGAATGGTCTGATTCATTCTTTCAACAAGGGCCTGGGCAATATTGAATTTTTTGGTGCCGCCATAATTTTCATACATGGAGCTTGATGCATCAAAAACGATGAGGAAATTGTCAACCTTGGAGGTGTAAAGGTTTTTGTCGAATTTTACGGCTTCAAATGGGGGTAGGTTCATCTGCGGGACTGCGCATCCGAACAAAAAAAGGAAGGCGATTAACAGGAATACACTTTTGCTGAAAAATTTCATTTTTTTCTCCTTTTAAAGGGTTGTCCATTATGGTTTCCATGGGTTATTTCTATACAAATATCGCTTGATGATATGGATATTGTTTTTTCTTATATATAAAAACGCCTTGAAAATCAATGATTCTCTTTATATTTTTTAGGGTCGGCAAGTTCTTCTTTAATGGCATGGGCCAGTTTTTTGATGGTATAGGGTTTTTTGATATATTGCCCTGCTCCGATCTTCAAGGCTTCCCTGACCCGGTCATTTTCCGAAAATCCGCTGGCGATGACGGCTTTCTGATTGGGATGAAGTTTCAGTATCCGTCTGTAGGTATCCAGCCCATCCATGCCCGGCTCCATTTTCATATCAAGGATGATCAGGTCGACAGCGCGCTTTTTTAGAAAAAGCAGGGCTCTTTCGCCGCTCGGGACGGTAAAGGACTTGTACCCCAGCATCTTCAGGGATTCCCGGGCAATCCGCCTTTGTTCGTGGACATCATCAATCACGAGGATGGTTTCTTTGTTGCCTTTATAATCGTCAATCCGGAGTCCCTCAGGTTCCGGGTCCGTCTCTTTACGGGTCGCGGGAAAATAAAGTTCAAAGGTAGTGCCCTTATTGATTTTGCTGGTTACTTCAATATAACCGTTATGGTCTTTTACACAGTTCCAAACCACACAGAGGCCCAGCCCTGACCCGCTTCTTCCCATTTGCTTTTTGGTGTAAAAGGGTTCAAATATCTTGTTCAGATCTTTTTTAGGGATACCGGCACCGTTGTCCGTCACCCTTAAAACTGCATATTCTCCTTCAAGGATATGATCACAGCTTTTCAGGGGCATATCCAGATACCGGTTAAAGGATTCAACCGTGACCGTACCGCTCCCCTTTATGGCTTCAGCCGCATTCATGACCAGGTTCATAATAATTTTGGAGAGATGGGAGGCAGATCCGATGATGTTCAGAAGGTCGTTTTCGGGATATACCTTGAACCGGATATGGGGATAGGTTTTTACCAGCCGCTGGTGCGCAGGGCTGGTAAAATAGTCATGGATCACATGGTTGAGGTTGATACTGTTTTTAACGCTGATCCCCCTTCTGGTGAGGGTCAGAAGGTCCTGAACAATTTCCGCTGCCTTTAGTCCGGCATCATGCATGAAGGAGATGGGCTCCTTTAGAGGGCTGTCCGGGGATATCTGCATCAACAAAAGTTCAGGATAGCTGACCAGTCCGGAAAGGATATTGTTTAAATCATGGGCCACGCCCCCGGCCATGGTTCCGATCAACTCCATTTTTTTGGCCCGGTCCAGTTTTTCCTCCAGCTCTTTCATTCTGGAGATGTCCCTCGCACATCCGAGTACGGCCGGTCTCCCCTCCCAGACAATCCGGGCCCCATTGATCTGAAGCCAGACAATATCCTTTTTTTTATTAAAAATTCTGAATGCATAGGGCAGGGCCAGCTTTTCTCCTCTCAGCCGTTGGATGTGATTCCGGAGAACCAATTCCCTGTCATCGGGGTGAATGAGGTCTATAAAAGGAATGCCTTGCAAAGCGTCCCATGAATAGCCGGACAGGGCAACGGTCCTGGAGTTGACAAATTTGAGCAACCCGTCCTGGACAATGAAGGTGGCATCATTGGCATTTTCCACAAGGGTTTGGTATTTCTCTTTTTCCTCCATGAGTTCGGTTTCCAGGGCCAGGCGCTCCTCTTCCAGGGAAAGGGCGGCGGCAAGGGTCCTGATGCAATGGAGGTCATCGTCCGTAAACTCCCGTATTTTTGTATCCACGATACAAAGGGACCCGATGATCCGGTTTCTGAGTTTGACCGGGAACCCGAGATAGGCTTTTAACCCGTATTGCTTTACATGGGGATCGGTATGGAAAAAAGGGGTTTTTTCAATATCCGGAATGGCAACGGCCCTGTTTTCTTCCTGAATGGTGGCTTCCCAGCAGATATGGCCCACGGCATCGGATTCTGTTTCAAGGTCCTCGGGCCTGTTGTGGCCGGCCCATACGACAAGGGATTTTTCTTTTTCATCAACTCGGTTGTATAAAGAGCAAACGCCGTCCAGAATCTGCCATGTCTGCTTCAGAATGATATCTATATTCCTGCGGCAATCGGTGCCCAAAAGATGAAAAATATGTGCCAAACCGGCTAATTTTTCACTGGGCCCGGTCTGCCGGAGATCCGTTTCCACGCTTTCCATTCCGCATTGTCTCCGTTTAAGGCTTATGCACGGTTTTATTGCGAAAAACAGACAAGTTCAAGTCTTTTTTTAATATCTTGCAATTTAGGCCGGAGAATTATATACGGGTGCTGTTTATCGGCCAATACTGAATAAAAAAGAAAGCATTTAAGATATGGAAATGTATCAGGGAATTGTTCTGGGTATCTTACAGGGACTGACCGAGTTTTTACCTGTCAGCAGTTCGGGGCATCTGGTCCTGGGCCAGATTTTTTTCGGGATTACCGAATCTCAGTTAATTTTTGATATCAGCCTCCATGTGGGAACCCTCTTGGCCATTCTGGTGGTTTATTTTTCAGATATCCGATCCATCCTGGTCTCGGTTCTTGGATTTTTTCTCACGGCAGTATCCGGAAAACCCGTCAAACACCTGTTCCATGAGGACCCCCATCTCAGAATGGCGGCTCTGATTCTGATCGGTTCGGTTCCAACGGCCGTGATCGGGCTTTTTCTGAAAGAGTTTGAAGCCGTTTTGTTTTCATCGGCCATTCTGGTGGGCTTCATGCTCATTCTGACCGGAATCATTCTCTGGGTTTCCCGGACCCATTATACGTCGAAACCCATAGGGGACGGGTTCGGCATCAAAAAAGCGGTTTTCATCGGGACGGTCCAGGGCCTTGCCGTTATGCCCGGTATCTCAAGGTCAGGCTCCACCATCGCTGCCGGTATGATGGCCGGTCTTGACCGGGATACGGCGGCCCGGTTTTCCTTTCTTCTGTCCGTCCCGGCCATTATGGGGGCGGAAATTCTGGGGCTGAAAGATATTATGGAGCAAGGCCTTTCCATTGACCTTGTGACCATTTATGGTACAATTGCAGCATTTATCACCGGCCTGATCGCATTAAAAATATTATTACGGTTGGTTCATTCGGGCAGATTCCATTTCTTTGCCCCCTATTGCTGGCTGGTCGGGGTACTGGCAATTTTATCAACCGTTATCTAAGGGAGGGCGTATGAATCCTGGGATATTCAGGGAATATGATATCAGGGGAATTGCAGGCAAGGATATTCTGGAAAAGGATGCAAAAAGTATCGGTAAGGCCTTTGGCACTCTTTTACAGAGGCAGAGCAGGAAAACCGTATCCGTTGGAAGGGACTGCCGCCTGACCTCGGAAAGCTTTGCCGCCCATTTTATCAGCGGTATTTTGTCCACGGGTTGTGATGTCGTTGACATCGGGGTCTGTCCGACCCCTGTGCTGTATTTTTCCATCCAGCACTTAAGCCTTGAGGGCGGCGCCATGGTGACCGCCAGCCATAATCCGCCGGAATACAACGGGTTCAAGCTCATGAGCGGCGAAGACTCCATCCACAGCCAGGGGCTTCAGGACGTCCGCCTGCTCATCGAAGCCAATGATTTTGCAGAGGGCCGGGGACAGGTGATTCAAAAGGACGTCATCACCCCCTATAAGGAATTCCTTGTCAAAAATATAAAGATCAAACGCCCCCTTCGGGTCGGGATCGATGCCGGTAACGGCACCGGCGGCATCACGGCCCTTCCGGTTTTAAAACAACTGGGCTGTGAGGTCCATGACATCTATTGCGATCTGGACGGAACCTTTCCCAACCATGAAGCTGACCCTACCCAGAAAAAAAATCTTCTGGATCTTATTCAACTGGTCAGGGAAAAAAACCTGGACCTGGGGGTTGGATACGATGGAGATGCTGACAGGATAGGCGTTGTAGATAAAAACGGCACTGTCATCTACGGGGATCAGCTCATGGTGATCTACGCCAGGGAAATCCTCCAGCGAAATCCCGGTGCCACCTTTATCTCGGAAGTCAAATGCTCCATGGTCATGTATGATGATATCCGGAAACACGGGGGCAAGGCCATCATGTGGCGAACCGGCCATTCATTGATCAAGAAAAAGATGAAAGAGGAAAATGCGGCCCTGGCCGGAGAAATGAGCGGGCATATGTTTTTCAAGGACCGGTATCTCGGCTTTGACGACGCTCTCTACGCCACCTGCCGCCTCCTTGAGATCATGGCCGACACGGGCCTGGGGGTGGACGAACTCATCAAGGACCTTCCCAAAACCTTTACGACACCGGAACTCAGGGTGGACTGCCCGGATCATATCAAATTTAAGGTGGTGGCCAGGATTGTAAAAGAATTCAAGGCCAAAATGGACGTCATTGATATTGACGGGCTCAGGGCGGTTTATAAAGACGGGTGGGGGCTGGTCCGGGCTTCCAATACCCAGCCTGCCCTGGTTCTCCGTTTTGAAGCCCTGAGCGAAAAAAGGCTGGTTGAAATCCGAAATGAAATAGAATCTGCTTTAAAAGCCATTATCAAGGAGACCAAATAAGATCTTCCATGCCCGGCCATGAAGTCTTATCGTTATATTATTTATGGAGTTATCCTCACAGCAGACAGAAGCTGTCCGCCATACCGGTTCCCCTGCCCTGGTGGTTGCGGGAGCCGGGTCCGGCAAGACCCGAACCCTCACGGCCAAATTTTCGCACCTGGTGAACCAGGGACTTGATCCCAAACGAATATTGGCCATTACCTTTACCAACAAGGCCGCCGACGAGATGAAATCCCGGCTCATGAAAATGACGGGCTTGGATTATCGGTCTTTTCATTGGGTGAGAACCTATCATTCCGCCTGTCTCATGATATTAAAGCAGCATTGCGAGCGGCTGAAATATGTCCTGCCCCTGCAGGTGCTTTCCGTTTATCAGCAGGAAAAACTGGCAACGGAAATCTGCATTAAAAACAATATCGAGAAAAAACAGGGCTCCCGGATTCTGTCCACCATTTCCAGGGCCAAAAATTCCGGCAATCCGGGAAAATATCTGGATACCCGGACCTCCATGTTCTCCATCCATATGAAGGATCTCTTTGCCCAGTATGAAGAGCGGCTCAAGGAAATGAACGGGGTTGATTTTGACAATATCCTTCTGAAAACCAGAGATCTTCTGAGGGATCATAAGGATGTCCGGGAATTTTATCAGAATTATTTTTCCTATATCCTGGTGGATGAATACCAGGACACCAACAATCTCCAGGACGACCTGACAAGCCTGCTTCTGGGCAGCCACCGGAATCTGTTCTGCGTCGGGGACGACTGGCAGGCCGTATACGGATTCCGGGGTTCCAATGTAAACCATTTCCTGGGGTTTTCCGAAAAATATAAGGATGCCAGAATTTTCCGGCTGGAGGAGAATTACCGGTCTGCCGACGAGATTGTCCAGGCCGCCAATGATCTCATTGATTATAACCCGGACAAAATGGACAAAAAATGCTTTTCCCGGAAAAAAGGCGGGGTGGTGGAGATCTATGATTTTCTGTCGGATTCCCATGAGGCCGAATGGGTGGCTCGGCGGATCAAGGGCCTGAATCGCCAGGGACTGGGCATCCCCTATGACAAAATGGCCGTGGTCTATAGGACCAAATTCTGCTCCCTGCCCTTTGAAAAAATCTTCCGGGCCTACCGGATCCCCTATAGCCTGAAAGGTTCCCAGGGATTTTTCGAAAGAATGGAAATCCTGGACATCAATTCCTATCTGAGCGCGGCCTTTTTCCCCCAGGATGATGTTTCCTTTGAACGGGTCCTGAATACGCCGAAGAGGGGAATCGGGCCCGCTCTGGTCAAAAAGATGGCCGATATGAGGTCCCAGGGGGTCGGCCTCCAGGACGCGGCAAGGATCATGGTCAGGGAGCGGGTCCTGACCAAAAAGATCCACGGGGGCCTTTCCGCACTTCTTGAGCTCCTGGATGAAATCGCTTCTCTGCCGCCGGCCCGGGCCATGGACACGGTCCTGGAAAAAACAGGATATCTGGCCTATCTGGAGAAAAAGACAAAAACCCAGGAAGAATATATTTCCAAAAAGGAAAATATCGAACAGTTGATGTATACGGCCAGGGTCAAGGAAACCCTCCTGGAATACCTTGAGGAAGCAGCTCTCATCCGTGAGGACAAGGAGGAGGAGGAAGAATCCTCCGGGGTTTCCCTTCTGACCATCCATTCGGCCAAGGGCCTGGAATTTGACACGGTCTTCATTGTGGGGTGCGAAGAGCGGCTTTTTCCCCACTGGCGGTCCATTGATGCGGGTGATCCTGCCCTTTTTGAGGAACGGCGGCTCATGTATGTGGCCATGACACGGGCGGAACGGTTCCTATACCTCACCCATGCCAATTACCGGAAGGGGGAGTTTGCAACCCGGAGCCGGTTCATTGACCAGATCCGGGAATGCATCTCCTAGGGCCAAAGAAGGGGTGACGAAATGGATTTTTTTTCCATAAAAGAGCCTTTTTCCGTACTGGTACAAAAACTGGTGAAAAACGGGAAAGGTCTTATCCCATCGGATCATAAAGGCGTTTTCATCACCCTGTTTTTTGCCATTTTCACCACCGTCACCGGCGTCGGGATCGTTGTGCCCCTTCTGCCCGTCTATGCCCATGATCTTGGCGCAACAGGCCTTTATGTGGGAATGATCTTCGGGTCCTTTTCCATATCCAGGACCATCCTTCTGCCCTTTTTCGGAAGGCTCTCCGATCAAAAAGGCCGAAAGCCCTTTATCGTGATGGGGCTTTTATCCTATACCCTGATTTCCTTTGCCTTTATTTTTTCAAACCATGTTGAAACCCTGATTCTCTTAAGATTTATCCAGGGAGCGGCTTCGGCCATGATCATGCCCGTGGTCCAGGCCTATGTGGGCGAGATCACGCCGGAAGGATCGGAAGGATATTCCATGGGGCTTTTCAACCTGTCCATGTTTTTGAGCCTGAGCCTGGGGCCCCTGATGGGCGGCGCCCTGAAAGATATCCTGTCCATTGATGCCGCCTTTGTCGGTATGGGGGTCCTGTCCGGCCTGGGGCTTTTTCTGGGTCTCTTTTTTCTTCCCCCGGTGTCGACGGAAAGGCTGAGGACAGGCGACCGCCCAATAGTTCCCTGGGCCGTTCTGATCAAGGACCGGGCCCTGATTTCCATTTTTTGTTTCCGCTATGCCTATACCGCCTGTATCGGGGTCATCTGGAGTTTTCTGCCCCTCTTTGCCGACCGGGAATTCGGGCTTTCAGGGTCCCTTACCGGCATTCTGGTCACCCTGGGGGTCTTTATATCAGGCCTGCTTCAACTGCCCATGGGCTATGCTGCCGACCGGATGAACCGGACGGTGATGATCATCGCCGGCGGTCTGTTTTCAAGCACAGGGATACTCTTGCCCTATTTTGCCTCTTCCTTTTCCGATCTGGTGGTGGCCGTGTGCATTTTCGGCCTCGGCGGGGGCCTGTCCATGCCGGCCGTCATGGCCTGCGCCGTTTTGAAGGGCGATGAGAAAAAGGCCATGGGATCGGTCATGTCCATCATGACCATGGCCCACAGCCTGGGAATGCTGACGGGATCTTTGGCCGCCGGGCTGGCCATGGATTTTTTCAGCCTGAAGACAGCCTTTCCCTGCGGCGCCCTCATCATGCTGGCCGGGACCCTCGTGATCTTTGCCGCTGCTTTCCGGAAAATCAAGATCTGAAAAATTCCCCCCTGGTGAACCCCGGCCCTGGCTGAACAAACGCCTGGCTATAATTTTAACGCATTGAAGACTTGAAGGTTGCTCAAAGCTGTTATAGAATTAGGGAGAATAAGCCGGAAAAAGGAAAGGAAACATTATGGGAACCCGGAAAATCAATTGTGAAAACCTGGTAAGGCTTCCCGTCTTCAGCCATGCGGTTGTTGCAGGCGACTTTATCTATGTTTCAGGAATTCTTGGAACAAAACATGATAAGCTGGAAATCGTCGAAGGAGGTGTGTCTAAGGAAACGGAGCAGATTCTGTTCCACATTTCAACCATTCTGCGTGAATGTCAAGCCGGCCTGGAGGATATGGTAAAGGTGAATGTCTATCTGACGGATATGAATTCTTTCCATGATATGAATTCTGCCTATCTTGATGCTGTCCAGTTTGAACCGCCCGCCAGGATAACCCTGGGTGTAAAAGAGCTTGCCCTGGGGGCATCCGTGGAAATGGACTGCATCGCATATAAACCTGAAAAATAATGAAAATGAGAGGATAATAGAATGAAAACAATTGGATATAAATTAACCGCCTTGCTTTTTTTTACCGTTGCTGCCGTGTATCTCACCGGATGCGCTTCCAGCAGGTCCAGTGAAGTGTACTCCAGGGACCAGGCAAGGCAGGCCCATACTGTTGAAGCGGGAACAGTGGAATCGGTCAAGCAAGTCCTGATAGAGGGCACCAAGACACCGGTTGGAGCCGCCGCCGGCGGTGTGGCCGGCGGGGTCCTCGGCTCCACCATCGGCAGAGGCTCGGGCCGGGCTCTGGCCACCGTGGGCGGTGCCCTGCTGGGTGCTGCCGGAGGAGCTGCCGCCGAAGAGGGGCTCACCCGGAAGCAAGGGCTTGAGATTGTGGTTAAAAAAGACAGCGGAGAGACCCTTGTCGTGGTTCAGGAAGCAGATGTTCCCATCTATCCTGGGGACAGGGTCAGGATTCTCAGGGGACCCGACGGCACAACAAGGGTTTCAAAGTAAAATTTGACCTTTGTCTTTTCATGGTTATGTTCCTGAGTTCACAGATCATATCAACAGGAGAATCATGAAAAAAAACATACAGTATAATGAAAATTTAAGGAACGTTGCCATTATCGCCCATGTTGACCATGGCAAAACCACCCTGGTGGATGCCATGTTCAAACAGAGCGGAACCTTCAGGGAAAACCAGCAGGTCAATGAGCGCCTCATGGACAGCATGGACCTTGAAAGGGAGCGGGGCATCACCATTGCCGCCAAAAATTGCTCTGTGACATGGAAGGGGGTTAAAATCAATATCATTGATACCCCCGGCCATGCCGATTTCGGCGGCGAGGTGGAAAGGGCGCTTTCCATGGCCGACAGCGCCATTCTCCTGGTGGATGCTTCGGAAGGGCCCCTGCCCCAGACCCGGTTTGTCCTGAAAAAAACCTTTGAGTCCAAACTTCCGGTGGTTGTCATCATCAACAAGATCGACCGCAAGGACGCCAGACCCCAGGAGGTCTTGGACATGGTCTATGACCTCTTTATCGACCTGGACGCCACCGAAGACCAACTGGATTTCAAATATCTCTGGGCCATCGGCCGGGACGGGATTGTCAAAAAAGATCTGGATGTCGAAGCCGATAATCTGACGGAGTTGTTTGATGTGATCCTGGAAGACCTGCCGGCGCCGTCCTATGACCCGGAGGCGCCTTTCCAGATGCTGGTGTCGGACCTCGGGTATTCGGATTATCTCGGCAGGCTGGCCATCGGTAAGATTTTCAACGGCACGGCCAAATCCAATGAAAACCTGGTGTGCATCAATAAGGACAATGTCCTGCTGCCCCTGAAGGTCACCCGAATCCAGACCTATGAAGGACCTGCCCTGGCCCCGGTGGAAAAGGCCGATGTCGGGGATATTATCGTCTTGTCCGGCATTGAGGATGTGAAGATCGGGGATACCATCTGCACCAAGCAGGCTCCGGTTCCGCTGAAACGGATCACCGTGGACGAACCCACCGTGTCCATGCAGTTCTCCATCTCCAATTCCCCCTTTGCAGGCCGGGAAGGAAAGCTGGTCCAGTCCCGGAAAATCAGGGAGCGCCTGCTGAAAGAAACCCTCATGAATGTGGCCATTGAGGTGGAGGAAAGCGACAAGGACGAAAGCTTCAAGGTCAAGGGAAGGGGAGAGCTTCAACTGGCCATTCTCATTGAAACCATGCGGCGGGAAGGGTTTGAACTCTGCGCCGGACGGCCCAAGGTGATTTTTAAATACAAGGATGACAAGGTCCTGGAGCCCATTGAGCATCTGTTTGTGGATTGCGACGAGGATTTCATGGGTGTGGTCACGGAAAAGCTGTCCATCCGCAAGGGCAAGATGGTCAACCTGGTCAACAACGGCAAAGGTCGTGTGAGGATCGAATTTTCCATCCCGGCCCGTTCCCTCATCGGCTATAGGGATGAATTCATGACTGATACAAGGGGAACAGGCATCATGAACTCCTATCTGTCCGGGTATGAAGAATACCGGGGGGATTTCCCGGTCCGCTACACCGGCTCCATTGTGTCCGACCGCCAGGGAAAGGCGGTCCCCTATGCCCTGTTCAATCTTGAACCCCGGGGCCAGTTGTTCATAGAACCCGGAACCCCGGTTTACGAAGGGATGATCATCGGTGAACACAACCGCCACCAGGATATAGACGTCAATGCCTGCAAGGAAAAAAAGCTCACCAATATGCGGGCCTCGGGCAAGGATGAGCATGTGATCTGCTCGCCGATCAAGGCCATGACCCTGGAAAAGGCCATCCATTTCATCCGGGATGACGAAATGGTGGAAGTGACGCCCCTGTCCATACGGCTGAGAAAAACCATCCTGAACGCCTCCCAGCGCCAGGTGGCCAAGGCGAAATCCAAGAAAACCGACTAGGGTAAAACCGGGAGGGGGAAGACGATGGTAGTCAACAGCCTGATCGCATACCTGCTTCCCCTTTTCCCCAAGTCCTTTGTCAAAATCTTTGCCAAACCCTATCTGGCCGGAGAAACCCTGGAGGAGGCCCTGGCAGAAATCAGGGCCTTGAATGCCCGGGGCATCTCGGCCACCCTGGACCTCCTGGGTGAGGACCCGAAGAGAAGAAGCCAATGCCGGGCCGCCGTGGAGACCTATACAAGTGCCCTGGGCCGTATTGCCGAAGAGGGCCTGGACAGCGGCATCTCTCTGAAGCCCTCCCATATGGGGCTCAAACTCGACAAAACCTTCTGCTTTGACAATATCCGGGAGGTGGCCGGCCATGCAGCCGGGCGCGGGATCTTTGTCCGCATCGACATGGAGGACACGGCCCTGAAAAACGATACCCTGGACCTGTTTTTCAGGCTGAAAACGGAATTCGGCAATGTGGGCATTGTGGTCCAGGCCTATTTACGATCCGCCATTCAGGATATCAAGCCGCTGATGGACGTAAAAGCCGGTATCCGGCTCTGCAAGGGCGCCTATTACTGGGAGCCCAAAAAAGAGGTCTACAAGGACCCGGCCATCATCCGCTCAAGCTATGCCTATTTGCTTGAACAACTGCTTTCCCATGGCTGCTTCACCGGCATTGCCACCCACGATGAAACGCTGGTGTTTGAGGCCCTGAAAATCATTGACCGGCTGGGGCTCGGCAAAGACGCCTATGAATTCCAGATGCTCTTTGGGGTGGAAGAAGAGCTGAGAACCATCCTCCGGGACCAGGGCCATCCTGTTCGGGTCTACGTGCCCTTTGGAGAAGAATGGCCTGCCTATTCCATCCGGCGCCTCAAGGAAAATCCCAAAATGGTGTCCTATGTTTTTTCCAGCCTGCTGAAAAAGCTGATCCGCCGCTGAAAGACCCGGCTCAGGGTGCTTTCAGATTCTCGGCCACGATTTCCGCGATATGCCGGACCTGGACCCGGCCCTTTCTCTTATTCATTCCCCCGCGCAATTGAAGAACGCAGCCCGGGCAATCGGTGACCAGGACGTCGGCCCCCGTGGCCTCCACATGGTCCAGTTTCTGGCCCAGGATTTCCGCCGAGATCTCGGGGAATTCCAGGGAATAGGACCCTCCGAACCCGCAGCAGATGTCTTCGTCCTTGCAGGGCGCATAATCCAGGCCTGCCGTCCGGAGTAATTCACGGGGCTCCTGGGTCACGCCCAGGCCCCGGCACAGGTGGCAGGGGGAGTGGTAGGCCACCCGCCTTTGATTTTGGATAAAATCTTCCGGCCTTACCTTTAATACCTTGACCATGAATGAGCTGAAATCCATTAATTTGTCCTGGAGGCTGCGCAATTTTTCAGCCAGTTCCGGCTTTCCCGCCAGGAGCCGGGAATACCCCTCCTTCATATGGGACCCGCAGGAGGCGCAAAGGACCAGGATATAATCGTACCGCCAGGGCTCCAGGGCCTCCAGGTTCTGGACGGCCACCTCTGCCGCAGTTTCCTCCTCGGCCATCATCATGGCGGGAAGCCCGCAACAGCTCTGGCCCGGGGGATATTCCATCTGAACCCGGTGGGGAGCCAGGAGCCGGGCCAGGGCAAGGGCCTGTTCCGGAGATACAAAATCCACCACACATCCCCCGAAAAGGGCCACCCGGAACCTGGGATTTTGGATCCGGGGCCGGATTTCCGGCCACTGGTCCCGGAAGGGCTTTTCGGCCAGGGCCGGGAGGGTCCTGAAATCATGGGCCTTCCCAAAAACAAAGGGCAGGTGCCGCAGAACTCCGGCCTCCTTTTTTACCAGGGGGCCTTGCAGGGCCGAGGCCGTCCTGAGCAGGGTATGGAAGAGCCTGCGGTTTTTCATGACCGCGGACAGGATGGTGTTTTTGACCGGCTTTGAGCCCTCATCGGCCAGGATTCTGCGGTATACCTGTTTGATGAGAAAGGGCAGGTCGATATTGACGGGGCATACGGATTTGCAGGCCTGGCAGTTGAGGCAGTTTTTGACAATGGCCCGGGCATTGTCCTTTCCATGGTAAAAATAGGTCAGGATCAGGCCGATGGCCCCGATATAGACATGGCCCAGGGTGTGCCCCCCGACCTTCCCGTACACCGGGCAGACATTGGAGCAGGCCCCGCAGCGGATACAGCGCAGGGCCTCTGAAAAGACAGGATCCCTGGCCAGTTCCAATCGACTGTTATCCAGGAACACAATGTGAAGGATTTTTTTTCCCGTGGCCGAGGCCCCGCATTCCACGGCCCCGGTGATCCAGGTGACATAGGAGGTCAGGGCCTGGCCCGTGGCGTTTCTGGGCAGAACCCGGAGGATCCGCAGGGCCGCGGCAAGGTCCGGCACCAGCTTGTCCAGGCCCACCAGGGCCACGTGAACCCGGGGAAGGGTGGTGGTCAGCCTGGCGTTTCCTTCGTTGCTGATGATCCCTAGGGTTCCGGTTTCGGCAATGGCCATATTGGCGCCGCTGATGCCCATGTCCGCAGACAGAAAAGCCGGACGGAGTTCCTTTCTGGCCACCTTGACCATGCGGTCGATGTCTTCCAGATCCACCGGTGTTTTCGTCACATCACTGAAAAGGGTTCCCACCTGCCCCCGGGACAGATGAATGGCCGGCATGACCATGTGTGAAGGGCCTTCATGCCGCAATTGAATGATCCATTCCCCCAGATCGGTTTCCGTCACCTGGAAGCCCCGGGCTTCCAGGTGGTCATTTAAATGGGTTTCCTCGGCGGTCATGGATTTGGATTTGACGATGGATGTGACCTTGTTGTCCCGGGCGATCCGGGCGATGATCTCATTGGCTTCTTCAGCGGTTTTGGCCAGGTGAACCACGGCGCCGGAAGCTTCCGCACCGGTCTTGAACCGGAGATAGAGGTCCTCCAGCACCGTCAGGGCCTGGTCCTTGCCTTGGGCGATCTCGCCTTTCAGGGCCGACAGGTCCATTCCCTCAAAGGCCTTGGCCCGGGACGCCTTATAGGATGAGGCAAAATTGTCCAGGGCCTTTCTCAGGAATTTATTTTTCAGGGCCGCTTTGATTTTTTTCCGGTAGGTCTTCATGTCTTTGGCCGTCTGGATCATGGTTCCTCCATCATCAGAATGTGAAGTTCCTGGGGGCCGTGAACCCCGATGGCCAGGACCCGCTCGATATCGGCGGTCCGGCTGGGGCCGGTGATAAAGGCCAGATAGCCGGGCCCGGATTTCATTTTCTCAATGAGCCGGGCGGAAAGGGCGGCGGTATCCGGAACAATCCGGGACACCGGGATCCAGGCCACATGGGTTTCACTGAGCATGGTGGCGATTCTCAGGTCTTCGGAATCGGAATCCAGGACCAGGGTTCCGGTTTCGGCAATGGCCCAGTCCGCCGGGGTCAGGGCTGTATGGATAGCGGACAGATGAGGCCGGAAGGGGGGGTAGAGCACCGTCAGCCCCGCTGCCCTGCACAAGTCTTCAAGCCTTTGCAGATTTTCCGGGTCCAGGCCGGGAGCAACAATGGTTTTCCCGCCCTGCCCCAGGGTGATACCCACGGTCCGGCCCAGGACCTCTTCCATGCCGGTGACGGTGGACACCAGGGCCTGAACCAGCCCGGCTTTTTCTTTCATGCGGTCCATCAGTTCCGTTTGTTCCATGCGACCTCCTATGGCTTTATCTTGGCATCCGCCGTTCTGAGCCGGTTTTCCCGGGATTATTTTTCCGGTTTTGCTTCCCGATTCAACTTTCCTGGGCCAGGCTCTGCCGGATAAAGGCAATGCTGCGCTGTTCGGCAAAACTCAGATGCATCATCATGGCCTGGCGGGAGGCTTCCGCATCCCTGGCCTCGATGGCTTCAAATACGCTCCGGTGATGGCGGTAGAGCATGTGGTGGTCGTCGCCGGTGATATACACCGCCCGCCAGACCGATTGCTGGAATTCCTTCATGGCGTCGAAAATATTCTGCATCAGGTGGAGCCAGACGATATTGTGGGTGGCCCGGGCCACAAGGATATGGAAATTGGCGTCCAGGTCTTCGGAAGGCTGGAGGCCTTCCAGATTCCGTTCCATGCCGGCGATGATTGTTCCCATGCGGCGGACATCCTCGGGCAGGGCTCTTTGGGCCGCATAAAAGGCGGTCCAGGACTCCATGCATTTCCGGACTTCGATCACATCCAGGGCCCGGTCCTGCTGCATGCGGATGAGTCCGCTGAGCGAGTTGCCGGAATCGGTTTCCACCAGGGACAGAACCGTTGTGCCGCCGCCCTGGTTGGAGCGGACCAGCCCGGCCGAGGCCAGCGCATTCAGGGCCTCCCGCACCGATGGCCGGGATACGCCGAAGGATTCGGCCAGCTCCCGTTCCGGAGGCAGTTTATCCCCCGGTGAAAAGTCTCCGCTCAGGATGGACGCCCGGATCTGGTCCGCAATCTGGGTGGATACTTTTTTGGGTTTTATGGGTTGAAATTTCATAGTACTGCACCAGTCGTAAAAGGGTTATCGTCAAACCCTCTCTTTTATCCTGTTTTTTGCCGGGAAGCAACCGAAACCATATTCAGGCATCCATGCTCCGGGCCAGCAATTCGGTCAGATGAAGGGTCTTGACCCGGGGCAGATGGTCGGCCAGGCCTTTTTTCAACTGAAGCAGGCAGCCGGGGTTGCCGGTGACCACCACATCGGCTCCCGTGGCCCGGATGGCCTCAAGCTTGCGATTCAGGATCAGGTCGGCCATTTCCGGTTTTCCGATATTGTAGGTCCCGGCGCTGCCGCAACAGGCATCGGCATTTTCCATTTCGACGAATTCAAGGCCCGGAATGAGCCTGACCAGATCCCTTGGCTCCCTGCGGATGCCCTGGCTGTGGGCGATATGGCAGGAATCGTGAAAGGTGGCTTTGAGGGAAACCGGCTTGAGGAGTGCTTTCAGCTCATCCTTGTGCAGGGCCAGGACCTGGGAAATGTCCCTCACCTTGCTGCTGAAGGCAATGGAGGAATCATCCCCCAGATGCAGGCCGTATTTTTTCAGTTCGGCCCCGCAACCGCCGCAGTCGGTCACGATAAAGTCCAGGTCCAAACCGCCGAAGATATCCACATTTTTCCGGGCCGCTTCCTTCAACCCGGCCTTATCACCGGACAGCATATGGGGGGCCCCGCAGCAGACCTGGTTTTTCGGGGTGACGACCCGGTAGCCCAGGGCCGTCAGAAGGTCCATGCTGGCCCGGCTGGCCTCGCTGAAAATGAGGCTCATGACACATCCCAGAAAAAATCCGATGGTGCCTCGCGCTTCCCCCCGACCCGGCATATCCTCCTGGATGACCCGGCGCAGGGGCTGATCCGGCAGGTCAGGCAGCAGCCCTTCCATCCGCCCCAGGGGTTTGGGAAACATCTTGAGGACGCCCAGGGTCCTGACCAGTTTTTGAAGGCCCAGGCGCTGGTAAAGCCGCATGGGGACCATGGCGGTTTCCAGCCGGTCCGGATGGGGCAGCAGTTTTCGCAGGACCAGATCCTCCATCATGCCCAGGCGGTTTCCCGCCTTGCGCTCGCAGGTGAATTCCGCCACCAGTTCTCCGGCATTGACTCCGCAGGGGCAGGCCGTGGCGCAGGCCTGGCAGTCCAGGCAGAGGGAAAGGTATTCCAGGAGCTGTTCCGACTGATCCAGCTCCCCTTCCTGGATTTTGCGCATCAGGGCCACCCGGCCCCGGGGGGAGGCGGTTTCAAGAAAGGTCTCCCTGTAAGTGGGACAGGTGGGGAGGCACATGCCGCAGCGCATGCAGTTGATCAGTTTGACATAGTCCATGAAAAGCCTCAGGTTAAGCCCATGCTTGGCCTTAAAATATTTTTCCCGGATTCAGGATGCCCTTGGGATCAAAGGCCTGCTTGATCCCCCGCATGACCCGGATACCCGATTCCCCCACCAGCCTCGGCAGGTATTTTTTTTTGGCCAGCCCCACCCCGTGTTCTCCGGTGATGGTGCCGCCCATGGCGATGGCCGCATCAAAGATTTCGTCAAAGGCCATGTGGGCCCGGGCGATTTCGTCCTTGTCCCTCTCGTCGGTGAGACAGGTGGGATGCAGGTTGCCGTCCCCGGCATGGCCGAAGGTGCCGATGGTGACCCGGTATTTTTGGGCCGCATCCTGGATGACCTTCAGCATGTCGGCAAGGCGGCTCCGGGGCACGGTGGCATCCTCCAGGATGGTGGTGGGCCTCAGGCGGGCCAGGGCCGAAAGGGCCGTGCGCCGGGCCGTGGCCAGCCGGAGGGATTCACCGGCATCCCTTGCGGTCTGGAAAAAAGAACAGCCGTGCTGTTTGCAGATGATTTCCACCCCGGCCGCCTCTTCTTCCACCACCACGGGGTGGCCGTCCACCTCGATGAGCAGAACGGCCTCCACATCCAGGGGCAGCCCCACATGGGCGTAATCCTCAACGCATTTGATGGTGACCTTGTCCAGAAATTCCAGGGTGGCCGGAATGATTTTGGCGGCAATGACGGCCGATACCGCCAGGGCCGCCTGGCGCATTTTCGGGAAATGGGCCAGCATGGTGGTCTTGGTCTGGGGCTTGGGGATCAGCTTCACGGTGATGGCTGTGAAAAATCCCAGGGTGCCTTCCGAGGAGACCAGGAGCGGGTTGAGGCAATAACCGGCCACATCCTTGACCACCTTGCCGCCGGTATGCAGGAGGCTTCCGTCGGCCAGAACAGTGTCGAGGCCCATGACATAATCGGCCGTCACCCCGTATTTCAGGCCCCGCAAACCGCCCGAGTTCTCGGCTACGTTGCCCCCCATGGTGGAAATGTTCATGCTGCCCGGATCAGGCGGATAGAACAGCCCCCGCTCCTCGACTGCTGTGTGCAGGGTGCTGGTGATCACCCCCGGCTCCACCGTGGCGGTGAGGTTTTCCTCGTCTATCTCGATGATGCGGTTCAGACGGCTGGTCTGGACCACCACGCCTTCGCTGCCGGAGATGGCCCCCCCCGACAGGTTGGTGCCGGAGCCCCGGGGGGTCACACTGACCCCGGCCCCGTGGCACAGCTCCATGATCCGGATGATTTCCCCGGCCGTGCCGGGCAGGAGGACCGCCCCGGGCCGGCTTTCCAGTTCCGGGGTGGCGTCATAGCCGTAAACGGCCAGGGATTCCCGGTCGGACAGGGTATGGGGCCTGCCCACAATGGCCTCTAATTCTTTGATGAACAATGGATTCATGGTTCCTCTTATCCCACCGATGCCCCGAAAAAGGCCCGGGGCGCCCACAGGATGATCTCCGGCCAGATGATGCACATAATCAGCCCGATCCACTGGAGAATGACAAAGGGAATCACGCCCTTATAAATATGGTAGATGGTCATTTCCGGCGGTGCAATGCCCCTCAGATAAAACAGGGAATAGCCAAAGGGCGGGGTTAAAAACGCCATCTGAAGGTTAATGCAGATGAGGGTGCCGAACCAGAGCTGGTTAAAGCCGAGCTGCTGGGTGACCGGGATAAAGATGGGGGTGACGATGAGCAGAATTCCCAGCCAGTCCAGGAAGCAACCCAGGAAAAAGACAATGCCCATCATGACAAAGAGCAGGGCAGTAGGATTGAGCTGGGTGCCCAGCAGGAACCCGGCAATGGCGTCCCCGCCGCCGAGGCCCATGAAAACCGCCTGGAAGGCGTTGCCGCCCAGGAACAGGGTCATGATCATGGAGGTGGTCAGGGTGGTGGACCAGCAGGCATCCTTGATGCTTTTCCAGGTAAATTTCCGGTAGGCCAGGGCCAGGACCACCGCGCCCACGCAGCCAAGGCCCGCGGCCTCGGTGGGGGTGGCGACTCCGCCGATGATGCTGCCCATGACAACAAAGACCAGGACCAGGGGCGGCACAATGGATTTGGCAAACATGTTCAGTTTTTCCGCAGCGCTGTGTTCAGGGCCTGTATCCGGGGGGCCGTATTCGGGTTTGACCATGCAGATCACGGCAATATAAATCACATACAGGCCCGCCAGCAACAGGCCCGGCGCAAAGGCCGCGGCATAGAGCCAGCCCACGGAGATCTGGGTAAGACTGCCGTAAACCACCAGCATGATGCTGGGCGGAATCAGGATCCCAAGGGTGCCGCCGGCGCAGATGGTGCCGGCGATGAGGGGGATATTGTAGCGCACCTTCATCAGGGCCGGGATGGCGAGCAGGCCGATGGACACTTCCGTGGCCCCCACCACGCCGGCCGTGGCGGCAAAGACGGTGGAGGCCAGGATGACGGCAATGCCCAGTCCGCCGCGAATCTTTCCCATGACAATGTGCATGGTCTCAAAGAGCCGGGCGGCAATGCCCGAGGCGTCCAGGATCTGGGCCATGAAGATGAACAGGGGCACCGCCACGAGGACATATTCTTCCATGACCCCGTAGGCCCGGTTGGCCAGAAGGCCCAGGATGGCGTCCATGGATCCGCCCCAGCCGATCACGCCGAAGGTCACGGCCAGCATGCCCAGGGAAAAGGCCAGGGGATGGCCCAGCATCAGGGCCACGAAAAGGGTGAAGAACATGGTGATGGCTAAGGTTTCCGGATTCATATGTCTTCTCCTTTGAGCTGGTACCATTCGCGGATGAAATTGGCCATTCCCTGGAGCAGCAGCAGCAGCAGGGAGACCGGGATGATGGTTTTAAACGGATACAACGGCGGCTTCCAGGCGCTCCAGCTATGTTCCCACTGCATCCAGGATTTGGCGGCATATTCGGTGCCGGCCCAGAGCATGGCGCCCACAAAGGGCAGGAAAATAAGCCAGAAGGTGATGAGCCTCAGCACCAGTTGGGCCTTGGACGGCAGTTGCAGGGTGATGACATCGATACGCACGTGCTTGTCGTGGAGATAGGTCACGCCCATGGCCATCATGAAGTGAAAACCGTAGATATAGATGGTCATTTCAAAGGCCCAGGAGGTTGGGGCATTAAAGATTTTGCGCATGAGCACTTCGTAAAAAACCACGGCCGTCAGGGGAATGAGCAACAGGGCCGTAAATTTTCCGACTGCCTCATTAAGGGCGTCCACGGCCCTTACGAACTTTTTCAGCATGGTTCGGATCCTTTCAAAAAAGCCCCGCAGCGGTTAAAGGCTGCGGGGATAGGACGGTTTTTATTGAAGCAGTTTTCCCTTGACCACATCTTCCTGGGGCCAGGGAGCGATTCCTTTGCGCATTTCGCGCCAGGGAGCAAAAGCCTTCTTATACTCTTCCTGGGAGTCCAGGACTTTTTTCACGTCCGGATCCTTGGCCTTGAGTTCTTCCAGGTATTTGAAGGAAATATTGGCAAACTCCACAATGGTGGCATCGTCCATTTTTACGTATTCGGATTTGGCGCCGATGATTTTGAGGGCTTCGATATTCAGGTTTTCCTGCCAGGCATTGGACCAGAGCTGGGTTTCCTTGGCGCAGATTTCCACGATGGCTTTCAGATCATCGGGCAGTTCGTTCCATTTATCCTTGTTAAAGACCACGTCGAACTGGCAGGAAGGCTGGTGGACCCCCGGTTCGATGACATATTTGGTGATTTCATGGAAACCGGAGGGCACATTGGCTGACGGTGAGCTGAACTCACAGGCATCAATGACGCCGCGTTCCAGGGCCAGGTAGATCTCCGGGCCGGGAAGGGGGGTGACGGAAACGCCGAGTTTGGTCAAAATGTCCATATACCAGCCCACGGTGCGGACCTTCATCCCTTTGAAGTCTTCCAGTTTGGTGGCTTTTTTGTTGGAGTGGAGGCCCAGTTCCTGGCCCACGTTGCCGCAGAAAAAGGGAACCATATTGAACCGGCCGTAAAGCTCGTCAAACATTTCCTTACCGCCGCGCTCATAGTACCAGATATTATACCCTTCGTTGTCCAGGCCGTAGGGCACGGAAGCAAAGGCCACAAAGGCCTCGTTTTTGCCCTTCCAGTATCCGGGCCAGGAATGGAAAACATCCAGGGTGCCCTTGGAGGTGGCTTCAAATACTTCCATGGCCGGGACAATGGCGCCGGTGGTAAAAAGCTTGATCTCCAGGCGACCGCCGCTGGCAGCCTTGACGCTGTCGCAGAAATGCTGGGCAATGTCATGGAACAAGAGCCCGCCCCAGGGGTCACTCATGCGCAGGGTGTATTTTTTGGCTGAAGTTTCCCATTTCTTGTTGGCCCATTCCTTGGCTCTCTTGTCCTCACCGAATTTTTCGATCTTTTTGGGCGCGGCTGCTCCGGGCGCGGCCGGTTTTTGATCGGCTGCCCAGGCATTCACCGCCAGAAAGGCCGTGACCATTAAAACAACGCATACTGCCATACTCAGTTTTTTCATACCATCTTCTCCTTTAGGGGTTTGGGGTTGATACGGGATTTGAGACGCGAAGCCGGAGCCGGCGTCTCATAACTTAAGTTCATGGGGTTGTTTTTTCAGATAAAATTTTCCTTCCGGGGTTTTTCCCACGATATCGCTCTGGACAAGATCATTCAGGGATTTGGGCCTCAGGTCCCGCAGGCCCTTGGGCAGCCAATCGGTTTTGGCATAGGCAAGGGCCACTGCGCTGGGGGCATCCAGGGCCTTTTGTTCCGATAATTCCTTGAGTATTCGGGCGCCAATGGCTCGCAGGCGCCGGCCGACGATGATCTGACTGAGGATAAACGCTCCGATAAAGAAAACAACGCCCATGAGAATCTGTATGGTTGTTGTCATGTGGTGCCTCTTGAGACGGTAAGCTGCAAAAACAGGACCATGTTTTCCATCCTTAGGGATAGGGTTGCAAGCCGGTTTATGGTTTAACCATGGAACGTCGGAATTCAGTATTAATTCCATGATTAATTGGTAAGACCACTATTATAAAACATTTTTCTTGATGTCAAGAAAAATTTTTAACGCCCTAAAATTATTAGTATGTAAGCAATTTTGATCGAAAAAAGCACAATAAATTTGGTCATACCAATTATAATTCATTCATCAATCCCCTTTGCATATGGGGATTGCGGTTTAGGTTTAGTAAGTGAGTACACACCCGCCATCAAACAGGAGGTCTCCGCCCACCAGATACCGGGCATGGCTTGAAAAACCGAAGATGAACAGGTTGGCTGTCTCCATGGGCGTCATCATGTCCTTGATGCGGGACTTGCCCATCATGACGGTTTTCACCACCTCGTCTTGGCTGATGCCCCTCTGCTCGGCCTGGGCCTCAATCTGTTTTTCCGCCAGCGGGGTTCTCACAAATCCGGTGCTGACGGTGAAGGACCGGATATCCCCGTTTCCTTCGGCGGAAATGGACTGGCTCAGGCCCCTGAGTCCGAATTTGGTGATATTGTAGACCGGCTTGTTCATGGTGCAGATATGCCCGTGGATGGATGCCATATTGGCGATGACACCGGTGTGGTCCGGGCTTTTCTTCATATACGGGATAACCAGCTTGGATAATAAGAAAGGAGCCCTCAGCATCAATCTCTGCATGAGATCATATTTTTCCATGGGGAAATCTTCCACCGAGTTGATATGCTGGATTCCTGCAATATTGGCCAGGTATTTGATCTGTCCGAGCTTGGCGGCCTCCTGCACGGCATGGTGGATTTCCTCGTCCCTGCAGAGGTCGGTTTTGATAAACACCATCTGGCCCCCGGCGTCCCTGGCCATCTTCTGGGTTTTCCGCCCTTCCTCCTCATTGATGTCAAGCCCCACGGTCATGAGCCGGTTTTTTGCGGCGGCAATGGCCACAGCCCTTCCGATTCCGGTTCCCGAGCCTGTTACAATACAGACATTGGCGGTGTTGAAATTTTTATCCGGAATAATAAGGGTTTCTTCGGAATTGATGTCAGGCTCTTGGATCAGCATGTGGTTCTCCTTTCTGATATCCCTTAAGAGATATAATGTCATTGACATGGTTTGTATCTTATCAATAATCAGCATATCAGCAAAATCCGGGCCAACCGGCTTTACGGAGAGGATTCTGTCGCCGGGGCCTTTTTGGACGGACCGTTACGGGTGTTGAGATTTTTCTCGACTTTTATGATAGGCCGGTTTATACAACAATAACTGTAGCAAAATTTATACATGTTGTGTCTTTGGTACATTGGCTTGACATTTTGGTTCATAGAGGGGAGTGCCTATGGCAAAGGAAAAAGACGCCGCTTCCATCCGGGAATTGCAGAAAAAAATCGAACTTTATGAACTCATCTTTGACCATATCACGGCCGGGGTGATCATCGTCAATGCAGACGGGGTGGTCACCCATTTCAACAAACCCTACGGCCGGTTTCTGAACCTTGATCCAAAGGCACAGATCGGCCGTCACTGCACCGAGGTGGTTGAAAATACGAGAATGCATATCGTTGCCGGGACCGGCAAGGCCGAGATCAATAAATCCCACCGGATCAACGGCCAGGATATGGTGGTACAGCGGATTCCCATCAAAAAAAACGGCCAGGTCATCGCGGTTTACGGCCAGGTCATGTTCCGGAATGTGGAAGAGGTCAAGGAGCTGGCCGCGAAATTATCCATGCTGGAATCCAAGGTCCGGTTATTTGAAAAGGAACTCTTTGATCTTCGGTCCACCCAGTATACATTTAACTGCATCATCGGGAAGAGCGATGACATCACCCGTCTTAAGGAAGAAGCCCAGAAGGCGGCGTTGAACGATTCCACGGTTTTGATCACGGGGGAGAGCGGAACCGGCAAGGAACTCTTTGCCCAGGCCATTCACAATGCAAGCCCGAGACGGCATCATCCCTTTGTGCGGATCAACTGCGCAGCCATCCCAAAAGATCTTCTGGAATCGGAATTGTTCGGATATGATGAAGGCGCCTTTACCGGGGCCAGGGTTAAGGGAAAACCCGGAAAATTCGAGCTGGCCCATACCGGCACCATTTTCCTGGATGAAATCGGAGACCTTCCCCTGGACATGCAGCCGAAATTGCTTCGGGTTCTTGAAGACAAGGAATTTGAAAGGGTGGGCGGCACAAAAATCATCAGGTCTGATTTCAGGGTGATCTGCGCCACAAATCAAAAGCTGGACGTGCTGATGGAAAAATATGCATTCAGGAAAGATCTTTTTTACCGCCTGAATGTCATTCCCATCCATATCCCGCCTCTGCGGGAGCGGCAGAAGGATATCATCCCCCTGGCCCGGCATCTTCTGAAAAAAATGGCCATGGCCGCCAACTGCCCGCAAACAATACTGGAAAAAGAGGCTGAGAAAGAATTGGAACGCTATGACTGGCCCGGCAATGCCCGTGAACTGTCCAATGTTCTGGAGCGGGCCATGTATTCCTCGGCAGACAACACCATTTACAAGGGAGATCTGCCCTTTCGTCCGGGGCATCCCTCATCGACCCCGGAAAAAGAGTCAAACCCCACACTTAAAACCGCCCGGAGCCGGGCCCAGGCAAAAACCATTTGCCAGGCCCTGGCCCGGACGAATTACAATAAAGCCAAGGCGGCAAAACTGCTCGGGATCCACAGGACCCTGCTCTATAAAAAAATGAAGGAATACGATATCCCACTCAAGCCGGAATAATTAGCATACTCCTATTGCGGTGCAGCCATTTGATTGATCATTTATCCTTTTTCCCTTTTGGGAGTGTGGTTTTTAAATAATCGTCCGTCTCCTCAAAAATCGGGTCGACTTGATTCAAGGTCCGCATCAGCGGAATGACTTTTGTTCGAACACCCATGCCTCTCGCATCCACATACCCATAATCACGAAGCACTTCCATCATCAGGGTATTTCTTGGAGAGCGCTGCCCTGCAATCATTTTGATTATGGTCATTGAATTCTGGAGTTTCCCGGGACTAATGACCTCCATCCGGTCAATATAATTTGTGACTTCTATGTCAACCGATCTTGTCCAGTCCCTGTGAACCAAGGCATTGATGACGGTTTCCCGGATGGCTTCCCATGGATAAAACCAGGCTTTTTCCCGCCGCATATGCTGATTGATTTCAGAGGCTTCCAAGGTGATAAAAGGTTCTATCGCAGAAGAAAATTTCTCAATCAGACCATCATCAGCCAACTGTTTTCGCCCTGATTCGGTCATTTGCCAGCGCCCTACCAGGGGCGCATCCAGAATCACATCCAGCAGGGCCTGATATTCTTTGTCTTCCCCTGCAAAGGCCATCACGCGCAATCCTGCCTGCCTGAGAAAACGACGGGGAGTAATCCCAAAACACAATAACCCGGCCACTGAACAGACTGCGTTCCCCAGGCCGTCTTCAGCCATCAGACCCAGCCCAAGCAGACGCTCAATCCACTGGGTCTCATTTTCAGGTACTTCCGGATCGTTGATGATATGGCGCAAATAATAATCCAGGCGGCCGGCATCAAGATTTGTGAAGGCAGTCCCTGCAACGGGCATTGCCTCTACGTGAAGCAGACCGCCACTCTGGAAAAGGCGCATTTGCTGCTCCCGGCTTGCCAGTTCAGATCGGTCACCCATGCGGATGTAAACATCCTCCCGGTTGTTATGGCGGACCACATAGGGCTTGGATATCCCCATGGAAAGAGTGATCACTCCCACGCGTTGATTTTTTTCAACCCGGACTTCTTCATAAAAAGGAATAATCTGGGGATGTACCTTGTCCCGGAATACATTCATCACCCACTCTTGAGCATCAGGGCGCTGCAAGCCGGAAATTCGACCACTATCTTCAACTCCAAGGAGAATTCGGCCACCCTGCAGATTGGCAAAGGCAACGATTTCTTTGGCCAACTGCTCAGGACGTATATCATCACGTTTAAATTCCACGCCGGAATTTTCTCCGTTGGCAATCATTTCCAATAATTCAGCTTTCAGCATAAAACACCTTAAAACCCGTATTTGGCCTTCCGTTGATTGAACGCTGCTCTTCCACCTTCCAGAATAACGGCGGCTTTATCCTTGACCCTCACGACATCAATGGCCCCCTGGTCTTCCAGGGGCATCCGAGCCTGACCCTCTGCAGCCTCAAATACCCCGATCCACTCGGCATCGCCAAAGACCGGTATGTTGGCATTATGGGTGGCAAAGATGAATTGACGGGCAATTTTGGCGGAACGCAATTCAACCACAATGCGATCTGCGATGAATGCATTATCAAGATTATCTTCAGGCTGATCCATAATCAAAGGGTCCGGATTCTGCAACAGCAGCAGGTGCAGTATCGCCGTGCATTGCTGCCCGGTAGAGAGTTTGTCCAATGGTCTGAAATTTTCTTGACCTTCATGGGCGGTGTTCAATTCGATATTGATCAAATCCGGCAGTTCAAGTTCTTCAAGCTCTAGAATCCGATCCGGTGAAAGCCTTGCCAGCGATTCAGCCACGGTGGGCGTCACCCCCCAATCGGCATTGCGCAGGGATTCGGATCCTTTCCGTATCATTTCAGCCAGCTTAACTGGTGAAAAATCCTCGGCCTCTTTGATCCAGGCAAGCCTGGCTTCGCCTACTCCCTCCAGTCTACACCTCAACAAAAAATCAATGACCGGCTTGCGGTCCGATTCCGCATTCACCTCCAGCCGGAGTTTGCCGTCAAGACGTGTATTGAGTTTTCTCAGCGAACGGGCAAACTGCGCCGAGCGTTCCGCCCGTGTTGCAGATAATTCATCCAAGATCGTTTGACGCTGCTTTTGAAGCTCAGCCCCCAGCTTTTTATGATTTTCCAGTACTATTTTTTTGGGGCGAATTTGTTCAATATCTCTCATCAAATTTTGAAATTCAACGCCAATCTGCTGACCGGTTTTCCCTTCACTGGAAGGGAGATCTTTGAAGGTTTTTTCAAGAATGCCTTCTTCTTGTTGAATTCCGTCATTCAATTCCTGAGAAAGTGTTTCAATGTTTGTTTTCGCGGCGGCATATTTGCTCTGCCATTGGCTCAACAGGGTTTCAGCATCCATGCGCAGGGCATCCAATGCCGTTTTCATCCTGCGGAGACTGCCCGCATGGGGAAGCTTTTCAAGTGACGCCTCACTTAGAAAAGCAGTGTCGGGCAGACTATCCCGAACAGCCTGGAAGGCCTGATCAAGGTTTGCCCCTTCCTCTTCCAGGATTCGCTTTAAGAGCCGCCGCTCTGTTTCGAGAAACGGCACAATTTTCAGTTTATCTTCCAGTCCCAGGGTTTTGAACTGGCCGGCCTGTTCTTCCAGCTTCGGAAGCCGGGCCACCTCATCCTCAATAACTGCGACCTTGCCTTGGGCGGCAAGCAATTTCTGCCTGTTCACCGCCAGCCTTTTTAGGGTCAGTTGGATCTTTGCTTCATTGTCGTCTCGGCCCGGTTCCAGGAAACGGCCTAACATTTTGCGCTGGCTGGCCTTATCCTGGGCGATTTCATAGATCTCGTTCTGTCCGTAAATCTCAATTTCAGGCAATAGATCAGCAGGCGTAAAAGTAGAAGGAACGCCGGTTTCATCTCTGACACTGGTGCTCTCGCCGTATCGCCGGGCTATGGTAAAACGCTTGCCGTTCATTTTTGATGAACGGATCACCAGTTCCACACGGGCCTTGAATTTCCCCAGGTTTTCCCGGATGATCTCATCATGCTGCCTTTGTGCATTTTTTCCAATGGGGCTCAATCCCAGGGCATACCGGATACATTCAAGCAAGGTCGATTTTCCGGTTCCGCGTCCACCGATAACGGCATTCAGATGTTCGGAAAAATCAATCTCAACCCCATCCAGATATCCACCAGTAATTTTTAACCGTTCAATGTGTGAGTAAAACTTTTCAGAAATATCGCTCGTGAGACGTACCCGTGATTCCGGGTCCTGAAAAGCCAATTTGAACGAAGCAAAGCAAGGCTTGGTCATTTTGATCAGGCATGAGGCTTTTGGATTTGCCAAATCAGACGGCTGGGCAACATCCTTTGCATTGATGAGGCCCACAGGAAGATCGCGCTTATAAGCAATATCATTATTTACAAGAATCTGCCGGTACCTGTTTTCGTCTTCATTTTTTAAATCACCCAGAGTTCCGGGGATTTGTGCTGCCTTGAGCAACGGATTCTGCCACACATGAACCAGTTTTAGGCGGAGAATGCCATTGGCACCTGTGCAATGAGCGGCATAAACAAACCCGCCCAGTTCTTCCACCTTTTGAAGGAGATCATTTCCACCCAGATCCGACGGCCATACCCCGTTTGCCGGGTCGGTTAACCCCAGGGCACCCAGATAGCGGTTAAGCCGGTCTTTGGATGTATCCTCAGGAAAAAGGCAGACAAAATGAACCTTCTCGGTGGAGGCTATTTCAAAGCCCGGAAATACAATAATTCCCCGGTCACTCATGAGCGTCCGGATCGCATCCACGCCATCCACATTGCCATGATTGGCCAAACCCACTACCTTGATGTTGTTCTCGATCGCAATATCGACCAGTTCCCGGTTATATTGCGTCTCTGTCATGCCGTGATCAGTCCCGCGATAGGCGATATAGTCCGCCGGGTTTACCTGAAGCGCACATTTCCAGAATTGGGCTTTGGTATGGGATTCAATCATAGGGAATCTCCTTTGGTCTCACCTGCTCCGCCTTTGCGCACCCAATGGTCGACCTCATCTTTTTTAAATTTCCAGAGACGCCCTATTTTGTGAGACGGCATGGCTTTTTCCCTTATCCATTTGTAGACCGTATCTCGTTTGATACCAAGATAGACACCTATTTCATCTACAGATAACCATCTGTCTTCCATTGTCTTGACTCCATATTGTTGTGGCTATCTCAAACAGTCACAAAGCCAAACGTTTCAGGAATGGTTGGCCTATAATTTCGTCCGGTAAAAGCAAGGATAATATTACGTGATATGGGTGAGCATGTCAAGGTGGGGCATATATTTTAACCGATTATGTCATTATAAAACCCATTTTCAATACCTTTTGGATTTCATTTCCTGTTGGGTGGACTTCAGCATTGTTTCATGATAGATCCATGGCGCAATCGACTGAATAAAATATTCTGCCCTCTCATGACATAGAATCCCCCTACCGGCAGATACCGGCAGGGGAAAAGTAAATGTGCAAGGGAAAAAACGACGGTCAGGACGGGTCCTTTTTATGCCAGAAGCGTTTATCATCCTTGTCCCAGTCAGACCCGAATTTGTCGGTCAGATAGGATTCAAGCCGCCTGTACCAGTTGATCCAGGGGTTCTTGCCCTCTTCTCGGTCCTTGAGGACCTCCAGAAGAAAGGCTTCGATATGGATCATTTCCTCCTTGGGAATATAGGAGGCGGCCCCGCCGAGGTAGGAACGCTTGATGGCGTCCGGGCTCAGGGCATTGGCCGTCAGCATGACCGTCAATACGTTTTTCTTTTTGGCGATGCCCAGGAGCTGGTATCCGTCCACGCCCATGATGTCCAGGATGGCGATATCGAATTTCTCGGTTTCAAGAAGTGTTTTAGCCTGGTCAAAGGTCTGGGCCCTGACCGTGGTACACATGTCCAGGAGTTCTTCCAGGGATTCCAGGACATCGGGTTCATCATCCACAATCAGCACTCTTTTATTATCCAGGGTGATTTTTGACATATTTCCTTCCTATGATGTTTGGGTTATTCAGTATCCTTTCGGATGACAAATTTTCCGACAAGGGCGTCCAGCTTCTGTGTATGCCCCCTCATGGTGATCATATCGGTTCTGATATGGCCGGAGTCCTGAGCCACATGACTGCCGGATGCGTTGAGCTGGTCCATGTCCCGGGCAATGCCCGAGGCGGACTGGTCCAGCCCTGAGATCCGCTCATTCACATCGGTGACGCCTGAGGCTGTCTTTGTGGTGTTGGCGGCAATCTCGTTTGTGGTGACCGACTGTTCTTCTATGGCGCCGGCAATATGGGTGATGATGTCGTCCATATGGTTGAAGGCCTCGACAATGGTCTTCATTTCCAGGGATGTCCGGCCGGAGGAGTTTTTAATATGGTCTATTTTTTCCTTAATATCCAGGGTGACCAGGGCGACCTGATTGGCAAGGGTCTTGATCTCTCCGGCCACAACCGCAAAGCCTTTTCCTGCTTCTCCGGCCCGGGCCGCTTCAATGGTCGCATTCAGGGCCAGAAGTTTGGTTTGTTCAGAAACCGTATTAATGGATTCAATACAGGCATCAATGTCATCGGCAACCTTTCCCAGTTCAATGACGCTCTCTGAAGCCGTGCTGATCTTTTGGGCCGTACCGGTGCTCATATCCTTGGCTTCCGACGCATTTTTTGCGATCTCGTTCACGGTAGCGGTCATTTCTTCCGTGGAGGATGCAATGATATTCAGGTTGCCGGTGGCCTCTTCCATGACCCGGGCAATGGAGGATACATCCCGGCTCATCAGACCGGCCGCTTCGGTGGTGGACCTTGTCAGATCCAGCATGGTCGATGCATTTGAAACAATTTTTTCCGAATGGTCATCCGTGGTCACGACTGAACCGGTCATCTTTTTTGTATTTTCGGCAATATCGGCCACCATGTGCTGGAGTTTTTCAATAAACATGTTGAACCACATGGAAAGATCCCCGATTTCATCCTTGGACCGGATTTCGATCCTCCGGGTCAGGTCCCCCTCGCCCTGGGCCACATCCTTCAGGCTTTCCGTCACTTTCTCGATGGGTTTGACAATGGTTCCTGCAAAAAAGAAGGAAACCGGTACAATCAATAAAAGGCATCCGACAAAGGTCGCCACCAGTACAAGAACGACTTGAAGGGTATTGGACCGGATCAGATCTCCGGATTTCAACACACAGAAGGCACCGGCGTATCCGGATTCCGAATACACGGGCAGCACCGCCTGGATATATTTTTTTTGGTCCAACCGGACCATATTCCGGATGGGAGCTTGATCTTCAAGCCGCCAGGGCGAGGCTGCGGTTTTTTGAACCGATTTCAGGTCAAGACGGGTGTAGCCGGGAAGATTGCCCAGGAATAATTCATCCCGGGCAAACAGGTTCAGATCGGTTTTTGTAAGCCCGGCCATCCGGGATATCAGCCCTGAATCAAAGAGCCTGTGAAAGATAAGGTATCCATAGCGTTTTTGTTCTGTCTGCCCGCTTGGGTTGAGGCTTGCCTCCATGACCGGAACTGAAAAACGCATCCCGAGCTTTTTGTCCTGATTAAAAAAGCGGCCTGAGGTGTTTTCCGATACCAGGGCCTTGTCCTGGAGCAGATAGCTGATTTCCTTTAATTCCTCCGCCTCCTTCCATTGGGATTTAGACAGGTCGGCGCCTTCCTGTGCAAGGGTGAAGGCAAATCCCGGCTTGGGGTTGACATAATAGAACCCGGATATCCGGCCGGACTCTTTTTTTTCGGAAAACGCAATCAGCATCCCGGCTTCATCATACAGGGCGATTCGTTCCATGCCCAGATCCGAACCCATGGCGCCGATGGCTCGCACCAGCTCTGAAAAGGCTTTCCGGGTAACATCCAGCCCGAGGCTGTCCTTGTACTCCACAATGAATTTCAGATTCTGCCCGACCTTAAAGAGCCGGCCCATCTGACCGGTTTTTTCCTTAAGATCGTCTTCATAGGCCCGGATACTGGTCTTTACCGTTTGAATGGCAACCATATTGTTTTCATAGGCGGCGTTCATGTTCTGGCGGTAAATCAAAAAGGAGACCACCAGGGTTGAAACCACCATGACCAGGGTTAAAATGATGATGATCATGCCGGATATCTTATGTTTCAGCCTGAACGGATACATTTTCATGCCGGATCATAGCCTCCTTTGAATCAATGGTTAACGGGTCATCCATCAGGCCTGTTTTTTTGTCATTTTCCGGCGTTCTCCGTCCCTGACCTCCCGGCGCAGAAGCTTGCCGACCTTGGATTTGGGCAGCATATCCCTGAATTCCACATAGCCCGGCACCTTATAGGGCGCAAGGCGCTCCCGGCACCAACGGATGAGTTCCACCCCGCCCACGCCCTTGGCATCATCCTTCAGGACCACGATGGCCTTGATGCGTTCGCCGACCTTTTCATCGGGGATGCCGACGACACAGGCATTGATGACCGTTGGGTGGTCCTGGAGAACGGCTTCGATTTCCGATGCCGAGACCCGGTAACCCTTGTGTTTGATCACATCGGCGGACCGCTCCATATAGACCAGCTCGCCATCGGGTTTGAAGGACACAAAATCCCCCATGCGGCAATAGATTTTGCCGCCGATGTCCACAAAGGTTTTCCGGGTTTCTTCGGGCTTGCCGTAATATTCCTTCATGGAATAGGCCGAGGTGACCAGAAGTTCTCCGTTTTGGTCCGGACCAACCCGTTCCAGGGTCTCAGGGTTCACCACAATACATTCCCGGCTTTTCAGGGGATATCCGATGGAACCGGAAGACGGGTCGGACCCGATGCGGCTGTAAGCCACATGCCCGGCTTCGGTGGACCCGTAGACCTGGTAGATGGGAAGATCATATTTTTCCCTGAACCGGGTCATGATTTTTCCGGGCAGGACGTCCCCGCCGCAGAAGCAGTATTTCAGAGAAGAGAGATCATACTGGTCGATGCGGTCGTTTTCCAGCATCATGCGGTAAAGGGCCGGAACCCCGAGAAACCAGCGGACCCGGTACCGCTGGACGGATTCCAGGATGGCATCCACATGGGGCTGGGGCATGAGTACCGTCATATTGCCCTTGTTGAGCCCAATGGCCATGAAAAGCCCCAGGGCCATGATGTGGAAGAGGGGGTTGACGGCAATATAGACATCCCCGCCTTCCTTCAGGTGACCTCCGGCCATATCATGGGTGACGTCATTGATATAGGAGGTGGCGCCAATGTGATTTCCGGGCACGCCCTTGGGAAAACCGGTGGTGCCGCCGGTATAGAGGATATAGGAAAGATCCTGGATCGGGTCCAGAACGGGTTTGTCTCTGAGGGCCGGGGCTTTGAGAAGGGTTTTGAAGGGCAGGACTTTTTCATTGAACGTTACCTTGCCCCTGGGCACCTTGTCAAAGAGAAAGCCCATGGCCTGTTTCCAGGGCGGGAGGAGCTCCACCAACTGGGTGACCACGGCATGCTTCAATGCGGTCTGGGCAAAGGCTTCCTTGACGTAGCCGAAATTGGTGTCCATGCAGATGATGGTTTCAGCTCCTGAATCCTTGATCATATAGGAAATCTCATGGGAGGTATAGATGGGCGACACCGGCACCAGGACAGCCCCGGCCTTCTGGATGCCCAGATAGGCAATGACCCACTGGATGCAGTTGGGGATATAGAGCAGCACCTTGTCTCCCTTTTTCACGCCCACGTTGCGAAGCCCCCCGGCAAACCGTTCGCTCAGGTTTTTAAGCTTTTTGTAGGTAAAATGTTCGCCCAGATAGACCACGGCGGTTTTGTCCGGGTATCGTTCACTCATGAGATCAAACCTGGAAAAGGTGAGTTCCTGTTCCAGGGGCATGATATTGTTGACCATGTCTAAAGGTCCTCCTTTTTATGAAACGCCGAAATAGGCGGATTTGACATCCGGGTTGTCCATGAGTTCTTCCTTGGTTCCTTCCATGACGGCAGACCCGTTTTCAAGGATATAGGCATAATCCACAATGGGAAAAACAGGCCGGGCATATTGTTCCGATACAATGACCGAAATCTTGGTTTCCCTCTGGATGGACCTTGTGGCCTTCATGAGGGCCGACTGCATCAGGGGGGAAAGGCCCATGAGGGGTTCGTCCAGAAGGAGGACTTTGGGCTGGGCCATGAGAGCCCGGCCAATGGCCACCATCTGCTGTTCCCCGCCGCTGAGAAAACCGCCCAGGCGGTGCCTGAGCTTTTCAAGGGCCGGAAAAATGGTCATGACATATTCCAGTGTCTGCCGGGCCTGGGCCCGGGTGGCCAGGTATCCGCCGATGCGGAGGTTTTCCAGAACCGAGCTTTCCTTGAACAGCCGGCGCCGTTCCGGGCAGAGGACGATACCGGCCCTTGCCCGCCGGCTGGGCTCCATATCGTTGATGTTCTGATCTTTAAACAAGATGTCTCCGGACAGGGTGATCCTTTCCCCGCCTGCCATTTTCTCTTTTTTCCGGATATCCAGCATGATGCCGGAAAGCGCATACATGAGGGTGGATTTGCCGGCGCTGTTGGCGCCGAAAATCCCGACAATACTGTTTTCCGGGCAGGCAATGCTGATATTGTTCAGGGCCAGCATGTTTTCGTAGAATACCATGAGATTTTTAGCTTCAAGCATAGGTCATGACCTCCTCGATTTTTTCAGATCCAAAATAGGCTTCTTTTACCTTGGCATCGGCCATGACCTCATCCGAGGTGCCTTCGATGAGCTTTTGCCCGAAATTCATGACCATGACCCGGTTGGCCACCTGGAAGAGTTCCCTTAGGCGGTGTTCAATCATGACAATGGTGATGCCCTCTGCATGAAGCCGTTCGATGAGGGGAACCATGGAGGCGATCTCGCTCATGGAAAGTCCGGAAAAAACTTCATCGCAGATGATGACCTCGGGTTTGAGGGACAGGCACCGGGCCAGCTCCAGTCGCTTCAGATAACCGGTGGGCAGGCTGGAGGTGGGTTTGAACGGGATATTGGAATCCCGCTCAAACCCGATTTCTTCCAGGATATCCACGGCCACGGTGGCACGGTCTCCGTGCCGCCCGCCGCCCCGCCATCCGCCGGTCCGTTTCGCCCTGGGGGAGAACAGGGGAATGACCAGGTTCTTGTAGGCCGGAAGGCTGTAATAGGGCCGCATGACCTGGAAGGTCCGGGTGACACCCATGTCGGCAATCTTGTGAGGGGCCATACCGGTAATGTCTTTATCTTTGAAAAAAATCTTTCCCGAGGTGGGTTTGATAAACCCGGTGATATTATTGACAATGGTTGTTTTTCCTGATCCGTTGGGTCCGATGACGCCCAGGACATCTCCCGGGAAAACATCCACAGTCACGTCGTTTAGGGCCTTGACCCCGCCAAACACCTTGGAGACGTTTTGCATTCTGAGTATGGGCTGTGTCATATTCCTTTCCACCTTTCAAACTGTTCATATTTTCGTTGTCCAAACACCATGAGCCCTTCACTTTTGAAAAGGATGAACCCCACCAGCAGGGAGGCATAGAATACGATTCTCAAGGTTCCGAAATCCCGGAGAAGCTCGGATACGGGAACCAGGATCAGGCAGCCCAGCAAAGGACCCACCAGGGTGCCGGACCCGCCGATGACCGTGGCGGCAATGGGAAGGATGGAAAAATCCAGGGCAAACTGGGAAATGCCCGTCCACATATAGATATGGGTCAGACAGGCCCCGGCCATGCAGCCCATGGCCGAGGCAATGAAAACCGCCAGGGATTTGTATTTGGTAATGCTGATGCCCGATGCCTTGACAGCCTGGTCATTGTCCATGACGGCCGTAAAGATCAGCCCCATATCCGTGTTGACCATGCGCCGGATACCGAACACAAAAATAAGAAGCATGGCGACTATAAGATACTGCTCCACAAAGGCCGAAGAAAAACTGTCGATGCCCGTGATCCCGTCGGTGCCACCGAAGATATCAAAGGCTTCAATGATTCTGGCCATGAAAAGCGGGTACATGAGGGTGACAATGGCAAAATAAACCCCTTTTAAAGGGAGGCAGGGAAACAGGAGAATCGTGCAGACCACTCCTCCGATGATGGCTGCCAGGGGCACGGTCAGAATCGGCGGAACCCCGAAATAGGAATTGAGAATCCCGGCAATATATCCCCCGGTGCCGATGAAAAAGGCCCCGCCAAGAGAGACCAGCCCCACAAAATGGGCCAGGAAATCAAAGCTCAGGGCCAGGATGGCATAAATGCAGACAATGGAAATGACCCGCTGCCAGTAAACGCCCGGCATGAAAACCGGGAGGGACAGCATGCCGGCAATGAGGATAAACCGAGGCAGGGTGAGATAGGCCATCTCCCGCCAGGACATGAGGGCATAGAGCCCGTCGGACCGGACCTTGATGCCGCGGTCGATCCTTTCTTTTCTTAATTCTTGTGTGCTCATGGTTTATACCCTCTCCTCCAGTTCTTTTTGCCGGCCGAAGAGGCCGGACGGTTTCAGGATCAGGGTCAGGATAATGGCCATGAGTGCCACTACCATCTGGAAATGGGACCCGATAAAAACAACGGTCAGGATCTGGGCAAATCCGATGATAAAGGCGGCAAAAAAGGCTCCCATCCATGATCCCAGTCCCCCGACGATGCAGACGGCAATGGACATGATCAGGACATTATAGCCCGATTCCACCACGATATTGCCCAGGGGCAGGATCAGGATGGCGGCAATGCCTGCCAGAACCGCACCGAACCCCATGGCCAGCATGGCCATGAAATCCGAATCGATTCCCAGCATGAGGGCTGCCTGTTCATCCTGGGCCATACCCTGGAGGGCCAGACCCAGCTTGGTAAAATGGGTAAATACCCAGAGCCCTGCCAGCAGTAGAAGGCCGATAACCACCAGGAAAAGGCGGTGATAATCCACAGGAACCCCGCCCAGCATGAAACTGCCTTCCATGAACACGGGCAGGGTATTGGTCATGCCCCGGAATCCGCCCCATCTTAGGCCTTCAAGAATGGCAAGCCCGATGGCATAGGAACAGATAATCTCGGAAATGTTCATGCCCCGGACCCGTATCAGGATAAACCGGTACATGAACATCCCCAGGAGTCCGTTCACACAAAGGGATAAAAAAATGGACAGGACATAGGGAAGTCCTGCCTTTTGAAACAGGGTCCAGGTAACGAAACCGCAGATGATATACAGGGCGCCGTGGGCGAAATTGGGCACCCGGCTGATGCCGTAGACCATGGCAAAGCCGAGACCCATCAAGGCAAGGGACACCGAATTGATGGTCCCGTAGACTAAAATATCCATAGAATGATCCCAAAAATTAATGTGTTAACGGAATAAAAACCGAACCCTTATTTTTTCACCATCCAGGGCGGCAACATGATGCTGCCTTTGGCAATGCTCTTCGGGTAAACCACCACCCGTTTGCCGTCCTGCCACTGGAGGATGGAGCCGACGGCGCCTTCCTTGGGGTCTGTGGAAGGGATGACCTGGTGGGTTTTGGGATCAAATTTAAGTTTTCCATAGACGCCCATCATGTCCGTCTGTTCAAGGGCGGTCACCACCTTGTCGGGGTCCAGGGTTCCGGCTCTTTCAACGGCGTCTTTCAGGGCATAGACGGCCATATAGGAACTGGACGCCCCGAGGCCTTCGGGCTCAATGCCCCATTTTTTGGTATAGGCATCATAGAATTTCATGGTCCATTCGGTGGCCTCGGATGGTGCGTTTCCGGCATTGACCACGTTGCAAAGGGTGAATTGGCCTTTGCCGTCTGTAGATTTCCAGAATCCGGGCTGTTCGGCTGCAGCCAGGGTGGAACCGAAGGGAAGGGCCGGAATCTGCATATCATACCATTGTTTTAACAGGATGGCGCTTTCCGGCATGTCCATCCAGATATTGATGATCTGGGAGCCGGTGTCTTTGGCTTTGATGAGGGCCATGGAAAAATCCGATGCGCCGGTGGGAAAGATTTCCGTGCCTGTGACTTCAAAGCCTTTGGACCCGGCTACCTTGGCCATGACTTCGGCGGCGCCCCTGGCATGGGACACATCCTGGGCAATGATAAAGACCTTGGTAAAGCCGTACTGTTCTTTCAGATCGGCAAAATTGGCGATCATTTCTCCTATCAGGTTGACGGCTTCTCCGTGAATCCTGAAGCAGTATTTGAATTTGTCATATTCTTTCTCCACGGTTTTATGATATGCAGGCGTTAAAACACCGCTGGTGACAATGGAAATTTTTTTATTTTTGGATAAAAGGGACATGGCGGCCAGGGCTGCTTCCGAACGGTTGGGCCCGCCCACGATAAAGTCTGCATTTTTGTTCAGGATGAGCCTTTCAACGGCCATGAGGGCTTCGCTGACGGGAACTCCCGGTTCAAGATCCCGGGTGTCGATGACTTCCACCTGAAAAGGCCTCTTGGTCCCCTTCACGTCCACACCGCCGGCGGCATTGATCTCGTCCACGGCCAGTTTTATCCCCCTTTCGGCCGTCCATCCGTAAAGATAGGCCATGGACAATGGTGCGCCGATAATAATGGGTTTTTCCGCAAAGGCATAGCCTCCCCATGATAATACAAAAAGACTGACGATAAGGGTGAGAATCATACGTGATGGTTTGCGCTTCATTCGTTTTCTCCTTTTAATTTGTCCATTATCAATAATATTCAAGATCCTTTGGGATCCGGCAAGCTGATGTCATACTCCTTTATTTTGGATTTAAGGCGGTTGAGTGATATTTTTAAAAGCCGGGATGTTTTTTCAAGATCCCAGTGTGTTTTGATAAGGACATTCAAAAGATGCTCTTTCTCGCTTTCTTTGAGTGATTTTATTTCCATATCCAGCTCCAAGACGTTTTTTCAACATTCTTGCAAAAGACGTAAATAAATCATCCAGTTGAGAGGGGAGACGAGAAGAGCCAACGTACTGATACAGCGCAACAATCAAAAGAATAGTTTATACTACAGCAAAGAGTGTGCCGGGAAAATGAAATTCAGATGAATAAATGAATCTCTTTTACCGGATGGGGCTTCCAATAATGGATGAAAATGATTAATTCGGTCCGGGCAGGGATTTTGGCGGGAGAACTAGAAAATTTTTTTCCATGCCTAGAAAAAAATCAATGCTGCCGGATCTCATATTTTTTGATTTTGCTTCTTAAGGTCGGGAGGGTAATGCCGAGGAGTTTAGCCGCCTGTGATTTATTCCAGTCCAGCCGGGAAAGGGTCTTTTGGATATGGTCCTTTTCAAGATGGGCAAGGGAAAAGGCCTCAAGCCCCTGGGCCGGTAAAAACCGGGCCTGGATGAGGATACGGTCGATATCATCCCTCAGCAGCACATTTCCCCGGCATCCCACCAGGGCCTGGACAATGGTGTTCTCAAGTTCCCTGACATTGCCTTTCCAGGTATGGGCAATAAGTCTTTCCACGACACCGTCCTGGATTTTGGTGACCCGGGTTCCCAACTCCAGATTGATTTTGTTTAAAAAATGTTCCACCAGCAGGGGAATATCCGATATCCGGTCGGAAAGGGGCGGCATCCGGAGGGTGAACACTTTGAGCCGGTAGAAGAGATCCTCCTTGAAAAGGCCCTGGTTCACCCGTTCGGAAAGATCACAGTTGCAGGCGGCCACAATCCGGCAATGGCTTTTCTGAACCCTGGTCCCTCCGACCCGTGTATATTCCCTCCGTTGAAGGAACCCCAGGAGCTTTCCCTGTATTTTCAGGGGCAGTTGGGCAATTTCATCCAGAAAAAGGGTGCCGTTTCCGGCCAGTTCAATTTTTCCCGTGGTGGTCTGGTCCGCCCCGGTAAAAGCCCCTTTTTCATGGCCGAACAATTCGCTTTCCAAGAGGGTATCCACCACGGCCGAACAGTCAAATACAATAAAGGGCTCCTCCTTGAAGGCGGAATTCATATGAATGACCCTTGCCGTGAGTTCCTTGCCCGTGCCGGTTTCTCCCTGGATGAGCACATTGACCCGGCTGGTGCACACCAGGCCCATCATTTTGAAGATATCCCGCATCTTTTCACTTTTGCCGATAATCCTGAGAGCGTTTGCGGGTTTGGCCGTAACCGGCTTTAAGTCCGGTGTATCCCGGTCGATTTTCAGAATGTGAACGGCCCTGTCTACGGCCTGTTCCACCTGGTCAATATCCAGGGGCTTGTGGATATAATCAAAGGCGCCCCGCTTCATGGCCATGATGGTGGTTTCCATGTCCTGGAAGGCCGTGATCATGATGATTTTAGAGGGGACCTGTTGTTCCATCATGGATTTGAGCACATCCAGACCGTTGCCGTCCGGGAGCCGGATATCCAGGATAACGATCTGGGGCTGTTCCTGTTCGAAGATCAGGAGTCCTTTTTCTCCGGTATCCGCCGTGAATACCTGGAGTCCCTTTTCTTCCAGAAACATCTGAAGGGTTTCAAGAATAGAATGCTCGTCGTCCACCACCAGTATTTTGGCCACCCCTGTCCTCCCTAAAAAATAACAGCCGGATGATTGCTTTCCTATTCAATTTGAAACCATAAGTCAAGCTCGGGTAAATTTTGCGATCCGATTTTCGGCGGGAAGCCGGACGGACAGGGCAAGATTAAATTTCTGTCCTGTCCCGTTCGCTGAGAATGAAATCCTGGAAGGCGTCTCCTTCAAATATGCCGATCTTGCCCCGGATTTTCAGGAATTCATCAAAATTGTCAAGAAAGACATCCAAGAGTTCCGGGTCAAAATGCTCTCCCCTTTCCTTTTGTAAAATATCAAAAGTAAGACCGGGAGGGTAGGCTTCTTTATAAGGCCGTTTTGAGGTCAGGGCGTCAAAGGTGTCGGCAATGGCCACAATCCGGCCGGACAGGGGAATGTCCATTCCTTTGATTTGGTTGGGATACCCGTTCCCATTGAATTTTTCATGATGGGTCAGGGCGATCTCATGGGCTGTCTGAAGGATTTTTGATTTGGACCGGGACAGAAGCCTGGCGCCGATCCGGGTATGGGTTTTGATGGTTTCAAACTCGACATGGGTCAGTTTGCCCGGTTTCAGGAGAATGCTGTCCGGGATGCCTATTTTTCCGATATCATGCATGGGCGAGGCATAAAATATGGTATCGATGAATTCCTGGGGAAGATTCACTTTTTCCGCCATGAGGGCGCAGTATCTACCGATGCGGATGATATGGTCCCCGGTGTCCTCGTCTTTATATTCCGCTGCCATGACCAGGCGGTGGATGGAATCCACATAGGATTCCTTGAGGTCTTCGTGGGCTTTGGCGGCAATCTGCCGGAGCCGTCTTTCCCTCAGGACCCGGTCCACTCTGAGGATCATCTCCCTTGGAGAAAAAGGCTTTTCAACAAAATCACTGGCTCCCAGGCTGATGATCTCATCATACTGGTAACTGCGGATTTGACCGGTCATAACAATAACATCGGCGGAAAAACCGGATTTAATGATTTTGGCAAGCTCGATACCATTCATGCCCGGCATATCGATATCCGTCACCACCACATCAAAGGGAGAGGTTTTTATTTTTTCCAGTGCAGTTTCTCCGTTATCTGCAAAAGAACAGGCATGCCCTGTTTTTTGCAGGGTTTGTTCCAGCAGGTCCCTGATCATGGGTTCGTCATCCACCACCAGGATATGGATGGTTTCGGGATCACCAGAAAAAAAATCATTCATCAGTGTTTCTCCAGGAGTCGGTTGATGGTTTTAACGAGGGTTTTCATGGGGATGGGTTTTTGAAGGATATCGATAATGCCCGCGGCTTTGGCAAGGGCAATGAGGGGTTCGCTTTTGGTGCCCGTACACAGAAGAACAGGGATATTGTGACGGATTTGCAGTATCTTCCGGGCCAGATCCAGGCCCTGCAGTTTCGGCATGATATGGTCCGTCACAATGAGATCATACGCTTGCGGATGCTGTTCAAATGCTTCCAGTGCCTCCGTGCCGCTCGCATATCCTTCCACCGTGTATCCGGCCCGTTCCAGAACGATTTTTCCGAATTCAACCAGGGATTCTTCATCATCCACAATCATCACATGGCCGGTTCCCCTGGGCAGGTCCCGGTCTTGTCCGGTATCCGGTCCATCCTGCCCGGTCTGCCTTAAGGGAAGCAGCACATCAAAGGAAGATCCTTTGCCGGGGAGGCTTTCCACCAGGATGGTTCCCCCGTGGCTGACGGCTATGCCAAAGGCCACGGCAAGACCCAGCCCTGTTCCTTCCTTGGGTTCCTTGGTCGTAAAATACGGATCAAAAATCCGTTCAAGGATTTCGGGATCCATGCCCGGTCCCGTGTCCTGAACCCGTATCCGGGCATAATGACCCGAGGCCATATTGGGATAGACAGAGGCCTGTTCCGAATCCAGAAAAATGGAATCCAGGCCGATGGTGAGTTTTCCGCCGGTCCCGGCCATGGCCTGGACGGCATTCCGGCAAAGGTTAAGGAGCAATTGCTGAATCTTTGCCGTATCGGCCAGAACGGTGCCGGTTTCTTCCTTCAGGTCCATTTTCAGTTCCATTGAAGGGGGAAAATCGGGTTTCATAAAATTAATGACGGAATTCAAAACCGGGGTGATTCTTATATGGGTTCTCTCCTGGTCCGTTTCCCTGCAAAAGGTTAAAAGATGCTGAACCAGTTCCTTGGCCCGGAAGGCGGCGCTATGGATTTTTTCAAGGCTGATGCCGATGGTGGAAGATTTCGGCATTTTTTCCATGGCAGCCAGGTCGCAATAGCCGAGGATAATGGAGAGGATATTGTTGAAATCATGGGCGATCCCCCGGGACAGGGTGCTGATGGCCTCCATCTTCTGGGCCTGTTTGAAAATTTTTTCCATGCGTTTTTGTTCGATCAATTCTTTTTTTAACTGCTCATTGGATTTTGTCAGTTCCCGGGTTCGAAAGGATACTTCATCATCCAGGGTCTGCCGGGCTTTCTGGAGCTGAAGCTGTAATTGACGCATCACAAAATGGGTCTTCAGCCGGGTGAGCACTTCTTCTTTCTGGAAGGGTTTGGTGATATAATCCGACCCTCCCAGTTCAAGTCCGGTGACTTTATTGACCGGGTCCGTCAGAGCCGTCATGAACAGGATGGGAATATCCTTTGTCTTTCGATTCGCCTTTATCTGCCGGCAGACTTCAAATCCGTCCATTTCAGGCATGAGGACATCCAGAAGAATGATATCCGGCAAGGCATCCTGCAAAAGCCGCAGGGTCTCTTTTCCATTGGATGCGACCACCAGGTTGAACCCGAACTGATCCAGCAATTCTTCCAGGAAGGCTATATTTTCCGCCTCATCATCAACAATCATGATCAGGCTTTTGGACGCATGGGGCGGGATCATTTTTCCCCCTTTATATCTAAGGCTCATGCCCTTGTGCATGAAATTAAGGTGGATGGAATTTTATATGATGGTTAAATTATAGAGATATGACCGAAACTGTCAAGCAGTCATTTCTTGCATTGATTCAAATGAAATATCTGCGTATGATACGCTGTCCGTCAAATATTAAAAGAGGGTATGATGCTGAACCTTTATGCTGCCAAATGGTGTCCCCATTGTACGAAAATCGTTGACTATCTTAAAAAGAAAAAAATTCCGTTCAATTATATTGAAATCGAAGACCAGCCGGACGATATCGTTCAAAAGGTCGTCCAGGCCAATGGAGGAGAGGATTGGGTGGTTCCCACCCTTGAATACAACGGGCGATGGAGAGAGGGGAAAGAGTATAATGAACTGGAACTGCATTTTGACCTGAAAAAGCTCGGACTGACTTAGAATTTCTTGACAATGCCTCTGAAATAGCAGAGGGGCTTTTCCGGAAACATTAGGGGATATAGATGTCCCTGCACCGTCTTTTTCAAGTCCCTGAGGTCAGGCAGGCCCTTTTGGGGCCGGAAGGATTTTAAAAACATTTCTCCCCAGGTGTTCATATATATCAGGGTATAATCGGTGATATCCCGTTGCTGTCGCGGGCTGTAAAAATTGACGGACACAAAAAGGCCTGCCAGGGCCTCTTTTTTTAATAAAGGATCAAAGCCCACCGGCTGATGGATCAGGGGGCCGAAAGAATCGTACAGAGCCTTGAACAGTTTACGGATATCATCGGTGGTCACCGGTGTGGGGTTTGGCAATAGATGGACCATGGGATTGTCCCTATAAACATCATTGATCATCAGCCATGCCCCGATTTCCTCAATGCTTTGTGCCGAGATCAAGGTTTCTGAACCGTCAAGGGTTTTCCCGGTTTTGTGGATCAATTCCCAGGCGCCCTCCTTTGTCCGGACATATTTCACATGAAGTCCGCTGAAATGGAGGGCGGTTTTAGAAACCAGCAGTATCTTTACGATCTTATCCGGCTGCCGGGATAATTCCGCATAGACCTTCCGGCCCAGAACCGTTCTGTCTTCGGGAGAGATCAGGATTTCGTCCCCGGGCAGGTCCTCGAGGGCCTTGTTCAGGAATTTATATTTTTTGATGATATAGGTTTTCAAAAGGTTGGAAAGTTCAACAATGTTTTTGTAGGGCCAGGAGGCATAGTCTCCGATCCTGAACATTTTTTCCCTGGACCAGCCCCATTTTGACAGGCAGTGCTCCATCAATATTTTCCGAAGCCCGAAAACCGTTCCATCCAGGTCATTGGGTCTTGAAATACCGAGTTTAAGGAAAAAACAGGTCAAGAGAAGGGAGACGGATTCTTTATCCTTAGAGGCGTTGAAATAATTCAGAAGGTGATCCACAAGGATAAAATAAGCATCATTCCGGGCCAGTTTGAGATTGACCCCGGAATTCATCCATTCATCTTTATAGATATTGCACAATAGAGGCTTTTGCGCTTGTTCACAAACGTATTTTTCTAAGAGGGCCATTTTCAGGATGGATTTAAAGGGGCTTTTCAGACTTTTAAACATCTGCCAGATGGAGGCGCCGAAAAATTCGCCCGCGGGAATGGCATGGATATCCCCCAGATCAATATACCGGAAAAAATCAGGCAGGCCCGAGATCAGATTCAGGATGGTATGGTAATGGTTCCTGCTGAAGGCCGTGGGCAGGACGGACCATAGCGGAAGCTTGCCCGCCACATGGATCATGGCCCGGTAAAATTCTTCTTTTAACAGCATGGCCTGGGCCGATCCTGAACTTTCCAGGGTGGAATCACCAAAGTCGTTGTTGCACGCCTTCATAATATCCACCCTGAAAAATGTGACCTGGATATGAAATTCTTCCCGGGCGTAGGTTTCAATGGCGCGAAGCTTTTTTTCCAGGAGGGCCAGTTCGTTTTGGGTGAAACGCGCTTCATGGAGGCATACCCAGTAATCTATATCAGAGTCGTCGGCCTGGGCCACGGACCCGATGCTTCCCATGGTGAACAGGCCGTCAATGGCCGGGTTTTCGGGCGGCCGGGAAACCGGTTTTTCTCCCCGGCTGTATTTTAAAATGATTTCAAGGGTTTCAGGGTCGGGATGATAATCAAAAATCCCATGGGGCGTTTCTTTTTCAAACCCCTGCCGGATTCCCGGCAGGGGCGTATTTTCATGGAGAAGATAGGGGATGATCTGAAAAAGGTCTGCCTGCCTGGGCTTGAATACGTCAAAGGCCGTGATCAGGCTGTACCGGTTCTGGCGCATGAATTTGATCTCGCCATAATGAATGAATTCACCGAAAATCAATATATTGAGTTTCGAAAGCAGGTTTTCATCAAATTCAGGTATATCTTCCGGCTGTAATTGATATTTCCGGGCATTCAGATCAATATCGTCTTTTAAGAGTGAAGGCCTTATATGGGTGGGGAAGCGGCAGAACTGGGCCTGAACCCCGCTGAAATCGGCCTGATCCAGGTTGGAGGTCACAAAAGAGATTCCCCTGAGAACGGAATAGGCAAAGCAGGAAAAGGTCAGGTCTGTTTTTTCCAATGAGGTTTTGGACAGGGTGGCGCCGATAAAAAACGAGCCGCTCATGAGGGCCCCATCAAAATTGGACTGGTGGATGGAAACGCCCTGGAAACTGCAGTCCTTGAAAACGGCCCCCTTTGCATTGACATGGATAAAAACGGCCTCATCAAAGGAGACATGGGTGAAAACGCTATTCTGAAGGTCTACCCGATAGAGAATGCAATTTTTAAAAGAGGCATTGGAAAAAGAGGCATTGGAAAAATTGGAGTCCTTGATCACGGAACCGGCGAAATAGGCTATCCGGTCCAGGCAGACCAGGGATGACAGGTCTGCCTGGATGATGGGGTCACCGTTGAAATCGATGGGGTCCTGTTTTTTATCCTTTTTCAGGGCCTCGATTTTTTTAGCCGGACCGGAGGATGAAAAAAAGGATTTGAGGAGGCCTTCAGGTTTTTCCGGTTCCAGTTTTTCCACTCTTTGGCCCATGGCAAGAAAGGCTTCTTCAAATCCCCGGCCTTCCATGGCCAGGATTTGTTTTGCCTTTTTGATAAATTCATGAACCCCTTTTTGGATGCCGGGGCCGGATTTAGCGACATGGTTTTGAAGCATCCCCACGACCCGTTCAGGTCTTTTTTGGATGATGCCGAAAACCGCCGCCAGATTGATTTCGCTATTTGCGCCCCCATAGGTGGGACGATTCAGGGCCATGTCCTGGATAAAGAAAAAGGAGATTTTGGACAACCTGGATATTTCATTACAGAGATGGGCCATGAGATGGGAGTGCGTTGACCGGACCCTGTCAACCACTTCGAGCAAGGGCAGCTTTCCCGATACCATAAGGGCTTTGAAGGCATGAAAGGCGTCCTCCTCCGGGCCGGTTTTTTCCAGCAGCGACAAAATGGGGTCAAAGAGTTCAGGATAGGTTCCCAGGGCAGAGTCTTCTATGATTTGATAAAGGGTCTGCCGGACAAGGGGATGGATTTCCTTTTCCAGGATTTCCGTAAGAAGGCCGGGAGATATTTTTTCCGTTGTCATGGCCAGGGCTTTGAGTCCCTCCGCCCTGACCGCTGGGGAACCGGACCGGACAAAGCCGGACAGGATGGCCTCCGGATCTCTTAAACCCGGATCTAAATTGTATAAAAACGGGTCCATATCCTCTTTTGCATCAAACAGTCCGGCATAGAAATGAATGACGGCATCCTTTTGCTTGACGGCCCGGACCATTTGCCGGAAAGCGGACCCGAATTTTAACCGGAGTTCGGGAGAGGCTTTCAGGTATTCGTGAATAAGGTCCAGACGCTGGGAATCCGTTGCGTTCAAGAGGATCTTTTCCAGGGAGGCCAGGGTTATCCGCCGCATACAAAGCGCTTTAAAGACAAAATAGGCGCCCTTGCCTTCAAACCCGAGCAGGGTTTTTACGATAAAAATTTGTTCTTCCAGGGAAATTCCCGGTCTGATCCGGGAAAAAATCCGGCTGCAGACCCGGGCTGAATCTTTCATTGCAGCAAGCCGCCCGTGTTTGTCCCCTGGGTTTCTCAGCCGGGCAAGGATTCCGGCCTGAAGGGTTTGAAGGGTTTCCCTGGCCTGGACCCGGACGGCGGAATGATAGGAATCAATGCCTTTGAGAACCATCTGCACGGCAAGATCAGGGGTGGAATGTTCCGCAGCTTTTATGAGATCGATTTTCCGGTCTTCCAAAAGCGTGTCCCAATAGGCTTCAAAATTATGGATGTCTTTATCGCTCATTCCTGATATATAATATGGTTTGTCAAAACGGTCAAAACTTATATGGTATTTACACATGATATCCAGGATGGTTGAACATCATCTGAAACCTGTTTTTTGAGGCCTATAGGAATCCATGAAACCCATGAGCCGTTTCCCGGAATTTTTTTTAAATCAGTATGATCCAGGGGATAAGGAAGTCTATCTCAAGGCGAAATTTGTTCTGATCATCACCTTTCTTCTGGTTCTGTCCCTGGTATCCACCATGGCCTATACCTATTTTATGCTGGGTGTCAGCCGGACCGTCATCTTCACGGAACTGGCCGGCTTTGCCGTTATGCTGTCGGCATTGATCCTTCTCATCAAGGGCCGTTACGGGCTTGCCGTCCATACCCTTCTGATCGCCGGGTTCGGCACCATATGGATGGTGATGTTCGTCACGCCGAATATCAGACCCTTGACCATGCTGGACAGCATTGTTTTTGTCCCGGCCCTCATGAGCGCCATGCAGCTGATGTTTTTTAAACGCCGCCGTCCCATGGTGCTTTATTTTGCAGGCAATATGGTCGTTTTCTGGATTTTTAATGTGTATCTGCTGACGGTAGAGGATCTGACAACAAAAGAACGCCTGGATTATCTGTTTGATAATTCCATTGCCATGACCTTTGTATTTTTTGTGTCCTTTACCTTGTTTTCAATTTATCAGCAGGCCCTGACATCGCTGAAAAAAGAGCTGGAGGAGCGAAAAAAAGCGGAAAAAGCCCTCCAGGAAAGTGAAAACAGGCTTTCCGTACACCTGCAAAACACGCCGGTGGGCGCCATTTCCTGGGACAGGGAGTTCAGGGTGATGGAGTGGAACCCTGCGGCTGAATCCATATTCGGGTATAGGAAACAGGACGCTGTGGGGGAAAAAATATCGGGATTGATTTTTTTCCCGGAGCACGTTCATCCGTTTGAAAAAGATTACCGGGCGCTCTTGTCCGGCCGGGGAGGGGATCGCAGCATACGCAAAAACAGAACCCGAACCGGGAAAAGCATCCTGTGTGACTGGTACAATACGGTCTTAAAGGACACCAGGGGCGAAATCATAGGCGTGGCTGCGCTGGTCAATGATATAACGGAAATTAAAAAGACCCAGGAAATGATCATCCAGTCTGAAAAAATGGTGTCCGTCGGCGGGCTGGCCGCGGGCATGGCCCACGAGATCAACAACCCCCTGGCCGGAATGATCCAGAACGCCCAGGTCATCCATAACCGGCTGACAAAGGATTTGCCGGCCAATGAAGCCGCTGCCCGGGAACTGGACCTTTCCATGCCGGCCATCCGCCGGTACATGGAGAACCGGGGCATATTAAACCACCTGGACAGCATCACCCAGGCAGGGATGCGGGCAGCAAAGATCATCGAAAACATGCTGAGCTTTGCCAAAAAAGGCGATGCCTCCAGAAAAAAAGTCGATCTGGCCCTGCTGGCAGACAAAACCCTTGACCTTGTAAAAAATGATTATGGTTTGAACAAAATCCATGATGCTAAACATATGGACATTGTCCGGGAATACAGCCCTGATCTTCCGGCAGTGTTCTGTGAGGAAAGCAAGATTCAGCAGGTGCTGTTCAATCTGTTTAAAAATGCGTCTGAATCCATGGGAGGCGGAACGACAGAGGGAGAGGGGCCGAGGCTCATCATCCGTTTGAAACAGGAAGACCGCATGGTCTGTATTGACGTGGAGGATAACGGTCCCGGCATGGATGAAGAAACCCGCAAACGGATTTTTGAACCCTTTTTCACCACCAAGGGCCCGGAAAAGGGAACCGGCCTTGGGCTGTCTGTTTCCTATTTTATTGTTGTGGATAATCACGGCGGCCGGATGACGGTGGATTCATCCCCGGGAAAGGGGGCCCGGTTCACCGTCAGGCTGCCCCTGAGGTCGGAGACCCCGTTATGATCAAAACCGTCATCATGACCCTGGGATCTGCCGCAGCCCTTTATGCCCTCGTCCTGGCCGCCTTTTATCTGTTCCAGGAAAAGATGATATTTTTCCCCGGCCCGGCCCGGTTCGGCCATTGCCCGGACATGGAGCGCCGCGGGGCAAAGGCCGAATCCTTTGGGGATATCCGGTATTATATCCAAAAAAGCCCGTCCCCGGAGCAGTGGATCATCATCTTTCACGGCAATGCCGGCAATGCCTGCGACCGCACCTATTTCCTGGACCTTCTGGAAGGGTTTCCGGCAAACCAGGTGGTGTTTGAATACCCCGGCTTCGGCCGGGACGGGAAAAAACCCGGCGAAGCCGTGATCCTGGAGGGGGCCCTTGCCCTGGTCCGCCATATCCAGACTCTGGATCCCGGCCTTCCGGTCTATCTTATGGGCGAGTCCCTGGGAACCGGTGTAGCCGCCTTTGTTGCATCCCAAACCCCGGTCGGCGGCCTGATCCTGATCTCCGCCTATCCCTCCCTGGCCCGGGTGGCCCGATACCATTATTCCTGGCTGCCCGTGCACCTGCTCATGAAACACCGGTTCGAGGCCTCGGCCTGGGCAGGCCAAACCCCGGCCCTCCTCTTCCACGGCACAGCGGACGATATCATCCCCATCCGGTTTGCCCGGGAGCAACTGGCCTGTTTCAAAGGGGAAAAATCCCTGGTGGAAATCCCCGGCGCCGGCCACAACGATATCACGGATGCCGGGACCGGCCTCATCCGGGAAAAGATCCGTTCGTTTATGACCCAACCCTGAACAAGGCAGGCGAGGAATAGTTGGTTTGTCAGCAGGCTGTAAATTGGGTCGAGTCTCCAATTGAATTAATTCGCTACTCTGGAATTAAAGGATTGAACTCTGCTGTTTTTTAAATAAAGCGATCTCAATTTTTTTTAGAAAAATTAATACTCTGATATAAGTCGGCTGATCATGTCTTTTGGCAAAACAGCAAGGATTTTGATTGACAAAACAGAGAGGTTTATCCTATCAATTCAGACCAAAATATAGATGTGGACTGATGGGATTTTTTTCGAATCTGCCGAATCTCATCAAATACGCTGATGCGGGAGGAAATCCAATGAAAAGCAGCACCATACCAAGCGGGTTTTTAATGTCAAAAGGTCATTCCTATTATGTTTTCATCCTGTTGTTCCTTCTCTATATGTTTGATTACATCGACCGGCTTGTTGTGGTCTCCCTTTTCCCGTTCCTGAAAACCGACTGGGGCTTGTCGGATACCCAGTGCGGAATGCTTGTTTCCGCTGTTTATTGGTCCATCCTGATTTTTTCATTTCCCGTTTCAATATTTGTGGACCGGTGGAGCCGGAAAAAAAGCATAGGGGTTATGGCGCTGTTATGGAGCTTTTCCACTGTTGCCTGCGCCTTTACAAAAAATTTCCCCCAGCTTTTTGCTGCAAGAACGGCCATCGGAATCGGTGAGGCCGGTTACGCCCCGGGTGGGACCGCAATGATTTCCGCCCTTTTCCCGGAAAAAAAGCGGTCCGTCATGGTGGGGATATGGAATGCATCAATTCCCATCGGAAGCGCCATCGGCGTCGCTCTTGGCGGCTTTATCGCCGTAAATTACGGATGGCGCCATGCCTTTGGAATTGTGGCCATCCCGGGCATGATCATCTCTATCCTTTTCTTTTTTATCAAAGATTATAAGACCGTGGATCTTGTCCGCTCTGCAAAAGGGAAAAAGGACGAGTCCGGGAACCCCATGAAAATGAGCAAAAGGGATATTATAAGGGAGTTTACCGGAACCCCTTCTCTGATTTTGACCTATTTTGCCTTTGCCGGAAATACCTTTCTGACAACAGCCATGCTGAGCTGGCTGCCCACTTATTTCAACAGGATTGAAAATCTGCCCATGCAGCAGGCTTCCGTCAAGGGCGGTTCGGTTATGCTGCTTGCCGTTATCGGCTCCCCCCTGGGCGGTTTTCTTGCCGATACGTGGATGAAAAAAAGAATCAATGCGAGGCTTGTTTTCAGCGCCCTTTCTTCCGTCACAACCGCGGTGGTTTTTTTCTCGGCATTCTATTTTTTTACAGGTCCTTTGCAGTATTATATCCTTCTTTTCGGAGGCGTCTCCGCCATCGCCTTTGCATCCTCGGCCATAGCCGTGACACAGGATGTCGTTCATCCCGGATTACGGGCAACCTCATACAGCTTATGCGTGATCGTGCAGAACCTTCTCGGCAGTTCGGTCGGGCCGTTTTTTGTGGGAGTCCTGTCGGATAAATATGATATCAAAACAGCGCTCACATTTGCCTCTCTCTCCGCTCTCGTAGCAGGAATTCTCTTTTTCATAGCCTCCTTTTATTATGAAAAAGACCTGGCCAAGGTGGAGAAGATAGCCATTAAGGTCGAATAAAAAAATCAGCGGAACCGTTGTCTCACGGCAAGGAAGATCCCTTCCTGAGCTTTTTCTTATCCAGTTTTCCAACGCTGGTCAGGGGCAGTTCTTTTCTGATCTCAATGTCCCTGGGAATCTCGTAGGCGGCCAGTTTTTCCTTTGCAAAGGCGGTGATGCTGGCCTTTAAATCCGCTTCGCTGCCCTGGAACCCGGCGCCTTCATCAAGGGTCACATAGGCTTTGACCAGTTCCGACCCCGGTTTTTTAGGATCGGGAAAGCCGATGGCGGCGACCTGGGCAATGGCCGGATGGTCCGTCAGGATATCCTCGATCTTTTTTGAAAAGACCTTGAACCCGCTGACATTGATCATGTCTTTGGTCCGGTCCACGATTGTCAGATATCCGTCCGCATCCTGGATCGCCACATCCCCGGTGTGAAGATAGCCCTCGGCATCCATGACCTGAAGGGTTTCCTTGGGCAGCTTATAATATCCCTGCATGACCTGGGGGCCTTTGATGCAGATTTCGCCGGGTTCTCCCTGGGTCACGGGGTTCTGGGTATCCGGATCCACCAGCCGGATATCCGTGTTGGGCAGGGGCAGCCCGATACTGCCCAGTTTCTTCTGGCCCATGACGGGGTTCATGGCCGTCAGGGGGGAGGTTTCCGTCATGCCGTAGGCTTCGATGAGTTTTCCTTTTCCGATGATCTGTTCCAGTTTTTTCTGGGAATCTTCGGGATAGGCGGCGGCGGCCGTTACGCAGACCTTCAGGGTGGAATGGTCCATGCGTTTGAATTTCGGGTTTTCCATGAGCAGGTGGTAGAGGGAGGGTACATTGGCCGTGAAAAAGGGTTTGTATCTGGCCATGTCGGCGCAGATCCGGTCCGTATCCCTGGGGTTGGGAATCAGGATCTGGGTGATGCCGTAGGACAGGAAGATGGAGCTGGTGAACAGCCCGGCAATATGAAAGAGCGGAAAGGCGGATAGCGCTTTTTCCTGTCCTTTTTTCAGATGAAGCCAGGAGGAGACAATGGCCATGTCGGCCAGGGCGTTCCGGTGGGTGATGACGGCTCCCTTGGGCGTTCCCGTGGTTCCCCCGGTATATTGCAGATAGGCCGTGTCGCCGGGGCTGATGTCCACCCGTGGCCGGGCCGGGGAAAATTGTTTTGAGCGGAGAATATCACGGAATTGAAAGATCGTTTTCCCCTCCAAAGGGCTTATTTTCCCCTTGGGAATCTTGCCCAGGAGTTTGCCGAGAAAGCGTTTCGGCGCGGGCAGGAATCCGCCCACGCCGGCCACTGCCACAAGCTTTAATTCCGGAAGCGTGGAATGAATCCGGGTCAGGTATTTTTCAAACAGGGCATCCAGGGTCACAAAGCCCCTGGCATCGGCGTTTTTCAACTGAAAGGCGGTTTCATCCAGGGACAGGAGGGGGGACACGCCGGAAACCACACAGCCGGCCTTGAGGGCGCCCATGACGCTGATGACGTATTCCGGGATATTGGGCAGGCTGATGCCCACCACGTCCCCTTTTTTAAACCCGTTGGACAGGAGCATATGGGCAAACCGGTTGGCATATTGATCCAGCTCGGAAAAGGAGATCTCAACCCCCATAAACGCCAGCGCAGTTCGTTTGGGAAATGCGTCCATGGTCTGATGATACACCTGATCCAATGTGGTTTCCCACAGCATCGGGTCCAGATCCTCGATCCCCGGGTCATAGGATAATTTCCAAAACGCCTTCATTTTTGCATCCCCCTTTTCCTGATAATGGTTGGACATTTATTTTTTGTTTCTATATTTTTATGGCTGCTGAAAATCCTCCCAATACGGCATGGCTTATTTTTCCGGGCGTGACGCAGTCGCCCGCCGCGGAAAACGGAATGCCAAGGTCCTTGACCTGTTCTTCAATATCCCGGACCGGGGCCGACCCCAAGGCCGGGATGACGGTGTCAAAGCGTTCTGTTCCGGTTTTTCCCTGGGTTTCAAATTCAACCTGTCCGGATTTGATGGAAACCACCCGGGTCTGGGTGAGGACCCTGACCCCATAGCGTTTCAGATTGCTCATCAATATCCATTTGGTGGATTTTCCCACATCCTGGCCCGCTTTTTCCTGCATTTCAAAGACGGTGACCCGGCAGGACCCGGTGAACATATAATGTTTGAGCCGGTCAAGATCCATGGCATCGTAGGTGACCAGAAAATGAAGCATCTCCGGAGAGAGAGTTCCTTTATGGGCCACAAACAGGGCGGTTTCAAGTCCCACGGCCCCCCCGCCGATGACGGCCACATTTTTTCCCAGGAAGGGATTGTTTTTCAGGACCTCCCAGGAGGAGATGACGCCGGGGCCGTCTATGCCTTCGATGGGCGGAATCAGGGGTCTGGCGCCCTGGGCGATGACAAGATGGTCCGGGTGGACGGTTTTGATCAGGTCCGGATCCGCCGCTGTATTCAAATGGACCGGGATTCCATATTTTTTCAGCATGGCCCGGTAATACCGGATATATTCCAGGAGTTCCCGTTTATGGGGCGGGGCCCCGGCCATCCAGAGCTGGCCGCCGATATCATCGGCCCGTTCATAGATTTCCACCTCATGCCCGGCTATTTTGGCCGTGAGGGCCGCCTCAAGGCCGGCCACCCCGGCCCCCACCACCATGACCCGTTTGGGCCGGGCGCAGGGGGTGATCCGCCTTTCCTCTTCGAATCCGGCCCGCACATTTCCGATGCAGGACACGGGCCGACCGGAAAAGATTTCATCGGTGCAGCCCTGGGAACAGGCCACGCAGGGCCTGATTTCTTCAGGGGTTCCGTTTTTGGCTTTTTGGGGCCAGAAGGGATCGGCAATGAGGACCCTTCCCAAGTTGACCATGTCGGCCAGGCCGTCCCTTAATATCCCTTCAGCCTGGTCCGGTGTGGTGATGCGGTTGGAGGCCATGACCGGGATGGACACGGCCTGTTTGATATTCCAGGCCAGGTGGGAAAAGCCCGACCGGGGCAGATCCATGGGAAGCTGGGGGATTTTCGATTCATGCCACCCGCCGGTCACATTAATGATATCTACCCCGGCTTTTTCATAGATCCGGGCAATGTCCGGGGTTTCGGCATCGGTGGTGCCGCCGGGAACAAAATCATTTCCGGCCATCCGGATGCCCAGGGGAAATTCAGGCCCCACCACATCCCGGAGCATTTCCAGGATCTGTCTCGGGAACCTGGCCCGGTTTTCAAGGCTGCCGCCGTATTCGTCCGTCCTTTTGTTGGTCAGGGGGGATAAAAACTGGGTAATGAGATATCCGGCGGACCCGATGATTTCCACCCCTTCAAACCCGGCTTTTTTCGCCCTGAGGGCAGCGTCGCAAAAAGCTTTCTGAACGGTTTTGATATCCTCCAGGCTCATTTCCCGGGGGGTGGTTTTGGAGTATTTGGAAAACACGGCTGAAGGCGCCATGGGGGTTTCGTTGTTGATGAGAAAGGGATGGGTATAGGCCCCTCCGTGGAAAAGCTGGATCCAGGGGCTTGCCCCCTGGGCCTTGATCATATCCGCGGCCCTGGTGAAGGAATCCACGGCATCATCCTTGGCCAGGGACAGGACCGCAAACCCGGACCCGGTAAAATCGATTCCCACGGGGCCGATGGTGACAATACCGGCCCCGCCCCTGGCGATCTCAGCATAAAAATGATAATATTTATCGTTCAGCTTGGTATCATAGGAATACAAAAGACCCAGGGAAGGATAGGCGATCCGGTTTCTGACCATGAGCCCGTTGATCCGGATGGGGCTGAAAAGCTGGGTATACATGGGGCCTCCTTATAACCCGGAAAATTTTGCGATGACATCACACATGACTTCGCTGGCGCCGCCGCCAATGGAAATGAGCCTGGAATCCCGGTAAAATCTTGAGATTTTCATGTCGTTCATGAACCCCATGCCTCCGTACATCTGGAGGCAGCCGTCGGCCACCTCGGTCAGCAGATCCCCGCTTTTCAGCTTGGCCATGGAAATCATCAGGGTGGCATCCTGTCCGGCCATCTTCATTCTCACGATATGATAGGCCAGTTGCTGAAGGCATTCGATTTCCGTGAGCCATTTGGCGATCCTGTGGCGCAGCACCTGTTTTTTGATGAGGGGTTTGCCGAAGACAATGCGGCCCTTCAGGTATTCCACGGCATCGGCGATCATCTGCCGGGCCCAGACATAGGCCATGGGAATGGCGCTGAACCGTTCATGCTGGAACTGCATCATCTGCTGGATAAAGCCTTCGCCTTCCCGGCCGATGAGGTTTTCAGCCGGAATCCTCATGTCGTCAAAATACAGTTCAGCCGTATCCGAGCTTCTCATGCCCAGTTTGTCCAGTTTTTTACTGACCTGGAATCCGGCGATGTCTGTGGGCACCACAAACAGGGAAAAACTGTGATACCCCGGATCATCGCTGGTCCTGGCCAGGAGGGTGAGGAAATCGGCCTGGGTTCCATTGGTGATAAAGGTTTTGGACCCGTTCAGGATATAATGGTCCCCGTCTTTTTTTGCAAAGGTCTTTAAGGCGGCCACATCGGACCCGGCATCGGGTTCGGTCACGGCAATGGCCGCCACCAGATCGCCCCTGAGGGCCGGTTTCAGATAGGTTTCCTTGAGATAATCGGACCCGAAATCATAAATGGCCGGGGTGGCCATATTCATTTGAACGGCAATGGCCATGGGGATACCGCCGCAATGAATCCGGGCGCATTCTTCAAGCACCACGGTTTCATACCAGTAGTCCAGGCCTTCGCCTCCCCATTTTTCATCGTAGCGGATGCCCAGGAACCCCAGGTCCCCCATTTTTTTAAACAGATCGTGCAGGGGGGCGATCCCTTTCTCCTCCCATTCATCCACATGGGGATTGATCTCTTTGGTTACAAAATCCCGGACCGCTTTTCTGACCTGTTCATGCTCTTTTCCAAAATATAAATCATTCCCCATGGTTCATCATCCTTATTTATGCTTTTTGGTGTAGTGATCTTTTTGTCATTTCCATGGCCCTGAGATTTTTCCTGAGCACCTTTCCCACATTGGTTTTGGGCAGCTCGCCAATAAATTCGATTTCCGTGGGCAGCTTGTATACGGCCAGTTTTTGGCGGCAATAGTCCATCAGTTCCTGTTCCGTGACGGTCTGTCCTTGGGCCGGCACGACAAAGGCCTTGATCTGTTCCCCCCTTGTGGGATGGGGCACCCCTATGGCGCAGGCCTCCCGGACCTTGGGGTGTTCAAACAGAACCTCGTCGATATCCCTGGGGTAGACATTATAACCGCCGGACAGGATCATGTCCTTGATCCGGTCCACGATAAAGAAATACCCGTCTTCGTCCATATAGGCGATGTCCCCGGTATGGAGCCAGCCGTTGATAACGGTTTTGGCCGTTTCTTCGGGCATGTTCAGATAGCCCTGCATGACCTGGGGTCCCTGGATCACCAGTTCGCCGGGTTCCCCCACGGGCAGGTCAATCGCAGGATCATTCAGGTCTGCTATCCTACAGATCGTGTCGGGCAGGGGAAGCCCGATGCTGCCCACCTTCCTCAACCCGTTGGCATAGGGGTTGACATGGGTGGCCGGGCTGGATTCCGTCATGCCGAAGGCTTCGATAATGACGGAGCCGGTTTTTTCTTCAAATCCCCGGATCACCTCCAGGGGCAGGGGGGCGCTTCCGGAAACGCAGGCCTTGATGGAGGAGAGATCGGTTTTTGAGAGCCTCGGGTGGTTCAGCATCCCGATGAACATGGTGGGAACCAGGGGCGCAAAGGTGGGCCTGAATTTTTCAATGGCTTCCAAAAGGGGTTCGGGCTGGGGTTTGGGAACCAGGATATTGGACCATCCCTTGAAGACGGCGAAATTCATGGACACGGTGAGCCCCATGACGTGGAAAAAAGGTAGGGCCCCGATCATGACCTCATCCGTGTTTCCCTTGAATCCGGGGAGCCAGGCATCGATCTGCTGGGTCTGTTTGCTCAGGTTGCCGTGGGTCAGCACCGCGCCCTTGGACACCCCGGTGGTGCCGCCGGTATACTGGACCATGGCCACATCCTCCGAATGGAGATCAACCCGGTGCGCGGAAGGCGAATAGGCGTTGATGGTATCCTTCCATTTAAAAACCTCGGGGGCCGGTTTGACCGGGGCCGAGAGCTTCTTTTTTCTGGACACCAGGGGAAACAGCAGGTTTTTCGGAAAGGGAAGATAATCGCCGATGGAGGTATAGACGATGGTCTTAAGGCAGGTCTGGGGCCTCAGATCAATCATCCGGCCGGCCAGGAGATCCAGGGTGATGAGATGGGTGGACGTTGAATCCTTGAACTGGTGCAACAGTTCCCTGTCCGAATAAAGGGGATTGTTCATCACGGCCACGGCCCCGATTTTCAAGACGGCGTAAAAGCTCACCGGGCAGGGGATGACATTGGGCAGAAGGATGGCAACGCGGTCTCCCTTTTGGACGCCCTGGTCCAGGAGATAGGCGGCAAACCGGTCGGCCATGTCATTGAATTCCTTGAAGGTCATCCGGTACCCCTGGAAAATAAAGGCCGTATGGTTGGGGATGTCCCTGCTGTTTTTTTCAAGGAATTCATGGAGAAGGGTGTTTTCAAACGGAACGAATTCAGGCACCCCGTCGTCATAAAATTTCAGCCAGGGCTTGTCTTGGTAGGTGGGTTTCAATCCGGCCTCCTTTTCAGGGTTTCAGGGATTCGGGGATGTCTATGGGCTTTGCCCGAAGGTATTCGCCCAGGGTTTTGGCCTGGGGGTCACTTCTCAAAGAGGCGGCCACCCCGTCCTCCAGCACGCCTTTGATGTAAAAATTCAGGGCCAGCAGGTTGGGCAGCTCGTATCTCTCAATGTCAAACCCGGCCATGTCCGGCAGCAGCTCTTTTAATTTTTTCACGGTCAGGAACGGGTTTAAAAACCGAAAGCCTTTTTCGTCCTTTGCCCATACCCCCAGGTTGGCGTTTCCCCCTTTATCCCCGGACCGCGTGGCAAAGATCCGTCCAAAGGCGATCGTTGTGAGGGGCCCGGCCTGGGCGGTGTCTTCCGGGGGCCTGGCCGGTTCCCCACCCGGCTTTGATCTGGTATCTTCCCCGGGGTCCTCTGGGGGCGGGAAAAATCTTGTTTCAATGACATGGCCCTGATCCTGGATCACCACCTCCTGCCGGATGTGTTTTAATGAGACGAGGGCCGGCCAGTGCAGGATGGCAGGGGTTTCACCGGACGGGGGGCCCGTGAGGGTGAATCCGGGGATGGTGGACAGGGCCGCTTCCACAACGGCCGAGGAAAATAATTTGCCCACCTTTGTCTTGTCCTTGTCCATGACGGAAATCCTCAAATAGGAAAAGGCCTCGTCATTGGTTAGGGGGTCTGGATGGCCGGACCGGGTCAGTTGAACATCGGTTTTTTCAAACCGGTGTTTCCCGCCCAAAAGGCCGAAGATGATGTCCTCGACGATACCGGCCTTTTTTTCAATGTCCAGGCCGGTCAAGACAACGGTCATGCTGTTTTTAAACCCGTACAGGGTATTGATGCAGACCTTGGTGAACCCCGTCGGGGCTTCCCCTTTGACGCCGGAAATCAGGACCTGGTCATGACCCAGGTCTTGGATGGCCAGGGTGTCAAACCGGACCTTGACATCCGGGGTCAGATAGGCCGGTTCCCGGATTTCATATAAGAGCTGGGCCGTCACCGTGCCCCTGGAGACGAGTCCCCCGGTTCCCGGGTGCTTGGTAATGACAAAGGAGCCATCTTCACGCATCCGGGCCAGGGGAAATCCCATGTTTTTATAGGAAGGGATTTCATCCATGAAAGAATAGTTCCCGCCCGTGGCCTGAGTTCCGCACTCGATGATGTGCCCGGCGGCATAGGCTCCGGCCAGACGGTCGAAATCCGTTTCCTTCCAGTTGAATTTCCAGGCGGCCGGGCCTGCGACCAGGGCGGCATCGGCGATTCGACCCCCCACCACGATATCGGCCCCCAGGTCCAGGGCCTTTTTGATTCCGAAGGCGCCCAGGTAGGCATTGGCCGTCAGGGGCTGGAGGCCCGAAGATGTGAGGTCGGTGTTCTTATCCATATGCCGGAAGGCTTCTCCGGCCGCTTGGAGGTCGGCAAGCGTCGGCATGAGGTCGTCCCCATGGATATGGGCGATGACCGGATTCAATCCCAGGGTCCGGCTCAGGGCCTTTAATTCCTTTGCCAGACCTTGGGGGTTCAATCCCCCGGCATTGGCCACGATTTTGATGCCCTTCTCCAGGCAGGCGGCCATGACCTGTTCCATCTGGGAGAGAAAGGGGGTGACGTATCCCTTGTCCGGATCTTTCAGCTTCATCCGGAACAAAAGGGCCATGGTCAGCTCGGCAAGATAGTCCCCGGTCAAGACATGGATCTCCCCGCCTTCCACCAGTTCCTTTGCCGCGCTGAGCCGGTCTCCGTAAAATCCGGAACAGTTTGCAATGATCAGTTCGTCTTTCATTTTATCTTCCTTTAAACACCGGGGGTCTTTTTTCTAAAAAGGCGGTGATGCCTTCCCTGGCGTCCTCTGTTTTTGCAATGGCGGACAGTTGTTCCGAAAGAAAGTGGACCGCCTCTTCAAAGGGCATGGATTCGATACGGTTCAGCGCATTTTTCCCCAGCCTCATCCCAATGGGGCTCTTGGCGGCCAGGGCCTTGAGAATATCCCCGGTTTCCCTGTCAAAATCGGCTTGGGGAAAAATCCGGGTGACCATTCCCATTTCCAGGGCCTGGGCCGCGGAAAGCCTTTCTCCCAGCATCATCATGGCCATGGCTTTTTTCCTGGGCACGTTCCGGTAAATCAGGGCCCCGATCATCATGGGGAAAAGCCCCACATTGACCTCGGGGGTCCCGAAGGTCACATCCTCCCTTGCCAGGACAATATCGCAGGCCAGCATAAATCCGGTGCCGCCGGCCAGGCAGTGACCGTTTATCCGGGCCAGGGTGGGTTTTTCAAACCTATAGATCTGGATCAAGAGATCGGCATAGCGGCTGAAAACTTCCTTTTCCGCCTCTGATCCCTTGCCCATGCTTGCGGAAAGGTCGGCCCCGGAGCAGAACACCTTGTCCCCGGCGCCGGTGATGCAGACGGCCTTGACCCCATCGTCTTTCCGGGCCGATTCCAGGGCCTCCTGAAAAAGCCGGACAGCTTCGGGGCTGATGGCGTTTCTCTGCCTTTCCCGGTTAATGGTGATGGTTGCGATGCTGTCTTTTGCGTCATATAAAAGATCTTTTTCCGTTGGTAGCGTCATGAAGTCTCCTCAGTCTTTTTCAATATCCACAAGGATGCGGGCGGGCATGACCTTGTCCCCGATATCGGCATGGATGCCCGAGACCCGGCCCTCAAAGGGGGCGAAAAGGGTGGTCTCCATTTTCATGGCCGAAACAATGATAAGCCCCCGGCCTTTTTCCACCCTGTCCCCGATTTTCACCAGGATGCCGATGACCACGGCCGGCATGGGCGAAGCAACGACGGAGGCCGTGTTTAGAAAGCTTTTTTTTCCGGGAGAGGTTTCCTCCATCAGGTCCGCATCCGTGATTTCATAGGACCGGCCCCGGAGGATCACGGTCTTTATGTTCCCGTGCCGGGAGACATAGGCATTGAAGATTTTGCCATCCACATGGATCAGGACCTGGTGATCCGATACATTTACAAACTCTGCCTCATAGGAGCGGTTTTCCCTTTGGACCTGAATATGCCCTTCGGAATTGCCGGGCCCTTTAGAAATGACAGCCCCTTTAGAAATGACAGCTTGGACGGATAATTTTTCCCGGTTGACCATGAAATCGTATTCCATTGAGCGCTCCTTAAAGTTTCCAGTTTCCCAGGGTATCCCAGGGAGATAGGGCCTTTTCCGGCCCCAAAGAGGCCTTCTTTTTTCCCGCCTTCCCCTGGCCATGGGCAAGAAAGGCCATCACGGCCACATCGGCAAGGTCCCTGTCCGGTTTCCAGTCTGAAAAATGGGCGGGGATGAAATCCGTAAACACCCGGCCTTCCCTGAAGGGCCTGGAATTTAAAACATCCATCATAAACTCAATAGGGGTTTTGACACCCAAAATAATATAATCCTGCAAGGCTTTGATCATCTTTGCCGTGGCCTCTTCCCGTGTCCCCGCGTGGACGATGAGCTTGGCCAGGATGGGATCATAATCCACCGGGACCTCAAACCCCTGGTAGATCCCGGAATCAATCCTGATGCCGGGTCCGCCGGGTTCTTTCATAAACCGGATGGTTCCCGGTGACGGGAAAAAATCCTTTTCCGGGTCTTCCGCATAAATCCTGCATTCCAGGGCATGGCCCCTGGGCCGGATATCGCCCTGTTTGAGGCTCAGTTTTTGTCCGTTTGCGATCTCGATCTGAAGCCGGACAAGATCCAGGCCCGTGGTCATCTCCGTTATGGGGTGCTCCACCTGGAGCCGGGTATTGATTTCCAGGAAATAGAACCGGTTTTCCTCGTCCAGGAGAAATTCCACGGTTCCCGCATTCGCATAGCGGGCCGATTTTGCCGCCTTCACGGCCGCCTTCCCCATTTCTTCCCTCAGTTCAGGGCTTAATGCCAAAGAAGGGGTTTCCTCGATGATTTTCTGATGCCGCCGCTGGATGGAACATTCCCGTTCATAGAGGTGGATGGTATGTCCGTACTGATCCGCGAGAATCTGGAATTCAATATGCCGGGCCCGGGTGAAGAATTTTTCAATATAGACCTCCCGGTTTCCAAAGGCGTTGAAGGCTTCGCTGGAGGCCTGGGCCACGGCTTCTTCCATCTCTTCAGGCCCGTGGACGATGCGGATGCCCTTGCCCCCGCCCCCGGCCGTGGCCTTGACCAGGATGGGGTATCCGATTGCTCGTGCGGCTTCCTTGAGCACGGCCATATCCGGCTCACAGCGGCTCAACCCCGGTATGACCGGAACGCCGCCGTCCAGCATGATCTTCCGGGAGGTGATCTTATCCCCCAGGGCCTGGATCACCTCGGGTGGCGGGCCGATGAACACAAGGCCTTCATCTTGGCAGCGCCGGGCAAATTCATGGTTTTCGGAAAGAAAGCCGTATCCCGGATGAATGGCCTCAGCCCCGGTCTGTCTGGCCGCGGAGATGAGGGCATCCATATTTAAATAGCTGAGGGAGGGTTCCGAAGGCCCGAGGTATACGGCCTCATCGGAAAAAATCACATGGGCGGCTGTTTTATCGGCATCGGAATACACGGCCACGGTTTTTATCCCCATTTCCCGGCAGGTATGGATGACCCTTAAGGCGATTTCTCCCCGGTTGGCGATCAGAATTTTTTCAAACATGATGGTCTTCCTGTTTTACATGTTAAGGCCTACATCCTAAATACGCCGAATCCGTGGTCCTGGTCCCTGAGCGGCGCGTTCAGGGAGGCGGAAAGGGCCAGTCCCAGGACATCCCGTGATTTTGCAGGGTCCACGATCCCGTCATCCCAGAGCTGGGCCGTGGAATAATAGGCATTGCCTTCTTTCAGGGCCGCCTCCACCACGGGTTTGTGGATAAACTCCGTTTCTTCCGGAGTCAGGTTTGGCTGGCCGGCCCTTTGGCGCTGGTCATTGGTAATGCTGATCAGCACATCGGCCGCCTGCCGGCCGCCCATGACGCCGATCTGGGCATTGGGCCACATCCACAGAAATCTCGGGGAATAGGCCCTGCCGCACATGGCATAATTGCCTGCGCCAAAGGAGGCTCCCACGATCATGGTGAATTTGGGAACGGTGGCATTGGACACGGCATTGACCATCTTGTGGCCGTCCTTTGTTATCCCGGCCCGTTCATAATCGCTTCCCACAATGAATCCGTTGATATTCTGGAGAAAAACAAGGGGGATTTCCCGCTTGTCGCAGAGCTGGATGAACTGGGTGGCTTTCTGGGCGCTCTTGGAAAAGAGAATCCCGTTATTGGCCAGGATGCCCACGGGATACCCGTGGATATGGGCCCATCCCGTGACCAGGGTTTCCCCGAACAATTCCTTGAATTCCAGGAATCTTGAACCGTCCACAATCCTGGCAATGACCTCCCGGATATCATAGGGCCGGGAAAGATCCGGCCCCACAATGCCGTAAAGTTCTTTTACATCATACAGGGGAGGTTCCGGTTCACGCATGGAAAGCCTTGATTTTTTATTGTCCGGAAGGTTTTTGGTGATGTTCCGGATCATCCGGATGGCCTGGGCGTCATCTTCGGCATAATAGTCCGACACCCCTGAATCGCTGCAGTGAAGCTCGGCGCCGCCCAGATCATTGGCCGACACATCCTCTCCCGTTGCCGCCTTCACCAGGGGCGGTCCTCCGAGAAAAATCGCACCATGCTGCCGGACATGGACGATTTCATCACACATGGCCACGCCGTAAGCCCCGCCTGCCGTGCACAGCCCCATGACGCCCACGATCTGGGGAATGCCCATTTTTGACATCCGGGCCTGGTTGAAAAAGATTCTTCCCCCGTCATCAATATCCGGGAAGATTTCGGACTGAAGCGGCAGATAGGCCCCGGCAGAATCCATGAGCGTTATCAGGGGCAGCCGGTTTTCCATGGCAATGGTCTGGCACCGCAGGGTTTTTTTCACGCCCATGGGATAAATGGAACCGCCCTTGATCGTGCCGTCACTGACGCTGATCATGCATTCCCTTCCTTCGATCACCCCAATGCCGGTGATGAGCCCGGCCTTATGGATTTTGCCGTCATACAGACCCCTGGCCGCCAGGGGAGCGATTTCCAGAAAGGGCGTGTTTTTATCCAGGAGCAGGTCCAGTTTTTTCTGGACCGGCAGCTTGCCAGACTCCTCATGGCGTTTTAACGCCTTGGCCGACCGCTCATTGGCCGCCCTGTCCAGTTCCTTTTCCAGATCCTGAACAAGGGCGGTCATGTCCTGAAGGTTTTTTTGGTAGAGTTCGGAATTCACATCAATCTTGGTTTCAATGATATCCATGGCATATCCTTTCAGGTATTGGAAATTCCTTTGATAATCGTATCGATGAGGGGGTCCACAAGTTCTTCAAGATTGTCCGGGCTCCCGGTCATGACCCAGTTGGTCACCAGATGCTCAATGGTTCCGAGGATCATGGAGCGGATAAGATAGGGATGGGTGTCTTCCTTGAATTCTTTGGCTTCGATCCCCTGTTCGATCACTGTGGTGATCTGCCTGATGCCGGCCTTGATGGTCAGGTGTCCCTCGGTGTCGAGAAATTTTTTATTGTGCTTCAGGTACAGCATGAGGACCGATGCAAAATCAGGGTTTTTCTGGTAGGAATCCATGAACAGAAACACAATGGCCCTCAGTTTGTTGCCTGCCCCCCGGATGAGCTTCAGATGAAAGGCCATGGTATCAAAAAGACTTTGGGAGGACTCGGTGGGAATTGAAAATAAAAGTCCCTCTTTGGTGGAAAAATATTCATAGATCGATGCTTCGGAAATCTTGGCCGCCTTGGCGATTTCCGATATGGTGGTTTCATTGAAACCCCTTTGGGCAAAGACTTTAGTGGCTGTATCAATGATCTGCCGTTTTCTGAGTTCCGTTTTATTCTGTGGCATTGGGGAATCCTTTTCTGGTCATTTTGCACGCTCAATTTTTAATTTTATTATAGTTAAACTTTTATTTTGTCAATAAAATAAAAGTTTAACTATGATTATTTTTAATTTTTAAAACTATAAAAATATTTTATCATTTAATTCAGGTTGGTTAGCTATAGAGTAAGCCTTGTTTGACAACAGGGCCAGGACAAAAAATGAGAATCGCTTACCAGACCCGGCAATTTTCTTTAAAACAAAGATTAATCGTAAAAAATATGAAAATTCAGGGTTTTCCCTCATTGATTTTTCATTGAATTCAATATAGAGATAAACCATCCCTTTTCTGTCGAGCTGCTTCATTCATCTGTTTAATAAGGAGCGAGACCGTGAATACAACCATAATTGTTGAAATCATCAAGATCCTTCCCTCCCTTTTGGGGTTCTGTTTTCTATTATGTTGCCTGTTTCTTTTTTACCGGCCCATACGGGATGAATTGATTCCCAAGCTTGGCAGTTTCAAGGCCCTGGGCGTGGAGCTGTCCTTTGTAAAGGAATATATTGAAAAATCCATCCGCCTGGCTGAGAAATCCCCCCAGTGGAAAGTCCGGACATCATCTGCCGATCAAAAAAGAGTATTAACCCGCATTAAAAACCATTTGGGCTATTTCAAAAATTCCCGCATCCTCTGGGTCGACGATCACCCGGAAAACAATAAAAATGAAATCCGGATGTTCTCAGAGCTTGGGGTTGAGATAGACCTTGCAAAGGATTTGAACGAAGCATCCACCTTGATGAGAAATCATTCCTATGATCTTGTATTTTCCGATATGGTTCACGGGGATAACAAGACAGCCGGTCTTGAATTGCTTGACAGCCTTGTTTCAAAAAGAGAATTTTTACCGGTCATTTTTTATGTGGGTGTTTTTGACCCGGCTCTGGGGACGCCTGCCAGGGCCTTTGGCATTACCAACAGACCGGACGAACTGGTCCATCTCGCCCTTGACGCCCTGGAAAGAAAAAAAGATTGAACGATTCACCTGTTTGAAAAGGATCCATAAAAATGCTTGAAGATAAACATTGGGACATTCTGTTAAAAAGAATAGCCCAGGGAAAATGTACGCCTTTCCTGGGGGCCGGGGCCTGTGCCGGAACCCTTCCCCTGGGTTCGGAGGTTGCCCATGGCTGGTCCATAAAGTATAGCTACCCCCTATGTGACAGCTATGACCTGGCCCGTGTCGCTCAGTTTTTGGCCGTTGACAGGGGCGACCCCATGTTCCCGAAAGATGAGATTGCCGATCTGATAAAGAGTTATAAACCCCCGGAGTTTAAATCCAATGATGAACTGCACGGCAATCTGGCGGACCTTCCCCTGCCCGTATACCTGACAACCAATTATGATAATTTCATGGCCGAAGCCCTTCGGTCCCGGCAGAGAAATCCGGTCCAGGAAATGTGCCGATGGAATAAATATATCAGAGAGATACCCTCGGCTTTTGACGGGACGCCTTTTTATGACCCCAGCCCTGCCAATCCGGTCGTTTTTCATCTCCACGGCAAAGCGGATGTCCCGGAATCAATGGTCCTGACCGAGGATGACTACCTGGATTTCCTCGTCAATATTTCAAGGAACCAGGCATTGCTGCCCCCCCGGATTCAGCAGGCGCTGACGGGAGCCTCGTTGCTGTTTATCGGTTATCGTCTCTCAGACTGGACTTTCCGGGTGCTTTTCCGGGGCCTTGTCGGGTCCCTGGAAAAAAGCCTGAGACGGATCAGTGTGGCTGTGCAGTTGCCTCCGGAAGAATCGGACAAGGAACAAAAAAAATCCCAGTTTTTCCTTGAAAAATATTTTCAGAATACTGATGTGAGAATCCATTGGGCCACTGCCCGTGATTTTATAAAAGAACTGATGGAAAGATGGAGACAGAATCGTGATGGCACATAGTTCCAGAGAAAAATGCCCTTATCCCGGTCCCAGTCCCTTTGAGAAAAATTCCCAATATCCGTTTTTCGGAAGAGACCGGGAAGTTAATGAAATTTTATCCTTAATCATTTCCCATCGCACGCTCTTGCTTTATGCCCAATCCGGTGCAGGTAAAACTTCGTTGATAAATGCCGGTCTTATCCCCCTTCTTGAACGGGAAGAATTGGAAGTCCTGCCTTTGGCGCGCGTCAGAGGGCTAATCCCTGAGTCAATGAGTCCTTCATCCATCCCCAATCCCTATGCGTTCAACGCCCTTATCAGTTGGGCAGGAGACGGTATAAAGCCACCGGACCTTTTGAACCTGACCCTCAGCCGATTCCTGAAGGACAGGCAGCCCTGTTTTGACGAAGACGGATTCGCTTTGGGCAGGGTCATTATCTTTGACCAGTTTGAGGAATTGTTTTCGTTTTATCCGGAACGATGGAAAGCCCGTGAGGGGTTTTTTCAGCAGGTTGCCGAAGCCCTTGCGGCTGATCCGCTTTTACGGGTCCTGTTTGTCATGCGGGAGGATTATCTGGCCAACATGACCCCCTATGCATTCTTATTGCCTGAACAGCTCCGGTTTCGCTACCAGTTGGAGTGCCTTGGGGAACAGGCTGCCCATGAAGCCGTTACCGGCCCTTTGAACAATACAAGGGTTAAATTTGATACAGGCGTGGCGGAAAAACTGGTAAAAGAATTGCTCACCATCCGGACCACGGATTCTTTCAACAATATGATCGAAACACCTGGCAAATATGTCGAGCCCGTGCAATTGCAGGTGGTCTGCAAGAGCTTATGGTCCAATCTGCCCGGAGATCTTTCAGTTATCACGGATGATCAGCTTCAAAAATCAGGCAATGTGGACGAAGCCTTGAAGGAATTCTATGTGAGGGTCATCGGCAACACTGCCAGAAAGTCCCGCACCTCATCGGACAAGCTGCATACCTGGTTTTTTGAACGGCTGATCACTCCTTCCGGGACCCGGGGGACGGTTTTCCGGGAGGAAGAACAGACAGGCGGGATTCCCAATTCTCTTGTGGATACTCTGGAGAGTGAACACCTTATCCGTGCCGAGGTGAGGGCCGGCGCCCGCTGGTACGAACTGACCCACGACAGGCTCATCAAACCCATCCAGGAAGCAAACAAGAACCTGCGAAAGCGGTTAATAAGAAACCGGCTCTGGAAACGGGCGTTAACATTTGCCGTCTTTTCTTTTTTCCTTTTTATGACCATCCTGTATTTTGCCAAACCGATATATAATGACCGTCAGCGGGAAAAAAGGCGGCACCAGGAGACAACGGGAAAAATTGAAAAACTGCGGGAAGAGCTCCCGAGACTGGATAAAGAGGAAAGGGTGCTCAAACAGGAAAACACCTTGAACAGTATCGCAGGCTTTCTCTATGGTTTATCAAAAAGAAATAAAGAAAGGCTTGGCGATCTTGTCCAAATCCTTCAACAGGCAGAAGACCTCATTCCCGCTGATTACGGGGCCGACAAAAGGGCCGGAAGGATAATGCCCGGAGTTGACGCGAATTCCCCCTGGCCACTGACGTTGAAATATAATCCAGACCTTGTGATCAATCAGGACCAATTGCGGTTTGAGTGGTGGTATTATTCTGCAAATATTGCAGGAAGGCATGGATTTCCTTTGCCTTTAAGGTTGAAATTCCTGGAGGACCCCAGTCTGCCGATATCTGAAATTAGATTGTTTTATGATGAAGAGATGAAAGCCGGTTCAAGGACAGGGGAAAAAATTTTTGTAAAAAGAACCATATCTAAGCTGAAAGACAGGATCCTTTTTGAGAACAAAGGGCTCGCAGACCCGCTTAAGAATTTTTTTGATGAAAATAAGAAAAATTGGAGCCAACTGCCTGAACTTCCAGGTGAATGGTATCTTGTCCCACGCTGGACATCGGTGTTGTGGAAAACCGCAGGCTATCCGTTTTATATGCCGGAAGCAGCCTTGGTCCAAATCGTTGGGAATGTATTATTGAACAATCCTGAATATATCTTTACCCGCGAGAGTGTTGCTTTTCTGGTTGAGCGAATTCGTAAGGATTTTCCCCATACCGTTGCCGAGGCGCTGGCGGCCCAGGGAGGCATCGAGGGAATCCGGGCTGTGATGATAGAATGCATCAAACAAAAAAAATCCTTAACCCGTCTTAAATATGTATTGGATTCCCTGGCCCGGTGTCCCGGTTATTCTCCGGAAGATGCTGCAAGATATGCCATAGCGGACAGCGAATCCAAGGGCGATGATTATACCGGCAGGCTTCCGAAACGACGGGATTTGCCCTTTCAAAATGAATCCGGAAAAACAGAAGAAAATAGGTCCGGCTGGATATGGATTTATGAGGAAGCCGGCCCCTATATTCCTTTGGAACTCCCGCCGATCAATGTTTATCTGGCAAAGAATTTTTCCGATCATTTAAAACCTGAGATCATAGAGGCCGTTTCAGAACTGCGGGGGAAAATATACTGGAAATTCGGACTGGATGTGCCGTGGATATATTTTCCCACAGATGATGGGCTGGATGAGGATTCGTTTTCAATCCTGATGCCGAATCAGGAAAAGGATAACCCTGACGCCGTTCCCATTAAAGCGCTTCCGGATCGATTCATTGAACGTCTGATGTCCGGGCTCGGCCAGAGAATTGAAGCTTACCGGACCCGGCTGATTACGACGGAAAAAGCGGCTTTGATCCTTGAGGCCATGCCCCCTGAACTGAAAACCTGGCTGAAGAAACAATTTACCCTCACGGATATCAAGCTCATCTTGAGGTCCGTTATTTCACCGGAAAAGGATGAAAGGGAAATATCCTTACAAGCAAAATCCGGGGACCTAGCCGGAGTCCCGTCAAAAAGCCAAACCATCCGTTACCCCCAATGGCTGTTTGGTTCATTGCTGTTCTGGGCGGCCATGGGGGATGACCTGGATGATTTGGACACCATCAAAACCCGGCTGCGCAGCCTTCAAGAGGCAAGGGTGACCCCTGTGGCTTATGAACTGGAGGATTCCAAAGGCTTGGTCTTTTTAAAAGAGGGGATTGCCAAACTTTCCGGAGGCAGCCTGACCCGTGCAACCGAGCTGTTCAGAAAAGCTGTCCGGAATGACAGGGAATACGCTTATCGTGCTTTTTTAAAATTGTATCCGCAACAATTTGCGTTGACTTCAAAGGGCCGGCTTGAAAATTTCAGGACAAAATGCAGTTTGCCGGAACCGGGGCAAATTGCCTCTACCAATATGGCCCAGGACCCATGGCTTATTTATGAGCTTGAGGAGTTTATAGACCAGGATACGGAAATCCTGCCCCTGGAACGGCGCCGGCTTCAATTATGGCTGCTTTGGAATTATATATCCGCAAATTATGGCCAAAAAGCCCGACATCTTATTCAGGAGCTGGTATCCGACGATAGGGAGACGAACCTGAGCCTGGAGGAAGGCTATCTGCTGGCCAATTTTATGATCCGGCATCATGGCGACCGTGCAGGACTTCCCCCATACCTTGACAGGATTAAAGCCTTGCTTTTAAACGCATGTAATGGGTTTGACGAACTAAAAGCAGACGATCTATTATATGAATTGGCTAAACCATATCATGACAGGGGAACCGTACCAAAGGCCCCGGCTTGGTTTGCATCCCTGCTCTATGAATTGGCTCAAGAAACGATACATTCCAAAGGATATTGGATAAATTACAGGGCCGGAGAATTTTTAAGCGATCGATCCGGAAAGGAAGATTGGATCAAGGCTGTAGATCTGTTGGAAAAAGCCAGGCGTTACATTGGAAGACTACCCGATGATTTTAAGGCGCAAAATGCCGGGTGGCTGGATTGGAAACTGGCCCGTGCCTACAAGCACCTGAGCGAAGATGCAGATCCGGATGAGAAGGCCGGGCTGATAGAGCCGGCAATAGGATTGCTGAGGACCTTGGCAGATAAAATTCAGCCGGATAAGGGCTGGCCCGCCTGTGAACGGATTTATTATGATCTTTCAGAAGCTTATCTCATTGCCGGTGACCGGACCCGGGCCCATGAGGTCTTGCAAAAGGGAAGAGAATCATTCCCGGACAGCTATGATATGAAGGTCCTGGAATATCTTTTAACTTTGGACCAGGGTCAATATGAAAAAGCCGTCATGCTTGCCGAAGATCTGATGAAATCGGATAACCAGAACCTGTTTTTATGGCTCAAGCACAAACTTTTTATCCAGCTTGTCTCTCTCTCGGGAGATTACCAATATGATGCCCGCCGGTTCCTGTATGAGTCCTATGATGATGACAGGGATTATTTGCGCCTGCTTTTTCACTGGGCGCTTTTTAAAAAAGGTGAAAAAAACGAAGCCCGTGAGCTGTTGCAGGAACGGTGGGCCTCCATTAAGCCCTTAGGCTGGCCCGGCCGTTTGGAATCCGATGCAGGCCATGTCATGGCTGAAATGCTCATCGGCTATTTTGCAGGCAAGGTGGCATATGATGAAATATTCGGCCATTTAAAAGATCCCGGAACCTTTGCGAAATCTCCTTATGCAAAGACCGACAGATCGTTTAAATGGTTTGAACTCCTTTTCTTCTATCATGCCCTTTTTCTGGATATGAACGGAGATCCTGACAGGGCTGAAGATATTTTAAGACGGGTGGTCCAGACCCATAAGATCATCAATTTTGAGTATTATATGGCAAAATATTTGTTGGAGAATAACAACCTCCATGAATAACCCTATCCCGGTCCCATGCGCTTCAGGATTTCCTTGACCGCATCGCCCGAGGCCGACTTTCCAAAATGCTTCATCACCGGTCCCACAGCCTGCATGGGGTTCTTGAAAGTTGAGAAGTCGATATTGTCCCTGATCCACTGCTCGATCTCCTCCGGGGTGGCTGATTTCGGCAGATAGCGATGCAGAAGTTCCAGGTAATCCGAGGTGGCCTCTTTTTTAAATTCCAGCACGGTCTTTTCCGATTTGATGAACTGGCGGATAATGTCCATCAGGTCTTCATCCGTAATCTCTTCGGGCTTTTTGACCCTTGTGGTCTTTTTTCCGCTCTCCAGGGTAATGGCCACCGTAAGGCCGGGGAAGGCCCCCATGATGAGCCGCATGGTGTCCCGGACCGCATTGTCCTTATGGACCATGGCCTGCTTCATGTCCTGCCGGATCTTGTCGTAGAGGGAAATTCCCAGGGACGGGTCCCAGCCGTATTCGCTTTTTATATCTGACATATGGATGCTCTCCTGTTTTTTGGCACTATAGACGACAATGAAGGATGGATGCAAGACTAATGTTGAATGCCGATATTTTCCAGGAAATGCCTTCGTTTCAACCGGGCCAGGGCGTCATCCTCTTCCACAAGATAGAAAACCCCCTTGTTTTTTTCATCAAAACATTGATAAAGGCCGGTATAGCTTTCCATCCCGGTTACATCGCAGACCCTTTCCACATCATCATTAAACCTGCGGCACACCTGGGGCCATTCCTCTTGCTGGGCGCCCGCCTTAATCCTGATTTCCCGTGGATCTTTTTGAAATTCCGCCTGGATCGATTTCATGCTTCGCCTCCAGATATAAATGATTTTTATCTTTTTTAAAATCATATAAAATATCATGGCGGGTTGTCCACAATAAAATCAGGCTTTCATCTTATCGCATTACTTTTTAAATTAATTCAAAATAGTCATATATTTTTATTGACATGCAATTTTTAGGTCATACCTTGAGCCTGTCGGAAAAAGAATAATCCTTATAAAACGGAGGACCATCATGAGTAAAATTATCGGAATCGATCTCGGGACCACCAATTCCTGTGTATCCATACTTGAAAACGACAAACCCGTTGTGATCACCAATGCCGAAGGCGGGCGGACCACGCCGTCCATCGTGGCCACAACCAAAACCGGGGAACGCCTCATCGGGCAGATCGCCAAACGCCAGGCCGTGACCAATGCGGAAAATACCATTTTCGGGGTGAAACGCCTCATCGGGCGGAACTTTGATTCCCCTGAAGTGCAAAAGGACATCGCCAACCTGCCCTACAAGATTGAAAAAGCGGCCAACGGAGGCGTCACAATAAAACTGCACAACAGCTATCACAGCCCGGCCGAGATCTCTTCCTTTATCCTGGCCCATCTGAAAAAGACGGCCGAGGATTTTCTGGGGGAAACCGTCACGGATGCCGTCATTACGGTTCCGGCCTATTTTGACGACAGCCAGCGCCAGGCCACCAAGGATGCAGGCAGGATTGCCGGCCTCAATGTGCTGAGGATCATCAACGAACCCACGGCCGCGTCCCTGGCCTACGGGCTGGAAAAAAAAAAGGAAGAAAAGATTGCCGTCTTCGACCTGGGCGGCGGCACCTTTGATATCTCCGTCCTTGAAATCGGGGACGGGGTGTTTGAGGTCAAATCCACCAACGGCGACACCCACCTGGGCGGGGAAGATTTTGATCTGCGCATCATGGATTTTCTGGCCGATGAGTTTAAAAAAGACCAGGGTATTGATCTGAGGCGGGATACCATGGCCCTTCAGCGCCTGAAAGAAGCGGCGGAAAAGGCGAAACAGGAACTGTCCGCCTCCATGGAAACCGATATCAACCTGCCCTTTATCACGGCTGATGCAACGGGTCCCAAGCACCTGAACATCAAACTGACCCGGGCAAAACTGGAATCTCTGGTGGCGGATCTCATGGCCAGGATTGAAAAACCCTGTGTCACGGCGGTTCAGGATGCCGGAATGAAATTTTCCGATATCGCGCGGGTCCTGCTGGTGGGCGGTATGACAAGGATGCCGGCGGTCCAGGATCTGGTGAAAAAGATCTTCGGCCGGGAGCCGGACAAGGGCGTGAACCCCGATGAGGTGGTGGCCCTTGGCGCCGCCATCCAGGGCGGAATCCTGAAAGGCGACTTAAAGGATGTGCTGCTTCTGGATGTCACCCCCCTTTCCCTTGGCATTGAAACCCTGGGCGGGGTCATGACCCGGCTCATTGAAAAAAACACCACCATCCCCACCCGGAAAAGTGAAGTCTTTTCAACGGCCGAGGACAACCAGCCGGCCGTGACCATCCATGTCCTGCAAGGAGAACGGGAGATGGCCGGGGACAACAAGACCCTGGGCCGGTTTGAACTGACCGGCATTGCACCGGCGCCGAGGGGCCTGCCCCAGATCGAGGTGGCCTTTGACATAGACGCCAACGGCATCGTCAATGTGTCGGCCAAGGACAAGGCCACGGGCAAGGCCCAGTCCATAAGGATCACGGCTTCATCGGGCCTGTCCAAATCCGATATTGAAGCCCTGGTCCGGGAGGCCGAACTCCATGCCGATGAAGACAAGGCGAAAAAGGAACGGGTCACGGCCCGCAATGAGGCCGACGCCCTGATCTACAGGGCTGAAAAAACCGTCAAGGAGTCGGGGGCCGGGATGGATCCCGCTTCCATCCATCAGGTGGAAGGCCTGGTCTCTGATCTGAAGCAGGCGGTAAAGCAGGATGATCTGACCCGGATGAAAAAGGTGACCGGGGATCTGACCCAGGCCCTTCATGGCCGTAGCCAGGCCATGTACAATAAAACCGACGCATCGGGCAATGCCGGTCAACCCGGCGGCCAGGGCGGACCAAAGCCCGCCGATGACGACGTCGTGGATGCCGAATTTTCCGAAGTGGCCTAGGCCCTGTGAATTCCTAAAAGAGATGGAGGCGCGATACCCCGCGCCTGCATCTCTTTTTCAGCCGGGTGTAACCTTTGATGTTTACATTCCCATCTCATTGAGCCGCCGCCATAGGGTGGTCACGCTGGTCCCCAGGATTCTGGCGGCCTGGGTTTTGTTCTGGTGGGTGTTTTTCAACACCAGCCGGGTATACCTTTTTTCCAGTTCCCGGAATGTGGGCAAATCATGGGAGATGGCGGTCAGAGGATCTTCGGAAGATACGGACAGGGGAAGGTGTTCCGGCAAGATCCGGTCCTGCCCTGCCAGGATGACGGCATATTCCATACAGTTTTTCAGCTCCCGGACATTGCCCGGCCAGGGATAGGTTTCCATCATCCGAACCACCGCCGGTGAAAACCCGTGGTGGCCGGGCTGAATCCGGTCCAGGAAATACCGTGAGAGCAGGAGAATGTCTTCTTTGCGCTCGCACAAGGGGTCCACCGTCAACGGAAACACGGCAAGGCGGTAATACAGATCTTCCCGGAACAGTTTTTCTTTGATCCGCGATTTTAAATCCTGGTTTGTCGCCGCAATGATGCGGGCTTCAAAGGGCACAGGATCTAAGCCGCCCACGGGCCGGATTTCCTTTTCCTGTAACACCCGTAAAAGCTTGGATTGAAGTTCAAGGGGAAGTTCACCGATTTCATCCAGGAAAAATGATCCCTTGCCGGTTTCCAGAAGCAAGCCTTTATGATTTGAGTCTGCGCCGGTAAAGGCGCCCTTGACATGCCCGAACAGTTCCGACTCCAGAAGGGCGGCCGGAAGGGCCGCGCAGTTGACGGCCCGGAAGGGATGGTCGGCCCGGCCTGAATGTGTGTGGATATACCGGGCGATCATTTCCTTTCCCGTGCCGCTTTCGCCCTGGATCAAAACCGTTGATTGGGTGGGAGCGACCTTGTCGGCCAGAAGCATCAGTTTTTTCATACGGGTGCTTCGGTAAATTATCCCGCTGCCCTCCGAACCCGGATGGATTTTGGCTTCAAGGCGCCTGATCTTTTCCTGGTGTGTGGACAGATCCGTCTGGGCCTTTTTCAGCTTTTCCCGCAGGATTTCCATCTCTTTTTCAAAGGGCTTCAATTCCATCTGGGTCCACAGTTCCTGAACCTCTGAAGGGGACATCCCCCATTCCGAGGCGGAGCGCCCTTCCGCAAGGCAATGCCCGTGCCCCTGGGCCTGGCAGGCCACCTCTTTGACCAGCACCTCGCTGCCGAAAACCACACTGGCGAATCCGCTGAGCGCTCCCGTGAAAATATGGCAGATGGGTTTCTGGGTAAAATCCAGTTCTATGGATTGCCAGCACCCCACCTCAAAGGAAGACTGGCAGGTCACGGAAAATCGAAGGGACCGGGTTTCCCGGTCAAAATGATGGATCTCCAGCCTTGCGTCGGCCATCCCTGTCATGCTGCCGATGTATCGGGAGGCCTCCAGCCATTCCCGGGGGGAGTCGAATTCATAATGGGATGCAATGTTCAGGGCCGCAGTCATACCGATCCGGTAGCCGTACCGGGAAAGCACTCCGGCCAGTTGCTCCGGCCCCATGAGGGCCAGCAGTTGCTGCATCAACTGGCTCATGGCAGGCAGGCTGCTCATGATCATCCGCTGGGTGCCGAACATGGGAAAGCCCGTTCCGGGGTCCTGACTGAATATTTCCGAGAGCTTGATGTCTTCGGCCCGCATGTTTTATACCTCCTGTTAAATGATGGGCCATCTTACTATTTGAAAAAGTCCTTTTCAAGTTGAAAAGGATCCTATCCCCGGTGATTCCTCCAATATTCATATAACATGCTGAAAATAATATATATTTATTAAAAATCAATCCCTGGCACAGGCCTTGCTAAACTTATGGCAGGCAAGGAACCTTAAATATTTACAAAGGATACAAAGAAATGAAAAAGAGCATAGTTAAAACAAGCCTGATGATCGCCGTTTTCTGTTTTTTCATGTCCCTGGGCCTACCGGGTCAGGCCATGGCCACCTGGCTGGAGAGCTATTACAAAACCCACCCCATGAGCGTAGACCAGTTGAAAGCGTCCTGGGGAGAGCCGGTCAATGTCATTAAAATGGCTGGCGGAGTTGAAAAGCTGATTTTCGGACCCAAGGATGTTGAGGTCGGCTATACCTATTTCCTGACCAGGGCCGGCCAGGTGATTGACCGGGGAACCACGGAGGATGACGGCATAGAAAATGTTTCCAGGACCGGCAAAGACCCTGAGCCCTGCTCGCTGATGGGCAATTATTACAAAACCCACCCCATGACGGTGGATGAGCTGACCAGAAAATGGGGAACCCCTGTCAGCAGCCATGACTACAGCAATGGGATCAAAAAACTGGTATTCGGGCCTAAAGATGTTGTAATCGGCTATACGTATTTCTTAATCAAAGACGGGATGGTTGTTGATTATAACGTCACATCCGAGAAATAGCCCCCCGGCAACAGCCCGACTGTCCATAAACCAACAAGGGAGCAATTCCATCAGGATTGCTCCCTTCTATAAGAATTTCATCAATTCCGGAAAGATTCCGGAGTCCATAATCCCTGATCCAGTCTTTTTTGATAGTGTTTTTCCGGAATCAGGCAGTTGATATCTTTTCGTATCTGTTCAAGATTCAGGCGGTCTTCATCTATGTTTTGAAATCTGTTGATGATGCCTTCAACAGGTCCTATCTCAACCCCCAGCCATCTCCTGTTTTTTAGTTCAGAAACGGCATAGGTGGTTCCCGAACCACCAAAGGGATCAAAAACAAGATCCCCTTCTTTTGAAGCCATCTCTATGATCCTGTCCAGCAGTTTTACAGACAATTCATTGGAGCCGTTTCTTTTTTTGTATTTGGCGTGTCTTACCGGAGGGATATCCAGCCAGACATCGCTGATATTGACTCCGTTGGGATTCATTTTATCCTTATATCCGCCATAGTCTTTCAGATCCCCGTGACAGCGGGGGCAGATGCCCATTGGCAGCCGGTCCGGTTTGAAAGTATCGGGTTTTTCCCCTTTGCAATAATAAAGCAATGAATAATGGGACGGATATAATCTTCCCCTGATGGGAAGCGAATATTTGATATCGACTGAAATCCAGTGCCTGAAGGTTAACATTGAATTTAAAAATTCAGCCATGTGCAGATTCCATTTGGGAAGGTTCCAGATAAACAGACTCCCGCCGGGTTTTAAAACCCTTGTACATTCAAAAGCCCAGTCTTCACACCAGGATAAATACGGACTCGTCTTGAGGTTGTCATTAATTTTTGAGGGATACAGTTTGTTCAGATTAAAGGGGGGGTCTGCAAAAATCAGATCCACGCCGTCATTTTCAATTCCTCTCAGCAGGTCCAGACAGTCACCTTGGTAGAGTTGTCCAAGGTCCGTTTTGAAGACGGGTTTCATGTCTTTTTGTGAGCTTATTTTTTTTTCCACAGGGGATAAGAGCCTGCTGATATGGGCTGCATTTTCTGAAAGGAGTGATTTGAGCGCCTGGTTCAGGCATCCCGTTGCCAGCATCAATTGGATTTCAGAGAGGCCGGTTTCTTTTAATATGATTTCAAGATCTGTTCCCGACGGCATTTTATGGGCATCATTATAATATTGAAGCCTTTTTAGGGCAATCCCGGTTTTTTTTGCAAACAGGTTCAACTGCCGGGTATTGTCTATCTGTAGCGCTTTGAAAAGCATATGGGGTCCCTAATGTATTGATTTTTATTTTCCGGTTTTATTACTAACACAGAAGGCTGGTCTAATCAATTGGTATTTTGCAGACTATAGTCTGTAGAGACTGATAAAAAATTATGCCATGTTGCAACACCAAAAGGGAGAATTTTATTGTGACGAAGGAAAAAGTATTTGGCCGGGTGCTTCGTAAATTCAGGACGATCAATGGGCTATCCCAGGAAAAATTATCCCAGGAATGCGGTTTGGACCGCAGTTATATATCCCTTCTGGAAAGAGGGCTGAGGCAGCCGAGCCTGACAACGATCCTGCTGCTTTCCAGGATTTTGAATACCACTGCTGCCGGCATGATCCATGAGGTGGAGGAAATTTTAAATGAAGATACTCAAAACAGAATTTCTGATAAAAAGGGGTGAGTTTTCCGGCTCAACAGAATTTGAAACCATACTGGCTGAAATTTATAAAGCGATTTCTTCCATAGCATGGCCCCCGGACAGTGGAAAATTCACCTTATATCCTAAAAAGCAGGCAAGCGGAGTTGTTCCCATAAAACTGAATTTTATTAAATCCCTTGGGGAAAATGGATGGAAGGGTGAATTCAGGATGAGAATCGCCTCCAGGTTAATGCCTGGTCCGGTTGATTCAGTGAAATGCCTGCCGGGAAACCGATTTTTTGCAGTGGAATGGGAAACCGGCAATATTTCCTCAAGCCACCGGGCCATGAATAAAATGGCCATTGGTTTGCTTGACAAAGTAATCGAAGGCGGCATTCTGATTCTGCCATCCCGTGATATGTACTATTATCTGACAGACAGGATCGGCAATTTTGCTGAAATCGAGCCCTATTTTCCGGTCTGGAAGAACCTGAACATATCAAGCGGTGTTCTGGGCGTCATTGAAATTGAACATGACGATTTATCCCTGGATGTCCTTCCCATTAGAAAAGGCACGGATGGACGAGCACTCAAATAAGTCCGGGCAAGGGGCCACAATTGAATCCAAAAGCCCGGCAGAGATCATCAGGCAGGGGATGTATCATCTTCTTTTTCCTGAAGAACTGGAGATCTGCCCCAATTTAAGCGAGGTCTATGAACTTGCCCTAGCCTATTATGAAAGCCGGATACTGACGACAAAAGAACTCATAGACAACAGCGCCTATTTTGTAACAGCGGGCAATGAGCTTACCCGCCATTATTTTATCTGTACCGGAGACCCGGTTAAGATCCCCGATTATTCTTCATCACGATTGAAATCGTTTTTTGTTCAAAACCAATTCAGAACAGGCTATGCCACCCACGGATTTTTTCCGTACCGGGGAAAATTTCATCCCCAGATGATCAAGGCTGTTATCAATATTATGGGGGTTAAACCCGGCGATACTCTACTCGACCCCATGATGGGTTCGGGAACGGCTCCTGTGGAGGCCTGCTTGATGGGGATAAAGGCCATAGGGATGGATTCAAGTCCATTCTGCAGGTTCATGGCACAAGCAAAATTCGATGCATTAACCATCAACCCTGAAGATCTGGAAAGGTTTATGGGTAAGGCTGAAATCCTGTTTTCAGATTTCAAGGCTTGCCCTGCCGTATTTGATCAGCAAAAGGCTTTATTTTTAGAAAAAAATATAGATATAGAAAAAATTGAACGGGAAAAAATTTTTAATGTGCTGTTCCTGGCGTTTCTTGACAGCGATGGGTATGCGCAAAGAAGCAACCGGAAAACGCATTTGGAATATTTTCAATCCATCTTTGAGCGCTACTCTGCGGCAGTAAAAAAAATTGCAGGTGTTTTGAGTCATTTCAATATGATACCTGCCCAAACCATTCTGGCCCAAGGAGACGCAAGACATCTTGATATTGAGGCAAACAGCATAGACGGGATTATTTTTTCTCCTCCCTATAGTTTTGCCATTGATTATCTGGAGAATGATCTTCCCCATTTAAAATATTTTGAAACCAATATTCCAAAATTAAGTGAAACCATGATTGGAATGAGGGGAAAATCTTTAAAAGAAAAATACGGATTATATCTGGAAGATATGGAAAAAGTCATATCGGAATGTTCCCGTGTCCTGAAAAAAGGCCGGATGTGCAGTATCATCATTGGAACCAACGACAACCAGTTGAGCAAGGCCTTAAATATTCAAAAAGAGGCCGTTGTCGGCCTGCATAAAGTCGTTACGGAAATTGGAAAACAAAAAGGCCTTGTCCATGTCAGGTCCCTTCCCCGGCAGATCGTCGGCATGGCCAATACCATGCGGCAGGAATATATTGTGATTCTCCGGAAGCATGAAGAATAGATAAACTAATCAAACTACGGCCGGGAGGAAGATCATTCCTTTTTCAAAATTTCTTCCGGCCATTTTTCCCTGACCCCTTCTTCTCCGGTATAATAGGGAACCTTTGAATCTTTCCTGAAGATGTCCATGGCGGGCAGGATATTGATCTTACCGGAGTCCGGATATTCACACACATCCACATTGGCCTTGGTGCGCAGGTCCATATACAGGAGGGGCTGGTCCCCGTGATTGTAAAACTGATGGGCGCCCTCCGGGCCTTCTTCAAAAAAGATCAGGTCGCCTTTGGATACGGTCTGATAGCCTTTGGGCGACCGCAGGGTGGCTTCACCCTCCAGGATGACGAACAGTTCTTCGGCATTGCGGTGGAAATGGTAGGGATAGGAAAATTTACCCGGAAATAAGGATTTGATGTCAAAATGCAGGTATTTCGACTCTGATATCTCCGCCAGCGGCAGGCTGGTTTTCCATGAGAAATCGGACACCGGGGACTTGTTCTCTTTGAGTTCAATGTCGACAAGTTTGTGTACGAAAGGCATAATTTTTTCCTCCTGTGATGGGGTTCATCCGGTTTTATATAACAGGAAATTTTGAAACAGGACAATACAAAAACGAGCCGGGTTTTCCGATTCGCCTATTGACAAAAGACCGGGCGCTTTCTATACCTCGCTTGTGGCGTGAGCCATAATCTCAATTCATCTTTTAAACCAACAGAGGGGGAATAATGAAAAAAATTGTACGGATGTGTTTGGTTCTTTTCCTTTCCGTATTCATCGCCGGTTCATGGGTGAGTGCGAAAGAGGCTCCGAAAAAGCTGGACAGGATGAACTGGTCCGAGAGAAATTACCAGGTTCTCAACCAATTTATCACGGATTACGGGAAGGGCGGCAAATTCTATGACGCCAAAAAAGCGCCCTATGTGGTTCTGGACTGGGACCAGACCTGCGCCCATTTTGACGTTGAAGAGGCCGTCATGCGCTATCAACTCGTGAACCTGCGGTATAAAATGACCAAGGAGCAGTTCAAGGGCTTGCTTAAAGATGAGATCAACGGGGTAACCAAGCTGAGTGAAGATTATAAGAATATCGTTTTAAAGGATATCAACGAAGACCTGATCAATGATTATAATTTTTTGTATGATAATTTTTCCGGTCTTGGCGGAGCCATGAGCCTGGAAGATATTCAGAAGAGCCCCCAGTATATGGATTTTCTGTCAAAACTGCCCTTTCTGTATGACGGCTATTGCGAAACCAAGGGGATTGAGGCGGTCTATGGCTATCCCTGGGTGCTTTACCTTTTGGCCGGTCATACCGTAGATGAGGTGAAGGCCCTGGCAAAAGAAACCATTGCCTACGAACTGGGCAACAAACTGAGCAAACAAAAATGGGTTACGCCGGAAAATTTTCAGACAAAGGCCGGGGTTGTCAGCTATTCCTATAAAACAGGGTTGCGGGTCTATCCGGAAATGCAGGACCTGATTGCCGCCTTTGAAGCCAACGGCATTGACGTCTTTGTGGTATCGGCCAGCTACAAACCCGTGGTGGAAGTCTTTTCCGGAATCGGTCATTTCGGGTACAATGTCCCCGCAGAAAGGGTCATCGCCATGGAACTGGCGTCGAGCCCGGATGGAAAAATCCTGCCGGAATACAAACCCGGATGGGTCCAGACCCAAAGACAGGGAAAGGTCGATGCCATCAACATGGTCATCAAGAAGAATCTCGGCAAGACCTGGGATCCCCTATTCTCTGCCGCGGACAGTGATGGCGATTATGAAATGTCCACGGGTTTCCCCGGCATGAAATTAACCCTGGTATGGAACAGGGTAAAGGGCGGGGATATCGGAAAGATTTCCAAACAGGCTGTTGACGAAAAAGACAGCAAGTCGCCAAGGTTTATTCTCCAGGGCCGCAATGAAAATACAGGGATGGTGATACCATCCTCGGAATCCATCCTTATCGGAAAAACCGAGCCCTTATTGCTCAAATAAAAAAACCGGGTTTTTCTTCTGCATGGGGATGCCATCCCCGTGCAGAACCCATCCATTTACCGGTCCGGCTTGGAAAAATAGAGATTGGCCAGGGCCAGCACAGAGGTGCCGCCGATCATGAGGACGGAGATGGCATTAATGACCGGCGTGCTTCCGTCCCGGACCTGGAGATACAGGTTAATGGGCAGGGTGGCCTGGGAGGAAACCAGAAACAGGGTGGTGTTGAAATTCTCAAAGGACATGAGAAACGAGACGGCCAGGGCACCGATAATGGAAGGCCTTAAAAATTTCAGGGTGATATGCAGGATGGTTTCAAACCGGGTAGCCCCAAGATTCATGGCCGCTTCTTCCAGGGTGGGGTCGAATTTTTTCAGGCGGGCAGAAACAATCAGGGTGGCAATGGTGGTGATGAAGGAAAACTGACCCAGCACCACCAGCCAGAATCCGGGCCTGAAAAGTCCCACATCCAGTCCCATCCGGGTTTCAAAAAAAACGCCCAGGGTATTTGAAAACAGCAGGATGGAAATGCCCAGGATAACGCCGGGAATGACAAGGGGGGCCAGCATTAGGAAAAAAAGAAGCTGTTTGAAGGGGAAATCTTCCTGTTCAAACAGGAAGGCGGCCATGGTTCCCACAAAGGTGGATGAAAGGGAGACAAAAAAAGCCACCTTGAAACTGACCCAAATACTGTCCAGGTTGATCCGGTCGTGAAATATGCCGGTCTTTACGGGGCCGTTGCCCCAAAACCAGTCCAGGGTGAATCCGTTCCAGGGCAGGGACGGAAACATGGAGTCGTTAAAGGCCAGGACACAGGTGACCAAAAGAGGGGCAAACAGAAATACAAAATACAGGCCCACATATAGCTTGAATCCCTGGGAATAGGTTTTGGCCTGGGGGATATTCCGGATCACTGGACCACCTTTCCCAGGCTCTGGTGGGTCAGCTTCAGCCCGATCCAGATGATTGCCGATGAGAGGATCAGGAGCAGGAACCCAAAGGCGCTGCCCTGGTTCCAGTTAAAACTGGCGATGAACTGGTTGTAAATCTGTTCCGTAAACCAGAGGCCGTTTTTCCCGCCCATGAGATTGGGCGTCAGATAATTGCCCAGGGTCAGCATGAACACGACAATGGAACCTGAAACAATTCCGGGAAGGCAATAGGGAATGATGATTTTCGTTGTAATGGACCATACATTGCCGCCAAGGTCATAGGCGGCCTCAATGAGGTTATTGTCCAGGTTTTCCAGAACCGATAAAAGGGGCACCAGCATAAACAGCATGGAGGTATACACCAGGCCCATGACCATGGTGGCGTCATTGTAGAGCAGTTCCACGGGTTTGTTCAGGATTCCGGATTTGATCAGAAAATGGTTGATGACCCCGCTTTCCCGCAAAAGAATCATCCAGCCGTAGACCCGGACCAGCTCGCTGACCCAGAAGGGCAGGAGGGTCAGCACCGTCAGAAACCCCTGGAACCTAGAGGACACGACCTTGGTGATATAAAAGGCCACCGGCATGGTGATCAAAAAGGTCAGAAAGGTCACCAGGACCGAGAAAACGGCCGTGCGGGCAAAGGTTCTCCAGTAAATGGGCTCTGAAAAGAAGACTCGAAAATTGGCAAGGCTGAACCCTTTTTCCCCCCATTCATTGTCCGCCCGGATGGCCATGACGGCCATATCCACCTGGGGAAGCACGATGAGCAGGAGAAGCCAGACCAGGACCGGGAGGATGAAAATCAAGAGCCCCCATCTCATCCCTTTGTTCACGGCGTCACCGGTTTTGCGGGAAACAGGATGCCGGACTCCGGGGCCCAGCCTGCTTCAACTTTGCTTCCCGGCTGGATGTGGTCAAATTGCCGGGTCTGGGGAAGGGAGATTTGGATTTCCCGGCCCGATTCCGGCAGCAAAGCCAGGAGCCTGCTGTTGGCGCCGTCAAACAGGATGGATTGGACCCGGATGGAGAACCGGTTCAGGGTTTTTATGGAAGGGTCCGGTTCCAGGACAATGGATTCAGGCCTCAGGAAAAGATCAACCGCCTCACCGGGATCGATACCGGCCTTCATGACGGCCTTAAAGGCGAGACCTTCGGAGGTCGTGATGGAGGCCTGCTTTCCGCCGTCGATGGTGTTTATCCCCGTCATCCTGGCCGGCCATTGGTTGTTTTCCCCGACAAACCGGGCCACAAAGGGGGTCAGGGGTTTTGAATAGAGATTCCGGGGCGTGTCCACCTGTTCGAACCTTCCCTTGTTCATCACGGCCACATGGTCCGACATGACCAGGGCTTCCGACTGGTCATGGGTGATATAGACAAAGGTTGTGCCCACCTGGGTCTGAAGGGTTTTCAGCTCGATTTTCATCTGCTCCCTCAGTTTCAGGTCCAGGGCGCCCAGGGGTTCGTCCAGGAGGAGGACGGCCGGTTCAAGGATGAGGCTCCGGGCAATGGCCACCCGCTGCCGTTGTCCGCCGGAGAGCTGGTCCACCTTTTTCTTTTCAAATCCGGGCAACCCAACACGTTCAAGTATTTCAGCGGTTTTCCGACGGATCACCACGCGTTTTTCTTTTTTCCGCTCAAGCCCGAAGGCGATGTTCTGCCCCACATTCATCATGGGGAAAAGGGCGAGGTTTTGAAAGATCAGGTTCACAGGCCGCTTGTTGGGTGGAATCCCGGCCATATTTTTCCCGTTGATTTCAATGACCCCGGAGGTGGGTTCAAAAAATCCGGAGATCATCCTCAGCAGGGTCGTTTTGCCACACCCGGAAGGGCCAAGAATAGAAAAGAACCTGCCTTTTTCCACATCAAAGGAGACCGATTCAACGGCTGTAAAATCCTTGAATGTTTTTGTGACATTGATCACTGAAAGATCGGTCTGCATGTCGGCTCCGGGCTGTCCCCCGCCGGGCGGCAGGGGACAGGGGCAGGGGTTTATTTGGAGGCCTTGACCTTATCCAGGATCATGCCTTCCATGGCTTCCAGCTTGTCGGGCACGGGCGGATACCATTTGATATTATTAATGTCCGCATCGGAAAAGCATCTTTCAAAATGGGCCTTGACCTTTGCATCGGCCAACTGGATGGCCCCCTTGGAGGCGGTACCGGTTTTTTCAAGATTGGTAAAAACGGCTGCGTTTTCCGGTTTGAGCATGAAATTGATCCATTTGTAGGCAGCCTCGGTATTTTTTGCCTTGGCGGGAATGGCAAAGGTGTCGATCCATCCCATGGCCCCGCTTTTGGGAGCCACAAAATCAATGTCCGGATTTTCTTCATGGAGTTTCCATCCGCCGTTGTCCCAAGCCATTGCCACGTATATTTCATTGGCGCGCATGGACTGGAGCAGGGCATCCCCGTTGGTCCAGTAATTCTGGACCAGATCCTTTTTGTCGATCATCTCCTGGCCAATTTTTTCCATGAGGGCTTTATAGGCAACGGGGTCCGAATATTTGGCAAAGGGGTCATTGCCCGTGGCAAAGGCAAGGGCAATGAGAGTGGGCCGTTTCAGGCGGTAGCTCACCCGGCCTTTGTAGGCGGGGTTCAAAAGGTCTGTATAATCTGCGGCCGCAGGTGCAAGCTTCTTATTGACAACAAGCCCGTCCGTTCCCCAGCAGAAGGGCACGGCATGGGCCACGCCGTCCACGGTGGTGTTCTTTTTCACCGCATCCAGCATGGTGGTGATGATCTGATCCCCATTGATTTTTGAAAAATCAATGGGTTGATAAATCTTGTATTCGGCCTGAACCGAGGAAATCCTGTCCTGGCTGGGCTGGGCCAGGTCAAAGCCTGCTCCCCGGGTGGCCCGGAGTTTTGCAATCATTTCTTCATTGTTGGTAAAGGTGACTTTGACCTCGATGCCGGTTTCCGCTTTGAATTTGTCAACCAGAACCGTGGGTGCGTAGCCTTTCCAGGTTAGCAGCTCCAGGGTTTCAGCCCAGACTGCGGTGGAGAGAAAAGAAAAACCGATGATTATGGTGATGAATAAGCCGATGCTTTTTTTAGCCATTTTTTCGCCTCCCTTTCTATTATGATGATAATTATCTGCTCACATCTGTCTGTAAAAGAACAGAATCTATGCTCATAGTCTAATCAAACAGCCCGTCAATATCAATGACTATTTTGATTTTTCGCCCGGGCCTTCGCCAAACCGGGAAAGCCGGGTTCAACCATTCAAATCCTTGTAACTGTTCCTCATGTCCCGCTTGAGGATCTTGCCCGTGGGGGTTTTGGGCAAGGCCTCCACAAAGACGACGGATTTGGGCACCTTAAAGGCGGCCAGCTCTTTTTTGCACAGGTCGATGATTTCCGCCTGGGTGATGACCTCCCCCTTCCGGGGAACCACCACGGCCGTGACCGCCTCCACCCATTTGGGATGGGGGGTTCCGATGACGGCCACCTCTTCCACCCGTTTGTCCAGGTAGATGGCTTCTTCCACTTCCCGGGTGGAAACATTCTCTCCCCCGGTCTTGATCATATCTTTTTTGCGGTCTACCACCGAAATATACCGGTCCGCATCCAGTACGCCGATATCGCCGGAATGGAACCAGCCGTCGCGCATGGCGGCCTCAGTTTTTTCAGGGTCCTTGAAATACATGATCATTGCATGGGGTCCCTTGCCGCAGATTTCGCCGGGGACACCGGCCTTATCAATGGGCCGGGATTCTTCGTCCTCAAGCCGGGTTTCCATGTTCAGGCCGGCCATACCGGCGGAGCCCAGTTTTGCCATGGCGTCCTCGGCTTTCAGGATGGTGTGGTAGGGGGCCAGTTCGGTCTGGCCGTAGTAATTGTACACCTTGCATCCGGGCAGCCGCTCCATGAGTTCCTTGAGCACTTCCACCGGCATGATGGAGGCCCCGTAATAGCATTTGGTCAGACAGGACAGGTCATAGCGGTCAAAATCCGGGTGGCGGAGGATGCCGATCCATACCGTGGGCGGGGCAAAAAACATATTGGCCCGGTAGCGGTCAATGGTCTTCAGGATCTGACCGATGTCCGGGGCCATGAGGATATTGGTGCCGCCCACCCAGAAAACGGGATTCAGGAACACGTCCCGCTGGGCGCAGTGGTAGATGGGCAGGGCATTGACATTGATGTCCTCACTGTCATATCCGCCGTCGATGATGGCCCCCATATACTGGGCAATGAGGGCCTGGTTGCTGATGATCACCCCCTTGGGCAGGGATTCGGTGCCGCTGGTATAGGTCATCTGGCAGGGGTCTTCGATGTGCAGGACAGCGTCCGGCTCCGTTGCCGGCGCTGCTTTCATCCAGGCGTCAAAATCCAGGAACCGGTCGTCCTGTCTTGGCCGGCCTGCGCCCTGATCGGACCATATCAGGGTGTTCACCGTGGGCATCCGGTCCAGCACGTCTTTCACCAGCCCGAAAAGGGCATCCTCGACGATGAAGACCTTGCTTTCCGAGTGGTTGATGCAATAGGTGATGTCGGGGCCTCGGAGCAGATAGTTGACGGCAAGATATACGGCTCCGATCTTGCAGCATCCCAGCCAGGTCAGGACATGGTGGATGGTGTTGTGGGCCAGGATGGCCACCCGGTCATATTTTTTCACCCCCAGGTCGGCCAGGGCATTGGCCGTCTGATTGGCCGCCGCATCCAGCTCAGCATAGGTGAGGGAGGTGTCGCCGAAAATAATGGCGATTTTATCCGGGCTGTGATAGGCCGTGCGGCGGACCATATCCGCAATGACAAACCGGTTGACACGGTTGTAGCGATCCATGAGAAATTCGAGATTTTCCTTGTTCAGTAAATTGAAACGCGCCTTTTGCTCTTCCGTCATGGAACCGTGGGATGCCGTCATGGGAGTCTCTCCTTGTTTACAAGTGTTTTTTCGAAAACTGTATAGATTCGGCCCCTAAAAGACAATAATTAATTTGTTAAAAAATTATTTGTAGTCCATGGGGGTGATCCCCACGTATTGCCGGAAGGTTTTGACAAAATGGCTCTGATCGAAAAAACCGCAGGTGACGGCGGTTGAAGCCACGGTGTTTCCTTCCAGCAGCAATTGCCTGGCAAGATGGATTCTTTTATTGATGAGATAGGCATGGGGGGACAATTGGTATCGGGCCTTGAACCGCCGGAGCAGTGAAAATTTTGTCATGCCTGAAATCCGGGCCAGGTCATCCAGTTGGATCTGGTCGCTGAAATTCTGATCCATATACTGCCTGACCGCCTCCAGTTCTGCCCGGCCCCCGGTCAAAGGCGGTGTTAACCCCTTCATGCCAAAACCGCCGGACATAAAATTTCCGAGAAACAGGATGGCCCGGCTCTCCAAGTCCAGGGGGTCGCTTCCGGTTTTAAAGGCGGCCAGAAACCGTTCTTTTTCCTCAACCGCCGGATGATCCATGGGTCTGATCCGGGGTTTGATTTTGGCCGTCTCTATTTTAAATGCCGATTCAAACCAGAAGGGGTCCATATACAGCATGGTAAACCGGTACCGGTTCAGGTCGTCGGGGCGGCAAAGGTGGATCATCCCCGGCGGGATCAGAATGGACTGTCCCTCTTTGATCTTGAATTCCAGAGCGTTGCAGGTGATGGTGCTGCCGCCTTTTTCCACAAATCCGAGGGTCAATTCCTCATGGGAATGGGTCCTTACGGAATAGCCTTTCCAGGTGCCCTCCTTGATTTCCATAAAGGGCAGCCCCGCATTTCTGACCATGGCGGTGGGGCCGGCATCTTCAGTCATTGTTGAATCCGATTGTGGGGTCAGGTGTCATAAATCCTATTTACAAGCATGCAAAATTTTTGGCAATTGCAAATCCTGCAATTTTTTACAATGCAGGGATGAAAAAGAGGGGTAAACAGAATAGAAACCATAACTCATATAGGAGGATGACCATGTTAACCGGATATACCCTGCCCCGCACCCCAAAGGGGGCTTCCAGCCTTGTTCCCGCACCGCCGTGGCATTATATCGGCAATGTCCTGGCCGTTGAATACGAAACCGATCCCGAAAAGGCCGCCGCCTTTCTGCCCCAGGGCCTGAGCCTTTTATCGGGCCAATGCGCCGTCTATTTTATTGAATGGCAGTATGCCGGTGACACGGGCAAAGACTATCTTGATCCGGTAGTTAGCCAGTACCGGGAAACCATCCTTCTCCTGTCGGCCCGGTATCAGGACCGGCCCATGGCCTACTGCCCCTTTATCTGGGTGGACCAGGACAAGGCCTTGATGCGGGGCCTGATCCAGGGCTGGCCCAAACAGATGGGCGAAACCTGGATCACCAGGTCCTATGATCTTCCTTCCAAGGCCGCACCGGGCAACGGCAGCGGCGCCATGCTGGGCGCGGCTTTGTCCGTCGGCGGCCGCCGCCAGGCCGAGGCCGTGGTCACCCTTGAAACGGAAACCACCTCCCTGCCGTCCCCCACCTTTGCCGGGTCGGCATTGGTCCGGTATTTCCCCAATCTCGTCCAGGGCAGCCACGACCGCCCGGCGGTCCATGAACTGGTCCAGCTCAAATCCCGGGACGTTAAACTGTCACCGGTCTGGAAAGGCAAGGCATCCTTGACGATTCATGATCACCCCCATAACGAGTTCCATGATTTAAAACCGGTTCGTGTGCTTTCGGGATATAAATTCACCGTGGCCCTGACCGTGGATGACCTGGCGCCCCTCAGTGATTTTACCCTGCCCTGAATGGGAAAAGGTCTCTTTGATTTTTCTTTACAAAACCATAAGAATCTTGTACCTTAGCCGCCTTTTGCACCGGGAAATGAATACCTGCCCGGTGCAATTTTATCCAACAGGTGAGCTTTGGGAAAATAAACCATGTCAGCGATCTTCGGTATTGATTTCGGCACATCCAATTCAGCATTGTCCGTCAATGAAGCCAACAGGGTGCGGATGCTGGACGTGGACAAAGGAAACCCCATTTCCAATTCCCTGAAATCCATTCTCTATTTTTTAAAGGAAGACGGCCGGACCGCCTCCTATGTCGGTTATGAAGGCATCCACAAATATATTGAGAACGGTGCCGACGGCCGGTATATGCAGTCCATCAAAACTTTTCTGCCGGATACGGCCTTTGAAAAGACCTCCGTTTACGGGAAACGATACAGTCTGGAAGAATTGATCTCCATTTTCTTCCGGGTCATGAAAGAGCGCGGTGAGGCTATCGTGGGCCGGGAGGTGTCCGATCTGGTCCTGGGGCGTCCCGTGATTTTCTCTGGGGACCGGGACCGGGACCGGATTGCCCAGGACCGCCTGGAAAGTGCGGCCCGGCTGGCCGGATTCAAGAATATCGCCTTCCAGTTGGAACCCATTGCCGCGGCCCTGGCCTATGAAAACAGCCTTTCCCCGGGAGAAGAACAGATCGTGCTGGTGGGCGATTTTGGTGCGGGCAGTTCGGATTTCACCATCCACAGGGCCGGGAAAAAGGCGGGCACCCGGACCCAAAGAGAGAAGGATATCCTGGCCGTCGGTGGGGTTTATATCGGCGGCGATCTCTTTGACTCAGCCATCATGAAGGAAAAGGTGGCGGCCCATTACGGGAAAAACGTCCAGGCCAAATCCATGTTCAGCGACAATTATTTCGGGCTTTCCCCGGTCGTGATCCGGAACCTTTTGCACTGGCATCTCATTCCGCAGCTCCGGCGTCCGGCCACATTGAACAATATCAAGGAACTCAAGGTTACGGCGAGTTTCAGGGACAAGGAACTGATCAGCAATCTGGAAAACCTCATCGAGGCCAACTACGGCTATCTCCTTTTCCGCTCCATTGAAGCGGCAAAATGTGACCTGTCCGGCAAGGAGGCATCCCATATCCGGTTTCATGATTACGGCATCCGTATTGACGAGCATTTGTCCCGAATCGAATTTGAATTCATGATCCGTGAAAAGGCCGCCGCCATAGATGCCTGCATCGATTCAACCCTGGCCGATGCAGGCCTGGGGGCTGCCGATATTGACGTGGTTTTTTTGACCGGCGGGTCTTCCTATATTCCCCTCATCCGGGGCTTGTTTGAAAAACGGCTGGACAAGGGCAGGATCAGGACCGGCAACGCCTTTACCAGCGTTGCCTATGGCCTGGGGTTGTACGGCGGCCTGATGGGATAAGGCCCGGGCAAACAGGATACAAAAGCTTGCGCCGGGCCTGGAGGGTGTTACAGGGCGATGATTTTGAACCCGCCGCCTTTGGGATGGTCTTTTTCAAAGGCCTTGAGCCGGTCTTCCAGTTCCTTGAACCGTTCTTTGCCGGTGAGGGACACGCAGGCCCGGAGGCCCTCGTGCCGGTCACTGCCCGTGGTGGTCAGGGAAATGGCGCTGATGCCGTAATACAGGAGTTCTTCCACCAGTTCCACGCCGGTGAAGCCGGGGTATGAGATGGTAAAATAAAACCCGTCGGCGATTTTCACCGTGTCGTCCATGTCATAGACGATGAGAAAGCCGTTGTCCGTGAAGAGTTTTTTCATGGCCCGGGCCCGGTCGCCGTATTCCTTGACGCCGGCCACAAAATTGTATGTCCCGTCATTGACGGCTTTTAAAAGGCCGTAAAGCCCGTACTGGTTGGAATGGGACACACCGGAACTGAGGGAATACATGGCCCCGAAAATATAGGCATAGCCGAATTTATTGGTTCCGAACCAGGGTTCCAGGTTGTCCCCCGTGGAATTGAACAGCTTGTCCGGGATGGCGGTCATGCCGATGCGTTGCCCGGCCAGGGAAAAGGATTTGGAGCTGGAGATGAGCAGGATATAATTGTCCGTGTATTTGGCCACCGTGGGGATGAAAGGGGCCTTTCCCGGAACGGAATAGTCCTGCCTGAAATCCATGCCGAAATAGGCCAGGTCTTCCATGACAATGCAGTCGTATTTTGTGGCCAGCTCGCCGATGATCTCAAGTTCCCGTTCGGTAAAGCAGATCCAGGCCGGGTTGTTGGGGTTGGAATACATGAGAGAGGCAAAGTCGCCCTTTTCCAGATAGGATTCCAACTTGGCCTTGAGCTTTTCTCCCCGGTATTCATAGACGTCGAAATGATCAAAGGGAGCGCCGATGACGGCGGCCTGGCGTTTGTTCACCGGAAAGCCGGGGTCCAGGAACAGGATCTTGTTCTTGCCCTTGCAGCGCCGGGTGGTGCACATCATGGCCATATAGCAGCCCTGCATGGACCCCACCGTGGGAAAACAGGGTTCCGGGCTGATGTCCACATCCATGAAATTTTTGACAAACCGTGAGATTTCATGTTTCAGTTCCGGGATGCCGTCAAAGGGCGGGTATTTGGAGCCCACCCCTTTTTTCAGGGCTTCAATTTCCGCATCCACGGCTATTTTGGGGGGCTCAAGGCCGGGTACGCCCATTTCCATGCGGATGTATTTCTGGTTTGAAGCGGTTTCAATATTGTTGACGATGCGGTTCAATTCCCGGATGGACGCAAGTCCGACGGATTTCAGCCCCATTTTTTCGATTTCCTGCCTGACGATGGCGGCATCGATGGGGGTTTTGACCGGTAGGGTTTTCATGCTTGGGCTCCTCTAATTTTAAAAATATAATCATTTATTTGATTAAATTATTGTATAGAGAGTTCGGGGTCAAATAGCAAGGCCCGGGGGAGATTTTTTCTTTGTAAAATTTTAAAAAGGGGATATAAAGAACAGGCCATGCGGTTCTTAAAAACATATGAATTCAGGGGGGTCAAGGGGTACAAACTGGGCTGGTCCCTGGCCGGGCCTCCCCTCATGACCGCCTTCTGCTATATCCTGGGCGACCTGATGATCGACACCGGGCTGAGCCGTATGCGAAAAGAGGTGCCGGCCCTGGCAGCGGAGAACCGGGTCAAAAGAATCGTTCTGACCCACCATCACGAGGATCACAGCGGCAATGCCGCAGCCCTTAAAGAGGCTTTGGGGGCAAGGGTGTACGGGCATCCGCTCACCATTGAAAAAATGGCCCGGCCCTCCCGGATACTGCCCTATCAGACCTATGTCTGGGGAAAGTCAGCGCCCCTGGAGGTGGAACCCTTCCCGGAAAAGATCGATACGGCCCTGGGCCTTATGGTTCCCGTCCATACCCCCGGCCATTCCAAGGACCATACGGCCTTTTTTATCCGTGAGGCCGGAATTCTGTTTCCCGGGGATCTCTATCTTGCCGACCGGATCAAATATTTTCGGGCCGATGAATGCCTGGGAACCGAGATTGAATCCCTGGAGCGGGTTCTGGAACTGGACTTTGACCTGCTCCTGTGCAGCCATTTCCCCAGGAGGGAACAGGGCCGGCAGCGCATCCAGGCCAAACTTGCCTTTCTCCGGGATCTCTACGGCGCCATCGTGGACCTCTGGAAAAAGGGCCTTTCCGAAAAAGAGATATTCAGAGCCTTGCGCCTGAAGGAAGACCGGTTCATACAGATGTTCTGTTTTGGCAACGTGAGCATGATGAACGGGGTGCGCTCGGTTCTGCGCCATTACAAAAACAGTCTGTAGCAGCTTTATGCCTTTGGGTTTTTCCGGGTTTTTTCCAGCATCTTATCGTTGAAGCGTTTGATATGATCCCTGATAATCTCCGAGGCGGCAACGGCATCCCCGGCCTTCATGGCATCAATGATTTTTTTGAAATCCATGAGGTTTTCAAGGGTCCTGTCCTGGGCCATGGGCAGATATTCATTGTAATACAGATGGATATTGTCGTGGATGGTTTTCTGCACAAACTGGAACACCGGGTTCCGGGTCATGACACCGATATAGGTATGCATTTTTTCATCGGTCAGAAGGAAATTTTCCCAGTCGCTTTGCTCATAATAGGTTTTGGCCCGTTTAAAGAGTTTTTCCAGCTCTTTGATATCCTTTTTGGTGGCCCGCTGGGTGGCCAGTTCCACGATGCTTCCTTCGGTTTTGATCCTGAATTCGGCCAGATGTTCCAGGGAAACTTCCCCGGACCGGATGAGAAGGGCCATGGATTCCATCATGATGCCGGTATCAATGCGTTTGATGATGGCTCCGCCGGAAACACCCAGTTTGATTTCAATGAGGCCTTTTTGCTCCAGAACCCGCAGGGCCTCCCTCAGGGTCCCCCGGCTGGTATTGAACATGTCTTTAAGCTCCCGCTCTGCCGGAAGCTTGCTGCCCGGTTCGAGTTTACCGCTGATAATGGCATTCTGGATCTGTTCCACCACATCCTGGAATACCCGGCTTTGCTTTGCTTTTATAAACATGGCACTGTCCTGTACCTTTTTTATTTAAACTGTTCAGCTCCTGAAAAATCCCGGTACAAATTAAAATGTGATAAAACTTCTATATCATCTTTTGTCAAACCGCAAGTCACAATTCGCGTCAGCAATTCTCCCAGGCCCGGCCCCAGCATATAGCCCTGGCCGCACATGCCTGCGGCGTTGATGAAATGGGGATATTCCTTTGCGGCCCCCACGATGGGAAAGCCGTCCGGGGTCATGGGGTACTGTCCCCGCCAGGTTCGCCTGACCTTCAGGTTGGCCAGCTTGGGAAAAAGGGCCACCATGCGTTTGGCCACCTGGGGAAGGAAGACCGAGGTGGCTTCACTGGCCGTCCCTGTGATGAGGTGTTTGGGGGTGAGGCAGAAGATCACCTGGCCTTCGTTGTTCTGGTAGAAATAGAAATTGGCGGAATCCTCCGTGGCCGGGTCTTCCGAGGGCCTTAAATCCACGATCATGGGCCCGAAGAAGCGCTCCACCGGCTCGGTGATGGCCCCTTCGTGGCTGTCCGGTGTCACGGGGACATCAAGACCCGCCATCCGGCCCATATCCCGGGCAAAATTCCCGGCCGCATTGATAACCTTGGCCGCCGTGTATTCGCCTTTGTCGGTTTTGACCTTGATTTCCCGGTCATTGGCAATGCGTATGGCCGTTACCTTTTCCCGGAATCTGTATTCAGCCCCGTATTCCAGGCTTTTAAAATAAAAGGCATTGACGGCCAGGAGCGGGGAGGCGCTGCCGTCTTCCGGCGAATAGGTGGCGCCTCTCAGGCCCTCCATATTGATGCCGGGCACCAGGGCCTCATATTCTTCGGGGTTCAGCCAGTTGATGTTCAGGTCAAAGGATTTCTGGATGGCCATGAGATCCTTGAGCTTTTTTTCATCTTGGTCCGTATAGGCCGGAAAGCTGTAGCCGTTCTGAATCCAGCCGATATCATCCCCGTGGACCTCCTTCCAGGTTGAAAAAATTTCAATGCTGCGCTTGCAGGTGAAGATCTTTCCTTTGTCCGAATGGGTGGCCCGGATGCCGCCGATGGCTTTTTTATTCTGGCCCTGGCCCGGCGAGGCAAAGGCGTCGATGACCAGGGTCTTTACCTTGTTTTGGGCAAGGGACAGGGCCGCCGGAACCCCGATGGAGCCTGCGCCGATAATGATGACATCATAGGATTTCATGATAACCCTCCGTCTGCAAATTTTCCCAGGGGAACTTCGATATACAGGGGCCGCCGCACATTTTGAACCATATCCTCCTGCCGGATTTTTTCGGCCCGGAAAATCTGGGCCATGAGGTTTGTGCAGGTCTTGGCCCCGCAGGGCCCCATGCCGGCCCGGGTCACGGCCTTGATCTGATTGATGTCGGTCACGCCTTTTTTCACCAGGGCCCGGACCTCTCCCGCCGTCACCCGTTCACACAGGCAGACCACCTCATCGTCCCGGATCTGATCGTCGGGGATTTTCCGGGTCAGGGGCTTTGTCACTTCCCTGTCCTGGATGGTAAAGGCCACGGCTTTTTTGGCGATGGCCTTGGGCACCCTCACCCGGACCACCTGGGTGCGGTTGCTCTCCTTTGTGGCCTTTGCGCCCAGGACCGGAAAAACGCCCAGGGGGTTGCCGTCCACATCCACCAGGTTGATCCGGTCGTCTTTTTGGATCTCGATATTGGAGATTTCATAGGGCAGGAAAATCACGGGGTTGTCCTTGTCTTTCCGGTAATCCACCAGGGTGATGGCAAGGCCGGGGCAGATGGACAGACATTTCATGCAGCCTTGGCATCGGCCGTCAAAGAAGGGCCGCCCCTTGACAGGGTCTCCCTGCATGTGGATGGACCCCTCCGGGCACACCGTGCTGCACGGGTTGCAGGGAATTTCCTGCTTGCAGTGGATCACGGGGAAGATGCCCTCTTCACTGGCCGGGGCCGTCAGTTCCTGAACAGGGCCGGGATGGGATTTGAGGATGTCGGCTTTTTCATACCAGGAGCCGGGAATGTCCTTGATTTCCGGTTTAAAATACCGGGCCGTCTTGAGGCCTGCAATCTTGCCGTTGAACATGGCGGAGGAGGCTTCGGCGATTTCCGCCGCATCCCCTGCGGAAAATACGGGAATCCCGGCGGATTCGGCTTCCTGGGTGAATTCGGAAACGGATTCAAGGCCCACGGCAATTAATACGGTGTCGCATTCAAAGGTTTTTTCCGTGCCCTGGAGCATTTCAAAATTCCGGTCGATTTCGGCAATGGTGACGGAAGACACGGATTCCTTCCCATTGGCCGACACAATGGAATGGGAGGTGTAGATGGGAACGCCCAGACGCCGGAGCTTGTCCTCATGGACCTTGTATCCCCCGCACCGGGGCAGGGCTTCGCAGAGCCCCACCACCTGTATCCCGGCCTGGAGGGCATGGTAGCCCGCAATGATGCCCACATTGCCGCCGCCCACAATAAACAGCTTTTCCGTGGGTTTGATGAGATCCCGGTTCACCAGGGTCTGGAAGGCCCCGGCCCCATAGACGCCGGAAAGGGAATTGCCCCTGAACCGGAGGAATTTTTCCCTGGCCCCGGCGGCATTAAGAATAATCTTCGGGGTAAGGATTTTATAGACCCCATCCTTCAGAATTCCGACCTTTTTATCATCAAACACATAGAGGACCGTGCTCTTTTTCCAGACCTCTATATATCGGCCGCCCTCCACCTTTTGGGCCAGGAGGCGGCCGATATCCATGCCCCGCATACCGGCATGGGAGTCTTCTACGGACCCGAAGAATTTATGGGTCTGGAGCACCAGCTTCCCGCCCAGCTCATCCTTGTCATCCACCAGGACGGCGCGGATTCCGTGTTCTTCCAGTTGGATGGCGGCGGAGAGCCCGGCCGGGCCGCCGCCGATGATGAGCACATCGGTATGGATCTGTTCGACATTGCTGATTTTCAAGGGGCCGCTGGTATCGGGAAGCCTGGGCAGGCCTTCCACGCTCTCCACTTGCATCTTGTCCCGGACCGCCGTCATGCAGGCCTTGACCGGCACCCCGTCGGCAATGACCGTGCATTTGGCGCACTGGCCGTTGGCGCAGAAAATGCCCTGGGCCGATCCGTCTTTGTGGTGGTGGCCGAAGATTTTAATATGATTTGCAAAGAGCGCCGATGAGATCATCTCGTCTTTTTTTGCCGTCAGCGGTGTGTGGTTCCAGAAAAAAGACACCGTCTCTTTTTCCGGAACCTCCAGAACCGGGTGAACCTTGATTCTGCTGTCTGTCATGCTCTCTCCCGAACGAAAGAAGATTGATAAAGTCTTGCCAATGGTTAAACCATTCATCCGTTTTTGTCAATGGAATTTTCCGGCCGGAAATTTTAAATGTGCCTGAATCTTGACTCTCCGGAATGAATCTTTTATGTTGTGCATGAGGAAACCATGATGAACCACAGCCTTTTAAATAAATTTGAAAAACGCAGGTTTGACCGGAAGCAGCTCTATTTTTATCTGAAAGTGGTCCATGACAGTACCGGGGCTTTGGCCGGCTATCTGGGGGATATCTCAACAGAGGGGATCATGCTGTTCAGCCGGGAAAGCGCTGCACTGAAAACGGTTTTCAGGCTCAGGATCAATCTGAGCGAGGAATTCGGCATGGAGGAAGACCTGGTCTTTGATGCCGAAAGCCTGTGGTGCGAGAAAGACGCCAACCCGGAATTTTTTATCATCGGATTCAGGTTCATGGCCATGGATCAGGCCCGCCTGGACATCGTCACCTATCTCATCAAAAAATACGGATCTTCCGAATAAATCATCGCCTGCCTTTTTTCCCCAGGGGTTTGGCCGTCACCGCCAGCTTCTGCTTTTCCTTTTCTTTGGGATCTTTTTCAACAAAGAGGGGCTTCCCGGAAAAGGGGTCCGTTTCCGTATAATACATGAGGGTGGACCAGGTGGAGGGCGTGGGCGTGAATATCTGGACCTGCTCCGGGATGGTCTTCAGATTTTCGATGCAGAACCGTTTTAAATCCTGCATGTCTTTCAGGCGGCAGCCGGGATGGGCCGCAATCAGATAATAGGTCAGAAACTGGGGTTTTCCCGCCTTTTTGGACAGGCGGTCAAACTGCTGCTTGAATTTGAGGAGATGTTCCACGGGCTGCTTTCCCATGAGGGCCAGAACATGGGGCGCCGTGTGCTCCGGGGCGATTTTCATCTGACCGGAGACATGGTCCGCGACTATTTTTTCAAGATAGGCTTCTCCGGTTTGGGTGTCGCTGAAGATCAGGTCATACCGTATGCCGGAGCTGATGAACACTTTTTTAACGCCCGGCAGCCGTTCAATCTTACGGAGCAGGCCCAGTTGTTTTGAATGATCCGGGCAAAGGCTCTTGCAGGGGGAGGGAAAAAGACAGCCCTTGTCCTTGCAGGCTCCTTTCTCAAGCTTTTTTTTGCATTCATATCCGTACATATTGGCCGTGGGGCCGCCCAGATCCAGGATGTATCCCTTAAAATCCGGCAGCCGGGAAAGGGTTTTGGCTTCTTCCAGGATGGACCCCTCGCTCCGGGAGCAGACGGTTCTGCCCTGGTGAACGGCGATGGCGCAGAACCGGCATTCCCCATAGCAGCCGTAATGGGTGGGGATGGAAAACCGTATGGTATCCAGGGCTCTGACCCTGCCGCCGGGTTGATGGAAGGGGTGGAGGTCCCTTTCAAACCCAAGACCGTGGATATGATCCAGCTCTTCCGTGGTGCTGCAAGCTTCCGGGGGGTTGATGACCAGATACCGGTCCTGGTGTTTCTGGCAAAGGGTTTGGGCCGTGAAAGGATCATTGTTTTCGTAAAAGAGCCGGAAGGCCTTGATATAATCATCTTTGCTTTTTTGAACCGCTTCGTAGGAAGGCAGCTCCAGCCCTGCCTTTTCCTTGGATATCCAGGCCAGGCCTTTCAGCCCGGCAGGCGGCTTTTTCTCTTTCAGGGCCGAGGCAAATTTAAGAATGCTGCCGTGGGCCATGCCGTAAAGAAGATAGTCGGCCCTGGCGTCGAAAAGAATGGACCGCCGGACGCTGTTGGACCAGAAATCATAATGGGCGATGCGCCTCAGGCTGGCCTCGATGCCGCCCAGCACAATGGGCCGGGTCTCTTTGAAATAGCGGCGGACCAGGTTGGCATAGGCGATAACGGCCCGGTCCGGCCGCCGGTTGTTGACCCCGCCGGGGGTATGGTCATCGGATCTTCTTTTTTTCTTCAGGGCCGTATAATTGGCCACCATGGAATCCACGCAGCCCCCGGTAATACCCCAGAATAAAGAAGGCTCTCCCAGCCTGGCGATATCCTTATCCGTTGTCAGATCCGGCTGGCCGATGATGCCCACTCGATATCCCTGATCCAGAAGCACCTTTCCGATGAGGGCAACGCCCATGAAGGGAGAGTCAATATAGGCATCCCCGGTCACCAGGATGATGTCCAGGGAGGCCCAGCCCAGAGCCTTCATTTCTTTTTGCGTGGTGGGAATAAACATGGCAACCCCCTGTTTTTAAGCTGGCCCATGGGCCATGAGCAGGTAAATTCCGAAGACGGCAATAACGGCCCCGGCCATGGCCCGGACGGAGACGTGCTCCTTGTGCAGGAAAATGGAAAATGGGATAATGAAGACAGGCACCAGGGATAAAAAGGTGGAGGCGATGCCGGTGGTCAGATAATGCAGGGTCAGAAGGGACAGCGACACCCCCAGAAAAGGCCCGATGACGGACCCGGCAGCGGTCATCAGAACCGCTTTCCGGTCCTTTAAGGCAGATCCCACATTTTTCCATTTTCCTGTAACTGAAAAGAAAACCAGGAAACACAGGAAGGCTGCAATGACCCGGATTTGGGTGGCGGAAAAGGCATCCAGGTATTCGCCCCCTTCCTTCATGCCGGTTTTGCTGAGGATATAGCCCAGGGCCTGGCCCAGCATGGCCCCGATGCCGAAGAGGACCCCTTTCAGGGAAATGTTCCGGACCGTGAGGGCTGAGGGGGCAACCGGTTTCCGGCTCCTTTCAAGGACCACCATGCCGACGCCGGAGAGCGTGACCCCCATGCCCACCCATTGGGAAGGCCCATAGGTTTCATTCAGGAAGAGCCAGCCGATGACGGCGGTGGTGGGGGCCGACAGGCTGAAAATGAGCATGGCCACCCGGGGCCCGATTTCCACCAGGGCCTTGAAAAGGAAGATATCCCCCAGGAAAAAGCCGATCACCCCGGACAGGCCCAGATAGATCCAGGCATGGGCTGAAAAATGAAGCGGGACAAGAAACCCGCTTCTGATGATCAGCAGCAGGGTGAAAAGGATCAGGGCAAAGGTCAGCCGGATGATGTTCACCGGCGTTGCCCCGATCCTTTTGGAGGCGGCTTCGAAAAACTGAACGCTCATGGTCCAGCACAGCACCGTTGCCATGGCAATCAGTTCACCCGTATATGTCATTGAAATCCTTTCAGGTCAGGGATAAAAGGCTATCATTAGACGATACGGCATAAAATTTCAAGGGGCGGATGGAATTAACCCCTTTTCTTTACCCCTTGACCAGGGACTCCCGTTTGAAGGGCAGCTCGCGGAGCCGGACGCCCGTGGCCTTAAAGACGGCGTTGGCCACGGCAGGGGCCACCGACGGGAAAACAGGCTCGCCCACTCCCCCGGCCTTCAGATTGTTTTTCGCGATATGCACCTCTATCTCGGGCACCTCGGACATGGTCAGGACAGGGTATGCGTCATAATTGGCCGTCTTCACGCCGCCCTGGGCAAAACTGACCTTTTCATGGAAGGCGTTGCTCAGGCCCATGATGACCCCGCTTTCGGCCTGGGCCCGGATCCCATCGGGAAATACGGCCGTCCCGCAGTCAATGGCGCAGACCATCTTATGCACGGTGATGGTTCCCTTATCATTTACGGACACCTCTGCCATATGGGCGGCAAAGGATTCAAAACAGGAGGTGACGGCCACCCCCCTGGCCCTGCCCGGGGGAACGGGACTGTTCCATCCTCCCTTCTCCGCCAGGAGAGAGAGCACCTGATAAGGCCTGGCGTCTTTTTCCATGTGATCCAGGCGGAATTGGACCGGATCTTTCCCGGCGGCGTGGGCCATTTCATCCATAAAGGATTCCACGGCAAAGGCATTGGCGGAATATCCCACCGAGCGCCAGAACCCCACCGGTATGGGAAGGTTCACCATCACATAGTCCACCAGCAGGTTGGGCAGGGCATAGGGCATATCCCGGACGCCCGAAACCGCATCGGGATCAATGCCCTTTTCCACAGCATGGGGCATCAGCCGGGACATGACCGATGGCGCGGCAAGCTTGTGGGACCAGGCCGTCAACCGCCCGTCCTTATCCAGCCCGGCCTTGATCCTGCTCTGGCCGGCCGGCCGGAAATAGTCATTGGCAAAATCGTCTTCCCGGGTCCACATGACCTTGACCGGGCGGTTCAGGGCCTTTGACAGCAAAACCGCATCAACCACCGGGTCGATTTCGGCCCGCAGGCCGAAGCCGCCGCCGGCGGGCAGGGTCATGACCTCCACCTTTTCAGGGGGTAATCCGGTCAGTTTGGCCGCCGTGAGCTGGGTCCCCGTCTGCCCCTGGGTGGGCATCCAGATCCGGCAGCGCTCTTTTTCCACGTGGGCCGTGCAATTGATGGGCTCCACCTGGGCGTGGGAGAGATAGGGCAGCTTATAGGCCTGTTCCAGGGTCTGGTGGGCCTTGGCAAAGGCGGCGGCGACATCCCCCGTGTTTCTGGCCGTGACGCCGGGTTTTTCCAGATAGTCTTTGTAGATCTTGTCCAGGGCCGCGTCATCCAGATCGGGCCGGGACCCTGGGGACCATTGGACGCCCAGGGCGTCCCGGCCCTGCATGGCCGCATAGGTGGTTTGGGCGCAGACCGCCACCCTGTTTTCAAGGGGCACCACCTTGACGACGCCCTTCACCGCCAGGGCCGCCTTTTCATCAAAGGCCCCGAGGGATGCGCCGAAACGGGGCGGACGGGCCACCAGGGCAATGCACATGTCCGGAAGGGTGAAATCCATCCCGAAAACGGTTTTGCCCATGACCTTGTCCGGAATGTCCAGCCGGGTCCGGGAGGTGCCGATGATGCCATAGGCCTGGGGGGTTTTAAGGGAAGGATTTTCAGGCATTGGCCGCTGGGCCGCAGCCCGGGCCAGTTGGCCGAAACTGAGGCTGCGCCCGTCCGGGTGAAGGACCCGGCCGTCCCTGGCCGTGCACTGGCCCGCCGGAATCTTCCATTCTTCGGCCGCCGCTTCCACCAGCATCTGCCGGGCCGCAGCCCCGACCTTCCGGAGCAGATCCCAGCGGTGGCGGATACTGGTGCTTCCGCCGGTCACCTGGGCGCCCCACTGCGGGTCCTTAAAGGGTTCCGCCGCCAGGGCCGTTTTGACCGCCACCCTTTCCCAGGCGGCATCCAGCTCATCGGCGATGATCATGGGAATGCCGGTATGGGTTCCCTGGCCCAGATTGGTCTGGCCCACCCAGACGGTAATCCCGTCGTCCGCTGCAATTTCCAGGAAGGCGTGGGGTTTAAAGGGAAGTGCTGAATCGCCCCTTGCCGGAGAGGCGTTGAACAGGGTGAAAGACCCTGAAAAGGCGGTTGCTGCAATCACCAGGCTGGTGTTCTTCAGAAAAGACCGTCTCGTTATCTTGGTTTTCATATCCTAGCCTCCTTGTTTGGCGGTCATTTGGGCGGCCAGCACAATGGCCTGTTTCATCCTCGGATGGGAGCCGCACCGGCAGATGACGTCATCCATGGCCTGGTTGATCTGTGCTTCCGACGGGTTGGGCGTACGGGACAGAAAATCAACGGTCTGGAGCATGATGCCGGGCTGGCAGTATCCGCACTGGGGCACCTGTTTTTCGATCCAGGCAAGCTTTACCGGATGATTGTCGGGCAGGCCTTCGATGGTCGTGATATCGCTTTCCCGGGCCTCCTCCACGCTGACCACACAGGAACGCCGGGCCTTGCCGTTAATGAGGACTGTGCACATGCCGCATTCGGCGACGCCGCAGGCATATTTCACGCTGGTAATCCCCAGGTTGTCCCGCAGAACCCATAACAAAGGCGTCTCCGGGGCCGCATCCACCTGTTTTTTCTTGCCGTTCACAGTGAATGTAAACATTCAAGCCTCCTTTATCTGGTTATCGTGTTAATCATGAACATGAACCGGGCAACCCCCTGTTCCGGAAGGACCAGGGCGGCAAACCCGGTCCCGGGTTGTCGGTGTCTTGAACGGATATTAATACGCGGCGAACGAATCGGGAATATCCAATCCTCTCAAAATATTGCCTATTTCTGCCGGACCCTTTGTTTTGGATTGATTTATCCCCATGAATATTGTCTAAATCAGATAAAAAAAAGAAGGAGGATTTTTATGTCACCCATGGCCGAAATATTGAAAAATTTTCCGGAAATCGCTGACGGAGCCTCTGAATCGCGGCTTAAAGGGGTCCGTTTTTTTAAAGAAACAAAGCATGTCCCCCGGGAGCCCATGGTCTATGACCCCGGTATCTATATCGTGGCCCAGGGCTATAAGATCGCCTGCCTGGGCGGCCTGAAATTCCGGTACGACGCCGACCATTACCTGGTGACCTCCGTGGCCATGCCCCTTGAATGCGAGATTTTTGCAAGCCCCGAAGAACCCTTGCGCGGCATGGTCATTGATATTGATATGCCCCAGTTGCATGACCTGATCGGCCAACTGGGACTCCAGGCGGATATCCGGGCCGCCGGTGAAAAGGGCCTGCCCTGCGGGATCGGTCCGGCGGCCATGGACGAAGACATGGCCCATGCAGCGGCCCGGCTGGTCAAATGCCTCCGGTCCGAGGCGGAAACCCGGATCCTGGGCCCCGGCCTGGTGCGGGAAATCCTTTACCGGGCCCTTTGCGGCGCCCAGGCATCGGTGCTCTATTCCCTGGCCATGCACAGCGGCGCCTTTTCCCAGGTGGCCCATGCCTTGAAGGTCCTGCAGAATCATTATGCGGAAAAAATAGACGTGGAACAACTGGCCGGGGCCGCCCGAATGAGCGCCTCGGCCTTTCACCGGGCCTTTAAGGAGATTACCTCGGATTCCCCCATACAGTATCTGAAAAAGATCCGGCTGACCAAGGCAAGGGATTTAATGCTCCAGGAAGGCCTGAAGGCCTATCTTGCCGCCGACAGGGTGGGCTATGAAAGCTCCTCCCAGTTCAGCCGCGAATTCAAGCGCTATTTCGGGCAGAGCCCCGCCGATATGGTGAGGGAGAGCCGGTCGGCATAAGGCGCGGCTTGGAACGGTCCCGCTCAAGCGACGGGTTCGCTGATCACTGTTGAATCCCGGTGCAGTATATGTTCGGGAAAGGGTTTAACTTTCTGCCATTCAGTTGAGGTTTGTTCTGCAAGCCATAAATCGAAATTCTTTTGCAGATTCAGCCAGAAATCCGGAGACGTATCAAAGGCCCGGGAGAGTCGTAAGGCCATGTCAGGCGTGATGGAACCTCTTTCATTGATTATTTTGGAAAGCGTTTTCCTTGAAATGCCCAGGATTTCGGCCATATCTTGAATTTTGACGGAAAGAGGGACCAAATAATCCTCCCTTAAAATATGACCCGGATGTGTGGGTCTTCTTGTCATTTTTCTCATATATACACCTCTCAATGATAATCAGCATAGTCCACAATGTAGGCGTCACCTTCTTCAAATGTGAAGAATACACGCCAATTGCCGGAAACTTTGACAGAATGGAACCCTTTCTTGTCTCCTGTTAATGGATGAAGAAAGGAACCCGGATAGTTCATATCTTTGATTTCTGCTGCGGCATTCAATCGATCCAGGATTCTTCCGAGCCTGTTTGCATGATTTGGCAATATTCCCTTTTTGCTTCCCGTATAAAAAAAATCTTCCAATCCTTTATGCTTGAATGATTTTATCATGTATTACAACGTAACTCATCGGGTTACGGTTGTCAAATGGATTTCCCAGCGGACTACCTATATCACCAACGGGCCACCCAATCCTTGCCGCATGAGCCAGGGCTTAGAACGGGTTCCGGGTTCTCTTAGAGGGGTCTTGCGGCCACGTATTTGAAAAAACAACGTGTTCCTGCATCCGCTTTACCCAAAAGTCGGGCGATCACTGAGTTCTATTGTCGGGTCTTTAAGGACACCAGCCTTATTTTTCCTTCGCTGATGCACCAAGTATATTTTTCTGTGCCCACAAAAAGAGGCACGTGATGAAGATTGCTGATAAATACGTGTGTTTCGAAAGGGTAATCACTAAACAGATGGGTCACAATAAGCGCATCTGGCTTGCCTCCAGGTTCAGGGGGATTGAACTGGGTTTCAAGAACGGTCTTGGTGAGCGGTTCAACCCTGTTTACCTTAAGTCCGTCATTTGAGACCAAAACCCGATAGTGCTTACCCATCACCGCGACTTTGTCTTTCTTCGTTCCAGCAAGAAGGTACACAAGAATACCCTCTTCTCCTATGGCTTGGGCGGGGATCACTACAGGATTGACCGGCTGGTTGGGACGATCAGGAACTGCAACGAGAGCAGTACGGATAGAGCGGAAAAGATTGAGTTCGCCATCAGTGGGCGCCCTTGGCGGAGTGACTTCTTCGAACTGCGTTTTTGTACGGCCGGGCGTAGTAGGAGGCGTAATTAGGACCTTGTACCCAATCTTTGGCTCAGCTTCATCTACAAAAAATTGTACCAGCCAAGACCCTGTGGGCTGGTTTTGCTCGTTGCCTTCTCTGAAGACAATATATCCGCAAATACCAGCCTTTTTGGAATCGGTAAGATTTTCCAGCATCACATCAGTTCCTATGGCAGCCATTTTGTCAATAATGTAGAGTTCTCGCCCCAGGTCCTCAGAAAGGCGAACTTTCTCTCTCAGTGCCTCTGGAATGGTTAAGGCAGTGTCTTTTGACGGAAGGTTCGGCGGCTGGTCCGCAGTCTGAATGTAACCAGCCTGTCCTGCGCATCCCATGAGGCAAACAGATAAGATGATGAAACGGGTAAAGTATTTAACACAGTTTAGCCATTTTGATCTCATAGGCTATGCCCTTTTTGCTATATTTTGCTCATCGTTTGAGTCCAGCGAATGACAAAAGCGCAGCTTTTGATAGTCCGCTGGAAAGAATTGCCATGCATAGTGCCCCCTGGGTACGATAAGAACCTTTCTCGAAATCATCTTCTCTTTTATTGAGGTCATTTTCAAGCCCGCAAGGATTTGAAATCCAGCCCTCTGGATCATATACAAAGCACAAAAGCTTTTTGCAATCCGGATGCACTCTGTAGCGTTGCGAATCAATGGAAGAGCGTTTAATCGATTGTTGCATGCCACAATGCCCAGTTGAATTTCTTTTCAGCCTTGCAACAAATCGATTAAATGGATGAACTGAAGGTTATTTCAGCCCCGAGGCGGCTATGGGGATTGTATGATTTTTCTTTGATCGGT
>JAMPXP010000012.1 GCA_023701135.1 Desulfobacula sp. | reverse complement strand
TCAAAATACAGGTCTGATTCTTGGGACATCTGGAACAGGTTCAGGGATATCTCCGATGACGGGGTGCCCGGATAGGTGGAGGCAAAGGCCACTCCCGCCTCCATGGCCCCCCTGGCGATGGCTTCGTTCCCCAGCAGCATGATCTTCTCTCCGGGGCTGTCCTTTAATAATTTATGCATGCGCTCTCCTTTATTTAAAAATGGGTGTTTAAGAAGGTAAATCAAAACCGCAAAAGCTTGTCAAGAGAAAATTTAATTTTATAAGGATAAATGCGGATTTTTAAGAACTATCATTATCAAAATCTTGGATTTTGGCTTACTTTATAAACTATTTTTCTAATTTTGCCTTATTTTAAATTTTCAATTGCCTGGATTTACAATGCTGGAAATGCTCCGGCCGGTGGCCTGTTCGATTTTAGAGCAGATGATTTTTGCTGCCCTCAGCCTGTTTTTGATGGCTGTTACTGCTGCCGGGTCTTCTGTATGGGTCTGCAGTTTTTTCGTGAACCGTTTTTCAAAATCGATTTCCACGGTATTGTTTACCGTGATTTTATCGGCAAAATAAACGATCTCTTTTTCGCTTAAGGGGAGATCGGGGCCGGTGAGGATATCCATATGGTCTTGGATGATATCTGCGATAGCCCCAAAACCCATGTCCCTGAGGATAATTGCGCCGAGGCGGTCGTGGTTCCTGCCGTTTCGGGCCATATCGTGGAGCAGGGCGGCTTTTATGACCAGGCCGGAATGGATGTCCAATGAAGTCCTGTCCAAGGACCGGCAGATCAAGGCGGCTGTTTCGGCCGTTTTCATGCAATGGCCCACAATGGCGTCATCCAGTCGTCTGATGTGTTTGAGAAGGCAGAGGCATTCCTTGGTGGAAGGGATATCCTGTGTCCGGCTTTTTTTAAGAAGATTCTGGTAATCTTCCGGGGTGTCGGCATCCATATGAATGGCTTCATCACATACCATTGTATTATAAGAGCTGCCTTCGAATTGTTTCAGGCAGGCTTGAAGTCCTCCGTCCCGGCCCCAGGCCAGGATATCGGGAACATATTCGCATGAGATCAGGGGAGGGTGGCCGCATTGTCCTTCAAAAAAAGGATAGATGATTTTCCCTTTTCCGTTTTGATAGGCTCTCAAGATTTCTTTGACCGTATGGGGCCTTACCATGGGGATGTCTGCCGGCAGCATGAAAAAAGCGTCGCATTCCGGCTGAAGCTGCCTGATTCCGGTCAAAACAGTGGAAAACATGCCCTTCATAAAATCCGGGTTGTGTATGGGGACGGCGCCCATCTCATGAACGAGGGGTTCGATATTTTCGGCCCTATGCCCGGTAATGACCCGGATATCCCTGATGCCGCAGTGTTGAAAAAGCCGGATGGACGAGGCAAGCAGGGTTGTATTGCCGAGGGGGAGGAGCGGTTTAAACGCCTTCATGCGGGAGGAGAGCCCTGCTGCGGGAATAATGGCGGTGATATGTTTCAATGGACGCATAGGTCTTATTTCTCATCTTCCGACCCGGGATGCAATTAAAATTTGTCGGGTTTGATATTTACCTGTTATTGATTTCCAAGGCAAACATATATTACATATATACTAAAAATTTCACTAGTAGATTGAATAAAATGAAAATTCTAAATAGTTTTCTTGACAAAAATGGATGTTTTGTTTTAATCCTGATATTCAGTATCATTAGATAATTTTTTGTTGACACACAGGGAGGGAGGCATTTAACATGCTGGGAAAAATATTTTTATTATCGAAGAATCAAAGGGGATAAGCAATGCCTAAATCATCTAAGGGGACAGGGAAAACGGTTGCCGGGCAGTCGTCCGGCATAAGGATAAAAATCAATGGGAGCTGGCATGATTTTGAACCTGAGCAGGACATCACGCCTACGATGACCCTCTCTTTTTTACTGAGAGAGAAGCTGGGCTATACCGGGCTCAAGGTTTCATGCGACGAAGGCGGTTGCGGCGCCTGCACCGTGATCATGGACGGCAAGGCCATATTGTCCTGCATGATGCTGGCCGTTGAGGCCAATGGCCATGAGATCCTCACCATAGAAGGTCTTCCAAAGGATGATCCCGTGGTGGAAGCCTTTGCCGAGCAGTGCGAGCCCGGTTACGGCACAGCCCTTCAATGCGGCATCTGCACCCCTGGTTTTGTCATGGGCGCCAAAGCCCTCCTGAACGAGAACCCCAAACCGACCCTGCCCGAGATCAAGGAAGCCCTTTCCGGTCATATCTGCCGCTGCGGATGCTATGCCGCCATTGCCCAGGCCGTCACCCATGCCTCGGAAAAAATTGCGAAAAAAGGAGAACCGTCATGAAACAACCCTATAAACCACGCTCGGATCGCAAATTTGTCGGAAGCTACCGGCCTAGAATCGATGCCCGGGAAAAAGCCGGCGGGAAAGTGGAATATATTGATGATCTGACCATCATGAGCCGAATCCCCGGTCTTTTGTATGCCAAGGTCCTGCGCAGCCCCCATGCCCGTGCCCGGATTAAACAGATTGACATCACTAAGGCACAACAACTTCCCGGCGTGGCCGCGATCATGACTTACAAGGACCCGGAATTTGCCTCCATGAAGCTCACCAATGCGGGCTGGACCGATGGGGTGGATACGGTTTCCTATGACCGGATGATGTGGAGAAACTATAAGGACCGGCGGGTCTTGGGAGATTATGCCTGCTGGGTCACCGATGAAGTCGGCGCCGTTGTGGCGGCGGAAAGCGAGGCCGTTGCCGAGGAAGCCCTCCGGTTGATCGACGTGGAATGGGAGGTCCTGCCCTTTGTTCTGGACCCCCTTGAGGCCATGAAGCCGGGCGCTCCCGTGATCCATCCGGAAATCAGCAAGACCAATATCCTGCCCAAGGACAAAGTGGGGGGAGAAGACATATTTGTGAACAAGGGGGATGTGGATCAGGATTTTGCCAGGGCCGAGGTGGTGGTTGAGGGAACTTCCGTCCATCACAATGCCACCCAGGGCTCCCTTGACAACTGGTGCTGCGTGGTGGACTGGACAGACGAGAAACTCACCCTTTATTCCAATTCCTTTGAAGCGGACCAGACGCGCATGCACATCAGTGAAATGCTGGATCTGCCCATCAACAAGGTAAAGGTTGTCAGCTCCTACGTCGGCGGTCAGTTCGGCCGGGGGGATACCGGGGACCAGCCCTTCTTTTTGTTTACGGCCATGCTCTCCCGGAAAACGGGCCGTCCCGTAAAATTCAGGCATACCAGAAGGGAGAGCTTTCATGATTCCCGCCAGCCGGCCATTTATCACGGCAAGGTCGGGGCTAAAAAAGACGGGACCATCACCTCCATGTCCTTTAAATCCATCGGTAATTCAGGGGCCTATGCCGACCACACCATCTTTGCCTTGAAATTTGCACCTGCCGAAATTGCTGAAGTTTCCTTTGCCCATATCCCGAATATCAAAATGGAATCCTACGGGGTGTATACCAATAAATTGCCGGCCTGTATGATGAGGGGTGTCGGCAATTCACAGTTCAACCTGATTTTCGGCCACATGGTGGACCTTTTGGCGGAAAAACTGGATATGGATCCCATTGACCTGTGTATTAAAAATTTCGGTCATGAATGGGAAAAACTCCCGGACAAGAGCCTTGTGCAGGTTTTAAAGCAGGGCGCAGAAAAGATCGGATGGAAAAAGAAGCGCAATAAAAAACCCGGCCAGGGGCCTGTCTTTGGCAAGTCAAAGAAACGCGGGGTGGGATTTTCCCTGCACCCGGCCTGGCATGCGGAATGGCAGGAAGTGCGCCGGGGTGAGATTCAGGTTTCCATAACATTGAATCCCGACGGTACCGTCATCCTGGATGCTCCCACGGTGGAAACCGGTACCGGCTCCAATACCTGCAATGTCCTCGGTTGCGCCGAGGCCCTGAGTTTTCTCGGCATTACGCCCGAGGATATTCACTGGAACCATGTGGTGGATACGGAAACCAGTCTGAAGGACTGTGTGCAGACGGACAGCGCCGTGTCTTTTCTTCAATCTGAAGTGCTCTTTGATGCCGCCAAGGAAGTCAAAAAGAAAATTCTCAAACGGGCTGAACCTGTTTTCAAGCTCGCATCCAAGGAATTGGATATTGACGGCGGAAGGATTTTTGTCCGGAAAAAACCAAAGCAGAGCCTGAGTGTGAAAGAGGTCTTATTTCAAAATGACATCCTGCCCGTTGTCGTGATGATGAGCCGCGGCATTAACAAAAAGAAAACCGGGGTTCCTTATTTCGCCAATTTTGCAGAAGTGGAAGTGGATACCGACACCGGAAAGGTGGATGTGTTGCGTCTGGTGGTCATCAACGATTGCGGCACCGTCATGTTTGCCTCAGGGGCCGAGGCCCAGCAGGTCGGGGGTCAGGTCATGGGCATGGGCGAAGCCTTGACCGAAGAAATCATTTATGATGAGTCCACCGGAGTGCCCCTGAATTTTAATTTTATTGACTACAAGATTCCCACCATGGCCGATATGCCGGATATTGATCCCATCCTTCTGGAGGTCTGGAAGGGTGCCGGGAAATACGGGGCCTGCGGAATCGGGGAAGGGACCCTGACCTGCACGCCTCGCGCGGTCATGAATGCAATCTATAACGCCATCGGTGTCAGAATCAATGATATTCCGATCAAGCCCGAGAAAATCATCCGGGCCCTGGGAAAGGTTTAAGGAGAAAAAGATGACTCTCAGAAACTTCAAACATATTTCAGCCTCATCTCTCACGGAAGCTGCGGCAATTTTGTCCAAGGAAAAGGGAAAGGCTTCGGTAATTGCGGGCGGTACGGATCTTTTGGGCGTACTCAAGGATAAAATCCATGCCGAATCTCCGGAACTCGTAGTGGACCTTAAAACCATCCCAAACCTCAGCTATGTGAAAACAAATAAAAAAGGGCTCCGCATCGGCGCCTTGACCACACTTACGGATATCAGCAAGAACGAGACCATCCGGAAAAATTATGCCCTGCTGGCGGAAGCAGCGCGGTCCGTGGCCTCCCCGGAGATCCGGAACATGGGCACCCTGGGTGGGAATATATGCCAGGAGCCGCGCTGCTGGTATTACCGGACCCCGGACGATATGTTCCACTGTCTGAGAAAAGGCGGCAGCAAATGCGCCGCCCTCCTGGGGGAAAACCGGTATCATTCCATTTTCGGTAGCGTTCGGGTGGCCGTGCCCGCCTGCACCCAGACCTGTCCCGGGAACATCGAGATCCCGGCCTATATGGACCATGTCCGCAAGGGCGACATGAAGAGCGCGGCCCTGATCATCCTTGAAAACAATCCCATTCCCGCCCTTACCGGCCGGATCTGTCCGCATTTATGCGAATCCAAATGCAACCGGTCCGATTTTGACGAGGCCGTGTCCATCCGGAATGTGGAACAGGTGGTGGGGGATTATATCCTGGACCATGCCAAAGAATTCCTGGCTGTTCCCAAAAAGCTGAAAAAAGAAGGGGTGGCCGTTGTGGGCGCAGGGCCGGCCGGTCTTTCCGCAGCCTATTATCTGAGAAAGGCCGGGTATGAGGTCACGGTCTATGACAAAATGCCCAAGGCCGGCGGCATGCTGACTTACGGCATTCCGGCCCACCGCCTTCCCAAGGAGGTGGTGGAAAAACAGGTCAAGGCCTTTGAGGCCATGGGCATTGTGTTTAAGCTCAATACGGCTGTGGGCCAGAAGGGCGCCACCTTCAAAGACTTAAGGAAAAAATTCAAGAACATTTTTCTGGCATCGGGCGCCTGGGGTGAAAGAACGCTTGATATTGCCAAAAAGGAGCTTTTGACACCGGGCATCGCGTTTTTGTCATCGGTTGAACTGGGTAAAAAACCCACCGTGGGCAAGAATGTTCTGGTCATCGGCGGCGGAAATGTGGCCGTGGATGTGGCCGTGACGGCCCGCCGTCTGGGCGCGGCCAAGGTCACCATGGTCTGCCTGGAGTCCCGGGAGGAAATGCCGGCCTTTGAAGAGGAAATTTCCGAAGCCCTCCATGAAGGGGTCACCTTCCTGACCTCCTTTGGGCCGGACCGGATCATCGAGAAAAAGGGCAAGGTGGCCGGGCTGGAAGTGGTGAGCTGTACATCCGTGTTTGATGCAACCGGGCGGTTTAATCCAGCCTTTGATGCCTCGGTCAAAAAGACCCTGGAGGCGGACCAGATCATCCTGGCCATCGGCCAGGCCACGGACCTCGCCTATACCAAGGATGAAGTCACAACCCTGCGCGGTCTCATTGTCATTGATGAAAAAACCAGGGCCACCAATCTGGAAGGGGTTTATGCCGGCGGTGACATCGTCAGCGGGCCCCTGTCCGTGATTCATGCCGTGGCTGCCGGCCGCAAAACCGCCTATGCCATCGCCAAGATCAAACCCTTGTCCCATATGCCCATGGGTGAATCCCTGGACATGCATTGCGACGGTCAGAACAAAGGCGGCAGAACCCCGGGCATCCAAACCCTGGAGGATATCCGGTCCGAAGCGGCCCGGTGTGTCAACTGCGGCTGCATTGCCGTGAATGCATCGGATATGGCCCCGGCCCTCATGGCCCTGGGGGCAAAGATTAAAACCACACAACGGACCATTGCCGCCGATGATTTCTTTGCCGCAGACATCATGAAGTGCACGGTTCTTGAGAAGGATGAGCTGGTGGAGGAAATCGAAATCCCCGCCCCTTCAAAAAACAACCGCCAGGGGTATCAAAAATTCAGGATACGGAATGCCATTGATTTTCCCATTGTGAGCCTTGCCTATTCCTTTGACCTGGAAGGAAAGGCCATCAAGAAGGCCGGCATTGTTCTGGGGGCCGTGGCCCCGGTTCCATTGCGGGCAAAGGCGGTTGAAGCTTTCCTGGAAGGCAAACCCGCCAGTGATAAAACCGCCCTGGCTGCCGGAGACCTTGCCGTGAAATCGGTCAGGCCGCTTGCCAAAAATGCCTTCAAGGTGCAGATTGTAAAGGGATTGCTCAGGAAAATGCTTGGGTAAATATCCGTTTTTTTAAAAAACTATTGTTTGTTGAGCAAGATGTGGCATATGGTGTCATGGTAAGCGTTCCAAACACTTGGAGCATGAACCGGAAAATTTTATGGGGTTGATTATTTATTAAACATCAGGAAAGGAGCCAGCTAGAATGAAACGACGTGAGTTTATCAAAAAAGCAGGGGTTGGGGCGGCAGCAGTTGCAGCCACAGCCGTAAACGCGCCTTATGTTATCTCAGCGCAGAAATCGACCATCAAATGGAGATTGCAGACTTATGCAGGGTCCGCCTTGGCCGAGCATGTGATCAAACCTTCCATTGACGCCTTTAATAAGGCCGCCAACGGAGAGATGGTCATCGAACTGTACAATGCCGACCAGCTTGTTCCCCAGGGAGAACTGTTCCGGGCCATTGCCAAGGGCACCATTGATGCGGCCCAGAGTGATGACGACTCCATGGCTGCTCCCGTTGACGTGGCCATATTCGCCGCCTATTTTCCCTTTGCCTCCCGTTATTCCCTGGATGTTCCTGCGCTGTGGCACTGGCTGGGGCTCAACAAAATCTGGGAAGAAGCCTATGCCGAAGTCAAGGGCGTGACTTGGCTGAGCACCGGGGCCTGGGATCCCTGCAATTTTTCAACTTCCAAACCCATCAAAAGTATTAAAGACCTAAAAGGACTGAGAGTTTATACCTTCCCCACCGGCGGTAAATTCCTGCAGCAATTCGGTGTCATCCCCATGTCCCTTCCCTATTCGGATGTCCAGATGGCCATTCAGACCGGCGAGCTGGACGGGGTATGCTGGTCCGGTATTACCGAGGTGTATACCGTGGGCTGGGCCGATGTGTGTAAATATTACCTGACCAATCCCATCTCCGGGGCCTGGGCCGGGTCTTATTTTGCCAATACCGATAAATGGAATGCCCTGCCCGAGCACCTGAAAACCCTGTTCAGGCTCTGCATGGACAGCTCCCATTATTACCGTCAGCACTGGTACTGGTATGGAGAAGCCAACTACCGGACCAAGGGCGGCAAGATGCAGTTGACCACCATTCCCCAGGAAGAATGGAAGCAGGTTGAGGATGCGGCTTATAAATTATGGGATGAGGTTGCCACCAAGAGCCCGAGAAACGCCAAAGTCGTGGCCATTCTCAAAGAGTATACCAAGACCATGGAAGCAGCAGGTCCTCCATACCGGTATTAATACGGCGGCGGTTGAGCATTAACCAATGATGTCGGTCTTGTGCCCGTCTTCAGATCAAAACCGGACAAGGCCGTACCTGAATAACCCTAGATTGAGCAATTACTTACCAGGGATCTATTGAGGCTTGTGTAAGTAATTGCTCTTTTTTATCATGTACAGAAGAATTGAATGTAAAGGTGCAGTATGCTTAAACCTATCAAGATTTTTGTAAACTCCGTTGAGGCCGTCAATACGGTTGTGGGGAAGGCTTCAATGTATCTGGTCTTTGCCATGGGCGGAATCCTGCTGTTTGAATCCGTATCCAGAACCGCTTTTGATACACCCCATATCTGGGCCGTGGAAGTGGCCCAGTTTGTCATGGCGGCTTATTATCTGCTGGGCGGCGGGTATTCCATGATCATCGAGGGCCATGTCCGCATGGACCTGCTTTACGGGCGATGGTCCAAGCAGAGAAAGGCAGTTGCCGATCTCGTCACCGGGCCCATCCTGATCTTTTATATGGTGGTGCTTTTTATCGGTTCCATTTCCAGCCTTCAATACGCCATTGAATACAAACAGAAAAGCTATACGCCCTGGGGTCCACCCCTGGTGCCCATCAAAATCATCATGACCATCGGGATTTTTCTGATGCTCTTGCAGACCATTGCGGAATGGTTCAAGGATTTATCCAGAGCCAGGGGGGAAAAATAAAATGAGTCACGGATTGATCGCTATCTTAATCTTTTCTTCCATGGGCCTTATGCTCCTTACCGGACAGCGGGTATTTGCCGCCATCGGCGGCGTGGCCGCCTTTTTCTCGCTTCTCCTCTGGGGGAACGGGGGGGTGGAAATGCCCTTCAACGCCAGCTTTATCCTGCTGAACTGGTATCCCCTCCTGACCCTGCCCCTGTTTATTTATATGGGGTATATGTTTTCCGAATCCGGCATCGCCAGCGACCTCTACCGCATGTTCCACGTCTGGACAGGCCCGGTCAACGGCGGTCTGGCCGTGGGCACCATCGGTCTGATGGTGGCCATCTCCGCCATGAACGGCCTCAGCGTAGCCGGCATGGCCATCGGAGCCACTATCGCCATGCCGGAAATGATGAAACGCAAATATGACAAGATCATGGTCAGCGGCGTCATCCAGGCCGGCAGCTCCCTGGGCATCATGATCCCGCCCAGCGTGGTCCTGGTTCTCTACGGCATGATCGCCCGGCAGAATGTGGGCCGTTTATGGATGGCCGGGGTTTTCCCGGGTCTTTTGCTGGCTGCCCTGTTTATCCTCTATATTCTTGTCCGATGTCACCTGAATCCGGCCCTAGGACCGGCCCTGACCCTGGAAGAACGGCAGCAGATCACCTGGAAGGAAAGGTTTGTCCTGCTGCGGGCCGGGATCATTCCCGTGGTCATTATTGTCACCATGACCGGGCTTTTCCTCATGGGTGTCACCAGCCTGGTCGAGTGCTCGGCGGCCGGTGCAGCCGCCACCACCCTGGCCGCGGTTTTCAAACGCCGGTTAACCAAAAAGGTCATGCAGGACACATTGCGCAATACCCTGAGTGTCAGTTGCATGTTCATGTGGGTCATCCTGGCGGCCCTGTGTTTCGGAGCCGTGTTTGACGGGCTGGGCGCCGTGCATGCCATCAAGGCCCTGTTCCTTGACCAGTGGCATCTGAGCCCATGGGGTGTGCTGATCATGATGCAGATTTCCTATATCATCATGGGGATGTTTCTCGATGATACGGCCATGCTCATCATTGTGGCGCCGCTTTATATTCCCTTGATCATGAGCCTGGGGTTTGATCCGGTCTGGTATGGGGTTCTGTATACCATCACCTGCCAGATCGCCTATATCACCCCTCCCTTCGGGTACAATTTGTTCCTGATGAAGGCCATGGCCCCGCCGGATGTAACACTGGCGGATATTTACCGGTCCATTGTGCCCTTTGTCTTTGTCATGGTGTTTGGATTGGTTATGGTCATGCTGTTCCCGGAGATTGCTTTATGGCTGCCCAATGCCTATTTCGGCAAATAACAGCGAAGAGAGGGTTTGATCAACCCAGGGGAAGGGTAATGGTGAATTCGGTGTATTGGTTTACTTTGGATTGGACAGAGATGGTTCCGCCATGCTGTTTGATGGATCTTGAAGCGATGAAAAGACCGAGGCCTGTTCCCTTGTTTCCCTTGTCGGAATAGAAGAGGTCAAAGAGTTTGTCCTTTTTGCCTTCCTCGATTCCCTTGCCGTTGTCCTGGATGGAAAAAATGAGGTGGGGGGCTTGGATCCGAGTGGTAAACCGGATCAGGCCCCCTTTATTTTTTCCGGAGGCACAGGCTTCCACGGCGTTTTCAAGAATACTCATAAAGGCCGAGAAGATGGCGGTTTTATCAATATAAAGGCTGACGGCCTCTTCTGGAAAGTCAATGTCCAGCCGGACCTTTTCCTTGTCGGCCTTGGGTTTGATGATGGAGGCCATTTCGTTGATAAGATCCTTGAGAAGAACCATGGACCGGTCCGGCTCCCTTTTTTTGGTATGATAGAGGATATCCAGAACCATTTGTCGGGTTTTGGACATCTTTTCCCGGACAATGGCCCAGCCTTCTTTGATGAGCGCGGTATTCCCCTTGTCAAGGCCTGAATCAATGAGGTAGGAGCCGCCGTCCAGGCCCGTCAGGACCTGTTTCAATCCGTGGGACACCGCACCGATATGAAGTCCGAGGGCAGCCAGGTGGTCCTGGAGTTCATGGATCAGGGTCACATCGGTGGACATTTCCATGACATGGGTGATCTTCCCTGAATCATCGGTTATGGCCGAGGTCTGAACATAGATGTCTTTTATGCTGCCGTCCTTTAAACGGACTTCAAATTCAGCCCTGTGGGATTTGCCGTCCTTAAAGGTTTTGAGCACCGGACAGTCGGGGCAGGCACCATCCCTTCCCTTGTAGATGGTATAGCAGAAATTTTTTTTGCCCGGAAAGTGGAAATGTTCCCGGAATATGCGGTTGGTTTCGATGATATTCAGATCCCTGTCCTGGACCGTTATATAGCAGGGTGCTTCATTGAACAACTGAACATATCGTTTTTCCGATTCCGTGAGTTTTTGGGTTTTTTCCCGGACAAGGGACTCAAGATCCCGGGTATAGGACTGTATCTTTTTCCGGTTTTCAATCCTGTCGCAGGCCCGCTTCAGGGCAATATCCAGGACGTCGTTGTCAATGGGTTTGGGGATAAAATCAACGGCATCCAGCTTCAGGCTTTCAATGGCCAGCTTATAGTCCCCGTGGCCCGTGATCATGATGACTTCCGTATCGGGTCTGTTTGTTTTAATGTGTTTTAAAAGTGAAAGGCCGTCCATTCCCGGCATGCGGATATCGGTAAGAACAATGTCCGGCGACGTGGTGTCTGAAAGGAGAGCTGCCTTTTGTCCGTCTTCCGCCGTAATAACCTCATATCCCGCATCCTTGAGATAAATGGTCAGGACCTTCCGGATGCCTTCTTCATCATCAGCCAGGAGAATTTTGGTTGCCATGCGTATCCCCATCTAGTGATCCGGTTTTGGATAATTTTTTTCTACACAGGTTCTAATGACCATTTTAAGATATTCGGGATCAGCATCTTTTGCAACATAAATTTCAGGTTCGGGCACAGGGTGTTCAAGGGTCACATTCAGCATTTTGATATAATGAAAAAAGGCATTCCGATCCACCCCAGAAAAAAAGATAACGGGAAGATCCTTATATTCCGGGCAGGCGGCTATTTCCTGGTAAACCAGGCATCCGCCTTTTTTTGGCATCATGATATCCAGAATAAGGGCCGAGGGCCTGATCTGTTTGAGAACATCAAGCCCCTCTGAGCCGTCCTTTGCCAGGATAGGGTCATACCCCATGGATTTGACCAGGGTCATGAGATAAAACCGCATCTGCATCTCATCCTCAAGGATCAGAACCTTTGGCAATTCTTTTCCCTGGGTCATGGGACCACCCCGGTCTATAATTTATCGTCCCTGTTCACGCTGGCCACAGGGCAGGCCGATCTGAGGACCACCTGTTCAACGGTGGACCCCAGAAGGGCTTCCTCAGGATCAATGTCCTTTGTATGATGGGCCATGACGATGAGGTCGCCGCTGGTTTCCCGGGCAAATTTCAGGAGCTCGACATAGGGGGTGCCTTCCCAGATGGTGATGTCATAATTGTCAAAATCCTTCATCCGGGATACATATTCGGTTTCGATTCTTGCCTTGGCCGCTTTTATGCGGTCTTCAATGGATTTTTGTCCGGGTGATACCCCGGCCTGGGAGGTTCCCATATCCAGGGCATGGAAAATATAAAGCTTGCACCCGATAAATGCGGCCATCTTATAGGCAAATTGAAAGGCGGCCATGGAGGCCTTTGAAAAATCGGTCCCAAAAATGATTTTATTGAAATACCAGAAACAGGTTTCACAGGGCCTGCTGATAATGAGAACCGGGCATCGGGCCTTCTGGGCCACTTTCTGCATGGTGGTGCCCACGATCCCCCGGAACCTGGCCGAGCCGGTTTCATCCTGCCGGGTATGGGCTCCCATGATGATGAGATCCACATCCTCTTTTCTGGCGAATCTCAGGATCTCGGTGGATGGTATCCCGGCAAGGGCCTCAATTCTGGGATTCCCGTATTTTTGAATCAGGGCCTCATAGGTGGTTTTCATTTCATCCTTGACAAATTCAATATATTCAGGACCCAGATTATCTTCTTCCCCGGTGACATAGTCCCTCACGGAGAAACTTCCCCCATGGGAAGGGACGCCAAACGCATGATAAAGAACCAGTTCGGATTTGTATTTTTCGGCCAGCTCAAAAGCAATTTTTGCAGCCGCATCACAGGCAGGAGAAGCGGTTGTGGCAAATAGTATTTTCTTAAACATAGTTACCTCCTTATGGAACATTGTAACGGGTTAAAATTAAAAGACAATTCCCAGGCAACCCCTTCCACGAGCTCAAACAGTGTGTAAACCGTCTCATACTCGAAAATGTCCTCCTTATCCCCAAAAACAATATGTTTCAGATTTCCCAGGGTTAATGTGTGGTCCAGCAAAGCTTCAGGATGAAAAAATTTTAGGTCTTTTGTTTTTTTTTGGATGACTCCTTTCAAGCTGTTATACACGGTTAATTTCGGTTTTCCGGGGAATCCCTGGATTTCAATGGTTTTGTAAAACACCAGGGATTCGATATCGTTGATTTTATCTCCTACACTATCATTCTCTGAAATAATTTCAAGCAGAGAGTCAAGGATTGCGCTGAGGTTTTTCAGTTCAGGATAGCGGCGGATCATCAGCAGAAAAGATCTCAAGGTAAAGGCCTTATCCAGTTCAATGGGGTTTCCCAGCAGTTTCAGCGCCGGTCCGGCCTGTTTTACACCCTTCTTCAGGAGGTTTCCGTATGAATCAATGAAAATTTTTTCCATGGCAGCTCTCCTTTCACCCCTTTGTTCTTAAAGGAATCCGAATGATAAATTCAGATCCTTTGCCGGGTTCGGTGCGAAAGCGGATGTTCCCATGGTGTTCCTCTATGATTTTTTTGGTGGTCATGAGGCCGAATCCGGTTCCGTTAACCCCCTTGGTGGTAATAAATTCCTTAAACAGGGAAGCCGCTACCGGCTCACTCATCCCGGCGCCGGTGTCTTTTACCTGGTAGACGATTTCTTTTTCCTGTGCCGTGATGCCGAGCGTCACCTGTCTTGGTCCATCCTGCTTTTGGCCCTCTGGGTCCAAAGATTCATCAAAGGCATCAAAGGCATTGGCGACAAGATTTAAGAGGCAATTGTGGATGGCGTCGGAGTCCATCAAGGCCATTTTTTTCTCAGGAGAGGGGAGAAATTTAAAATTGATTTTTTTTTCTTTTGCCTTATGGGTCATGAGCTGAACAATTTCCCGGGCCGGCGTGTTGGGGTTTTCCAGTTGGAAATTCAGCCGGGTGGTTTTGGCATAATTTAAAAGATCCAGGGAGAGTTTGGTGATTTTGTCAATATTTCCCTTCATCATTTCCCAGCCTTGTTTTAAATACTGCCGGTTTTCGTGTTCAATCCCCTGTTCCAGGATAAAGGAACTTCCCTTGAGGCCGCCGGCAATATTTTTAATGGCATGGGACATGCCGGCAATGGTCTGGCCGATGGTCGCCAGCTTTTCAGATTCATTGAGCTTTTTGTCTTTCTCCTCCACAAGGATTTTAAGATCTTCCATATAGGTTTTGATATTGCGGCTGATGGCCATCCGGTCCTGGGCCTTTTGGATGGCGGATTCTAGATCCAGGCTGTCAATGGGTTTGGTGATAAAATCCGCTGCTTCATACTGAAGGCTCTTAACGGCCAGATCCATGTCGCCATGGCCTGTGATCATGATGACTTCGGTTTCAGGGTTCAGGTGTTTAATCCGCTTTAGCAGCTCAATCCCGTCAATGCCCGGCATTTTAATATCCGTGATCACAAGGTCCGGGGCTTCACGGACAAAGATATCCAGCCCGGTTTCACCGTCCGGCGCCGTCAGAATCCTATATCCGGCCGATTCAAGGGTGATTTTCAAGACTTTGCGGATACCGTCCTCATCATCCACCAGAAGAATTTTTAAAGGATTCATGGGGCTGGTATTCATTTTGCCCTCCCCTTGTCCATTTTAAACCGCAGAGAAAAAACAGCGCCGCCCTGGGGATTGTTTTTGACACTGATATCCCCGCCGGATTCCCTGATGATGCCATAACTGATGGAAAGGCCCAGGCCTGTACCTTCTCCGACTTTTTTGGTCGTAAAAAAAGGCTCGAAAATTTTATCCATCAGCTCTGTCGGAATCCCTGTGCCCGTGTCTGCAATACTTGCCGTTACCATTTCTTCATGGGAGGAGGTGGTGATGGTGATCTGCCGGGGAACTCCCTCTTCCTGGCTTTCGGCCCGGGCCACGATGGCATCCCTTGCATTGATGAGAAGGTTGATGAATACCTGTTCCAACCGGACCGGGTCAGCCAGGATCAGGGGAAGGTTTTCGTCAATCTCCCATCTGACCGTGATTTCTCTTAATTTGAGCTGCTGGCTGAATATATCAAAGGCCCGCTTCAGGGTGTCGTTGATATTGACGGGTTCCTTTGAAAAATCCGATTTTCTGCCGAAAAGACGCATATGGTTGGTGATTTTGGATGCCCGGTCCACATGATTTTCAATCTCTTCTGCAAGGGTGTTTAAAATATTCGGGTCAATGGGCTCATTTTTTTTCAGCTTCCTGGATATGAAGCTGGATGCGGTCTTGATGACGGACAGGGGCTGGTTCAGTTCATGGGCCACCCCGGTGGCCATTTCTCCCAGGGTTGCCATCTTTCCCGCCTGGATGAGCTGCTGCTCTGTTTCAATGGACAGGGTGATATCAATGACGGTTACCAGAAGCACGGTTTGTTCCGTGAATTCCGCAGGACTGACCCAGATGTTGACATAAAGGGTTTCCCCGGTTTTTTTCAGATGAACCAGCCGTTCATGAAAGGGTTTTTGGACCTGGGTTTTAAAGTTCTTAAATTTTTCAGCGGTGGGGAAAAGGATGGAAAAATCTTTGTTTTCAATCTCTTCCTTGGTATATCCATATAAATTCAAGGCGCTGTTGTTGCAGTTGAGGATGATATAACGGTCCATATCCAGGATAAATATGGGGTTGGGGATACTCTCAAAAATGGCCTGATATTTCCGTTCGGAATCTTTGACGATGCCTTCGAGCCTTTTTCTCCTTGAAATATCAATGCTCATTTCCATGGCAGCCACAATATGGCCGCTTTCATCTTTTAAGGGGGCGGTTTTCACAAACCAGTGGGCAATGGTCCCGTCCTTGTTAATACCGGATTCTTCGCTGAAATGGGACTGTCCGTCGGTAAATGTCCTTTCCACCGGGCAGTTGATGCATTTCTGACTGAGATTCTTATAGGCAGAATAACAATGATCCCCGTATTCAGGCTGGAATTTTTTTGAAAACTCTTTGTTGAATTCGATCAGTTTGTAATCCCTGCTCTGGACGGTAATGGTACAGGGCACCTGATCAAAGAGGTTCTGGTAGCGGTCTTTCTGTTTGTTCAGCTCATCCTGTTTGGTCTTTATCTTTTCGCCCATATCGTTTATGGCCAGGGATAACTGGCCGATTTCATCGCGCTGGGCCGGGGTGGTGAAATCGTTCTGGTAGGTCCCTTTGCCGATGAGGTCGGTCTGCCGGATGAGTTTGTTGATGGGATTGGTTACCAGGCGGGAGATACAGAACCAGATGGTCAGGCACAGGACCGTAAAAAGATAGACGGCTGTCCAGGCTGAGAGTTTTTTTATGGATCCGATGGCGGTTTTGATACTTTTCAAGGAAACAATGACATCCAGGGTGCCGATTTTTTTGGCATCACTTGGATGGTAGTGGCATTGGGCCGTTGAGCACCCCGGTTCATTGAGGATGGGATTGATAATGCCCAGGAGAAGTTCCCCTTCAGGTGATTCGAAAATCCGGATGCGCTCCTTGATGTCGGTCTTCATGACCGGAGTGTCTCCAAAATGGCAGGTCTTGCAAGCCACATCGGTTTTTTCGGCAAAGGAGTGGATTTCTTTACTGTTGTTTGAAAATTTAATTTTCCCGTGGGCGTCATAGAGCCTTATGGTTTCAATTCTATTATATTCAGACATGCTTTTTAAGACATCCAGCATGTCTTTATTGGGGTTGTGAAGCATGGCAAACCAGGTGAAATTCAAGACCGTATTGCAGAATTTATCAACATCCGAGACCGCTTTTTCAATCAGGGTCTTTTCCTGGATGTTGATGGTCACCCGGGACCAGAGGAAAATACTGATAAAAAGAACCAAACCTACAGGAATAAGGAGCTTAAAAACCAACCCTTTTTTCTGTAGTGTTCTTTTCTCCATGAAAGGGCCTCCCCGTTATTTTAAGATATCCCGCACGATCTTTAACAGCTCTTTTTGATCAAAGGGTTTTGTGAGGCTGGCCACGGCTTTGGGGATGGCATATTCATTACCGGCCATACCGCTGATGACAATCACCGGAATGTTTTTCTTCTGCCGGTCCTGGGCCAGTTTGCTGAAAAACCGGGTTCCCCATTCACCCGGCATGTCCAGGTCCAGGGTGATCAGATCAAAGGGTTCCGCATCGACAAGGTCCATGGCCTCCTTTGCATCCTGGGCCACTGTGGTCCCATACCCATTGTCCGTTAATAAATTGGTCAGATAGGTCCGGATTACGGGGTCATCATCAATGATGAGAATCTTTTTCATTTTTTCCTCCATCTTGTGGGCGCTCTTTTATTTATTAACACAGAGGACAGGACAACCGGCGCGAAGAATCACCTGTTTGATTGTACTTCCCAATTCATCGGTTTCAGAGCCGGGATTTTTCGAGTCCTGGGCCATGATAATCAGATCTGCATATTTTTCTCTGGCATATTTTACGATTTCAAGATAGGGGCTGCCTTCCCAGACTTCTATGGAATAATTTTCAATGCCTGCCATTTTTGACACATATTTTTTTTTGGAAAAGCTGAGCTTTTCTCGTCTGCGTTCTTCTATGGCATTCTGGTTAAACTCTTTTGAGCCGGGCGTAAGACTGACATTCTGGGCATGGAAAATATGGAGTTCGCAGTTTGTTCTTTTTGCAAGCCGGGCTGCAAAATCAAAGGCCTTATCAGATGTTTGTGAAAAATCGGTGGCAAAGACCAGGTTTGAAATGGTTCCCCAGAAAGAGGCCGCCGGGCGGTTCACGATCAATACAGGGCAAATGGAAGCCTTTACGATTTTTTGAAATGAGGATTCGGTATTTTGGATTGCATTTTCAAGGCCTGCTTCGCCGCCGGTGCTGACACCCATCACCAGGAGGTCGGGTCTATCCTTTTGGAGTTCTTCCAGAATCTCCCGGCAGGGGTCACCCGGAACTGTTTTGATGGTATGATGTTTGGATTTTGACAAATAATCCGCATAATAGGCTTCTATTTTTTCTTTGACGCCCAAGGTGGTTTTTTCATCCGCATCCGTCTTGGCGCCACCCGGCTCTTTTGCCTCGATGACATGAAAAACGGTGATATGCGCCTTGTAAAGGTTGGTTATGGTAAACGCGACCCTGGCGGCCGGATCGCAGGCGCTTGTTGTGGATGTTGCAAACAGTATTTTTTTAAACATGGTTGCCCTCTATATCTGGTTATAAACAATATCTGCCTTGGTTTTTGAACCCTTTATCCATCATCCATACCATCCTTTCAGGGATTGTCAATCACCCTGCGGTAATCCTGTCGATCACCTTATTTCTCGGAACCGTACATATGGAGGCCACCTGTTTGGGATCGAATCCCATGCACAGGGCCAACAGTTGATTGTAGTCAAACACCGGGATATGGTATTTATCCGTGCCTTCCGCCTCATTGAGCTTTTTCTGAATATTATCCAGGTACATGAGACAGGTGATACAGGACACCACGATGAAATCGGCCTTTGTTTCTTCAATAATGGCATCCAGTTTGGTCTTTGTAAATTCAGTGGCCTCGGCGGGCGAACTTTTTGAAAATCCCCCGGCTCCGCCGCAACATTGAAGTTCCCGGCTGTAATGGTCCACCGTGGCCCCCATGGCTTCCGTCAGAATCCGCAGGGCCTTGGGTTCCCGCGGAGATTCTTCGAACCCGACGATTTCACTGGGAAAAAGGGTGTGGCAGGGATACTGGATCACCCCGTGAAGACCGTTCAGGTTTTTTTTGATGGTCTTGGCAATCTTTTCCGGGCCCACTTCATTATACAGGATTTCCGATACGTGGCGGACCTTGGTTTTGCATTCCAGCTTCCGGCCCGTCAGCTCGATGAGTTCATTGACCCGGGCCAGCTTTTCTTCGTCATGGGCCAGGTGGTCCCGGCCCATGCGAAGGGAGCTGTAGCAGGAACCGCACTGAACCATGATATCCAGGCCCTTGGCCTCTGCAATGGACAGATTCCACCCCGAGGAAGCCAGATAGGAATCATCGTCCGTGGAAGGAAACGACCCAAAGGCCGGACAGCAGACATAGCCTTCGGCGTCGGCCAGGTCCACACCCAGTTCCGGCATGGTCGCCCGGATGGCCCTCTCGACATCCGGCCGGATGGCCGGGGTATTACAACCTAAGAAAAGACATAATTCCATTTCTTTTATTCCTCATTAAACATATAGTCGTTTTCGCTGACCACCGGTGTTTTCATCAGCATTTCCTGATACAGCTTCAGCATCTCGGGCATCTTGGTGATGGTCTGAAGCTCGGGCAGGCCCAGGGAGGCCCTCAGTTCCGTGTTGGTGCCGACGGACTGGGTATAGCCCCTTTTATAAATCTCCACAATGGCGGTGGGAACACGGGTCTCGTCATTGGAGGTCTGCCATCTCCGGATGGCCAGGATCATTTCAAAGGGTTTGACATCCATGGGACACATTTCTTCGCACCTGGAACAGGATACGCAGGCCCACGGGGTGTCGTCGTTCAGGAGATCTTCCTCCAGCCCGTAGACCACCATTCGGGCCAGGTTCCTCACCAGAAGCGGGGGGTCGCCGTGGGAGGCGGGGCAGCCCGACAGGCAGGTGCTGCAATTAAAACAATGGAGCAGATCCTTGGTATGATATATCTGTTTCCACAAATCCTTATCTGACTGACTGAAATCCATAATTTTCTCCTAGTCTGGGGTTGCCGCCACCGGGTCCTTGGACAGTCCGGCATCAATGACCGCCATGATCTGTTTGTCGCTGAAACCCATGATTTCCGCCGCATTGTTCTGGCATTCCACCGCGCACATGCCGCAGGCCTGGCAGGTGGCGCCGTCCACAATGATCCTGTCCAGGGCCTCGTCGTAGGACCGGGCCCCGTAGGGGCAGATGGTGACGCATCTCTGGCACCGGACGCAGATGGCGTCATGGACCCTGGAAATGGTATGGGCCGTGTGGATTTTCCGCCCGGACAGATAGGCATAGGTTTTGTGGGCTGCGGCTTCGGCCTGAAGGATGGCGTCTTTCAGGGTCATGGGGGAATGGGCGACCCCGGCCACATAGAGGCCGACCTTCAGGAATTCAACGGGACGCCATTTGGAGTCCGCTTCCACAAAGAAGCCGTCTTCGTTGACCGGGAGACCGAAGGCCTTGCCCACCTCCCGGTTGGAGGCTTCGGCATCCACACCGGTTGACAGAATGAGATAATCCGGCGTGAGCTGCATTTCCGCATTCAGGACCGGTTCGGTAAAGGTGATCACCGGGCTTCCGTCAACGAGTTCAACTTTGGGTTTGTTGTCCAGGCTGTAGCTCACAAAAATGATCCCGGCCAGCCGCGCCTGGGTATAATATTGTTCGGTAAACCCATAGGTCATGACATCCCGGTAGAGGATGAAGATCCTGGCTTCGGGATTTTTCTCCCGGATGGCCAGGGCATTGGCAATGGCGCCGATACAGCAGATCCGGCTGCAATACTCCCGGCCTTCTTTTTGCCGGGACCCCACGCACTGGATCATGACGATGGTTTCCGCTTCACCGACATCGATTTCCCCTGTGGCCAGTCCGTCTTTCAGTTCGGCCTGGGTCAGGATCTGGTCTGAATTGCCATATTCATATTCGTCGGTGGCCCCTTCATGTCCGCCCGTGGCAATGATGGCGGCCCCATGGGTCAGATAAAAATTCTCTTCTTTGGAGACATCCCTGATTTTGGTTTCAAAGGCCCCCAGGGAGCCCTGGGTGGCAACGATTTCACAATTTTTATGAAGGGTGATGTGCTTGTGCTCAAGGACCTTGCCGGCCAGATCCTTTGCCATGGAAACCGGGGTGAGGCCGTCAATGGTGTGTTCAATCCGGGTTCCGGCATATCCCCCCAGCCTGTCCGTCTTTTCCACCAGGTGGACTTCCACCCCCCGCTGGGCCAGGCTGAGGGCCGCATGCATGCCGGCGATGCCCCCGCCCACCACAAGGGCGGCCGGGTTGATGGAAAGGCTCTCCACATGGAGGGCGGGCTTGAGTTTCAGGTTTTCAATGTGGCCCCTGAGGTCGTTGTAGGCCAAACGGGTGTAATCCCTTTTGCCGGATTCAACGGGTTGGGGATCAAAAAAACCCCTGTGAACGATGGAGGAAAGATCCGTGATCTCAACCAGGGACGCGGCAAACCCGGCTTTTTTGGCCAGGTTTTTCAAGGATTTCCGGTACATGAAGGGATGGCAGGCCCCCATGAGGAGGCGGTTGCATTTGGATTTGGCCAGGAGATCCAGGACCGTTTGTTTGCCTTCATCGCTGCAAAGCATATCCAGGATATGGACCTCCCCGACGCCGTTGAGCCGTTTGAGGCCTGCGCCCAGGGCATTGAAATCAACGCTGCTCTCCTGCATTTTTTCACTGCATTTGCAGAGCACCACCGATACCAGGGGCTCATCCCTGTCCTTGGCCGTGGGTTCGGGAATTTCCTCTTCTTCCAGGAGGGACACATCCAGGCCGGACAAAAACCGGCTCACCTGTCCGGCGGCGGCAATCCCGCTGCCGACGGCCTCGCTGATATCCGTGAGCCCCATGAGGGACCCGCATAGAAATACCCCCGGCTTGACCAGTTTGACCTTGTCATAGGGATCCGTGGGCAGGAGCTTCCGGGAATCGACGTCCACATGGAGCAGGTCCGCCAGTTTTTGATGGGTTTCATAGGGAACCTGCCCGGTTGAAAGCACCACCATATGATAGTCGGACACAAAAAATTCCTGGGTTTCGGAATCAAAATACCGCATGGAAAGGCTTTTGTCCGGGTTCAGCATGACCCCCTGGACCCGGCACCGGATGAGCTTGACCCCATGCTCGTCAACGGCTCGTTCATAATACCGGTAAAAATCCTTACCAAAGGTCCGCATATCCATATAGAAAATGGTGGTTTCAACCTCGTCCCCGCCTTTTTCCTTGGCCAGCACGGCTTCTTTCAAGGCAAACATGCAGCAGATGGAGGAGCAGTAATCCCTTTTTTGTCTTCTGTTCCGGGACCCCATGCATTGGACCCAGGCGATCTTTTTGGCGGGCCTGCCGTCGGATGGCCGCCGGATGGTTCCGTCAAAGGTGCCGGACCCGCTGATGATGCGTTCAAAGGCCAGGGAACTCACCACATCCGGCGAGACGGCCCAGGATTTGGCGTCCTCAAAATCTTTTAAATTATACAGCTTTACCCCGGAGGCCAGGACAATGGCATGAACCTGCCTTGTCAGGGCCTCGTCTTCTGCCGATAGATTGATGACGTTGGTGGGGCAGACCTTGACGCATTCACCGCATCGGGTGCAGGTCTCCATGTCAATGAGCAGCATCTGGGGGGTGCTGTGGGGCACGGGTTTATACACCGCCTTGCGGAGGGTCAGGCCGTGGTTGAATTCATCGGCCGTCTCCACCGGGCAGACCCGGATGCATTCGCCAAGGCCGTTGCATTTGTCCGTGTCGATATACCGGGCTTTTTTTAATAATTCGACGGTGTAGTTGCCGGCATCCCCTTCAACGCTTTTGAGTTCCGTAAAGGGCAGGATTTCGATATTTTCATGGTACAGGCCTTTTCGCATACAATACTGGGATGCATATTCCCGGCCGACCATGGGCAGCATCCGGCACATCCCGCAATGGTCCGTGGGAAACTGGTTGTCCAGCTTGGCCAGGATACCGCCGATCTGGGGGGAGGCATCCGTCAGCAGGACCTTGTATCCGATCTCGGCCAGTTCTATGGCGGCTTTGATTCCGGAAATGCCGGCACCCGCAACCAGAACCGTACCCGTGGGCTTTTTTTCTGCCATAATATTCTCCTATTTAACTTGCCCTGTCACTTCAACCAGCTCGTCATTTTCAAAAACAGTCAGGGGCTGCTTTTCATCATGGGAACGGCCTGCCTGGTAGTCGAACCTGCCTTGGGTTTTCTGGGCCGCGGCCCTGAACATGGGCATCAGATCAATGCTGTTGGGACAGGCGCTGGTGCACTGGCCGCATCCGACACAGAACAGGCTCATATGGCTCATGCGGGTCAGGTGATAGAAAATGGTGTCCGTGGGCATTTTCAGGGTCCCGAAGGTATCGGCCCATCCCATATACTGATCTCCGTTGTGGCGGAAGGTATCGGTTACAAACACGCATTCCTTGCAATAACAGACCGGGCAGGCCACCCGGCAGTTATAACAGTTGATGCAATTGGCCACCCGGTCTTCAAGGGCGTCAATGCTGGGGGTGGATTCCCGGTACTGGGCCAGGGCCGCATCACAGGCCTCTTTGCGTTTTTTGACCAGTTGCTGGACCGCGGCTTCCCGGCCGGCCGGGGTTTCCCCGGTGTTGAGGCCCGCCGCTTCAAGGGCCTTGTCGCCCTTGGGGGTCAGGCTTTCGAGATAAACGGCCTCGGCCCCTGTTCCGATGGCACAGAGCCGTAAATCCACATTGTCCGGCACCGGGAATTCACATATTTTACAGGCCCCGGAAACATCGCAGCCGCCGCTCTCCGTATTTCCGGCCAGGGCTTTTTCAAGAAAGGCTTCCGAGGATTGTCCTTCGGCCCGGAGTTTGACAAAATCAAGATTTTCATAGCGGCCCAGGCAGTCCATGCCGATGAGCAGGACATCGTCCAGGTTGGCCTGTTTCAGTTTGCAAAGCTCCACCAGGGCCCGGATCTCGCAGGATCTGAGCACCATGGCCGTTTTTCTGCCCGAGGGTTTGGCTGTGATGGATGAGGCAATCCTGGCGCCGTTCACCGGCACCACCGGGGCAAAGGGGTCAAGGGCCCCCAGGTGGGACGGATCAGTCACCAGGGTCAGCATGACCCCTCGTTTGGGCTGGATCATGGGGGCCAGCAGGGCATCGACCACTCCTTTTTCCATCATGCCTTTGAAAAGATCCGCCAGTTTTTGATTCAGTTCGCCTTTTTTAAAGGACAGTTTTGTAAAATTTGCCATGGGTATCTTCTCCGTTTTTTCAACCGATCATTTTTGCTTTTTCAGATTTTTCGCCAAGGGCTTCTCTGTTCAGGGGGCTCGGGCCCAGTTCCTTCAATTTGGCCGTCATGTCATTGACCACTTCCCGGAGCATGGTTCCTTCACTGGCCGCAATCCAGCGCAGCCAGAACCGTTTTTCGTCAATCCCGTATTCCTTTAAAATTTCCGTCAGCATGGCCACCCTGCGCCGGGCCTTGAGGTTGCCGTTGATATAATGGCAGTCTCCGGGCCAGCATCCGCCGATCAGGACCCCGTCGGCCCCGTTCAGAAAGGCCTTGATCACATATTTGGGGTCCACCATGCCGCTGCACATCATCCGGATGATTTTAATATTGTGCGGATAGGACAGACGGGAGGTGCCTGCCAGATCTGCAGCGGTAAAGGTACACCAGTTACAGAAAAACCCCACAATTTTTGGTTCAAACTCGCTCATATCACCACTCCTTTTTAATTAAGCAATAATCCGTCTATTTCTGCAAAAATCTGCTGATCCTTAAAATGGCGGACTTTTGCCGCCCCGCTGGGACAATGACCGGCGCAACTGCCGCACCCTTTGCACACGGCGCTGTTGACCACTGAAATCCGGTTGAAATCATCAAATTCGATGGCCGTATAGGGGCAAAGCCCGATACAGACCTGGCAGCCCACACAGACATCCGGATCAATCCAGGAGATCATGGGCGGCACTTCCACAATGCCTTTTGCACTCAGGGCCATACATTCGGCTGCCGCACCCTTTGCCTGGGCCACGGTATCGGGAATATCCTTGGGGCCCTGGCAGGCTCCGGCCAGGAAAACACCGCTGGACGGGGTGGACACCGGGGCCAGTTTGGGATGTTCTTCCTGGAAGAACCCGTCGGCGCCGATGCCGATACCGAATTTGCGCATCACATCCGGGGCATTGGTTCTCGCCTCCATGGCCGTGCAGAGGATGGCCATTTCCACATCAATGGCCAGCATTCTGCCGGACAGGGTATCTTCCGCCACAACCGTGAGCATGCCGTTTGGCCCTTCCTTGATGGAGCCGACCTTGCCCCGGATCATGCGGACCCCTTCGGACTGGACCTTTTTATAAAATTCCTCATAGCCCTTTCCAAAGCAGCGCATATCAATATAGAAATTATACACCTCGGTATGGTGCCCGCATTTGTCCTTGATGAGATGGGCATATTTCAAGGCATACATGCAGCAGGTCCGGGAACAGTATTCATGATAATTGATGTCGCGGCTGCCGATGCAATGGAGAATGGCCACGCTTTTGGGCGGTTCGGTGAATTTCAGGCGGTCGTTCAGATCCCGTTTCAGGAGTTTTCCCAGGGTCGGGCCCGTGGCATTGGACAATCTTTCAAATTCAAGATTGGTAAACACGTTGGTATATTTGCCATACCCGTACTGGCTCATGGGGGTGGGGTCCAGGGGATCAAATCCGGTGGCAATGATGATGGAGCCCACATCCACAATTTCCCGCTCATCTTTGATATCGTGATCAATGGCCTTGGCCTTGCAGGTATCCACGCAGAGCTTGCATTCGCAGCATCCGCCGCAGTTGAGGCATTTGGCCGCATCGCCCTGGGCCGCAGCCTCGGAAAGTCCCAGGTCCACTTCGTCAAATGTGGACGTCCGGCTTTGGGGGGCCATAAAGCTTGCCCTGGCCCTGGCCACGGCCCCGGCATTTTCAGGGATGGGAACATAATCCGGTTCGACAGATACGGGGGCTTCTTCCTTTCTTTCGGCTTCAAACAGGTCCATCTGACCTTTTAAATACCGCTCGATGGCGGTGACCACCTTGTGGCCGCCGGCAACGGCTTCCACCACTGTGGCAGGCCCGGTGACGGCATCCCCGGCGGCAAAAACGCCGGGAACCGAAGTCTGCATGGTATCCGGGTCCACCTTAAAGGTTCCCCAGGCGGTCAGTTCAAAGGGGGCGTCCTTAATCACAGGCGCTGTTTCAACGCTCTGGCCGATGGCCGGGATGATCATATCACAGGCAATGACATATTCGCTGCCCTCAACAGGGACCGGCCGTCTTCTTCCGCCGGCATCGGCGGGTCCCAGTTCGTTTTTGATGCATTCAATGCCAACGACCTTACCGTTTTCCGTGACCACTTTCTTGGGTCCCGTAAGGGTGATGAATTCAATACCTTCTTCCTTGGCGCCTTCGATCTCTTCATGGTCCGCCGGCATTTCCTTTTCCGTTCTTCTATAGACCACGGATACGCTTTGCGCCCCGGACCGGACCGCCACCCTTGCCGCATCCATGGCCACGTTTCCGCCGCCGATGATGACCACCCGTTTTTTAGCGGACCCCGCCCGTTCAAGGTTTTCTTTTTTCAGGAACAAAACCGCATCCACCACGCCTTCGGCATCTTCATGTTCAATATTCATTTTCACGGGGACATGGGCCCCGATGCCCAGGAAGACGGCGTCAAAGCCCTGCTCCTTAAGGCCTGCCAGGGTGAAATCCCGGCCCAGGGCAACCCCTGTTTTCAGCTCCACCCCTTTGGACAGGATATGGTTGATTTCCTGGTCCAGGATGGACGGCGGCAGCCGGTAATCCGGGATACCGGTTCTCAGCATGCCGCCCGGTTTTTCCATGGACTCGAATATGGAGATCTTAAATCCCTTGCGCCTCAGATAATAGGCCACGGTCAGGCCCACGGGGCCCGAACCGATGACGGCGATCTTTTTATCGATTTCTTCAACCACCGGCATGGGAACATCTTCCAGCCGTCCGCGGTCGGCGGCAAACCGTTTCAGATCCCGGATGGAAACGGCTGAATCCACCTGGGCCCTTCGGCAGTCGGCCTCACAGGGATGGGGACAGACCCGGCCGAGAACCCCGGGCAGGGGCAGGCGTTCCATGATGATATTGAGGGCCTGCTGGTAATTGCCGGTTTTGACCATCTGCACATAGCCCTGGACATTGGTTCCGGCAGGGCAGGAGATTCTGCACGGGGCCGTGCTTTTTTTGTCGATGACATACCGGACCGGCACAGCCTGGGGAAAAGACAGGTAAATGGCCTTCCGCATCTTGGTGTTGACGTCCCATTCATTGGGAAATTCCACGGGGCAGACCTTGGCGCAGTCGCCGCAGCCCGTGCAATTGGTTTTGATATATCGGGCCTTGTTATTGATGGTGACCTGGAAATTGCCCACAAACCCGCTGACATGTTCCACTTCGGCATAGCTTCTGAGTTCGATATTTTTATCCTGGCCCACGGCCACCATTTTGGGGGTGCCGATACAGGCGGTGCAGTCCAGGGTGGGGAAGGCCTTGTCATATTGCAGCATATGGCCGCCCACGGTGGGCGCCTTTTCAACCAGGTAGGCCTTGAACCCGGCGCTGGCAATATCAATGGCGGCCTGCATGCCGGCGATGCCGCCGCCCACGATGAGGGTATTGGAATTGACGGAGAACTGGCTGGGAATCAGGGCATCCTGGAAAGAGACCCGTTTGAGGCCGGCCCGGACAATGACCCTTGCCTTTTCCGTGGCCTCGTCTTCGTTTTCCGTTACCCAGGACCCGTGTTCCCGGACGCAGACCATATGAAAGGCGTGGTAAGGATTAAGCCCGGCCCGCCCGCAGGCGGCCCTGAATGTTTTTTCGTGCATCCTCGGGGAACAGGAGGCCACCACCACCCGGGTCAGGTCAAAGCTTTTGATATCCTTTTCAATGAGTTCCTGGCCCGGATCAGAGCACATAAATAAATAGTCCCGGGCCACCACCACCCCGGGAAAGGTGGATGCATAGGCGGCGACCTCCGCCACCCGGACCCGGTAGGCGATATTGATACCGCAGTGGCAGATATAGAATCCGATTCGTTCAGACATGACAGTCCTCCTGCTCAAGGCTTGGTATATGGGGTTGAAGCTTCCCGGCAGCATCCGGAATGTCAACCGATGTTAACAGCAGTTCAGATATATCCTGAACCTTTATTTTATTTCCGATTTTTAATTCAGCGACGGCTTCATTCAGCATGCGGATGCAATAGGGGCAGGCCGTTGCAATGACGTCGGCGCCGGCTTCAACGGCCTGGCGCACCCGCACCGCACCGAACCGCTGCTCCGGCGGGTATTCCTTCCAGGGGCCGCCGCCGCCACCGCCGCAGCAGAGGCTCCTGTTCCGGTTATTCTCCATCTCCACCAGTTTCAGCCCGGGGATGCTGCCCAGCACCCTTCGGGGGGCGTCATAGATGCCGTTGTGCCGCCCCAGATAACAGGGGTCATGATAGGTGACGGTGAGCCCGGCGGGGTTCACCGGGGTGAGCCTGCCCCCTGAGATGAGCCGGTCCAGGACCTCGGTGTAATGTTCGGTTTCCACCTTGTCCTTCAACCCGTCATACTGGTTTTTAAAGGTATTCAGGCAGTGGGGAGAGAAGGTCAGGATTTTTTTGACCCCCGCCTTCATGAACATATCCGTGTTTTTTCTTTCAAGGCCGGAAAACACTTCTTTTTCCCCCAGGGAGGCTGCCTGGTCGCCACAGCAGCTTTCTTTGTCGCCCAGACTGCCGAAGGAGACCCCGGCATGGGAGAGCAATCTCGGCAGGGCTTTGCCGGCAATTTCACAGCCCTTGGAAGGGCTGGTGTCATAGGCCGTGGTGCAGCAGGTAAAGAGGCAGTATTCCTTTTCCGGGCCAAAGACCGGGATATCCACATCCTTGGCCCAGACCATGCGGTCCAGGGGTTTGCCGTTCCAGGGATTTCCATTCTTTTTCAGGCCGGCCACCGGAGCGGTGAACATTTTGGGAAGTTTTTTGGCAGCCACATTCTGGCTCCGGATGGATTTGACCAGATCAATGATTTCAATGCCCCTGGGGCAATGCTCCACACAGGACCCGCAGGTGGCGCAATTCCAGGACGCCATGTCAACGGTGGCCTGGGTGCAGGTTTCCAGGCTGATATTGCGGAGGATCTGGCGGGGGCTGTAATAGGTGATCCCGCTCCAGGGACAGACGCCGGAACAGGTGCCGCACTGCATGCAGCTCATGAAAGTGTCGCCCACGTCTTTGGTCACGGTCTCAAAAACCACCTGGGATTCTCTGATGACTTTTTCTTTTAAGGTGGTCAGGAAGATGGCCAGGGGCCGGTAAAACAGGTGAGAAAGTTTGCCGAAGGGCAGCATGATCGAGAGCATGCCCACCACCATGGACACGTGGAGGGTATAGATGGTGTAGGTGGCAATGGGCCATCCGGACAGGCGGAAGATATGAACCAGGATACCGGTAAAGGCTGCCGTAAATAACAGGATCAGGAAGAAGATATCGGTAAAATCGGAATACCGGTGAAGCTTTTCTTTTTTCAAAACCCACCGGCTGTAGAGCATATTTCCTGAGATCAGCATGAGGGCCACCGTGGCATAATAACCGAAAATCCGGGTGGGGTGCCAGAAGGGATGCACCACATCGGTCTGGAAGACTTCAAGAAAGCCGATGATCAGGACTTCCATGGTAATATACCCGGAAAAGAGCAGAAAATGCCGGGTCCACCTGGAACTGGGGCCGGTCCCGCATTTGCGCCACCGCTTCTGGGTCAGATAATGGAGCAGGAACACCGGGGCCTGGGTGATATAGGTCAGGATGGGGACTTTTGTGTCCTTCATGATCCCCCGGTACATGAGAAAGCCATTTGAAAGAAGCAAAAACCCGAGGATGCCGAACATGATCTGATCCCCGGTATGGACCAGGTGGGGAGGGGCGAATGAATTCAGGGCCACCCGGTCGGTGATGACCGGCCCGTGGCCGAAGAGAAAGAGCAGGACGATCCCCAGGGTCACGGCAAAAAAAGCGCCCACCTGCCATTTGGGGGAGGAGTAAAACAGACGGGCAAGCCCGGTCCAGTCAAACTGGGTGGTCAGCCAGCGCCGGGTGGCCATCATGGTTTCCGCCGGTTCCGCCCCCCGGGGGCAGTCCGTATTGCAGTCCCCGCAGTAATAGCAGAGCCAGGGTTCCGGGGATTCCAGCAGTTTGTCTTTCAACCCCAGTTGAAGATACCGGTATATCCGTCTGGGAAAGGTATTGGTGCCGCTGGACAGGGGGCAGGCCGCAGCGCAGTTTCCGCACTGCATGCACAGTTCCATATCCTTGGCGCCCAGCTTTTTGACCTCATTGAACAAATTTTGATCAATGGTATTATTTCCCATGGCATTGGCCCCCATCATGCACAAGATAAAAAGAATCCTGACATCTGTTCACTAAACTTCCGTTGATTTTATTCATCTTTTTCCCTTTCCGGACAAGGCTTGGAACGCTTGATCATTTCCAATTCCTTGATAATGGTTTCCAAAGAATCTACCGTAAGCGGTTTTTCAATGAATTTATAAATTCCGGCCCGGGCAATTCCCAGGGCTATCTCTTCGTTGGTAATGGTGGCCATGAGAACCCTCGGGACCCCTGGTTTTTCTTTGGCCACCTCTTGCAGAAAATACAATCCATCCATATCCGGGAGGAAATAATCCGAGATAACCACATCAATATCCTGGTATCTCAATGCATTGAGTCCTTCGGAACCGGATCTGAATATTAACAAGCGGTTCGGCCCCTGACCAAAGAAGGTGCTTAAGGATTCTCTGACATATTGGTCATTATCGATGATCATGATTTGAGAGGAGTAGGGGGAATCTTTTTTCATAAGCGTCCTGTCCGGGTTGGCGGTTTTATTTGGAACCCTTTTAGAGCATGAAGCATGCCAATGCCTGTTCGTGGATGGTTCCATAATAAATTTAACGGGTTGTATGAAAGACAGGTTTTGCCGGGATATGAAAAATTGAAAAATTTCAAAAAAATATTAGAAAAATTGAGAAATTTAGAAAGAATGCGAAGAGACCTGGAAAATAAAGCCGATCCTCTTTTTGTGCCATGGGATGGAACACCTGAAAAAGGGCTTTTCTTATGATTTTTAGAAGAATTCTTCAAGTTTAGAAAAAATTCTAAACTTTATTAGAAAAAATTCTAAACTTTTTTTGCCGGAGGACAAGGATATGTGGTGCCGTGGCCTTCAACTTTCTGTTTTTAAAGATGAATCGGATTGGAGCCGCTGCTGGCATGGTTTCTGCTATGAGGGGACTCGGTTGTTAACGGCAATTTGGGCTGGACGTGCAAGACGGAAAGCCTGTGACATATAATATAAGGATTATAAAGATGATGCTTCGAAAAAAACTCACCCAAGGGGAATTCGCCGTACTGGTTGAATTGAATATCCCCAAGGGAGTTGATATATCAGAATTGGTGACCCATGTACGACACCTGAAATCCCGCATCGATGCCGTGGTGATCCCGGATATGGACGGGGGTGTCATGCGGATGAGCGCCCTTGGCGGCGGTGCCGTCATCCGCCGGGAAGGATTTGAGCCGGTTATTCATATCTATGGCCGGGACCGTAACCGGATGGCCATACAAGGAGATGTGCTGGCGGCCCAGGCCCTGGGGATTCAAAACCTTATTGTTGTGCAGGGGGATGCCATGGCCAACAGTGATCATCCTGCTGCAAAAACTGTGGATGATTTAAATGAACTGGACCTTCTTTCCATGGTCCAGTCCCTCCAGAAAGGGCTTGATCTTGCCGGTTTCGACCTGAAAGGCAAGCCTGCTTTTTTCACCGGGTGCCAGGTTCAACCCATCCGGGATGACAAGCACCTTTTGGAAGAATATGAGAAGGCAAAAGAAAAAATTGCAGCCGGGGCCCAGTTTATTGTTGTGCCCCCTGTTTTTGATATTCCTGCCTATACGCAAATCCTAAACAAATTCAAATCTCTGAAAGTGCCGGTAATTGCAACGGTTTTTATGCTTAAAAACGTGGGCATGGCCCGTTACATCTCCATTAATGATCCCGGCTCGGGATTATCCGACGAATTGATCGGCCGGATACGGAAAGCCAAGGATCGGGAAACGGAATGCGTCCATATTGCCGCAGAAATGATTCGTTCACTGAAAGGTGTGGCCCAGGGCGTGAAGATTTCCGCTGTGGGCTGGGAGGATCGTTTGCCGGCCATACTGGACTGCGCCGGACTTTAACAAAAATCTGATCCGTTCTGATGGCCTGTGTACCTTTACGGCAGGGGACGGATACCTATTCATCAAGCAGGTTATATATGCAAACGCTTAAAAATATTGAACATGACCGGATGACCGGATTAAAGGTGCTGGTGATCGGCGGGGGTGTCGGCGGAATCCGTGCTGCCCTGGACCTGGCCGAATCCCGCCGGAATGTCATCCTGATCGATACATCCTATTCCATTGGCGGACTCATGACCCGTCTGGACAGGACCTTTCCCACCAATAATTGTGATTTATGCACGGTGTCACCCCATTTATCCGAGAGTTCAAGACAGGTTTATCTTGACTTGAAACCCATGACCCGGCTCGAAACCCTTACGGGTGAGGCCGGCCAATTTAAGGCAACGCTGGTGACGGAACCCAGATATATTGATATGGAAAAATGCACGGCCTGCGGGGAATGTTATAAGCAGTTTCCCGGGGCGGTCCGGTTCACCCCCGGGCTTGATCCCAGGGCTCCCACCTGTATGCGGTATCCCCAGGCCACGCCCTATGCTTTTTCCATTGATATGGACAAGGTGACCGATATAAAGGCCCTGCAGAAGGTGTGTAAGGCCGATGCGATCCTGGCCCAGGATCAACAGCAGACCGCCGTGGTGGATGTGGCTTCGGTGGTGCTGAGCATGGGTGCGGAATTGTTTGCCCCCGCCGTCCTCGAGCATTTCGGCGGGGGCCGGTTTGATAATGTGGTCACCACCCTGGAATACGAGCGGATCATGTCGGCTTCAGGCCCCTTCCAGGGGGACCTTGTCCGGGTATCCGACAGGAAACGGCCTAAAAAAGTGGCCTGGATCCAATGTGTGGGATCACGGGGTATCAATAAGGGAGACGTTCCCTATTGCTCCAGCGCCTGCTGTATGATTTCCCTGAAAGAGGCCATGGTGACCAAGGAGCGGTTTGCCGAAAACATTGAAACCACTATCTTCTATATGGATATGCGGACCTTTGGAAAGGATTATGAACTGTATCTGGACCGGGCCAAAAATGATTACGGCATCCGGATGATCAGAAGCCGCCCCCATTCCATTGTGGAAGAGGCAGGAACCAAAAACCTGGCCATTACCTATGCCCTGGAAGACGAAACCCTCCAGAAAACCGAAGAATTTGATATGGTGGTGTTGTCCGTAGGCTTCCGGGTTCCCGGATCCTCCGTGGACCTTGCCCGCCGGATAGGTGTGGACCTCAACGCCCATGATTTTATCCGGGCCGATCATTTCAATCCCGTGGTCACCTCAAGACCGGGCGTCTATGTGTGCGGTGTGGCCCAGAGCCCCAAGGACATTCCCGAAACCATGGTTCAGGCCAGCGCGGCTGCGGGCATGGCCGCTTCCAATTTGCCGGCGGCAGTGGATCTGCCTGAAACGGAATTGGATTTTGTTCCGGAAAAGGACGTTTCCGGCCAGGCCCCTAGAATCGGTGTGTTTATCTGTGATTGCGGTCTTGAGATCGGGGGTGTGGTGGATGTCGGGAAAATGGTTGAATTTTCCAAAGCCCAACCCCAGGTCGTTGTCGCCAAGGCTGTCGGATACGGATGCAGCAGCGAGTCCATGCTTCTGATCGAAGAGGCCGTCAAGGGCAATGATCTGAACCGGGTGGTCATCGGCGGCTGTTCGCCTCGAACCCATGAAACCAAATTTCAGGATCTTCTCCGGCGGTCGGGATTGAATAAATATCTGGTGGAAATCGTGAACCTGAGGGACCAGAATACCTGGACCCATATGAATCAGCCCAAAGAAGCCCTTGATAAATCCTTTCACCTGCTCTCCGCCGGGATCAGTGGTGTCGCTAAAAACAGGCCCCTCATGGACCAGACACTTCCCATGAGCCGGAATGCATTGGTCATCGGTGGCGGGGTGACCGGTATGACGGCGGCCCTTCAACTGGCAGACCAGGGAGTCAAGGTCTATCTGGTGGAAAAAAATTCAACGCTGGGCGGATTGGCCAAGTCCATCCGGAGAACCATTGAAGGCGAGGATGTGGGTCTTTTCATGGCCCGATTGGCGGAACAGGTCTCGGTCCACAAAAATATCATGGTGCTGACCGATACCATCATCGTTGACCATTCCGGGGTTCCGGGAAGGTTCAAAACAGGTCTTCAGACCGGGTTGAGAATGAATTATATGCAGGTGGACCACGGGGTGACGATTTTTGCCGTGGGCGCCCTGCCCAACCGTCCGGATGCCTATGGTCTGGGGATACATCAGGGAATTGTCACCCAACTGGAACTGGATGCCGTGATGGAAGACCATCCTGAAAAAATCAAGGCCATGTCCCAGGTCGTCATGATCCAGTGCGCCGGGTCAAGAGAGCCGGAAAACCCCAATTGCTCCAGGGTCTGTTGTCAGGCCGCCGTGAAAAATGCATTGCGGATGAAAACCCTGAACCCGGACCTGGAGATTTTTATTCTATACCGGGATATCCGGACCTATGGGTTTTACGAAGATTATTACCGGCAGGCCCGGAATATGGGCGTCCATTTTATCCGGTTTTCTCTGGACAATAAACCGGAAGTCTGGATTGAGAACGACAGGATCTCGGTTTTTACCGAGGACGGGATTCTAGGCCGTAAGATTCAGTTCGAACCCGACTGCCTTGCCCTGAGTACGGGAATGAAGGCCGATGATGAAACCACGGAAGATCTGGCCATGATGTTTCATCTGCCCAGAACCGGGGATCATTTCTTCCTGGAAGACCATGTCAAGCTCAGACCGGTGGACATGTCCGTCAGGGGAATTTTCATTGCCGGAACGGCCCGGTCCCCGAAAACCATACCCGAAAGTATTACCGAGGCCCATGCGGCCGCCTGCAGGGCCCAGGCCCTTCTGGCCAAAAAGGAAATCAATCTGGGAGCGGCAGTGGCCAAGGTGGACGGCACAAAGTGCGCCGCCTGCCTCATCTGTGTCAGGGCCTGCCCCTTCAGCATCCCGTTTATCAATGAAGACGGTTATTCCCAGATTGATCCGGCCCAATGCCGGGGGTGCGGGGTCTGTGCGGCGGAATGTCCGGCCAAGGCCATTCAGTTGCTGGCCTTTGAAGATGACCAGATTATGGCGAAAGTGGATGGTTTGTTTGGAGGATTGAACTGATGAAAAATTTTGAGCCTGAGATTGTTGCATTCTGCTGCCATTATTGTGCCTACACGGCCGCTGATATGGCCGGTTCCAAGAGACTGTCCTATCCGCCCAATGTAAAGATCATCCGTGTGCCCTGCACAGGGAAGGTGGATGCGCTTCATATGATGAGAGCCTTTGAAAAAGGAGCGGATGGCGTTTATGTGGCAGGCTGCCTGGAAGGGGACTGTCATTTTAAAAATGGAAATACCCGGGCCGGACAACGGGTGGCCTATGTTCAAAAGATCCTGGAGGATCTGGGCATAGAGCCCCAGCGTCTGGAAATGATAATGATGTCCGCGGGAATGGGTGAACGATTTGCCCGGACTGCGTTTGAATTTACTGAGAAAATCAGAGAACTGGGACCCTGTCCCGTTAAACCGATTAAAAAATAAGGGCATCCAAAAGGATGACCCGATTTTCGGAGATACAGATATGATAACTGCCGAACAAAAACCGTTAGAGGAAATCATAGCATATATTGAACCCTATGACCGGATTTTTCTTGTGGGGTGTAATGAATGCGTGACGGTCTGTGCTGCCGGCGGCCGTAAAGAAGTCGGCCTGTTGGCATCTGCCCTTCGCCTGAACAGCATGAAACAGGGCAAGACCATAGAGATTAAAGAAATTACGTTGGAAAGACAATGTGATCCTGAATATGTTGAGGAACTGGCATCGGACATCAACCGGACGGATGCGGTTCTGTCCATGGCCTGCGGCTGCGGTGTGCAGACGCTTGCCGGGCGCTATAAGGAAATGCCGATATTTCCGGCTGTCAATACTCTTTTTATGGGTGCGTCTGAATCCCAGGGCATATGGGCTGAAAGATGCCGGGGATGCGGGGATTGCCTTCTGGGAATAACGGGCGGTATCTGCCCGGTGGCCCGGTGTTCCAAAAGCCTTTTCAATGGCCCCTGCGGCGGGACATGCAGCGGCAAATGTGAAATTTCACCCGAGGTGGATTGCGCCTGGTGCCTGATCTGGGAGAGGTTAAAGGCCCTCGGCATGGAGAAACGCTATGAAGAACTCATGGAAGCAAAAGACTGGCGGCCTTCCGGCGGCGGCGGCCCCAGAAAAATAGTCAGAAAGGATTTGGTATTATGAAGACGGAGAGCAAGCTGGAAAGGATATTGGCATCGGGAAATCTGGCTGTGACCTCGGAATGCGGCCCTCCGCGAGGGGCTCGCCCTGAAAAGGTAAGAGAAAAGGCGGCCCTTTTAAAAGACCATGTGGATGCCGTGAATGTGACGGATAACCAGACCGCCATGGTCAGGATGTCCAGTTGGGCAGCCGGCGTGATCATCAAACAGATGGGAATGGACCCCATCCTGCAGATGGTGACCCGGGACCGGAACCGTCTGGCCATGCAGAGCGATATTATCGGCGCCTATTCCCTCGGGATCAATACCATGCTCTGTCTTTCCGGGGACCATCCGAAATTCGGGGACCATGCCACAGCCAAAAGCGTATATGACCTGGACTCGGTCCAACTGGTCCGGATGGTTCAAAAAATGCGGGATGAGGGTAAATTCCAGGGGGGCGCCGATATCGACTGCCCTCCGAAAATGTTTGTCGGCGCAGCTTCCAACCCCTTTGCCGAACCCTTTGACCTGAGGGTCAGCCGGTTGGCCAAAAAAATTAAGGCCGGCGCGGATTTTGTCCAGACCCAATGTATTTTCAACCTGGACAAATTCGAGAAATTTATGGAAATGGTGTGTGACCGGGGGCTCAATGAAAAGGTCTATCTTCTGGCCGGGATCACCCCCATGAAATCCGCCGGCATGGCTAAATATATGAAGAACAAGGTCCCGGGCATGGATGTGCCCGATGAGGTCATCAAACGCCTTGAAGGGGTGAGCAAAGCGGAACAACCTGAAGAAGGGATAAAAATAGCCGTGGAATCCATCCAGAGATTAAAAGAAGTCAAAGGAGTTCACGGATTTCATATCATGGCCATTGAATGGGAAGAAAAGGTTCCCCAGATTGTTGAAAAGGCAGGATTATTTCCAAGACCTGCGGTTGAGAATTTATAAAACGCTAAAGATAATCAAAAGGAGTAAAACAATGAGTACAAATAAACTTATTCTAGTCGTGGATGATGATCCTGATTTGGTGGAAGCGGTTTCAATGAAACTGGAGGCAATGAAATACAGAATTGCCAGGGCCTATGACGGTATGGAAGCCATGGAAAAGATAAAAGAGGAAAAGCCCTTTCTCATGATCCTGGATGTCATGATGCCGAGAAAAAACGGCTGGGAAGTATGCGATGAAATCAAAAAGAGCGACGCCCTGAAAGGGATAATCGTGGTGCTCCTGACGGCAGTGGCTGATTCTGTTCGAACGACCAGCTATACCCATCATGACGGCAAAACCACCCTGGCCGATGACTATATTCCCAAACCCATTGACTTGGATAAATTGATGGGAATCGTCAACGATTATTGCAACGGATAGCGGGCCGTTTATAAAACGCCCATTGTCAATTTCAGTATGCCGGAACGGCGTGGAAGGCCGCAGGGCTTTTTCGCTGTTCCGGCCTTGCCGTAAAGCCAGGGAAATCAGATTTTCACAATGACAGGGTCATTTAAAATAAACGGAATCCGGCTGAACAGAAAATTTATCCAGGTGACCCAGGAAGATTTTTTATCCCCTCCGCCTCTTTATGAGGTGGCGGAATCCGGCAAGATGAATATGGTCTGCATGGTCCTCAGCACCCTGGGCGACCGCCCCTTTGTGTCGGGAACCCTTGCTTCAAGCTGTTTCGGACAACTGGTCAACAGAAATCCCCAGTGGCAGTGTCTCTCCCATGTCTGTACCCTGTCGGTGTATCCCCATCATTACAGCCTTGAATTTCTCGGGGCTTTGCTGCATATGCTGGGGACACAAAAACAGGGCTTCCATTATCTGGTGTCTTCCCATTCCATGTTGACCTTTGTGGCCTGTGAAGCTCAGGTGGCCGGGCTCATCCATATGCTGTCCACTGGATTTGACCTGCCGGAAACCCATGCCCCCTTTGAGCAGGAAGAAAATGATGAACTGACCCTGTTTATCAAAAAAAAATATCCTGAAACCCGGGCCACCTATGTGGAAGAAAGAATCAAGACCTATGGGATGACCTTGGTAAAAGACGTTTACCTGAGAGGGTATGAATTTTCTTTTGAAGATCTGTCAATGTTTGGGAAAAAAATAGAGGACCAGGGAAAAGGGGAACGCTTTTCCCATATAACGGCCTATATGACACCGGATCAGCAGATCCTTCTGTATCCGGTCACAGGCAAGCCCCATGACAGCTTTGGGGGAATATTGTGCCCCGCCGAGCTGTTGAGTTTTTACGGGCCCCATTTCGGAGACCGTTACGGGATCATGAGCCGGGCTCTTAAATGCCTTTTTCGCCATGACATTCATGTTTTACAGGCCGGCTGCACCGGCGCCAGTATCTGTATGGTGTTGCCCAAGGGCAGGGGTGAAGCGGCGGAACAGGCGTTAAAAGAAGTGTTTGAAAATCCATAGGCCTGGAAGGGAAACATGATGGAACCGGAAATATCACCGAAATTATCAGGGGATGGGTTGGATTGGCGGACAAGGGTCTTTGATTCTTTGTCCTATCCCAGCGTGATTATTTCACCGGACAGAACCCTCATGGGGGCCAATAAAAAATTTTATGAAACCTTTAACCTGTCTTTTAAGGAAATTTACGGGAAAAAATGTTTTCACGTCTTTCTTTATAAGGATACCCCTTGCGAAACAGAGCAATGCACCATTTCCAAAGTCCTGAAAGATAAAAAGGATCATAGTTTTACCCTCAAGCGCCATTACCGGTGGGAGGAAAGAATCTTTTCTCCGATTCTGGATGACCACGGGGAAGTGGCCTATGTGATTGGCAGCATAAGGGATATCACCCAGACCAAATCCCTTGAAAACCAATTGCACGGCGCCCAGGAATTCATCACCCGGGTCATCCATTCTTCTGCCAGCGCCATTGTTGCCGCCGACCGGCAGGGAAATATCAATCTGATGAATTCCGTGGCCAAGGAGCTGTTTGGCGATTATAACGGCGGGGAAGGCAAGATTCGCCATACCGAGCAATTGTATCCTCCGGGAAAGGCCAAGGAAATCATGAGGATGCTGCGGGATGAGAAAATAGGGGGCCAGGGCAAACTCCTGATCCCCAGGACCACCATTGTCAATGCCCACGGAGAGGAAATCGAAGTGGAGATGTCCGCGGCCATCATTTATGATGAAAAGGGCAATGAATCCGCCACCATGGCCATTTATAACGATTTAAAGGACAAGCTCAAGGTTGAAAAGGAATTGAAACTGGCCCAGAAACAACTGGCCCAGTCGGAAAAAATGGCTTCCCTCGGTCAGTTGGCCGCCGGCGTGGCCCATGAGATCAATAATCCGCTGACCGGGATCTTGTTTTATGCCGGTCTCCTTTTAGAGCGAAAAAATCTGGATAAGGATCTGGAGGAAGATTTGAAATGTATTCTTGAGGATGCCGAACGATGCAGGGAAATCGTCAAAAGCCTTCTCGTATACAGCCGCAGAGAAGGAACCGCCAAGAATATCGTTCACCTCAACGAGGTGGTTGAAAAGAGCCTGACCCTGATCCGGGACCAGAAAAAATTCAGGAATATCCACATTGAAAAAAATCTGTCCGAAGACATGATGCTGCTGCTGGCCGATACCAACAAGCTGAACCAGGTATTGATCAATCTGATCATCAATGCGGCCGATGCCATGGATGGGGAAGGCACCATCACCCTGATTACCTATAAGGAAAAATTTTTAAAGCAGCTTTTTCTGGAGGTAAAAGATACGGGCAAGGGAATCCCCCATGAAAATTTATCCAAGATTTTTGACCCCTTTTTTACCACAAAGCCGGTCGGAAAGAGCACAGGTCTTGGCCTGAGCATTGTTTACGGCATTCTGGAAGAGCATGGGGCAAAAATTTCCGTTAAACGAACCAGCACCAAAGGAACCACCTTTATTATTGAATTCCCCATGTATGTCGCATCGGAAGAAGGTCCTTTCTTGTGTAAACCATAACCAGTCACTATAGTGAGTCGATTGTCGTCAAAATGAATGATCAAACCATGAATTCCATTAAAGCGTGTGCGCAAAATATTTCTTTTCAGCCCAGGGTATTGGTGGTGGATGATGAGGCCCGGATCCAGGAGGCCTGTAAAAGACTGCTGACCGATGAAGGCTGCGATGTTGAAATCGCTGAAAACGGTATCAAAGGGTTGAAGATGATAGAAGAAAAGCATTTTGATATTGTTCTTCTGGACCTGATGATGCCGGGGATGTCCGGACTGGATGTTCTGACGGATCTCAAGGCCCGTCATCCGGATACGGTGGTGATTGTCATCACCGGCTATGCCACCCTTGAACATTCGGTTGAAACCATGAAAAAAGGGGCCTTTGATTTTTTATCAAAGCCTTTCTCTCCCCAGGAACTGAGGGTGGTGATCTGCAAAGCCATTGAATTTATCAGGACCCTTCAGGACATTGCAACGGAAAAATCCCGGATGCGGGTCATGATCAATTCCCTGAGCGACGGGGTCCTGACCACGGATAACCAGAAACGGATTGCCCTGGCAAATCCGGCTTTTTTAAAAATGATCGGGTGCCGGAAAACTTCGGTCATCGGCCATACCGTATCTGAATTCATCACAGAACCCCGGCTGCTGGACATGATCGAAAGAGCCATTCATCAGCCTGAAGACACCTTTGCAGAAATCACCGATGAAATGATCGTGCCCATTTCCAAGGGGAAAGACGAAATGATCATCGGCATCCGCAGCATTCCGTTCAGGGACCGGTTGAACAGGAATCTTGGGTCGGTTACGGTTTTCCATGATATTACGGCCTTAAAGAAGATCGATCAGATGAAATCGGATTTTGTTTCCATGGTGGCCCATGAAATCAAGAGCCCCTTGAATTCCGTTCTCATGCAGTTGAATGTGGTTCTGGACGGTCTGGCAGGGGAATTAACGGAAAAACAGAAAGAGATCCTGAGCCGGATTTCCGATCGCATTACCTCTTTAACCACGCTTTCAACCGAACTTTTGGACCTTTCCAAAATTGAATCAGGGCTCATTAACCAGGACCGGGAGGATTTGAATGTGTGCGAGCTGATCCGGGACCAGGTGATCTCTTACAGGGAAACCGCCGATGCCAAGTCTATCCGCCTGGTCTTGAAGGAGACGGCAACGGGTGCCCGGATGATGGGCAACCGGGTCAATATCGAAGAGGTGGTGTCCAATCTGATTTCCAATGCCATCCGGTATAGCCCCAACGGCGGAAGGATTGAAGTCCGGGCCGATACAAAAAGCGATTGTGTGGTCATCCAGGTGTCGGATACCGGGTTCGGGATTCCGGCGGCGGATCAGGAGCATATTTTCGACCGGTTTTTTCGGGTGAAAAACGAAAAAACCCGGTATATCAACGGCACCGGTCTGGGACTGGCCATTGTCAAAAGCATTGTGGAGGCCCACCATGGCACCATTGAGGTTGACAGCACCGAAGGAAAAGGGTCTTGCTTTAAGGTGATCTTCCCGAAATCCGAGTATCGATTTTAATTTATTTTTAATTTATTTTTTTCAATTTATACCTGAAGGTATGGTGATTCATTTTCAAAAGCCTGGCAGCCTTGCTTTCATTGCCCCGGGTCAGCAATAGGGCCTGTTCCATATATTTTTTTTCAATATTTTCCAGCAGTCCGGTCAGATTCAGCCCCTGTTCCGGGATGCTGACGGGGATGTCTGATACTTTGTCCGGGGCCGGATTTCCGGTCGGGAGGGTCTCCTGAATCCCCAGATCTTCTCCGGTAAGGGTGCTGGTTTTTGCAATGAGGGCTGCCCGTTCAATCATATTTTTGAGCTCCCGGACATTTCCGGTAAAGGGGTGGGAGAGCAGAAGATTCTCTGCTTCCAGGGAGATGGCAACGACATTTTTTTTAAATTTTCGGTTGAACTGAAATAAGAAATATCTGGCCAGGGTCGGGATGTCTTCTTTTCTTTCATTCAGGGAAGGAATTTTCGCCTTGACCACACAGAGTCTGAAAAAAAGGTCTTTTCTGAAAAGGTCTTTTTCCATGAGCTCTTCCAGGTTCTTATTGGTGGCTGAGACGATTCTCACCTTGACCGAATGCTTTTTTGTGCTGCCGACTTTGTAAAACTCACCGTTTTCAAGAAACCGCAGGAGTTTGGCCTGACCGGCAAGGCTCAGGTCCGCCACCTCATCCAGAAAAAGGGTGCCGTTGTCCGCTTCTTCGATCAATCCTTTTTTGCCTTGTTTTTTTGCCCCGGAGAAGGCGCCTTCATCATAACCGAACAGTTCGCTCTCAATGAGTTCATCGGGAAAGGCAGAACAGTTCACGGCAATGAAAGGCCCCTGAAATAAGGGACTTCTGGCATGGATGGCCTTGGCGATCAATTCTTTTCCCGTGCCCGTTTCCCCCATGATCATGATGGGGGTGTCCGGACTTTTGGCCACGGTATGGATAAAATCCATGACATCTTCAATATGCTTGCTTTCACCGATAAAAACAGGTTCATGGTCCTTCAGGTATTTTTCCTGGAGAAGCTTGACCTCTTTTCTCAGGGCAATGGAGGCAACGGCCTTTTGTATGGTGAGTTCGAGAATATCCGGATTGATGGGCTTCAGGATAAAGTCAAAGGCTCCTTTTTTCATGGACCGGATCACCATCTGGATGTCTTCAAAGGCGGTGATCATGATAACCGCCAGGTCGGGTATTTTCTGTTTTGCAATATTCAGGGCATCGATGCCGTTCATGGCCGGCAGGCCGATATCCATCAGAACCAGATCCGGAGAGGATTTTTTTAAAGACAACAAAAAGGATTCTGCATCGGGAAAACAGGAAATGGTATAGTCTTCGGACAGGACCATCTCGAGGCTGTCGCGGATGGTTTCCTCATCATCCACAATGGCGACGGCATAGCGGATCATGCTTGCCTTTCATGTCGTTGAAGGGGCAGTTCGATAATAAACTGGGCTCCGCTCTTGAGGCCGGAATTGAACCGCAGGGACCCTCCGTGATCGGTAATGATTCTGTGGCAGATGCTGAGGCCGATGCCGGAGCTGTTGGTTTTGGTGGTAAAGAACGGGTCAAAGATTTTGGACTGGCTGGATATGGGGATGCCGGGTCCGGAGTCCTTGATGGAGATGGCAATACTGTCTTTTTCCCGGTATGTCTTCAGCTCAATGGTTTTTTCCCCTTCAAAGCCTTTCATGGCTTCGGCGGCATTGGTGATCAGATTCAGGACCACCTGCTCGATGAGGTGGGGTTCGTTCCAGCATTCAGGCAGGGCAGGGTCCAGATGTTTAATGAAATTGATCCCGTTTTTCCGCAGGGTAACGGCCGTGAGTTTGGACACTTCATCAATATTTTCATTGATATTGGTCATGACGAACCGGGGCTTGCCGGGCTTGGAAAAATCCATGACCCGTTTGATGATGGATTCGATTTTATTGGCGGCCAGTTCGATTTTGCCGATGATGGAAAGGACGGTATTGATATCCCCCATATTGTTGTAAATATTTTTTACGGCTTTCAGGTAGATATAGATTCCGGACAAAGGATTCCTGATTTCGTGGGCGATTCCGGCGGTTACACGGCCAAGGGAGGCCATTTTATCCTGGATTCTTAAGAAATTTTCCATTTCTTTGCTGTCGGTGATGTCCATGACATTGGTGAGGATGGATTCAATTCCCAGGTAATCAAATTTCCGGGCGCTGATCAAGGCCCACCGAACCTGGGAATATTTTTCAAAACCCTCGGGGTGATATCTGAAATCCGTGTCAATATGGTCTATCTGTCCGGATAGAAGATCGTTGTAGTTTTGTTTGATCCGTTCCCGGTCCTCAATATAGACGTTTTCAAAATCAGGGGGCTCAAAGGCATTGATAATCAGACGATGAATCTTTCTAAGACCCGGGTTCATATACACTTTTTTATCATTCTGGAGAATGGAGATGCAATTTAGGGCATTGTCGATAAGGGTCTGAAACCGCTTGTTGCTTTCTTCTTTTTCCCTTTCGGCGGTTTTCCTTTTTTCCTCCAGGTCAATCCTGTATATTCCCAAGGCAATATCGTCTGAAATTTCCTTTACTATTGATTTTTCCGTTTCATCCTGGTTCAGGGCCTGGGGAATGGACAGGACCAGAAACCCGTAGTTTCTGCCTTCATGGGAGAGCCGGACGGCCATGGATCCACGGCCTGAATAGTTTTTCGACAGCATGCAGTCCGGGCATTCCGTGACAGGGTCGGCCACAGAAAATACTTCTTTGGACTCAAGGGTTTTCTGGATGCAGCGGGTAAACTGCTTTTCCTCAAGCAGCCTGCGCATGGGATCAAAATGACTGTTGAAGCCTTCCTGGGCAATCATCCGGACGGAGCCTTCTTCATCCATCAGGCCTATCCAGGCATTGTAATACCCTCTTTTTTCCACCAGGATGCGGCAGATCCCGTCAATGAGTTTCTGTTTGTCGTCCTGGGTCACCAGCAGTCTGCCGATATCCCTGAAGGCCCTCAAAACAAGGTTTAACCGTTTGATCTTTTTTATTTCAAAGTCATCATTCACGAGTCACCTCGAAGCATGATTATCCGTATAGGTCTACTTAAAAGTTTTTCCCGATAATAACAAGGAAAAACGTATGTGGAACACCTCATATCATGGTTGACAGTTTAACCAGAAAAGTGTCCAGCTTTTTTTCCGAAATCTTTACCATGGTTTTAAGTTCAGGAGCAAATAAAGATATTTTATATTCCTCAAGAAGCCAGAAAAATTCTTCCACGCATGAAGATTTTTCCGGTGTTGAATGAACGGAAAGAGAGGATAGAAAGGCGGGAAGATGACGCGTGTACTTTTCCAACTGCATGATCTTTTTTTCTTCCTTCAAAGGATTGTCCGCCAGCCTTTGGGCCCTGATCCGGAGGCAGGCCGTAAACCGAGCCAGATGCCTGATCCTGTCATGGGTATAAAGATCGGCAAAATTCGGGGGCACAAGGTTTTTCAGGTCATTGAAGAGACAGGTCAACATATCGGTTGTTTTTTTCATTTTTCTGTGTTGAAAGGACAATTTCTGGATCAGTTCAAAACAGGCCCGGTACTCTTGGCCCAGGTCCGTTATCATCTTAATAAATTCTTGGCCGTTTTTGTAAAGGCGGGGGATTTCCCGTCCGGCATGGGACTCAAACTCTTTTTGAGTCCGGATGGGTTTTGCAAAAAAATCGGTGGTGATCCGGTTGAAAAGGGAATTTTGAAATTCGGACCGTCCATTGAAGAACAGGGCCGTCTCTTTTATCCCGGATGATGCCTGGATATACTTTTTCAAGGATTTGAAATCATCGGGGAACAGGAGGGTGAAAAGATATTTGATGCCCTCACAATGGCTTGTCTCTGCTTCTTTTTGGGATAAGAACAATCTTAAGGAGAGGGTTTCCGTATTTTTTTCCGGATCAGCCTCAATCTTAAGGCCGGGGTAAGCCTTTAGGATATGATGAGGGGTCGTGCTCAGGATAATGGATGCTTCAAGGTCCGGGAAATCCCATTGCCGGATACGGGATCTTTCAAATTTTTGGCGGGCCTTATTCAAGACATCATCCTGTTGAACCGGTAAGGTACCGGTAAATTGGCTTAACACGGCCTTGTCCCGGGAGGACTGGATTTCTTTTCCCCTTTCATCCCGGATGGAAATCCGCATTTTGAGATGATCGGGCAAATCCTGATCTGACCATAGGGTTTCCGGAATCCGGACATTAAACCGGTTTTGAATGAAAGAAGACAACAGGCAGAACAGGGGCCGGTCTTCTTTTGGCATTTCAGATGCAATGGCGGCGGCTTTTTCCGATATGGGAACCAGTTTTACCCGGTATGATTTGGGAAGGGCCTTGATGAGAGCTGCGATTTTTTCCTCAAAAAGCCCCGGCACCAGCCTGTCCAGGCGATCCCTGGAAATAAAAGGAGCGGAAGAAGCAGGGATTTTCAGGGTGACCCCGTCCTTTTGCGAACCGGGATTGAATTCATATTCGAGATTGAATTTACCCTGGGCCATGGTCAGGGTATCGGGGTATAAGGAGAGTTCATGGGCGTCAACATCGGATTTTTGGAGGTCCTCCAGGGTCATTTTTAAAAAATCAGGATCATTCTTTTCTTTGATGAACCGGGCAAAGGACCGGATATCAGAAAATGGTTCAGGAAGCCTGGACTGATAAAAAAGAAAAATATCCTCTTCCGATGCCAGGATGTCTCTTTTTCTTGTTTTATGTTCAAGATCTTCAAGGGACGCCATTAATTTTTGATTATGGGCCATGAATTCGAAGCGTTGCCGGATTTCCCCCCGGACCAGGGCATGGCGGATGAAAATTTCCCCCGACTCCAGGGGATTGATTTTACCGTAGGCAATTTTCCGGTCATTGACAATGATGAGCCCGAACAGAGACACCTGCTCGGTGGCCGTGACCCGGCCCTCGGTTTTTTCCCAGTGGGGGGCTGAATAGGTATAGGTACACAGGTTCTTTGCAATGGGTTCCAGCCATTCAGGGTCTATATTGGCGACGGTCCTTGCAAAAAGCCGGCTGGTTTTGACGAATTCTGCGGCCACAATCCAGTTACCTGCCTTATCAAAAAGGCCGGAGCCGGGGAATATCACTGTCTGCTGCCCCTTTGCCGCCGTGAAAAGATTTTTTTCCTTTTTATGGGCAATGCTGGAGATATAACCGGCCAGCAGGGATTGATGAAGGGCGATATAAAGGGGCCCGCCAATGTCAAAGGTTTTTGCCTTTAATCCCTGGGTGCCGCCGGAAACGGGTAGTTTTGCTTTCCCGCCAATACCGTATTCCTTTAAAATCTTGAGGACCTGTCCGTGAATATCGCTCCATTCCCTGATCCGCCTGAAACTCAGGAAATGATCCTGACAAAAGGCCTTGAGCCCGGACCGGGATGTTAATCTTTTTTCTGCAGCCTTGACGGCGTTCCAGATATTTAAGAGGGTCACGAAATCAGAGGACGGGTCCTTGAACAGCGCGTGCTTCTGGTCGGCTTGCTGGGCTTTATCCAATGGCCTTTGCCGCGGGTCTGAAATGGTCAGGGCCGTGGTGATGACGGCGGCTTCGTCAAGACATCCGTTTTTGTCGGCCTCGATTAAAATTCTGGATAATTTGGGATCCATGGGCAGTTTGGCCATGACCTGTCCCATGGGGGTGAGCTGGTATGCCTTTCCCCCGGTCTTGCTGCCGCTGCCTTTTTTTCCTTCAATGGCCCCAAGTTCCAGAAGGGTGGCAAATCCGTCCTGGATACTTTTGGGAGAGGGAGGATCAATAAAGGGGAAATTTGAAACATCTCCGAGATTCAGGGATATCATCCTGAGGATAACTTCGGCAAGATTGCTTCTTAAAATTTCCGGCGAGGTAAAAAAAGGCCTTTTTGCAAATTCATCCTCATCAAAGAGCCGGATACAGATCCCGTTTTCAACCCGGCCACACCGCCCGGCCCGCTGGTTGGCCGAAGACTGGGAAATGGGGCTGACCGGAAGGGCCGTGGTCCTTGTCCGGGGAGAATAGCTTGGAATTCTTGCCAGGCCCGTGTCCACCACATATTTGATGCCGGGGATGGTCAAAGAGGTTTCCGCCACATTGGTGGCCACAATAATTTTTCTTCCGGCCTGGCGGGAAAAGATCCGGGACTGTTCCTGGGCCGAAAGCCTTGCAAAAAGAGGCAAACCCGTTATTCCCGGAAGCCTTCGGCTGCGGATCAGGTCCAGGGTTTCGCCGATATCCTGTTCCGTCGGCATGAAGACCAGGATATCACCGGACCTGGAGGTCGAAAGAATGTGGAAGACCGCCTCGACGGCAGCTTCAACATAGCCTTGATCTTCGGCTTCCGGATCATCGCCTGCCTTATTCAGATAGGGCCGGTAGAGGATTTCAACCGGAAACATCCGGCCGGAGACCTCTATCACCGGGGCATTGCCAAAGGCTTTGGAGAATTTTTCCGTATCGATGGTGGCCGAGGTGATGATGAGTTTCAAGTCTTTTCGACGGTTTACTAAGCGTCTTAGAATACCCAGGGTAAAATCGATGTTGAGGCTTCGTTCATGGGCTTCATCCACGATAAGGGTATCATAGGCGTTTAAAAACCGGTCTGTCTGGGTTTCGGCCAGAAGGATGCCGTCGGTCATGAGTTTGATGCAGGCCCTGGGGCTTGTCTTGTCGTCAAACCGGATTTTATATCCAAGGGACTGTCCCAGGGGTTCACCCAGTTCCTCGGCAATCCTTGCCGCCACGGTGACGGCAGCGATGCGCCGGGGCTGGGTGCAGCCGATGCGGCCGGTGATCCCCCGCCCCGCCTCAAGGCAGAATTTCGGGATCTGGGTGGTCTTGCCGGACCCGGTGGCCCCGGAGATGATGACCACGGGGTTGTGTTTTATGGCCTGGATGATTTCCTCTTTTTTGTCCGTAATGGGCAGATCCGGGTTAAAGGTGATCCGGGCGGGTTTGAAGAGCGGCAATGCTTCCCGGCCTTTATTTTTCGGTCTTGCCGGCTGCCTTTTGGAGGGTATGGATTTGGATTCATTCATCGCTTTTGCATAGTAACGCAAAGTACAAAAATGTCAAATTGAACCGTTAGGGTTTATGCCTCCCATGGATTTCGGTTGAACTTCCTTTTTTTTCATGAGATAAAGCAGATATCCTGAGGAAACATTCCTGCCGAACAGATACTGAAATGATACAGGAGGCGACATGAGGCACTTTTTTTTTTTTGATGGGTATTTTTATCGTTGGGGGTTTAGGGTTCGGATCTCCCGGCCGGGCCTCAGACATCCCGGCTCCAGCTCATCCGGAAGCTGTTATAGCTGCCGGATCGGGTGTTAATTTGGGCATCACCCGTCTCTTGGCAAAGGCCTTTGTAGAGGAAAATCAGACCATTACCATCGATATCCCCGGCAGTATCGGCACCAAGGGCGCCATAAAGGCTGTTACCGATGGGGCCATCACCCTGGGATTGGTCTCCCGGTCCCTGAAGGAAGAGGAAAAGAACCTGGGGCTTGTTGAACATCCCTATGCCCGTGTGGCAATCATTGTCGGCGCCCACTCCTCCGTTCAGGAGGACACGATTACCACTCGGCAATTAATCGAGATTTTCAAGGGAACAAGGACGACATGGAAAGACGGCAATCCCATCATCGTTCAGGCAAGGGAAAAGTCCGATAGCGGTTTTCTGGTGCTTCAGGCTGCCCTTCCCGGATTTAGGGAAGTCTATACCGAGAGCCATGACGCCAAGCGCTGGACCCTTTATTTTAATGACCAGGATGCAAACCGGGCACTTTCAAATACGCCCTATGCCATCGGCGTAACAGATCTTGGGATGGTCGCCACCGAGCATCTGAGAGTTAAGGCCTTGAAGCTTGACGGCATCGCTCCGGATATGGAGAGGGTTAGGAACGGGACATATCCCTTGAGCCGAACGCTTTCCTTTATTTATCGTCCGGAACTTCTCCCGGACGAAGCAAAACGGTTTCTCGGGTTTGTGAGCACCGAGGCGGGAAAAAAGATTTTACAGGAGAATGGGTACCTTCCCTTGCCCTAGGAAACCCTATGATTCGACGCGACAAACAGATCAGCATCAGCAGGGAGCTTTCCAAAAAACTGCTTCCTGTGTCACTGATCATCTGCCTCGTGATTTCATTCCTGATTCCCGGAGCCTATTCTTACCTTGAATTCAAGAGGCTGAAAAATGAGACAAGCTTGTACGCCAGACAGCTCAGCGACAGCATCCGGCAATTGGCGGCCGGCTCTCCAGGCCTTTGGAAATATCAGGCAACCAAATATTCAGAGATCATTGAAAGCTTTGTCCCCAACAAGGGCATTTTCAGCATCGCCGTTCTGGATGGCCAATCAAACCCCATCACCCAGTTCAGCCATAGGGAAAAGACCCAGGGTCTTTTCAGCCAATTTGCGATTCAGGGAGAGCCTGCTTCAATTCTGTTTAACAATCAAAAGATCGGTGAAATATGGATTCATCTGGCCGCCGGATCATTCCTTGTTAAGGCCCTTACCATTTTCATCCTCTGCCTGGTCATGGGGGGAAGCCTGTCCATGCTGGTATACAGGATGCCCCTCGTGGGGATCAAAAGTCTGGAACAGCAATTGCTGGACTATCAGAATTCATTGGAAGAGCTGGTGATTCAGCGGACAACCGCACTCCAGGAAACAACTGAAAAGGCATTACAGCTCGCCGAAGCCCGCCGTCATGACCAGGAAGAGCTGCTGGAAGCAAAGGCGAGTTTGGAACAGCGGGTGGAGGAGCGGACCAAAGAATTGCAGGATCAGGTTCTTGCCAAGGAACTGGCCCTGGCGGAACTGGCCACGGCCCAGAGTTCTCTTCTGGAATTGTCCAGGGCTGCGGGCATGGCCGAGGTGGCCACTGGGGTCTTGCATAATGTGGGCAATGTACTGAACAGTGTCAATGTGTCCTGCAACCTGATCATGAATCAGGTCCGGGAATCCCGCATGGGAAACATTGCCAAGGTGGCCGGTCTGATCGCCGAGTCCGGAGCCGATTTGGGGCGGTTTTTGGCAGAGGATCCCAGGGGACGGCAGATTCCGGTCTATCTGACCTCTTTGTCCTCGGTGCTTCTTGAAGAACAACAGCTTATTTTAAGGGAAACCGAAGCGCTGCAACAGCGGATTGCTCATATCAAGGAAATTGTAACCATGCAGCAGAGTTATGGTCGCGTTTCAGGTGTTCTTGAAACCATTGCCCCGGAACAGTTGATGGAGGATACCCTGAAGCTCAGCGCCGGAGCCCTGGCCCGTCATGAAATCAGTGTAGAGCGGCAATACCGGGATGTGCCTCCCATCACCGCGGACAAGCACAAAGTCCTGCAGATCCTTTTAAATTTGATCAATAACGCCAAATATGCCTGCGCCGGACTTGAAAAGGAGAAAATCATCACGTTGCGGATTTTTTGTTCCGGTCCTGACCGTTTGAGCATGCAGGTCTCGGACAATGGGAGGGGGATTCCTTCTGAAAATTTAACCCGGATTTTTCAGCATGGGTTTACCACACGCAAATCAGGGCACGGTTTCGGCCTGCACAGCGGGGCCATTGCCGCCAAAGGGCTGGGAGGAAGCTTGAGCGTTCACAGTGACGGCCTTGACCTTGGGGCAACCTTTACCCTTGACCTTCCTATTTTTCAGGAGACAGCGCATGATGCCCGGTAATGCGGTTCCGGTTGTACGGATATTGGTGATCGATGACAATGCGGCGATCCACGAGGATTTCCGCAAAATATTAATAAAGCCCCATGCCTTGGATCACCGTCTTTTAGACATGGAGGCCACCCTCTTTGGCGCTGAAATCCGAACCGAAAAGCGCGGATTTTTTGAAATCGACTCTGCTTTCCAGGGCAGGGATGGCCTGGCCCTTGTCCAAAAAGCCCTTTCCAAAGGACATCCCTATGCCCTGGCCTTTGTGGACGGCCGCATGCCACCGGGCTGGGACGGCATCGAAACCATCCATCATCTCTGGCAGGAATGCCCGGATTTACAGGTTGTCCTTTGCACGGCCTATGCAGATTATTCCTGGCAGGAGATCTGCCGGGTGCTGGGGGAGACCGACAATCTGCTGATCCTGAAAAAACCCTTTGACGATGTGGAGGTGCTCCAGATCGCCCATGCCCTGGCCCGGAAATGGGAATTGAATCGTGAGGTTCAAAGCCGGATCGAAAATCTGGACGGAATGGTTCGACAAAAAACAGAGGAGAAGGACCGGATCGGCGCCATGCTGGAGGCGGCCCTTGCGCATTCCCCGGCCGGGATCATCGTTTCGGAAGCCAAGGAAGTCTCCCTTCGCTGGGCCAATCCGGCAGCCTTGAATATCCTGGGTGAAACCCTTCTGTTTTGCCCGGCCAAAGGGGAGCACGGGTCCGGTTGGCGGGCCCTCAGGCCCGATGGAATCCCTTATGCGCCGGAGGATCTGCCGCTTTTCCGGGCCGCCATAAAGGGCGAGACCATCCGGAATGAACAATTCATCATCCGGAATTCCAAGGGACTGGAAAAATGGATTTCATCCAATGCAGCTCCCGTCCGTGATGCAGACGGTTTTATTTCCGCCGGGATCCTTATTTTTGAAGATATTACGGAACTGAGAAAGGTTCAGGCTGAAAAAATAGAGGCCCTTACTGCGGCGGCAGAAGCTCAGAAATTTGCCCTGGTGGGCCAAATTGCCGGAAAAATGGCCCATGATTTTAACAATATCCTGGGGGTCATCATGGGAAATTCAGAACTGGCCCTGATGGACTGCCCCCATGAAAAGACGAAAAAAACCCTGGAATTGATTCTTGAGCAGACCCTTCACGGCAAAAATCTTACCCAGAATCTGGTGGCCTTTGCCAAGGATCATGAACCGAAGCAGGAATTTTTCGATCTTAATGAAAAGATTGAACTGGTCATCGGCCTGTTGAAAAAAGATCTGGAAGGGATACAGGTGACCCGTGAATACAGCCCGGATTTGCCTGAACTCCTGGCAGACCCCGGCATGATCGAACATGCCGTCGTTAATCTGATCCAAAATTCAATCCATGCCGTGAGCCTTGTCCGTCAACCTGAGATCATCATCCGGACCCATCATCAAAAGGGAAGGATAATAATGGAAATTGAAGATAACGGGTGTGGCATTCCTGAAGAATTTCTCGGGGAAATTTTTGAACCTTCCTTTAGCCTTAAGGGCAGCAGGGACAAAAAAGGGTTTTATAAATCCGGTATTAAAGGAACCGGTTACGGCATGTCCAATGTCAAAAAATATGTTAACCAGCATAAGGGCGCCATCTCAGTCCGTTCAAAACTTCAAAAGGGCACAAAGGTGACCATAACCCTTCCGGTGATGAAAAAAGAATTAACAGCAAAAGAAGTCAGAGAAATTAAAAAAGAAAAAATCTGTTTTAAAAAATATATCCTGCTGGTCGAAGACGAACAAGCCATTGCGGATGTCCAGTACCGGATATTGACCCATGAGTCCCTAAGCCACAAGGTGGACCTGGCCGGTAGCGGAAAGGCCGCCATGGACGCGTTGAACCGGAACACCTATGATTTGATAAGCCTGGATTATATTCTGCCGGGGGACCTTAACGGCATGGATGTTTACCATCATATCCGGAAAACGGACAAGACCGTGCCCGTGCTTTTTATTTCCGGCAATATCGAATTTTTGGAGTCCATTAAAGCATTGAAGCAAAAAGACCCCCATATTGAGCACCTGTCAAAACCATGCCGGAATATTGATTATGTGAATTGCGTCAACCAGATGCTGGGAAGAAGCCTAAATCGATAGCAGATTCATCAAGCGGCAAACATCAGATGTGATTTTCAGGATTTAAAATAAGGTTGACAGAAAGGATGGAATAAGAGAAAAAGGAAAACGTTCTTATAAAGGAACCATTGCGATAAGAAGCATAAATGCATTAAATGAATATCGATAGGGAGAAAAAATAGCATGGGAGATACCGCTATTAAAATCGGGGGCGCAAGAAAGAGCGTCTTTAAAGACAAGGTAATGAAGCTTTTACCCGATGGAGGGAACCTGAATGCATGCCTGACCTGCGGGGCATGTGCATCCGGGTGCCCGGCCACCGGCCTTGAAGGCATGGACCCAAGAAAATTTTTGAGAATGGCTGCTCTTGGAATGGATGAAGAAATTTTGACCACAAACTGGGTTTGGATGTGTTCCATGTGCACACGGTGCATGTATGTTTGTCCGATGCAGATCAATATCCCCCAGCTTGTTTTCAACGCCCGGGCCCAGTGGCCCAAAGACAAGAAACCCAAAGGCATCATCGGATCTTGTGATATGGCATTGAGAAACGACACCTGTTCCGCCATGGGCGCCACCGAAGAAGATTTCCAGTTTGTGGTGGAAGATGTGCTTGAGGAATACCGGGAAGCCCAGCCTGAATTTGAAGACATGACGGCGGACCTCAACCGGGAAGGGGCCTATTATTTCTTGAACCAGAATTCCAGGGAGCCGGTGACGGAACCCGATGAAATGGTCCCCTTGTGGAAAATTATGCATCTTGCCGGTGCAGACTGGACCTATGGGACAAAAGGATGGGCTGCAGAAAACTATTGCCTTTTTTCCGCTGATAATGAAAATTGGGAAAACATTGTGAGGACCAAGGTCAAGGCCGTGGAGGACCTGGGCTGCAAGGTCTGGCTCAACACGGAGTGAGGGCACGAACTCTTCGCAGTCCGGGCCGGACTGGCAAAATTCAAGATCCCTTACAATTTTGAAATCAAGAGCATTATTCAACTTTATGCACAGTGGATAAGAGAAGGTAAGCTTAAACCCTCCTCTGACTGGAACAAGGACAGAAAAATCAAATTCACGGTCCAGGACCCCTGCCAATTGGTCAGAAAATCCTTTGGGGATCCGGTGGCCGAAGACCTTCGATATGTGGTCAGGGCAGTTGTGGGCGAAGAAAATTTCGTGGACATGACGCCCAACAAATCCAATAATTTTTGCTGCGGCGGCGGCGGCGGATACCTGCAATCCGGATTCCAGGAGCAGAGACGGGCCTATGGTCAGACCAAGGCCAACCAGATTCTTTCCACCAAGGCTGCCTATTGCATCACCCCCTGCCATAACTGTCACGCCCAGGTGCATGATATGGCTGAAGTCAATGATCATGCCTGGCAAACCGTTCATTTGTGGACCCTGCTGTGCCTTTCCTTGGGCATCCTGGGACCCAAGGAAAGAGCTTATCTGGGTGATGATTTAAAAGATGTGGATGTCTTCCATCCGGAATCAGAAGAATAGCCTGCCCGTCTGATTTGCGAAACCGCCCGGTATGGCCATATATGGCCATACCGGGTTTTTTAATGGGTTCTGGCCGCAGAAAAAACAAAACCGTTCATTTTTAACGGATTGCCTATGCCGGACAAGTATGATATGGAAGCTGAATTATGACCCAGATTATCAGCATAGCAAACCAGAAAGGCGGGGTCGGAAAAACAACGACTTCCGTCAATCTTTCCGCAGCCCTTGCCTCCATGGGCAAAAAGGTTCTTCTGGTGGATTGTGATTCCCAGGCCAATGCCACCACAGGCATGGGAATAGACAAACCGTCCTTAAAATATTCCCTTTACCAGGGCCTCATCCAAGAGGCAGGGGCCGATGATATTCTTTACGCCACGCTGTTGCCGAAGCTCATGATCATTCCGGCCAATATGGATCTCATCGGGTTTGAAATTGAAATGGTATCGGCCAAAGGACGGGAAAAGAAGCTGAAGCAGCTTCTGGACGGGATAAAAGAACGGTTTGACTATGTGATCATTGACTGTCCGCCGGCTCTGGGGCTCTTGACCCTGAATGCGTTTACGGCATCCGATGCCGTCTTGATTCCCCTTCAGAGTGAGTTCTATGCCCTTGAGGGCTTGGGCCAGCTTCTGGATACCATTAAGCGGGTCAAGTCCTCGTTTAATCCCGGACTGAAAATCAAGGGCATCCTTCTCACCATGTATGACGGCCGGACCAATCTTGCCCAGCATGTGGTTGAAGATGCAAGAAAATATTTCAAAGACATGGTTTTCAAAACAAAGATACCCCGAAATGTGAAACTGGGTGAAGCTCCCAGTTATGGATTGCCTGTCATTTTATATGATAAACAGTCACCAGGCTCCAAAAGCTATATGGCCTTTACCAGGGAATTTCTCAAAAGATGACAAAAAAAAAGAAACATACCGGTCTTGGCCGAGGAATTTCGGCGCTGATCCCTGATTTTGAAAAACCGGAAATCGACGCTGATTTTTTAATGTGTCCTGTTGAGGAGATTTCACCCAATCGGTACCAGCCCAGAACCGTATTCAACCAGGAAGAACTGGACCGCCTGAGGGAGTCCGTTGCCCAGCAGGGTATTTTGCAGCCTTTGCTGGTCAGGCGTATCAATGACGCCTATGAGCTCATCGCAGGGGAACGAAGGCTTAGGGCTGCCAGAGAAGCCAACCTGACCCATGTGCCGGTATTTGTCAAAAGCCTGACCGATGAGCAGGTTCTGGAAGTTTCGATTATCGAAAATATCCAACGGGAAAATTTAAATGTTCTGGAAGAGGCAGAGGCCTATCACAGGCTGATTGAAGAATTTCATTATACCCAGGAAAAGGTTGCCGAAAAAATCGGTAAAAACAGGTCCACCATTGCCAATCTTTTAAGGCTTCGAAGTCTTCCGGAAGTGATCAAGGAGAGTCTTGTTGCTGAAAAGATTTCCATGGGCCATGCAAGGGCACTTTTAACTGCCGGTTCTGAAGAAAACCAGATCCGACTTTTGGAGATGGTTATAGCAAAAGAACTGTCTGTGAGAGAGACGGAAAAACTGGTCAACTCCGTTAAAAAAGAACCGGAAAAATTTGCGCCCAGGCTCTCCCCGGATGAGAAACAATTCCTGGATCAGACATCCCGGCTGCTTTCCGAGCGGATCAAATCCAAGGTCAGTATCCAGAAAAGAGGGGAGAAGGGCAGGGTTGAAATCAATTTTAAATCAAAAACGGAATTCCAGCAGATCATTGACCTTTTAAGCAGAATCTGATGAAGATCGTCATTGCAAAAACAGCCGGATTCTGTATGGGCGTCCGGCGGGCTGTGGATATGGTCCTGGATGCATCCACCCGTTACCAGGAGCCGATTTTCACCTGTGGGCCGCTTATCCATAATCCCCAGGTCCTGCAGATGCTGGAGGAAAAAAAAATTTTCAGGATCGAAAAAATTCCTGAAAAAGGGTCCGGAATCGTCCTGATCCGGGCCCACGGTGTTCCACCGGAAGACCAGGCAGCCTTGAAAAATGCCGGATTTACGGTTATAAACGCCACCTGCCCGAGGGTGCTCAGGGTCCAGGTCATCATCAATCGATATGCCAAGAAAGGGCATGCCGTCATTATTGCGGGCGATGAAGACCATCCCGAAGTCGTTGGGCTCCTTGGTTATACAAGGGGAAAAGGTTATGCCGTTGATTCCATGGAAGCACTTCTGGCCTTGCCGATATTTGAGAATGCGATTGTGGTAGCCCAGACCACCCAGAATCTTTCTTTTTATGAGGGGATTAAGTCCTGGTGCCGGTCCAATGCCCCCCATTACCGGATATTTGATACCATCTGCGGTTCAACGGAAAAACGCCAGACCGAAATCCGGAGGCTTGCGGAAGAAAACGATGCCGTCGTTGTGGTGGGCGGAAAAGAAAGCGGAAATACGCGGCGCCTTGCCGAGATCGCCGCCGGAGCAGGAAAGCCCACGGTTCATATTGAGGATGCGTCTGAAATCGATTATGAGAGCCTGTCCCGGGCAAAAACCATTGCGCTCACCGCCGGGGCCTCCACGCCGAACTGGATTATTACGGATACCTACCGTAAAATAGAAAACCATCTTCAAAAGCAAAATGCGGTCAAGGCAGGGCTGTATTTTCTTCGTGATTTTCTGTTAAAAACCAATCTCCTTGCTTCTGCCGGGGCCGGTTCCCTGACCTATGCCTGTTCAAAACTCCAGGGAAATGACCAGAATTTTCACCATGCATGGATTGCCATGCTGTATGTGCTTTCCATGCAAATCCTGAACAATCTTTTTGCCATCCGGTCCGATCGCTACAACCATCCCAAAAGGGCTCTTTTTTACAAGGAAAACCGTACCTATCTCTGGATTCTTGCGGTTTTATCCGGGGGAGCAGGACTTTATCTGAGTTTTTTGACGGGTGCGGTATCTTTCCTCATACTGCTGGTCATGAGCCTTCTCGGCCTGTCCTATAATTTGAAAATCATCCCGAAGCCGTTAGGAAAAGGGAGGATAGCCAGTATAAAAGATATTCCGGGATCAAAAACCATCCTGATCGTCATTGCCTGGGGAACCGTCACCTGTCTTCTGCCGGCAGTGGCCGATCCTGGAAATCTTATGTCGGTGGGGGTGGCTTTTTTGTTTGCAACCGGTCTTGTGTTCGGCCGGACGGCTTTTTTTGATATTTTGGCCATCCAGGGGGACAGGATCACGGGCAAAGAAACGCTTCCGATTCTTATAGGAGAAAAAAAAAGCTTTAATATCATAAAATATACCCTGATTTTTGAGATCGGGCTCGTTCTTGCGGCAAATTTATCCGATTTATTGGCAAACAATGCTTTCGTACTTGCTTTCATACCCTCTAGTATGTTTTTATTGATCAGATTTTTTGAAAAGGATCGTCTTGTATCCGGTGAGCATCGGGAATTTGTGGTTGAATTCCTTTTGATTTCAACAGGATTATTAGGTGCTGTAATTTAAATCTAATGTGAGGAGATTATGGCAGAACCAGCAGAAAATAAAATTAAAATCCCCATGATCGGGCTTTTGGCCGTCAAAAACCTTTTAATCACAAAAGAGGATCTCCAAAAAGCGCTGTCGCATTGTTCAGGAGCAGAAAATCTTGAACTTGCCTTAAAAGAGTATTTTTTATCAAAGGAAATCATATCTGCTCAGAATATGGAACGGCTTCTGAGGGCTGCCAAAACCATCGATTTTCGGCAAAAAGAATTCAAATTCGGAGCTGTCGCCATCCGGAAGGGATTTATCAGCCAGAGTGTCTTGAAGCTGGTTTTGGAAGAGCAGGAAAATGATATTAAAAATAGGCGAAAAGTTCGTCTCATTGGCGATATGCTGGTTGAAGCAGGAATGATGACGGAAAACCAAAAGAATTATATCCTGAAATTACAGGAGAGGGTGAGGGAAGAAGTCAAAAAAGCATCCGACGGAACCCCCGCAGACCCTTCATCTACCCCCGAAGCTTTGAAACCGGTTCCCGGCAAAGATATTCCGGAAAAATCAAAAGCCGAAACAGATGGAAACGGACAGGATGCCGGAAATATGCTGGAGCCTGAAATCATTGACGGCGGAATCAAACTTGAAATTTCCAAAGATTTCATGGCCGCCTTTCTTTCAAAAACAGACTATTTTGACGATACCGTCACCATTGACGGGGTAAAGACGGCTTTGTATGAAAAAGGCATTGTGGCCGGTCTTGCTGAAGATAAGATGATAGAGGGATTTATTCGATCCAGCGGATTTAAAACCAAATCTTTCAGGGTGGCAAAGGGTATTTCGCCGATTCAGGGGAAAGATGCGAGGATCGAGTTTTTCTTTAATATTGACTATCTAAAGGTAGGCGATTTGACTGAAGATGGCGGCATCGATTTTAAGGAAAGGGGTGAAATTCCCTTTGTTGAAGCAGGAACCGTGCTTGCGGAAAAAATTCCCATGATCGAATATAGAAAGGGTCATAATATTTATGGCCATGAAATTGAAACAACCCCGGGAAAAGACATTGATTTGAAATATGGAAAAGGGGTCAAACTTTCCGAAGACGGGCATAAGCTTCTTGCCGATGTCGGCGGATTCCCCAAATACGCCTTGTCCGGCCATGTTTTTGTCCATCAGGAATATACGACTGAGGGGGATGTGGATTATGAAACCGGTCATGTTCAATATGACGGGAATGTGAATGTCAAAGGCAGGATCAAATCAGGCTTCAAGGTAGAAGGAAATAATATCCAGGCCATTGAACTGGATGGCGGCATTATCACAGCCGAGGGAAATGTTAAAATTGCCGGAGGCATCAATGAGGGCAAAATTTACGCCAAGGGCAATGTCCATGCAAAATTTATCCATAAATCGGAAATCATCTGTATGGGGGATGTGGTGGTGGGAAAGGAAATTGTGGATTCCGATATTGAATGCTCCGGCGGCTGCGTCATCGACGGGAAACTGATCTCTTCAAGGATTTCCGCAAAGATGGGGGTAAAGGCTAAGCATATCGGAACGGAAATGTCAGGGCCCAGCGTGATCAGGATCGGCCAGGATGTTTTTACCGTGAAGGAGCTTGAAAAAAATAAGGAAAAAATAGAGCATCTTAAAAAAATAACGGAATTGCGCAGGGAAAAGAAAGACAAGCTCAAAGAGGATCATCTGGCACTTCAGAAACAGATTACCGAGCTTGCCCATGTCCAGGATCGGTCCCAACTGGAACAGAAAGAATTAAATTCAAAAATTTCAACATTGGGCGATGATACTGAAGCTGTCCATGACCTGCAAAAGAAAATCGAACAATTGCAATTGGCGGCCAAAAAAGCCGAAGCGAGCCTGGATGCCTGTTTTGATAAAAGTGATAAAATCGAAGCGGCCATGGCAAATGAAGACAGGGAAATCGAGGCCATTGAAACGAGGCGTACAGATTTAATTGAAGAGAGAAATAATCTCATCAAATGGGCAAAGGAGAATCCGGGCAAACCCGTCGTCATCTGTGAAGGGGTCATTATGCCGGAAACCCTTATCAAAGGCAAGCATACTGAGAAACGAATAACTGAAATGCTCCGGTATTCAAAAATAAGCGAGGTTCTGTGCACTTCCGACCAGGGCAAAAATCTGACGATTTACGAAATGCAGGTCGGAAACATTTAGGAAATCAAATCCGGCCGGCTTTTAATTCGTTTATTTTCTGGTCTTTTTTCAGCCACAGCTCGTTGAGCCAGGAAAAAATGCGTTCCTTATAATCCGGATCATTGAAATAATCTCCTTTTAAAAATCCGGTCAGAGGGATCACCTCAAAATCAATGATGATTTTTTTGACCCGTCCTGAAATATATTCCCAGAAGGTTGGAATTTTTTCCGGGTAGACAATGGTCACATCGATGATGGTGTGTAGATATTCCCCCATGGCTCCCAATACAAAGGAAATCCCGCCGGCCTTGGGACTCAAAAGATGGTTGAACGGATTGCTTTGTTTTTCTTTTTTAACGGGTGTAAATCTTGTCCCCTCCACAAAATTCATGATGGAAACCGGGGTGTGTTTGAATTTTTCGCAGGCCTTTTTTGTGCTTTCAAGGTCCTTGCCTTTTAAATGGGGCTTTTGGCGTAATTTATGTTTTGAATAGCGCTTCATGAAGGGAAAATCCAGGGCCCACCAGGCAAGGCCCAGAAACGGGACAAAAATCAGTTCCTTTTTCAGGAAAAATTTAAGCATGGGAATTTTTTGATTCAATGCGGTTTGCAGGGCCAGAATATCCACCCAGGATTGATGATTGGAAAGGACCAGATACCATTCTTTCTTTTTGAGCTGCTCAAGTCCCCGGATATCCCATTCAATATTACAGAAAAGCCTTGAATTGAAGGAGTTGATGCTGATCCAGAGGGTTGCGATGAAAATCAATACCCGGTCCAAAAAGACAATAAAAGAATGAACCGGGATGATAAATTTTAAAAACGAGAGCAGGATGAGCGGAACGGTCAGGGTAATGGTGTTCAGGGTGTACAGAAGAAATGATAAAATCCCCCTGACGGGATGGGGCAGAAATTTAAACATGATGGATGTCTTCTTTAGCAGTCATAATATATTTTTTGATGGTTCTCCGGTCCAGCCCAGTCTGTTTTGCCACCTTTTCATAGCTGCCGGCCTCATCATAGAGAAGCCGGCAATATCCGGATATAAGGGAGGGAACAGGAATATTTCGATTACGGATTCCCTCCGTCAGCTTCTGGCTCAGGGACAGGGTTCCCTTTTCCTCTTTGCCTTTATAGTCCCGCCTGAGAAGAACGCTTCTGACACACTGCTCCAGTTCCCGGACGTTTCCAGGCCATTCATAATGTTTTCCAAGCCTGCGGTCAATAATTCTTTTGACTTTTTGGATCAATTTTTCAGAGTGGATTCCGGTCATTCGCTCGATGGTGAAGCCTAAAAGTTCATCCAGTTCTTCCGGAGCTTCTTTGATTCTTGTTCTTAGGGGCGGCACCTCTATGATGTCTGAGCAAAGCCGGTAATAAAAATCATCCCTGAAAACCTTGCCGTCCAGAATGTCTTTTTTGGGGCGGTTGGTGGCGGCAATGACCCTTCCGTTAAACCTTGAGACGGCATGGGTTCCAACCGGGGAAAAACTTCTTTCCTGGAGGACCCGTAATAATTTGATCTGAACATGGTTGGGAATTTCCCCGATTTCATCAAGGAGGATGGCGCCGTGGGGGCTGCACCGGTCAAAAACACCTTTATAATCATCTACGGCTCCGGTAAAGGCGCCTTTGGTATGGCCGAAGAGTTCCGATTCCAGAAGGGTTTCAGGATACTGGGAAAGGTTCAGGGAAGAAAAGGTTTCGGTAAAACTATGGCTGAAGCATTGTCTTTTTTCATCAAAGGGGATATAGCCGCTGCTGCCGATGGCTTTGGCCGCCGTTCCCTTGCCGGTACCGGTTTCGCCCAGGAGAAGGGTGGAGAAATCTTCCATCCTGTTCCATAAAAATCGATTGTACAGGTCAATATCATAGGTGAATACATTATACCACAGATGCTTTTTCAGGGTTTTCATGCAGGGGCTGCCGCCCACCAGGGAATGGGAGATAAAATAAAAGGCTCTCCGAAGCTGATAGGAAAGCGCAAAATAGTGGGCAAAGCTTTTTTCATTAAACCCTTTTTGATACAGCCTGCGCAGGGCTGCTTCGGCAAAGGGAACTTTGACCGGTGTCTCCCCGGCCTTGATTTGGTCTTTGATCAACTGGTCAAAATCATCTCTGAAGGTATGGAAAATATCAAAGAGAAAGACAACGGCCATGATTTCCCTGTCCTGGCCTTCAAAGGCATTGATATCGGACCGGCCCTGCTCCTCCAATTGACTGATGCGGTGCCTGATTTCCTGGATGGACTGGTCTATTCCTTCCCTCCGGGTGGCTGAGGGAAAAAGCCCGGCAATCTTTATATCCAGCCTTTTCCTCAGATCACTGAAGGGATTCGCAAAGGCGGCGTTATGGACGGTCTTGAAAAAATTCAGTTCTTCGGGACTCAGTCTTGTTTTTTTCATTCGCTTCTCCATTAAATAGCAGCAAGGTCATGTGCAATTTTGTATATGCCCCATGCATAAAATGCAAGAGGAAAGCCTGGCTTGTAGACATAAAAAATTCAGTTCCGATAAAAAATTTCATTATTCCGGCAGGTTATTCCTCTCGTGGGTTCTGGCACAGTATTTGTAAGCAAGGTTGGCCTGATGGTTTGTAGGACCGTTTTTCATGACCGGTCCATGAATTTTAAATAAGGGTAAGGCCGGTCGCAGAAATTCGGACCGACGGCAATATCAAAACCCGATCAATGATGGAGACCTCTTTATGATTAGAAGAATACTGAATTCAAGACTTCCCTTAATGGTGTATACCCCTGTAAAGGTCTTTGATGCCGTGTATTTCCATGACATATACGCTGCCGGAGCGCTTCCGGTAATGGATACTGAATTTTTAAGCCATGGGGACATTCTTCAGAGAGCGTTAACGCTTGCCAAAGAACCGCTATCTTTCGGTATCCGGCTTTCTTCCCATGACCGGGATCTGATCGGAAAAATCAAAGAGCAGCAGATGATCAACCTGGATCTCATCATCTGTCCGCTTTCAAAAGACGATGACCCGGCTGATTTTTCTTATTTTTCAGACACAAAAATCCTTCTTGAAATCAAAGATATCCAAATCAATGACAAAATTAAGGCCGTCAGCCCCCATGCCCTGGTTCTCAAGGGAAACGAAGCCGGCGGAAAGGTTTCAAAATATTCTTCCTTCATCCTCATGCAATGGTATCTGAAAAATACGGATTACCCGGTTTTCGTCCATGGCGGCGTGGGCAGATACACAGCGGCCGGAATGTTCAGCGCAGGTGTGTCCGGCCTGGTCATGGACAGCCAGCTCCTCATGGCCGACGAGGCCCCGGTATCGAAAAATTTTAAAACCCTCCTGGCCATGCTGGACGAGAGCGATTCCACGGACATTACCTATAATGGCGATGATATTTACCGGGTATTTGCAAAGCTGGGCACAAAGATCGTCAAAGACCTGAAGATCAAGGCTGTGGAACTGGGTGCCGACCCCGACGGAAAAGACAAGCTTTATGACCTTATCTCAGGCCAAATGACCGCCTTTGACAGCGAAGATGCCCCGTTTATCCAATCCCTGTTTTATCTGGGACAGGACGGGGTTTTTGCCAAGGATTTTGTGAAAGAGTCCACCCGTCTGGGGGACATCATCTCCGGATTTTTTAAAACCATTGGCGGGAATCTCAATTTTATCGACAGCCATGATCCCATAAAACCGGATTCCCCCTTTGCCAAGGACCAGGGCACCCGGTTCCCCCTGATCCAGGGGCCCATGGCCAATATTTCCGACAGTTCCGAGTTTGCCAATAGAATCCTTGAACACGGAGCCCTGCCCTTTTTCGCCGTGGGCAGCCTGCCCGAGTCCCTGGCCGACAAAATGCTCAAAGACGGGGCCGAAAACGTCCCGGTTTTCGGGGCAGGCCTGGTGGGGATTGAGGCTTTTAATCCCATGGTGAAAAAACATGTGGAAATGGTTAAAAAATATAAGGCCCCTTATGCTCTTTTTGCCGGCGGGATACCCTCCCAGGCGGCAGAGCTTGAAAAAGCCGGAACCAAAACCTATCTGCATACCCCATCGGTATCCATGATGGAAAACGCCATCAAGAGCGGCTGCCGCCGGTTTATCTTTGAGGGCGGGGAGGCCGGGGGCCATGTGGGAATGCTTTCCTCCCTGGTGCTCTGGGAAGACGCCGTTGCCACCCTGATCAATAAAAATTATGATGTATCCGATCTGTACCTGGTTTTTGCCGGGGGGATCGCCACCTGTTTTGCCTCATTTTTTATTTCCGGTCTGACCTCGTTCCTGGCCGCCAGGGGGGCAAAGATCGGTATCCAGGTGGGAACAGCCTATCTTTTTGCCGATGAAATCGTTGAAACCCGGTGTATCAAGCCGCAATACCGGGACATTCTCATCCGGGAAAACGAAACCATGGTCATCGGCAAAAGCCTGGGGTTGGCCTCCAGGACCGCTCCCACGGAATTTGCCCGGATGATGGTGGAAACCGAAGCGGAAATGATCCGCAACAAGGAAAGCCTTGAAAACAGAAAGCGGGCCTTTGAAAAAAGGAATATCGGTTCCCTTTTAATCGGCGCCAAAGGCTTTCTGCCGGATTTTAAAAATCCGGGGCCTGAACATTATACCTGGTTTGATGATGAGGCCCACCGGGAAAAAGGAAATTTTCTCGTGGGAGACGGCCTTGCTTTTTTTGACGGCCCCGTCACCATCAAAAAGATCCATGACACATTTTTTGAAACCAAGGCCGTCCTTTACCAAAATCTGAATTTTCTGGAGATCTTCTCCAGCCGGAAAAACAAGATCAACGATGAGATCGCCGTGGTGGGGGTGGGCTGCACCCTTCCCCATGCCCAAGACCCGGAAACCCTGTGGGAAAATATCCTCGGCAAAAAATATTCCATCAGCCCCATGCCGGAATCCCGATTTGATTATGACCTGTATTATGACCCGGACCGGAGCGCCGAGGACAAGACCTATACCACCCTGGCCGGTCATATTGATGATTTTGAATTTGATTTTGAACGGTTCGGCTATGCCGAAGGCAAGGAAAAAAGGCTTTCCCGGAGCCAGAAAATGGTTCTCCAGACCGCCTATAAGGCTGTGGAACATGCAGGGCTTCTGGGGGCGGATAACCGCCTTGCCTGCCATGATCCGTCCAGAACGGCCGTCATTATCGCCACCTGCCTTTCCAATGAACTGGGCAACAGCCTCCAGCTCAAATACTGGTATCCGGAACTGGTTTCCATGATGGAAAAAACCGATGAATACCAGCGCTTGACCGAAGCGGAAAAAGAGACGGCCAAACAGGCCCTGATGGGAGGCATGGAAGGGGAAAACAAAAATTATGACCCGGTCCACGGCATCCTGCTGAATATTGAAGCCTCAAGAATTGCGAGCCATCTGGGGGTTCGGGGGGCCAATTATATCGTGGATGCGGCCTGCGCTTCTTCGGTGACGGCCCTTGAAGCCGCAACCGGAGAGCTTTTGTCCGGGGACCATGACATGGTCATCGTGGGCGGGGTCAATACCCATCTGGCGCCGGAATCCTTTATCGGGTTTGCAAAAATGGGAACCCTGTCCGCCAACGGATCCTATCCCTTTGATGAACGGGCTGACGGGTTTATCCTGGGGGAAGGGTCCGTGGTCTTTGTTTTGAAACGCATGAAGGACGCCCTCCGGGACAAGAATCATATCTTCGGGATCATCAATGCCATCGGTTCCAGTTCCGACGGCAGGGGAAAAGCCATTGCCGCTCCCAACCCCAAGGGCCAGATCCTGAGTGTGGAACGGTGCTTTGAGAATATCCGTCCGGGCATAGGGCCCGAAGACGTCGGGTTTATTGAAGCCCACGGCACTTCCACCACCATCGGGGACCAGGCGGAACTGGAGACTTTGAATGCCTTGTACAAACATGCAAAGGCCGGCATCAGTTCCATCAAATCCCAGATCGGCCATCTTCTGGGCTGTGCGGGATCAGTGGGTCTTTTAAAGGCCCTTCTGGCCGTCAACAAAGGCATCCTTCCGCCCAACGGACAATTTGAAAAACTTTCTAAAAATCATGATTTAAGCGCCTCCTCCCTGTTTGTGGTGAAAGACGCCGAGGACTGGAAAATAAAAGGAAAGGCCTCAAGGAAAGCGGCGGTTTCTTCCTATGGATTCGGGGGCATTAATTATCATATGGTGGTGGAGCAGATGACCGATCAGTATCAGCTTCTGGGTCGCCATATCTTTGCCGATCCGTCCTATGATTTTAATGATGACCGGATTGTGGTGGCAGGTCTCGGTGTTTTTCTGCCGGGGGCAAAAAACACCGAAGAATTCTGGGAAAAACTCCAGTCCGGGAAAAAACAACTGTCGGAAATTCCCCTGGCCCATTTTGACAATGATGCCTACGCCGGCTTGGATAAAATGTCCTTTTACCGGCTGCCCAAGGTCAAGGCCGGGGTGGTGAAGGACTATAAATTCAACAACCTGAAATACCGGATGCCGCCCATGATGGTCAAATCCATTGAAAGGGGCCAGATTTTCGGTCTTGAAGCAGCCAGTGAAGCCCTTCAAAGTTCAGGCCTTTTAAAGGCCCTGAAGCCTGCCAACAAGGTAGGGGTGATCCTGGGCACCATTTCAGGCGAACGCCAGAGCAAAAATATCATCCGGGTGCGCAAACAGTTCATTGGCAATATCCTTAAAAATTGCCAGGCCCTTGATCCTGAAAAGCGAACCCGGCTTTCGGAAAAACTGGTGGACGCCATCCGGAAAGCCATTCCGGAAAACAATGAAGACACCACCCCGGGCCTTTTGTCCAATATTATCTCGGGCAGGATTACCAATTATTTCGGGCTCAACGGGGCCAATTACGTCATTGACGCCTCCTGCGCCTCGGCCTTTATTGCCATGAGAAATGCGGTCCGGAACTTGAAGCACAAGGATCTGGATTTTGTCCTGGCCGGCGGGGTGGATTGCAACCTTTATCCTGCGGTTCTCATGGCCTTCAAACGTCTGGGCCTGTTATCGGAAGGAGACTGCAATTTCTTTGATTCCAGGGCCGACGGCTATGTCATGGGAGAGGGGGCCGCCATCCACACCCTCACTACGTATAAAAAGGCCCGTGAATACGGCATGGACATCCTGGGGGAGATCCATGACTGCGCCGTCCGCTCCAGCGCACCGGACCATCTCCTGGCCCCGTCGGAGCAGACCTTTGTGTCCACCATCAACGAAGCCTATTACAAAAGCGGTATCCGGAAACAGGATATCACCCACCTGGATCTGTTTGCCTTTTCCAATATTTTCGGAGATATGGTCGAAAAACAGGTCATCGAGAACTGTTTTGATCATGACATGCACTGCGGTAACGTTAAATCCCAGTTCGGCTATTTCAAGGCGGCCAACCCGGCCGTGGCCATGGCCAAACTCATGCTCATGAACAAAAACGGTAAAATTTTACCGGATTTTAATTATGATCCCGAACATTCCATTCTCAAGGATTGCAAGGTTCTGAAACCGGCCCGGCAGATGATGGCGGGACAAAAGGGCCGTCCCTTCCGTTTCGCCGCCAATGTCAACGGCATCGGCGGCAATCATTGCCATATGATCATGGGTGCCTTGCCGGCTCGCCTTGAGACAGAACATCCGGCCCTGGAAGCAGAATTCAAGGTCGCTGCAGGGGATGATATCGTATTGATGGACCATGCCTATTCCTCGGACAACAGGGGGAAAAAACTCAGGATGGTGGCGCTTCTGTCCGGCCAGGGAGCCCAGAGAAGCAGGATGATGAAGGACTTGTTTGAAAAAGACGCCCATATCCGGATGATCATGGAAAAAGGCGAGGAGATTTTTATCGAACAAAGGGGATATTCCCTTCTGGACATGATGTTCGGTACGGATGAGGCCATCCATTCAACCCAGAACACCCAGCCTGCGGTTTTTCTTTCTTCTGCGGCAATTTACAGCCGCCTGGCCCTGGAAGGATTTTCTCCGGATTATTATATCGGTCACAGCGTGGGGGAATATACGGCCCTTTTCTGCAGCGGGATGCTGTCCTTTGCCGATGCCATGCGCCTTGTCATCAAACGCTCGGACCTCATGCACGCGGCAACCGTGAAGGTTCCGGGAAAGATCATGGTGGTATTTAAAAATGAAAAGGAAACAGAGCAGCTCATCAGAGAATCATTTGTTTCCAATATTTATATCACCAATAAAAACAGTGAAAAACAGACGGCCGTTTCCGGCCGAGCCGATGATATTGAAAAATTCTGCCATTTTCTGACCCAGCAGGAGGTATTTTTTAAAAAGCTGAATCTGACCGGGGCTTTCCATACCCCCTTGCTGGCCGAGGCATCGGCTCAACTGAGGACCTATCTGGACACCCTTACCTTTAAGGACACCCGGTTCGGCAGGATCATCTCCAATACCCATGCCAGGCCCTATCCGGAAAGGCCGGACGATGTCAAAGACCTTCTGGCAAGACAGATCATATCTCCTGTCGAATTTATCAAATCCATTGAAGAGGTCTATGTATCGGGCCTGACCCATTTTATCGAGATCGGGCCCTCCAGGCTCCTGGTCAATCTTTTAAAGGATATCCATATTGTGGATTACGGATCCACCGTGTCCGTGGACGCAAAAATGGGTGAGATCAAATCCTTTGAGGCCTGCCGGAAATATCTTCTGGACCTGAATGCCGTTTTCGAACCGGCAAAGGCCCCGGTGATCCCGGCCAAGCTTCAGGGACCCAAAGAGGGATTGCTTAAGGTTGAGCCCAGTGACGATTTTGAAACCTTTAAGCTCAACAACCAGGCCCTGGTGGACCAGATTCTTTACAAGGAATACCAGCTCCGGAAACGGGAAACCGCCATTGAGGCCTTGGAGCGGTATCATTTCAACACCGGCCGGATAGTAATATCCGGTGTTTCCGTGGGGCTTCCCGGAAAAACACGGCGCGTGTTTGCAGCGGATAATTTTGACGCCATTTTAAATGGTGAGAATTTCATCGACCTTCTCAGCAATGAGGCCATGGAAGGCTTTACCGATAAAAACATCACCAAGCTGTTCAAGCAGCCCGACGGGAACGCCAGGTTTGTCCAGATCACCAAAACCGAGGACGTCATCCATCTGGCCGGCCAGCTCGGATATTTTAACCTGAACGACGAATACGGCATCAAGGAACAGTATGATATCAGCATGGCCATCGGCATTGCCGCCGGTATCGAGGCATTGAAGGATGCCAACATTCCCCTGGTCATGCAATATAAGAAGATGAAGGACGGGAAGACCCTTATTCCCGACGGGTTTGCCCTGCCCGAAACGATGCAGGAAGAAACCGGGGTCATTATCACTTCTTTGTGGCCCAATGGAGAAACCCTGATTTCAGAGCTGGAAAAATATTTTTATGAGAAATTGTTTTTAAAACCCTATGAAGAATTTGAATCCATCTATTATTTCCTCATGGAAAAGATAAAAGACCTTGATATCAAGGAACAGTTGACGGAATGGTTTTTCAAGGCCAAGGCAAGAAAACGCAAGGATTTTGAAACCTATACATTCGACCGGAATTTCCTGGCCAATGCCTGCCCCCTGGGGTCGGCCCACCTGGCCCAGATTATCAAGGCCAAAGGCCCCAATACCCTGGTCAGTGCGGCCTGCGCCTCCACCACCCTGGCCATCGGCATTGCCGAAGACTGGATCAGGGTAGGGCGGTGCAAGAGGGTCCTGGTGGTGGGGGGTGAAAATGCCACCTCACCCTTGCAGAGCCAGTGGATAGGGTCAGGATTCCTGGCCCTGGGAGCCGCCACCATTAAAAAGCGGGTATCGGAAGCGGCCAAACCCTTTGATGAGGACCGCAACGGCACCATCCTTGGGTCCGGCGCCGTGGGTCTGGTCATCGAGAGTGAATCCTGCGCCAAAAAAAGAGGAATGAACGGGCAGTGCGAGATTCTCGGAACCCATATCGCCAATTCCGCCTATCATACCTATAATATCGATGTTCCCCACATGTCCCGGGAGATGGAAAAATTCATCTCAAAGGTGGAGGCCCGGACGGGTCTGAGAAAAGAAGACTACGCAGACAAGCTTTTGTTCATGTCCCACGAAACCTATACCCCGGCCCGGGGCGGCAGCGCCGATGCAGAGGTGACGGCCCTTGAAACGGCCTTTGCCGGGCATCTTTCCAGCATTTGCATTTCCAATACCAAGGGGTTTACCGGGCATACTCTGGGGGCTGCCATTGAAGATGTGGTCCTGGTTAAGGCCCTTCAGAAAAGAAAAGCGCCTCCCATTGCCAATCTTAAAAAAATCCCCGACCATTTCAAAAAACTCAATTTTTCCGGCCAGGAAAAAATTACCTCTGAATACGGCCTTCACCTGGCGGCCGGGTTCGGGTCCCATTTTGCCTTTATGTTTGTCAAACGCATCGAGGAAAACTCGGTTGAGGGCAATGCCCGGTATCAAACCTGGTTGAAAGAGATTACCGGGTCAGCACATCCGGAAGTCAAGGTGATTGACAATACCCTCTGCGCCGTGGCCGGGGGAAACGCCCTGCCCATGAAGACAACAATACCGGCCAGGGTTGAAGCACCTGTGACAAAACCAATGGCCATGCCAATGCCTTCTGCCGCAACCGCTAAGATAAGCCGGCCTGTGCCGGCAACGGCGGCAGAACCCGTTAAGGCCGAGCCTGTTGCCGCAGAAGGCATATTAAACCGGATCAAGGCCATAATCGCCGAACAGACCGGGTATGCGGCGGATATGCTGGAAGACGGGCTGGACCTTGAGGCGGACCTGGGAATCGATACGGTGAAACAGGTGGAGATTTTTGCCAAGGTGGCCGCCACCTTTGGTTTTACCGTGCCCGATGATCTAAAGCTGCGGGATTTGAACACCATTGCCCGGCTGGGAGACTATATTGCGGTAAAGACGGGTAAATCCGCCAAGGATTCCGCCCTGCCCATAAAAGAAGACATAAAACAATCACAACCGGCCCTGAAGAAGACTGAACGGCCCAGCAATGCCATTGCCCTGATCAAGGAGGTGATTGCCGGGCAGACCGGATATGCGGCGGATATGCTGGAGGATGGCCTGGACCTTGAGGCGGACCTGGGGATCGATACGGTGAAACAGGTGGAAATTTTTGCCAAGATTTCAGCCACCTTTGGTTTTACCGTTCCCGATGATTTAAAACTCCGGGATCTGAACACCATTGCCAAGCTTGGGGAATATGTCCACACAAGGCTTGAGCCGGAGGAGAGCGCAGAAAGGCCCAAGGAAGAACCGGCAATCCTTACCCCGGCTTTTCAGGACAGCCTTGCCATTGTCAAACAGGTGATTGCCGAACAGACCGGGTATGCGGCGGATATGCTGGAAGACGGGCTGGACCTTGAGGCAGACCTGGGTATCGATACGGTGAAACAGGTGGAGATTTTTGCCAAGATCGCGGCCCATTTTGGTTTTACCGTTCCCGATGATTTAAAACTCCGGGATCTGAACACCATTGCCCGGCTGGCCGACTATATCAACGGCCGGGCCGAAACGGTTCAGGTGCAGACCAAAGCGTCAAATCCCTCCCATGAAAGCGGAGATACGGTTCAGAAAACCGATTCTCCGGTGTTGTCTACCGGAAGGGATGAATTTCCCGACCCTGCTTCACCCATCAAGCGCCTCATCGTGAGGACCAGGGAAACAGAGATGCCCAAACCTTTAAAAGCAGATTTTAAGGGCCGGAAAATCATGGTGTCCCTGGACAGCCATGGGTTTGCAGAAAAAATCATTCAAAAGATCAAGGAAAAAGACGGGGAGGTCGTGACCATCGGCGGCAAGGATGCGGATTTTGCCTTTGACCTCACGGATGTAAAACAGACGGAAAAGCAGGCGGAGGAATTTAAAAAAGCCTATCCTGATATCAACGGTTTTATCCATCTGTCATCCCTGGATTATTATTTTACCGCAAAAGATGAGAAGGGGGATTCGGACGAAGCTTTGAATACCACCATCAAATCCGTGTTTGTGATCATTAAATCGCTTTTCGACACCTTTAACCGAAAAGACAGTTTCATCGGAACCCTGACCTTTGATTCCGTGGTTTTTCCCTATATGGACGGCTGCGGTGATATCCATCCCCTGTTTGGCGGGCTTGCCGGACTTTTGAAAACCGTTAACAAGGAATTGCCCCATACCCTGGTCAAGGTGGTTGATTTTTCGGGAAAAGACCCAAAAAAGAATATCAACACCCTCGCTGATCTTTTCATCAATGAGCTTCTGTCCGGTGACACAGGGGTAGAGGTGGGATATGGGAATAAAAAGCGGTATGTCCTTTCCATGAAGCCCTCTATTGCCGACAAAACACAAAGAATTATTTCGGATAACGACACCTTGCTGGTTACGGGCGGCGCCGGCGGGATCACCTATGAGATCCTTAAACGAGTGGTTGAAAAATATAAGGTCAACCTCATCATCCTGGATATCAACGATATCTACAGCACCGATCCCAAATACCTGGATAAAGCCTCCACCGGGGCCGATCTCATGGCCAGACTCCGGGAGGATATGCCCGGGGTCAAGCCTGTTGACATCAAGCGGGCCCTGGATCGCCTCCTGCGGGTTCGTCAGTCCATAGACAATATCGATTTCCTGAAATCCCAAGGGGTCAGGGTGGATTACCATTGTGTGGATGTGACCCAGGCCGATGCGGTAAAGGCGGCTGTGGACAAATATGACCGGATTGACGGGGTTTTTCATGCCGCAGGCATGGAGATGAGCCAGTTCATTGCCAAAAAGGAACTCTGGTCCTTTGAACTGGTGGTGGATGTAAAGGTCAAGGGCATGAGAAACCTTCTGGCTGCCTTTAAAGACCGGGAGTATAAATATTTCTTTACCTTTTCATCGGTTACGGCAAGGTTCGGCAATGAAGGCCAGGTGGATTATACGGCAGCCAATGACTATCTTGGAAAGACCCTGTTCCGTCAGAAACAGCGCCATCCGGACAGGACTTACAAGGTCTATGCCTGGACGGCCTGGGGCGGGGTGGGCATGGCCACCAACCCCACGGTTAAAGCCGTGCTGGAAGAAAGGGGAATCCAGTTTCTGCCCATGGACCAGGGCGTCAAATTCTTCATGGCGGATCTTCTGGATAGAACGGAATCTGAGATGGTATTTTCCGGCCTGGATTATTCCTTTGACAGGGACGGCCTTCTGGGTGATCCGCAACATGCTGAATTCCCGTTCCTGGATACCCCCGTGGAAAGAACCGCTTCCGCCATCACCTATTCCAGGGTTCTGGATCTTGGAAGGGATGTTTTCCTTCACGACCATACCATGGGCGATGTACCCCTTTTCCTCGGGTCCACAGGGATAGAAACCATGGCAGAGGCGGCAAAATCCTTGTCCGGGGATAAGAGGCATTTTGTGGAATTGACTGGTTTCCAGATTCCCTATGCGATCAAGCTGCTCAAGGGACGGCCCAAGGAACTGCTCATTTCCGGGGAAAAACAGGCCGACGGGCTTCTGAAGTGCCGGATCACCTCGCTTTTCAGGAATCCGCAGGGCCTTGTCACGGGAGAACCGAAACTTCATTATGAAGGCTGCTACCGGTTTGAGGACAAGCCCTTGAAATCCAAAAAAATCAAGCTGCCGACCTTTAGCCCGGTTTCCTTTGAAGGGGATGTGGAAACCCTGGTCTATCATCCCCGGCGGTTGTTCATGTCCGGTCTTTTCGGGACCATCCGGGACATCCATTCCTTTGATGGAGAAACCCTTATCACCACCGTGGAAGACAGGAGCCAAAAAGAATTTTTCAAAGGCGTAACACGTCCTGATTTTGTGGCGGCTCCCGTTCTGATTGACGCCATGTTCCAGACCGGCGGGCTTTTGGAATTCTTTACAACATCCAGAACGGTTCTGCCCTTTAAAATTAACTCCCTGAAATTTTATAAGGATGTTGAAAAGCATAGGCCTTATTTTTGTATCACCCGAAAATCGGCTTCAGGTGAGGAAACCAATACCTATCACCTGACCCTCGCGGATAAAGCCGGTACGGTATGTATTGAGATAGACGGCTTTGAAATGGTCAAACTCAACCACCTTGATCCTGAGGATGAGATCAAGGGCCTTGTGGAGTTCAGCTCTTCGGATAAACGAGAGCCGTCACCTGTGGGTTAACCTGTTGCAGGACCGTTTCCATCTTGGATGGAAACGGTCCTAACCCAAGAAGGGAAAGCGGTTTTCACTATTTTGACAAGACAGACCGGGTCCGATTTTATAATAAGGATGGGAACAAAAGGACATAAGATGTCTTTTTACCGTTTGAAATTCTTCTTGTTCAGCCCATACCGGGAAATCAGGCGGTTTAACTGGCGGGTGGTGATGTCGGCCTTCTGGGCCGCCAGGTTGATTTTCCCCTTTGTCTGACCCAGGAGCGCCGTCAGATAGGATTTTTCAAAGGCTTCCACGGCGATCTGCCGGGCCCGGGCCAGGGAGGAGGGATTTTTTTCGGACAGGGCATAGGTCTCGCTTTGTTTGACCATTTCCGGGGGGAAATTCTGGGCTGACAATATGGAAGCGGTTTCAAGGATATAGGCCCGTTCCAGGATATTTTCAAGTTCCCGGATATTGCCGGGCCATTCATATTGCTGAAAGCCTTCAATCACTGAAGGATGAAGGCCGGTAATGCCCTTTCCGTATTTTGCATTGAGTTTTTTTAAGAAAATATCCGTCAGGTTGGGCAGGTCTTCCAGGCGCTCTTTAAGCAGGGGGATCTCGATGGGAAAGATATTGAGCCGGTAATACAAGTCCTTACGGAAGCTGCCGGCCTGCACCAGGCCGGCCAGGTCTGCATTGGTGGCGGCGATGATTCTGACATCCGAATTCATGAGGGTTGTGCCCCCGAGCCGGGAAAAGGTTCCGTCCTGGAGGATCTGGAGCAGTTTGATCTGGGCCGAGGCAGTTATGGTGCCGATTTCATCCAGAAAAATAGTGCCCCCCCTGGCCATTTCAAATTTTCCGGGTTTGCGCCGGTCAGCCCCTGTAAACGCCCCTTTTTCATGGCCGAAGAGTTCGCTTTCAATCAGGGTGTCGGGTATGGCCCCGCAATGGACGACAATAAAGGGTTCTTCAGACCGCTGGCTGTGCCAGTGAACCAGCCTTGCCAGCATCCCCTTTCCGGTCCCCGTATCCCCGAGCAAAAGAACGGTGGCAATGGTCGGGGAGACCGACCGGATGCTCTCATAGATTTTTTTCATCCTCGGGTTTTTGGACCGGATGATTTCAAGCCATTCCGTTTTCCAGAAATGGTCCCTTAAATAATCCAGTTCAAAATCCCTTACAAGGCTCCTGTCCAGTGAATCCAACAGGAGCCGGACCTCATTTTCTTCAATGGGATAGGTAAGATACCCGGCGGCCCCTTCATTTACAGCTTTTACAGCCTTTTCAACCTCTTCTTTGGGGCAGAGGATGACAAACTGGACAAAGGAATTGATTTTTGTAAAAGGGTTTTTCAGAAAGTCGGCCGCACTGATTCCCTGGGTTTGTTCCAGCAGTTCGAGATCTGCAATGATCAGGTCAAAGGGGAATTTCTGGTGCAATACAGCGGCAATCTCGATGTCTTTTGCATATTTTATCTTGCGGGTTTTGGAAACCACCTGGGAAATCAGATCAAAATCATTTGCCCGGTTGGATAGAACCAGAATGTCTCTCATGGCAACAGTTCAAAAGCCTTTGTTAAGCCTTCTCAGAATAACGGGAATCAGGCTGAAATTATGGCTACTAGTATCAGCAACAGGCTAAGGTGTCAATATAAACCACCTTGAATATTCTCTGGTCAGGGGCGGCACATTTGCATGGACAAAGGTCCTGGAACTGCAATCCGGCGGGGGAGCATGGGATCAATTTTTCTTAGGTATGAAATGTGCCCCCTTTTTAAAAGGGAGCACAAAGGATGGGTATTGAGATTAGTTTATAAGACCGGTTTTTTCTTTTTTCTTTTCAAGCTTATCCTTTTTTTTCTCTTTCAAGGTTTTTGCGGGTTTCTTTTTTTCATCTTTTTTGGTGTTTCTTTCTTTTGACATCTTAGCTCCTCCTGATTAGACGAATACTGGTTAAAAAGGGTATCTGATGAATTAGGGTTCATGGATCTGAAATTTAGAAATACGGATTTCCTTTTGGATCCCCTTCATGGATACCTTTCCTGAGAGGGTTACGGTTTTCCTCAGGGAATTCATCAGGGTTCTTGCATGATTATTGTCGGCAATCAGAAATGTGTCCTCATCAAAAGTGACAATGGCAATGTTCTGAATTTCCCCTTTTTCATTCCATTCTGAAGGAATAATAATCCCATTAATGACAGTCTGCGCTTTGCTCATAAGTTTATCCCTGGGGATAAATGATGCAAATCATGAGCCAGAGCGTTTGAACCCATGGCAGATATTGTTTTCAACCATAACCGGCAAAGCCCCTGGGTCCGGGATATACTGAAAAAAAAGACCTGGCATTTTTATTGCTTTGTGGATAATGCGGACAAATGAATTTATAAAACAGGACATCCTGTGTCATCTTTTCCGGGTTATGGCAGGAAAAAACGATAAATCAGCAGAGATTGCCTGCTTGGGAAAATTTATTCCGACAGAAGGCCGTTTTTATTTGAAAGGAATCGTATATGGATGAAAAAGAGCTTGAACAGTTCAGAAAAATCCTGACTGACCTTATGGATGAACTTGAAACTCAATCCGGGCAAACGGTTTCAGAGTTGATGCTGGAGCAGGACAGAGAAATTGAAGCCCTGGCCGAGTCTGCCATTCAAATGAACTGGGCCGTGACCTTGAGGTTAAGAAGCCGTGAAAGCCGTCTGATCCGGAAGATAAAATCCGCCCTGGAAAGAATCGAGGATGGAACTTATGGCATTTGCGAGGTTTGCGGGAATCATATCTCGATTAAACGGCTCCTGGCAAGGCCCGTGACATCAAAGTGCATTGAATGCAAGGAAAGGGAAGAGAAAATGGAGGGCATCCTTTCCTGACAGAGAAATCCAGCCCCAAAGAGCGCCATCATAAGGGCATAAGAGGCAGCTTGACCTAAGTGTTCCGGGGTTTGTAGCTTGCTTTATCCAATCCCAGTTTTTTCATTTTTCCATATAGCCCTCTGGGATGAATACCGGCTATTTTAGCAGCATCCCCTATTTTCCCTTCGGTTTTTTCAAGTATCATTTCAAGATATTTTTTTTCGATCCGGTTCAGCACCAGATCCCTGACTTCGGCAAGGGTTTTGGTTTTCCAGGCATTCATTTCCAGGTCTTTGCTTTCCAGCAGGCCGGACGATGCCGAGGGGCCGGTCTGGAAGGTGCTGGGAAGATCAATGGGGGAAATGGTATCGGATTTGCACAGAATAATGGCCCTTTCAATCACATTGATCAGCTCCCGGATATTCCCCGGCCAACTGTAGGCGCAAAGGGTTTCAACGGCTTCCGGGGAGAACCGGTTGATTTCCCGGCCTAATTTTTTGCTGTACACATTTAAAAAATGGTTGGCCATGGCCGGAATATCTTCCTTGCGTTTTCTTAAGGGCGGCAGGGTCAGGGTGATGACGCCCAGCCGGTAATAGAGGTCCTGGCGGAAACGGCCCTTTGAGATTTCTTCTTCCAGGTCTTTGTTGGTGGCGGCAATCACCCGGACATCCACCCAGATGGAAGTTTCCCCGCCCACGGGCGTGAATTCAAAGTCCTGAAGCACCCGGAGAAGCTTGGACTGCATGTGCATGGGCATCTCGCCGATTTCATCCAGGAAAATGGTCCCCCCGTGGGCCAGTTCAAAGGCCCCCCGGCGGGAACGGACGGCTCCTGTAAACGCGCCCTGCTCATGGCCGAAGAGTTCGCTTTCCATGAGGGGTTCGGGAATGGCCGCCATATTGATGGCGATGAAAGGGCCTTTTGAGCGGTGGCTTTCCGCATGGATGGCTTTGGAAAGATGTTCTTTGCCGACGCCGGTCTCCCCCAGCAGCAGAAGGGTGGAATCCGTTGACACCACCTGCTGGACCTCATCCAGGAAAAGCTGCATGTCCTCGCTGTTTGAAATAAAATCGCTGATTTTGGGTTTGATCCTGCCCCGCTGGTCAAACCGGTCCACAAAATTCAATTGCCGCCTGGACTCGATGGTGCTTTCAATGGCTTCCACCAGGCTGTCCATGGAAATTCCGGTGTATAGAACCACATCGGCGCCCGAGGCCAGAAGATTGGCATGCTCCTCGGAAGATTCCCGGTCATGGAGAATAATGGTGGTGGGTTTCTCCGGCAGGTTGTTGAGCATGCCCACGCTGGATTCAATGGGCTTGGGAATCAGACCCTTGCTGACCACGAAAACATCGCCGCAACTTCTGACCAGATCCTGCCAGGGGGCTTTCTGCCGGCCGCACATTTTTAGTTGAACATCAAAGGCGGAGAGCCGTTTTTCAAGATCTGCATGGAGTTTTTTGTCTTTAACGGCACAGACGAGCCTGATGAGCATGGTTTTATTCCTCTATCGGTAATGATTTACCATAAATTCAATTGCCGGACAGTCCATGTATACGCTAAAATCGGGAGCAGGCCAAGCAAAAAATGAGGGTTTCCCTTCATAAACCCATTGAATTTTAGAATCTTTCCGCGGAATACGGGATAATTCGGATTAAAAATACCGTTTTATCGGAGATCAGTAAAATATTGCGATAATTTTTGCCGTGTTAAAAATCTTCATAAGGCCTAACATATTGATTATACAGAAATTATTTATTATTTTGATAGGGTCTTAAAAATGGCACAGGTTATGCTTATGTCGGGCAATACATGAACAGCGTGTTCCATTAAACTAACCTTCAGGCACTAGGTGTTTTTATGAAGACCACAATATACGAAGACCCTGACGAATGTAAATTCATATGGAAAAAATTGTGGCCGGTCAAAGGATTTTTTGATCTCTGGCAGGTCCGTTCCTGTTTTCATGATTCATATTCCAGGCCCTTAAGCTTTCATGTGGTCGAGGACAATAATAAGGCAGTGGGATTTCTGGCATTGTGCTGGAATGAAGAAGAACAAAAATACGTGCAGTTCCCCGGAGAAACCTGGCGCGGAAAAACCTGGCTGGAGCAGAACAGGATCATCGCCGGGACCCCGGAAATTTTTGATAGGCTCATCGATTCCGTTCCAGGCCCTCTTCATCTTCGATACCTCAATGAAAATCCGTTGAAGGGGGTATCGGACCTGATCCGGACCGATGAGATGGGCTATATTTTCCTGCCCGGACAGTATGGCTATTCCTTTGAAAACTACCAGCAGTCTTTTACAGGCAAATTCAGGAAAAAGCTCAGGGCAGACCTCAGGAAATTCGAAGAAAAAGACATCCGTTTCAGGTTCGACCGGTTTGAAGACATGGAGATCATGCTTCAAATGAACAGGGACTGTTTTGGTGAAAATTCATTTTTCAGTGATTCGCGGTTCCATCATTCTTTTTTAAAGCTGGCAGAGTTTCTTGAAAAATTCGGGATGCTCCGGATTACAACGGTCCTCATCGACGGCGCCGTTGCAGCCATTGATATGGGCGCCCTCTGGCAGAAATCCTATACGCTTCTGGCCGGGGGAACCAGCCGGGAATTTCCCGGAGTTGCCAAACTCATCAATCTCCATCACATGGAGTGGTCCTGCAGTCAAAGACTAGAACTCGTTGATTTTCTCTGCGGGGATTTTAACTGGAAGGAACGCTTTCATCTGACGCCCATCCCTTTGTATGAACTTCATCTTGAAAATCAAAAACCGTCTTTTGCAGGGGCATTGCCGGAAAAATCGGCAGCCTGTGCATAACCCAGGAACCTTTTTGCCTTTCCGGTCAAAGGCCCTGTCCCTTAAAATCACTATCCGAAAAAAAAGGAATAATGAAAGAACTTACGATAAATATAAAAAATGATTTTAACCGGTATGTCGGCGGCAGAGAGAAAAAAATAGCCGAATTTTCAGGTGAGGATTTCAGGATGCGATTCCTGGAAGGCGCCATCGATATCTATGACAGGATCAATATCGAACTAGACGGTGTACTCGGGTATCCCTGGGATTTTCTGGACGAGGTGTTCGGTGTCCTGGCCCGGAAACATGGAAAAGAAAAAATCCTGGAAAAAATCAACCTGGTTTCTCAGAATAATTATGTTACTGAAAAAATTATTTATATCGTAACGCATTCGGAAAAAGATGGATAGACACGGAGAAGAAAACTTTCCCCGTGTCAAAAACCGAGATTCTGTTCGCCTTTTCGTTTATGCACATTTTGAAATGGACATGGGCTTTGACAGGACCCAGGTCTTTTTCAAAAGGGTAAAGATCTCTTTGGGCATGCCGAACGGGAGATCCACAAGAGAAAAATCCTGGTTGATATCAATATTTTTGATAAATCTGCTTTCAAGGCCGGCCTCATTGGATATGGCGCCCACGATATTTCCGGGTTTGACCCCATGGCGCAGGCCCACTTCTATTCTGTAGCGCTCCATACCCTTTTCGGGCGGAGGAGTGAGCTTTTCCTTTGCCGGAGTATAGGTTGCCTTTACCGGAGCAGCGGGTTTTTTTAAAGGAGCTGATTTTTTTGCCCGTTCGGGTTTTATCCGTTCAGGTCTTTCCTGTTCAGATCTTTTTTCTTTTTCCAGGGGCAGCAGAAAAGGGGTGTTCCCATGGGCCTGTTTGGCCAGGGCAGCCGCCACCCGGGTGACCGGGATATCCTGCTCCAGGGCATAGGCTTCAATGATTTCCTGAAAAACCCCCAGATCTTCCGAACTCATTATTTTGGTAAGTTCTTTTTTGAAATTTTCGATTCTCTTCTCATTAATGATCCGGTTGGAAGGAAGGGAAAATTCCTCAATTTTCTGCCGGGTGGCCTTTTCAATCACATTGAGCATCCAGCGTTCATTTGTGTTGACAAACAGGATGGCCTCTCCTTCCCGTCCGGCCCGGCCGGTTCTGCCGATCCGGTGAACATAGGGGTCTACCTTGGGGGGCATGTCATAATTGATGACATGGGAGATCCGGTCCACATCAAGGCCCCGGGCTGCCACATCCGTGGCCACCAGGATGTCGATATGGCCGCTTTTCAGCCGGTTGATGGTTCTTTCCCGGAGATTCTGGGCAATGTCGCCGTTCAGGGCCTCCGTCTTGAATCCCTTGTCTTCCAGGATTTTATTGACCTCCAGGGTGGCGGTTTTGGTTTTGGCAAACACAATGACCCCGTCATAGGTGATGGCCTCTAGAATCCGGACCAGGGCATCCGCTTTTTTAACGCCCTTGACCATAAGGTATTGCTGCTTGATGGTGCTCAATTCCTTTGATTCCGCTTCCACAAGAATTTCTTCCGGGGAATTCAGATATTTCTGGGCGATTTTCCGGATGGGTTTGGGCATGGTGGCTGAAAAAAGAGCGGTCTGGGCATCGTCCGGGACCCTGTCCAGGATCCATTCCACATCATCAATAAACCCCATGTGAAGCATTTCATCGGCCTCATCCAGGACCACGCAGGAAAGGTCGGCAAAGGAAACGGTTTTTTTACGCATATGGTCCATGAGTCTGCCCGGCGTTCCCACAAGAACATGGACGCCTTTTTTAAGCTGGTTCAGTTGGATTCCATACCCCTGTCCTCCGTAAACGGCCAGGACATTGAGCCCTTTTAATTTCGCCCCATAGGTCTTAAAGGATTCTCCCACCTGGATGGCCAGCTCCCGGGTAGGGGTCAGGACCAGCACCTGGGGCCGTCTAATGTCAAGATCAATCCCGGACAGGAGGGGCAGGGCAAAGGCGGCTGTTTTACCGGTTCCGGTCCTGGCCTGGCCCAGTACATCTTTTTTTTGAATCAGATGGGGAATGGTCAGGGCCTGGATGGGGGTCGGGGTGTCATAGCCGATATCCTGTAATACGGAGAATACAGGAAGGCTGAGGTTCATTTCGTCAAACCGGGGAACAGGCAAATTTTTATGGGGCATGGGGATTCCTTAAATAAAACAAAAGGCCGGGACAGCATCCGGCCATGAGATCAAAATTAGGCACATTACAGGAATGCCTGAATTTTTGCAAGGATTATTTTTCAAAGGGTGCCATCCTGTGAAAATTTTCAGGAAGAGATCTGCCTTTGCTTTCCGGTTGTTTTCAGAATGGAATTATGGTTAAACTGGGGTCAGTCAAAGATCGTGAGTTTTTTTAACAGAATCGGAGGTCAATATGGAACTTAAAACCGTCAGCATAGAAAACCCGGAGGAATTAAATTTTATCCTGGGCCATTCCCATTTTATCAAAACCGTGGAAGACATCCATGAGGCCATTGTCGGCACCGTGCCTCGGGCCCAATTCGGGCTGGCCTTCTGCGAAGCTTCGGGAGATTGCCTGGTCCGGTACGGCGGCACCGATGAGGCCCTGGTGGAGCTGGCAAAGAAAAACGCCCTGGCCCTTTCGGCCGGCCATACCTTTATCGTGTTCATGAAAGACATGTTCCCCGTCAATGTCCTGAACACCATCAAGAATGTGCCTGAGGTGGCCCGGATCCACTGCGCCACGGCCAACCCGGTTCAGGTCATCCTGGCGGAAACCGGTCAGGGCCGGGGGATTATGGGCGTCATTGACGGGTATTCATCCAAGGGCGTGGAAACCGAAGAGGATATTCAAAAGCGGAAAGGCTTTTTAAGAATGATCGGCTATAAGCTATAGGAAAAATGCCTGAACCGGCTTTGCGGTCTCCGGTTCAGGCTGTTTTTTGGGTGGTTTCTATTTCCCGTCCAGCATGCGGCCGATGCTGCCCAGGACCGAGCCTTCCCCTTTGCTGCTGCCGCCGGCCGAGGGGGCGTGCTGGAGGACCCGGTCCGCCAGCCTTGAAAAGGGCAGGCTCTGGAGATACACCGTGCCGTGGCCGCTCAGGGTGGCCAGGAAAATGCCTTCCCCGCCGAAGAACATGGATTTGAGATTGCCCGCCCGTTCTATATCATAGCTGATGCCGGGGCTGAACCTCACGATGCAGCCGGTGTCCACGCGAAGGGTTTCGCCCTGGAGCTGTTTTTCGACAATGGTGCCGCCGGCGTGGACAAAGGCCATCCCGTCCCCCAGGAGACGCTGGAGGATAAAGCCCTCGCCTCCGAAAAACCCGGCCCCCAGTTTCCGGGTAAAGGCAATGGTGACCTTGGTTCCCAGGGCGGCGCACAAAAAGGCGTCTTTCTGGCAGATGAGTTCACCCCCCGCCTTTGACATGTCCACGGGGATGATTTTTCCCGGATAGGGGGCGCTGAAGGCCACCCGTTTTTTCTCCCGGCCCTGGTTGGTGAAATGGGTCATGAACAGGGATTCCCCTGTGACGGCCCGTTTGCCTGCCTCAAAGAGCTTTCCCATGAACCCCCGGTCCGGCTCGGACCCGTCCCCCATCTTGGCTTCAAAGGATATCCCGTCTTCCATCCAGTTCATGGCCCCGGCTTCGGCAATCACGGTTTCGCCCGGATCAAGTTCCACCTCCACGGTCTGCATATCATCCCCGAAAATTTTATATCCCACTTCATGGCATTTCATAGCCGCCTCCAAAATTAAGGTTGAATAAAACAGAATTCAGAATTAAAGCTTGATATACACTTTTTTAATAAAGAAATAAACTGCCGGAGGATGTGAATGAGCAAGATCGGATTTGAAAACCGGGTGGCTGTTGTGACGGGCGCAGGGGAGGGGATCGGCCGGGATTATGCCCTGGATTTGGCCAAAAGAGGGGCCGGAGTCGTGGTCAATGATATCGGCCGGGATGCCGAGGGAAAAAGCACGGCCCAAAAAGTCGCGGAGGAGATTATCAGCGCCGGGGGCCGGGCCGCCGCCAGCCTGGATTCCGTCGCCACCATGGCCGGGGGCCAAAAGATTATGGAAACGGCCCTGGACCATTTCGGCCGGGTGGACATCCTCATCAACAATGCCGGGATACTGAGGGACCGGACCTTTATGAAAATGACGGAACAGGAATGGGACGAGGTCATTGCCGTCCATTTGAAGGGGGCCTTCTGCGTGACCCAGCCCGCCGTAAAGATCATGAAGGACAACCGATACGGCCGCATCGTGTTCACGGTATCCTCCTCGGGCCTCTACGGCGCCTTTGGCCAGGCCAATTACGGGGCGGCTAAAATGGGGGTCATCGGCCTCATGAATTCCTTGAAGCTGGAAACGGCAAAATACAATATCAAGGTCAATGCCGTGGCGCCCAACGCCGCCACCGCCATGACCCGGGGCGTCTTCCCGGAAGAGGTGATCCGGCGGATCAAACCCGGTTTCAACACCCCTCTGGTCACCTTCCTCTGTTCCGAGGAAAATACGGATTCCGGCATGATTTTTACCATGAGTGCGGGCTGGTTTGCCCGGTCGGCCGTGGTTTCCGGCAGGGGCGTCTGCATCGGGGATACTGTGCGGGACATCCCGGCCGAAGAGGTCAGAGACGAGTTTGACCGGATCAAGAGCCTCGAAAATGCCCTCCCCTTTGACAGCGCCGGGGACATCTACAGCCTGGGCCGGCCCCTGACCGGGAGATAAGATTCCCCGCAGCAAGCTGCGGGGAAAGGATCAGAAGGTGATCACCTCATAGCCTTTTTCCATGAAGCCGCCCATGGACGGATGGCCCGACATGTCGCCGATGAGGGGGATGTTTTCCTTTTCAATGTCCTTGTCCACCTTGAGTTTCAGCGAGCAGGCCCGACAGGCGCCGTGCAGGATGCCCAGGGTCTTTGCCTTTTCATAAAGGCCATGGAGAAAATGATCCGGCGCGGCCATCTTCGGGATCAGCGTCACCGCATCCCCTTCAATGACAATGAGCCCTTCCCGGCCCCGCTCGTGAAGGTCGATGCCGTTGAGAAGGACATGGACAAAGCACAGGGGGTCTCCCCTGAATGCAAAAATGACATTTTTTTTCATTTCATTCTCCCTGATGATCAATTCAATGCGGGTTTATTTGGGCATCATGCCGGGCGGCATCCGGACCGCCACCACGGTTCCTTTGGCGCAGAGGGTTTCCCCGGCCAGGACCCTGGATTCCACTACGACCTTTTTCTCTTTGATCTCCACGACCCGGCCACGGAGTTCAAGCTCCTTGCCCATGGGGGTGGGCGCCAGAAAATCCACCTTCAGGGAGGCGGTGACAAATCTGAGGGCCGGTTCCGAATCCATGGGCCGCCCCTCTTTCCGGTAGGCTGCGGCCGCCGCCGTTCCGGTGGAATGGCAGTCCACCAGGGAAGCGATGAGGCCACCGTAGACAAAACCCGGAAGGGCCATGTAGCGGCCGTCGGGGGTAAAGAACGCCACGCTTTCCTCCCCGTCCCAGACGCTTTTGATTTTATGTCCGTGTTCATTGAGCCTGCCGCAACCGTAACAATGGCTGAATTCATCGGGGTAGAAATCCTGAAAGGCTTTTTCCTGCATTTTGGATGGGTCTCCTTATCTCTCGGTTTTGGGGTTCCGTTGCCGGGGGCGTCTCAGGCATCTGCATCCAGAATGAGTCCCCGGCCGCTTTTCAGATGCTGGACCAGATCTTCCAGTTCGGCATGGGAAATATCATGCTTGAAAATCCGGCTGACCTTACCATAATCGTCCAGGGTGACAATGTCAATAAACACATCCTCCCCTTCCTGGTAGACACAGAGCCTGAAGGGGGAATCCTTGGCCTGAAGCTCCTGGTGGACCTCATCCACGATTTTGGTCAGCTCGTCCAGATGTTCCTTGGCTTCCCGGAAATGCTTTTTTTTCTTGTGCCGTCTCAGGTCATAGGTCGGGATGGCGGTTTTATCCGCGAGAACGCCTTCTCCCTGATCTATTTTGGATACGTCATCCATGCTGCCGTCCAATAATTAAGGGGTTTGTTTCAGCTCCTGATACAATTATCGCTGTTTTGGAGGGCAAGCTTTAATTTTGCGGCCCAAAAGGGGGCGCTTTTTTATCCTGAAGCCTCCATATCGGTCAGGCAATCGTCCAGGATCCGGATGAACATATCCGCATCCTCCCGGGTGATCACCATGGGGGGTTTGATTTTGACCACATTGTTAAAGGGCCCGTCGGTGCCCAGGAGGATCCCCCGGTCTTTGAGCCGGTTCACCAGCTCACGGGCGTCCCGGTGGGCCGGGGCCCGGGTGTCCCGGTCCAGAACCAGCTCGATCCCGATAAAAAGCCCCACCCCCCGGACATCCCCCATGATCTCATGCCGGTCCTTGAGCGCATCAAGCCCGGCCAGCAGCCTTTTTCCTGTTTCACGGGCATGTTCCTGAAGGCCTTCCTCTTCCATCACATCCAGAACCGCCAGGCCCACGGCGCAGGACACCGGGTTGCCGCCAAAGGTGGAAAAAAATTCCATGCCGTTGGCAAAGAGTTCGGCAATCTCCCGCCGGGTGATCACGGCCCCCATGGGGTGCCCGTTTCCCATGGGTTTTCCCATGACCACCATATCCGGGATGACCCCTTGAAGCTCAAAGGCCCAGAACCGGGAGCCCACCCGGCCGAAACCGGTCTGGACCTCATCGACAATGCAGAGCCCTCCCGCATTTCTCACATGGAAAAAGGCCGTTTCAAAATATCCCTGGGGCGGGATTACCTGGCCGCCGCAGGACAGGAGGGATTCGGTGATAAATCCCGCAATGGGCCTGTCCAGGCCGTCGATGAGGGTTTCGATCTCGTCCCCGTAGGCCCTGCCCGCATCCCGTCCCTGGCCCTTGAACCGGCCCCGGTACCCGTCGGCCAGGGGAACCACATGGACCCAGGGCTCGGGTTCGCCCCGGCCGCCCCTGCCCATGAATTTATAGGGACTCAGGTCGATCATGGAACTGGTGTGGCCGTGGTAGGCATTGTCCACCACCAGCATATCCCTTTGGCCGGTGCAGGTCCGGGCGATTCGCAGGGCCAGTTCATTGGCCTCGCTGCCCGAGTTGACAAAAAAGCAGGTGTCCAGCTCCTTGGGCAGGGTGGCGCAGAGCCTTTCCGCATACTCGGTCAGGCCGTCGTAGAGATAGCGGGTATTGGTATTGAGCCGGGCCATCTGTTTCTGCCCCGCCTCCACCACCCTGGGATGGCAGTGGCCCACATGGCAGACATTATTATACAGATCCAGAAAGGGCCGGCCATTGTAATCAAACAGGTACTGGCCCCTTCCGTACAGAAATTTCAGGGGTTGCTCATAGGACAGGGACAGGGAGGGGGCCATGACCCTCCGCCGGTTTTTGATCAACTGGTCCGGCGAGGTCCCCCGATTTTCATAGGGCCTCAGATCCGTCCGGCTTGCCAGAAGAATGGCGGCCTGGGCCGGGCCCATGGCCGAAAAGGCCTCCAGTTTTTGCCAGGCCCGCTCCTCGGAAACAAACCAGGCCTCCCGGTCCGGGTCCAGGGCCCTTCTTTTTGCGGAAATGATGACGGACACGGCCAGCCTGGCGCAGATCAAAGGAAAAAGAACCGCCATCTCATCCGGGGACAGGGGGCGGATGCCGTGGTAGGCCCCGATGACGGCGGCCCCGGCTTCCAGGGGATCTTCTTCATCCAGGGTGTGGTAGGCCAGGGCAATGGCCAGATCACAGACCACCGGATTTTCAAGGCAGTCCCCGAAATCCAGGACCCCCGAGATGCGGCCGTCCAGGACCAGGATATTGTCGTCATTGAGATCCCCGTGGATCAGGGACCTGGGCAGCCGGTCCAGCAGGGGTAGGGCGATTGCCCCATAGAGATGGAAGACCCATTCCAGAATCCGCCGCTTTTCCGGGTCCTGGATGACGGAGATCGCCGGGCGGTGCTGGTCTGCCTTGGCAAGATCCCAGGCATGGGTTCTTTTTGCATCCGGATGAACCACCCCGGCCAGGGCCAGGTGCATCCGCGCCATGAGGCTTCCAAGGTCTTCGAGCCTTTCCGTGCCTGCGGGAAGGGAGTTGCACCAGGCCTCTCCCGGAACAAAGGCAAGAAGGCGGCCCCGGATTTTTTCCCGGTCCCCGGTCAAAGCACAGGCCTCCACAGACCCGGTCCGGGTGGGGATCACCCGGGGCAGGGCGACGCCCAGCCCTGCCCGGACAAGGCTTTCCACGGCAAGATGCTCCATTTCCAGGATTCCGGGAGGACTGTCCTCACCGGCCAGTTTCAGGACAAAGGAGGCCCCGTCCGGTATTTGAATCCGATAGTTTTCGTTTTCCCCGGCCAGCCGGGAAATCTCGCCGGAAAGAGTATATTCAGTGCTCAGCAGTGTTTTGATATCCGCAGCCATTTTCTCTTTTGCCTTCAACAGGGTTGAAACCGGCAGGGCCGAATATTGCGCCCGCCCGGTTGAAATTTTTCCTGAGAATATCACCTGAAAGGCCATAAATCAACCGGCTGCGGCAATCCCCCGGCAAAGAAAATCCGGGCCAGAGTTACATATCCGTTTTGGATGGTGGATCGCCGGAAGGGTTGATTTTGGTTACAAGTATCTTTGATTTTGGAGTTTGATAGAAATAGCTCCTTATGGACAAATCATTATATTATATGCTTCTGAAATATTGCTTGTCTTTTAATAGAGACTTTGATTTTATACACAAAAGAATTCTTTTCAATATTTTCGGAGATATAAATATCGCTAAAATTTATCTCAAATTAGTTCATAAAATGGGACGTGGATGGCTTATTCAAGTATCATTCTGGACTACTGAAACCGATCGATTTAATGCAGATGGAAACATATAAAACTATCACGAGGCAACTATGAAGAAAGCGATAGGGAAAGCACCTTTGAGATACGTTGTAAGAGCAGGGAAAGATTATGCTACAGGACCATATCGGAATGAATTCATGCGTGATAGGGATCGAATCCTATACTCAAAACCATACAGAAGATTGAGTAGGAAAACGCAGATTTTTTTGCCAGCATCTGATGACAGTGTTCGAACCCGTTTAACTCATTCCTTGGAGGTCGCTCAGATTTCAACTATTTCAGCCCAAGCTCTTGGTTTGGATAGAGATCTCACAGAGGCAATTGCATTGGGGCATGATATCGGGCATACACCATTTGGGCATACAGGAGAAAGAATTTTGAACCGGATTGCTACGAATTGTGATAGATTAGGTGGTCTGTCTCCTGATTTAGGTATTGAAGAAATGGGGTTTAAGCACAATCTCCAGGGGGTTAGGGTAACTGCTGACTTGGATATTCTGTATCAAGAAGTTTCCGGATTGAATTTGTCAAATTTCGCTCTCTGGGGTATTCAGAATCATACAAAACGATCCTGGACGAAATGCGGTTTTAGACAAGAAATCGAAGATGGATATATTTGTAATTTTCCACAAAACAGATCTCGTGAGTCCTGCATACATGGAAATAATAAAAATGCATTAATGAATCATTTTTATGATAAGTATTATGATTTGTGGAAAATCAAAAATGGTAATGATGAGTTCGGGCATGAAGCTTGGAGTTTTGAGGGATTTCTTGTCGAGTTTGCAGATGAAATCGCCCAAAGGCACCATGATATTGAAGATGGCTTAACAGCAAAAGTCATTAACATTGATGATATCTTTGATTGGATAGATCAATTAATGCGACCATATTTTACCAAACAGGAGTTAAGAATCTTTAGTTCGCTCATAAAGGACGGGCCTGAATTTATCATTCCTAAAACTTCAAAGTTGATAGTGGGTTGCTTAAACAGAAATCTGATCAGCCATTCCCGATCGAATTTAAGAGACTTTTATAAAGCCTTTTCCATTAATTCAAATAAAGACTTTATTGATATGTATCCTAATCTGGATACTCAGACAGAATTTGTAACAGAGAATGGTACCCTTTTGATAAAGGAGATTATCGCATATCCTGAAAAACTGGAAATGGATCAAAAGATACTTCAAGAGAAATTGAAAAATAGTATTTTGAATTCATACGAAGTTCAACGAATGGATGGTAAAGCTGGCTTCATTATTAGGCAACTGGCAAAAGCCTATCTATCAAATCCCCAGCAACTACCTGATAATATGATAAAACAGCTTTTTATTAATAGTCATCCTGATAAAGAAGTACATGCCATAGTTTCAGTGGGTGAGATGCGATCCTGGTTAAATCAGATGTATTATTCATCGAGGAATAATTCAGTAAGAAGGAATCTGTTAAGGGTCATCTGCGATTATATATCAAGTATGACAGATGATTTTGCAATAACAGAGCATGCTCGGCTGTATTCGAGTTCAGAAAGCATAAAACCCCACTGAATCATCTGAAATGCTTTGCATATGATTTTTGACCCGTGGAAAATTATCAAGTATCATTTTAAACATTCTACATCAACGTAAAGCTGAGGATAAAAAATAATGATACAGGATTTATTGGATGAAGCCATGAAAATGCCGCCGAATGAAAGGATTGAATTTGCCCAGTTAATAATGGCCAGCATAGATTGCGAGGAAGATAAAATCCGGAAAATATGGCTGGATGAGGTCAAGGATCGGAGACAAGCTGTTAAAGAGGGGCGCTCAAAATTAATCGATTTCGATAGGTTATACCATGAGGATTAGAGTTCATGAATTGGCAATCAAGAATCAGTTCATGAGCAAAAATAATCAAAAATATCCGGACTCTGTGACATGCCAATGAGAAAAACATCTGAAAAAGCAGGGCTTCCTCCCGGAAGCCTGGTCCATATCGGCGAGAAAAAAGCGGAAAAGGCAAAGATCACCCTGATGGAATACGGTCCGGACCGGGTTCGGGAGAAACGTGCGGCTTCCGTTTCGGAACTGCTTCCCTTGAAGGAGGCCCCCGGTATCGCCTGGATCAATATTGACGGCCTTCACGACACCGGGGTCATTGAACAAATCGGTGAGGTCTTCAAGATTCATCCCATGATTCTGGAGGACATCCTGCATACGAGGACCCGGCCCAAGGTTGAAGCCCTGGAAGACGGCATCTTCCTTGTTTTTAACCTGCTGGGCCGGAAGGAAGGCGGCGGTATTTTTTCCGAGCAGTTCAGCATTGTTTTAGGCCGGGATTTTGTTATTTCGTTTCAGGAAAGGGAGAACCAGTTGTTCGATCCCCTCATGGACAGGATCAGGAATGAAAAAAGCCGCATCCGGAAAAAGGGGGCCGATTACCTGGCCTATGCCCTCATGGATACGGTGGTGGACAGCTATTTTATCATTCTTGAAGCCTTTGAGGAAAAGATGGAGGCCCTGGATGAAGAGCTGCTCGTTTCCCTGTCCAGGCAAACCTTCCAGTCCATCAATGATATGAAGCGCAGCCTCATCATCCTGAGAAGGGCTGTTGCCCCGCTCAGGGAAATCATCAACACGCTCCGGGAAAACGACGCCGGTCTCATTGACGAGGGCAATCTGATTTTTTTCAGGGATATCCACGACCATGTGCTTCAAATCCAGGAAACCATCGATATCTACCGGGAACTGATTTCAGGCCTTCACGAAACTTTTCTGGCCAATGTGAACAACAGGACCAATGAAATCATGAAGACCCTCACCATGACCGCCACCATTTTTATTCCATTGACCTTTATCGCCGGGATTTACGGCATGAATTTCCGATACATGCCCGAGCTGGAGTGGAGATACGGCTATCTTGCCGTCTGGGCCGTGTTCATAGGTGTGGTCGGCATCATGTTCTATTTTTTTAAGAAAAAAGACTGGCTGTAGCCCTCACCCCCTGCCGTTTGAAATCAGCGCCGTTTTGAATCTTCCGTTTAAAAACAGGATGCCTTCCTTTTGTCGCGCTTGACAAATAGAAACAGTTGTTGCATTTTAATTAAAACAACTGAACAAGGAGACATCAATGCTATTGCCGGATTCTGTAAAATGGCTGGTGCTGATCCACCAGATTCCTCCCAAACCCGATACATTCCGGGTCAAAATCTGGCGGCGGCTCCAGAAGATAGGGGCCGTGGCCATTAAACAATCGGTGTATGCCATGCCCTTTTCAGACCAGTCCAGGGAAGATTTGAGCTGGACCCTGAAGGAAATCATGGCCGGCGGCGGTGACGGGTCGATTTTCGAGGCGCATTTTCTGGAAGGATTGAATGATGAGCAGATCATAGCCCTGTTTCAAAATGCACGCAAGGCGGATTATGAAAAAATCATTGCAGAGGCCGACAGCCTGCTGGCGATCTGGTCTTCCGGCATAGGGGAGCAGGCCCTTGCGGCGAAAAAATCGGTTCAATGGTCCAGGTTAAAGGCCCGCCTGGAGGAAACCGTCGCCATTGATTTTTTTCAGGCCCCGGAACGGGGAAATGCGGAAATCCTTCTCAAGGAACTGGTGTACCATCTCCATGGCCCTGCGCCTGTGAGGCTTGAGCAAAAAGGGGAAATGGAGAATCTTAAGAACAGGACCTGGGTCACCCGGAAAAATATCTTTGTTGACCGCATGGCCTGCGGCTGGCTGATCAGGCGGTTTATCGACGAAGAGGCCGTTTTTAAATTCGTGTCCCAGCCCCGGTATGCCTCAAAAAATGAAGAGCTGCGCTTTGACATGTTTGATGGAGAATTCACCCATGAAGGCAATAAATGCACCTTTGAGGTCATGATCGAAAGATTGAAGCTTCAGGACAAGGCCCTGGCTTTCATGGCCCAGGTGGTTCACGATATTGATTTAAAGGATGGCGAATACGGCCGCATGGAAACCGACGGGATTCAAGCGCTTTTGACCGGCCTTACGGCGGCCCAGCCCGACGATCATCAGCGGATGAAGGAAGGCTTTGCCGTGTTCGAAAATCTCTATGCCTATTTTCACAGGCATAAGGATTAAAAAATGTGAATAGAGGAGACAACAATGAAATGGATAACAAGATCCCATGTCCATGTGGACAGAGTAGCCTGCCCTTGGCTGATTAAACGGTTCATTGACTCGGATGCCGAGTTTTTGTTTGTCCCGAGGGTTGATGTCCTGAAAACCGCCCGGGAAACCGGTGCCGTTCCCTTTGATACAACCGGTGCTGAATTGAATCACCAGGATAATCTTTGCACCTTTGACGTGATTATAAAAAAATATGAACTCACCGATAAGGCCCTTCTTCGCATGGCCAGGGTGATTAATGCGGCAGATACGGGCAATCTGGGGGCTGATCCGCTTGCAGCAGGCTTTGAGGCCATTGCCGTGGGGTATGGGCTGCGTTTTTTTGCCGATGACCATGAAAATATTAAGCGCCAGTTCGAGGTTTATGATTCCCTGTATGCCTGGTGCAGAATGGATACGGAACCGGTTCCGGAAAGGTAAAAGGATGACCCATCCCGTAACGATGACCAGTCGTATCTCAAGACTGGCGGATTTTCTTGCACTTCAGCGCAGCACGCTGGGTCTCCTGGCGATGGTGATTCTGGTGGGTATGGGGGAAAGGATGGCGGAACGGTTTCTGCCCATCTATATCCTGGCCCTGGGCGGTGGGTTCCTGGCCGTGGGTCTCCTGCAGGCCATGGACAATCTGCTGTCGGCTCTGTATGCGTTTCCCGGCGGCTATCTGTCCGACCGTATCGGCACCAAGCGCTCCCTTCTGGTGTTCAATCTCATTGCCATGGCCGGGTTCGCCCTGGTGATCCTGATCCCGGCCTGGCAGGCCGTGCTGATCGGGGCAGTGCTGTTCATTTCATGGTCAGCCATCTCCCTACCGGCCACCATGAGCCTGATCTACCGGGTCTTGCCGCAGAACAAACGGACCATGGGCGTGAGTGTGCACTCCTTGACCCGCCGCATTCCCATGGCGCTGGGCCCTGTCGTCGGCGGGGTGTTTATCGGCATCTGGGGAGAGCAGAACGGCATCCGCCTGGCCTTTGGGGCGGCCCTGGTCATGGCGGTTCTGGCCCTGTTTCTCCAGCAGTGGATGATTGAAGAAGACAGGCCCGGAAAGGGTACCGATACCTGTGAACTTACCCCGGAAAAAAATCCTTTAAAATTGCTTCGGTTGATGAATCCGGCCATGAAGCGGCTCCTGGCCACCGATATCCTGATCCGTTTCTGTGAGCAGATTCCCTATGCCTTTGTGGTGGTCTGGTGCATGAAAACCATTGCCCGGCCCGTATCCGCCCTGGAGTTCGGGTTCCTGACCACCCTCGAGATGGGAGTGGCCATGCTCGTCTATATCCCGGTGGCGTACCTGGCCGACCGCAGCACCAAAAAGCCCTTTGTCCTGATGACCTTTGTGTTTTTCACCCTGTTTCCCCTGGTCCTTCTTTACAGCCGGTCCCTTGAATGGCTGATCCTGGCCTTTATCATGAGGGGGTTGAAAGAATTCGGCGAGCCCACCCGCAAGGCCCTGATCATGGACCTGGCCCCGGAGGGCTGCAAGGCCGGGATGTTCGGCCTGTATTACCTGATCCGGGATATGGTGGTGGCCCTGGCGGCCCTGGGCGGGGCCTTCCTGTGGCAGATCAGCCCCGAGGCGAATCTCGTCACCGCCTTTGGTTTCGGGGTCATGGGAACGCTTGGGTTTGCAATTTTCGGCAGTGATATGACAATGTCTCATCCCATAAGGAGAAATTAAAATGAAGACCTCGACCATCCCTTTTAAGGAGGCTTTGAAATTCTGGGCCAAGCTGGGATTTATCAGTTTTGGCGGCCCGGCCGGCCAGATCGCCATCATGCACCAGGAAGTGGTGGAACGCAAACACTGGATCAGCGAAAACCAGTTTCTGCGGGCGTTGAATTTCTGCATGCTGCTGCCCGGACCCGAAGCCCAGCAACTGGCCACCTATATCGGCTGGCGAATGCACGGCGCCCTGGGCGGGGTCACTGCCGGAGCCCTCTTTGTCATCCCCTCCATATTCGTCATGCTGGCGCTCAGTTGGCTGGCCGTGGCCCATATCCATATCCCAACGGTGGCGGCGGCCTTCTACGGTATCCAGCCCGTGGTGGTGGTCGTGGTGGTGGAGGCTGTGCTGCGCATCGGGAAAAAGGCCCTCCGCCACCGGTTTTTGTATGGATTTGCCGCCGCCGCCTTTGCCGCCATATTTTTCTTTAAACTGCCCTTCCCGTATATCGTCGCAGGGGCTGCCCTGGGCGGGCTGGTCATGCAGCGCCTCGTCCCGGAGGTCTTCTGCAAAGGCGCTTTTGATGAAAAAACAAGGGAATGTCTTGCCGAACCGGCAGCGGATCAAGAGGCAAGGAGGCCTTCTGTGGCCCATGTTTTCCGGATCTTCCTGGTCTTTTTCGGTTTGTGGATCGTTGTGGTGGGGGCGGTATGGATCTGGGCTGGCTATGACAGCACCCTGTCCCGGATTGCTCTCTTTTTCAGCAAAGCCGCCTTTGTCACCTTTGGCGGGGCCTATGCCGTTCTGAGCTATATTACGGATGTGGCCGTCTCCAGTGGATGGCTCACCGCCAAACAGATGCTTATCGGCCTCGGCCTTGCAGAATCCACCCCCGGGCCTCTTATCATGGTGACGCAATTTGTGGGGTTCGTAGGGGGATGGACCCTGCCGGAAGGTCTCGCGCCTTTAACGGCCGGGATTCTTGGCGCTCTGATCACCACCTATGTCACCTTTCTGCCCAGCTTTTTCTTTATCTTTGCCGGAGCCCCTTTTGTCGAGGCCATGGCCGGGAACCAGCGCCTCCAGGCCGCTCTCACAGGGGTCACGGCCGCCGTGGTGGGCGTGGTGCTCAACCTTGCGGTCTGGTTCGGTTACAAGGTCATCCTGCCCAATGGCGGCGGCCCGGACATCTTTGCCCTGACATCCGCCCTGGTTTCCTTTCTGCTGCTGCAGAAATACCATATTCCCATCCAGTATATGGTGCCCTTGGGCGCAGCCCTGGGCGTGGTTTGGCAAGGGATTGTGTTATAAAAACAAGGAGAACGATCATGACGGATTCCATTACAGCCACAGAATTAGAGGCCCTTTTGAAAGACAAAGACAAGATGACCCTGCTGGATGTCCGCCGCAAAGCCGATTATCTGGCAAGCCCCCGGAAAATCAGCTCCGCCCTTTGGCAGGACCCTGAGAATACCGGGGCCTGGGCCAAACAATTGCATAAGGACCGCCTCACCGTCGTCTATTGCGTCAGGGGCGGGTCCGTGAGCCGGTCCGTGGCGGATCAATTGCATCAGGAAGGGCTGAAAGCGGTATTCCTGGAAGGCGGTCTCCAGGCCTGGACTGAAAACGGCGGGGCCGTCGAATAAATCATTGCCGGATAAGGCCTTTCACGCCCCCATGAGCTTTTTGCGGAAGATGAAGAACACGGCCCCGAGAAGGCAGCATCCGGCCCAGAGATAATCCAGGGACAGCTTTTCCTTGAGGTAAAAGACGGAGAAGGGCACAAAGATCAGGAGAGTAATGACTTCCTGCAGGATCTTGAGCTGCCCCACGGCCATGGCCCCGTGGCCCAGGCGGTTGGCCGGCACCTGGAGCAGGTATTCAAACAGGGCGATGCCCCAGCTCACCAGGGCCGCAATGATCCAGGGCTTATGGGACAGGTTGCGCAGATGGCCGTACCAGGCAAAGGTCATGAAGACGTTGCTGCACGCCAGCAACAGGATGGTGAGGGTGATGCGGTTCATGATGTCCGGGCGGTCCTGAAATTAAGATAGAAATAACCGCCGGACAGGCATCCCAGGCAGTCTGCCGCAAAATCAAAAACAGAGGCGTCCCTTAACGGAACAAAGGCCTGGTGGATTTCATCGGATAACCCGAAGGCCCAGCAAAAGGCAACGGCCATGAGGAGGCTTCGCAGGGGAGGCCAGAAGGGCTTTTCAGCTTGAAGGGCCCGCACACAAAGCACGGCCAGAAAAGCATAGATCAAAAAATGGGCCAATTTGTCAAAATGGGGAAAAATGGGCTCGGAAAGGATGGCCGGATAGGAAGACTGCCGGAAAATGCCAAAGCAATAGGCAATGACCGGCAGTCTATGGGTAATCGTCCGTGAAACGGCGTTAGAATACGGCTTCATCCAGGGTTCTTTCCTTGATATGGTGCAGCACCGGCTTTACAAATTCTTCCATGGTGATTCCCATCCTGACCTTGCCGTCCAGGGTCCGGACCGAAAGGGTGCCGGTTTCCTTTTCTTTTTCACCCAGGGTGATGATGAGCGGCACATAGTCCAGTTGGGCATCCCGGATCTTCTTTTTCAGGGTCTCGTTCTTTTTGTCCACCTCGCACCGGATTTTATAGGTCTCAAGCTCTGCCTTGACGGCCTCGGCATGGGCCAGAAGATCCTGGTTGATGGGCAGGAGCACCACCTGGACCGGAGCCAGCCACAAAGGAAATTTACCTGCAAAATGTTCCACCAGGATACCGAAGAACCGTTCCAGGGAGCCGTAGATGACGCGGTGGATCATGATGGGCCGGTGTTTTTCGTTGTCCTGGCCCTTGTAGGAAAGATCGAACCGTTCGGGCAAAGACATGTCGAGCTGGACCGTGCCGCATTGCCAGGTCCGGCCCAGGGCGTCCTTGATGTGGATATCGATTTTGGGGCCGTAAAAGGCGCCGTCCCCCTCGTTGATCGCATAGTCTTTCCCGGATTCTCTGCCGTAGGCTGCCAGAGCGGCCTTGAGGCCGTTGGTGGCCTCTTCCCACTGGGCGTCGGAACCGATGGATTTTTTGGGCCGGGTGGACAGCTCCAGGTGAAAATCAAGGCCGAACCGGCTGTAGACGGTTTTGGCAAGCTTGAGAACCCCCAGGACCTCCTCTTCGATCTGGTCCGCGGTCATGAAAATATGGGCGTCATCCTGGTGAAAGGCCCGGACCCGGAAGAGCCCGGACAGGGCCCCGGACAATTCGTGCCGGTGGACCAGGCCGATTTCCCCGGCCCGCAAAGGCAGATCCCTGTAGGAATAGGATTTTGTTTTATAGAGCAGCATGCCCCCGGGGCAGTTCATGGGCTTGATGGCATATTCTTCCTCGTCAATGACGGAAGTATACATGTTTTCCCTGTAGTTTTCCCAGTGGCCGCTCTGTTCCCAGAGTTTCCGGTTCAGCATGACCGGGGTCTTGGTTTCCACATAACCCGCGGCTTTGTGCACATCCCGCCAGTAGTCCAGGAGGGCGTTCCAGATCTCGATGCCCTTGGCGTGGAAAAAGGGCATGCCGGCCGCTTCGTCATGAAAAGAGAACAGGTCCAGCCGGGTGCCGAGTTTCCGGTGGTCCCGCTTTTTGGCCTCTTCGATGAGATGGATATACTGGTTCAGGGCCTTTTTATCGAAAAACGAAATGCCGTAGAGGCGCTGGAGCTGTTCCCTGGCCTGGTCCGCCCGCCAGTAGGCCCCGGATATTTTCAACAATTTAAACCCTTTGATCATGCCGGTATGGGGAATGTGGGGCCCGCGGCACAGGTCGATGAATTGTCCGTTTTGATACAGGGAGATCTCCTCGGATTCGGGCAGGTCCCGGATGAGTTCCAGTTTAAAGGGATTGTCCTTGAAAATGGCCATGGCTTCCTGTTTTGAAACCACTTTGCGTTCAAAGCCGGCTTTGGCATTGATGATCCTGGCCATTTCCGCCTCAATGGGCCCGAAATCCTCTTCCGAGATGGGGGCCATGTCGATGTCGTAATAGAACCCGTCTTCCACCACGGGCCCGATGGTGAGTTTAGCGTCTTTGTAAATATTCAGCACGGCTTCGGCCATGACATGGGCCGAGGAATGGCGCAGGATGTCCAGGCCTTCCGCATCTTTGACGGTGATAAAGCTCACGGCCGCATCTTCGGTGATGACATGGCTCAGGTCCTTTAAAGCGCCGTTGAGGGTCATGGCCACACAGTTTCCGGCAAATCCCTCGGAAATGCTTTTGGCCACATCCAGCCCTGTCGGGGCCGCTTCAAAGGGTTTGATCCGGTTGTCCGGAAAGGTGATATGAATCATTTTGTTTCCATTGTGTTCTGTTATCTGTTAAATGTAAGACACAAATTTTAGAAGAAGTAGGGTAAACAATCAAGGGGAAAAATATTGAATTATACGTTTATTGAATCGGATACAGCGTTACGGCAGGTCTGTGAGGAGCTTTTAAAGGAAAAAATCATCGGGGTGGACCTGGAAGCCGATTCCATGCACTGTTTCAAGGAAAAAATCTGTCTTATCCAGATTGCCGCCGGAAAACAGGCTTTTCTAATTGATCCCTTTGAAATCAACGCGGCTCCGTTTTTTATCCGGGTGCTGGAGCACAGCGATGTCATGACCGTGTTCCATGGGGCGGATTTTGATATCCGAACCCTAGACCGGGAGTATCAGGCCCGAGTGAAGAATCTTTTTGATACGGAAATTGCCTGCCGGTTCCTGGGTGTCCGGGAAAGGGGGCTGGGGGCCCTTCTCAAAAAGCATTTCAACGTGGACGCCAATAAGAAATTTCAAAAGGAAGACTGGTCCAGACGGCCCCTCAGCCCTGAAATGATCGAATATTCCGTGGGGGATGTGACCCATCTCATCGAGCTTCAGGACATCCTGAGCCGCCAGCTTGTGGAAAAAGGACGGCTCTCCTGGGCCCAGGAAGAATTTGAAATCCAGGCCCAGGTCCGGTATGAGGGCAATCACACGCTGCCCTTGTTCCTGAAATTCAAAGGGGCCGGAAAACTGGAAAACAGGACCCTGGCCGTCCTTGAAAGCCTTTTGGGGATGCGCCTAAGCATTGCCGAAAAAAAAGATCTGCCCCTGTTTAAAGTGATCTCAAACGAGTCTCTCATGACCATGGCCGTTGAAAAACCCGTTACCGTGGAAAGGATGCTTCAGATGCGGGCACTGAGCCCCAAGCAGGCCAGCATGTACGGCAGCCTCTGCGTGGACGCCGTTGTCCGGGCCCTGGCCCTGCCCCACAAGGATTTGCCCTCCTATCCGAAAATGAGGCGGCCCAAAAGGGATGAGAAAGCCGAAGCAAGGATTGAGCGGCTGAAAAAGATGCGGGAAAGGCTCAGCCTTGCCATGGACATGGAGCCCGGCCTTTTGCTGAACAATACCGCCATCGAAGGCATTGCCGCGAAAAATCCCGGCACCCGTGAAGAGCTGTTGGAAATAGCCCCCATCCGGCGCTGGCAGGTGGAAGCCATGGGGGAGGAGATCCTGTCCACCCTTAAATATTGCAGAGCATGAGGTGAGAAATTGATGGAAATTGAATTCGTAAAAATGGAAGGCCTGGGCAATGATTTTGTTCTCATTGATGACCGGGCGGGAAACATAGGGTCTTACCGGCCCTATCCCGAATTGGCGCAAATGCTGTGCTCCCGGCATTTCGGCATCGGCGCCGACGGCATCATCCTGATCCTGGATTCACAGGACCATGACAGCAAATTCAGGATCTACAACTCAGACGGGTCCGAAGCTGAAATGTGCGGCAACGGCATGCGGTGTTTTGCCAAACTCCTGTATGAAAAGAAAATGATCTCCAAAAAACGGTTCAGGGTGGACACCAAGGCCGGGACGGTCATCCCGGAAATCCTTCTGGATGACAAGGGCCAGGTTCAGTCGGTTCGGGTGGATGTGGGAGAGCCCATTCTTTTGTGCCGGGACATCCCCTTTGAAAGCCCCAATGAAAAAGCTCTGGATGAACTTCTGACCGTCGGCGGACGGGAATACCGGATCACCGCCGTATCCATGGGCAACCCCCATGCGGTGATTTTTGTGGACTCCTATGACACCCTGGACCTTGAAACCGAAGGCCGGGCCATTGAAACCCATGAGCGCTTCCCGGAAAAAATCAATGTGGAATTTGTCCAGGTTCTCAGCCGGACCGAGCTGAATATGAAAGTTTGGGAAAGGGGGGCCGGGGTCACCCTGGCCTGCGGCACCGGCGCCTGCGCCGTTCTTGTGGCGGCCCATCTCACGGGCCGGACCGAAGACCGGGCTCTGATTCACCTTCCCGGCGGCGATCTGGACATCCACTGGGACAAGGCCACCAACCATGTGTTCAAAACCGGCCCGGCCACCCTGGTGTTTGAGGGCCGGGTGAAAATCTGAATCCAAACCGGAAGAGGCCGTCAGCCATAAAAAAAATGAAGAAATCCCGTGAGAATTGTGCTAAATATATTGCGTTTGAATATCATCTGACAACAGCCTGAACTTGAGAAATTCCAGTCATCATATTCTCAATGAGGAGGGATTGACATGCAGAAAATAACCCGTTTCAATCTGTTTTATGTGACGATGGCCATTCTGGGCATTATTCTTTTTCATGATCTCTGGATGAGTTACCAGTCCATTTCCCCTTTGGCCTACAGTGAATTCCAGACCCTGGTCCGGGAAGGCAGGGTTAAGGAGATTGTTATCACAGCCGATGAGATCCGGGGAGAACTCAAAGACCCCCAGCCGCCGAACAAACGGTATTTCCGGACCACTCGCGTCGAAAACGGCCTGGCCGAAGAGCTTCAGAAATACGATGTGAAATTTTCAGGCCATATCGAAAGCCGGTTTTTTTCAACGATGCTGTCCTGGATTCTGCCCACCCTTTTCTTCTTCGGGATCTGGTTTCTGATCATGCGCCGCATGTCCGGCCAGATGGGCGCCGGCGGGGGGTTCATGTCCATTGGAAAGAGCAAGGCCAAAGTGTATGTGGAAACCGATATCAAGACCACCTTTGCCGATGTGGCCGGCGTCGAGGAAGCCAAGGCCGAGCTCAGGGAAACCGTGGAATTTCTGAAAGCGCCGGAGCGTTATGGCCGCCTGGGGGCCCGCATGCCCAAGGGCATCCTGCTGGTGGGTCCGCCGGGCACGGGAAAGACACTTTTTGCCAGGGCTATTGCCGGTGAAGCAGGGGTTCCTTTTTTTTCCATCTCGGGTTCGGATTTTGTGGAAATGTTTGTGGGGGTAGGTGCGGCCCGGGTGCGGGATCTTTTTGAACAGGCCCGGCAAAAAGCGCCGGCCATTATTTTTATCGATGAGCTGGATGCCATGGGAAGTGCCAGGGGCGCATCCGGGTTTAGCGGTGGCCATGATGAGAAAGAACAAACCCTGAATCAGCTTCTGGTGGAAATGGACGGGTTTGATGCCATGAGCGGGATAGTGCTGATCGCCGCTACGAACCGGCCGGAAGTCCTGGACCCGGCGCTTCTCAGGGCGGGCCGCTTTGATCGCCAGGTTCTCGTGGATCGGCCGGACAAGCAGGGGCGGCTGGCCATTCTCCAGGTTCATGTCAAAAAGGTAAAACTGGATGACAGCACGGATCTGGAACAGGTGGCGGCCCTCACTCCCGGATTTACCGGTGCTGATCTGGAAAACCTGGTCAACGAGGCTGCTCTGGCCGCGACGCGCCGCAATGCCGACAACATATCCCTCCAGGATTTCAATACCGGCGTGGAACGGATTGTGGCCGGACTTGAACGCAGAAACCGGCTTTTGAATTCCCGGGAACGGGAGATTGTCGCTTATCATGAGATGGGCCATGCCATTGTGGCCGCGGCCATTTCCGGTTCAGATCCGGTGCATAAGGTTTCCATCATCCCCAGAGGGATCGGTTCCCTCGGGTACACCATCCAGCGGCCCACTGAGGACCGGTATCTCATGACCCAAGCCGAACTTGAAAACCGGATGGCAATCCTCATGGGCGGGAGGGCTGCAGAACATGTGGTTTTTTCCCATTTTTCCACCGGCGCCGCCGATGACCTGGCCAGAATTGCCGATATCGCCCGGAGCATGGTTACCCGCTACGCCATGGAGCCGGGCATGGGCCATGTGGCCTTTGAGACCGATCAACGGTCCTTTCTCGGGCCTTCCGGAGAACCTTTCCGCCAGAAACTGTACGGGGATGACACCGCACGGGAAATAGACTGTGCGGTGCGCCGGACGGTTTTAACCGCCTTTGACAGATCCGTTCATATCCTGACGGAAAACCGGGATGTTCTCGAGGAAAGCGCAAAACGCCTCCTGAAGCAGGAGACTTTGGAAGCGCCGGATCTGGAAACCCTTTTCAAATCCCTGAAACCCGCTTCCCTGGAATTTGCCGCATCCGCTCCCGAATGCAGCGGGCTGTCCGCATGAATAAAACATATTGGGCTAATTTTGTGCTATGGACTTGTTTTTTGTGACAATCACCTGGCTGGGCTCGCTGTATCTTCTTTTGCCGCTCTCTGCAGTGCTCTGTCTCCTTCTGCTCTGGTTCGGTAAATCCGAGCAGGCCGTTTTGATCGGTGGCAGTCTGGTGATGACCATTATCTCAGTCCATGCGGTCAAGCTAATGTTTCGAAGACCGCGACCGCCCACAACCGAGCTTCTTGTGGCAATGCCCTCTGACTGGTCATTTCCCAGCGCTCATACTGCCCAGGCCGCGGCTTTTTTTCTGTCGGTCACCATTGTCGCGTTTCAGGTCCTGCAGCCCGTCTGGGCAAGCCATGTTGCCCTCTTGAGTCTGCTGCTCGTCGCTATTGTCGGATATTCACGTATTTACCTTCAGGTGCACTATGTTTTCGATGTATTGGCAGGGATGGTTTTGGCAGCTCTCATTGTATTGGCGGTGCGTTTAATGATGCCCCTCCTGCCATGGCTCCAGAGGAAGCAGCATCTTTTCTGACAGCACTATTATATATTAGAAAGGAGTATGAACCGTGCGAAATAAATTTCTCGGTCAAGGAGAAGAGGGCTATCACCCGATTCGAAAGATTCAAGTCTGTCTTTCCGGCCTGCGTTATGCCATCCGTTATGATTTCAGCGTCGCCTACAAGGTCTATCTTTCTCTGGTCATGCTCCTGACCTGCTTTTTTTTCCGCCAATGGATTGATTCGCTTCTCATCATGGCAGCCACCGGACTGGTTCTCATTGCTGAACTGTTCAACAGCGCCATAGAGGCGCTGTGTGATTTCATCGAGACAAATGAAAACGAGAAAATAAAAATCATTAAGGATATATCTGCTGCGGCTACAGGTATCTCCGTCCTTATCTGGGTCGTTGTGTTGGGTATTGAACTTACCAATTTCTGGAAAATTTTAAATATATAGGGATCATTGGCAGACGCGCTGTAGCGGCAATCACCCGTGATCTCTGCAGGAGATTTCTAAAGATGCAGGAAAATGTTAAAAGGCCCGAGGGCACCATGTGGCATGCCTTGTCGGATCAGGATGTCATTTCCGAATTGCAGACCAGCCTCAGCGGGTTGAATGCCGGAGAAGCAGCAGAGAGGCTGAAACGCCATGGTGCCAACACCCTCCTCCGCAAGGGCAGTGATAGTCCCTGGCTTATTTTATGGCGTCAGATCAATAATCCCATTGGCTGGCTCTTGATTGCTTCCGGTGCATTGGCCATCGGGCTGCAAAAAATCACCGATGCCCTGGTGGTTTTCAGTGCCGTGGGTGTTAATGCGATTATCGGTTTTATGCAAGAGTACCGGGCAGGAAAGGCCATCGAAGCACTTGCCGACATGATGCCGGAATTTGCAACCGCGCTGCGGGACGGGCAGTCGTTTGCCGTTTCCGCCGAAACCCTTGTCCCTGGTGACCTCGTGACCTTGCAGAGCGGCGACAAGGTCCCAGCCGATCTGCGCTTGATCAGAGTAAAGAACCTCCTGGTCGAAGAAGCGGCGCTTACCGGTGAGTCGCTTCCTGTTGCAAAGAGAAGCGATGCCGTTGCCAGGGAAGCGCCTCTTGGGGACCGGATCGGCATGGCCTTTAGCGGAACGCTTGTTCTGCAAGGCACTGCCACCGGGGTAGTGGTTGCGACCGGCGGCAGCACGGAGCTGGGCCGGATCAATGCCCTGCTCAACCAGACCGGGCAGTTGGAGACCCCTCTGACCCGTCAACTGGCCAACGTCAGCACCGGCATTACCGCTGCCGTAGTGGCTGTGGTCGCCGTCCTCATCGGTTTCGGCATCTGGGTCAAAGATGCCCCCCTGGGCGAATCCCTCATGGTTGCTGTTTCTCTGGCGGTGGCGGCAATCCCTGAAGGTTTGCCGGCGGTCATTACCATATGCCTCGCCGTCGGCGTTCGGCGCATGGCCGAAAGGCATGCCGTCGTCCGGCACCTTCCGGCGGTGGAAACCCTTGGCTCCACCACGGTTATCTGTTCCGACAAGACCGGCACCCTGACCCGCAATGAGATGACGGTGCAGGTGGCATGGCTGGCCGGCCAGGAATACCGGTTTTCCGGCATCGGTTATGCCCCGGACGGAGAAATTGAACGCGATGGCGCCCGGCTGACCGAACTCCCGACCGCCCTGCATGATCTGCTCACCATCGGCATTCTCTGCAATGATGCTGTTGTGCGCCTTGAGCAAAACATCTGGACCATCACCGGTGATCCAACCGAGGCTGCGCTGGTTGTTGCCGGTGAAAAAGCAGGCCTTTCGAGCCGGGATTTCCGCAGCCGCCATGCCCGTCTGGATGTCATCCCCTTCGAGTCGGACAGCAAATTCATGGCCACCCTGCACAGGATTGACGGGGAAAACCGTATCCTCCTGAAGGGTGCCCCGGAAACGGTTCTTGAGCGCTGCGCCCTGAGCGAATCGGAGTTGCGCCGAATCAATGACGCCATGGCCACCTACGCCCGCCAGGGCATGCGGGTCATCGCCTTTGCACAAAAGAAAAATCTTTCTGCGGATCAGATCCAACCGGAGTCCGTCTGTGGTGATTTGCTGTTTGCAGGGTTGCTCTGCATGATTGATCCGCCCAGGACCGAGGCCATGGACGCCATCCGAATCTGCCATAGTGCCGGGATTACGGTCAAGATGATCACCGGAGATCATCCTGTGACCGCCGAGGCCATCGGTCGCCAGCTCGGTCTGTTGCCCCAGGGGCAAAGCGCCATGTCGGGCCGTGACCTTGACGGTCTTGCCGACGAGCAACTGCAGGATGCGGCCATGAATACCAATGTTTTCGCGCGGGTGTCTCCGGAGCACAAGATCCGGCTTGTGGAGGCCCTGCAGGCACAGCGCCATGTCGTTGCCATGACCGGTGACGGTGTCAATGATGCACCGGCTCTCAAGCGTGCCGATATCGGCATTGCCATGGGCATAACCGGCACGGCGGTATCGAAAGATGCAGCCAAGGTTGTGCTGATGGATGACAATTTCGCTTCCATCACGGCAGCGGTGGAGGAGGGCCGCCGGGTCTACGACAACCTCATCAAATCTCTGGCCTTTATGCTGCCCGCCAATCTCGGCCTGGCATGCACCCTGTCGGTTGCGATGTTTTTCTTTCCGACCATTCAGGTGGATGGTGTCAATGAACTCCTCATGGCCATGTCCCCCAGTCAGACCTTGTGGATCAACCTGGTGGCCAGTGTTACCCTGTCCATTCCCCTGGCCTTTGAGGTGCTGGAGCCTAACGCCATGCAGCGGCAGCCGCGCGCTCCCGGCGAACCTGTGCTTTCGGGTTATATTGTCACCCGCTTGATCATTGTCGGGATGCTCATGGCGGCAACTGCTTGCGGTCTGTTCCTTTGGGAATATTATCGTATCGCCGGCCCAGCGCCCGTGACAAGAGCCATGCATGTTCTGGCCCTCTCCGAAGCCCAGACCCTCTGTGTGACAAGCATCATCTTCACCCAGATTTTTTACCTGCTCAATTGCCGGTCCCTGAAGTCCTCGCTCTTTGATCAGGGCTTTTTCAGCAACCCTTCTGTCTTTATCGGCATAGGCATCCTGCTGATGCTTCAGGCGTGCTTCATTTATCTGCCGTTGCTGCAGACGCTTTTTGGCTCCGCGCCGCTTGACGGCCGGGCTTGGATGTTCGCTATGATGGCCGGAGCGGTGGTGCTGCCGGTCATATCGCTTGACAAATGGATCAGAAACCGCAGGAGTGCGGGCGTAAGCACTGACGCAAAGGAGATAAGATGATAGGAGCAATCAAGAAATTCGAGAGGGTCATCATCTTCTCTCTGGTCATCATGATGTGTCTGGTTTTGCTGCTTGCGACCATTGAACTGGGATGGATCATCATTAAAGACATTCTCACCCCGCCGGTTTTCCTTCTCGAAATCAATGAGCTTTTCGAGATATTCGGCCTTTTCATGCTGGTGCTGATCGGCATCGAATTGTTGGAAACCATTATCAAAACCTACACCCACCAGAACGTCAACCATGCCAAAATTGTCATGGGCGTTGCTTTGATTGCCATCGCCCGAAAGGTCATCATTCTGGACGTTGAGAAATATTCCGGATTGTCTCTGACGGGAATAGCGGCGATCATTCTGGCGCTCTCTCTTGGTTATTATCTGATTCAGCTCAAACCAGGAACCAAGAAGCCCGTTGAAAATGAATGAAATCCTTTCTACTCAGCAGAGAATCATCAGGATGTAAAACCGGTTTTATCCCACAATTCATAAAAATGGTGGACCGGGCCGTGGCCCTTGCCTGTTTTGTATTTAGCCCCGGCCTTCAGGGCGCCGGTTAGCCAGGCCTTGGCTCCCCTCACCGCCGCTTCAAGATCCAGGCCCCGGGCCAGATGGGCACAGACAGCCGAGGACAGGGAGCAGCCCGTGCCGTGGGAATTGGGGGTATGGATGCGGATGCCGGGCAGTTGGGTCAGGGTATCCGCGTCCCTTTGAAAGAGCAGGTCGGCGCTGTCTTGGCCCGTGAGATGGCCGCCTTTGAGCAGGACATTGGCGCAGCCGAGATCCGAGAGATCCTTTGCGGCCCGGGCCATGTCTTCCGGGGTCACCACCTCCCGGCCCAGCAGGACCGAGGCTTCGGGCAGGTTGGGGGTGATGATGAAGGCTTTCGGGATGAGGATGGTTTTCAGGGCATCCACCGCATCCTCCCTTAAGAGCTTGTCCCCGGATTTGGATACCATGACCGGGTCCAGGACGATATGGGGGCATTTCCAGTGGGAGAGCTTCTCGGTCACGGTTTCAATCACTTCCGGCGAATGGAGCATGCCGATTTTGACGGCGTCCGCGCCGATGTCCGACAAAACAGCGTCCAGTTGAAGGCCGATGAATTCCGGCGTCACCGGGAAGATCCCGGTGACGGAATGGGTGTTCTGGGCCGTCAGGGCCGTAATGGCCGACATGCCGAAACAGCCCAGGGCGGAAAAGGTTTTCAGATCCGCCTGGATACCGGCCCCGCCGCCGCTGTCCGAACCCGCGATGGCCAAGGCCCTGAAATAGGATTTCATGATGGTTTCTCCTCGTTTGTACGTTCAAAAATCCGGACCAGATGCCGGGTGGCCTCAAAGGGGTCTGCTGCCGAACAGATGGCCGACACCACTGCCAGACCATGAGCTCCGGCAGTGATGACCGCTTCTGCATTGGAGGCATGGATGCCGCCGATGGCCACCAGGGGATGCCGGGAATAGCCTCTGATCCCGGCAAGCCCGTCCAGGCCCCAGGGGGCCTTGGTATCGGTTTTGGTGGGGGTTGAAAAGACCGGGCTCACCCCGAGATAATCCACATCCAGATCCTGGGCCGCTTCCACATCTTCCCAGGTTTCCACGGAAAGGCCGATGAGGGCTTTGTGCCCCAGGAGTCTCCGGGCATGGGCATAGGGCATGTCGCTCTGGCCCAGGTGGACCCCGTCGGCTTTTGATGCCAGGGCAATGTCCACCCGGTCGTTGATGATAAGGGGAATGCCCGCCGGTTTCAGGATGGCCTTCAGATCCAGGGCTTTTTGAAGAAACAGCCGGGTCCCGGCCTTTTTCTCCCGGAGCTGGACCCAGGCCGCCCCGGCCCTGGCCGCAGAAGCCACCACAATGTCAAGGGATTTGCCCTGGCAGGCCGCCTCATCGGTCACCAGATAAATGCCTTTCATGGTCTGCCTCACCTTTTCAACCGGTCCTGGATATGGGCTTCCGACAACCGGTAAAGGCAGTCGATGAAATTCACCTGGAGGGTTCCCGGCCCCGGCGCATGTTCCGCCGCCATTTCCCCGGCAATGCCCATGACGGCCATGGCGTGGGCTGCGGCCCCGGCCATGTCCGGGTTGACGGCGGCAAAGGCCCCGCACAGGGCTGTGGCGGTACAGCCAAGGCCTGTGACCCGGGGCATCATGCTGTGCCCGTTTTTAATTTCAATGACGGCAGTGGCTGAAACAATATAGTCGATGGCGCCGGTGACACAGACCACAGATCCCGATTCCCGCGCCAGGGTTTTGGCCGCATCCACGGCCAGACCCGAGGCGCTGGTGCTGTCCACGCCCTTTGTGGTCCGGCCTTGATCACAGAGGGCCATGATCTCGGAACCGTTTCCCCGGATAATGGAGGGGGCCGCGGCCCGGATCAGCTCCCTGGCTGTCCTTGTCCTGTACCGGGTGGCGCCCACCCCCACCGGGTCCAGGACAATGGGGATGTTTCTGGAAGCGGCTTTTTTAACGGCTTTGAACATGGCCTGGATCCAGGCCTCGCTCAAGGTGCCGATATTGATGACCAGGGCCCCGGCCATGGCCGCCATCTCTTCCACTTCAGGCAGGGCATGGGCCATGACCGGCGATGCCCCCAGGGCCAGGAGGGCGTTGGCCGTGGTGTTCATGACCACATAATTGGTGATGTTGTGGACCAGGGGCGCGGTTTTCCGGATGGTTTCGATGTCTTTGAAAATGCTCGAAGGGCTTATTGTCATTGGAAATCTCCTTATTTAAAGGGGTGGATGAGGGATGAGACATCCACCTTGTTTTGGATGAGGCCGTGCTTGAGGCCGAAATCGGCAAAGGCCTGCCATTTGGCCGGGTCATGCCCGGTCTTGACGGCAAAATAGGGCCGGGTCAGTTCAAAGGCTCGGGTTTCGATTTTGGCATCGGCTTCGGGCACGGATTTCAGATACAGGGCCAGGGCCTCCTTGGGATGGGCTGCGGTATAGGCCAGGGCCTTTTCCATGGCTGAGACAAAGCTTTGGATGGCCTTGGGTTTTTTCTCCAGGGTGCCTGCGCCGCAGACAAAAATCAATTCTTCATAATCCGGGATGCCCCATTTTTCCAGTTCAAAAAACCGGGCTCTATAGCCCTGGGCTTCCATGGTCACGGTTTCATAGGTCTTGAAGGGCCCCATGACCGCATCCACCCGGCCTGCCGCAAGGGCCGGCAGGATGGTGAAGCCCACATTCACCGGGGTATAATCCCTGATGCCGTTGATGGCGGCAAAGGCTTCCAGCAATACATCCATGAGTCCGGGCACGGTATAGCCGATTGTTTTACCGGACAGGTCCGTGGGGGTTTGGATACCCTTGCCGTCAAGAAAGAGCAGGGTGGTCAGGGGATGGGCCACCAGGGGGGCGATGACCTTGACGGCAAGCCCCTGGTCTGCGGCCATGAGGGTCTGGGGCTGGTAGGACACGGCCAGGTCCGCATGGCCGGAAGCAGCCAGCTTCAAGGCATCCGAGGTTTCCGACGGACTGATGATGTCCACCCGGATATGGTTTTCGGCAAAGAACCCTTTTTCCCGGGCCACGTAAATGGGCAGGTGGTCCACATTGGGAAACCAGTCCAGCATGAGGCTCAGCTTTTCTTCCGCTGCCAAGGCTGTGCCTGCCCAGAAAAAAAGGCCGAGAACCAGGGTCATGATTGTTTTTTTCATCTTATATCTCCTTTTTCCATTTGATGATGATCGTTTCAAGAATTCCGGTTAAATGCCACAGGGCAAGGCCCATGGCCGTGAGCCAGAGGATGGCGGCAAAGACCAGGTCCGTCTGGAGTCTGGCATTGGACTGGATCATGAGAAATCCGAGGCCCTTCTGGGCTCCCACCCATTCCCCGATGACGGCCCCGATGCCGGCCACGCCCACGCCCACCCGGAGGCCCGCAAAAAACCGGGGCAGGGCCCAGGGCCAGTAGAGCAGGGTAAGGGTTTTAAAAAAGGAAGCCCCCATGAGGCGGAACAGGACCCGGAATTCCGGGTCGCAGCTTTTGAACCCTTCCAGGAGACTCACGCAGATGGGGAAAAAAATAATGATCCAGGCCATGAAGACCTTGGAGGCCATGCCGTAACCCAGCCAGACCACCAGCAGGGGGGCCAGGGCAAAGACCGGGATGGCCTGGGATGCTACCAGGAAAGGCGAAAACGCTTTTTCAAGGTTTGGTTTTGCAAACATGGCAATGGCCAGGGGAATGGCCGTGACCACGGCCAGGCCGAGGCCCAGTAAAATTTCCGAAAAGGTGACCAGGGCATGGGGGAAAATATCCGGTGTTCTTACAAGAGCCACCAAAACGATGCGCGAAGGGGGCGGCAGGATAAACACGGGCAGGGAAAGAAGATAGACCCCTGCCTCCCAGACCCCCAGGATCAGGACCACCAGGAGGGCTGCTGGAAGGTTAATGCGGTTCACGGCTCAGGCCTCCTTCCAGTTGATCCAGAACCTGGGCCTTGACGGCCAGGAGGGCCGGATCATTAAATTTCCTGGGTTTGGGAGAAGAAAGGACATAATGCCGGGACACGGACATGGGCCGGGCGCTCATGAGATGGATCTCGTCGGCCAGGAGCAGGGCCTCTTCAATGTCGTGGGTGATCATGAGGATGGTCTTTTTGAACTCGGCCTGGAGCATCAGCAGCAGGGATTGAAGGCTCTGCCGGGTGATGGCGTCCAGGGCCGACAGGGGTTCATCCAAGAGGACCAGGTCCCGGTCGAACATGAGGGTCCGGACCAGGGCGCATCTTTGGCGCATGCCGCCGGATACCTGGTGCGCCCCATGGGACTCGTAGCCTTTCAGGCCCAGGCGCTCAAAGAGGCGGCAGGCCTGGTCTTTTGCCGCTTTCATGTCCCGGCCCGAGGTTTTTGCCGGCAAGAGGGCATTGTCCAGGAGGGAAAACCAGGGCAGGAGCAGGTCCTTCTGCTGCATATAGGCGGCATGGAGCCTCAGGTCGGCAAGGGGTTCACCCTTCCATAAAAGCCTTCCTCCGTCCAGGGGGAAGACGCCGGTGAGCCCGTCAAAGAGCGTGCTCTTACCGCAGCCCGACGGCCCCAAAAGGACATGGAACCGGCCCGGGCCCACCGTGAGGTCAAGCTTTGAAAAAACAGCCTGGCCCTGATAATATTTTGTGACGGAACATACCTGAAGCATGACACAGCACCGCCTGTTTATAAAATTCATCAAAACCGTGCAAATTTAAAAAGGCGGATGTGAAACCAGGAAGTGAAAAACCAGGAAGTGAAAAAGAAGATGACTTTCCTTCGCCAGCATGACCTGGATCAGGTTCCAGGGGTCGAAACTCGTGTTTCCTCTCAGCCGGTCCTCACCGGCTCCCCCAGTCCACCAATGCATCTTGCACCAGTGGGACAAACGGTATCACGGTTGTGAAGGGTTTGTCAATCCTCCTTACGGGCGGCGGAAATGATTCTGTCTGAAATCTCTTTTCCCCAGAGGGTATGGAGGCCGGGGCCGGGATGAAATCCGTCCGCAGCCATGAGGGCCGGGTCCATGGGCAGATCGAATTCCACACATTCGCAGTCGGGCTGGTTTTTGAGCCAGGCATTGAGCAGCCGGTTCATGCGGGCTGCCTTGAGGCCCAGGTACCAGCCCAGGGGCCGGGGGATGGCAGGGAAGAGCGCCATGGGCGGGACGGCGGAAATAATGAAGCGGTGAACCCGGAATTTTTCCCTCAAAAGGGAAACCAGTTGTTTCTGCTGCTCCATCCAGAGTTCCGGTGAAATATCCGCAATCACATCATTGACCCCCAGGGAGGTGACGGCCACGTCAAACACGTCCGGGGCCAGGGCTTCCAGGTATTCCAGGGTTTTTTTCGTGGTGACGCCGGTTTTGGCCTTGAGGGTCCATTCCACCCGGTAATCCGGCCCGAAAAAGGCCAGGATCTGCCCGGCCAGGGCATGGTCCTGAAGGTCCACCCCCACGCCGGCCGCGGCCGAATCCCCCAGGATCAGGAGCCGGATCTGTTTTCCCCCGTCCCCTCGGATGCCCTTTCTCGGCCCCCCGGCCTCGGGCAGCCGGGGGGTGTTTTGCTTGACCTGTCTTGCCTGAACCACCAGGATCGGAGCAAGAACGATTTTCAAGATGAAAAGCAGCATGGATGACCCTGTCAGCCTCTATTCTATGGCCATACCGGCCCGGTAGCCGCTGTGGACGGCGTCAAAGGCCGTGGCCACCCGTTGGGCGTCGCCGATGAGGTCAAAGGGAATGCCGGTAGTTTTTAAGAGAGATACCAATTGGGTATCGGATTTTGACCCGGCGGCCAGAACAATGGTATCGGCCTTGATCTGCTGAATTTGCCCTCCCTGTTCCACCTCAAGGCCTTCGGGCGTAATCCGGGCCACCTTTGTGCCGGCCAGAGTCTGGATGCCGAACCGTCCCAGGTCCTGCATCATGCCCCATTTGGTGGATTTGCCGATGTCCTTGCCGATCTTGTCCAGCATTTCGATGAGGAGGATGGTCTTGCTGCCTTTGGTGGCCATTTCATAGAGGGTTTCCGGATCTTCGGCCCGGTTCACCAGGAGGAATTTCACCATATCGGCGGACAGGGTTCCTTTCTCAGCCAGGAAAAGGGCGGTCTCCACCCCCACGGCGCCACCGCCGATAATGGCCACCCGGGTGCCGGTGGGGGCCTTGTTTTCAAGGACATCCCAGGCATGGACCACATGGGGCAGGTCCAGGCCGGGCAGCTCCGGAACCCAGGGAGATGAGCCCGCTGCAAGGAGGATATGATCTGGCTTTTCAGCCTGGATCAGGGACTCGTCCACCATTTTGTTGAATACAACAGGGATTTGGCGAAGTTCCACTTGGCGGGCCAGGTCCCGGGCAAACTGGGCGAATTCCTCCCGGCCCGGAGGGGCTGCGGCCAGGAAGAGCTGGCCCCCCAGGCGGCCGGTTTTTTCATACATGCTGACCCGGTGGCCTTTATCATGGGCAGCCAGGGCAGCGCTCATGCCTGCGGCCCCGCCTCCGATGACCATGACCTTTTTCGGTGCGGAAGTCCGGCCGGCCCTGGCCTGGTTTTCATACCCGGCCAGGGGGTTGCACAGGCATTCCACATGCTTGAGTTTGAACAGGTTGTCAAAACAGCCCTGGGCGCATCCGATGCAGTGGACAATGTCCTTTTCCCGTCCCTGCTGAGCTTTTTCAGGCAGCATGGGGTCGGCGATGAGGCTCCGGCCCATGGCCACCATGTCGGCCATATTGTTTTGGATCAGTTCCCGGGCCGTTTCCGGGTCATTGATGCGATGGCTGGCAATGACGGGGACGCCGACGCTCTCCTTGATTCCCCTGGCCAGATAGGCAAAGGCCCCCCGGGGAACGCAGGAGACGATCTGGGGGACCCGGGCCTCATGCCACCCCACATTGATGCACAGGGCATCGGCCGGTCCCGAGGCCAGGGCCTTGGCATATTCCCGGAGTTCCTGCCGGGAATTGCCGCCGGGCATGAAATCATTGCCGTTCATGCGGACGATGAGGGGAAACTCCGGCCCCACGGCTTTTCTAACCGCTTCCATGATTTCCAGGCCGAACCGCATGCGGTTTTCAAGGCTGCCGCCGTATTCATCGGTTCTCTTGTTGGTCAGGGGGGAAAGAAATTCGCTGATGAGATATCCGGTCCCACTGAGGACTTCCACGGCATCGAATCCCGCCTTTTTGACCCTGGCGGCTGCGGCGGCAAAGGCGCTCACCGTCCCGTGGATGTCTTCCGGTGTCATTTCCCTGGGGGTCTCGCCGGTCATGCGGGAGGCCACGGCCGAGGGGGCCACCGGCTGTTTTCCCTGCATGAAAAAGGAAAAATTATACCGGCCGGCATGGTTGAGCTGCAGACAGGCCAGGGCTCCGTTCTCCTGGATGGCCGCCGCCAGTTTGTGAAGTCCGGGGATGAAGCGGTCGTCATGGGCCCCGATGTTCTGGGTGTTCCCCGACAGCTCGTCCACCGTGGCGTAACCGGCGCAGATGAGCCCGGCCCCGCCCTTGGCCCGTAAGGCATAAAAATCAATGATCTGGTCGGTGGTTTCATAGTCTTGGGCCATGCCCAGGTGCATGGCCGGCAGGTAAATTCTGTTTTTGATGGTCAATCCGTTAATGGTGATGGGTTGGAACAGCATATCTTTCATTTGATTCTCCAGTATCCTAAGTCAAAAAGGGTTATCATGTTTTGTTTGTAAGATATCCTGCCTTTAAAATAAAGAAAATAGACAATCCTTTTTTTTTGCAATACCCGGCATTTTAATATATCCTTTTGTAAATCATTTTTTTACAACCAATGAGAATCGGCGATGAAATCAACAAGGGAGCAAACCGAGGTCAATCCCAAGCAATCTCAAGAGGAATTGGATGAGATTTTTTCCATGTCCATTGATTTAATCTGCATTGCAGATATTCGTACAGCCACCTTTGTAAAGGTGAATCCGGCCTTTAAAGAAACCTTGGGATATACTGAAGGAGAGCTTTTAGGGGAATCCTTTTTAAATTTCATTCATCCCGATGACATTGAGCCGACAAGAGCCGTTGTTGAAAAAAAACTTCGGCAAGGGGAAAAAGTCATTAATTTTGAAAACCGGTATCGGTGTAAAGATGGAAGCTATAGATGGTTGAGCTGGGTCTCCCACCCCAGGCCGGAAAGAGGATTGACCTATGCCCTAGCCAGGGATATCACCGAACAAAAGCAAACCGAGGCCCGATTGATAGGACAGGAAGCGGTTCAGCGCCTGTTGATAAAATTGTCCACGGATTTTATCAATGTCCCCTTGAACCGGATCCAGGGGGCCATCACTGATATGCTGGAGATTGTCGGGAAATTCGCAGGCATGGACCGTGTCTATATTTCCACCCACGACCTGGGCCGTGGCATCAGCACCATCACAAACGAATGGTGCGCCAAGGGCGTTCCTTCGGCCATGGACAGGCGAAAGGATATTCCCTTTAATCTTTTGGCGGATCTCGTGGAAGTCCATAAGAAAGGAAGGCCTTTTTACCTTCCCTGTGTTATGGAAATGCCTAAGGTCCATGGCCTGAGATCTTATTTGCAGGACCGGGGAGTTCAATCCATGCTGGCCATCCCATTGATGCAGGAAGGATTCTGCATTGGATTTCTGGGCATGGATGCGGTGGGGAAAATTCAAGCCTTTGACGACATGAATATCACTCCCCTTACCCTTGCCGCAGGCATCATCACCAATATTACGGCCAGACAAAGAGCGGAGGAGATTCTCCGGGAAAGTGAGGCCAAATACAAGCTCCTGGTGGAGAATTCCAATGAATTGATCCTGGTGGCCCAGGATGGGCTGATCCGGTTTGTGAACGGCAAATCCTACGATTTTCTCGGATATAGGCCGGAAGAATTGACTGATAAACCCTTTTCCGATTATATCCACCCTGAGGACAGAAAAATGGTCCTTGAGCGCCATCTCAAACGGCTCAAAGGGGAAATTCTGCCCGGCGTGTACCCCTTCCGGGTCATCCACCGGGTCGGGGATGAGCGGTGGGTGGAGGTGAATGCCGTCATGATCCAATGGGAGGGCAGACCGGCCACCATTAATTTACTGAACGATATCACCCGGCGGAAGAGGGCGGATGACGCCTTGCGAGCCAGCGAAAAAAAATACCAGTCCCTGTTTCATAATTCCCAGGTGGCCCTGTTCAGAACCCATGTGGACGGCAGGCTGATTGAAATCAACCAGAGATATGCCGAAATGGCAGGGTATTCAACGGTTGAGGCCTGCATGGCCGAATTCGTCCCGGGCCGGGCCTGGGCTGATCCCGGGGCCCGCCTCGAACTTGTGAGGATTTTGAAGGAAAAAGGAGGGGTCTCCGATTATGAAACCAAGATCATCCGCCGGGATGGAACCCAGGCCTGGATCTTGTTTTCCGCGACGCTTTTTCCCGAGCAGGGCTTTATTGAAGGGTCCATCATGGACATCACCGGCCGAAAGCAGGCCGAGGCGGAACAAGAGAAACTCCAGGACCAGTTGACCCAGGCCCAGAAAATGGAATCCGTGGGCCGCCTGGCAGGCGGCGTGGCCCATGATTTCAACAATATGCTGGGCGTCATCCTGGGCCATACTGAATTGGCCTTGGAACAGGTTCAGCCGCCCCATCCCCTTCATACGGATTTGAAGGAAATCCAGAAGGCGGCCCAACGGTCTGCCGACCTGACCAAACAATTGCTGACCTTTGCCCGGAAACAGATCATCAGTCCCCAGGTCCTTGATTTGAACCGGACCGTCAAAAATATGATCTCCATGCTGCAGCGGCTCATCGGGGAGGACATCGACCTGATCTGGAAACCGGCCAAGAATTTATGGCCCGTTAAAATGGACCCCTCCCAGATTGATCAGGTCCTGGCCAACCTGTGTGTCAATGCCCGGGACGCCATCACGGGGGTGGGCAAGCTGACCATTGAAACGGGTATGAAAACCTTTGATGAGGACTATTGCAGGGAGCATACGGGTTTTGTTCCCGGTGATTTTGTCCTGCTGGCCGTCAGCGATGACGGCTGCGGCATGGACAGACAGACCATGGACAAGCTCTTTGAACCTTTTTTCACCACCAAGGGGGTGGGCAAGGGCACCGGCCTCGGCCTGGCCACCATCTACGGCATTGTCAAGCAGAACAACGGATTCATCAATGTCTACAGCGAGCCGGGCCGGGGGACGACCTTCAGGATTTATATCCCCCGGTCTGCGCCTGAAGAGGATACCCCGAAGATGCAAGCTTCGGCCATTTCCATGCCAGGGGGAAGCGAGACCATTCTCCTGGTGGAGGATGAGGCCGCCATTTTACAGATGACCCGGATGATGTTGGAGCGAAAGGGATATAGGGTCCTGCCGGCCGGTTCCCCCACCGAGGCCCTGGCCCAGGCCCAGGCCCATGAAGGGGTGATCCATCTGCTCATGACCGATGTGGTCATGCCGGAAATGAACGGCCGGGACCTGGCCGGGCGATTGACGGCTCTGTATCCGGGTCTCAAACTGTTGTTCATGTCCGGTTATACCGCCAATGTCATCGCCCACCAGGGCATTTTGGATGCGGGAGTCTCCTTTATCCAGAAGCCTTTTTCCATGGCGGATCTTGTTCTTCAGGTGCGGGGGGTGCTGGACGCATAAACGGCGGGGGTCCTGTCCGGATCCGTTAAATCGTTTTTGAGAGCCTTATTATTCGCCGGGTTGCCGGGTCTCCCGGATATGGGCACGGATGCTCAGGAGCAGGGCCATGAGGGCCAGGGCCGCGGCAGTGTAAAAAGCGTCGTGCAGACCGGCGATCTGGGCTTCCACCGGCGCCAGAGTCGCGCCGGCACCGGTTCCGGCATAAAAAACGGTGCGGCCTGCCCAGACAGCGCCGATGACGGCAACGCCCACGGTCTGGCCCAGGGTTCGGGACTGGGCCATCATGCTCGAAACAATGCCCAACTGGTGGCGGGGAGCCATGCCCATGATGGCGCTGTTATTGGGCGAGACAAAGGTCCCGATGCCTGCGCCCACCAGGAAGATTCTCAGGGCATAGCCCCATACCGTGGTTTCCTGATCCAGGGTGGAGGCGGCCAGAAATCCGAGAAGCATGAGAAAAAGGCCGGTCATGGTGATTCTCCGGCTGCCGGCCCGGTCCGATAAGACGCCGGCAAGGGGGGAAGTCAGGCCCAGCATCACGGGAATGATGCCCATGAGCAGCCCCACCTGCATGGAGGGAAATCCCAGGATATTTTCCAGATAAAAGGGCAGAAGAATCACGCTGCCGCCCAGGCCCACAAAACTGATGAATCCCGTGGCCAGGTTGACGCTGAAAACCGGGTTCCGGAACAATTTCAAATCAATCATGGGCTGGGCCGTTCTGCCTTCGATAAAAATGAAAAGCGCCAGCAGGACCAGCCATAGTCCCAGGAGAAGATAGGTCAGGGGCTGGAAAAAGCCTATCCGCTGCCCCAGGGTCAGGCCCAGGAGCAGGGAGAGGATGCTGAGAAACAGGGCCAGTGACCCCGGAATGTCGAACCGGCTGCTGCCAACGGGTTTGAAATCCGGGATATTCCGCTTGACCATGAAGATTCCCATGAGGCCCACGGGCAGGTTGACAAAAAAGATCCAGTGCCAGGAAAGAAGCCCCAGAATCACTCCCCCCAGGGCCGGCCCCATGACAATGCCCAGGGACACCACGCCCCCGATGACGCCCATGGCCTTTCCCCTTTCGGCCGGGGGAAAGGCTTCCGTCACAATGGCCGCCCCCAGGGCCATGGTCATGGCGGCCCCAACAGCCTGGAGCACGCGGAAGCCGATGAGCCAGTGCACCGTCGGAGAAAACCCGCAAAGGGCCGAGCCCAGGGTAAAAATGATGAACCCGGCCATGTAGATGGTTTTTTTCCCGACCATGTCGGCCAGACGCCCGATACCGGCCATGGTACTGGTAATGGTCAGGAGATAGGCCAGCACCACCCACTGCACCACGGCGAAATCGGTGTTCAGGTCCCGCACCAGGGTGGGCAGGGAAACATTGATGATGCTGCCGTCCAAGGTGGCCAGGAATACCCCGGTCCCCACGGCGGCCATGGCCTGCCATTTCCGGCTGTAGTCTTTGGTTTCGGTTTCGGGATGCGTCATGGTCTTGCAATTCTATTCAAAAAGGTGGTATCTGGAAAGAGATTTTATGGTATCCTTTGAAAAAACCGTAAATATTATCATGGAGAGAAAATATGGATGATACCCCCAAAAAGCCCAAAGGGGCAGGCAAGAGCAGTTTTGAATTCATGGACCCGGATCTCTTAAAGGCCGCTTTGCCGGTGGGGCCGGGATCTGTTGTTCTCGATCTGGCCTGCGGCAAAGGCGCCTATTCCCTTTTCCTGTCCGGTATTGTCGGGAACCAGGGCCTGGTCCATGCCGTGGATCTGTGGGAAGAAGGGATAATGCTCCTGGAAGAAGAGATTGAAACCCGGAACCTCACCAATATCATGACCCTGGTGGCGGACGCGGCAAAGGAAATCGATATCGAGGATGACAGCCTTGATCTGTGCCTGATGGCGACGGTTCTTCACGATTTTGAAGAGGCCGGGCAAACCGGGGCGGTGTTAAAAACGGTGAAAACCCTGCTCAGGCCCGGGGGCTGCCTTGCCGTTGTCGAATTCAAGAAAATGGAAGGCCCTCCCGGGCCGCCGGTGCAGATCCGGCTGTCCGATCAGGACACGGACCGGCTCGTGACGCCCTATGGCTTTAAAAAAGGAAAAACCGTTGATATGGGAGAATATCACTATCTGACGACATTTTTATCCATTTGACCTCGAACCGGGTTGAAATAGAAGGAGTGCTGAGTGAAAAAAGATACGAATTCCCTGCTGATGGTTGAAAAAAAAGGGCTTATCGCCTGTCTGACCCTTCATTGCCCTGAAAAACGGAATGCCCTGACCCCTGGACTGCTCACGGAGCTTCACATGAACCTGGAACGGTTTTCAAAACATGAGGATACGCGGTGCGTGGTGATCAGGGGCTCCGGGGAGAAAATGTTTTCTTCGGGGTATGATATCGCCGCCATCCCCGTGGGCCGGGAGCCCGAGGAGAGACAGGAAACGCCGGAGGTCCTGCTGAAGGCCCTGGAAGCCGTCAAGAACTTTCCCTATCCCGTCATTGCCATGCTGAACGGCCATGCCTTTGGCGCCGGGTTCAATCTCTGCGCCTGCTGCGATATCCGGATTGCCGCCGAAGATGTCAGGATGGGGATGACACCGGCCCGGCTGGGGGTGGCCTATCATCCTGATGGGATCCGGCAGTTTATCGAGGCCTTTGGCCTGGCCAGGACCAAGGAAATCTTTTACACGGCCCAAACCTTTCAGGGTCAAGACCTTCTCCAAAAGGGCCTGGTGAATCACCTGATCCCCAGGGCGGATCTGGAAGTCTTTGCCCTGGCCTATGCCGGGAACATTGCCCGGAATGCGCCCTTGTCATTAAAGGCCATCAAGACCACCATCAGCCTGTTTGAAAAGAATGGGGCCTTGGGCCCCGCCGATGTGGAGGCCGCCGACCAATGGATTCAGAAATGTTTTCAAAGCCGCGATTTAAAGGAAGGCCGGGCCGCCTTTTTGGAAAAAAGAAGCCCGGAATTTACCGGGACATAGAAGGCCGGCTGAGCCTTATATTTCCGGGCCTTAGGAAAAAAAGCCCCTGACCCGGGCCATGATCCAGGCCTTGATCTTGTCAATGATCCTGCCCATGAAGGATGGGGCAGTGGCCTGATCCGGGTGGTCGATTTGGTCCTGAAGGCGTTGGGCCCTGAGGGCCGGGTCGGGATGGCTGGATAAAAAGGAATGGCCTTTTCCTAGGGTGTCCAGCTTTTTCAGGGCGGAAACGGCGGCGCGGGCATCCAGCCCGTGTTTTTTGATAAAGGCCAGGCCGAAATCGTCGGCTTCTTTTTCCTCGGCCTGGGAAAATTGGGCATTGACCAGGGCCTGGACAAAGCCGCCCATGGCCGACCGGGCAAGGTCCCCCACCAGGCTTTCCTGGGAGGCGATGCCTTTTCGCACCGCATTGGCGGCATAGGCCAGCATGATTTTTTTCCGGATATGCCGTTCCACCACATGGCCCATTTCATGGCCCACCACAAAGAGCAGTTCCTCATCGGTCATCATGTCCATGAGCCCGCTGTAAATCCGGATGGTGCCGTCGGCCATGGCAAAGGCATTGACCTGGGATGACAGGTAGACCTTGAAATCAAAGGCATAGCCGTCGGAATCGGTCCGGTCCCCCACCAGTTTTTTCAGCCGGTTTCCATGGGGATCTCCAAGGCCTGCAATCCGGTTTTTGGCATCCGATTGTTTTGAAGCCTCGGCGGCCAGTGGCTTGACGTCTTTGTCGCTCAGGGTGACGGCTTTCAGCGCATCCAGCCCTGCGTCCACGGCAAGATAGGGATTGGTGTTTTCACAGCCAAGGAAAACAAACAAAGACAGCAGGCATATCAGTATGGGTTTGATCATGGCTTTTCATACAGGATTTTCAAAATTCCGGCAATCCCAAACTGCGGAACCGGTTCGAATCTTGACAAACTGCAGCAACTGATCATTTTCTGGGTGTACGGCTGATTTGACCGTCAGCCTCTGAAAAAAAGACTTAATTCTCTTCAATGTGTTGTGCTCGTAAGAAGTCTTGAACAATACCATACCGAGGCGGTTCCTCCAGGCGGGAGGGACTCTGGAAGGAGGTCTGAATGACTCACGACAACAATAGCAAGGCGTTTGAAACAGATTGCAGGGACCGGGGAATCTGGCTGGATCTGTTCTGCCCTGATGACGGCTGCCTCAGAGATGAGGAGCGGATCAACGTCCCGGTGTTCTGCAGCACCCCTGAAACCGTAAAAGACCTGTGGCTTGATACGTTCTGTCCGGACAGCAGTTGTGAAATAATTGAAGCAACGAATCTACCCTAACCCGTAAAACTGACAGGTACGGTCTATGAACCGTACCTGTCAGCGAACCTTATCGGCGATGACCACGTTTGATTTATTGATAACCAAACCCATGGAGGTACAAGATGCGAGAGTCCCTTTTATTGATAGTTTTGTTTTCAGTCCTGTGTGTCACTTCGGCAGAGGCCGACGAACCGGCGCCGTCCCACGGCATAGGGTATCCGGCCGGTTGGCGGAACTGGGCCACCCTATCGGTTTCCCACCGCACGGATAACCATACGATGCGTGTGATATTGGGGAACGAGGTCGCCGTAAAGGCAGCCCGGTCTGGCAAAACAAATCCCTGGCCCGATGGAGCCATATTGGGCAAGGTGGTCTGGAAAGAGGCCGTGCTGGAAAACTGGAAAGAGGCAGTCGTCCCCGGAGAGCTGGTTCATACCGAGTTCATGTTTAAAGATTCACAAAAATATGCCGAAACCTATGGCTGGGGCTGGGCCCGCTGGCTCGGTATGGAACAGAAGCCCTTTGATGGCGGGGCACAGGTCTGCACCGCCTGCCATGCCCCGGTAGAGAAACGAGACTGGGTGTTCACCGACCCGGCCATATTTCCAAAATAAGGCGGCAAGAAAAAGTCACGCGCAATACAGTTGGCCGCAATACGGTTGACCGTCTTAGTCTTTATCCTCCTCCCCTTTTTATACGGTCTCAACCCGGCAGGGGACAAACCGGTGAAGGGGAGTGCCCAGGGGATCCCGGTGGGTGTTTTTGGTCAGACTGTTGACGTTGATGCCATGGACCCGGCCGTCATAATCCAGGCCGAATCCGTGGGGGATCATGATCGTGCCTTGGCGGACCTCCTCGCTGATGTGGACTTCCCCAATCCCGGTTCCGGCCTGGGTGGTCACCCTGGCCTGCCCCTCGTCCATGAGGCCCAGAGAGCTTGCATCCGCCGGGTGGACGGCAATGGTGCAGTCCCGCTTGCCCTTATTCCATTCCGGGTTCCGCATCAGGGTGTTCATGGTATACCGGGAATGCCGGCCCGCATTCAGGATCAGGGGAAATTCTTCCGGAAGCTTTAAAGCGGCGGCCTCATCTTCGGCGTTCAGGCTCCTGGCCTGGTCCGCCAGTTCCGGGATAAACAGTTCGATTTTTCCGGAAGGGGTTTTGACGGCGGCCATGGGATTGTTCTCGTCTGCCTTTCCGACCCAGAGCCCCTGGGGGGTATCCAAAAGGGCCTGGAAAATCTTGTCTCCCTGGTCCATGTCCGGTTTGAACCCGGCCCTGGCCGCATTTTCCCGGAACAGGGCCGGCGCCGTCATGAGCATTCCCCAGAGGCCTGCCTTGGCTGCGCTGTCCCATTCCTTTCCCAGGGTTTTGGCCAGGATAAAGGGCATGGCCTTGAAGGCCCCGGGTTCTCTGGCGGCCCAGGTCATGAGTTTCATGCCAAAGCCCATTCGGTCGCCTTTGGCTGCTTCATAGAGGTCTTGGGGAATTTCCGGCACCAGCCCCAGTTTGTCCGCCAGCAGGGTGTGGATCTGGGAGGCTTCCAGGCACTGGCCCGGGGCAGGGACAAGGGGCTGCCGGAGTTGAAAATAGGCTTCGGGATAGGTCCAGGGGAAAAAAGTGGCGTCCCAGGATTCGTAATAGCTCCGGCAGGGCAGGACATAATGGGCCAGGCGGGCGGTTTCGCTCATGACCAGGTCGTTGACCACCAGAAGATCCAGGCGGCCGAAGGCCTTTTCATAGGCAGCGGTATCCGGATAGGAGCGCAAGGGGTTGCAGGCGCTGACATATACGGCCCTCAGCCTTTCCGGGTTGTCGGAAAGAATCTCCTCCGGCATCACGGCCGGGGGAAAGGAACCGGCCGCCGCAGGGGGCAGGCCCGTGGCAACGGTCTTCCATGTTTTCGGGTTCCGTTCATCGGCATGGAATCCCATGGGCATGACCATGGGCGGGATCATATTGCCCCCGGGCGTCTGGAAGATGCCGCAGACGGCCCCCAGGATATGGAGAAGATAGGAATTCAGGGTGCTGTGGCGGCCCATATAAATGCCCAGGTCCGGGTGGACGCTCCATTTTTGAGTGGTCATGAGGCGGCAGAGGTGGAGAACCGTTTCAGGCTCCAGGCCGCAGACCCTGAGGGCGGCTTCTGCATCAAATCCTCTGAACCAGGGCCGGACCGATTCCCAGTCGCTGACCCGGTCTTTCAGGTAGCCGGCGGCCTCCCAGCCCTTATCCAGGATTATGGCGATCATGGCCTTTATCAAAAGGGCATCCGTTCCCGGCCGGAGGGCCAGGTGGAGATTGGCGGCGGCGGCGGTTTCGCTTTTCCGGGGGTCCACCACCACCAGGAGGCGGTCCGGGTCCCTGGAGATATCTTTCAGGACCTTGGGAGCCCGGGGCATCTGGTGGCTTTCCATACCGTTCCATCCCCAGGCCACCAGCATTTGGGACCGGTGTTCGTCCGGAATGGCGATATTATATTGTTTGCCGAAGACCCGGCCGGTGACCCACCAGTGGCCGCTGAATTCCTGGCCCGCCGATGAATAATAATACTGCGAGCCCATACCCCGCAACAGGCCCAGGCCGAATCCCGCTTCCATATGGCCCCCCTGGGAGCTTCCCCCCATATAGGCCAGGGACCTGGGACCGGATTCACCCACGATGGCTTTCATTTTTCCGGCGATTTCCGTCAGGGCCTGGTCCCAGGAAAGGGGTTCAAACCCGGTGTTGACCCGTTTCAAGGGATGGGTCAGGCGGCCCTTGGGATACTGGTGATACAGAACGCTCAGGCCTTTGCGGCAGGCATAGCCCTGGCTCCGGGGATTCTCTTTGTCCGGAAGGACCTTGGTCATTCGTCCGTTTTCAACCCATACGTTCAGCCCGCAATTCTGGGCGCACAATACACAGCCGGTGTGATGCCATTGTCCCATGAGTCCTCCTTCAATCGGTTTTTTTTCATCTATTACCGCTGTTTATCATATCCGCCGGTGCATTTCAACCGCCGAGGGACGGGGCGTCTGAGTGAGACTTTTAAAAAAAAGAACCGCGATTCAGGATAAAAGCTGGATAAATGTTGTATTCCCGATTTATAATGCAAGGGCCAAGGGGGTTGAGGGGGGATGAAACGGAGGAAAAATGAATATGCCAACGGCGGCTGAAACCGTACAAAAGCAGCGGGAATTTTTTCTGACCCATGCGACGAAAGACATTTCCTTCAGAAAAAAGAATCTGGAAAGACTCCTGGCCGGCATCCGGAAATATGAGGCAAGGATTCTGGAGGCCCTGCATGCCGATCTGCACAAACACCCCTTTGAAGCCTATGGAACGGAAATCGGGATTGTCCTTGAGGAATTGAAATACCAGATCAAACATCTTCACCGGTTTGCCCGCCCGAAACGAAAGATGAACAATCTGCTGAATTTTCCGGGCACCAGCCAGATCATCCCCCAGCCCTATGGGGTGGTCCTGGTCATGGCGCCATGGAATTACCCTTTCCAGCTCCTCATGAATCCCCTCATCGGAGCCCTGGCCGCTGGAAACTGCGTGGTCTTGAAACCCGCGGACTATTCCCGGAACACCGGCGCCGTCATGGCGGAAATCATCCGGGAATGTTTTGACGAAAAATATGTTGCCGTTTTCACCGGGGGCCGGGAGGTGAATAACCTGCTCCTGGAGGAACGCTATGATGCGATTTTTTTTACCGGGAGCCCCTCCCTGGGGAAAATCGTCATGGAAAAGGCGGCCCGCCACCTGACCCCGGTGATCCTGGAGCTGGGCGGGAAAAGTCCCTGCATCGTGGACCAGGACGCCAATATCGAGGTGGCGGCCCGGCGAATCGTGTTCGGGAAATTTCTCAACGCCGGCCAGACCTGTATCGCCCCGGATTACCTGTTTGTGCATAAAAGCGTGAAGGACCGGCTGCTGGAAGCCATGAAAGCCTGCCTCACCCGGTTCTATACGGCCGACCCCGGGACCAGTCCCAGTTATGGGCGGATCATCAATGCCCGGCAGTTTGAAAGGCTGTCCCGGCTCATGGCCTGCGGCACCGTTTACAGCGGGGGGCGGACCGATGCTGCATCCCTCTATATCGAACCCACCCTGCTGGTGGATGTCAAACCCGAGGACCCCGTCATGAATGAGGAAATTTTCGGGCCCATCTTTCCGGTCATGGAATTCAGCCGGATCGATACGGTCATTGACTATATCAACCGGCGGGAGCGGCCCCTGGCCTTTTATTATTTTTCCGAAAGCAGACAGCAGCAGCAGGATGTCCTGGACAAGACAACGGCCGGGGGCGGCTGCATCAATGATACCATGATGCATCTCAGCGACCCGGCCCTTCCCTTCGGCGGGGTGGGTCACAGCGGCATGGGCCGGTATCACGGCCGATACAGTTTTGAGGCCTTCAGCCATTTCCGCTCGGTGCTGAGGAAATCCACCCGGCTGGACATCCCTTTACGATATGCCCCCTATACCCGATGGGGGACGAAACTATTGAAACTTATCCTGGGTTAGGATTTATGATTATTTTGACGGACGGCGGACAATCGGTTGATACGGATACCTTAAGCCCGGAAGAGCGGCATATCATCCAGAAACTCATGGCCTGGGCGTCCCTGGTGGATTCCCCGGCAAAATTCAGGGCCAAAAAAGAGGAAGCCCTGAAGGCCGGGTGGAACAATTCCGGCCCGGTCCGGGAAAGCCGGGCCCTGTCCCTGGTGATCCGTTCCCTGGAAAATAAGCTCATGGAACGCTTGAAAAGGTCCGGTTGAAAACCGATGGGCCTTCAAGGAATTCATCAGACGCGGCATGCCGTCAATGACCAGAAGGGGTACCGGCGTCAGGCTGACATCGCCTGGGCTTTTTCCGTTTTCGAAGGGCCGGACCGCAAATAAGGGGGAAGAAGATCGTAAACCTCCAGTGGATTTTTAATACTTCGCCGGTTGTCTATTTTAAAGGCATCATCACAGTCCGGCGCGCCGATGTCCAGAGGGGCCGGTGTGGTTGAAAGCCGGTTTCCATCCGCATTCGTAAAGGGGATGACCAGGGGTCCTTTGCTTTCAAGAACGTATCCCATCTGGCCGTTTCGCAGAAAGACAATACTGCCGGGGGGGTAAATCCCAATGCTTTTGATAAAGGACTGGAGAATATACTGAAGCAGTGCATCTTTTCGGGCATAGGTTCTGAAAATTTCCGTAACCACATTGATCTGGTTAAAGGCCTCTTTATAGCTTCTTTTGGAGGTCATGGCATCATACATATCGGCAAGCTTGCAGATTTTGGCATAGAGGGGAATTTCTTCGGGCAGTCTGCCTGAGGGGTAACAATTGGCTTCACCCAGGTAGAGGGCTGAATGATGATGTGTAACAATATTGATGATAAAGGGATTATTTAGCTTATTCTTTTCAAGAATGGATAAGCCCAGCTCATGGGAATGTTTTTTGACGGTATCAAATTCTTCATCCGTCAGTTTGTCGGGTTTGTTCAGAATCGCATCAGGCACCATTACCTTGCCGATATCATGGAGGAAAAATCCAAGAGAGATACTTTGGAGCTCGTCTTTTTGAAAATGGCGGTAGGTGATTTTCGGAATACCCGAAGATTTGTTGAAGGGGTCATAGACTTCATTTTCCGACGAGTTCAGATGTCCGCTGATCACAGTGCTGAAAACGGTGTTGAATTTGTTCATGATGGCGGTACCAATGGCGCAGACATTAATGGAATGGTTGTACAGGTAATCGTCATAGGAAAGAATTTCCCTTGTCAGGTAAGAGAAGGGATTGTCCATGATGGTAAGGAAGCCGGCCAGGCGTGATACATGGTCACTGACTTCAGCATGGTCAAACTGTCCGCCGTTGTTTTTGATATCGGTCAGGGCCTTTTTGATGCATTGTTTGGCCACTTTATAGTTCTCCTGGGCCAGTTTCCTGTTTTCCTCTATTTCATAGAGCCTTTTACCAAGGCCGTTTAATGTGACCCCCGGCGAAATCGGCGGGATATAACTCTGATCGGTTTGAATAGGGTCTGTAACAGGGCTTTTGGGACCGGTGGAAAATTTTAGGCCTTCGGCATTCCATATCCCGCTTTTCCCATCCGCGCTGAGGGGAACCTTCTTGATCCCGTTTTCTTTTATCATTTGAAGGGTTTTTGTGCTGGTGACGACAAAGGCCTTATCCAGCAACAGTGTTCCATTATTATTGTAAATGTCTATTCCCGTTGTTACCTTACCACCGTTTGATACAATTTTGATAAGGGTATCTATATCAATTGTGCTTGCCAATGCCGAACTCCTTTTGATGGTGAATTTTTAATCTATGCCTATCATTTGGGCGAAAAATTCGCAAATAAATTTAATACCGAAAAAATACGGGTTTTATACGTAAATAAAATAGGTATTTTAAAGGTTGAAAAAATAGGATTTCAAGTTTAATTTTTTATTTTTAAGATCTAATTTTTTCCGGATATTGGCCCTATGGGTTTCAATGGTTCTTTTAGAAATGCTAAGCGTTTGCGCAATCTCTTTATTGGCTAAGCCCTGTTTGATCATTGAGGCGATCTGGATTTCAGAAGGAGTGAGCATGATCAAGGGATCGGATAATTTTTTGGCAAAAGGGGAGAGAATTTCTTTCAAACTGGCCTCAAGGATATCCACCAATCGCTGCTGAAGGTCGTCGGATAAGCTGTTTCTGAGTTTGTGCAGAAAAGGTAGAATCATTAAATCGCAATTCGAATATATTTTTTGTTCTATTTCCTGATTGTCTTTTTCTCTTTTTTTCAGCAGGATGTTTAAGGCGGTATTGATATCTTCCAATTCAGAGGTTTTTTTCTTCAGTTCCATCTCAGACTGCATCCGTTCGGTGATATCCTTTGCAAATCCATATAAAAACCGCTTTTCCTGATCTACAAAAGAAAAACCAGTCACTTCCACGGGGAAAACACTACCATCTGCCTTCATATGGGTGGACTCAAACACCCGGGTCTGATTTTCCGGATGGCCGAACCAGAAAGATTTAAAGGTTTTTTTATTAAAATTGGGGTCAATATCGCTGATGGTTAAGGAAAGGATTTCGTCACGGGTTCTATTCAGCGCTTTGGTTGCTGAAATATTGGCATCCATGACACTGCCGTCCTCAGATAATAAATAGACGGCAGTGGGTTGTCCGTCAAATAATCGGCGGTACCATTTTCCCTCCGGGTGTTGGAGGCTTGGTTTTTCAGACATTTTTATCTTCCTTTCATGGCATTACGTGTGTTTTTAAATACTCCATAAAGACGGTATAACCATCCGGGTCGAAATGGGGAGACCGTTCGTTCATGAAGCCGTGGAGGCCCGAAGCCTTTGTGCAGGTGACCCGGTCTTTGGTTTGAAGGGTATGAATTAGTTCGTCCACGTCAAAATGGGGTTCCTGTTCCGGGAAAATAAGTTCCATGTCAAAGCGGGGCTGGACCCCGGTGTATTGCCGGATTTGGGACCCGTAAAAGCAGAAGGCCTTTTGGATATGCCGGAAGAAAGTCCGGTCCGAGACGGACCAGAGGGCTGAGGCGCCTACGCTGAAACCGATCAGGACCGTATCCTGGCCCGGAGAGGCCAGTGCATCCGTTAAAATGGACTTGTAGTTTTTTAATCCCACCCGGTCCATGAAATAGGCATAGGCCCGGGCTTCGGTTTCAAAGCGGTGGTCAAGGCCCTGATACGGATCAATGATCCGGATGTCCGGGACAGCTTCCGAAAGCTCTTGCCCCATGGTTTCAAGGGCCCGGGTCCGGCCGAAGATATCGGCAATTAAAAACAGCGTTACCACAAGAGAGGCCCCTATTTCCCCCGGTGTTTTAAAAAGGTTCCGTTCCGGTATTCCCTGAAGGCGGTTTCAAGTTCTTCGTCCGTGTTCATGACAATGGGTCCCTGCCATGAGATCGGCTCGTTAAGGGGCTTCCCGGAAATCAGAAGAAATCTCAAAGGCTTGTCCTTTGCGGCAATATTCACCCTTTCGCCGTCTTCAAAGAGGACCAGGGTTTCAGGGCCCGCCGTCTTTCGGGCAAGGGGTTCAAAATCGCCCTCACCTTCGATGGCATAGGCAAAGGCTTTATGGCCCCGGGGGATGCCATGGTCAAAGACCCCCCGGGCCGGAAGACTCACATCCAGAAACTGGGGGTCAATGACGATATCCTTGACCGGTCCTTCAACACCGTTCATCCGTCCGGCAATGAGCTTGACCCTGACGCCGTTTTCCAGAACCAGGTCCCGGATGTCCTCTTTTTTGATTTCCCGGTACCGGGGCGGCATCATCTTATGGGAGGCCGGCAGATTGGCCCAGAGCTGAACCCCCCAGAGAAGACCGTCTTCGTCTCCTTTGGGCATTTCCTGGTGAACGATGCCGCTTCCCGCCGTCATCCACTGGACATCCCCGGATGCGATGACTCCCGTATTGCCCATGCTGTCCCCGTGTTCCACCCGGCCGTGAAGGACATAGGTGATGGTTTCAATCCCGCGGTGGGGGTGCCAGGGAAATCCCTTGATGTATTTTTCCGGGTCCCTGGAATGGAAATCATCCAGGAGGAGAAACGGATCAAGGTCGGGCACTTCCCGGCTGCCGAAGACGCGCTTCAGGTGGACCCCGGCCCCTTCCAGAACGGGTACGGCCTTCAGCATGTGTTTGATTTTCCGGATTTCGTCCATTTTTTCCTCCTTTCTTGTTATTTACAGGATCAGGGATTCCGAAGCCAGGGAGGCCACGGTATCCACTTTGATGCCCAGTTTAAAATGGGCGGACAGTTCGCCCAGTTGCCGGTGGCAGGACAGGCAGGCTGTGGCCAGGTTGGGCAGGCCCGTTTGTTTCATCTGGTCTGCCTTGGGTTTGCCCGTGATCATCCGTTTTGCCGCGCTGTGGCTGTCCTGCAGCAGGCCGCCCCCGCCGCCGCAGCAGATGCCGTCCTGCCGGTTGGGGATCAGTTCCGCCACCCCGTCGCAGACCATGGCCAGCAATTCTCTGGGGGCCTCATAGGCCTTTGATTTCCGGGCAACATTGCAGGGGTCGTGGTAGGCGATTTTATAGGGGTGGACCCCCGGGTCAAATTTCAGGACGCCGCTTTTTGCATACCGGACCAGGAGTTCGGGCATGGAGACCACTTCAAACTGGGGTTTCCGGCCGATGAGATCTTCCAGGAGATATTTCAGGACATGGTATCCGTGGCCGCATTCCGACAGGACCAGGGTTTCAATCCCCAGCTCCTCGGCCGGCTTCACCACCATGAGGGCTATCTTTTCGGCAATCTCATCCTTTCCCACAAAATATCCCCAGTTGGTGACATCGGTGTGGCGGGAGGACAGGGTCCAGGTTTGTCCGGAGGCATAAAAAAGCCGGGCCATGGCCGTCAGATGCATGAGGTTGATGCCCAGTTCCCTGGGGTTGGGAAGGTAGAGGAGCTTTGCCCCCTGTTGGTCATAGGGAATCACGGCTTCGGGGTCATTCACGGCATCGGGGAATTCTTCGCTGACAAATTCAACGGTTTCCACAAATTCCTCCTTGGTGAGGCCGTTGACATCCCCCAGTTCCAACCGGTTCTTAAGGCCTTTTTTGATATCGCCGGGGATGATATCGTCGGCAATGGCGAGGCTCCGGGCCTTTCTCACCACCTTGTCCATGGTGATTCCCATGGGGCAAACCTCGGTGCAGCGGTTGCAGAGCAGGCAGTCCCAGATCATGGAAGAGGCTACAAGGGCTTCATCCAGGCCCAGGGCGGCCATGCGGACCATCTGCCGGGGCAGGGGGCCTCCCTGGCCGTCAAACCAGGTGCACCTGGAATTGCAGGCCCCGCAGGTCAGGCATTCTGAAATATTGTCCCCCAGGGGATATTGGTTTAAAAGCTGGTGTAAAACGGAATTTTTATTGATGGTTGCAGTGTCCATGGGGAGTATCCTTTATTCTGTTGCTGAGAAAATCAGATGTTCAAATTTCCGGGTCTCATTGGCGGCCACAGGTTCCCACAACACCCTGTCCCGGGCCACGCCGGGCAGGGCCAGAACCCTTTGAACACTGTCGCCGGCCGTCTTGTCACCCTCGTGGGACCGGCAGTTTTCCGGGTGGCAGCCACTGACAATGACCCTGGAGGCGCCGTTTAAAAGGGCTTTGAGAATGATGTCGGTGCTGATCCGGCAGGCGCAGGGGATGGGGATCAGGGTTACATGGTCCGGCAGGGAGAGTTTTCCTGCGGCCAGGGCGGCGGAACGCTCACAGGCAAAGACCGTGGTCCTGTCTTTTTGGACCAGGCCCGCCACCTGTTCATTGGCCATGGTCCTGGATTCAATGGCATAGGCCGGGCAGTTGGACACGCACAGATGGCAGGAGAAACAGGACTCCGGCACAATCTGGGGCCGGCTTTTGTCATTCATGACAATGGCGCCGTGGGGGCAGATCCGGATACAGGTCAGGCATTGGGCGCATTTTTTCTGGTTGATCTCAACCCCGGGGTCCGGTGGGGTTAAATCCTGGGCCGCCAGGAAAGAGGCGATTTCATCCAGCTCACGGGTCAGGTCATCCGGGTCTGTGTCGTCATGGCCGGTCCCGGCAAAAAAGATGCCTTTGCGAAGGCTCCGGGTGGGGCGGTGGCGGGTATTGGCCCATTGAAGAAAACCCTCCTTGTCCAGGGGCTGCCGCAAAAGACCGGCCAGGGCTGCAAATTCTTTGGCCGGTGCAAGGGACTTGGGAAGGACCAGGGCGTTAAAGGACAGATCCAGTAAGATGGCGGGCAGGGTGGCTTCCTTCAGCTTTATCCGGAATCCCGTCCCCGAGTCCTCTATCTGAAGATCATCCCGGGTTTCATACCGGAAAAAATCAACGCCCTTGCGCCGGGCCTCGTCGTAAAGCCGTTGGCCCAGGGCGCCGTGGACCAGCATCTGGTTCATGATCAGGGAAATGGTCTTGTCCGCGGATCTGGCTTTGAGGGCCAGGTTCAGCGCCAGTCTGGCCGGGGCTTTATGCTCGGGGCCGGAATAATCCAGGAGGATGACGGCATTTTCCGGGCAGGTGTCAGGGGTTTTTTCCAGGGCCTGTTCAAATTCGTCCAGGCTGAAAACCTTATGGGCCGGTCCCTTTATTGCGGTGGGGGATTCCATGGGCCGGGCCGCAGCAACAATGGCCGTGCATTCCAATTGCCGGGTTTGGCCTGAGGATTCATACCGCAGGGAAAACCGGCCTGCGGTTCCGGCCACGGAAATCAGGCGGCTGTCTTTAAGAAGGATCACAGGACTGCTCTCTGAAAGGCTTGCGCCCTTTCCGAACAGATAGGCCGGATATCCCTTTGAGGCCAGGGTCTGGGCGGCCTGCTCCGCCTCAAGGCCTTCTCCGAACAAGGCCACCGGGGCTTTGGCTCCGGTATCCAGGCCCAGCTCTTCCATGACCTTTTGGGCGGCGATTCTTCCTTCCTGTTGAGAGGACAGGATGTCTTTGGGGCCCGCGGCGCACCCGGCCGGGATGATGTCTTGCGGCACAAGGGCCGTATCGGTATTGAAAAATCCCCAGGAGTTGGGGGTCAGGCCCAGGATCCGGGCTGTTTTTTCCAGGGTGTCCGAGGGTTCCAGGCCCACGGAGAGAACAACGAGGTCAAAGGATTGGGAGACCCTGGACTGGGTTGTCTTGTCCTCCGTCACAAGGGTTGGCTGATGGGTCTCCGGGTGTTCCAGGATTTCTGCAGGAAGGCCCTGGACCAGGGAAATGGTCTTGGAAAGCCCGTTGTAAAAGGTTCTGATCTCTTTCCCGATGAGCTGGAGGTCCATGTAAAAAAGCGTGATTTGGGCCTCGGGATAGAGATGGGTCAGCTTATGGGCATGGCGCATGGATATTTTGCAGCAGACCTGGGAGCAGTAATCCCGTCCCTGTTCCCTGTTCCGGGAGCCCACGCACTGGATAAAGGCGATTTTCGGATTCGGTTTGCCCTTGAGAAGGGAGGAAAGGGACTCTTCCCGGAGCAGGGTGTTCAGCTCCGCCGTGGTGATGACTCCGGGGCAGTTTCCATGATGAAGGGACGGGGATTTCTGGGGGTCAAAGGGGGAAAAGCCCGTGGCCATGATGATCTTTTGAACGGTGAAGGATTCTTTATTTTCAAGAACCACTTCATAACCGGAATCTTTTTTTTCAATGCCCCGGACCCGGGTATTGAGGTGCAGTTTCAGGTTTTTCTGGTGTTGAGCCTGGTCTGCGGCCTCAATACTCAGGCAGGCACCGCAGTTCTCGCAGGTATGGGTTGCCATGCAGGACCATTTGGCCGCGTGGCCGCCAAGGGAATTTTCTTTTTCCACTAGATGGATAACGATATCCCGGTCGCCAAGGGTCCGGGCCGCCGACATTCCGGTAACACCGCCCCCCAGGATCAGGACGTTCGGGGTTGTTTTTTTCATATCTTCCTCCCATATTCAGCAATACTGGTATGGTAAATATTAATAAATCAAATCGTAAGACCAGATAAGATCCTTATCATATTCAGGCCTTAAAAAAAAATGAATTCAGACGCTCATCGAAAAATCCCGGATAAAACCGAGGATATAAGGATCAGGATTGTGATCAGAAGCGCCAGGGGCTCTTTCAAAGGAGAGGTGATGGTCCGGTTCAGGGGAAAGAAGACAAAGCCCAGGAGAAATCCGTTTAGGAAGCCAAAGATATGGGCGGACACATCGGTTCGTTCTCCCTGACTGAGAAGCCCCACCAGGGTGGCCCCGGCAATGAGGGGGATGACGGTGTCCAGGGAAAGGTATTTTGGTTTCCGGGTCATCTGAAAAGCCGTGAGAAGGCCTGCGGCCCCCATGACCGAGGTGGAGGCCCCGATGGAGAGGTGGGCCGTCCGGTAAAGCCCGGCCGTCATGAGATTGCCCAGGGTTCCGGTCAAAAGCAGCATAAAGGGCCCGGTCCCGAATCCGGCCAGGCGGATGAAGGGGGCCCCGAAAATGAGGATGCCGGCCAGGTTTCCCAACAGATGCCCTGCATCGGCATGCAGAAAAAGGGCGGTGATGGCCCTGTAATTTTCTCCCTGGCGGATGAAAAGAGAGGAGGAGCCGTACCGGAGGACCATGGCTTCGTGGATAGGGTAGTGCAGGCAAAGAAGATGGATGGCCGTAAGGAGCACCATGATCATGAAGGCCGGGACGGATGTGAAGGGGCTGATGCTGAAATCCTGAATTGCCCGCCCAAGGTTGGGGAATCTGTTCTCCCGGTAATAGGCCTGAACCATGACCATGGCCTTTTCCCTGTCACCGGGATCCACCAGGATATGAAAGAGCCGCCCTTCTTTTTCAACTCGGGTTTCAATGTGCTGGGAGGCCAGAACCAGGAGGATCAGATCTGCTTTTTTTGCAGCCAGTCCGTGGAATAGGATTTCAGGATTTCGGGTCACAGGGCCTTGATCTTTCGGGATAATGGTTTTAATACAATACAAATCAGTTTGTAGCACTATATCGGATTACCAGGGGAAAGGAAATATGCAAATCCTTAGATTTGAAGGCGATGACCACCGGATTTATACGGGGTGTGGTTTTGACGGCAAAAGCGCAGCCGTCATCGACGGTGATATTTTTTCAAGTTTTACGAAGACCGGGACAAGAAAACCGGTTCTCCGGTTTTTACCCCCCGTGGACCCTGCGGCCATCCTGTGTATCGGCCTCAATTACCGTCTCCATGCAGAGGAGGCCGGGCTGGACCTGCCGGAATACCCGGTCCTGTTCATGAAAAATCCCGGAGCAGCCGCGGCCCACTTGGAGAAAATCCGGATTCCCGCCTGCTGCACACGGGGTCCGGAAGTGGATTACGAGGCCGAACTGGCCGTGGTCATCAAAAGAGCGGCCCGGAATGTTCCGGTGGAAAAGGCCCTGGATGTTGTCCTGGGCTATACCTGCGCCAATGACGTATCGGCCCGGCGGTGGCAGATGCATGCCGGCGGCAACCAATGGATCAGGGGAAAGAGCTTTGACACCTTCTGTCCCTTTGGCCCCTGGATCGTGACCCCCGATGAACTGCCGGACCCGGACAACCTGGATATCGAATGTGTGCTGAATGGGGAGACCCTGCAGAAAAGCAATACCCGGGACATGATTTTTTCCGTGGCCCGGATTATCGCCTATCTGTCCGAATCCACCACTCTTTTACCGGGCACTTTGATTCTGACGGGCACGCCGTCCGGAGTGGGATTCACCCGGAAACCGCCGGTCTATTTAAAGCCGGGAGATCTACTGGAAACACGGATAGCGCATATCGGGGTGTTGAAAAACGAGGTGGGGTCCGAGGAATAAAACGAGCCCGGAAGCAGGGGGAGGCTTCCGGGCTCGTTGCGGATTTTTGTTCAGATCTTAGTTGTTGTATGGGCGTCCGCCGTCCGGGTTGCGGGGGCAGTCCCAGTTGCCGCCTCGTTTGCCGAATTTGCCCTGGCCCCGTCCAAAGCCTTGGCCAAGGGCAAGCTCAGGTGAAATTTTCTTGGCAGCCAGCATGAAATCAATCTGTTTCTCGTTTAACTGCTTTTCAATGTCCAGGATTTCCCCGGATAATTTGCTGAGTTTGGCCCGGTCAGGAGCCGAGGTTTCCATGAGCAGACTCATTTCCTGGTGTTTCTGAAACATTGAAGTCCTGAGGGCATAGGTGTCGTCAATGAATTTCTGGCGAAGGGTGGTTAATTCATCTTTTTGCTCCTTTGAAAGATCATCCCAGACATCCCCTCCCCCGAATCCCCGGCAGGAGGAATACCCTCCTCCCATGCCCATGCCGGGCCCGAAGGCAAAGACGCTTCCGGTAAAAAGAGCAAGAAAAACGACTGAACTGATAATGGTAATTGATTTTTTCATAATAACCTCCATTTGGGTGTATTGGTTGTTGGATCGTTATGATCACTGTCTGGAACTCATAGATAGCAAAGGCTGTGCCATGAATCCAAAATATTTATAATTTATTGAAATATAAAGATATTTTTAATTATTCGAGAAATCGGGCTTGTTTTGGCAAAGGGCCTGTTGTATACTTTTTACACAGGGTGCTGTATCCAGGTGTGGATAAAATACCCGGTTTGAGGGGGTGAAGAAATTCCGTTTCCCCTGGAAACAGGGGACCTTAGCCATGGTATCTTTCTTGCTTCAAAAGATTAGGCCCATTTGGCATATATAACCTGGGCCATAAAGATATAATAGGATGACTAAAGAAAAATAAAATGAAAAAACGATCACTGGTTTCACCTCTTCTGCCGGTCGGGGTTTTATTGATTCTTTTGCCGATCTTTACCTTCATGACCCTGGACCGGCTGGAAAGGCAAAAGGAGTTTTTCACCCAGCAATTGCTGGAAAAGGGAACGGCCCTGATCCGGACCTTTGAGGCCGGGACAAGGACAGGGATGTTTACCATGCGCTGGGGCGCGCCCAGAATCCAGGCCATGGTGTTTGAAACGGCATTGCAGCCTGAAGTGGTCTATGTGATGATCGTCTCCAGGGAAGGGAAAATCCTTGCCCATTCCGATATGGATCAGGTGGGCCAAGACATGGGGGATATGCCCCGGCCCGAAGATCTCAGCCCGGACCCGGGCCGGATTCTTTACAGGATCAAGCCTTCAGACGAGGAGGGAGAGGTGTTTGAGGTCTATAAACGCTTTGTCCCGGTCCGACGGGAAGGGATGCACCGAGGCAGAATGAGGGCCATGCAGATGATGCACGATGAAGACCTGCCCCGGGAGAATCCGGAGGGTCAGGAGAGCCGGGACTGGAGCAGGCCCTATCTTGAGAATCAACGTAATGATCTGCCGGACCCGGCGGAACATTATATTTTTGCCGGGCTTTCCATGAAAAAGGAAAGGCTGGCCAAGGAGCGGTTTTTAAAAGAGACCCTGTTCCGGGGCTTATTCTGGTTCATCCTGGGATGCGCCGGCATGATTGCACTTCTGGCCTTCCAGGCTTACAGGGCGGCCAGAGCATCCCTGACCCAGGTCAAGGCCTTTTCCGACCAGGTGATCCAGAACATGCCGTCGGGACTTGTGACCATGGACAGGGAAAACCGCATCACCTCCATGAACCAGGCGGCCAGGGATATCCTGGGTCCGGACCTTACCCGGCCCTTTCCTGAAATGACGGATCTGATCAGGGAAATGGAAAGTTCCCAAAAACAGGTTAACAAGGATATGAATCTTGAAATTGCCCCCGGCCGGAGGGTTTTTCTCGATGTCACGGCATCCCCTGTCCGGGCCTTTGAAAATGAGATCACCGGCTATGTATTCCTTTTTCGGGACCTGACCCAGATCAGCGAACTGAAAAAGCAGGTGGAAACCAACCGACGGCTGGCCGCCATAGGCAAACTGGCCGCCGGGGTGGCCCATGAAATCCGGAATCCCCTGAGTTCCATCAAGGGCTTTGCCACCTATTTCGGCAAACGCTTTGAAAAAAACGAAGATGACAGGGAAACGGCCCTTATCATGGTGAAGGAAGTGGAACGCATCAACCGGTCCATCACCCAGTTGCTGGAGTTTGCCAAACCCCTGGCCGTGGAAAAAAAGGATGTGGATCTCCGGGAGATGATCGACCATTCCCTGAAGCTGATCCACCATGACCTGGAGCAAAAGGGAATCAAAACAGAGGTTGCCGTCGATACGGCCAGGACTCTCATCCATACCGACGGGGACCGGATGAACCAGGTTCTTTTGAATCTGTACATCAATGCCGTGGCCGCTTTGGAAAAGGGCGGGACCCTGGCCGTCAGTGTAAAGGATACGGACCGGAAAGATGGGGTGGAGATCCGGGTCCGGGATAACGGGACCGGTATTGACGAGGCCTTCCTGGATCAGATCTTTGACCCCTATGTGACAGGCCGTCCCACGGGCACCGGTCTTGGGCTTTCCATTGTCCACCGCATCATTGAAAATTTGGGGGGCAATATCCGTGTGGAAAGCAAAAAAGGCCGGGGGACCTGTTTTATTATCAATCTGCCGGTTTCGTGAAAGGACGGGAAAAAATGAAGAAAATTCTGGTTGTGGATGATGACAAGGCCCATTTAAGGATGCTCAAAACCCTGATGACGGACTGGGGGTATGAGATCCATGAGGCCGACGACGGGACAACGGCCGTGGCCCTGGTCAGGGAAAAATCCTTTGACATGGTTCTGACGGATATGAAAATGGTCCATATGTCGGGCATGGAAGCCTTGCAGCAGATCAAGGCCTATAACCCCTCCCTGCCCGTGATCATCATGACGGCCTATTCATCGGTCCAGACCGCGGTGAATGCCTTGAAAATCGGAGCCTATGACTATCTGACCAAACCCCTGGATTTTGACAAGCTGAAATTAACCATTGAACGGGCCTTTGAAAGCCTTTATCTGAAAACGGAAAACCAGACCCTGAAAATCCGGCTCAAGGAAACATCCCTGAACCATGATATCATCGGAAACAGCCCGGCCATCCAGGCGCTTCTGGATACCATCCGGATGGTGGCGCCCACGGACGCCAATGTTCTTGTGGTGGGAGAATCCGGCACCGGTAAGGAACTGGTATCCGCCGCCATTCATGATAATTCGCCCAGAAAGGATCAGCCCTTTGTCCGGATCAATTGTGCGGCCATCACGGAAACCCTGCTGGAGTCCGAACTGTTTGGTCATGAAAAAGGATCTTTTACCGGGGCCGACAAAACCCGGAAGGGAAAATTTCTTCTGGCGGACAAGGGCAGCATCCTCCTGGACGAGATCGGCGAGATGAGCCTGGCCATGCAGGCAAAACTGTTGCGGGTGATCCAGGAAAAAGAAATCACGCCCGTGGGAAGCGACCAGAACATCAAGACCGATGTCCGGGTCATCGCCTCCACCAACCGGGATTTAAAGAAAATGGCGGAAGAGGGCCTGTTCCGCCATGATCTCTATTACCGCCTCAATGTGGTCAGCATTGAAATCCCGCCCCTGCGAAAAAGAAAAGAGGATATCCCGTCCCTGGCCCTGTATTTCCTGGAATTGTTTTCCAAAAAGAACAAAAGGGATATCAAGGGGTTTTCACCCGATGCCATGGATGCCATGATCCGGTATGACTGGGAGGGCAATGTCCGGGAATTGATGAACTGCGTGGAAAGAGGGGTGGTATTGGCCAGATCCGATTATATCGGTACGGAGGATCTTTCCTTTGTCTCGACCCAAAAAAACGAAGATCGGCTTGAACCGGATGAATCTATCCCTGTGAGCCTTTCCCGCATCGAAGAAAAGGCCATCCTGTCCACCCTGGAATCTTCCCGGGGCAATAAGAGCGAGACGGCGCGGAAACTGGGGATCACCCGGAAGACCCTGCTGAAAAAATTAAAACAGTATGGGAAAATATAAACCGGATCAGAACCGTTCAATGAGCCGGTTGATGAGATAGGTGCTTTCCCGCAGGGCCTGTTCGCTGAAGGGGCCGAACCACTCTGCGATCTCATTGAAGCGGGAGACGAAAAGCGCCTTGTCGCCTTTTTCCAGCATATCCATATGGCCGGCCAGGGAAGCCAGATATTCTTTTAACAGAAGCCGTCGTTCTTTTGTGGCAAAAATAATTTCCGAATACAGATCGCTGTCCTGGGCAAAGAGCCTTCCCACCATCCCCAGTTCCAGGCGGTAAATGGGGCTTGAAAATTCAAGGGTTTTTTCCAGGCGGACATGCTTTTCATACAAAAACCGGCCAAAACAGAAGGTGGCGAAATGGCGCAGGGCCTGAACGATTTCCATGACCTCGTCATGTTCCCTGGCCCCGGCTTGAACCATGACCGCTCCCCAGAGGGTAAACTGATCCACCAGCCAGCGGCATTGATCCGGGTGCCTGCCCGGCGTGACCACCATGATCTGTTTGTCCAGAGAGGTGGAGGTGGGCCCGAAGATGGGGTGAAGGCCCAATACCGGTCCCGGATGGGAATCCAGCATTTTTTTCAGGGGTTTTTCCTTGATGCTGGTCAGATCGGCCAGAAGGGTTTCGGGAGAAAGAAAGGGGGCGATCTTTTCAATGACAGCTTCGGTTTTATCAATGGGCACGGACACCAGGGCCAGGTCGATGCCTTGGGCCAATTCACCGGCCCTGTCCCAGCCGGATTCCGTCAGAATCCGGACCTGATACCCGGACTTTTTAAACAGGGATGCAAAAAAGCCGCCCATCTGGCCTGCCCCGCCGATGATCAGGATCCTGGCACCGGGCCGGACCCCCTTATGGGCCATTTTATCGGTCTGCTCCACCCGGGACTGCCTCAGGATGACCCGGTAGAGGTCTTCGAGAAAATCCGGTTCAAGCCCGGCTTTTTCCGCCGAGGCCCTGAGTTTTGAAATCAGATCCTCTTCCCTGGCGGGATGGTATACCGGCACATGGTATTTTTTCTTCAGGCGCACCACTTTTTCAACTTCAGCCTGGCGTTTGGCCAAAAGGGAAAGAATCCGGGAATCAATGCCGTCGATCTCTTTGCGAAGTGGGATGATCTCTTCTTCAAATGCAGGTGTGTCTTCGTTCATGGTGTCCTTTTTCCTGTCAGCGTTGAAGAATGGAGTATCATGAATCTGCATCACTTTCAAGCCCAACTGCCGGGTCCCGGTCAGGGAAGGCCCCATCGGCTCAAATAAAAAAAAATTCCGGGCCTGCCTTGTTTAATCCCTGTATTTGGTTTATAGAAAAATAGGCCCACGGCAGCAATGACCGCAACCCGATGATGGAACCCGACGATGAAAACAGATAGGATACTTCAGGACGAAATTATCAAAAGAGTTGGCAATCTTTCCCGGGAACAGCAGGAAGAGATCCTGGGGATTCTGAAATCCTGGCAGACCGGAAGACAAAGGGAATACCAGCGCCTGCAGACCAAGGCCGATATCGATGTGGTGGTGGGGGATCGGGTGATCCGGACCCGGACCGCGGATATCAGCGCCGGCGGCCTTTTTATCCAGGCATCGGGAAAATTTGAGCCCCAAAAAAGCGTCCGGGTCGTTTTCACCCTGCCGGGATCACCCAAACCCTTCAAGCTCCAGGGAAGCATTTCCAGGGTGGAAGAAACCGGCATCGCCATCCAGTTTGAAAATATCACTCCCTATTTCAAAGAGATTCTGGATGATGTCATCTGGGAAAACAAGGACCCGGAAAAAGCTAATTTTTGATTCTATCCCCGCTTCTTTGCCGCGGATGAATCCGGGAAAGGAAAAAGCTTAAACCCACCCCAAGACCGGCAATACACCCCAGGAACCATGATCCCGCAGACCAGGAACCGGTTTGTGATACCAAAAAGGCAAGCACTGGAGGGCCGATGACCTGGCCCAATTGCCCGAACTGGATCACCAGGCCGTTGGTGGTGGCCACCCGGTTTTTGGACGGGGCATAGGCCGGAACCGCTCCCAGGACACAGGCCGGAATCAGCCCGCCGAAAATTGAAAAGATCAGGCAGCCGGAATAATTGATGATAAAATGAGGGGTATCCAGGTAGATGACCATGGCGCTGGTTCCCATGACCATCCCGGCCAGGGCAATGAGTTTGAACCGGGCCAGGCCCATTTCCAGCAGTCTGCCGGCGGTAAGGTTGCCGAAAATATTTACAAAGACCATGCCTGCCGTCAGAAAAGAGGCTTCGGATTTTGAAAATCCGTATTTTTCATTGATGAGGGTGGGTAAAAATCCCATGACCGTGAGCCATTGAAGGGCATAGGTGACAAAGATCAGGGAGAGCACCAGGGGGCCGGGACTTTTTAAGGTTGTGACCATATCTTCCAGGATTTTTTTGAACCGGATTCCCCGGGACGGGTTCATAAACCGGATGGAGGAGGTCTTTTTGGATAACAAAAGGGTATACGCCGACAGGATCACGGCATTGATCTGCCATACGCCTCTCCAGTCCGTGCCTGCCAAAATCACCGGCAAAAGGACCATCATGAGAGAGACGCCCAGGGGAAGATAACAGGCCCAGACGGAAAGGGCGAGTTTTAAATCTCCGGGTTTCACCACCTGAAAAATCAGGGTCGGCGTGCTGATGATAACGGCTATAAATCCCGTCCCTTCCAGAATCCGGGTTGCCAGAAGGCCCGGATAGGAAAGGGCGAATGATCCCAAAACAGAGCCGGCCGCCTGGAGGACAAGCCCGGCCAGCATGAGGCGGCGATGGCCCAGGGCGTCGGCAACGGCGCCGGTAAAGGTTCCCATGAGAAGCCCGGTAAAGGTAAAAACAGACAGGAGCCATCCGGCATCGAAGAGGCTGATGCCGAGATCGGCCCTCATGTCCGACAGCACCGGCGGCACCTTGCCCACCTGGAAGGCCGACAGGATGCCTGCTCCGAAAAGGATGAAGATCAGTCCCCAGGGGCTTTGGGCGTTTGTGCCCGTCGGTTTGTCAGAAGAGATCACAGCTTTTTCAGGCGCTTTTTATAGGGGGCCACCATTCCCTGGATAAATTTTTCGTGGATTTTTTTCCGGACCGGTGCCATGGACATGGAAAAATAGAACAGGGCATTGAAGATCCTTTTTTTGATCTGTTTCTGGGGGAAATCCTCATAAAAGCCTGTTTTTTTATAAAACAGGTGGTCGGCCCTGAACACGGCGCTTGTGAGGTAGATAAAATCCCTGAAGACTTTGCCGCCGGCGACCCGGTAAAACCGGGGCCCCATGTCCAGATCCTTTTCCGCCGCAAGTCCAAGGATCCGGGCAAAGTCCCTGATCCGGGCCGTGATCTGATCCCTGTCCCCATGCTCGTCCGTGACCATGCCAAAGCTTTTCATATGCCAGGTTTCGGAAATGGCCTCCAAGGTTTCCCTCAGGTTCTGGGTCTGGCTCAAGGGGCCGGAAACGATGAATCCCAGGCGTTTTCCGTGGAGAACCGGTACATGGCCGTTAAAGAAGCTGCGATCCAGAAATTTTTTCCATTGAGATGAAAGATAGTGGTCTCGGATGCTCCCGGCAATAATGATGACATCGGCGGGTTTAAGATTTTCATCATAGAATTGCCCGAATCCGTCCTTCTGGATACAGGTATTGTCATAGCCGCAGGTGCAGCATCCCAGGCAGCCGTTTTTGAGGTCAATGCCATGGATGTTTTTGACCGTGACCCTGTCAGCGCAGAAGGCCGCAAACATCCGGGTCATATGGCTCAGATTGGTGTCGGCTCCGGTTTCATCGGTCAGCACCAGCACCTGGGGCGGAGGGTGGGCGGATGGCCCTTGGGTCCGGTCCTGGGGGATGTCCGGATCATAGACAACAAGGCCTGGAGTCCGGGGAAAATATTTTTTTTGAACCAGCAGTTTCAGGGTCAGGATTTCCGAAAACCAATTGAAAAATCGGAGCATTTTCCGTCTTTCCGTTTCACGGAAAAAATCGTCCATATGGGCGGAATAGCCGTTGACATAGGAAAATTCAAGGTCTTCACAGACGGCCTGGACATAGTTGTGGGCCGTATGGTCGAAAAACCGGATGGAAGTGGAAAAGGAGGTGGCATATCTGCCTTTAAACAGGCCGGGCTCACACCTTTCCCCCAAAAGTTCGAAAAACCGTTTAAGCTGGGACGGCACCAGGGCGTAATACACCGGAAAAGCAAAGATCACGGCATCGGAAGCCTGCATTGTTTGGACGATTTCGTCCAGCAGGACCGGGTTTTTCTCCAGGGACGGGATTTTATTGCCGATATGGATGATTTCAAACCGGTGATCCGGGTTTTCCTTTTCAAGGAGATGGATATGCTGAAGGGTGATGCTCTGATGGGTTTTCGGGCTTCCGTTAATAACTGTGATGTTCATTGGGGTTTCCTTTCCTATTATGTAAGGCATTTTTTTACCATATCCGGATCAAACTGGATACGTTATTTTTTTCCGTCGGCAGCCAGCCATTTTCCCGCTCTTCAATCCATGGCTTGACAAGAAAAGGCCGGGCGTATTAGGTTGGATACGGACTGCCATTGAACATAAAGGAGAATATCATGAAGGACCACACCCCAAAGCTCCTGGATGCCCTGGATGCCTTTGAAGACGGTATTTATATCGTCAGTGACGACTATACGGTCGAATATATGAACAAATACATGAAGGTTTTGTTCGGGGACAGGGTCGGCAATAAATGCTACGAGGTGCTGGTGGGATCGGATAAGCCCTGTGACTGGTGCAATTTCCAAGATATTTTTAAAAAAGGGGAAACCCATAACAGCGAGGTATATATTGAAACGGTGGGCAAATTTTTTTCCATTTCGGAAATGCCGGTGGCCAACCAGGACGGAACGCGGTCAAAGCTTTCCATATACCGGGACATCACCCATTCCGTCCGGCAGGAGGAAAAACTCAAATCTTCCAAGGAAAGTTACCAGAGGCTGTTCAAGCATGTGGGGTGCGGGGTGTTTATCAGCAGCAAGGAGGGCAGGTTTCTGGATGTCAATCCCACGCTTTTAAAGATGCTGGGTTACCAGGACAAGGATGAATTTCTTTCCCTGGACCTGGCCAGGGATGTCTATTTGAGCCCCGCCGACCGGCAGAAATATACGGAAAATATTGAAAAAAAAGGCAAGGTGGTGGATTACGAAGTCAAATGGCGCCGAAGGGACGGGCATATTCTCCATATCCTTTTGACCAGCAATGTCCGGTATGGAAGCAAAGGGGAAATTTTAGGGTATGAAGGCATTGTTGTGGACCAGACCCGGAGAAAAATGTATGAAATCGAATTAAAAGAGGCCCATGACTTTCTGGACAAGATCATCTCCTGCTCTCCCAATGCCATCATGGCCATGGATACCAAGGGCTTGATCCTGCTCTGGAACCAAGGCGCGGAAAATATCTTCGGGCTGAAAGCTTCGGAAGTGATTGGGAAAATGAGCATTCCCCAGATTTTTTCCGTCGAGGTCGCCAAAAAAGTCAATAAACTGCTCAGAGAGGAACGGTACGGCGGCAAGGGAAAACTCACGTCCTATCCGTTGAATTTTACAAAGGAGACCGGGGAAGTGGTGGAAGGCAATCTGTCCGCCAGCCTGATCTATGACGAAAAAGGCGAGGAAGTGGCATCGGTGGGCCTGTTTGTGGATTTAAAGGAAAGGCTCCGGACGGAAAGGGAACTGAGCGCGGCCCGGCAGCACCTGCTTCAGTCTGAAAAGCTGGCTGCCATGGGGCGGCTCACCTCCCAGATTGCCCATGAACTGAACAATCCGCTTTTCGGCATCATGAATACCCTTGAATTGATGAAAACCGAAATTTCCCCTGATAATAAGCGCCGCCGCCTCCTGGACATGTCCCTGTCTGAGATCGTCCGCCTGGCGGACATGCTCAAAAAAATGCTCTCCTTTTCCCGGCCGGACCAGGACAAGCGGGTAGAGATGGATATCAACGTGGTCATTGATGAACTCCTGCTGCTCTACGAAAAACGCTTCCGGGAAAACAGCATCAAGGTTCACCTGGACCTGGCCGAAAATCCGGGGATGATCCTGGCTTCCAGGGACCAGCTCCGCCAGGTCTTTATCAATATGTTTTCCAATGCCATGTACGCCATGCCCGACGGCGGGAATCTGGAAATTTCCACCCGGATTTCAGGGGACAGGCTTTATATCGTTATTCGGGATACGGGAACCGGGATCAAGCCCGAGCATATCAAAAAGGTCTTTGATTCATTTTTTACCACAAAGACCGAGAGTGTCCAGGGCGTGGGCCTGGGCCTTTCCGTGTGCTACGGGTTCATCAAGGACCATGACGGTGACATCACGGTGGAATCCGAAGAAGGCCAATGGACCAAGTTCACCATCATGCTGCCGCTTTCGGGAAATAAAATGTAGTATCGAATGGATTATATAGGAATCACTTGATATATATCAAGATAAGTATTATTTTTGGCATATAAGGCGATATATTATGGAGGGGCAAATAACTATGCAAACGGCAAAAATATTTCAAAATGGCCGCAGCCAAGCGGTGCGACTGCCAAAAGAGTTCAGGTTTAAAGGCAAAGAAGTCTATATTAAAAAAATAGGATCAGATATTATTTTATCAAGCAAGCCTGATTCTTGGGAAGATTTTTTCTTTTCTGATAAAAAAGCGTCTCCTGATTTTATGCTGGATAAAGAGGATTTGGTTTTAGAAGACAGGGATCTTTTTAAATGATTCAATATATGCTTGATACGGATATCTGCAGCTATATTATCCGGGAAAAACCGTTGAAGGTCTTTGAGCGGTTTGAGGCTTTGGATATGGACCAGCTTTGCATCTCGGTAGTGACTTATGCGGAATTGATCTATGGCGTTGAGCATTCTTCATCAAAAAAAATGAACAGATCCATTGTGGAGGATTTTGTAAATCATCTGCAGGTAATTGAATGGGACATCTCTGCGGCTGAACAGTATGGAAAAATCAGGGCCTTTCTTCAAGCCAAAGGCGATATCATAGGTGCAATGGATATGATGATCGCCGCCCATGCCGTGAGCCGGAAAATGACACTGGTCACAAACAATGAAAAGCATTTTAAAAGAGTCCCAAAGCTTAATGTTGAGAATTGGGCATAGCTGTAGAGGTTTTCAGGATCGGGATTCATTGAGGATCATGACGGCGATATCACGGTGGAATCCGAAGAAGGCCAATGGACCAAGTTCACCATCATGCTGCCGCTTTCGGGAACAATTTTTCCATAGTTTAAATTTTTAATATATCAAAGCCCTAAGCATAATATCTTTTCGCCCTTTGTTATAAACTCAAGAAACCGGTTCTATATTGAATGTGTTAAAGACGGATCACATCCAGGGATGATCCCTTCTACCAGTGCTGGATTTTTATTCGTTTTTGATTTTTTGTTCTCCCGGTTCTTGACAAAGGGCCGGTTCCCGTCCTAAAGGGTAGCTGACATAGATATGGGGGTCAAGGCATCACCTTTAACAAGGGGCGTGGAAAGACAAGGGATGGTCAATTTCTCCAGTACCGGGAATAGCGGGCCCCAGGGACTGTTTCAATTCAACCCGGCTGTCCGGCGCAGCGCGGCAATGGTTGTCATCTGGCTTGTGATCGTCAACGGATTTGCCCTGGTGGCTTTCAACCGTCTGAATCTTGCCCCGGACTCCGCCTTTAGATGGATCGCAAGGGCCGGGATCACTCCGCCGGCCCAAAGCTGGGAGATCGTGGATATCCACAATCGCTGGGATTCTTACTGGTATCTGGATATCGTTAAAGAAGGGTATTATCTACGCGGGGAAAAGGGCATTGCCAATGTGGTGTTTTTCCCGCTCTATCCGTTTTTGATCCGGACTGTGGCCCCACTGGCCGGGGGTGACCCGGTCCTGGCCGGATGGATGGTCAGCAGTGTTTTCCTGGTTCTGGCCGCAGCCGTGCTGGTCCGCCTGGCCCAACGGTTTCACCCGGAAATCGACCCGCTGATGCCGGTCCTGTTTTTATTGGCCTATCCCACGGCTTTTATCCTCAATGCCGTTTATTCGGAATCCCTTTTTCTTTTTCTGTCCCTGGCTGCGGTCTATTATGCCAGGGAAGAGAAATTCCTGACCGCAAGCCTGTTTGTTGCCTTGGCCTCGGCCACGCGCATTGCGGGCCTGTTTTTATGTGTGCTGCTGCTGGTTGAATTGATTCAGAGCCGGGGCTGGAAATCCTTGTTCAGCCGGCGTGTCTGGCCGCTCTTTATTGCCCCGTCCGGGGCCTTTGGATTCTTTTGTTATCACTGGGCCGCCTTTGGGGATTTTTTTCTTTATCTCAAAATTCAATACAACTGGGGCAGGGATTTTGAGTTCGCCGCCGCCGATTATATGATGCGGAACAGTCCTTACTGGATCAATATGGTCACGGATCTGTTATTTATGGCCCTGGTCATGGTGATGGGCCTGCTGGCCCTGAAGCGGCTGCGGATTTCATACGGCCTCTATATGCTGGTGTCCATGGGGATTGCCCTGAGCACCGGGACCTTTCTTGCGGTCACCCGGTATTCCATGATGCTTTTCCCCATTTATCTCATGGCCGCTTCCGTGGGTTCCGTTCTGGGTCGCGGGGCCTGGATGCTGACCTCGGTCCTTTTGCTGGCCATGAATATCATTGCCTTTCTGAACCATTACTGGGTCGGTTGATTCTTTTGATGGAACAGGATATATCAGGAAGCAGGTTTATCCCCTGGAAGAACACAATTCTGGAAAAGGCAGATTCCCTATGAATGAAAACCCGTCCCCCGTTCCCGTCATGGCCGCACCGCCCACCCTGTCCGTTGTCGTCCCGGTGTTTAATGAAGAGAAAAATATCCCCCTTTTGTATCGGCAGTTGATTGAAACCATGCAGCCTTTGGCTGAAAGCTTTGAGCTGATTTTTGCCGATGACGGCAGCCGGGATGAGTCTTGGCTTGCGGTCGTTGCGCTGGCCGAAACTGATCCAAGGGTGAAAGGCGTCCGGCTGTCACGCAATTTCGGGCATCAATACGCCCTCGTGGCCGGGCTGGAAACGGCCCGGGGCGATGCCGTGATCATGATGGACTGTGATTTGCAGCATCCGGTGGAAATGATTCCGGTTCTTTTGGAACGGTGGCGGTCCGGGTTCAAGGTGGTCAAAACCCTGCGCAGGGATCATTGCGAGATCGGATGGTTTAAACAATGGACCTCGAGGGGCTTTTACCGGCTGTTTTCCTATCTGAGCGGCGTCAATTTGAGGCCGGGCCTGGCGGACTTCCGGCTGCTGGATCGCCAGGCCCTCCAGGAATTGCTCCGGTTCAGCGAAGAGGGCTTGTTTTTGCGCGGACTGACCGAATGGATCGGGTTTCCCTCCTGCGTGGTCCCCTACCAGTCCGGGAAGCGGATTAACGGCCGGTCCCAGTACAGCTTAAGGAAGATGCTCAGCTTTGCCTGGAAAGGGGTCAGTTCCTTTTCCGTCATGCCGCTCAGGATCGGGATCATCATCGGCTTGATGGGGAGCCTGATCTCGGTATGCGGCATTTTTTACGCCTTCTGGGGAAAAATTTTCGGCCGGGGAACCGTGCCCGGCTGGGCTTCGACCCTGATGGTCATTTCCCTTTTGTTTTTCATCCTGTTTGTCTATCTGGGCATTCTTGGAGAATACGTAGGCCGCATTATCATCGAGGTCCGCCGGCGACCCCGGTTCATTGTCTGTGATACCGCCGGCTTACCAAAAAAAATTTTCAACGGGCAGGCTCCCGCCTCCTCTGAATTCCATGGACGGTAACCCTTTATCAAATCCGGAATCCTCGCCCTGTCTGATTGTCAATGCGGACGATTTCGGTATATCCAAAGCCGTGAATGAGGGCATCGCCAAAGCCCATGGCCGGGGCATCGTCACCGCCGCCTCCCTCATGGCCGCGGGCAGGGCCTTTGACCATGCCGTGGCCCTGTGCCGCGCCTTTCCCGGCCTGGATGTGGGAGTCCATTTAACCCTTGTGGCTGAGCAGGCCCTCCTGGGTCAAAACTCTTCCCTGGCCGGGAAAGACGGACGTTTCCCGGCGGATTTCCATCAATTCCTGAAGCGCTTTTTCTGCGGGCGGATTCGATTGACGGATATCCGGGCCGAATGGGAGGCCCAGATCCGGCGCATCCTGGATTGCGGCCTCCGGGTGACGCATATGGACAGCCACCAGCATCTCCATGCCCTGCCCGGAATTCTCGGGCTGACCTTTGATCTGGCCCGTCAATATCATATCCCCTTTGTCCGCATCCCCCTGGAGGACAGACTTCTGGTCCGGCCCGTCACGGCCCAAGGCCTTGTCCGCATGGCCGGCGCCGCGGCCCTGGGCGCGAGTTTCAGACTTGCCCGGATGCACGGGCAAGCGGCCGGGTTCCCATCCCCCCGCTTTCTGGGGTTCCATGAGGGGGGCCGCCTGAATCCGGAAAATCTGGAAGGGATATTGAAGGCCCTGAAACCCGGCCGGGTCTACGAACTCATGTGCCATCCCGGATTCACGCCTGAAGATCCCGGGATCAGGAGCTGGAACTATGGCCATCACACCGAATTCAAGACCCTTACCAGCCCGGAGGTTCGTTCCCTGATCACGGCCCGCCGGATTCGGCTCTGCAGTTTTGTGGATTTATCAGACGGGCTGCCTGGGCTGAAACATCACCCAGTATTGGGTCCCGACGGGAAAGGATAGCAGCCTTTTCTCAATGGCGGCAAGGCGCTCGTTTTTCAGCCACTGGGGGGGAAGAAGGTTGATATAGGCAGACTCCAGAAGACGGAAGGAATTCTGTGAGAACAGGTTCCGGGTCGTGGCGGCCCGCAATAAGCGGGCATCCCTGTCAAAGGGGCAGGTTTTCACGAGGAGTCGGGTGAAGGGATTCAGGGGGTTCTGTTCCCATATCACCAGTCTTCCCCTGGGTTTTAGTCTTTGGTGCAGGGCTCGGGCCGTATTGGACCTCTCTTTCAGAGGAATATGGTGAAAGACATGGCAGCTCACCACAAGATCAAACCGGACCTCCCGTGGAAACCCGGACCAGCGGCTCGCAAGGGTGACAGGGCTGCCCTTCAGAAGGGTCCGGGCCTCCCGGAGGGAGTCTTTTGAGGTGTCAAAACCGTAGAGGCGCAGTCGCCCCGCATCCAGAAGCGGCCTTAACCCGTCTGATGCCAGAAGGCAGTTCAGCATTCTCCCGTTGCCGCAGCCGAAATCAAGATAGGAAAATTCTCCGCCCCCGGATTGGGATAAGATCCATTGGACGGCATGGGCCGTTCTCTGGGTGATGAAACTTTCGCTTTGAACCCCGGGGGGAAGGCATTGATTGTGTATCTTTTCATAATCCCCGGCCACCTGGTCAAAAATATTTTGGGTCATAGGGATTCCTTTCCTGAACCTGGTGAAACATCGGATTTTGTCCCGGCGCGTTCTCCCGCCCGGATCTTGGGCGTCCGGAGGATATCCGCGCCGGTGGCCATGGCGGAAATCAGCCCCATGACAATCACCGGCAGCAGTTGGATAAAATGATTGGCCAGGGTATAACCGGCAGCGATCCCGACTTCGACGCCGAAGAGGGATAAGCCGAATACGCCGCCGGCCTCCCACACCCCCCAGTAGCCGGGAGCCGAGGGCAGGGCAATGAAGAGGCAGATGATCACCATGAGGGCGACGGATTCGGGATAGGACAAGTCAACACCGGGACAGCCCTTGGCCATGACATAAAAAGACAGGGCGGTTCCTCCCCAGATGAGCAGGGTGAGAAGGAGGCACTGGATTGTTTTCCCGGGTTTTTTTAAAAGGGAAAACCCGGCGGCAAACAGGTTGATCAGATCCGCCAGGGGCTGCATGAGCTTTTCCCTTAGTCTTTGTTTTAAGGACATTGAGGCAAAGGGAATGATCCCGGGGGCGGACAGTATCAGCTTTTGGATCAGGGACCGGGTCAGGGGAAGCAGGATCAGAAGAATGCCTCCCATTAATCCCAGGCAGAGGCGGATCATGCCTTTCCCCAGGCCGGACAGCAGGTCCGGGCTGAGTTGGTATCCCCCGAAGGAAACCGTAAGCCCCGGGTCCAGGTCCAGGGTGGTTAAGACGGCAAAGGACAGGAGGATGAGAAAGCCCATGTCCAGCAGCCGCTCCATGGCCACCGTGGCCAGCCCCGTGGTAAAGGGCAGGTTTTCTTTTTTGGCCAGGATATAAGGCCTGGCCGCCTCGCCAGCCCTTCCCGGCAGAATGCTGTTGAGCATGAACCCAATCATGAGGGGATGGAACACCTGCCAAAAACCGAGTTTGATCCGGCTCTCCAGGATGATGCGCCAGCGAAGGGTCCGCAGAATGTAACAGGGTACGGCAACGGCCCCGGACAGGAGAACCCATCCATAATCAATGACGGCCAGATAAGCCGACAGATCGGCAAAGGGGACCCGGCGCAGGGCCAGGTATAAGGCAACGGCGGAAACCATAATGCCTGCCGTCAATGAAAAAGCCGTTTTTTGGGTCATGTTCCGCTCCCCTCCTTTTTTTCCGTCCTATACCAGATTGCATCTGTTTTGGGAACAGGCTATTGACCCGGACCCATGGAATTCTTATGATAAGGTCATGGCGAATCTGAAAAAAAATAAATATCTGCTTTTCTTTCTGGTGGTTGCCGGTTTTGTCCTTGGCTGCGGTGCTGCAATGGAAGATCAGGGCTACCGGAACATAGATGCCGCCAAGCGGCTGAATTGATAAAACGAGAACCGGTCTTGATTCTGGATGTGAGAACTCCGGAAGAGTACAGAGAGGGCCATATCAAAGGCAGTGTCCTGATTCCGGTCCAGGAACTGGACAGGGAATACGTAAAAATTTCAGATCACCTCCAAAAACCGGTACTCATCTATTGCCGGTCCGGGAACAGATCCGTGACCGCATCTAATATCCTGGTGTCCAAGGGGTTCCGTCATCTTTACCATATGAAGGGCGGCATAAAAAGCTGGATCAACCAAGGGCTGCCTCTTGAAAAATCGCCCTAGGCCGTTTTCATCGCAATCTCCTTCCTGTTTCGTATCTGCAACAATTTTTTATATCATCTTTTTGTTCTATAAAAATATTTGTTGATTATAGTTATTTTATTTAATATAGTTATTTCATAAAATTTATTTTGCTTGACAAGATAAATTTTATGAAATAACTATAAAACCTAAATTTCAACATCACCAAACAAGGAGGTGCCATGGAAGACACGTTGACTGTATTTACGGCCAGCAAATACTGCAATGTTTCGTCTAAAACCATTATCAACTGGGTTGAAGCCGGACACATCAAAGCATATCGCACCGTTGGCGGACATCGCAGAATCAAAAAATCCGATCTGGAGGAATTTATGAAGGCTCAGGGAATCCCCATCCCCCGGGAAAAGGACCAGGGCGCCCGGAAGAAAATCCTTGTCGTGGATGATGATATGATCATTGTGGAATCCATTGTCCAGGCACTGGAAGAAGACCAGTTTGATTATGAAGTGATTTCCGCCTCCGACGGGTTTGAGGCCGGGCTCCAGGTGAATCATTTTAACCCGGATCTTCTGATCCTGGATATTATGATGCCCGATATCAAAGGCTATGAAGTCTGTAAGAAAATCAAATCCAACGAAAAAACAAAAAATACCAAGATTATCGTATTGTCCGCTTACCTGGATGATGAAAAATTCGCCCGGATGAAGGAAAACGGAGCCGATGTCTGTTTTTCAAAACCCTTACCGCTGCCCCAGCTCAAGGATGAAGTGGCTAAATTACTGGGATTAAAATAGGAAGGAGGCAGATCATGAATTTAAAGGAATCTTTGGAAAAAAAGAGATTTGTGGTGACATCCGAAGTCCAGGTCCCCCTCGGTGATGAAGAACCCGAGGCCATTGTGGAAAGTCTCAATAAGGTCAAGGGACGGGTGGATGGCCTTGCTGTGGCTGAAATAGAGCTGGAAGGCGTGGTGGGGGACACCATCAAGACCTGCGGTCTTCTGAAACAGAACAATCTGAACGCCATCTACCAGACCACGACAAGAGATAAAAACCGCTATCAGTTGCAGAAGGACCTGACCCTGGCCCATGAAACCGGTGTTGAAAATCTGCTGGTGTTTACCGAAGACTACCGGATTGCCGGGGACACCCTCCAGGAATCCATGTTTTTCCATGTGGATTCGGGGAAACTGGCCTCGGTCATGGATCATCTCAGGCAGGGCGTGACCATTGAAGGGAAGGAACTGGATCAAAAGATCGATTTTGTACTGGGGTCCGGAGTGGAAACTCCCTGGGGAAAAAACATGCCCAAACGGGGCATGGAAGAAATGGAAGACATGATGAATGTGGGAACTGGGTTCTTTCTGACCACGCCGATCTTTGATGTGGACCAGTTTGCACGGTTCATGAAACAGGTGGAGCCCTTTAAGGTCCCGGTCATTGCCGAGGTCATGATTCTGAGGACGGCGGGCATGGGAAAATTTCTCAACCGGCATTTCAAATCCGGACTGGTTCCCGAATGGGTGATTCAAAAGCTGATGCAATCACCGAATAAGACCAAGGCCAGCATGGAACTGTTTGCCGATACAGTAAACAGCCTGAAAGATATCTGCCAGGGGGTTCATATTATTACCATCGGCGGGGTGGACAACCTGGTGCAGTATCTGAACGCAGCCAAATTAAGATAAGGGAGAGCTTGCAATGGCAGAGGCGATTAAGATTGACGAACTGGATATCGAGTTTAAGGACGAGGTCCTGGGAAAGGTACCGACTGCGAATTTTGATCTTTGTCTGACCTGCGGAACCTGTACCGGCGGATGTGCCGCTTCGGAACTCATGGGCATGGACCCGAGAAAACTGGTCCGGATGCTGACGCTCGGTATGGACGACGTGATCCTGAAAAGCAATTGGAAATGGGTGTGCAGCATGTGCCAGCGGTGCGTGGCGGTCTGCCCCATGAAAATCAACATTCCGGCCCTGGTATACAATCTTCGGGCCGCCATTCCAAGGGAGAAACGGCCCAAGGGAATCCTCGGGTCCTGCGACCAGCATATCCGGACGGGCAGCGCCATGGGCGCCCAGAAAGAAGATTTTGAATTCACGGTTCTGGATGTGGCCGAAGAAATCCGGGAAAGCCATCCCGGGTTTGAAGACCTGGAAGTGTCCGTGGACCGTGTGGGTGCCGCCATGGTATTGAACCAGAATTCCCGGGAGCCGGTGACGGAACCCGAGGAAATGGGGCCCCTGTGGAAGATCCTTCATATGGTGGGCGCGGATTGGACCTATCCCTCGGTCATGTGGGCCGGAGAAAATTATTGCATGTTCATGGCCGATAATGAGGGATGGAAATACATCATTGAGGAATTTGTCCACCATGTGGACAACAACCTCAAAAGTCCCCTGGTGGTCAACACGGAATGAGGGCATTCCTACTATGCAATCCTGGAAGGATTGCGAAAATTCAATATCCCCCACAAATTTCAACTGACCACCATCATTGAACTTTATGCCCAATGGATCAGGGAAGGCAAACTCAAGGTCAATGCCGATTGGAACAAGGACATAAAAGCCAAATTCACGGTCCAGGACCCCTGCAATATCGGCAGAAAGAGCGGTTCCAACAAAATCGTGGACGACCTGCGCTTTGTGGTCAAGACCGTTGTAGGAGAGGAAAATTTCATTGATACCGTCCCCAACCGCGACAATAATTATTGCTGCGGCGGCGGCGGCGGTGCGTTGCAGGCAGGATTTCCCGAGGAAAGGCGGGCCTTCGGCAAGATCAAATTCAACCAGATCGCTGCCACCGGGGCCACCTATGTCATTGCCCCCTGCCATAACTGTCACGGTCAGATCGAGGACCTCGGCCACCACTATGGCGGCAATTACCATGTGGTCCATCTGTGGACCATTATCTGTCTGGCCATGGGGGTGTTGGACGAATCTGAACGAACCTATCTGGGGCCGGATCTGGCTGAAGTGGGATTATAAATAAGGAGGAATTCAAATGGCCGAAAACGGTAGAGGGTCGGTGATGGTTGTCGGCGCCGGCATTGCAGGTATCCAGGCATCCCTGGATCTGGCGGATTCCGGATACTATGTATACCTCGTGGATAAAAACACAGCCATTGGCGGAACAATGGCCCAGCTCGATAAAACCTTTCCCACCAACGACTGCTCCATGTGCATCATCTCCCCCAAGCTGGTGGAGGCGGGCAGGCATCTGAACATCAAGCTGTTAACGATGACCGAGATTGAATCATTGACAGGTGAGGAAGGCGATTTTAAGGTAAAATTAAAACAACAACCCAGATTCATTGACCTCTCCAAATGCACGGCCTGCGGAGAATGCGCCAATGTCTGCCCCGTGGAGCTGCCCAGCCGGTTTGATGAGGAACTCCGGGACAGGAAGGCGGCGTTTAAGCTCTATCCCCAGGCCATGCCATCGGGCTTCAGCATAGAGAAAAAAGACAAGGCCCCCTGCCGTTTGACCTGCCCTGCCGGACTCAATGTCCAGGGCTATGTCCAGATGGTCAAGCAGGGAAAATACGAAGAGGCCCTGGAGATCATCATGGAACAACTGCCCCTGCCCGGGGTCCTGGGCAGGGTCTGTCCCCACGAATGCGAAAACGCCTGCAGAAGATGCGAGGTGGACGAGCCTGTGGCCATCCGGGATCTGAAACGCCTGGCCGCCGACAGTTTTGACCCGCGCAAGGTCAAGATCGATTGTGCGGCAAAGATCGGCAAAAAAGTCGCCATTATCGGATCAGGCCCGGCCGGGCTTTCCGCCGGGTATCACCTGGCCCGGAAAGGGGTGGACAGCGTGATCTTTGAAGCCCTGCCCCAGGCCGGCGGCATGCTCCGGGTGGGCATCCCCGACCATCGCCTGCCCCGGGAAGTCCTGGACAAGGACATCGAGGTCATCACCAACCTGGGGGTTGAAATCAAACTCAATACCCGGCTCGGCAAAGATTTTACCGTGGACAGCCTTTTGGCCGACGGATTTGATGCCGTATTCCTGGGACTCGGCGCCCATAAGGGCATTACCCTGGGCATCCCCGGCGAAGACCTGGACGGAGTCCGCCAGGGCGTTGATTTCCTCCGTGAACTGAATCTCACCGGTAAAACCCGGGTGGGCAAACGGGTCGGGATCATCGGCGGCGGCAACGTGGCCATTGACGTGGCCAGGGCGGCCCTGAGAATGGGAGCCGAAGAGGTCACTCTCCTCTATCGCAGGACCCGCAAGGAAATGCCGGCCTGGGAAGAGGAAATTCATGCGGCCGAAGAAGAAGGAACCCAGATCGTTTACCTGGCCGCGCCCCAGAAGCTCATCGAAGAAAACGGCAAAGTCAAGGCCGTCCGGGTGATCAAAATGGAACTGGGCGAACCCGATACCTCGGGCCGGAGACGTCCCATCCCCGTACCCGGAAGCGAATATGACATGGAAATCGATCAGCTTATCCCGGCCATCGGCCAGAGACCGGATCTGTCCGCCCTGGAGAATCTGACCGGGCTTAAGATCAGCAAATGGGACACCACCGAGGTGAATCCCGTGACCCTGGCCACGGACCGGGAAGGGGTCTTTGCCGGCGGCGACGTCCAGACCGGGCCCAGCGTTGCCATTGCTGCTGTTGCAGCCGGCATGGAAGCCGCCGAATCCATTTACCGGTATCTAAAAGGTCTTGATATGGAAGAGGGGAGGCAGCTTCCCCAGGTGAATAACCCCCAATACAGACCGGTCCCCGATGAGATGCAACAGGAAAAACGAGCCAAAATGCCCGAGCTGGCCCTTGAAAAACGATTGGGGAATTTTGACGAGGTGGAACTGGGCTATGGTGAGGAAGAAGGACAAAAGGAAGCGGCCCGGTGCCTGAACTGCGGGTATTGTTCCGAATGCCTCCAGTGTGTGGATGCCTGTCTGGCCCATGCCGTGGACCATTCCATGACCCTGACCGAGCATACCCTGAACGTGGGCGCTGTTATTCTTTCCCCCGGCTTTACGCCCTTTGAACCCACCCAGATGACCCCCTATTGTTACGGCCACAGTCCCAATATCATGACCAGCCTGGAATTTGAAAGGATATTGTCGGCATCGGGTCCCTATGGCGGACACCTGGTCAGGCCGTCCGATCACAGGGAACCCAAAAAGATCGCCTGGCTCCAGTGTGTGGGGTCAAGGGATATCAATAAAGGGGACCATGCCTATTGTTCCGGCGTCTGCTGCATGTACGCCAATAAACAGGCTGTCATTGCAAAGGAGCACAGCGGCAATGACCTGGATACGGCCATCTTTTTCATGGACATGAGAACCCATGGAAAGGAATTTGACAGGTATAATCTGAGAGCCCAGGATGACAGCGGGGTCCGTTTTATCCGGTCCAGGATTCATTCGGTTTTTCCCGAGCCCGGAGATACCTACCGCCTGGTCTATTCCACGGAAGCCGGATCCATGGTGGAAGAGATTTTCGATATGGTGGTCCTGTCCATCGGGCTTGCGCCCAATAAGGATGCCCAGGCCCTGGCCGAAAAAATGGGGATTGAACTCAACTCCCACGGCTTTGCCAAAACCGGGAACCTGTCCCCGGTCAGCACCAGCAGAAAAGGGATCTATGTCTGCGGCACCTTCCAGGAACCCAAGGATATTCCCGCTTCGGTCATGGAAGCCTCTGCCGCAGCTTCCAGCGCCACCATGTCCCTGGCCGCCGACCGGTGGAGCCAGACCAAAACCAAGGTGCTGCCGCCGGAAAACGATTTCACCGGCCAGAAACCCAGGATCGGGGTCTGGGTCTGCAACTGCGGGATCAATATCGGCGGCATTGCCGATGTACCGGCCGTCCGGGATTACGCCGCCACCCTTCCCTATGTGGTCCATGTAGAAGACAAGCTCTTTACCTGTTCCCAGGATTCCCAGGACCATATGAAGCAGATCATCAAGGAACACCAGCTCAATCGGGTCATTGTGGCGGCCTGTTCGCCCCGGACCCACGAGCCCCTGTTCCAGGAAACCATCCGGGATGCCGGCCTGAACAAATATCTGTTCGAGATGGCCAATATCCGGGATCAGAATACCTGGGTCCATATGAAGGATCCGGACAAAGCCACGGAAAAGGCCAAGGACCTGGTCCGCATGGCCGTGGCCAAGGCAGCCCTCATCGAACCCCTGCACCAGGTCAGCCTGGATATCAAAAAATCCCTTCTGGTGGTGGGCGGCGGCGTGGCCGGCATGGAAGCGGCCCTTGGCGCAGCAAGCCAGGGAGTGGAGGTCCATCTGGTGGAAAAAACAGGGGAACTGGGCGGCATTGCCCGGCACCTGAATACCACCTGGCAGGGTGAGAGCATCAAGGATTATCTAGAGACCCTGGTGGCCGGAACCAAGGCCCATGAATCCATTCGCCTGTATCTGGATGCGGAAGTGGATTCGTTCACCGGGTCCATGGGAAATTTCATCACCACGGTCAAAGGCAGCAGTGGGAAGACGACCATTGAGCACGGGGCCGTGATTCTGGCCACGGGCGGGAACGAATATAAACCCCATGAATACCTGTACAAAGAGCATCCCAATGTATTGAGCCACCTGGATATGGATGCGGCCCTCCGGGAAGGCGACCATCGGGTCGAGAAGGCCAGGGCCGTTGTTTTTATCCAGTGTGTGGGCTCTAGAAACAATGACCGTCCCTATTGCAGCAAGGTCTGCTGCACCCATAGCTTGAAGAGCGCCATTGCCCTGAAAACCATGGACAAGCGGAAACGGGTCTATGTGGTGTACCGGGATGTCCGGTCCTACGGCTTCAGGGAAGACCTTTACCAGAAGGCCAGGAGTCTCGGGGTCCTGTTCATCCGGTATGATCTGGAAAAAATGCCGGAGGTCAGGGTGGATGCCAACAAGCAACTGGAATTGACGGTCATTGACCATGTCCTCCAGATGCCGGTCACCATCCATCCGGACCTGGTGGTCCTGGCCTCGGCCGTGGTTCCCGGAGACAACAAGACCCTGTTTGAAAAATTCAAAGTCCCCACCAACAGCGACGGATTCCTGGTGGAAGCCCATGCCAAGCTGCGGCCTGTGGATTTTGCCTCCGACGGCCTGTTTGTGGCGGGGCTGGCCCATTATCCCAAACCCCTTGAGGAGAGCATTGCCCAGGCCAGGGCCGCCGTTGCCCGGGCCATGACCATTCTTTCCAGGGAGTCCCTGATGGTGGGCGGCGTTGTGGCCGAGGTAACCCCTGAAAAATGTGCGGTCTGCCTCACCTGTGTCAGGACCTGTCCCTATCACATCCCCTATATCTGCGAGGACGGTTATGCACGGATAGAACCCTCGGAATGTCACGGGTGCGGGGCCTGTGTGGCGGAATGTCCGGGCAAGGCAATACGGCTGAACCATTTTACGGATCAGCAGATTATGGCAAAAACCGATGCGCTGTTTCAAGAGGCATAATTCACTGACCTAATGTTGAATAACGGAGGATCATCATGACCCAAGAATTTGAACCCAGGATCATCGCATTCTGCTGCCAGTATTGAGCGTATGCAGCCGGGGACCTGGCAGGTTCCATGAGACTGTCCTATCCTGCAGACATCAAAATCATTCAGGTGCCGTGCACGGGAAGGGTGGATATTCTTCACCTTCTGAATGCCGTTGAAGACGGGGCGGACGGGGTATATGTGGCCGGTTGTCTGGAAGGGGAATGCCATTATATATCCGGCAATCTCAAGGCCAGAAAAAAAGTGGCCTATGTTAAAAAGACATTGACGGAGATCGGTATTGAGCCGGAACGGGTGGAGATGTTCAACCTGTCTTCGGCCCAGGGCGCCAGATTTGCCGAGATTGCAAGGGAAATGACGGACCGGATAAGGCAATTGGGACCCAGTCCGATAAAGAAAAAATCCCATGCGGCGTGAAATATTGAACAAAAAATAAATGGAAGGTGAATCATGATAGTAGCAGATCGAAAATCTCTCCAGGAAATATTGGCCATGGTGGCGGATAAAAAAAAGATTCTCATTTTGGGATGCAAGGGATGCGTGACCGTCTGCAATGTGGGCGGGTTAAAGGAAGTTGAGATCCTGGCCGCTTCCATGAAAATCGCCCGGAAAAAAGAGGGAAACGATATTGACATTGACATCCAGGTCCTGGAACGGCAGTGCGATACCGAATATGTGGCCGGGATCCGCGATGTTGTGGGAAACTATGAGGCCGCCGTTTCCCTTGCCTGCGGCGTCGGGCCCCAGTTCCTGTCGGAAATGTACAAGGACCAGACCTTTTATCCCGGCGTCAATACTACCTTTTTCGGCGGCGCCGTCCAGCACGGGATCTGGGAGGAGCGCTGCGCCGGGTGCGGGTCCTGCGCCATTCACAATTTCGGCGGGCTCTGCCCCATTGCCCGGTGCGCCAAAAGCCTCATGAACGGACCCTGCGGCGGATCATCCAAGGGCGTTTGCGAGGTCAACAAGGATACCCTCTGCATCTGGGATGCCATTGTGAAAAAGAAGATGGAATCCGGCCGCCTGGACGACCTCATTGGCGTCAAACCCATCAAGAGCTGGAAAACCGCCAGAGACGGCGGACCCAGACGGAGCATCAGGGAAGAACTGGTTCAGGGAAATATTTAAAAGATAAAGGAGAGAACCAACATGAGTGAGCTTAAATCAGGCAGTAATCTTGAAAAGGTTCTGAAGGCCGGACATTTCGCATTCACGGGAGAATGCGGGCCGCCAAAGGGCGCCAATGTCGAACACCTGAAAGAAAAACTCAGCCACCTGGTGGGCAAGGTGGATGCCGTCAATATGACCGATAACCAGACCGCCGTGGTCCGCATGTCCTCCTGGGCCGGATCGATTCTCATGATGGAACAGGGGCTGGAGCCCAATTTCCAGATGGTCTGCCGGGACAGGAACCGCCTGGCCATGATGAGCGATATCCTGGGCGCCTATGCCCTGGGAGTCCGGAACATGCTCTGCCTTTCCGGCGACCACCAGTCCTTCGGCAACCACCCCGACGCCAAAAATGTTCATGATATCGATTCCATGCAATTGATTACCATGGTCAAAAAAATGCGGGACGAGGGCAAATTCCTCAACGACGAAGACATTGATGTGGCGCCCAAAATGTTCATCGGCGCGGCGGCCAATCCCTTTGCCGATCCCTATGAATACCGGCCCTACCGCCTGGCCAACAAGATAGCGGCCGGCGCGGATTTCATTCAGACCCAGTGCATCTTCAACATGGAAAAATTCCGGGATTTCATGAAAAAGGTGGTGGACATGGGCCTCCATGAACGCTGCTATATCCTGGCCGGGGTCACGCCCATGAAAAATGCAGGCATGGCCAATTTCATGTCCAAATATGTGCCGGGCATGGATATTCCCGAATCCCTGATCAAACGCCTGAAAGGCGTGGACAAGAAAGACCAGGCCGAGGAGGGCATCAAATTCGCCCTGGAACAGATCCAGGAATTCAAGGAAATGAAGGGCGTGGCCGGGGTCCACCTCATGGCCATTGAATGGGAGCACAAGGTCCCGGAAATCGCCGAAAGAGCCGGGGTTCTGCCCAGACCCAAGGTCTGATCTCATATTATTTTTGCCGCGCGGCACTAAGGCGTGACATGTTATTGTCACGCCTTAGTGCCGCGCATTGTTTTTGTGGAGAGGATCAATCTCTCTCCAACTGCAAAACGTTTTGTTACTTGTAAAAGTCAAATAATCCCCAGACTTTTAATAATAGTCCGGACCTCTAAACCCTTCATTTTGTGGATTTCGTTTTTGACATAGTCCTCAGTGAAAAATATTAAGGATATCCGTCAACTCAGAACCAATATCTGGTCCTTTTATCATGATCTATCAGTTGAAAAATTTTATCATTTATTATCATTTGGTTGCAATTATTTGCTTGGTCCGACCCCCTTTTCTTGTTTTTCTTGTTATTGAGAGGTATTGGCCTCTTTTTTGAGAGCCTCAATAAGTGCTTTTTCATATCTTGGATCAACTTTGCCTAAATATATCATCGCAGCAACCTTAGTGATATTATCACTACGCTCGCTCAGACTAAATTCCATGAACATTTTTATAATTTCATGCTCTTGCTTTTTTTCTAATTCTTTCATTTGGTATTCGTGTCCGCTCTTCTGTTCTCCAGACTGTAAAGCCATACACTCCAAATCAGGACCGATCCTTGTATTTGTTATCCCAAAAGTGCTCTTTGTCGTTACGCTCTGACATAGAAAAGTAGGAGATGGAAGAGGAGCATTTTTTTGAAATAGTAGTCCAATAATGACTAACAAAAAAAGCGAGACTCTTTCATTATAAACAATCTCAGTAGTTGATTTTATTTTTTCAGACAGATTCTTAAAAAAGGATCTTATTTTTCCCCATACTTTCTTAATCAATTCCAGTGTTTTATTCATATTTTTTTGATAGGTATTTATTAGTTTGAATTTAGTTGGAGATAATCATTTCTGCCCAGTTAAAGCCCCTTTAAAAACAAATGGTTGTAATAATTTCTTGGTCCGACCCCTTGGTTCATTCTCGACCCCATTGGTTACCATATTTTTGTAGAACAAATTAATGTGTGGATCTGTATATCATGTTAATTTGTAATAATATCCGAATAAATAAATCATGAAACACATTCTGGAAATCCATATCAACATCTTTGGAGGCTGTAAATATATTTAAACAAATCAGCTTGTGTGAAAATATAGTTTATTCAGAAAGGATTCCCCGAATTGTTTTTAATTGGAGATAAACCTGATTCTGCAACAGAATCACAGGGATAATCTGCAGGGAATTTTTAACTTGAAAATCAAGCTTGAACTGGTATTAGTCCACACGTCTTTCTTGTGAATCGGATCACCAATACCAAAAGAATTCAACGCCCATTATCCCAGCGTGATTGGCGTTCAAAGATGGAAGAGCGTTTAATCGATTGTTGCATGCCACAATGCCCAGTTGAATTTCTTTTCAGCCTTGCAACAAATCGATTAAATGGATGAACTGAAGGTTATTTCAGCCCCGAGGCGGCTATGGGGATTGTATGATTTTTCTTTGATCGGT
>JAMPXP010000040.1 GCA_023701135.1 Desulfobacula sp. | reverse complement strand
TCTCGATTAAAAGAGTTCGGCAGTTGCGGACTGCAATTTTGAATGATCTTTTCACCAGATGTGATGGCCCCCCGGGTTCAGACCGGGACAATATTGTCAAAGATCGAAAAATATTAACACAAGCAAAAACCTAACCGGACACTACTGTATTATTGTAGTCTGTGAGAAAAAAAATTCATCGCAAGGACAAAACAATGAAGACAAGGGACTATATCGAACTTGAAAACCGATTGGGGGCAAAAAACTATAAGCCCCTGGATGTGGTGCTTGAAAAAGGCCAGGGGATCTGGGTCTGGGATGTGGAAGGCAACCGCTATATGGACTGCCTGGCCGCCTATTCGGCCGTAAACCAGGGCCATTGCCATCCCAGGATCATCCATAAAATGAAAGAGCAGATGGATAAGCTCTGCATCACCTCCCGGGCCTTTCGAAACAACCAACTGGCCCTGTTCTACAAGGACGTCTGCGAGCTGACCCGGTCCCATCGGGTCCTGCCCATGAACAGCGGCGCCGAAGCCGTGGAAACCGTGATCAAGGCGGTGAGGAAATGGGGATATAAAACCAAACAGATTCCCGAGGGCAAGGCTGAAATCATTGTCTGTGAAAATAATTTCCACGGCCGGACCCTGACCATTGTCGGGTTTTCCACGGAAGATCAATACAAGGACGGGTTCGGTCCCTTTACCCCGGGGTTTATCCCCATTCCCTTCGGCGATGCCGATGCCCTTGAACATGCCGTCACTGAAAATACCGTGGCCTTTCTGGTGGAGCCCATCCAGGGGGAGGCCGGGGTCATCGTCCCGCCCGACGGCTATTTGCAGGCCGTGAGAGAGATCTGCTCCAGACGCCGTATCGCCCTGGTGCTGGACGAAATCCAGACCGGTCTCGGCAGGACCGGCAAGCTTCTGGCCGAGGAGCATGAAGGCATTGAGGCCGATGTTACCCTCATCGGCAAAGCCCTGTCCGGAGGATGCTATCCCGTATCCGCCGTGCTCTCAAATGAAGAAGTCCTGGGGGTTTTCCTTCCCGGCGACCATGGGTCCACCTTTGGGGGAAATCCCCTGGCCTGCGCCGTTGCAAGGGAGGCCTTAAAGGTGCTGACGGATGAAGGCATGATTGAAAATGCGGCAAAGATGGGCGATTATTTCATGGACAGATTGAAAGACATGAACAGCCCCCATGTCAAAGAAGTCCGGGGCAAGGGGCTGCTCATCGGGGTTGAGCTGAAACCCGAAGCCGGAGGCGCCAGGCCCTTTTGTGAACGACTGATGAAAAAGGGCCTCCTCTGCAAGGAGACCCATACCCATGTCATCCGGTTTGCCCCGCCCCTTGTCATTCAAAAAGAAGAAATCGACTGGGCCATGGAAAGAATACGGCAGGTGCTTATCCCTTAAGTTCCTTTTCGGCCTCTTTCAACAGCCGGGTAATTTCTCCGGCCGCCTGCCCGGCTTTTTCAATTTGATCGGCCACCCTGTCCAGCTTTGCTTCCCTTGCCCGCTGGGCCCAGGTAAGGAATGTCTCCCTATGGCTTTCATTGTGGTCAATCCAGTGGTCGAACAATTTTTCCAGCTTCTGCTCAAAGGTCAGTTCATGGGTATGACCGTGATCATGGGAATGGTCGTGATCATGGCTGTGGGAATGGTCGTGGTGTGTCATAGAATTACTCCGTCTAAATATGTCTTCAGTTCCACGGGTTCCGGTGTGTATTGGTACACCGGCCGCCAATGGCTGAATGCGTTGATCTCAACTCCATTGTAAATAATGGAGACAGGCCTATCCGACGACACCACCACCACTATGATGCGGGCATGATCGGCGGAAAAGCGTAAGGCAGAATTATACCTTGCCCCCCTTGCCATATTTTCCCAGGTAATGCATTTGCCGTCCAGAAGACAGCCAAACCCGTGAAGGCAAAGATCGGGCGTGATATGAACCGCGCCGTCAATTTTCAATAAGGAATCAGCGAGTCCTAAATTTTTAGGGTCCAAAAGACTTAGGGGCGGGTCCAGCACATGGCCGGACAAGGGGGTTGGGGTATCATTCAAATCAATCACCAGGGTACACCCGTGCCGCCGGTTGGAGGCGCTGTGCACCAGATGGGAAATCAATTGGAATAAGGCTGTGGTCTTTTCTGCACCAATGTCCGAATCCAGAAGCAGTTCTTCCAGCTCCACCATTTTGGCCTCCCGGGTGGTGGAATGAAAACTGCCGTCAAAAAAAGAAGCAATTTTTTCATTGCCCAGCATTAAAAAGCCGTGATCTCCCCTAAAATCCGCCGAAACAGCGTAGGCAGGGATTTCACTGTCTGTGATGCCAATCACCGTCAGACCGTCGGAAACAAGCTTCCTGTCTGAATTTTCAACCGCCAGAAGAAGTTTCCGGATATGCTTGGCATTACCGATGACCGGACGTTCATGTTTTTGAATTTTGGTGATAAACGATAGCTGCGACAGCCTATTGGTATCTACAAAGAAAAGGGTTCCCCTTGCCCAGGCCCCTTCTTCCCGGGTTTTTGAAATATTGAGAATGTCATTTAGAATCGGCGGGATAAGGATCTTGAAGTCCGGTCCGAGGCCCTTTTCCCGCTCGTCGACAATATAGTCGGCAACGGCCTGGAGGGAATAATTTTTCAGCACATAGTCTGATGAATTAATGGCGGCCGTTCTGGAATTATAATCATGCAGCAGAAGGCAGGCCGCCTGTTCCAGCCATCTTTCCGTGGGATGAATGGAACACATATCCGGATGGTGGTCCGTAAACCACATCTGGTAAAAAAAATCCTGGGAAGTACACCCATAGGAAATCAGCCCGGATAATGAGAGATCGTTCTCAGGCACCATATATCCTTTGGGCTGGCCCGAGATTTTTTCTTTTATTTCCTGACGCCAGGCCCAGTGATCATCATAAAAAATTTCTTTAAGTTTTGATTCATGGTCCCTTAATATATTCTGGGGATCGAAAATACGAATGGGGTCATTTTCATTGGGAATGAAAATAACGGCCACCCGGCTGACGTTGGAGTATTTGGAAAGCCCTTCCTCAACCCCTTTCAGGATATTTGTGATACACAGTTTATGATAAAAGGCCGGGTTCATTTGCTCCACATCCGAATGAGTCGTCTCCGTCACCGCAGCTATAGTTGATACCCTTGTTAAGCATCCTTGGCAAGCGTTTTTTTATTGTAAAATGGTCAAAGGATTGCTATGGAGATAAAAAATTAAACGGAGGCATCCTTAATATGAAAAAATTGCTTTTTCAATTCCTGGTTCTTTTACTTCTGTTCCTTGGACTTCCCAGTCTTCTGCCGGCACAATCCGGATATGTGTCGGATACGTTGTTCCTGACTTTCAGAGAAGGGCCGGGAAATTCCTATGCCATTTTGAAGCGATTGAAAAGCGATACCCCGGTTTCAGTTCTTGAAGAAAAGGGAGAATACTATAAGGTGGAACTGGAGTCCAAGGAAACCGGTTGGGTGGACAAACGGTTCATCAGTTTTGAAACCCCAAAAATAATGATCATTGAGGCCTTGAAACAGGAAAATAAAACTTTGGAAAATAAGATCCTGGAACTGGAAACCCGGCTTCAGGCCGTCCCGAACCCGTCATCAACCGGGGGAAATGAATCTGTCGAAAAAATCAAGGGCTTGGGAGAGTCCATGACGTCCCAAACGAATGAAACGGAAAAAATGGGCGCCTCTCTCCCGGATGCCAAAGAAAAAGCCCTCATCGAAGAATCCGGAAAATTTCAGCAGATCGTTAATGAAAACAAGGCCCTCCAGAAAAAGAACGAGGCCCTTGCTGCGGAGCTTGCAGAACTTCAATCCAAAGGCCCGAGGCCTTTGAAATCCGATATGATCAAATGGTCTCTTTTCGGTGTGGGTGTCCTCCTGCTCGGATGGCTTTTTGGGCATACGGTCTCGATCAATAAACGAAGAGGCGGTTCATCCCTTCTCAGCTAAAAAAAAAAATATCATGTAGGGCCTTAAGGGTGACATCCAGCTTTTCTTCACGGACAAGAAAATGCAGGGCTGCCGTTGATGTTCCAAAGGATATCATTTCAATATTCACATCAGCGTCGGAAACGGCTGTAAAGCATTTTGCAGCTTGATATTGATCCCGGATGAGGAAAGATTTTCCGTAATCCCGGACAAGATCCCGGGTCTTGCTCCCACACCCGAGGCATACACCTTAAATACGGCAATATCGATTCCGGCCTTCTTCACCGGCTCCACCGTTCTTGGGTGAAGGATGCCTGCATCTTCCGGTAAAAGAGGGCTGCTGACGCTTCCCATGGCAGCCAATGCCCGCGAAAGGATTGTGGCAACCATGCCTTGCATCCTGGGTGTGGCTTCCCTCGTAAAACTGATTCCAAAAAGGTATCTTTCAAGTCTCTGGGAAATTATGGAAAGTTCCTTTGACAGGCTTTTTTAATATAAATACTCAGAAACAATCGCAATTTTTAGAACGGGTCCGCAGAATTTGAGTCATGTAAAAAAACAATGTTTATTATTTTTATTTTTTTTCTTGACACGGGCCATGATTTCTTTCTATCAACAATACAAAGTCTCTTATTTAACAGATAAAATTGAAGGGAGAGAAAACTTGTCCAACCAGAGTGAATATTCAAAAAAAATATGGATCAAATCCTATGAACAGGGTGTGAAAAGCAGTGTTGAATACAAAGACATATTGGTCAGCCAATATCTTGAAGAATCAGCCAAAAATTTCCCGGGCAACCCGGCCCTGATTTTCCAGGGATTTACGCTGTCATTTCGAGAGCTGAATGAAATGGTGGCAAGATTTTCCGCAGCCTTGAAGGGATTCGGGATTAAAAAAGGAGACAGCGTGGCCATCCTTCTGCCCAATGTCATCCCCTGTGTTGTGGCCTATTATGCAACGCTTAAAATCGGGGCCATTGTCGTTCTGAACAATCCCTTGTATTCCGACCGGGAGCTGGAACATCAATTTACGGATTCGAATTCAACCTTTCTGATTACCCTGGACCTTCTGGCCAAAAGAATGGTCGCTCTCCGGGAAAAAACAAATATCAAGACCATTGTATATACCTCCATCGGCGATTATCTCCCCTTTGCCAAACGACTGCTGTTTCCCCTTGTGGCGAAAAAGAAAGGCCTTGCCGCAGATGTAGCTCCGGCCAAAAACCTTTTTAAATTCAAGGATGTCATTGCCAAGAACGCCCCGGATTACACCCAGGCACAGGTGTCCATGGATGATGTGGCCATGTACCAGTATACGGGAGGAACAACCGGCGTCTCCAAGGGGGTTATGCTTACCCATAAAAATATCAGCTACCAGATCCAGCAACTGGAAGCATGGTTCCCCGCCTTTCAAAAAGGCGCGGAGACCATGCTCGGAGCCCTTCCCATCTTCCATGTGTTCGGCATGTCGGTTTCCATGAATTTTGCTATCCGCATGGGATGGGCCAATGTCCTTGTTCCCAAACCCCAGCCCGAACCCCTTCTGGAAGCCATCAGCAAATTCAAGGTGTCCTTTGCCCCCCTGGTTCCCACCATGTATATCGGGATATTGGATCACCCGGATATGGCCCATACGGATCTGACCAGCATCAAAGGCTGTTTTTCCGGCAGCGCCCCCCTGCCCCTGGAAGTCATCAACAATTTCCAGGAAAAAACAGGCTCCATTATTGTTGAAGGTTTCGGTCTGACGGAATCCACCCCGGTCACCCATGTCAATCCCTTTAACGGGGTCAGAAAACAGGGCAGTATCGGCGTTCCCATTCCGGACACGGAATGTAAAATTGTGGACCTGAACGATAAAACCCGGGAAGTTGCCCTGGGAGAGCCGGGTGAATTGCTGATCCGCGGTCCCCAGATCATGAAGGGGTATTTAAAGAAACCCGATGAAACCAAAAAAACCCTGACCGAAGACGGGTTCCTGTGCACCGGTGATGTGGCCCGCATGGATGAGGACGGATATTTCTATATTGTGGACCGCATCAAGGACATGATTATTTCAGGGGGTTATAATGTTTATCCGCGGGATATTGATGAAGTGCTGTTCGAACACCCGAAAATCCTTGAGGGCTGCTGTATCGGCATCCCCCATGAAAAACGCGGGGAAGCGGTCAAAGCCTTTGTGGTGCTGAAAGAAGGCGAAGAGATGACGGAAAAAGAAGTCATTGATTACTGCGATACCAAACTTGCCAAATACAAACTCCCCATCAAGGTGGAATTCAGAAAAGAGCTTCCCAAATCCAATGTCGGAAAAATTTTGAGAAAGGATTTACGAAAAGAAGAACTGGAAAAATAAGCCTTGTCTAGACCTTAAACAGGTCTGCAATCGCATAAGTGATTTTATCGGAATGGATCGGTTTTGTCAGATACCGGTCCATTCCTGCTTTCAGGCATCTTTCGGCGTCTTCCTGCATGGCAAGGGCGGTCAGAGCGATAATGGGGATGGTCTTGTTTTTGATATCCGATTCAGGGGCCCGGATGATTTTGGTGGTCTCAATCCCATCCAGAACCGGCATCCGGACATCCATGAGAATCAGGTCAAACGCTTTTTCCCGGATCATCTTCAAGACCTCTTCCCCGTTTGCAACAACCGTTGCGGACAGGTTCATCTTTTTCAGCATGAGCAGGATGACCCTTTGATTTACAGGGTGATCCTCGGCCAGAAGAATCTTCAGGTCCAGTTGTGAAATTCTCTCTATGAGGTCGCTTATCTTTTCCTTTTCCCCCTCTCCGGTTACGGCTTCAAGTGATCCGGAAACATTTTTCTTAAGTTGAAGGACAACCTTGAAAACCGAGCCATGGGGTTTTTTATTATATACCGTAACATCTCCGGACATAAGCCTGGCAAGATGCCGGGATATGGCAAGCCCGAGTCCTGTTCCGCCGAATTTCCGGGTGATGGATGCATCCTGCTGGGAAAATGGATCAAACATCCGATCCGTATAGGCGTCATCAATTCCCGGGCCTGTATCCTCCACCTCAAAAAAAAGCAGGCACTCGTCCCTGTCTTTGTTCTCAATCCTTGCGGCAAGCCTTATGAATCCCTGCTCGGTAAATTTGACGGCATTACCGACAAGATTGATCAGGATCTGTTTGATCCGTGTTTCATCGCCCACAAGAAAATGTGGCATATCCTCTGAAACATTAATGATAAGGTCCAGGTTTTTCTCGCCGGCCTTGATCCTGAAAAGGGATATCACCTCATGGACAAGCATTTTCACGGAAAAGCTTCTCTGCTCAAAAATGACCTGACCTGATTCTATCTTGCTGATATCCAGAATGTCATTGATGATGGCCAGAAGAGAAGCAGCCGAACTCTGGATGATACGGGCGTATTCTTTCTGATCGGGCGCCAGGTCCTCATCCATCAACAGGTCGGCCATGCCGACAATGCCGTTCATGGGCGTCCTGATTTCATGACTTACATTGGCTAAAAACAGGCTTTTCAACTGGTTGGCGCGGACAAGCTGCCGTGTTCTTTCCTCAATTTTTTCTTCCAGGCTTTTGTTTAAAGAGATCAGTTCCTGCTCTGCCTCTCTTCTTTTTTCCAGCTCTGCCTCAAGCCTGACGGAGATATCAAAGGTCCGTAGGGAGGTGGTGAAAAGACTGATCAATTTTTGTATTCTTAATTCGGTCTTGGAATAATAGGCATTGATTTTATATTTTGAGATCACATCGGATTCAGGGGCCAGACCCGGCTGACCGGTCCGGATGACGACCTGGACCACATGATTTTTTAATTTCTCCCGGACATAGTGGACAAAATTCAACCCCGCATTCTGGGTCTCCATGACGACATCCACAATCAATAAAGCCGTATCCGGATGTAAATGAAAAAGCGCAACGGCTTCCTGACCTGAAAAAGCGTTCAAAAACCGAAGCCCCCTGCCTTCAAACATAAATCCTTTAAGGCTGGTGATGGTTATATCGTGGATGGATTTTTCGTCATCCACGATCATAACCTTCCAGAATTTATCAGAACCCACCTGGTTTAAGGATGCGTTGTCTTCGATAAATTCAACAGGTCCGTCATTCATAGCCGACTTAAATTTTTTGATTAATCCTGATTGTGGCTTGATCTATTATTTTTTTGATAATATCTTAATGCTTCAGCTTTATCAACACTTTGAAAAATTATAAACCCTTGGGAGCAAACGCATGACGCATAACAATATAAAACAGAAACTTGTCCTGAACCATCAGGAATATATGGTTCACAATATCCGCCTGCTGGAGGACATGGGGGTGGCAAAAATCGAGACCCTTCCGTTCTCCGCCCGGATTTTCCTTGAAAATCTGGCGCGGCACCTGGATTCGAACCTTGTTCAATGGACGGATATTGTCAATGCAGCAAAATTCTATGAATCCGATACCAAGGAATCCGAGTTTATTGCCTTTCACCCTTCACGGGTGCTGATGCAGGATTTCACGGGTGTCCCGGCCGTAGTTGATTTTGCCGCCATGAGGGATGCCGTCCATGCCAAGGGAGCGGACCCGAAAAAAATCAATCCCCTGGTTCCCGTGGACCTGGTCATTGACCACTCCATCCAGGTGGATCATTTTAAAGAAAAAAATTCATTTTTCCTCAACGCCCAAAAAGAATATGACCGGAATAAAGAACGATATCAGCTCTTAAAATGGGCCCAGCAAAACTTTGATAATTTCAGGGTGGTTCCGCCCGAATCCGGTATCTGCCACCAGGTCAACCTGGAATATCTGGCCACGGTCGTGACCACACAAAAAACCCGGGAAGGCCTCATGGCCTTCCCGGATACCCTGGTGGGGACAGACTCACACACCACCATGATCAATGCCCTGGGGGTCCTGGGCTGGGGCGTCGGCGGCATTGAGGCCGAGGCCGTCATGCTGGGTCAGCCCTATTATATGAACCTTCCCCGGATCATCGGGGTCAATTTTATGGGAAAGCCTCAAAAACAGATCACATCCACGGACATCGCCCTCCATGTGACTGAACTTTTAAGAAAAGAGAATGTGGTGGAAAAAATTGTTGAATATACCGGGGATGGATTAAAATATCTGACCCTGACCGACAGGGCCACCATTGCCAATATGTCCCCTGAATATGGGGCCACGGCAGGGTTTTTCCCTGTTGATGAGCAGACCCTTTCCTATCTTCGAAAAACCAACCGGGCAAAAACCGCAGACCTAGTGGAAGCCTATTGCAAAACCTGCGGCCTTTTCAACACCCATGACGATAAAATCCATTTTTCAAAAAAAATCGATGTGGATCTCTCCCTCATCGAAACCTCCATTGCAGGCCCATCCCGGCCCCAGGACAGGCTTTCCTTATCTGAAGCCAAAGACAGGGTAACCCGGATATTTGATCTTGGAAACAGAAAAACGGTTTCCATCAATCCTGAGAACAAACCCCAGGCCCTCACCCACGGCAGCATCGTCATTGCCGCCATCACCTCCTGCACCAACACTTCCAATCCCTATACCATGGTCGGCGCCGGGCTGGTCGCCAAAAAAGCCGTTGAAAAAGGGCTGTCCATCCCCTGGTTTGTGAAAACCTCCCTGTCCCCGGGCTCCAGGGTGGTCCTGGATTACCTGAAAGACGCCGGACTGATGAAATTTTTTGAGGAACTGGGATTTAACAATACCGGTTTCGGCTGCATGACCTGTATCGGTAACAGCGGCCCCCTGGATCCTTTTATCGAAGAATCCATCAAAACCCATCACCTGGATGTCATGTCCGTTCTTTCCGGCAACCGGAATTTTGAAGCCCGGATTCACCAGGAAGTCAAGGGCAATTTCCTGATGTCTCCCCTTCTGGTGGTGATCTATGCCATTGCCGGAAAAATGGATATTGATCTGAATACGGAACCGCTCGGGATTTCAAAGGAAGGCAAACCTGTTTTCATGAGCGACATCTGGCCGAGCACTGATGAAATCCATGAATATGTGGAAACCTATGTTCATGAAAAATTTTTCCGGGACCAGTATGCCCACATTTTTTTAGGCGACCGGCTCTGGCAGGATCTTGAAATCGATGAAAACACGACCTTTAAATTTGACGAAGCCTCCACCTATATCCGGAACCCTCCTTTTTTCAGGAATTTTTCCATGCAAGTACCGGAGATGATGCAAATTAAAGATGCGAGAGCCCTTCTCGTTCTAGGAGATTCCGTAACCACCGACCATATTTCTCCGGCCGGGGCCATACCGGTAGACTACCCGGCCGGGACCTATCTTACCGGAAATGGGGTCAAACCCTGGGAATTCAATTCCTACGGCTCCCGAAGAGGAAACCATGAAGTCATGATGAGGGGAACCTTTGCCAATATCCGGATCAAAAACCGGCTGGTATCCGAAACCGGAGGATGGACCCTGAAATTCCCGGAAATGGAAAAAGATTTTGTGTTTGATGCCTCACTGAAATACCAGGCTCAACATACCGGCCTTCTTGTTTTTGGCGGAAAGGAATATGGGAGCGGATCTTCAAGGGACTGGGCTGCCAAGGGCCCCAGCCTTCTCGGTGTCAAAGCCGTCATTGCCGAATCCTTTGAACGGATTCACAGATCCAACCTGGTGGGGATGGGGGTTCTTCCGCTCAGTTTTCAGGCAGGCGAGTCTTTTGAATCCCTGAATCTTAAGGGTGATGAAACCTTTGAGATTCCCGGCCTGGATCAGATCAGACCCAACGGGCTTCTGACGGTCATTGCCATGAGAAACAATATTAAAATGAATTTCAAGGTTATTGTTAAGCTCAATACGGATATTGAAATTGAATATATCAGAAACGGCGGCATCCTTCCCTATGTGCTGCGCCAGATGATCAAAGAATAAGCCGGCGTGCGATTCAATGCCTCGTTTTTCCCCGGCCCCAACCTTAGATTGGCGGCCGGGGAGTCTCCCCTCATTCAACAGTTTTTTTAACCCTGATTTTCAAATATGTGATATAATGCAAACCAATGGTTTTTACGGCGGACTATTTTATTAAAATGTAATCGAGAGGATTTGTTAAAGCTATGGAAATCAATCATTACGAGTTTAAATACGGCGAGTTCGGAGAAACCCTTGGGGTTCAGATCAATCTTAAGGGCTATGACGTTCTTCGCTTTAACAATATCAGCAAAGGGCCTGCCTTTACCATAGAAGAACGGCAGAAACTCAAACTCAGCGGTTTTCTGCCGCCCAGGGTAAAAACCCTGGATGATCAGATCAGGAG
>JAMPXP010000028.1 GCA_023701135.1 Desulfobacula sp. | reverse complement strand
CCGATCAAAGAAAAATCATACAATCCCCATAGCCGCCTCGGGGCTGAAATAACCTTCAGTTCATCCATTTAATCGATTTGTTGCAAGGCTGAAAAGAAATTCAACTGGGCATTGTGGCATGCAACAATCGATTAAACGCTCTTCCATAAGTCTTTTAGCCATAGCCGGGAAAACCATTTTAAGAGGGGGGCTTGATGTAGGGGTGGCAACGAAAATTCAAAAGAATGAAATATATGGTCCCGCTTTAGAGAGGGCCTACTATTTGGAATCGAATATTGCTGAATACCCTCGATTCGTAGTTGGAGATGAATTTCTAGAATATTTACGGTGGGTGGAACACAAAGATTATAAAACCCTTCGTGGCAAAGTTGCAAAAGAACAAGCAAAACTGTGCCAAACTTTCATAACTCAAGATACGGATGGCTTTTTTATGTTAGACTTTTTGGGCAAAAGCATAAAAAAAGCTGGTGGAGGATCTATAGATTCAGGAATTGTTAAATCAGCATATGATTTTTTAGTATCACAGCATAAAAAGTTCGTTGCTAAAGAAGATTTAAAACTGACCTCACGGTACTTCAGAATATTAAATTATTTCCATTCACGCATGAAAGTATGGAACTTATAATACAAGAGAAAGCTAACCAGAGCCTCTCCTTGACAAGGATTTGAAATGCTGTATGATGGCGGTGTATACAGTTTAGGAGGTGTGTTATGGTACGAACACAAATATACCTGACGGAAAATCAGCGAAAAGAATTGGCTGCCATCGCCAAGGCCGTCGGCAAGAAACAAAGCGAACTCATTAGAGATGCCATTGATCGGCTCATTGATCAGGCGGGACGTGGGCACAGGGAATTTGTGCTGCATAAAGCTGCGGGAATCTGGAAGGATCGTACGGATCTTCCTGATTTTAATGCAATTCGTTCCGAATGGGACAGGAATTGATCATGGAGAAGCCAATCCTTCTGGACACAGATATTCTTATTGATTTTCTCCGGGGGAATAAGAAGGCAGAGGCTTTTATCAATACATACAATGCCCGGATCATCCTTTCATCGATAGTTGTTGCAGAATTATATGCCGGAGTAAAGGGAGATTCGGAGCAGGCTGCCCTGGATGAATTTGTCTCCCTTTTCCGTGTTGTCCCGGTCAGTGCCGATATTGGGAAGGCCGGCGGCCTTTGTAAACGGGATTACGCCAAGTCGCATGGCGTTGGTCTTGCCGATGCTATCCTGGCAGCCACTGCGGAAATTGAAAATGCAGAACTTAAAACGCTCAACACCAAACACTACCCCATGTTAAAAGACCTCAAACCGGCCTACCTGAAGTAAAACCCAACAATTGCGTTAAAACATTATCTTTTGAAAAATTATTTCTCCAAAACATTTCTCTTGGAAAAGGATAAAAAAGGTTATATTCTCACGGGGCTGACACAGGTTGAAAAACCCGGAGCCGGAAGGTTTGATTAGAAATATCGGTGTATAGGGGATTAATAAAAAGGGACTTTGATGAAAAAGGTTTTGCCGGCCTTAATGATAATTCTGTTTGGTGCTGCCACGGTTTTCTGTGATCCGTTTGAAGACGCCTTGAAAAAGGCGGGAGAGGGGGATGCCGAGGCCCAACACCATCTTGGGCTGATGTATACCCAGGGTTCGGACATTGAGCAGGATTATAAGGAGGCCTTTTTCTGGTTTGAAAAGGCGGCGGCCCAGGGAAAGGTAGATGCCCAATACAATCTCGGGCTGATGTATGACCAGGGCAAGGGCGTGCCCCAGGATTATCAGCAGGCTGCACACTGGTATGAAAAAGCGGCCGAACAGGGATTTGACAAGGCCCAGGTCAATCTCGGCACCATGTATATTGAGAATCAGGGAGTTCCCCGGGATTACCGGCAGGCGGTAAACTGGTTTGAAAAAGCGGCCGAACAGGGAAATGCCTATGCTCAATATAATCTTGGAATGATGTACGGCCAGGGCAAAGGGGTGGTTCAGGATTTAAAACAGGCCTATGTCTGGTTGAGTTTGACGGCGGCCCAGGAACACGAAAAGACAAGGGAACTGAAAGAGAGTATTGCCAAGGGACTTACACCCCTGCAACTGACGGAAGCCCAGGCCCTTGCAGATAAAAAGCAGTATCACATCGACCATCCCTCCGAGTCTCAAAAACCGGCGGTGACGGAACCTCAGAAACCGGCGGTTTCTGAAACAAAAAAGAAGGCCGCGGCCAAGCCCAAAAAGCAGACCTCCTCCAAATCCAAGAAGAAGACGTCTTCCAAATCCCAGAAACAGGCCCCGGCCAAAAAGAAATAGAACCGCTGCAAATTATTTGAGTACGGGCTTTTTTCCCAGGGGGGCAAAACACACCCCGGCCAGCCGGAAATGGGCAAAACCGAAGGGGATGCCGATAATGGTCAGGCAGAGGCTGACACCGGCAATAATATGGGAGATGGCCAGCCAGATGCCGGCCAGGATGATCCATAAAAAATTGGCAAGGCTTGTGCCGACGATTCTTTCTTCTCCCAGAGCCCGGGCATCCACCAGCTCTTTTCCAAAGGGAAAAGCGGCAAAGCCTGCGATTCTGAAGGCGGCAAACCCGAAGGGGATGCCGACCACCGTGATGAACAGCAGGCTGCCCAGAACCACCCACAGCACCCAGGCAAAAAAACCGCCGCCGATAACAAACCAGAAAATGTTCAAGATCAATGCCATTTTGCGCTCCTCTTTTATTGATTGCCCTTATTTATATGCCGGTTTCACCCCTGACGGCAAGTCAATCTTTAATGTATGAATAAAAAGTTTCCTTATCTGAAAATACTCCGGGAACTTGTCAAGGCCTTTTAAAAGAAGCCTCCTAAGAAATGCCTCTGCCAAATTTCAAAGCCGTGAACCTGCCGGTTGAATAAAAAAGTTGACAAATAGTAAACAAATATTTTATTGCTTTCCTATTCTGATGTTGATCCTGATGCGGACTGAACCAACCGCTGCTGAACCGCGTTTCCGATTGTTTATGAATCCCTGATCAAGGAGAATCATGCTGAACACCGAAGTCAAAGCCGAATTCATTCAAATTGTCGGCCCGGGCAGGTATCTGGACAGGCCCGAAGAACTGGCCTGCTATTCCTATGATGCCTTTGTGGAAGAAGCCCTTCCCGATGCCGTCATTTTTCCCCAGACAACGGCCGAGGTATCCCAAATACTCAAAACCGCGGGCCGGTATAAGATTCCCGTCACGGGCCGGGGCGCCGGAACCAGTGTGTGCGGAGCTCCCATCCCGGTCCGGCACGGGATTGTGCTGTGCTTTTCCAAAATGGACAAGATCATCGAGGTCAATACCCGGGACCGGTATATCATCGTTCAGCCGGGAGTAGTCAATGCCGATATTCAAAAAGCCCTCCTGCCCTTCGGCTTTTTCTACCCGCCGGACCCCGGCTCCATGAATTCTTCCACCATTGGGGGAAATATCGCCCAGAATGCAGGCGGCCCCAGATGCCTGAAATACGGTGTCACCGTGGATTATGTTTTGGGCCTGGAAGTGGTCCTGGCCTCGGGGGAAATCATCCGGTTCGGCAGCAGAAACATCAAGGATGCCACCGGCTATAAGCTGTCCGCCCTTTTCTGCGGATCCGAAGGCACCCTGGGAATCATTACGGAAGCCATTCTCAAGGTTCTGCCCAAACCCGAAGCCGTCAAAACCCTCATGGTGACCTTTGACGACCTGGACAATACGGCCAAGGCCGTCACCGACATCATCGGGTCCGGCATCCTGCCCGCGGCCATGGAACTCATGGACCAATTGACCCTCAATGCCATCGAGGACAGCGCCAACATGGGTCTTGACAGAAATGCCCAGGGAACCCTGCTCATTGAAATCGACGGGGTCCAAGAGGCCTGCGACAAGGAAATGAAAAAAATCATTGAAAAGGTCAGGGAAAACGGGGCTGTTCACATCCAGGAAGCCGGTTCGGAAAATGAGCGGGAAAAACTCTGGACAGCCAGGCGCTCAGCCTACGGAGTCTTTGCCAAGCTGGCTCCGGACATTATTTCCGAGGATGTGACCGTGCCGGTCAGCAAGGTGCCGGAAATGGTCCGCAGGATCATTGAGATCACCACCCGGTATGGCCTTAGGGTCGGGGTCCTAGCCCATGCCGGGGACGGGAACATGCATCCCATGGTGCCGGCGGACAAATCCAACAAGGAAGAATGGGGCCGGGTTGAAAAGGCCTTTGCCGAAATTTTCAAGGCTGCGGCCGACCTGGACGGCACCCTGTCCGGCGAGCACGGGATCGGCCTTGCCAAGGCCGCCTATCTTCCCCTGGTGATGAATCAGGCTACCCTTGATTTCATGAAAAAAATCAAACACGTCATTGATCCGGACGGAATCTTGAATCCCGGGAAATTCGTATGACGGAAAAAACACTTCAAAACTGCGGAAAATGCGGAATCTGCCTGAATGCCTGCCCGGTCTACAAACTCCTGAAAGAGGAACAGGCATCGCCCAGGGCCAAACTTCAACTGATCAAGGCCCATGACCTTCATACCCTGGGCTCGTCTCCCTTTTTAAAGGACCTCATCCACAAATGCCTCATGTGCGGGTCATGCTCGGCCGCCTGCCCCTCGGGCATCGACCATTATTCAAAATTCATGGAAATGAGACAAAAAATGGTGGAGGCCCATGGAGAAACCCCGGCCATCAAAAGCCTGATCTATCTCCTGGCCCGGGAATACCGGACCCGTTTCGGGGCCGGGCTGGCCAGGACAGGCCAAAAACTCATGCCGGCCGGCCTGGCTGAAAAATTCAAGCTGGGCAATATCCCCTTGAAAAATTTCCCTGAATTCAATGTCGTGCCCTTCCGCAAAGCCCATGATGAAGTCATTTCCCCGAAAGGAAAACCCCTGGGAAGGGTGATTTATTTTACCGGCTGCGCCACCCATTACCTTTATGGGGATACAGGGTCCGCCACCATCGGGATCTTAAGGCATATGGGGTATGAGGTGGTCATCCCGAAAAGCCAGGTCTGCTGCTCCATTCCCCTGCTCTTTCACGGGGCAAAAAAGCAAGCCATGAAAAATATACGAACCAACGTCAAGGCCCTGGCGGATATTGAGGCCGAGGCCGTTCTCGTGGACTGCTCCACCTGCGGGGAAGCCCTGAAAAATGAATACCCGCGCCTTTTCAAAGCCGGCAGCAAGCATCTTTCAGATGCCCGGAACATCTCCTCCCGGGTGACGGATATCCTTTCTTTCATGGACCTGCATTTTGATCTACTCGAATTTGACCCGGCCGTCACTGAAAACATCTCCGTTACCTATCATGCCCCCTGCCATACCCGGAACACCTTTCAATCCCATTTCCTTGCCGAAAAACTCCTTCAGCGCCTGCCGGGCGTAACCTATCACCGGGCGCCGGATTTTGACCAGTGCTGCGGCGGCGGGGGAACATTTTTTTATGAATATCCCGAAGTTTCAAAAAAAATGGTTGACAAAAAAATCGAATCTGCAAAAGCTATGCAGGCGACCCATTGGATAACGGATTGCCCGGTCTGCAGGATGAACCTTGCCGGCAATATGGATGAATCGGACGGGTTACGGGTGCTTCACCCTGTAACCCTTATTTACGCGGCTTTGAAACAGATATGAAGATCAAACTGGAAAAAGGACAGACAACCCTGGACATCGCCCTGCCGGATGAAAAGGTATGCGATATCATTATCGGAAGAAAGGTCCCGGCCATGAGCCATGACGACATCAGGGACATTATTTCGAACAGGATCAGAGCCCATAGCCCCAAAGACATCAAGGACAGGAAAATTGCCCTCATCATTCCGGACAGCACCAGACTCTGGGCCAGGGGGGATGTCTTTGTCCCTGAAATCGTCAAAACCCTGTTTGACCTCGGGGTTTCACGGGAAAATCTCAGGATCATCATTGCCACCGGCACCCATGCGGACATGACAAAAGATCAGTTTTCAGCCCTGGCCGGAACTTTCTGCGCCCAGCAGGTTGAAATCCTCAATGCCGCCAACCAAAATCAGGACCGCCTGGTGTATATCGGTGAAACCTATAAAAAAACCCCGGTCTTTATGACCAAAGAAGCGGCGGAAGCCGATCATATCATCATTTTCGGCGGGGTCCTGCACCATCTCATCGCCGGATTCGGTGGCGGCAGGAAATATATCATGCCCGGCATTGCCGGATATGACACCATCCAGAAAAACCATTCCCTGGCCATCCGGAAAGATGGAACCCCCCATCCCCTGGCCCGTCAGGCCAAGCTCTGGGGAAACCCCGTCAATGAGGATATCACCGATGCCGCCACCCTGTTTTTACAAGGCAAAACCTGTACCTATGTGGCCGTTGCAGCCGGCGGGACCGGTGATATTTTTTATGCCGATGCCGGCCCCCTGCACGACACCTTTATCAAGGGCTGCAAAAAGCTTGATGAGGCCTGCTGCATTCCTGTAGTTAAAAAAGGGGATTTTGTCATCTTTTCCACCGGTGGCCACCGGGCCGACGGCCAGCTCTATCAATCCACCAAAGCCTTGTTCAATGCCGTCCATATCGTAAAAGAAGGCGGGGACATCCTCTTTGTGGCCGGGTGTGCCGAAGGGGAGGGAAATGAAACCTTTTCCTCCGTCCTTAAGGCCTATAAAGGCAAGCCTGAAAAACTTGGGCTGGAACTCGCCGAGACCTTTGACATGGCCGCCTATGTGGCCTTCCGGGTCCTGGATATCCTGAAGCGATTCAACGTCACCCTTATATCGGATTTTTCCAAATCCGAAACCGAGGCCCTGGGATTTCATCATACCGATGACGTGGACCACTATATTCAACATCTGAAAGGAAAAGGCTATGTAATTCCGTTTGCGGAAAATATCCTGCCCGTTGCAAAGGGATAGGGATATTCCGGGCGGACCCAAACATATGAAAAAAGGAATTATTTAATCTAGCAACTCTTTAGAGGAGGAACCATGGAAAGACGTACGTTTTTAAAGAAAGCAGGCATTGGAACCGCAACAGCAGCAGCCGCAATTGCAGTGGGAGCACCTTCCGTCATCGCAGCCCCGAAAATCCAGTGGACGGCCACGTCGTTCTGGAATCCGAAGATCAAAATCATGTTCGATATGGCCAAGCAATTCTGTGAAGATGTAAAGGAATTAACGGACGGCCAGTTTGAAATCAAACTCTATGGCGGCGGAGAACTTGTCCCCCCGCCCGGCGCCTTTGATGCCGTCTCCAAGGGAACGGTCCAGATGGGAACCGGCTCCCCCTATTTCTGGGCCGGTAAAAACACGGCCTTTAACTGGTTCGGGTCCATCCCCTTCGGCATGAATGCCCAGAGCATCAATTCCTGGTTCTACCAAGGCAACGGCCAGACCCTGATGAACGAACTCTACGGCCAGTTCGGACTGGTTCCCCGTATTTTTGGGAACTCGGGCATGCAGATGGGCGGCTGGTTCAGAAAAAAAATCAATTCCCTGGAAGATCTCAAAGGCCTTAAAATGAGGATCGGCAGCATTGCCGGACGGGTTCTGTCTGAAGTCGGTGTCACCACGGTCATGGTCCCGCCGGAAGAAATCTTCCCCTCCCTTGAAAGAGGAGTGGTGGATGCGGCTGAATTTGTAGGACCCATCCATGACATTCTGCTTGGCCTCTATAAGGTCGCCCCCTATTATTATACGCCGGGCTGGCATGAACCCGGCCCCACCCTGGATGTTTTCTTCAATAAAAAAGCCTATGATGAGCTGCCGAAAAATTACCAGAAAATCCTGGATGTGGTTGCCGGCAATATCAACATCAGGACCCTGGCCGCCTTTGATGCCCAGAGCAGCACGGCCCTGGACAGCCTGATCAAGGAACACAAGGTGGAAATGCAGGTATTTCCGGATGATGTCATCAAAAAATTAAAAGAGATCTCCAAGGCCGTTATTGCCGAAGAAGCCAAAAAAGACCCCTTTGCCGCAAAAGTCCATGAAGATTATGTTGCTTTCCAGGCCAAAACCGCGGGCTGGGGAACCATGACCGAGAAAGTTTACTGGAATACAATGGCCTGATCCCATGGAATTTCTTAAAAAAGCAGTCGCTTTCGGTGAAAGCATCAATGAATGGATCGGCAAGGGCTTGGTGACCGCGGCTGTTGTTCTTTTCATCCTGGTCATCTTTTCGAATGTCATCCTGCGGTATGTGTTTAACACCAGTTTTGTGTTCATGTCCGAACTGGAATGGCACGTCTTTGCCTTTATCTTTCTCATGGGGGCAGGCTATACCCTGCTGCATGAAGGGCATGTCCGGGTGGATATTTTTTATTCGCTCATGGACCGGAAAAAAAAGGCCCTTGTCAATTTTTTCGGCGTCCTTTTCTTTTTGATCCCTTCATGTTATGTGGTTCTGACCACCACCATCCCCTGGGCGATTGTCTCCTATGAAATCGGTGAAATGTCCATAGATCCCGGCGGCATTCCGGCCCGTTTTATCATCAAGGCCGTTCTGCCGCTGGGATATTTTCTCATGCTGTTCCAGGGTGTTATCCTGGGGATCAAAAGCCTTTGTATCCTTATGGGAAAACCCCTGGACCAAAATCCATCATGAACAGGAAGATAAGATGCTGATTGAGTATTTGCCCCTCTGGATTGCCGATTACCTGGCCCTCTGGCTTTTCCTTGTATTGACCATTGCCTTGATGGCAGGATTCCCCGTCACCTTTACCATGATGGGGACCTCCTTCCTGTTCGGCTTGATCGGGCTGCACCCCGGTTTTTTTGATCTTCTGCCCCTGCGGCTGTGGGGGGTCATGACCAATACCATGCTCATGGCGGTTCCTCTCTTTGTTTTCATGGGGCTGGCCCTGGAAAAATCAGGGCTGGCCAAGGAACTCTTGGAAACCATGGAGGAACTTTTCAGGAATGTCCGGGGCGGACTCGGCATCTCGGTTGTCATGGTGGGTGCGCTTCTGGGCGCATCCACCGGCATTGTGGGGGCCACCGTCGTCACCATGGGGCTCATGAGCCTGCCCACCATGCTGAAGCACGATTATTCAAAATCCTTTGCCTGCGGAACCATTGCCGCCTCCGGAACTCTTGGCCAGATCATACCCCCCAGTGTCGTGCTTCTCCTTTTGGGGCCGGTCATGGACGTCCCCATCGGCGACATGTTCATGGGGGGCGTCATCCCCGGATTGCTCCTGGTGGGTCTCTATTGCATTTTTATTTATCTGTCCACATTTTTCGGCACCAAACATGTGCCGGCGGCAAAGCTGGAAGGGGCCACCTTTGATGCCGCTTTTTTAAACAGAATCTTTAAAGCCCTTCTCCCCCCTTTGTTCCTGATTCTGGCTGTCCTCGGCACCATCTTCGCCGGCATTGCCACGCCCACGGAGTCCGGAGCCATGGGCGCCATTGGCGCCGTCCTTCTGACCATCGTGAACAAAAAATTCAACCTAAAAATGCTGCAAGACGTATCCAGAGGAACCATCCAGATGACCTGCATGGTATTCATCATCATCATGGGGGCTTCCTGTTTTGCCCTTGTTTTCAGGGGCCTTCACGGAGATGACCTGCTGAGGACATTTATCGACAATATGCATCTGTCCGGGTGGCAACTGGTGACCATGGTCATGATTTTCATCTTCATCCTGGGTTTTTTTCTGGATTTCATTGAAATCACCTATATCCACATCCCCATTATTGCTCCCATTGTTGTGGATTACGGGTTTGACCCCCTCTGGTTCGGCATCATGTTTGCCGTCAACCTTCAAACTTCTTTCATGACGCCGCCCTTCGGACCGTCCCTCTTTTACTTAAAAGGCGTCTGTCCGCCCGAGGTCCAGACCATTGACCTGTACAAAGGGATCATTCCTTTTGTTATCCTTCAGCTTATCGGGCTCATTATGGTCGGTTTCTGGCCTGAGCTGGCCACCTGGCTTCCCAAATGGGTGTACAGCAATTAAAGGCCCCCCGGCTAAAAGGTCTGGTATGGACGAAATCATCATCTGCAGGAATATTAAAAAACTTCGAAAACAGAATCATTTTACCCTGGAAAAACTGGCAGAGCTGGCGGGCCTGACCAAAGGATATCTGTCCAAGGTGGAGCGGTCTGAAAAAGCCCCGCCCTATTCCACTCTCAATAAAATTGCCGGTGCCCTGGGCATTGAGGTGACCCGTTTTTTTGAAAAAAACAGCGAGCCCCTCACCGACACCCGGATCAGTCTCCAGAAAAACAACCAGGGCCCCGTCATCAAAGCCACTTCCCAGTTATCCGGATATGACTATGAAGTCCTGGGTGCGGACAAGCCCGGAAAAAACATGGAACCCTTTATCATCCACGCTCCTGCGGAAATCACCAAAATGTACGCCCATGAAGGGGAAGAATTCATGTATGTTCTCGAAGGCAGACTTGAATTCGTATACGGAGAGACGACGTATATCCTGGAACAAGGGGACAACGTCTATTTTGATTCCTGTGTCCCCCATTCCGGAAAAAGCCTTGGGGACGGCAAAACCCGGATTCTTGTCATCATTTATTTTTACAAAAGAAACCGTCAGTGAGGATCAGGCGGTTTTCTCATGACATTTGCATCGGAACGGGCAGTACCCCGCTCGATCACCTTTTTCATAAAAATCCATGTGCCCCAGCCAAAGACCACCATCCCTAGGAAAAAAAGCAAATAGGAAAGCCTCCAATCAAGCCCCTGCGTTATCATGCTCCACTCGGACATGCCCCAGATGCTGGCGATCAAATTGAGGGGAAGAAAAACAATATTGATGAGCGTGAGATTTTTCAGCAAAACGTTCATATTGTTGTTCACAATTGTGCCGCGGGCATCCATCAATCCGCTGATGACGGAGCTGTAAATGTTTGCCTGACGGGAGGCCTGGGCGTTTTCAAGGATGATGTCATCCAGCATTTCAAGTTGCCTTGCCTCGAATTCCATCTGAACTGCGATACTCCGTAACTTTTTCAGCGCAGCGGAATTTCCTTCAATGGCGTCCATATAATACACAAGGCTTTCACTCAAAGAAAACATCTGGAGCAAATGCTTATTCTCCATGGAAACCGTGATCTTCTTCTCCAGTTCGCCACTGACATGCTTGATGATCCTTAAGTGACTGACAAAGTGACGGATGGTTCTAAGGAGAAACGCCAGCATAACATCCCTGGCATCCTCAACATTGCGAAACTCCCTTTCGCTGAAAGACACCCCCCCTGCAGAACGGATAAACACAAGACGGTTCTCGATAAGAGCCAAGCCGATCACGCTCACACCAAGTTCGACAGCCTCAGTAACGGTGGCACTGTCCGGTACTTTCCAGATAAGAAACATCCGTTTGCCGGCAAACTCGAGTCTCGGGATTTCATCGGCGTCCAATGTCGAAGCAAGGTCGTAGTCGTCAAGATGAAATTGTTCCTGGACAAAGGCCCGGTCAGCGTCATCAGGGGCTGCCACTACCATCACCTGAGCGGATACCACTTGAGATTCCACAAGGCGATGCTCTGTAATTTCAAAATATTTCATCATCCTGTGTGCCTCCGTTTTCTGAATCGCCTTGATTTTTCTATGACACTTCTCTATTCCTCGAATAATACAATGTCAAGTTCAAAAATCGCTTAACAAAGCAAGGGTTCTCACCTATGCGGTTACCTTCGGAGGCAGAAGGATTTTTAAAGGCTCGGCCTTCCAGATGTCCCGGTTATATTCTGAAATGGTCCGGTCTGAATAGAATTTTTCCATCCGCGCCATATTCAATATGGTTTTTTGGGTCCACACCTTCTGATCCTTGTATAATTCGCTGATCTGCATCTGGGCATGATGATAGGCCTCAAAATCGGCAAGGACAAAATACGGATCACGGTGAATCAAGAGATCCATCAGGGACTGAAACAGCCCGGTTTCTTCAGGGCTGAAAAATCCATTGTAAATCAGATCAATGGTTTCTTTAAGGTAAGGGTCTTGTTCATAAAAAGTATGGGGGTTGTAATTCGGGCCCAGGGCCGTCACCTCATCGGCGGTGAGACCGAAGATAAAAATATTATCCTCTCCCACAGACTCCATGATTTCAACATTGGCCCCATCCAGGGTTCCAATGGTAATGGCGCCGTTCAGGGCGAATTTCATATTGGAGGTGCCCGAGGCCTCATATCCGGCCGTGGAGATCTGTTCGGAAACATCGGCGGCCGGAAAAATCTTTTCTGCCAGGGAAACCCTGTAATTGGGAAGGAACAGAACCTTGAGCCGCTGGCGGGTGGAGGTATCCCGGTTGAGCATCTCGGCCACATGGCAGATCAGCCGGATAACGGTTTTTGCCGTCACATATCCGGGTGCGGCCTTGCCGCCGAACATGAAGGTGCGGGGCGTCATATCAAAATGAGGATCTTTTTTAAGCTTGAGCCAGCAGTAGACCACATGCAGGATATTGAGCAACTGGCGTTTGTATTCATGAATCCGTTTGACCTGAAAATCAAAGATGGTGGCCGGATCCACGGCAACACCGGTCAATTCCATGGCAACCCGCGCCAGCCGGAATTTATTCTTTTGTTTGACCGTCCTGAAATCCTCCAGAAATTGATTGTCTTCCACCAGGGCCTCGATTTCCTTCAACTGGTCTTTGTGTTTGACCCAGTCCGGTCCGATGTGCCGGGTCAAAAGGGCCGCCAGGTCAGGGTTGGCCATGAGCAGCCACCGCCGGGGGGTTACCCCGTTGGTTTTGTTGTTGATTTTTCCCGGATACATCTCATCAAACAGTTTCAGATCCCTTTCCCTGAGGAGCCGGGTGTGAAGTTCGGCAACCCCGTTGACGGAATGGGAACCGACAATGGCCAGATGGGCCATACGGATTTTTTTCTCCTCCCCTTCTTCGATAATGGACATCCGGTTCATTCTTTGGGTATCATTGATATAAAGGGTGGCCACATCCCTTAAAAACCGGCGGTTGATTTCGTAGATGATCTGCAGATGGCGCGGCAGAAGTTTTTCAAACAGGGAAACCGGCCATTTTTCAAGGGCTTCGGAAAGCAGGGTATGGTTGGTATAGGCACAGCAGCGGCTGGTAACGGCCCAGGCTTTTTCCCATTGGAAATCATATACATCCAGAAGAATTCGCATGAGTTCCGCCACGGCCAGGGACGGATGGGTATCATTCATCTGGATGGCCACTTTTTCGGAAAAATCATCAAAATTCTTGTGCTCGGAAAAATACCGGCGGATGATATCCTGGATGGAGCAGGAAACAAAGAAATACTGCTGTTTAAGCCTCAGTTCCCGGCCTTCGGATATCTGATCGTTGGGATAGAGGACCTTGGAAATATTTTCCGAGATATTTTTTTCTTCCACGGCCCTAAGGTAATCACCGTGCTGGAAATATTTCAGTTCAAATTCATTGGAGGCCCTGGCCGACCAGAGCCGCAGGGTGTTCATGGTATAATTGTCATACCCGGCAATGGGGATATCATAGGCCACGCCGATGACATCGCTGGTATCCACCCATTTGGTTTTAAGTTTGCCGTCGGGCAGATGGGTCTGTTCAACCCAGCCGTAATATTTGACCGGAAAACTGTATTCAGGACGGGCTATTTCCCAGGGGTTCCCGTATTTAAGCCAGTTCTCCGGCTGCTCCACCTGACCCAGGTTCCGGATGGCCTGGTCAAATATGCCGAACTCATACCGGATGCCGTACCCGTGGCAGGGAATCTCCATGGTGGCCATGGAATCCAGAAAGCAGGCCGCCAGCCGTCCCAGGCCGCCGTTTCCCAGCCCCATGTCCGGCTCCAGGGCGCCCAGCCTTTCCAGATCAACATTAAACTCGGACATGGCCTTTATTGTCTCGGGGTACATGCCCATATTGATCAGGTTGTTGATCAGGACCCTTCCCATGAGGTATTCGGCGGAAAGATAGTATACCCTTTTGACATCGTGATCATGGTACATCTGCTGGGTCTGGATCCAGCGCTCGATCATCCGGTCCCGGACGGAGAGGGACAATGCCAGATAAAGATCCCGGAAGGTGGCCGTATACTGGTCTTTGGACAGGGAGTATTCCAGATGATTGGCAAAGGAAGCCTGAATGCCTTTGGCATCCATGCCCTTGTGAAAGGTCCCCCATTGGATGAAATATTGGCTGTTTTTCATGAAATCCCCCGCTATATCACCTGATTTTCCAGGTGAGCATTAATTCCGGCAGAATCCGGACCGGCATTATAATTATCTAACCGAAACGGTCAGCCGGCGCAAACCGTCCTTGAATTTTTTAAAACTGGGAGAGAGGTTTCTGTCCGGGTCCATAACCGGCCCAATTTTTTTAGCCCATTCATGCTTCACTTGTCCCGGAAGAGGCCAGCCGCATGTCCGGATCACCGCTGATCCACCCTCGAATATTGCATCGGCAAGTAATTCCCAAGTCCCGCATATACTGTCTTGCACATATCGCCCAAGAACATCGGGTTTGGCTTTTGGGTATGCAGACAACAAGGCGTCTCGGTCACCAAAATACCAGGCTTCAATTTCTTCTATAGCCAGCCTGAACATTATATTGTTGTAAAGAGAACCGCAGTCATCCGCAACTGCTTTCAGTTCTTTAAGAAAACCCACACAATCCCTTGTATCACTGTCTAAAACAATAACCACCGCATCAATACCGGGAGTCTTCCCATAACCACGCAGCAGCCTTGGTAACTGATCCAGCAGCATTCTCTTGGAGGGATCCGCTTTTTTCAATAGATTCCGGGGGATTCGGCCGATTCCTTTGTAGGAGTGCATCCGCCAGGTATGGGGATGGGCCTGCGGTCCCAAAATCCCCGGCAACAAAGCCTTAAGCAATTCTTCCCCTGAGCTGTCCTCCACCAGTATCTCAATATGCATAGTTACCTCGCATCGAGATAATCACTGTACCAGAGGCCACCCAGGGGCAGCCCCTCATCCACGAGATTTTTCACATCATCCAGTTCGGAAACCCGGTGTATTCTGGAATACCCATCCTCTCCTTTTTCAAGGACCCAGACTTCCTTGGGGGACAGGGCATCAACAAAATAGGGCTGATGTGTGGTCACAAAAATCTGCGGGGCATTTTTCCTCCCAGTGGCATGGACCCGGAACTCCTGGGCCAGGGCCTCCAACAGTTTGTGGTAAAGTCCGTTTTCCGGTTCCTCAATGCAAATAAAGGGAGGTGGTTCAGGATCTTCCAACAGCAAAAGATACGCAAACATCTTGAGTGTGCCGTCGGACATCTGCTGGGCAAAAAACGGATCTCGAAACGCACCGTCATTGAAACGGAGCAAGACCCGCTTGTCTTCCGTCACATGGGTGTCAATACTGGCTATTCCGGGGATCTTGGTCGCAATGCGGTCAAGGATGGCTCTGAATCTGGCCTTGTGTTCCCGCTCCATGAACTGGACCACATTGCCGATATTATCTCCGTGAATATTCAAATGCCGCTGCGGACCGGCACCCGGCAAACTGCGGGCTGCATCCGGATAAAAATAGGATAGGTACCACCCTTTCAAAAAATCCCGGAATCGTTTGATGCGCGGATGTTCCTTGAGCGTTCCCAAAGTGGCGATACCCAACTGCCGGGTATCTGTCAGTTCCACGGACATCCGGGCACGATCCTCCTCACCTTTGGCTTCTACCGCTTCCTCTCCCGCCCAGACCGTGCCCTTTCCGTGATGCAGGCGAAGGAATGGAAACGGCTGCCCGTGCTTCTGGCCTTTCCGTCGCTGCTTAAGCACCTCCGACTCTACAAAGGGCCGGGATGAAGCATCTATCGCAATAGACAACTCATAGGTGATGGGCCTCTCCTTAGGGGCTTCCCGGTAATAGATTTCAAACCGGATGGGTTCGTCCACCCCCATTGACCGAAGGCGTTCAAACCCGCCCCGTTGTTTCATGTCACAGGCGGTTTCCACATCGGCAGATAAACAATCGGCCACAAACCCAAAGGCATCAAACAGGCTGCTTTTGCCTACTCCGTTCTTGCCGATCACGATCGTAAAAGGGGACAGCTCTTCCGCTTTTTGCAGATTGGAAAGCTTACCCAGCGTCACATCGCGGAGCGCACGATAGTTCTGCACCCTGAACCCTTCAATGACAGCCATTTATTTCTCCTTAGCGCGGATCAATGTTCAACCTTTACTTATTGATGTAAATCATTGTCTATCCCGGCAAAGAAGTCAATGTCAAGCTCAAAAAACCCCTTAACAAAACACAATAAATCCCCTATACTGAATCTTGTGGAGAACTTCCAGCGAACAAATCCGCTTTCGTAAAAAAGGAGGCCTTATGAATCAACCCTTTATTCGGATCAGGCTGATGAGTGAAGAGGATTTTGACGATGTGGTCCGGATCGACCAAAAAATCCTGGGTGTTTCCCGTCTGGAGTACTACAAACTCAAATTCGAGCTGCTTTTCAAATCCGGCGAATATCTCCCGACCTCCCTGGTGGCCGAGGACAAAGATGGAAACTTGGTCGGATTTATCATGGGTGAACTCTATATCGGTGAGTTCGGTATTTCCAGGGAAGGCGCCAGCATTGATACCGTGGGAGTTAATCCGGACTGCCGGCGCCAGGGCATCGGCAAACGACTGATGACTGAATTTGTGGAGCATTTAAAACAACTCGGGGTTCAAAAGATCAATACCCTGGTTGAAAAAGAGGACGCCCGGCTCATGAATTATTTCAATGCCAACCTGTTCAGCCCCTCCAAAGCCGTCATCAATCTGGAGCGAAGCATCTGACGGGGATGTAATTTAAAACCGGTAAATTATCGGATCAGGACTGTTTAAGACGCGGCTGCTCTTTTGTTAGAATAAATTCGCCGAGCTTTTTATCATTCTCCATGATATGAGAATAAACCCAGTCTGTCATGTTTTCAACAATTTTGGGACAGACATCAGTAGCATATTCCCGATGCTTTTCCCTGAAATCCTTTAACCGGAGAATATAGATTCTGTGCTCTTCTCTGTGAAACCGTTCTTCAGGATACCGATACTGTTTCATGTATGCCTCTTCCACGGAAAAATGGTGGTTCACATACATGGCCAGAAATGAAATCGCCTCATAGAATAACTGCTGATTCTGCCCATCGTTTGCTGCTTCTTTCAGTTGACCCAGAAGTGAAATCCATTCCTTATGCTGGTAGTCCTGCCATAAAAGTCCGGTCTGATATTGGATATCAAGATCCATAGAAATCCTCCCGCATCAGGGTGCGCTCCTGTTCTTTTCAAAGGAATGGATATGGCGGCCCAGCCTCTGGTCATCCTCCAGGATATGCGTCAATATCCAATCCTCCATACGGGTCAGAAGGTCGTCTGATGCCCTTTGCGAATACCCCTTGTTTTCATCCCGGAAGGCTTTGATCTCTTTGACAAAAGCCTGGTGTTCTTTGTGGTGGGTGTCCTTTCCCGGATATTGGTATTTTTCCATGTATTCTTCCTCAAGGCTGAAATGATGGTTCACATACATGGCCAGAAAAGCAACGGTATAGCGGAAAAGACTTTCATCCTTCTTATTGGCCCGGGCCTCCTTGATTTTCTGAAACAAATCGATCAGTTGCTTGTGCTGGAAGTCCTGCCACACAACTCCGGTTTCATATTTTTCATCAAACGCCATATCCCCTCCCTGATGGTTGGAACAAACAAGACACTCATGTGAGCATGGGACATGGTACTATAACTTCCGTGAAAACTCAATATTCAGTTTATGCCGATGCCCTGACCTATCCCAAAAAAATATCCAACGCTTTTTTGGACGGGCGATGGAAAAACACCCCGGATTCCGGACCCAAATCCGGGTGCATGCCCCGGATAAAAAGATAGAGCACTCCCCCGAAATGAGTGTCATAGGCATAGGACGTCATCCTGGATTCAAGGTATTTGTGCAGGGCCGCCAAATAGAGATAATATTGCAGGAAATAATGATGTTCCGCCATGGCATCGGCCATGCTCTGTTGTGAATAATGGGCATAGGTATCCCCCAGAAAATTGGTTTTATAATCCAGGATATACCATTTGCCCTGGTGCTGAATCACAAGATCGATGAACCCTTTCATGAATCCTTGAAATTCATCTGTCGAAAGCCGGGATAGATGTTTTGCATAGCCTTTTGCCGGGGAAGTCGAGGCTTCAAAGGCTTTCTTCAGGGCTGAGGTATGAAACGGGTTCACCGGGAAGACAAATTCCATTTCATTGATCCGGTCCTGTTTTCTGATGTCCTTGAGGCGGAATCCGGCCGGCCCCTGGATGAGTCGGGTCCCAAGCACCTCGTTGATGCTCTGCCCTGCCGTCTCAAGCAATCCGGGGCTTGAAAGACCGGACCTGCCCGCCTTTTCTTCAACCAGTTTTGGAATGGCTTTGGGGTCTCCAGCAAAATCAAGGGTTTCAAATATGGAATGGAAAAAATCCCCGGTTCCGGCCCCCTTTGGAAAAATGGCCAGGGTTACCGGTCTTGACCCTTTCTCCGGGGCTATGACCGGGCGGTCCTCCGGCAAATCGCGGGAAGATGCATGGGTCAGGGATGAAAAACTGGACATCCGCCAGGCAGGCAGGACCCTTGTTTGGATCAGTCTTGCAGCCAGATCCGGATTTTCCGGGGCCGGAGCCATGAACCGCCCCCCGGATTCACGGCCGGCCATTTCCAGCAGGATGCTGTGTTCCGAATCCGGCAAAAGCCTCTCCAGATCCTCTATCATGGCTGAATCCGCCTTGCATCCCCCGGGATGCAGAAGAGAGCCGAGGGCCGAGGTTTCAACGGACCGGAATCCACCCCAGAAGATGCGGCACAGGGCCGAGGCCCGGGTCAGGGCCACATATAAAAGCCTCCTGTTTTCAGCTCTTTCCTCCATTTCAAAACAGGACCGGGCCCTTTCCATGTCCCCGGACCCGAGATCCAGGGTCAAATCATGGTTGTTTTCAGGGTCATGGAACAGGATGGCTTCCTGGGCCGGTCTTTTGCTTCCTTCCCAGAGAAAGGGAAGATACACCACCGGGTATTCAAGGCCCTTGCTTTTATGAAGGGTGACAATGGCCACGGCTTTTTTATCGCTTTCCAGCCTGAGTTCAGACTCCTCCCGAACCGTTTCCGACAATTGCCGGCCATACCATTTCAAGAGATAATGGGGCGAGAACTGCTGCCCAAGACAGGCCTTTGAAACCAGTTCCCCAAGGTGGTAAAAATTGGTAAGCCCCCGTTCGTCCAGCCCGGCCTCTTTTCTTAAAAATGCCTGTTCCGAATGAAACAGGGCCATGATCATGGAAACAAATCCCCTTGTCTCCCATAGGGTCCGGTATTGCCTGAACCGGTCCTGCCACTCGAAAAACCGGTCTTCCTCCTGATCCAGGGCCATCATATCCCCGGAGGAAAACCCGAACACCGAGGTTGCCAGGGCGGCCAGAAGACTTCCCTTGTTTCCGGGCTGATACACAGCCCAGAGAATGTCATAAAGGGCCAGGGCCTCTTTGGAATCGAACACAGACCCGGTTTTGGAAAGATAGGACGGAATTCCCTTTAAAGACAGGGCCCTTTGCACCTGTTCCGCCTGGGCATTGGTCCGGACCAGGACCGCCATATCGCCGGGGCTGACGGCCCTGGGTTCCCTGTGTTGGTCCTTTCTGTCCAGGAGCCGCTTCCCGGATTGAAGAAGGGACAGGATGTCCTCGGCCACAATCTTCGGCACCCATTTTTCCGCCGTCTCCCGGCCGATATAGCCGTCCTTGTCCAGGGCCATGTCTTCTCGTTCGATGAAACAGAACTGTAGGGGCGCCACCGGGGTATCGTGTTCCATCAACAGATCTTTGGCCGTGGCCGGAGTACCGACCTTTAAAAAGGAAATATCCTCATATAAAAAGGGATTTTCCGCCGCCGTAAAAATAGTATTCACAGCCTTGACCAGCATGGGTGAAGACCGGTAATTTTTTTCAAGGGTAAATTTCTGTTCGCTTTGGGCCGAGGCCTTCAGATAGGCGAAAATATCTCCTCCCCTGAAGCCGTAGATGGCCTGCTTGGGATCTCCGATCATGAAAAAGGGGGTGCCCGGAGTTAAAAAAAGCGTTGAAAAAATATCATACTGGGCCGGGTCCGTGTCCTGAAATTCATCGATGAGGCAGGCGGCCCAGGTCCGGCGGACCGATTCTTGAAGCAGGACCGCCCCGTCGCCTTCCAGGGCCTGGGCCAGGTCGTTGATGAGATCGTCAAAAAAGCAGACCCCCTGGGATCGTTTCATTTTATCCAGCTCTGTGCTGAAAAAGGACAAAAAGTCTCGTTTCAGACGGATCAGCCCCGTATCAAAATCCTGGTAAAAGGCCAGCAGGTCTTGGCAGAGGTCAAAAAATTCATGATCCGGCGGGTTTTCTCCGGGTTTGGTTTTTTCCGCCATCCGGGTCCGGGTGAATTTATACAGGCTGTCCCCGTCCTCGGCCATGATGAACAGGGCGTTGTCCCCTTCCTGTTCCAGTTTCAGGCGGGCCTGGGAAAGCCAGGACGGGACATTTCGTTTGGTATAGCTTCGTTTGTCCAAGGCCCCATGGTTCAGGATGAGATCACCGATCTCCTTTTCCCGGACGGCCAGGACTTCCCTGATTTTTCGGATGGTGTCCCGGTAACGGTCAAATTCAATTTTATCGGATTCGGGCGCGGGTTTGATGAGAATCCCCGGTCTGGAGACAACCCCCTTGAACCTGTCGACAAACCACTCCGGTGTCACCTTTTGTAAGTCCAGGTATTTCAGGAACAAGGGATCTTCATTGGCAACCCGGCCCATGAAAAAATCATGGCCCACCTGCCGTAAAAACGCGGACCGGTCCGGCATGAGTTCCATATCAAAAAGGGACCGGCTTTCAAAGGCATTTTCCTTTAATACCCTGAAGCAGAAGGAATGAATGGTCATGATGGCGGCCTGGTCAAAACAGGTGAGGGCCAGTTTCAACCGTCTCTGGATCAGGGCAGGATCAGGCCGGCAACTCAAATAGGCCGAAAGATCGTCCCCGGTTGGGCCCTCTTTGCTGCCGGAGGCCGACAGGGTTTTTAAGGCCAGGGAAAGCCTTGACCTGATCCTGAGCTTCAGCTCTGCGGCCGCCGCCTCCGTAAAGGTCACCACCAGGATGGATTCCACGGGATAGCCTTCAGCCGCAAGGCGGCCATAAAGGGTGGTGATGGTATGGGTTTTCCCGGTTCCGGCACTGGCTTCAATGAGGGTGGATAATGTCAAATCCATATCAAAGGGGTCCAGGGCTTTCATGGCAATTCCTCCCGGTTTTCCAGCAAGGGTTTGAAAACCCGGATGGCATTCCGGGCAAAGCCCGAGGAAAGAAGGGTATCCACGCTTTCAAAGGGATCGCGCTGGTCAACGCAAAGGTCCACATACCGATTTTCCCTTTCCCCTGTGCCCTGGTGCCGGTCCTGCCAGGCTTTTTTTGCCCGGCCCATGGCCTTGAAAACCGGTTCCCCGGTCAATGCGAAGCCTTCCGCAGCCAAAGCCTCGGCGAACTGAAAGGAAGTTTCCGAGGAAAAATAAAAAGGCGCTTGAATCCCTTTCTGAAAAATTTGGACCAGTTCCTCCAAATACATTCCGCCATCACTGCCCAGGTCCGGAAACCGGTAGATGGATACCGGCTTTCTGCCTTTGGGGTCCCGGCCCAGAAGAAAGGTCTGACGCGGATAATCCCTTGGCCCAGCCGCGTTTAAAAACAAATGTCTGATCCAGGCAGACAAAAGCCTTGCTCCGTTGAGCCTTCCAAACCCGATCAGATAGGCTCCCGTTTCCCGGACATGGGTGATCCGGCCAAAAACCCTGGTGCCGTCCCCCTGTATTTCAGCAGCAAGGGCTGGCAGGGGGGTTATGGCAGCGATCTTCCTTGCCTCCCGGACCAGGGGGTCTGCCAGGGCCATAAGTTTTTCATATTCAAGCCTGCCCTTTCTGCCCGGCGGCAGGCTTCCCATGGCCCTGAAAACCGGATAAAGATCTCGGTCATGGGGAGATTCGGCCTCTTTCTCAACCAGCAGGCTTCCCAGAAGATACTGGTCCAACCCGGCCACGGTAAAGGCTTCCCAATCCTCTTTTTCCTCCTCAAGAAGTTTGAAGGTAAGGTTCAGCCCGTGCTTTACAAATCCTTCAAGCGGGTTTTTGAAAAACCGGAGGATCTCATCCAGGGAAATATCCGCAACCGGGCCGCCCGGTTTTTCTTTGTCCGGGATGGTTATAAAGGGCCACTTTTCCCGTCTTTCCCCCAATAAGGCCGCTGCCATCCGGCAATTGTCCCCTGAATAGGAAAAAAACGGGCCTGCCCCGTTAAAATAGGAGAGGTCAAAGGGGTGAAGGGGATGGAAGAACCGGTAGGAATAGCCTTCCGGAAAAACAAAGCTCTGGTCCATGACTTCCATGAGCTCGCTCACCGCCCCGGAACAGGGTATCAGAGAATTGTCCCGGATGCTCATGCCCGTATAGGTGATGATGAATTTTTCCCTGGCCGACAAAAGGGTTTCCAGAAAAAGATACAAATCCTCGTTCCGTTCATTTTTATCCCCCGGCCGCGGGAATTTTTTCATGAGGTTGAAGCCGGGGCTGAAGACCTTTTTGGGAAAGGCCGTTTCATCCATTCCCATGAGCACCACGATTTTAAAGGGAATGCTGCGCATGGGCAGGATATTGCAGAAGGTAATATTCCCGGACATGAAATTTCCCTGGGAAATATTCAGATCCAGTTTTTGGGCCAAAAGGGAATGAACCAGGTCAAAGGATACGCTATCCGCAAACCCGGCCTTTTTTGCCCCGGACTCCAGTTCATCCAGGGTTTCCATGAGAAAAAAAAGGTCCTCGGCCGTTTCAGGGTTTTCATCCAGCAGGGAACGGGCCAGTTGCCTGATCACCCGGGTCCAGGCCGCCAGGGTCTTTTCCCCTTCGAGGCCGGCAAGTCCTGAAAAAAGGGCATGGCAGAAAGCAGCCAATTTACCCAGGGTTTCAAGCTCCAGCCCTTCAAAGGACTCGCAGGGCAGGATGCCCTGGACAAGCCCGTCATAGCCTTCGGGCATGGCCATGCCCATGAAAAGGCGGTTCAACCCGAACTGCCAGGTATTTTCCGCATAAGCCTCAAATCCCAGGCTCTGCCGGTGCTCTCCATCCCGGCCCCAGAGGATATGGGCATCATCGGCCATCTGCTCGATCTTGGTTATATCCTCAAGGCTGATTCTGAATTTTCCTGCAATGGATTCAGACACCAGAAGATCCAGAACCAGCGTTTTTTCAAGCCTGGACCCCTGGAGGGCCAAGACCTTTAAAAAAGCTTCCAGAGGCTCCGATTCCGATCTTTTCCGCCGGTCGCTGATGGAAAAGGGCAAGGGCGTTTCGAGGGAGAATACGGATTCGATAAAGGGCGCATAGGCCTCAATATCCGGCATCATGACCATAATATCATGGGGGGCAAGATCCGGGTTCTTTTCAAATTCCGCCAGCAAGAGGTCCTTCAGCACCTGGGCCTCCCTCATGGGAGAATGGCAGGCATGGATGCTGACGGAGGTGTCAAAGGGGTCAACGGCCAGGGGAAGGGTCTCCCCGCTTTCTTTCCGGTGATAAAGGTTCAGGATATCCGATTGAAGCACCCGAAGCATGGAGATCCCTTCCTCAATAGGGTCAAGGAAGAGGTCATCAAAGGGTTCCTGGTAATGAAAGCGTTCCAGGCCGGCATGAAACCGGATGCCCGAGGCCCCAAGGGAAGCCAGAAGCGGGTTTACCGGCTCATCAAACAGGACTTCCGGGGATGCTCCTTCTTTTACGGCTCGTTTCTCCACCTCCCGGTCCGGCCGGATATCGAAAAAAAACCGGCTGGATGGCGTCAACAAAAAAATATGGATGTCCATGACCGACGCCACCCGTTCAAACACCTGAACAAAAAGTTCCGGCAGGACGGAAATACCGAAAAGGGAGATATGGGAAGGAAGACCGTCCCGATTGAATTTTTCTTTTGAAAATCCCTGAAAAAAGGCCTGGGTCCGGGCTGCCAGATGATCCAGGGGCCGGGTTTCCATCATCTTCTGAAACAAAAAGGCCTGCCATTCTGCCGAAGGCTCTTGCCGGGACTCTTTTCTGCCTCCCCTTTGCCAGTCCAGAAGCATGTCCGGGCGATATACCGAATAATCATCAAAAAGTGTTGCAATCTTCCGGGACACCTGGAGCAGTCTTTTGCCGGTCCCATCTTCCTGGAGATAAGCGTCAATACCGGACAATTCCTTTTGGGACCGATTTTCCCGGACAAGCTTCAGGACAGACCAGAAAAAAAAATCTTCATCCACGGTTTCATCCTGATGGTCAAAGGCCGTAAAATGAGACAAGAGTTCATCCACCAGGGGCCGGGGGAATACAAAACGCATATTGGCGCAGACCCCCAACGCCTCTGCCAGCTTCAGGGAAATCCACTGTTTCATCCCCCTGGACTGGACAGCGATCCATTGGGGCATCAATGGATGGTCCCCTACTTCTGCCGGGATGGAGGCAAGTCCCTGCATCAGGATTTCCATCCGGTTGCTCTTAATGATATTGAACAAAAATCTTATCCCTTGTGATCTAAAGGTTTTCAGGCACCATATCAAACCTTGGAACGGCAATCAAACCCAATTATTTTCCCCTTGGTTTTTTCACGGGATATGTTATTTTAAGCCTGACCCATTCACCCTTACAAGGAGATTCCATGCCTGTCCGGAAAAAAATGAACCGTCTTTTGTCCGGGGTTCTGATCCTGTTTCTGCTGCCCCTGGCCGAAGCAACTGCAAAAATCGATCTGGTCACCCTGTCGGACCGGGACGCCGTGGAAACCACCATTTACAACGAAGCCGACCTGACCCTGGTCCGGGACAAAAGAGTGCTGAATTTTGTCAAGGGCATGAACCGGTTGCAGTTTTCCTGGGCCAATACCCGGATCGATCCCACCTCCCTGTCCCTTGACATTAAAAAAGACGCCGACAAGATCAGCGTGGTGGAAATCACCTATCCGCCCGGAACAAAGGATGTGGGCGTCTGGCAGATCAAGGCGGCCGAGGCCTGCCGGGTGCCCGTGGAAATCACTTATTTTACCTCCGGCATCTCCTGGCAGGCCTATTATGTGGCCGTGCTTTCCGAAGACCGGAATACCTCGGACTTAAAAGGCTATGTCCGGGTGACCAACCATTCCGGGGAAGATTACGGCAATGCCCTTACCCGGCTGGTGGTGGGAAAGATCCATATTCTCGATGAAATCGCAGGCCTTGCCGCCCTTGACCACCCCTACGGAAGGCCGGAGCCCATGGGCGGCGAACCCGAAAGAAAAGTCCTTTTGTCCAAGGCCAAACAGGTCCTGACGGAGGCCCGGCCCATGGCCCTGGATGCAGCCCCTGCCCGGCCCAAGGAGATCGCAAAAGAGGGTCTTTCAGAATATTTTCTATATACTGTTGAGGGCCGGGAAAACATTCCCCATGGCTGGTCCAAACGCCTTTTGTCCCTCCAGGCCCACCCGGTCCGGATTCAAAACCTTTACCGCTATGACCGGGATCGCTTTGGCGATGCCGTTGTCCGGTTCCTGACCTTTGACAACAAAAAGGAAAACCACCTGGGAGAAAGCCCTCTGCCGGGCGGAGAGATCAAGGTTTTTCGCATCACCGGACAAAAGGGGGAGCTGGAATACGTCGGCGCCGACACCACAAAATATATCCCTGTGGACAAAACCGCGGATCTTAACCTCGGCGAGACCCTGAGCGTCAAGATAATGCCAACGGTCATGGCCTATCGGAAAGATAACCTGGCCTTTGATAAAAAAGGAAATATCACCGGGTTTGACGAGGTCAAAGACTATGAGGTCCGGCTTTCAAATTTTACCCATACCCGCGCAACCCTGGAATATGTCGAGAATTTCGACTCCCCGGATGTCAACATCAGCCGCGTCAGCCTTCCGGACCGGTTTAAAAAAACAGACCAGGATTCCATAACCTTCACCCTGGAACTTGCCCCCCAGGCAAGTGAAACCCTCAAGTTCACCGCGACCATCCCAAGAGGAGACCGAAAATGGCAGCCCTGAAAACCATAAAACCCATGATGATAAGCCTTGTTTTCCTCTTTCTGCTCGCCTTTGGCCTCCAGGCCCGTACCAGCCTTGTCTCCCTGCCCGACCGGCAGGACGCTGCCATCCGGCTGCAAGACCGGGAGGGAGCAGCCCTGGTCCAGGAAAAAAGACGCCTCACCCTTAAAAAGGGCATCAACCATATTGATTTTTCCTGGCAGAACGTCATGATCGATCCCTCTTCCATCCTCCTTACCCCCCTGTCCCATCCGGACAAAATCATTCTTCTGAGCGTCAGCTATCCGCCCGCCGAAGCGGCCCTGGTATGGGAGATATCCAGCCCCGAAGACCTTGAGGAAGAGGTCATGATCAGCTATCTGCTCTCCAATATCGACGGTATTGTGGCCTACCAGGCCCTGGCCGGCACAAAGGAAACCGTTCTTGAACTCCAGACCTATCTGGTGCTGAGAAATTTTTCAGGGGAGCCCTTTGACCCGGTAACGGCCCATACCAGCCTGGGCTCCCCTTTTGCTACTCGTATCCAAAACCTTGAAACCAAAAAAATCCTGGTTTCCCGGAACCCGGACATCCCCATCAAAAAGATATATACCTGGGATGCCCTGACCATGCCCCATGAGCCTGAAAAATCCGAGACCGGCGTGGGCATCCCCGTCAGCTATGAACTCATCAACCAGAAAGCTTCCAACCTGGGGAATTTTGCCCTTTGGGCCGGAAAAGCCCGGCTCTTTCAGCAGGACAACCAGGGCAGCACCATTTTCCTGGGAGAAGACACCATATCCTTTACCCCCATGGGCGACAAAACCCACCTTCATATCGGGGACAGCCGGGACATCGTGGTGACAAAACACCGGCTGGACACAGCCAAAACCAATGTCCGCCGGAACAGTGACGGCCAGGTCCAGGTCTATGATGAAACCATTAAAGAAGAAATCCTCATGGAAAACCTGAAAGACAGCCCCGTGACCCTGTCCGTCATCGAAACCCTTCCCGGCCACTGGGAAAAGGTGGAAATCTCATCCCCCTATACCCTCAAAGACCATCAGACCCTGATCTTCAACATCGACCTCCCGGCCGGGGCAAAGAAAACCCTGACCCTGAATTACAAGGTCCTGAATATCTTTGCGGCAAATTTTTTAGAATTTAACGAGGCAAGGGATTAATTTTGTATGAAAATTCAGGGTTTTCCCTGATTGATTTAAGCTTTGGAAGCTACTAAGGGTATGGAAGCTGCCTTCCCTGTCTGAACAAAGCGGAGGCAAGGGAGCGGAGCATTGCCCCGGAGGAAAAGAGGCAGGAGGACGTTCAGGGGTTGATCTGGTTCAGGGGAATTGACCTGATAATAAATGGTTAAATGCTAATTTATGAAAGCTACTCAAGAGACCACATGGGATTGCTTAAATAAAACCTTATTTGATTTTTACTCTCAGAAAAAATTGGACCATTATTTTTTACGGGATGAAAATTATTTATCAGTCGCTTTTAAAGAAATCGAAAAAATTTGGATACACAATTATGATAAAATCTCTACAATCAATTATGTTATGCTTTCAGAGGCACCATTGTGGGGAGAAAGAAAAAGCTATATTTACAATCCAAATATTAAAAATACTCAATTTTTCTACCGGAGCGATTTAGAGTTTTGTCTAAAAGAAAAAATAAAAAACAAGATTGAGTTTATAAACAAACTCAACTCCATAGGGTTTATTATTCTTGACATTTCCCCTTTCCCTCTAAATGAAAAAGACACGAATATTAATTACAAAGAAATATCAAAAAAAGATTACCGGTATCTCCTGAAAAAAACAGTTCCAATTTTTCTTGCCCTAAAAATATCATTAATTTTAAAGAAAAAATCGAGGAATATGAAAATTTTCTATAGGTATGGAAGGGTAAGAAATGCATTCGGCAATATACTTGAAGAATTTTTTTTTAAAAAAGGGATTAATTCGATCCTTCGATGAACTTATTGATATTTCCCAAAAAGGTGGTGGGATTAACAGAGTCAAATTGAATGCTATTATAAAAAGTTCAACTGAAATTTTTAAAAAAAACACATAATGTGCCCTTGCACCGGACATGTACTACGCTGTGCTCTGTAACCGCCGGAGAGGGGCACGTTACACGAGGAGGTAATATGATAGCTTACTGCGGGTTGAATTGTTCAAAATGCGATGCATACCTTGCAACGCAAGAAAATGATGAGGTGAAAAGGGAGGAGACCGCAAAAAAATGGTCAAAAATGTACCGGGCCGAAATTAAAGCAGATCAAATAAATTGCAATGGCTGTAAATCAAATGGAGTCAAATTTTTTCATTGCAATAATTGTGATATTCGAGCGTGCTGTTTGGAAAAAGGTGTGGGAAACTGTGCTGCCTGTGAGGACTATATCTGCAAAACCTTATCCGAATTCATCACATTAGCACCGGAAGCCGGGCGTGCGCTTGCACAGTTACGAATATAAAAAATACGAGCGGCTAAATTCACTTGGGCCAAAGGGAGGCTCAGTTGATTAGACCCGTTGTTCCATTGATCAAGAGGAAACCAACATGAAAAAACTAATTTGCGCCGTATGGCTGGCAATAATACTTTCAAGCACTGTTTACGCCGATGATCCGGCCGGCATAAGGGTTGAGACCCTGGCCAAGACAAGTTCGAGCTGGGACGGCACCCCGCTGCCGGCCTACCCTACAGACAGGCCCCAGATCACCATTTTGCGGATCACCATTCCGGCAGGAACAAACCTGCCCCTGCATACCCATCCCGTGATCAATGCCGGCGTACTGTTGAGCGGGGAGCTGACCGTGGTCACTGAAAAAGACGAGACTCTGGTTCTAAAGGCCGGGGACCCCATTGTTGAGGTGGTGAACAAACGGCATTACGGAAAAAACACCGGCGAAGGACCAGCGGAAATCCTGGTTTTCTATGCCGGGTCCCCGGAAATGCCCATAAGCGTTAAACAGTAACCGCTGTTCCCTGATCAAACCGCGAGGACCCCTTTATAAATGGCCGATGTCTTCGGAAAGATAGGTTTTAAGGATTCTTTTAATATCCCCTCGCTTTTTAACCCGGTCCAGGGCCCGTTGAAATACGCTGACAAAGCCGTTGGAAACATCCTGGCTGAAGGCGAAATACATCTGTTCCTCTCTTAAAACATAAACGGTTTTGAAAACCTTGGGGTTCAGGGCCTTTTTTTTCATCAGCCATCTTGCATACATATCTCCGTGGGCCCAGACATCAATCATTCCCCTGTCCAGATCCTGAATCAGATCAATGGCGGCATTGTCTCCAAAGGCGCGGAAAAGACTCTCGGTCGGCAGGTCTGATTCCAGCAGGAGTTTTTCAGCCATATCTTCTTTAACAACCCCTGTTTTCAGGCTTCGAATCCGGTCAATGGCGTTGATATGGATCTCGCTGCCTGCTTTTGCAATGAGGATAATGCGGTTATGGGTCACGGGCCCGGCCCATTTGAACAGGGTTTCCCTTTCTTTGGTCCGGGCCGTTCCGAACAGGCATTTTTTCCCACCGTCCGACAGCGACTGATATCCTCTGGCCCAGGGCAACACCAGAATCCGGTCCCAGCCCAGGGGGGACTCCATCTGCCTTGAAACCGCCATTAACACTTCGACAAATATGCCTTTGATTTTCTTGTCTTCAATATAATTAAAAGGCGGGGAATTTTCCGTCATGAACTGGATTTCCTGGATGCTTTCCGATGCTGCTGCCGGGGGCGGACAAAAGGATGGATTAAACAAAATGAACGAGAGAATCAACAGAAGGATATTTTTTTTCATGTGCTTTCCTTTAAGCTATTTTATTTCTTTTTTTTTCAGCCGACTACGGCAACGGACACACCATAAAGCTTATTGAGGTCAAAATCAAGATGCTGCAAAAGTCATTTTATGATCCAAGGGGGGTGACCGTAGAGCAACCGTCTCCGGTTTCCCCTGATTATATCCAATACTTTTTTATAAAGGAGAAAAATCATGCCGTTTCCTTTTATCGGGTCAACTTTGGCGGCCATTGCCCCGGAATTTGCAAAACACGGGCTGGATCTGTTGAGCGGGATATTTCGGGGAGAAGGAAATCAGGGTGCGGACCAGGTGTCAGAATGGATCAAGGGAAAAACCGGGATTGAGGTAAATGATATTGCGGAAGGCAAGATCACTGAGGAACAGTGGATCAAGCTCAAGGCCTTTGAACTCGAACACCAGGAACAATTGATTGAATACCGGAAATCCATGGACGCCAATGCACTGGAACTGGAAAAACTGCGGATGGAGGATACGAAAAACGCAAGGGCGGCCCAGTCCGGCCGGGACAAAGATGAGGGCCTCTTTATCAGGTGGTTTACCTATATTTACGCGTTTCTCATCACCGGGCTGACCTTTGTGTTTATCTTCATGGCTGCATTTTTTCCAGCCTTGTTTGACAAAGACCTGCCGGATCAGTCCTGGCGCATTATTGACACTGTTCTCGGCTTTCTGCTGGGCGTAGGGCTGTCTGCCATCATCCAGTTCTATTTTGGGTCCAGCAGCGGCAGTGCAAAAAAATCCGAAGACATCAGCAGAATACTGAAAGATCAGTCATCGGGTCACCTCTCTGAAAAAGGAGGGAACTGATATGAGCCTCAATCGAGAACAGGCTGCTTTTCTGCAGCAGGTGGCTGAGCTGATTCGAAAGGCTCCGGAGTACGGGCTTATATTAACTGCCGGCGAATTGTACCGGACGCCTGAACAGCAGGCCCTTCATATCAAAAACGGCCGCAGTAAAACCATGAACAGCCGGCATTTGGACCGGCTGGCCGTTGATCTTAATTTTTTTGAAACCGGACCGGACCATTCCCTCAAGCTGGTATATGATGGTGACGGGGTGCGCCGGCTCGGGGCCTTCTGGGAAAGCCTGGACCCTGCCAACCGCTGGGGCGGGAACTGGTCGAGTTTCAAGGACACCCCCCATTTTGAACGGGGAAGAAGTCCAGGTTCTCCTTCTCCCCAGTCAATGGCAGGGATTCTCCCACCACCCGCTGCCGGCGGCCGCGGAAACAAATTGCTCATGGACACGGTGGGGACAAAATGCCGGAATCTAACCCATGACGTCAAATCCATACAAAAACTGGTGAACCTGAACATCAACCGCCTCAGTCCCCTTGCCCCCCTCAAATGCGACGGGATCATCGGTCAGAAGACCATCGGTGCAGTCCTGGCTTTTCAGAAAAAGGTCCTGGCCATGGCCGAGCCCGACGGTACGGTGCGGCCGGGAGATAAGACCCTGCTGGAATTATGTTCCGCCCTGCCCGGCGGATTCAATGAAATTGTGCTGGGAATTCTATATCTGAACGCAGCGGACGAAACGGTAAACTCTTTTATCACCGCCATTGAAGAAACCATGGCAAAATATGATATCAACACACCGCTGCGGCAGGCCCATTTTCTGGCGCAGATCGGGCATGAAAGCGGTGAATTGCGGTTTCGGGAGGAGTTGGCCTCGGGTGCGGCCTATGAAAACCGGCGGGATCTGGGCAATACTGAACCCGGTGATGGAACCCGGTATAAGGGCCGCGGACTGATTCAACTCACTGGACGGGCCAATTATGCGGAATATGCCCGCACCTGTGGATTCAAGCGGGATATTGAAGCTGATCCCGGCCAGGTGGCAACGGATGACGGGCTGTGTGTGGATGTGGCCGGATGGTACTGGGACAGAAAAGGCCTCAATGCCCTTGCCGACCGGGATGATCTTGAGACCGTCACCCGCAGGATCAACGGCGGATTGAATGGCCTGGACGACCGGCGCCGGTTGCTTTTACGGGCTAAAACACTATTGCCGGCTTGATCCTGAACCTGCAGAAGCTCAAAAATTCCAAGTCGGATTGACAGACCGGAAACGATGATGATACCGTAACCGCAATACATGAGGACAAGGAAAGATGGTCGGATGTGATAACGATCGCAGAGACTTTGGAGTGAGAAATGGCGGTTGGATGGGCCCGGGACGGGGCGGTTCAGGAACAGATGGATGCCGACGTGCAGGATGCCGTCAAGAGGGCCAGGAGTCATCTGCCCTGCGGCGAGAGTTTAACCCACTGTAAGGAGTGCGGGGAAATCATCCCGGAGCCTCGCCGAAAGGCCGTCCCCGGCGTGTTTTTGTGCGTCTCCTGTCAATCGGCCCTGGAGGCCCGGCAGGCTCCGTCCATGGGTTACAACCGGCGGGGCAGCAAAGACAGTCAATTGAAATAACGCCCTTTGTCCAGCCATTGGCCCCCCTAATACGAAGAAAATGAAACCGGAATGATTGACAGTGGATATGAAGAAAATCGCAAAGGGATAAACATGATCATTACAAAAAGTGGAAAAATCAGCGACGAGCTTTATGTTATCGGCCCTGCGGCCATACCGGTTTACCTTCTGGACGGCCCGGTACCGGTTCTTTTTGACGGCGGGTTCACGGCCCTGGCACAGCTCTATGAAGCCGAGATCAGAAACATTCTGGGCAACAAAAAACCTGAATATCTATTCCTGACCCATTCCCATTTTGACCATATCGGAGCCGTCAGCCATTTTAAGCAGGCCTGGCCCGAACTCAAAATCGGTGGCTCCCTGCGTTGCCGTGAAATCCTGTCAAAACCCAATGCCATCCAATTGATAAAGGATTTAAATCTTGAGGGCACAAAGAATTTAAAAAAAATGGGCGTCTCTCCCCTCCATGAACAGCCTTTTGAATCTTTTGATCTGGATATCCTGATCCAGGCAGGGGAAAAAACTCCACTTTCCCCCCAGTTGACGCTGATTGGCCTTCATACTCCGGGACACACACGGGATTTTATCTCCTACTGGATCCCGGAAAAAAAGATCCTTGTCGCCTCGGAAGCCGTGGCCTGTTATCAGAATGACGGTTCTGTGCAGACCGAATTTTTAGTTGATTTTGATGCTTATCTGGAATCTTTAAAAATCATCAAAACCCTGGAACCGGACATTCTTTGTGCAGGGCACCACGCCGTGTTTACTGGAAAAGAGGCCCAAGGGCATATCTCGGCATCGGTTAAAGCGGCAAATGATTATCTGGCCATGACGGAAAGCTTTCTGAAGGAAGGAAAAGGCGATATTGACCGCACGGTTTCAAGTGTCAAGGCCCTGGAATGGGACGGCAGGCCATGGCCGAAACAGCCGGAATCCGCCTATCTTCTCAATACCCGGCAACGGGTGAAAACCATATGGGCCCGGATGAATCAATATGAAAGGGAAACCGGTCAACCTGTCCCGTTTTTATAAGGATAGCTCCCAGTCATGATTTTTTCCATGGCTGCCGATGCCGTCCTGCTGATCCATTTTATGTTCATTCTCTTTGCTGCGGCAGGCGGCTTATTTGCCCTCCGCAGGCCATGGATTGCATTTCTTCAGATTCCGGCCGCTGCCTGGGGCGCCTTTGTTGAAATCACCGGAAAGGTCTGCCCCCTGACCTATCTTGAAAATTATTATTTAGTTAAAGCCGGTAGTGAAGGTTACACGGAAAGCTTTGTCAGCCACTACCTCATACCCCTGGTTTACCCCTCGGGCCTGACCCGGGAAATCCAGTACCTGCTGGCCGCTGTTGTGGTTCTGCTGAACCTTGCAATCTACGGGTGGATGATTTGCCGGATTATCGGGAAAGGGACTGGAAGATTTAAATGATCATTCCCCTTCAAATTCCGTGATGGCGAAAATCTTGCAATCTTTGATCTTTTCCCTTCCTTTCAGGCTCGGCAGTTCCACGATGAACGCACATTCCACGATCCGTGCCCCGAGTTTCCGGGTGAGGCTGACGGTGGCGCCCACGGTGCCGCCGGTGGCGATCAGGTCATCAACAATAACGATATGTTCACCGGGTTTGATGGCATCCGCATGGATTTCAAGGGTTCCCTGCCCATATTCAAGGCTATAGGTTTCCTCGATGGTTTTCCAGGGCAGTTTCCCTTTTTTCCGGACTGGAACAAAACCGATGCCCAGTTGATAGGCAAGAACCGCGCCAAATACAAATCCCCGGGCATCTATCCCGACGACCTTGTCAATGTCCATGTCCTTATATCGCTCGTAAAGGATATTGCAGGATTCCCTGAACGCTTCAGGGTCCTGCATCAGGGTTGTCAGGTCTCTGAAAATCACCCCTTCCATGGGCCAGCCCGGAATACTTCTGATCGTTTCTTTCAAATCCATTCTTCTTTCCATCCTTTCCGATCTTATTCTTTAAATTCCCCAATCACTTTAACCAGGAGTTTTTTGACATTGTCCGAATTATGGTGAAACACCTCAAGGATTTCATCCCAGGTCACCGGTGCCTCATCTTCTTTCCAGCAGTCATAGTCCGTGGACATGGCCACGGCGGCATAGGGAATCCCGGCCTCATTGGCCAGCATGGCTTCAGGGGCAATGGACATATTGATGACATCGGCCCCCCATATCCGGAACATCTTGGATTCTGCAACGGTTGAAAACCTCGGGCCTTCAATGGTGATGACGCAGCCTTGGTCGTGAACCGCCAGATCCAGTTTCCGGGCGCAGTCCGAAAGACATCTTCTCAATCCTTCATGAAAGGGATGGGCCATGGCCGTATGAACCGGGCCGTTTTCAAAGGATTCCACAAAAGAAGTCTTCCTGAACCGTGTAAAATCAATAAACTGGTCCAGGATGACCAGATGCCCCCGGCTGATTTCCTCTCTTAAGCTGCCGCAGGCCGTCGTGGCAATGATATGGGTCACCCCGGCCTTCTGAAGGGCCCTGATATTGGCCCGGTTATTGACCTGGGTGGGGCTGTACTGGTGTTTTCGGCCGTGCCGGGCCAGGATAACAGTTTCAACACCCTGAATCCGGCCGGATAAAAGGGAAGAAGACGGCTCTCCGTATTCGGTTTGGATATGAAGCGCTTCCGGGTTCTGTAAGATATGGGGATCATCCAGTCCTGATCCGCCGATAATACCGATTTTCAACATTCCGGTTCTCCTGTAAAAATCTTTGTTTATACTGAAAGCGCCTAACACAATTGGAAAGACTTATCAAGAGGACCTAAGCTTTTTATTAAGGTTGCCTTGTCCAGGCAGACGGCCTGAAGCGCAAGAGCAGCACTTGAATTTCTAAGGGAAATCTCCATATGGGAAGAGGACGAGGCAATGAGAAATAATTCCCGGTCCCTGGCCTGGGCATAATGGGAAAAGACTTTGTTGATCCTTTCACCGTTGATGGACAGACTGAATTCCCGGCCCTGGACAAACCGGTTAAAGGATTCCAGTTCGATATTCAGGATCAAATTTCCAAAGCGGTCGATATGGATGACACACAATTCCAGGGAATCCCTGCCTTCCCCGATCCGGGGGAATTCAAATTTCACGCAGCTTTCCAGGGGGGTTCCAAGCAGGGTGATATCCTTCAGCCCCTTTGAAATATGGGCTGCAACAGTGGCGAATATATCCCGGCCGTGGAAGGTTCCGGAAACCGGATTCAAAAAATAAACCGCGTTGGTCAGATGGATCATGCCTTTGATTCTGTTGCGGTTTGCCGCTTCCCACAGGACGCCGTTGTCCGGGCCGACAAAATAATAATCTTCTGTCTTGATGCAGATGGCCTTCCGGTCCGAACCGACTCCCGGATCAACCACCACACAGAAGACGCTGCCTCGGGGAAAATAGGAAAAGGAGGTCGCCAGTAAAAATGCTCCCTGTAAAATATCCTGGGGAGGAACCTCATGGCTCAGATCCAGGATAGACGTCTGGGGGCTGATGGACGCCACCACCCCTTTTAATATGCCTGCATAGGCGTCTTTGAGCCCGAAATCCGTTAAGAGGACAATGGGTCTTTGTTCGACGGCAATCAAAATATCCTCCCTCTTGTTGATTTGTGTTGATCTTTGAACAATACCTGCACTATACCAGCAACCTGGGACAAAATTAATCGCTTTTTTAAAAATCAGGGGGTTCAAATGATATCGAATGCCGAGCCAAACCCGGCCAGGATCATGGCGTTGACCGCCCTTGCCGTAACGGCATTTTCCGCCAATTCCATCCTGTGCCGGTTTGCCTTGGGAGGCGGCCTTATTGACGCCGCCGGTTTTACATCCATCCGTATCTGTTCCGGAGCCCTGTTTTTGGGAATTGTTCTTGTGCTGAAAAAATACCGGCTAAAGGGGATGACGAATCAAAAAAACCGGCTCATGCCCATCATGCTGACCCTCTATGCCTTGTTTTTTTCCTATGCCTATACCCGTCTGGACGCCGGAACAGGGGCCTTGATTCTTTTCGGGGCCGTGCAGGCCACCATGATCATTTCCGGGTGGCTGTCGGGAGAGAGAATGACCCGTCTTCAATTTACCGGTTTTTTCATGGCGATTTCAGGCCTGGTGTATCTTGTATTCCCGGGATTAAAGGCTCCCTCCCCCCTGGGTGCATGCCTCATGGCCATTGCCGGTACAGCCTGGGGCATATATTCCCTGCTGGGAAGAAAGGCCTCTGATCCTGTATCGGCCACGGCCTTTAATTTCATGATATCCATTCCCCTTGTTTTTATCCTGGGACTTTGTATCCCAACTCCGGTTTTTATCACGGCCAAGGGGGCAGCCGCAGCCATCCTGTCCGGAACCCTGGCCTCGGGGGCAGGCTATGTGATCTGGACGGCTGCATTGCAGGGGTTAACATCCACCCAGGCGGCCATTGTGCAATTGACGGTGCCGGTGATAACGGCCCTGTGCGGTATTATATTTTTATCGGAAATGATTTCGTCAAGATTTCTGATCGCCTCTTTTTTCATTCTCTCGGGTATCAGCCTTGCCTTTTTAAAAAAATGAACTTGAAAAAAAACATAAATCCGTTAATATTGAAACAAAAATTTTATCCATAATGATTGCACCCATATTTATTCTTTGAATATCAGAGTATATGAGCCGGGAAAGGGAGCCCTCCATGAAAATTCTTGTTGTTGATGACGAGCTGGTCAGCCGGAAAAAAATGATGAAAATCGTAGCCGATTTCGGCCAATGTGAAGGGGTCATCAATGGGAAAGCCGCCATCAGCGCCGTAAAAACAGCCCTTGAAGAATGGAAACTCTATAATCTGATCACCCTTGACATTTCCATGCCGGATATCAGCGGAACAGATGTTCTGACCGCCATCCGGAAGATGGAAACGGAACGCGGCCTTGAACCCCAGGAAAAGGCAAAGATCCTCATGGTCACCTCCCATTCCGATATGGATACGGTAAAGGCCTGCATTGGAAAATGTGACGGCTATGTGATCAAGCCCTTTAATAAAGAGGTTCTGGTCGAGAAGATGAAAAAAATAGGGCTTCTTTGAGCGGCTTTCTTATTTCACCCAGCTTTTTTTGAAAATCAGCGTATACAGGCTCACCATCAAGAGCGCCATGCAAAACCCCAGATGGGTCAGATCCAATACAATGACGGCAGTGTGATCCCAATAGATGCCGGGAAGGTTTTTAACCACCATCAGGCCGCCGGAGATGATCAGGCCGGCAATGATGCCCATCTTGAGATATCCTGATCCGGTGATGCGTTTGCCCCCTGCCCCCTGAACCACAAAATCAAAAAGGACATATACGGCCAGAAAGATCAGGCCGGCGGCTGAGGCATAATGCAAAATATGGGTGGTATAAAATTCACCCAGCCACCCCAGGCCGGGGATGCTCGCAATATAATACCGGCTGAAAATGGGCATCTGACCAAAGCCGGACAGGGTGATCAAAAAAAGAATCAACCCGTAAATATAGGATCTTGTTTTTCCTTTGGATTTCATGAATTATTTCTCCTTGGACTTGAGGTAGAATTTCCCGAAGGCCGCTGCAAGACCTGCCAGAGGAGCAATCAGCATGGCTCTGGACAGATTTGTGCCGTCCGCCATCATGTTTTCGACCCGATCCAGATGGGGTTTCCCCTTTCCTTTTTCTATGGCTGCATTCAACTGGTCAAAGGGAACCGGAGACACATAAATGGTATGGGTCCCTCCGTTTTCGTGTTCCCCATAAACGTATCCGTTGATTTCTTTTGCAAGCGTGTGGGCCTGCTCCAGGATTTCGCGCCTCGGCCCGATGGTCTGGACATTTTCTGGGCAGGCCTCTATGCAGGCCGGTGTTTCACCTTTTTCAAGCCGGTTATAGCAGCGGTCGCATTTGTACATGACCCCGTTGCCGGCAAGGGCCGGCATCAGTTCCAGGTAAAGGCCGACACCGGTCTGCCTTTCGGGAATACTCCAGGGACAGACGGCCTTACATTTAGATCCGCCGAGGCAGAGGTCGGCATCAATCCGTGAGAGCCCGTTTTTTTCCTGTTTTGCCGCTCCCCAGGGACAAAGCTTGACACAGGGAGGATTCGCACAGTGCATACACCTTCTGGGAATGGTCAGCTCCGTTTCCCGGCCGTTGAGGCTGACGAAGGCGTGCTGGATATAGAGCCAGTTATAAGGGGTCAGGCGATCCATAACCTCTCTTTTATCAGACCAGTCCTGAACCGGGACTGTTTTGGGATACATTTTGGGAAAAGGCTTTTCAGGTTCCGGGTATTTGGCGGCATTGACATCCCTGCAGGCACGAACGCATTCTTCACATCCGATGCATTTTTGTATATCCAGAAGGGTGGCCAGGGGTTCTTTTTTTCCATTGACCAGGGCGTCGGCAGCCTTTGCAATGCCTGTCCCGGCGACAACGGTCCCGGCTGCTGCAATGGAGCCTTTGATAAAGGCTCTGCGCGAAATTTGCGACCTCATGATTTTAATTCCTCTTTAATGTTTCCATGAATTCGTTAAAACTCATTTTTTCATATTTTCCCGACTGAATATAGGTTAACACCTTGGAAAGATAGTCTTCATCCACATAGCCCGGAAGACTGTCCAGCTTTGTGGCGTCCGGTTTAAGGAACCAGATGGTGGGCAGGCCCCTGACCTTCCATTGTTCGGAAATGTCCGTGTCTTTTTCCGTATCCACCTGGATGCTGATGAAATGTTCATTTAAATACGTCCAGATTTTTTTATCCATAAAGGTGGTGGCTTCCATTTTCTTACAATAGGTGCACCAGTCTGCATGAAAATATAAAAAAATATGTTTGTTCCGGCTTTTGGCCAGTTGCAGGCCTTCATCATAGGTTTTCCACTGGATGCCCGCTTCTTTTGAGTCTGGAATGGCTTTTCCCGAAGCGGCTTTACCGGGAGCAGTTTCAACAGCCTCTCCCTCTTGGATATGATTATGGATCATCACACCGGCAAAAGCCATACAGATCAGCACAATCACCAGCATATTTTCTTTTTTCATGTCAGGTCCCTTATTCAGTTGATATAATAACTATGGCCGGATATGAGCATAGCATAAATTATAGCAATGATCATGCCAAAAATCTCTTTTCAGCAGATTATTCACATTTTCAGATACCGGAACCCATATCCACAAAGGTTTTGCTTCGGCCCGGGAACAGCCTTGAGAATTTATACAAAATGGTAACCGCCGAAATGTTAACCTAGTGTTAACCCCTATCCATTGCCGGAATCTACCTCAAACCTGATAAATAACGTCCTGTGGCTTTACATCAACCGGAATTTTCTTTATTAAGAAACTACCGATTTCTGATATCCATTTATAGAGGAGACTAAAATGACCCAGAATGTAGTTGTGACACTGTCCTGCGGAACCGACAACCCCAACCGGGCCACCAGGGCACTGTTTCTTGCTGCCGTTGCCCAGAAAAAAGGGAAAAATGTGACCGTATTCCTGCTGGATGACGGGGTATACCTTGCACGAAAAGGGGCGGCAGAAGGGATCAAAGCCGCCACCGGAGATTCGGCGGATGATTCCCTGGCCCATCTGCAGGCCCATGAGGTTCCGATCCTGGTCTGCACTCCCTGTGCCAAATCACGGTTTATTGAGGAAAAGGACCTTGCGGACTCATGCCGGTTTGCCACTGCCGCAGAATTGATTGATCTTGTCTGCGATGCGGCCGTCATCAGCCTTTAATCCGGCAGACAGGTTCATTTAAGCTGTATCCCATATTTTTTGATGCGCTTCCAGACGGTGACCCGGCTCACACCTAAGCTTTGTGCAGCCCGGCTCTGATTCCCGTCCGCCCTATGAAGCGCATCAAGAAGCATTTCTTTTTCAGACAGGCCCACCCTGACGACAGGATCGGTTCTCCGGTCATTCATAGGTTCGGGCAGGGAGGTCTTAGAGGCGGTAATCTTTTCCGGCAGATGCTCCGGCCCGATACTTTTCCCCCTTGCCAGGACAAAGGCATATTCTATGGTATTTCTTAATTCCCGAACATTTCCCGGCCAGGGATAGGCCACCATCATGCGCATGGCTTCGGGCCTGAACCCCAGAATATTCTTCCCTGTTTTTTCCGACAAAAATTGAATAAAATGCTGGATGATCAAGGTGATATCGTCTTTTCTGTGGCGAAGCGGCGGAATGGTCAAGGGAAACACATTGATTCTGAAATAGAGATCCTCCCTGAATGCTTTAGCTGCGATGAGGGCTTCCAGATCCCTGTTGGTGGCGGTGATGATCCGGACATCAATGGGAATGGACCGGTTTGCCCCCACCCGCTGAATCATTTTTTCCTCCAGGACCCTGAGCAGCTTGACCTGGACCGAGAGAGGAATATCCCCGATTTCATCCAGGAAAAGCGTGCCTTTATGGGCCGCCTCAAATCTGCCGATCCGGTCACTTTCCGCACCGGTATAGGCCCCTTTGACATGTCCGAACAATTCGCTTTCAAGAATGTTTTCGCTTAATGCCGCACAATTGACCTTTATGAAGGGCTTCTGGGCCCTGTTCCCGGTTTCATGCAGGGCCTTTGCCACCATTTCCTTTCCCGTTCCGCTCTCCCCCAGGATCATGACCGGCGTATCCAAAGAGGAGAGACTCTCGATGCCCTCATAAAGGCTTTGCATGACCGGCGTTCTTCCGATGATGCCGTGAAAGCCGTCATCAATATGGTACATCCGTTTGATGGAAGCCAGCTCATTCTTATAGTGGATGTTCTCGGAAATATCTTTCAAGGTTTCAACCGCACCCACAATCTCATTTTTTTCATTAAACAGCACCGTGGCATTTTTTATAATGGGTACGGCCTGATTTCTGCGATTGGTAATAACGCATTTTTTTTCCCGTACAAAATCCTCGGAAAAAAGTGAACACCATTTTTTTCCGGCGCCCTGGCCGATGATTTTACATCCGGTACAATTTAGTATCCTGCAGGATTGGCCCTTCAGCTCTTCTTCCGTATAGCCGGTCATTAATTGGGCATTCTGGTTGGCTGCCACAAAACATCCTTTTTCATCCACGATAATAATACCGTCCTGAACGGCATCGATGATGGGCCGCCATTGTTTTTCAATATCCATAACCCTCCGAAGGTGTTAATATGGTTTACAGTTAAATTAACAATGAATTAACATATATGCAACTGATCTTTTTTCAAATTCTTGAAAAAAGATTGGGGGCTGTCATGGTTTTACTGTTTAAACTCAGATAGTTAATCATACAGTTCAGCATGGGATTAATCCTGGCACACTCATTGCTAAAATAGTGTTGCTGAAAAGGCATTGCTGAAAAACGCTGGAAACTTGGAAACAATGACAGCCTTCACAAATCAAACCTTAATGATAAAAGGAGATCCCATGAAAAACAATCTTACAAACATAATGCTTCTTGTGTTTCTCTCAGGGCTTTTGCTGCTGACGGGATGTACGCCTGGCCAAACAGCAAAAACCGCAGAGAGCCAGACCGAAGACCGGTCATGGATGTTCCATGACATTGTGGATGCCGAGTTCGTCAAGGCCCACATGGACATCCCCATGCCCGCCAATGTCATGCTCATCGATTCACGGCCCTATAAGACAAAATTTATCCAGGGCCATATCCCCGGCGCCGTCAGTATCCCGTTTTCAGAATTTGATCAGAAAACCAATCTCCTCCCCCAGGACAAAAGCGCCCTTCTGATTTTTTACTGCGAAGGTGAAACCTGCAAGCTCAGCCATAATTCAGCCCGGAAAGCCGAAGCCCTGGGCTATAAAAACGTGAAGGTCTATTCAAAAGGATATCCGGAATGGGTTACCCTGAAAGGCAATTACCCTTCCGTCAGCGCAGAGCAGGTGGCCCTGATGATTTCCGAGAACAAGGCCCTGATCGTGGATTCCCGGCCAAAGCAGGCCAAATATGACAAAGGGCACGTCCCCACGGCCGTCAATATCCCCGACACCCAGTTTGACGAACTCAAGGGCAAACTGCCGAGAGATCTCAAAACCCCTGTGGTTTTTTACTGCGGCGGGCTGGATTGTCCGTTGAGCCATAAATCGGCAAAAAAGGCCATTGAGATGGGATACACCGATGTGTCCGTGTTCAGCCTTGGCTACCCGGAATGGGAAAAACTCTATGGCGGTTCCGCCCCTGCCGTGGCGGCAAAATCAGGCGGGGTTGAAGGTGCCATCGACCTTGACCGTTTCGTCTCCATCCTGGCTAACAATCCCGAGTCCATTGTCATCGTTGATGTCCGTGATCCCGATGAATTCGCCAAGGGATCATTTAAAACCGCCGTCAATATCCCGGTGGGAAATCTTGAGAAAAAGATCAACGAGCTTCCGACAGACAAGCCTGTTGTTTTTGTCTGCACCACGGGCGCCCGGAGCGGAGAAGCTTTTTATATGACAAAGGACTTGAAAAATTCCTTAAAAGAAGTGTACTATGTGGAGGCTGGAATCACCTTCAAAGGTGACGGCCAATACGAAATCAAAAAACCCAAAAAATCCTGATCAGATAAGTAAAATAAGGAGACCTTCCATGTTTAAAAAAATAACCATCCTGTTTGCGGCAGCCCTTTTCATCCTTGTGTCCAATACCATTCTCGTTGCCTCTGAAGGCCCCGGCGGCAATGACAGAAAAGGCAAATACACCTATCGGAAAGTGTATAAAGCCTGCTCGGAAGCAGGCCAGGTTGAATCTGCAACCCCTAAAATCAGCCCTGCCAATAAAACCATGGCCGAATGGAAGGCGATTTTTGAGGCTAAGAAATTTAATGAGTTCGGCTGTGAGCAGCATTGGGCTGCCTTATCCGATGAAGATGTCCTTGATATTTATACATATTTTTACGGCCATGCCTCGGATTCCCCTTCGCCGGCCACATGCAATTAGACATTACAAAAGGACGGGGATATTCCCCGTCCTTTTCAACGGCTCATATCCTCTCAGCCCATGGAGATGCCAATGAAAAAAAGAATCGTATTCAGTTGCAAAATGGCTGCAACAGCTATCGCGGCCTTTTTATGCTTTCTTTCCCCGGCCTTTGCCGCCACACCGGAAAACAGTGACGACGCTCCGGGAAGACGCCTTGCCAGGCAGGCCGTCAAGGGCAGTAAACAGTGGACCACCACGGACCACAAAAAAATGGAGGCCTTGAACAAGGATTTCACCTCCGGGGAAGAGATCACCCGGGCCTGCATCTCCTGCCACTCGGAAGCTGCAACCCAGTTTCATAAGACCATTCACTGGACCTGGCTGGCGTCTGAGGATAAAACGGATTTGCGTTATGGTAAGGCCGGGTTTTCAGTGAATAATTTCTGCATCTCCGGCAATGCCATGGAAGATAAAAGTTGTCTGAGCTGCCATCCCGGCTGGGACAAAAAGGGAGTCCAGGGTGAGGTCAATTGCCTGAAATGCCACAATTCATCCGGGTTTAATTTTGAAGAGGCCCTCACCGATGTCAAATCCTTTCTAAAGGACGAAGACCCGGAAGCCCATGAAATGGCCAAAGATCTTCAGCAGGACATCAAAAAAGCCGTCACCCAGGTGACCTTCCCGGACCGGAAGAGCTGCGGGGACTGCCATTTTACCGGCGGCGGCGGCGACGGGGTGAAACACGGGGATCTGGACACCTCTCTCACAAAACCCAACCGCATGCTGGATGTGCATATGGGAACCGACGGGAAAAATTTCACCTGCACCCGGTGTCATACTACCACGGAGCACAATATTGCCGGGCGGATTTATACCAATCCTGCCGTTGAGTCCAGGAAAAGCCTGATTGAAGATGATCTGGCTCCGAAAATCACCTGCGAGTCCTGCCACAGCGCCATGCCCCATAAAAATGATTCCAAGATGAATGACCATACCGATGTGGTTTCCTGCCAGGCCTGCCATATTCCCAGCTTTGCCCGGGTGAATCCCACCATGATGATGTGGGACTGGTCCAAGACGGGAAAGATGAAAGACGGCAAACCCTACACCGAAGACGGCGAATTCGGGAAACCCGTGTATAAGACCATCAAAGGGGAATTCAAATGGGAAAAGAACGTGATCCCGGAATATTATCGGTTCAACGGGTCTTTGACCAGCACCACAGCCGATGATGTTATTGATCCCGGACAAATTGTGAAGGTCAGCCAACCCGTGGGGGATAAATCCGATCCCCAGACCCGAATCTTTCCCTTTAAAATCCACCGGGGTAAACAGCCCTATGACAAGGTCCACAACAAGCTTCTGGCCCCCATACTGTCAGGGTCCAAGGGGTTCTGGACCACCCTGGATATGAACGACGCCATCGAGCGGGGCAATAAAACCTTAGGTCTGCCCTATTCCGGCCAATTTGATTATGTGGAAACCACCTATGCCATGCCCATCACCCATATGGTGGCGCCCAAGGAAAACGCCCTGGCCTGTACGGAATGCCACATCCGGGAAACCTCCCGGCTGGCCGGAATCACAGACCTGTATATGCCGGGCCGGGACCGGTTCCGCCTGGTGGATACCATCGGATGGGTGTCTGTTCTCGGCGCCTTTGTGGCTGTTCTGCTGCATGGGCTGGGCCGGTTTTTCATGCGTAACGGCAAGGAGGATTAAATGACGGATCAAAAAACCATCAAAATCTATCTGTATACACGGTTCGAAAGGCTCTGGCACTGGTTCCAGGCCGCCGTGGTCATCACTCTCATCATCACCGGCCTGGAAATCCACGGCACCTATTCTTTCCTGGGATTTAAAACCGCGGTCCGGATCCATAATTATATCGGCCTGACCTGGCTCACCCTGTTTGCCTTTTTTGTTTTCTGGCTGTTCACCACAGGAGAGTGGAGGCAATATATCCCTACCACCAAAAGGCTTTTTTCCGTTGTCCGCTATTATGCCTGGGATATTTTTCAGGGCAAGCCCCATCCGGTCCAGAAATCAACGCACGCAAAGCATAATCCCCTGCAGCGGCTGGCCTATCTGGGTATTTCCGCCATGCTTCTGCCGGTGCAGATGGTGACCGGGCTCCTGTATTATCTCTACAATGACCTGCAGGGGTTCTTTGCCCTTTCCGTCCTTGCCGGCATCCACACCCTCATTGCCCTTTTCCTCCTGAATTTTCTGATCATCCACCTCTATATGATCACCACGGGACACTCCGTTCTGGGGCATGTCGCAGGCATGGTCACGGGCTGGGAAGAGGTCACCGATACTACGGCCATTGAAGACTGGGAAACCAAAGCCGTCAGAAAAAATTAAAAATTCTCTCCTGCGGAAGCGATTCCGTCTTCCGCAGGAGGAACCCCTGTCTCACTCTAACGATACAACAGTGTTTCATTTTCTTGTTTCTCTGCTGTCTCAAAAACAAAAAACCTTCTTGCCATCCCTGATAAAATCCGATAATGTGCTGATATTTAAAGCTCAATAATTATTTTTTCTTTCTTTTCACCCATGGCATATGAATTGCTTTTTTCCGGAAAAGTAATTTATGATTTTTTGTAAGCGTATTCGGCTAAAACAGTATTACGTGGAGGGATTTATGGATCCGGTTTTTCTGTCAAGATTGCAATTTGCCGCAGCCACCATGTTCCATTTTCTTTTTGTACCGCTGACCCTTGGGATTTCCATTATTATCGCCTATATGGAAACAAAATATGTAAGAACAGGAGATACGGTATATCTGAGAATGACCAAATTCTGGGGCAAACTTTTTCTCATTAATTTTGCCCTGGGGGTTGTCACTGGCATCACCCTTGAATTCCAGTTCGGTACCAACTGGTCCAGGTATTCCGAGTATGTGGGGGATGTGTTCGGATCTCTGCTGGCCATTGAAGCTTCCGTGGCCTTTTTTCTCGAATCCACCTTCATCGGCATCTGGATTTTCGGATGGAAAAAAATGTCGGCCAAGGCCCATGCCGCCGTCATGTGGGTGGTAGCCGCCGCTGGAAATATCTCCGGCATCTGGATTCTAACCGCCAACGGGTTTATGCAGAACCCGGTGGGATACGCCCTGCGGAACGGCAGGGCGGAATTGACCGATTTTTTTGCCGTTCTCTTCAATTATAACAGCATCCTTCAGATCCTCCATGTTCTTCCGTCGGCCCTTGTCCTGGCCGCCTTTTTCATCATGGGCATCTCTGCCTATCATCTTTTGAAAAAACAGCATGTGGATGTTTTTATGGGATCCTTTAAAATCGCTTTACCGGTTGCCGTGGTATGCTCCATTTTTGTGGCCCTGGTCGGTGATTTCCACGGTGTGAATGTGGCCAAAACCCAGCCGGCAAAGCTTGCCGCCATGGAATCCCATTGGGAGACCCAGACCCGGGCCCCCATTGTCATGTTTGCCATTCCCGATGAAAAACTGGAAAAAAACACCATTGAGGTCCTTTCCCTGCCTGGTCTCTTAAGTTTCCTTGGGTTTCACGATTTTAATGCCGAAGTCAAAGGGCTCAAAGATATCCCCAGGGATGAACGCCCTCCGGTTCTGCCGGTCTTTATCGGGTTCCGCACCATGGTGGGCATTGGGACCCTTTTGATCGTTTTAAGCCTCTACGGCTGGTTCCAAAGGAATAAAATCATGGAAAGCCCGGGGTATCTGAAATTGATCCTGTTTTCCATCCCTCTTCCCTACCTTGCCATTGAAATGGGGTGGGTGGTGACGGAAGTCGGCCGCCAGCCCTGGATTGTCTACGGGGTTTTGAAAACCGCCGACGCCGCCTCCCCCATTGCGGCCACCCAGGTCCTGTTCTCTCTTATCGGATTTATCCTTGTCTACGGCCTTCTGGGGGCCGTCGGGTTTTATCTCATGGCCCAGAATGCAAAAAAAGGCCCTGAGGCTGCACATTAACCAACAAATACAGGAGTGATGATATGGAACTTCAATCGATATGGTTTTTTTTATGGGGACTCTTATGGGCTGTGTTTTTCATGACCGACGGCTTTGATTTCGGTGTGGGCACCCTTTATCCCTTTCTCGGGAAGACAGACCAGGATAAACGAATCATGATCAATTCCATCGGACCCTTGTGGGACGGCAATGAGGTCTGGCTTTTGACAGCCGGGGGAGTCACCTTTGCCGCCTTTCCCAAGGTCTATGCCGTCATGTTTTCCTCCCTTTATACCCCGCTGATGCTGATTTTATTCGCCCTGATTTTCAGGGGAGTGGCCTTTGAATTCAGGGGAAAAATCAACCACGAAGGCTGGAAAAAACTCTGGGACACCTTTATTTTCCTGGGCAGTTTTCTGCCGGCCCTTCTCTTCGGTGTTGCCTTTGCCAATATCTTCCAGGGCATCCCCTTTGACGACAAGGGCATATATCACGGCAACACCTTAAAACTCCTGAATCCTTATGGGCTTCTGGGAGGGGCCTTGTTTGTGTTATTATTCCTCCAGCATGGCGCCAACTGGCTCAACATCCGGACCAGGGGTGACCTTCAGCAGAGAGCCATTGACGTATCTCAAAAAATATGGCTCGTCCTTGTGCCGGTGGCCGTCATTTTTCTCGTGGCTTCCTATTTTGCCACGGATCTTTATGCCAACTATTTTAAAACGCCGGCCCTGTTCCTGGTTATCCTGGTCACCGTGGCCGCCCTTTTTGCGACCCGGATCTTTATTGCAGGCCGCCGATTTTTCAAAGCCTGGTTTGCCTCGGCCCTGACCATTGTGGGGGCTACTTTTTTCGGGATCATCGGGCTTTTCCCCAGGTTGTTTCCGTCCAGCATGGACGCCAATTTTTCCCTGACGGCCTTTAATGCCTCGTCCAGCCCGCTGACATTAAAAATCATGCTGGGGGTGGTCCTGGTCTTTATCCCCCTGGTCATCATCTACCAGGCCTGGTCCTATCATTTTTTCAGGCATCCGGTGACCCGGGAGGACCTGGATCTGGAAGACGCATATTGATGCGGTTGAACCTCATGGCGCCCTCTAACCCCAATCATCAAAAGGAAATTTAACATGGACAGATATGTTTGCGGACCCTGCGGCTATGTGTATGACCCGGCAGACGGCGATCCGGACAACGGCATCGATCCGGGAACCGGTTTTCAAGACCTTCCCGATGACTGGTGCTGCCCCATCTGCGGAGCTTCAAAGGACGATTTTGAAAAAGAATAGGAATTGATCCGGTCGGGCGGAATGATCCTTTCTGCTCGGCCTTTTTATCATCCAAGGAAGACCATGGCCCTTTCCGTTGTAGATCTGTATACCCGGGTATTGCCCAGGACCAATTGCAAAGACTGCGGGTACGCCACTTGCCTTGCCTTTGCCGGAATGGTCGTATCTGAGAAGCTTGCCCTGAAAAACTGTCCCCATATCCATGCGGATATATTATCCAGTGCTCAAAAAGAGCTAGAAGCGCAATATAAACAGGGGAAATGGCTGAAAAAAGATATGGCCGAAGAAGCCCTTGAATGGGCAAAACAGAAAACCGCTTCCATGAAAATGGAAGATATCGCCACCCGGATCGGAGGCACATTCATGGGTTCCGGGGAAGATGAAACCATACTCCTTTTGTGTTTTAACAAGCAGCTCTCCATTACCCGGGACGGAATACGGGACGATTCCGGCCATGACCTCAGCCGGAATGAACAGACCTTTGTCTATATCCATCTGGCCCGGGGAGGGATATCGGTCCCATCCGGAAACATGAAAAGCCTGAAGGAATTCCCCAACACCATATCCAAGATTGTCTCCATGCGGGACCGTGTGGAAATACCGCTGAAAAAAGCCTTTTCCGCAAATCCGGAAAGCCTTTCATTATCCTGTGAAAACTTCGGCGGCGCCAATGTCAAGAACCTGTATCCATCCTGTGATCTTGCCTATGAATTCAAGGCATTCCCAAAGGTTCCGGTGGTTCTTTTATTCTGGAAGGCCGCCGACGGGTTTGAGGCCGATGCAAAGCTTTTATTTGATGAGACCATTATCCAACACCTGGACATTGAGGCCATCCTGTTTTTAAGCGAACACCTTTGCAATATGCTGATTCACTGACACCAGAAAGGAATCGGCAAACTCGCCAATGGAAAAATAACACCATGGGATCATGAGGCTCATGGGAACATTTTCAGCAAAAAGTCGAAAAACGGAAGGGTGATAAAGGACAGGACCAGGCCGTAACCGATGGCGGCATTGGCTACCTCTGCATTGAGGCGGCCGGATTGCGCCAGCACCCCGGACATCACCATGGACGGCATGGCTGACTCAAAAACTGAAATATGAAGCACAGGCCCACGGATCTTCATCGCTGCGAGACAGAAAAATACTGCTAACGGAAAAGCCATCATCTTAAGGAAAAGAATGACGCTTATGGGCTTGACATTGGAAAAAGGTTGCCTCAGCCTGAATTGGGTCCCAATGGAAAACATAACCAGGGGGATCATGGTGGCCGACACCCCTTCAAGCAGTTTAATGACGGGTAAAGGATAGGTGACCTTCATGAGGCAAAGGCTTGTCGTCAATGCAAGGAATGGCGGGAAACCGATGATATTCAGAAAGATCTGCTTTACAGAGGGCCTTGTTGAGGTTCCGAAAACCGATACCACAAGGGTTCCGAATATGGCGAGCCCGAGAAATGTGCCGAGCTGATCATAGATAATGGCATAGGAAAGCGCGTCTTCGCCAAAAAATGCCGCCACAGCCGGGAAACCCAAAAACGAGGTATTTCCGAGCCCGGTGCATAACATGACGGTGCCCGTCGTTTTCCGGTCCCAGCGCCGGTACCGTGCGATCAGTGTGACCCCAAGAACAGAGACAAGCATCAGTGCCCAGGGGGTTAAGGCCAGGACGGCAAGGTCCGGCCCCGGATCAAGGTTCTTTGTTTTCAACAGTACCGTGGCCGGAAAAGAAAAATAAATCACAAACAGGTTCAGGATCTGCGGGGTGTTCTCGGGAAATGCCGGCAGCCGCCGGGAAACCTTTCCCAGGGCGAGCAGTATGAACAGATACAACAGATTTTCCATATTTCCTTAATTCCTAATCACCAGTAACCATCCGCTGAAAAAGCTTACATTAAAATATGGCCGGCTTTTTCAGATCAAAATTATTGATACAAAAGATTGGGCAGAACAAGAACGATTTGCGGGAAGATCATCATCAGGATGATTCCGGCTATAACGGCGATCAGGAAGGGGAAAATGCCTTTGAATATGGTTTCAAGGGGAATTTCTTCCTTTAATACATTTTTGGCAACCCCGT
>JAMPXP010000027.1 GCA_023701135.1 Desulfobacula sp. | reverse complement strand
TGCTTGCCCGGTTTCACCCCCGCGTTTTTAAGGGCTTCAATATATCCTGCGCTGGTGCCGAAGATGGTGATCCGTTCATCCTGGGCCATCTTCCACAGGGCGTCGGGGCCGGGGTGGAAGGGGTTGCCGTCATAGAGCACCAGGGTGGCCCCCACACTCAGGGAACAGGTGAGCCAGTTCCACATCATCCACCCGCAGGTGGTGAAATAAAAGATCGTGTCTTCTTCTTTTAGATCCGTGTGCAGGACCAGCTCTTTTTTCTGGTGAAGCAGGACCCCGCCCACGCTCTGGACCATGCATTTGGGAAGGCCCGTGGTGCCGGACGAATACATGATATACAGGGGATCATCAAAGTCCATGGGCTCAAAGACAATGTCCTTGGCATTGGGATGTTTAAAGTCCTTGAACAGGACGGCCTGGGGCAGGGAGCTGATATCGGGTTTTGGGGACACATAGGGAATCACCACGATTTTTTCCAGGGAGGGCAGTTCCTTGACGATGCCGGCAATGCGTTCAATGCTGTCCATGGGCTTGCCCTTGAAAAAATACCCGTCGGCGGTGAACAGGACCCTGGGTTTGGTCTGGCCGAAGCGGTCCAGAACCCCCTTGATGCCGAAGTCCGGGGAGCAGGAAGACCAGACGGCGCCGATGGAGGTTGCCGCCAGCATGGCAATGATGCTTTCAGGCATATTGGGCACAAAGCCCACCACCCGGTCGCCCTTGGTGATGCCCAGCTTTCTCAGGGAAGCTGCGGTCTTGGCCACCTCATCGTAAAGCTGTTGATAGGTCAGGGTTCGCCTCACCGCATCCTCGCCCCGGAAGATCAGGGCCGTCCTGTCATTTCTGAACTGCAACAGGTTTTCTGCAAAATTGAGCTTGGAGCCCACAAAGAATCGGGCCCCGGGCATTTTATCGGGGTTGTCCAGGACCCGGTCATATTTTTTGGATGCCTTGATCCGGATGAAATCCCAGGTCAGGGCCCAGAAATCTTCCAGGTTGTTCACGGACCAGTCCCAGAGGGCGGGGTAGTCCGTGAAATTCTTTTTGAATCTCTCGTTCACCAGGGTCATGAACCGGTACATATTGGTGCTTTTGATCCGCGCATCCGACGGTTGCCACAATAGTTTTGCCATGGGTCCTCCTATTCGTAAAGAACCGCGAGGATGGTCGCTTTTTCCGTTTTTGCCGTAATAAAATGGGAGGTGGTGGACAGGTAATAGGCGCTGTCTCCCGGTTCAAGATCATAGCTGTCCTTGCCCACGGCCAGATGGACCACCCCTTCCAGGACAAAGATGAATTCCTCTCCGTTGTGGATGGAGGTTTCCTTGTCCTCGGTTCTTTCCAGTTGCACGATGAGGGCTTCCATATGCCGGCCCTGGACTTCCGGGGCAAGGCTCATATAGGAATAGACATTCTGTTTGCCGGTTTTGGAGCTGGAGCGGGCAACCGGTTTTCTTTCATTTTTCCGGGTAACGGAATAGAGTTTGCTCCCCATGCCGGATACCAGGCGGCCCACGGCCGCATCCAGGGCCTTGGAAAGTTTCATGACCGTTCCGAGCTGGGGTTTTTCAATCCCGTTTTCAATATCGTTCAGCCGATCAACGGCAAACCCGGTCAAATGGGAAAGATCTTCAATGCTTATCCCCCTTTCCTTTCTGAGCAGCCGGATACGTTTTCCCACATCGTCCGGGTCTCCCTTTTCTCCCTCTTTGATATTGCCGGTCAGATCTTCAAAATAATCCACATTGATATGGGGGATCGCGTCCTTTTTTTCCATAGCATCTCCTTTTGCATCGTTAAACGGGGAAACTCTGCCCTGGCTTTTCACCCATTTTTTCCTTCAGTTTTGCAAGACCGGGCCTGGCATACTGCATATGGCCTTCCTTCAGGGTCCTGCCGTTGATTATGGCCTCGCTCCTGAGCCTTGTGCCTGCGGTTTTTTCAAGCTGCCTGCCCAGCCACAGGATTCTGTCGACATCATATCCGTGTTCTATACCCATTTCGTCGATTTGTACAAGGGTATCTTCAAGACAGACCAGCCCCACATAGCGGGGGTCGTCATAATAATAATCCCCCGTGCCCTTGATGGGCCGGTCATCCAGGAAATTGGCCGGCTGGCCGCCCAGGCCGCCCAGGGTGGCTTCAAAATGAGCGATTCCGGCCTGGAGGGCGGCAAGGATGGAGGCGGACGCCACCCGTTTGGTTTCATGGAAATGGGCGATATGGAGGCGGGTGTCCGGGATCTCATCCAGGATCATGGAAAAATATCGGTAGACCTGGGCCGCCGAGGCTGACCCGTCGTGGTCGGCGTGTTCAATATCCGACGCGCCGATGGACAGCCAGTATTTGGTGAATTTAACGGCATCCTTCAGGTCCGTGGCCCCGCCGATGGGGCTGCCCCAGATGGTGCTGACGGTTCCGCACATCTTGATGCCGGCATCGGAGCATTTTTGGATGCAGCGTTCGGCTTCCTTCCAGTAATTGGGCAGGGTGGTGCCGGAATTGGCAAAATGGTGCTGCTCTTCCGTGGACACCATCATGAGTACCCGGTCCGGGCCCACGCCTCTCTTTTTCAGTTCAATGGCCCTGTCCACGGCCGGTTCCCGGATGGTGATGGCGGTGAGGACCACATCTTCCATGTTGATGCCGCGTTTGGCGGCCCGGCTGACAAAGTCGTTGCTTCTCAGGTGGGCCAGGAGTTCCTCGGCGTCCCTGAACTGGGGCATGCTTTTGGGGTTGCCCAGGTTGGTGACCTCTATATTCCGGCAACCGGCAAAGATCAGTTCTTCCAGATAGGTGATCTTGGCTTCCGTTGAAATAAATTTTTCCAGGTGTTGGAATCCGTCCCTCACCGTGATATCGCCGATGGTGACTTTTTTGGGCATCCTGGGGAAGATCTTCCAATAATCATATTCCGTCATGGGGTTTCTCCTTTATCTTTATTTTTGTGTCCTAGAATCTGAAATTTCCAAAGGTGGGTTCGCCCACGGGCCGGAGATGGCTGACCTCAAAGGCCATGGCCAGCCAGTCCCGGATTTCGGAAAATTTCAAAAGCCCGTCGTTTAAGAGCCGGGACGAGCAGAAGAAGGGGTGTAGTTCCCCTTCATATTTATCAATCATCTTCTGCTGGAATTCATTGATCTCCTCCGGGCCCATGGGATTGCCCATGGCCTTTCTCTTGGCTTCCTCAATACTGAGGAGGACCCCGCCGGCGCTCTTTCCGCTCATGACCCCGGTCCTGGCCCTCATGGTCGAAAAAAGGAATCTCGGGCGGTAGGCCCGGCCGCACATGCCGTAATTGGCGGCCCCGTTGTCCGGGCCGATGACCAGTTGAATCCGGGGCACTTGGGCGCAGGACACGGCCCTCACCATGTCGGCCCCGTATTTGCCGATGCCGGCATGTTCCGATTCAGACCCGATCATATAGCCGGGGGAACTCTGGATAAAGAGCAGGGGGATTTTTTCATAGGAGCACCGCACCACCCATTCCGCCGCCTTTTTGGCGCATTCATGAAAGATGATGCCGGACCCGTTGGAGGCCACAACGCCCACGGGGATTCCCTTAATGCGGATCTTTCCCACCAGGATATTGGAGCCCCGGCCGGGAGAGAAATCCTTTTTATGCTCGATGAATTCCGATTCATCGGCCAGGGCCTTGAGGACCTTCCGGCCGTCAATGCCGATATAGGGGGAAACAGGCAGGACGTCATAGAGGGAGTCGGACGAGGGGTCCGGCTCCCTGGATTCATAGCGGTGCAGATGGAGGGTCTGGGGTTTGGTGAGGGACAGCAGTTGCCTGGCCCTTTGGACGGCCTCGGCCTGGTCCCGGCACAGGTGGTCGGCCCCGCCGGAAACCTGGGTATGGACCTTGGCCCCGCCCAGGTCTTCGGCGGAGATTTCTTCCCCCGTGGCCATTTTCACCAGGGGAGGGCCCCCCAGGAAGGAAAAGGACTGCTGGTCGATCATGATGGATTCACAGGCCATGAAGACAATATAAGCGCCCCCGGCGGTATTGCCGCCGGTGCTGATGGTGACCTGGCGCAGGCCCATGGCCGACATCCTTGCCATATTGTAAAAGATGGAGCCGAAATGCTGGTCATCGGGGAAGACCTCCGCCTGCATGGGCAGGAAGACCCCGCCGGAATCGGCGATATAGACGCAGTTGAGCCCGTTCTGCTCGGCAATGGCCTGGGCCCGCATATGCTTTTTCAGGGTGATGGGGAAATAGGTCCCGGCCTTGACCCGGCTGTCGCTGGCCATGATCATGGTCCAGTTGTTGTGGATCTTCCCGATGCCGGTGACAATGCCGGCACAGTGAACATCTTCCACGTCCGGGTAATTCATGCCGAACCCGGCAATGGTGGACAGTTCAAAAAACGCCGTGCCCGGGTCGGTGAGATCTTTAATCAATTCCCGGACCGGACGTTTGCCTCTTTTGGCAAGGGTGTCAACGGCCTTTTGGCCGCCGGGCCAGATGGCTTCCTGCCGTCTTTGTTCCAGTTTGGTCTCTTCTGCTTCCCAGAAGGTGCGTTTATCGGTCATGGGGACTATTTTCCTTTATATTGCGGTTTTCGTTTTTCCCTGAAGGCGGTGAGGCCTTCAACCCGGTCTTCCGTGGGGATGGTGACCCGATAGGCGTTGGATTCAATGGCCAGGCCCGTGGCCAGATCCGTTTCAATGCCCCGGTCAATGGCGTATTTGGCCATTTCAACGGCAATGGGGCCGGTCTCGGCGATCATATCCGCCATTTTCAGGCATTCGGCAAGAAGGGTTTCAGGAGGCGTGACCTTGTTCACAAGACCTATGTCCATGGCTTCTTTGGCGTCCACCCGCCGGCCGGTGAAGATCAGTTCCTTGGCCTTGGCCACACCGATGATTCTGGGCAGACGCTGGGTCCCGCCGCCGCCGGGGATGATGGCCAGTCGGGTTTCGGTGAGGCCCATGGAGGCGGTCTCCGAGGCAATGCGGATGTCCGAGGCCAGGGCCACTTCCGTGCCGCCGCCCAGGGCCACCCCGTTCACGGCGGAAATCACCGGCATGGGAAGGTTCTGGAGGGAGGTCAGCAGGGTTCTGATGGTCAGGATGAATTTTTTCACCTCATCCGGAGTCAGGCCTGCCCTTTCTTTCAGGTCGGCCCCGGCGCAGAAGGATTTATCCCCCTTGCCCGTAATGATGACGGTCCGGATATCTGTCCGGTACTGGAGGGAATCAATGGCGTCCCGCAGGGCGTACAAAAGTTCGAAATTGAGGCAGTTCATTACCTCGGGCCGGTTCAGGGTGAGAATAGCGGCCCGGTTTTTTTCTTCCGTCAGAAGAAGGTTGTGGCTCATGGTCGTCTCCTGGAAATTGGGGTCAGCATCCGATATAGCGTGAAATGACAATGCGCTGGACTTCAGACGTTCCCTCGCCAATTTCAAGGAGTTTCTGATCCCTGTAGAACCGTTCCACATTGTATTCCTTCATGAGACCATATCCACCGTGGATCTGGACGGCATGGTCAACAACTCTTGACATGACCTCGGAGCAATAGAGCTTGCCCATGGCTGCTTCTTTTTCAAAGGGCCGTTTTTTCCCTTTGAGCCAGCAGGCCTTGTAGAGCAGGTTCCGGGCGCATTCGATTTCCATGGCGCAGTCGGCCAATTTAAAGGCAATGGCCTGGAATTTGGAAATGGGCTGGCCGAACTGCTCCCTTTCCCGGGCGTATTTCAGGGCCAGGTCATAGGCCCCCTGGGCCCCGCCAAGGCCCATGGCACCGATGGAAAGTCTTCCCCCGTCAAGGGTGGCCAGCATCTGGTGGAACCCGTCCCCTTTTTTGCCCAGGATATTGTCCTTGGGAACCCGTACATCGTCAAAATAGAGTTCAGCCGTATTGGAGGCCCGCCACATGAATTTCTTTTTCATGGGAACAGCCTTGAAACCCTTGGTCCCGGCTTCCACCAGGATGCAGGAGTATTCAGGCTTGCCGTTGCTTCGGGTGCCGGTGATGGCCTGGACCGTGACCCCCATGGTCATGTCGCAGGCGGCATTGGTGATGAAGATCTTGGAGCCGTTGATGACCCATTCATTGCCGTCCAGAACCGCCGTGGTCTTGCTGCCTCCGGCATCAGACCCGGCCGTGGGCTCGGTGAGGCCGAACCCCCAGAGGCCTTCCCCGGCGCAGAGCTTGGGCAGGTATTTTTGTTTCTGTTCCTCGGTCCCGAAATAATAAATGGGGCCGATGCCCAGGCTGTTGCCGGCCGCAACGGTAGCGGCTTGGGAGCCGTCGATGCGGGCAACCTCTTCCACACCGATGATATAGGATATATAATCCATGGCCTGGCCGTTATATTTTTCAGACACAAACATGCCGAAAAGACCGATCTCTCCCATTTTCCGGGTCAGCTCGGGAGAAAATTCCTCTTTCTCGTCAAGCTCGCCGGCAACGGGGGCGATCTCTTTCAGGGCAAAGTGTCTGACTTCCTTACGGATCATTTCCTGCTCTTTGGTAAGGTCAAAATCCACCCTTCGCCTCCTTTATCTTACTGGTTAACTGGTTGGTTTTGCATATCTTTCCATCCGTGACGCCGCCCGGCAACCTTCAAAAACTGATCGAGCGCTCAGTCTATATCCGGATACTACAGTCAAAGAAATATTTTTGTCAAATGTTTTTTAAAGGGTTTTTACCGGTTGTTGAAGGGAAAAGGTAAAAATTCAAATGACTTCCTTTGATAAATTCTTGACAAGAGATGGAATAAATGCCAAAAAAAACCATGACTGAGCGCTCGTTCAAGCCCGCTCTGTTTAATGGCCGGCAAGAAGAAAGGAGTGGCTGTTTGGGAAGACTAAAAAAAATACAGGTTCCCGTTGCCGAGATAGAGGTCCCGACCCAGATCAAAAATCCTGAACTCGTGCGGGAAAGACGGCGCAAGATCATTGATTCCACCGTCAAGCTCTTCGTGGAACACGGATACCACAAGACCACCACCCGGATGATCGCCAGGGCCGCCGATTTTTCCATCGGCTCCTTATACGAATATGTCAGCTCCAAGGAAGACCTGTTGTATCTGGTCTGCAAAACCATCCATGAAGAAGTCCAGGATGCCGTTGAAAAGGCCCTGGCCGGTACGGACAGGGGAAAGGAAAGGCTGGCCCGGGTCATCCGCCAGTATTTTTATGTTTGCGACAGTATGGCCGACCATATCCTTCTCATGTACCAGGTGACCCAGTTCCTGCCGGGAAAATGGAAGGCCCAGGTGCTTGAAAACGAATTGAATATCACCCAGATTTTTATCCAGGCCCTGACCTCGCTTTCCGGCAAAAACGGGTTCCCGGTCCTGGACGGCAAGGTAATGAACCTGGTGGGCCATGATATTTCCATCCTGGGGCAGATGTGGGCCTTCCGGCGCTGGCACGTGCAGAAACATTTCACCATTGAGGAATACATCGCCATCCAGACGGATTTTATCCTGGGGCGGATATTTTAAGAGGAGAACGAATAACTATGGACCCCCTGATCTATAAACCAATGCATTCCATCAAGGTCGTCACCGCCACCTCGCTTTTTGACGGCCATGATGCCTCCATCAATATCATGAGAAGAATTTTGCAGGATACGGGGGCCGAGGTCATCCATATCGGCCACAACCGGTCGGCCAAAGAGGTGGTGGATGCGGCCATTGAGGAAGACGCCCAGGGCATTGCCGTGTCTAGCTACCAGGGCGGCCATATGGAATATTTTAAGTATATGAAGGACCTGTTAAAGGAAAGGGGCGCCTCCCATATCAAGATTTTCGGCGGCGGCGGCGGGGTCATCATCCCCTCGGAAATGGATGAACTCCATGCCTACGGGATCACCCGGATCTATTCCCCCGAAGACGGGGCAAAGATGGGGCTCCAGGGCATGATCAACGATATGATGCAGTCCATGGACGCATCCTCTGTGGATTATGAGCGCCTGGACCTGGCGGCCCTCACCGTGGACAATAAATTTGTCACGGCCAATTTCATTTCAGCGGTCCAGGAAGCCAAGGCCAATGACAGTGGGGCCTTTGACCGGATCATGGCCGGGGTCCTCCAAAGGGCGGAAAAGCGGGATGTGCCGGTCATCGGCCTCACCGGGACCGGCGGGGCAGGCAAGTCTTCCCTGACCGACGAATTGGTCCTGAGGATGCTCAATGATCTGAAGGAGGTTCATATTGCCATCATTTCCTGTGATCCGTCCCGCAGGAAAACCGGCGGGGCTCTGTTGGGCGACCGGATCAGGATGAATTCCATTGAAAGCGGCCGGGTCTATATGCGGTCCCTGGCCACCCGGCGGTCCCAGACCGAGCTGCCCGAGGTCCTGCCCGACGCCATCGCCGTGGTTAAGGCCGCGGGCTATGACATCATCCTGGTGGAAACCGCCGGCATCGGCCAGGGGGATTCAAGGGTGGTGGACATGACGGACATGTCCGTCTATGTCATGACGGCTGAATTCGGGGCCCCCTCCCAACTGGAAAAGATCGACATGCTGGATTACGCCGATATCGTGGTGGTGAACAAATACGAGAAAAAAGGCAGCGAGGACGCCCTGCGGGATGTGAGAAAGCAGGTGCAGCGGAACCGCAAGGCCTTTGACCGGGACCCCAAAGACCTGCCGGTCTACGGCACCATTGCTTCCAAATTCAATGACGACGGCATCACCGCCTTTTATCACGGGCTCCTGGATCTGATTGCGGAGAAAAAAGGGATCCGCTATGAATCCAGGCTCCCGCGGACCGGCAGAAAGGAATCCTCATCCAAGACCATCATCATTCCCGGAGAGAGAACCCGGTACCTGGCCGAGATTGCCGATACGATCCGGGAATACCATAAAACCACGGCTACCCAGGCCGGGGCCGTGCGGGATTACTGGCACATCCTGGAAACCCTCAAGATCATGGAGGATAAAGACCCGGGGCCCGATGTTCTCTTGCAGCTTAAAATGGCCGTGGAAGAGGCCAGGTCCTTTATTTTTGAAGAAACCGAGAAAAACATCCAGGAATTCGTCCAGGCCCGGGACCGGTATGGGAAAGACGAACTGGTCTACCAGGTCCGGGATAGGGAACTCCGGGTCCCGCTCTATACCACCTCCCTGTCCCATTCCAAAATCCCCAAAATCTCACTGCCCCGGTTCCAGGACCCCGGCGAACAGTATACCTGGACCCGGAAAGAAAATTTTGCCGGGGCTTTTCCCTATACCGCCGGGGTCTTTCCCTTAAAACGGGCCGACGAAGACCCCACCCGGATGTTTGCCGGTGAGGGCGGGCCCGAAGACACCAACCGGCGGTTCAAGCTCCTGTCCGGGGCCTATCCGGCCAAACGGCTGTCCACGGCCTTTGACTCGGTGACCCTCTACGGGTTTGACCCGGACACCCGGCCGGATATTTACGGGAAAATCGGCACCTCGGGCGTGTCCATCTGCACCCTGGACGATGTCAAGGTCCTCTACGGCGGATTCGATCTGTGTGCCCCCAATACCTCGGTGTCCATGACCATCAACGGCCCGGCCCCCATGATGCTGGCCATGTTCATGAACACGGCCATTGCCCAGCAACTGGACAAATTCAGGCAGGAAAAGGGCCGGGAACCCTCGGAAGAAGAGGCGGCCGAACTCCAGCAGTTTGCCCTGTCCAATGTCCGGGGAACGGTCCAGGCCGATATCCTGAAAGAAGACCAGGGCCAGAACACCTGTATTTTTTCCATTGAATTCGCCCTGAAAATGATGGGGGATATCCAGCAGTATTTCATCGACCACAAGGTCATGAATTTTTATTCGGTCTCCATCTCGGGCTATCACATCGCCGAAGCCGGGGCCAACCCCATCACCCAACTGGCCCTGACCCTGGCCAACGGGTTCACCTATGTGGAATATTACCTGTCCCGGGGCATGGATATCAACAGCTTTGCGCCTTCCCTGTCCTTTTTCTTTTCCAACGGCATGGACCCGGAATACACGGTCATCGGCCGGGTGGCCCGGCGCATCTGGGCCGTGGCCATGAAATACAAATACAAGGCCGACGAGAAATCCCAGAAGCTGAAATACCATATACAGACCTCGGGCCGGTCCCTCCACAGCCAGGACATCCAGTTCAATGATATCCGGACCACCCTCCAGGGGCTTTGCGCCATTTATGACAACTGCAACAGCCTTCACACCAACGCCTTTGACGAAGCCATCACCACGCCGTCCACGGAATCGGTGCGAAGAGCCCTGGCCATCCAGCTCATTGTCAACCGGGAATGGGGCCTGGCCAAAAATGAAAATCCCCTCCAGGGCAGTTTTATCGTGGATGAACTGACGGATCTGGTGGAAGAGGCGGTCCTCATGGAATTTGAACGCATCACGGAACGGGGCGGGGTCCTGGGGGCCATGGAAACCGGCTACCAGCGCGGCAAGATCCAGGAAGAATCCATGCATTATGAACACCTGAAACATTCCGGGGGCCATCCCATCATCGGGGTCAATACCTTCCAGGACCCGGATGCGGATTATGCGGAAATGGCCAATCACCTGGAGCTTTCCAGGTCCACGGATGAACAGAAAAACGCCCAGTTGGCAAGGCTGAAGGCCTTTAAGGAACGCCATGGGGACAAGGCGGACAAGGCCGTTGAAGAGCTGAAGCAGACGGCCCTGTCCAACGGGAACATGTTTGAAAGGCTCATGGAGACGGTTCAGGTGTGCAGCCTCGGCACCATTACCCAGGCCCTTTACCAGGTGGGCGGAAAATATCGAAGAAATATGTAATCACCCAAACACAAAGGCATACAAAGGAGTATGGTCATATGAATCAGGCAGTCATTGTCAGTGCGGTACGGACCCCCCTGGGAAGTTTCGGCGGGACCCTTTCCACCATCGGCGCAACGGATCTGGGCGCCCTTGTCATCCGGGAAGCGGTTCGCCGGGCGGGGATTGAGGATAAAGAGATCAACGAATGCATCATGGGCATGGTTTTGCCCTGCGGATACGGCCAGAATCCGGGCAAGCTCGCGGCCGTCAAGGCCGGTCTTCCCTGGGAGGTGGAATCCATCACCGTGAACAAGGTCTGCGGCTCTTCCCTCAAGGCCGTCATGCTGGCGGCCCAGGCCGTTCAGTGCGGGGATGCCGAGGTCGTCATCGCCGGGGGCATGGAAAATATGAGCATGGCCCCCTATTATATGGATAAGGCCCGGTTCGGGCTTCGCATGGGACCCGGTAAAATCGAAGACCACATGGTCCATGACGGCCTCTGGGATGTGATCAATGATTTTCACATGGGCATGTCCAATGAGCTGTGCTGTGAAAAATGGGAGGTGTCCCGCGAAGATCAGGACCGGTTCGCCGCCGAATCCTATAAACGGGCCCTGGCCGCCATGGCCTCGGGCCGGTTCAAAGATGAGGTCCTGCCGGTAAAAGTGCCCCAGAGAAAAGGGGAGCCCAGGCAGTTCGACACGGACGAATGCCCCCAGGAAACCAGCCTGGAATCCCTTTCCAAGATGAAACCCGCTTTTAAAAAAGACGGGGTGGGAACCGCCGGGAATGCTTCCATCATCAGTGACGGGGCCTCGGCCCTGGTCATCATGAGCGAAAAAAAGGCCAGGGAACTGGGGTGTACTATCCTTGCATCCATTGGCGCCCAGGCCTCCTACGGCATTGATATGAAATACGTGCTCATGGCCCCCATCTACGCCATCCCAAAGGTATTGAAAAAACAGGGGCTTTCCATATCCGAAATGGGCCTATTTGAAATCAACGAAGCCTTTTCCGGCAGTTCCGCCGGTATTAATAAGGTGCTTGAACTGGACCCCGCCAAGGTCAACGTCAACGGCGGCAGCGTGGCCCTGGGCCACCCCATCGGCGCCAGCGGGGCCAGGGTTCTGACCACCCTGATCCATGAGATGATCAAGCGGGATGTGAAAAACGGTCTGGCCTCTCTTTGCCTTGGCGGTGGAGAAGCTGTTGCACTTGTCGTCAACAGGTGATATGACGGTTAACTGCCCATAGAGGCACATTGAAATGAACGATTTTCTGTAGACCGTCAATAAGGAGGAAGACATGGAAGTAAAACGATTCGGAGTCATCGGGTCCGGCCAGATGGGCAACGGCATTGCCCAGGTTGCAGCCGCCGCCGGCCTTGAAGTATTAATGAGTGATATCAAACAGGAATTCTGCGACAAGGGTCTTGGCACCATATCCAAAAACCTGGACCGCATGGTGAAGAAGGACAAAATGTCCGAAGCCGATATGAAGGCCATTCTGGGCCGGATCAAAACCACCACGGATTTAAAGGACATGGGGGCTGTGGACTTTGTGGTGGAGGCCGCCGTGGAAAGGGAAGATCTGAAATTCAAGATATTTGAAGACCTGGATAAAATCTGCCCGCCCCAGGTCATTTTGTCCACCAATACCTCTTCCATCCCCATTGGAAGAATTGCAGCCCGGACTTCCCGGCCGGACAAGGTCATCGGCATGCATTTCATGAACCCGGTGCCGGTCATGAAGCTGGTGGAAGTCATCAAGGGCCTTGCCACATCCAAGGAAACCTTTGATCTCACCTGGCGGCTCTGTGAAAAATTCGGGAAAACCCCGGCCGAGGCCAATGATTTCCCCGGCTTTATCGCCAACCGGATCCTGCTGCCCATGATCAATGAGGCCATTTTCTGCCTCTACCACGGCGTGGGAAAACCCGAAGACATTGATACGGTCATGCGGCTGGGCGCCAACCATCCCATGGGACCCCTGGCCCTGGCCGACCTCATCGGCCTGGACACCTGCCTGGCCATCATGGAAACCCTCTATAACGGGTTCAAGGATTCCAAATACAGGCCCTGCCCACTGCTTCGGAAATATGTGGAAGCCGGCTGGCTGGGAAGAAAAACCGGAAAAGGGTTCTACGATTATCAATAACCGCTGAACCCATCATTCATCCGTGAGTCATGCCGGGGCAGGGCGTAGAGACAGGCCCGGCCCCGGTTTATTCCAATATCCGCAACGGGGGGTGACCGATGACCCGATATCACCGGAGCATGCCTGAAGCAGAGCAGCAGGCAAGGATATCGGCCTTTCAGACAAGGCTTGAAAACAGCCGTGTGGACGGGGCCCTGATCCTGCAGAAGGCCGATATGTTCTATTATTCCGGCACGGCCCAGCAGGGCTGGCTCTATATCCCGGCCGTGGGAAGGCCCCTGCTCATGGTCTTCAAGGATTTTGACCGGGCCAGGGCAGAGTCCGGGCTGGACCGGGTGATCTCCCTTGTCAGCCCCAAAGACATTCCCGCCACCCTGGACGGATTCGGCTGCAAGGCCCCCAAGATTCTGGGTCTTGAACTGGATGTGATCTCCGCCAACCACTACCTTTTATTTCAGAAAATTTTTCCCGGTTCAACCCTCATGGACATCTCCCTGGAGATCCGGCTTCAGCGGGCCGTCAAATCCGGATATGAGATCGGCCTCATGCGGGAAAGCGCCCGCATGGCCGACAAGGTGGCGGCAAAGGTGCCGGAGCTGCTCCGGGAGGGATTAACGGAGATCGAATTCGCAGGCCTGCTGGAAGCCTATGCCCGGAGCCTGGGGCACCAGGGCCTCATCCGGATGCGCATGTGGGACAGTGATCTTTTTTACGGCCATATCATGGTCGGACCCGGTGCCGCCGTGCCCTCTTCCTTTGCCTCCCCCACGGGCGGGATGGGCGTCAACCCCAGCATTGCCCAGGGGCCGGGGTTTAATATCATCCGACGCAATGAATCTGTTCTTGTGGATTATGTCTTTGTGCTGAACGGCTATACCAGCGACCACACCCGGATCTTCTGCATGGGCAGGCTTCCGGACGATCTTTTAAGGGCCCATGACGCCATGCTGGAGATCCAGGCGCGGGTCAAACAAGAAGCCCTTCCCGGAAATATCACCGGGGATATTTACCGGATGATGATGGCCGAGGCCGAGGCCAGGGGTTATAAAGATACGTTCATGGGGGCCGGAGACAGAAGAATCCGGTTCACCGGCCACGGCATCGGCCTGGAACTGGATGAATTTCCCTTCATCGCCCAGGGCCAGACCCTGGCGCTGGAAAAGGGTATGGTCATCGCCCTGGAACCCAAGGTGGTCATGCCTGGCAAAGGCGTTGTCGGCATTGAAAATACCCTGCTGGTCACGGACCAGGGCCTGGAATCCCTGACCGTCTATGATGACGGGATCACCCTTTTATAACCGAAAGGAGGCAAAATGAACCAGGACCTTTTGTATGACCCATACACTGAGGAGGGGATGGATCGCCGGGAGTTTTTAAAGAAACTGGCGCTTCTGACGGGCGGGGCCGTTTCCGCCCTGACTCTGCCGGGGCTTGATGGCGCTGCGGCGGAAATCATCTCCCGGGATGACCCGCGCCTGGATGCGGGTTATATCTCGTTCCCGGGCAAGACCGGCAATATCAGGGCCTATTGGGCCGGGGAAAAAGCCGGGGGCAAAAAGCCCGGGGTCATTGTCATCCATGAAAACCGGGGGCTGAATCCCCATATCGAAGACATCACCCGGAGGATGGCCCTTGAAGGATTTCACGCCCTGGCCCCGGATGCCTTATCTCCCCTGGGGGGCACCCCTGCCGACCCGGATGAGGCCCGGAATCTCATCGGAAAACTGGACAGCGGACGGACCGTGGACGATTTCATCGCCGTGGTCCAGTATTTAAGCACCCATCCCAAGACAACGGGCCGGGTCGGGGTGGTGGGCTTTTGCTGGGGAGGGGCCATGGCCAACCAACTGGCGGTGCGGACCCAAGACATCCAGGCTGCGGTTCCTTTTTACGGAATGCCGCCCGACCCCGCTGAGGTGCCGAAGATCAAGGCGGCCCTGCTGCTCCATTACGCCGGCCTTGACGAGCGGATCAACAAGGCTGTTCCCGACTATGAAGCGGCCCTGAAATCATCCCGCATTGACTACAAACTGTATAGGTACGAGGGGGCCGAGCATGCCTTTCTCAATGACACCAATGCCTCCCGCTATCATCCGCAGGCGGCGGACCTGGCCTGGAAGCGGACCGTTGAATTTCTCAGGGAGAAATTAAAGACCTGACGGGGCCGGGTTCACTTTTTCAGGCAGCAGTGTTTGAATTTTTTCCCGCTTCCGCAGGGGCAGGGCGCATTGCGTCCCGGCGGGACCGTCTTTTGATTCTTGCTGCGGCCTTGCCAAAGCCTTTGAACCTGTTCCGCAAAGGGCAGGCAATGGGTGAAGAATTTTTTGTAGGCCGGGCACAGATGATTGAGTTCCCGTTTTGATCCGGGTATGGGCCGGATTCTGTCCTTGGGACACCCTCCGTTGCAGAAGGTCAGGACCTCACAGGTTTTGCACGGGTGGGGCAGGCCGGTATGCTTTTGTCTTCCGAAAGTTCGCAGGGAATCTCGGCCCATGAGGGTTTCAAGGGAAATGGCGTTCAGATTTCCCAGTTTAAACTCCGGCCTTACGAAATGATCGCAGGGATAGACATCCCCATTGGCCTCCACCACCGGGATTTCGCCGCATTCCTTTCGGAAGACGCAAAGGCCGTGATCCCGGTCCATGGCCGTTGCCAGGGCTTCTTCGATGATCTGAACCCTGATCCGGCCGATATCTTTGGCTTTCCATTCATCAAAGACGGCGCAGAGAAAGTCCCCGAATTTTTCAGGATCAACGCTATCCGATGCATTCACCACCGGAAGAAAACCGATATATGCCGCCCCCATCGCTTTGAAAAAACCGTAGACCTCCAGGGGATGGTCCACATTATGGTGGTGGACCACACACAGGATATCGTGGGGGATTTGGTATGTTTTCAGGCGGGCAAGGCCCTCCATCACCCGGGAATGGGTGCCTTGTCCCGAACGGGTGAGGCGGCATTGGTCATGGAGGTGCTGAGGGCCGTCCAGGCTCAGCCCCACGGAAAATCTCGCCTCTTTAAAAAACGCGCACCAGGCATCATCCAGCAGGGTTCCGTTGGTCTGGATGCCGTTTTGGATCAGGATGCCTTCAGGCCGATGTTTTTTTTGAAACCCCACGGCCCGTTTAAAAAAATCCAGGCCTGCCAGGGTGGGTTCCCCGCCGTGCCAGGAGAAGCGGACCATTGGTCCGGGATGGGCCTGGATGTGCTGCCGGATATAGGTTTCCAGGATCTCATCCGTCATTCGCGGGCCGGAGCCGGCCGGAGCTTTGGCCGAATAATAGCAGTATCGGCAGGCCAGGTTGCAGGCATTCCCGGCGGGTTTGGCAAAAACCTGGAAATCGGTTTTGATTTTGCGGAGGGTCATCTTTAATCTTGCATCCCGCTCAAAAGGGCCAGATGACCGGAATAAAGAAAGAGGCGGCCAGGATGACCAGGATATTTAAGGGCACCCCCAGTTTGAGATAATCTGAAAACCGGTATCCGCCTGGGCCGTATACCAGAAGCTGGGTCTGATATCCGATGGGGGAAGCAAAACAGGCGCTGGCCCCTATGCAGATGCCGATGATAAAGGGTTTGGGGTCTGCGCCAAGGGAAAGCGCCGTTGACAGGGCAAGGGGAAGCAAAAGGACGGCTGTGGCATTATTGCTCAAAATATGGGAGCAGAGACTGGTCAGAAGAATAATGCCGAAAAGAACCATGCCCGGCCCCATGCCTGTGAACAGTCCCAGGAAAAAATCGGCATAGAGTTGGGTGGTGCCGGTTTTCTGCATGGCCTGACCCAGGGCAATGGTTCCGATGATCAGCAGCAGGACGTCGGGCTGCAAAGACCTGTAAGCATCCTTGAGCCGAACGCACCCGGTGAGGGTCATGGCCAGGATACCGGTCAACGAGCAGATCATGATATCCGCCAGCCCAAAGGTGGCCCCGATAACCACGGCAATGAAAATAGCCATGGCGGACCCGGCCTTTTCCCTGTCCACAATGGCGTGGTGAATATCTTCAATCACAATGAAATCCGTATTGTTCCGGATTTTAGAAAGCTTGTCCTGTGGACAGCGGATCAGGATGATATCCCCGGTTTGAAGCCTTACCTCCTGTATCTTCCGGTAGGAATAGTGGCTGAGGCGGCTTCGGACGGCAATGATCCGGATGTCCGGATCATCCTGCAGATCGGTGGACAAAAGCCGGTCCCCCAGGAGGGTGGATAAAGGCGGAACGATCAATTCAACGATGACATCATCTTTTATCCCGCTCCCAAATGTCAGGCCTTCTTCTCCATGGGCCAGTTCAAGCCCCTTTTTTTTCAGGCAGGACAAAAGATCCTCGGCAGAGCCTTTGACCAGGAGAATATCCTCCGGTTTAAGCGTTATCCGGGTCCGGGCCGGGTCCAATATCTTAGAATGGCGAAAGATCTCGATCACATCCAGTCCCAGGGCGGTTCCGGCATGATCCACAATATTGTCGATGCCGATCAGGGGGCTTTTGGCGGGAACAATCAATTCTGCAATATATCGTTTTTCCTTTCCTTCCTCCAGTTGGCACACAGGGGCGGTCCGTCCGGGCAGGAGTTTGGGAGAGACAAAAAAAAGGAAGAGAATGCCGGCCAGGGCCAGGGGAATTCCGATTTTTCCCAATTCAAACATGGAAAGGGCGCCGTGGCCCGATGCGGCGGCAAGATCACTGACAATGATATTGGTGGAGGTCCCGATGAGGGTGCAGGTTCCGGCCAGGATGGAGGCATAGGATACGGGGATGAGCAGTTTTGACGGGGAAACGTCATAGTCACAGCTCAGACCCATGACAATGGGAATAAACAGAACCACCACCGGGGTATTGTTGATGAAGGCAGAGGAAAAGGCAACGGTGACAAGGATCAGAAAAAAAGCCCGGCTTTTGTTTCCCTTTGAAAATTTGAGGACCAGTTCCGTCACAAAGCCCACGGCGCCGGTTCGGATCAGTCCGTGGCTGAGAAGGAACATGGCGCCCACTGTAATGACGGCCGGGTTGGCAAAACCTGCCGCTGTTTCCGCCGGGGTCAGTATCCCGGTCAGGGACAAGGCTGCGATAATTCCCAGGGAGGTCTTATCCACGGAAATTTTTCCGGTTGTCAAAAGGATCAGTGCCCCCATGAGAATGATTGACACCAAAATGATCTGCAAATCCAATCCAGGCATGGCCATAATTCCAAAAATTGATGGACGAACGGTTGAATGATCACTGTATCATACTGGGAGGAGCCGTCAAGATTCAATGCGCAACAGATTGATTTCAAATCGTTTATCGGTTATGGTGATGTTCAACAGGAGAAAAATAAAAAGAACAGGAGAAGAAGCCCGGATGACCTATAATGTGTTTACCCTGTCCTTTACCGGGGAATGGGAGCACCTGGAGCCTGAATTCATCAAATCGCATTTCAGGGAATCCCTGAACCGGATACGCATCGCCATTCTCATTGCCATGTTTTTTTATTCCATCTTCGGCTTTCTGGATGCCATTATCGTACCGGATCAAAAATTGATGTTCTGGGCCATCCGGTATGCGGTGATCTGTCCCATTGCCCTGGGGGTCTTCTGGTTTTCCTTCCGGCCGGGGTTTGAAACCTATGCCCAGCCCTGTCTGTTTTTCATGTGCCTTTCGGGTGGGCTCGGAATCGAACTCATGGTCATCCTTGCCGACCCGCCGGCAAGCTATTCTTATTACGCCGGAATCATATTGATTTTCATTACCATCTATACCTTTATTAGAATGCGGTTTCTCTGGGCCGTGGCCTGTTCCTGGCTCATTGTGGCCGGCTATGAAATCGGGGCCGTCTGGATTGCCGATACGCCCCGGATCATGTTGATCAATAATAATTTTTTCTTTGTTTCAGCCAATATCCTCTGCATGCTGGCCGGCTATTCCATGGAATTGAACATACGGAAACGGTTTTTCTCCGGCTTTAAGCTGGAGCAGGAGAGGAACAAGGTGGGCCGGATCAACCGGGAGCTGGACCATCGGGTCAGGGAGAGAACCCTTGCTCTTTCAACGGCCAATGAACAACTCACAAAAGAAATCCAGGATAGGATAAGTGCTGAAAAATCAAGAATTAAACTGGAAAAAGAGCTGAACCGGAAACATAAGCTGGAAGCCATCGGAACTCTTGCCGGAGGCATTGCCCACGATTTTAACAATATCCTGGCCGCCGTCATCGGGTATTCTGAATTATCCCTTGCAAGCCTGGATAAGCATTCCGAAGAATACGCCAATACCAAAGAAATCCTCCAGGCCGGGATGCGGGCCAAGGAGCTGACCCGGCAGATCCTTACCTTCAGTCGCCAGGGCGAACGGAAGGCGGAGCCGGTTCAATTGGGCAAGGTCGTCACCGAAGCCCTGAAATTGATCCGGGCCTCCATCCCGGCCGGCATTGATATTATCCAGGACATCAAAAGCCCGGCTTTTATTGTTGGAGACGAAGGAGAGCTGCATAGAATCATCATGAATCTTTGCACCAATGCTTACCATGCCATGGAAAATGAAAAGGGGACCATTGAGGTGAGGGTGGAGGATACGATACTGGACCAGGAGATTTTACAGGCCGGGGAGCCCATGGCTCCGGGGAAATATGTGATCCTGACCGTGGGGGACACCGGCCGGGGTATGACGCCGGAGATTATTGAGAAAATTTTTGATCCTTTTTTCACCACCAAGTCTGTGGATCACGGCACCGGCATGGGGCTTTCCGTTGTCCACGGCATTGTAAAACGATACAATGGAACCATCCGGGTATACAGTGAACCCGGACAGGGTACAACCTTTGTGATCTACCTGCCCATGGCCCATACCGATACCGGGCCGGACCCGGAAGAAGTCTTTACGCCCCCTTCCGGAACCGAACGCATCATGGTGGTGGACGATGAGAAAACCCTGGTTCATCTGGTGCAAAAGCACCTGAGTTCCTTGGGATATACGGTGAAGGGGTTTAATAACAGCCTGGAGGCGGCTGCGTATTTTTCAGATCATCCGGACGAGTTTGATCTGATCCTGACGGATTATAATATGCCGGGTCTTACAGGCCTTGAACTGTCGGAAAAAATACAGGGGATACGCAAGGATATCCCCATTGTCCTTTGCACCGGGTACAGCAAAAATATTACCCGGGAAAAGCTCCGGTCCTCCGGCATCAGGACTTTTTTAATGAAACCCCTTACTCAATATGCCCTTTCAACCACCTTACGGGATATTCTGGATCATGGATAAAAAAATTCAGGCCCCCCTGGAATCCGATATCAAACGCGTATTAAAGGGTGGTGCCAAAGATATTCCCAGCTTTCCCCCGGTCATGGCCAAACTGCTGGAGCTCTCCGGTGACGGGACCGCTTCCATGGAGGATCTTGCCCGGATCGTGAAAACAGATCCGGGGATTTCCGCCAAGGTGCTGGGCCTTGTTAATTCGGCGTTCTACGGCCTGAGGCAGAACATTACAAATATTCCCGAAGCTGTGGTGTATCTCGGGTTTGATGCGGTGAAACGGCTGGCCCTCGGGGTGACGGTATTTGAAACCATCATCCGACCGGGAAAACAAAAACGGTTTGACCGGATTTTTTTCTGGCGGCACTGCCTCTGTGTGGCTGCACTGAGTATGGCCATTGCCGAAGAAACCCAGGTAGCAGACCCTGGAAAGGCTTATATCGGAGGGCTGTTACATGACCTGGGAAAGATTATGTTTGATCTCCAGGCCTGTGTGGATTACGGCGACTTCATTTTCACCCTGGCAAGGTCCACCGGTCCCATGATTACGGAAGAAAGGGAACTCATGGGCATGGGGCATGACGATGCGGGCGCCTATTACGGGTCCTTGTGGAATCTGCCGGATTCCATTGTCCTGGCCCTAAAATATCACCATCAGCGATATGACCATCTTGATCTTTCCAGCGAGGATTCACGCCTGATCTCTGTCGTTTCCCTCGCCGATTTTCTGGCCTGGACCCAGGGCATGGGATCGTTTGCCGTTGACCGGCTCCCGATTCTTCAGCCTGAAATTGAAAAAAACCTGGATCTGGGGAAAATCGATTTTAATCCCATCATCAGCCGGATGGACAGGGAAATGCAGAGCACATCCCAATTTTACAATTTTATTTTTCCTTCCGCCGGCCGGCTCCGGGAAAACCTGCTCAAGGCCAACCTCAGCCTTTGCAGCATTAATACCCGCTATTATTACCGCGAGGTCCAAGGTCCCGCCGGCAATAGCCCCGGGGTCCCGCCCATGAGGGAAAGCCTTACCGCACCTCACCGCAGCCTTGACCCCAGGCAGATCATCAGGGCTACCTTAAAGGCGATCCATAAGGATTTCAAATTTGACCGGATTTATGTGATGCGCATGATGAAAGCGGCCAGAAGCCTTAAAATGATTGAATGCTTTGACGGGACAAAATTCCGGATGAATCCGGGATCTGTTGACATTCCCCTGGATAATACGGCCGATGGTTTTGTGCATTGCCTGAGAAATCATAAACCCATGATCATTACCGGCAGAACCGCAGGCGGAAAAAAGATCCTGGAACAATTCAACACCAAAGAAATGGTCATCGCTCCTTTTTACAGCCATAACAAGGTCATCGGCATCCTGGGCATGGACAACACGGCTTCAGAAGCCCTCATTCTTCAGGAAATGCTGTCTCCCATTGCCGTTGTGGCCCATGAGCTCGGTATGGCCCTGGAAAATGCAGGGATCTACAAAGAGGCCAAGGCCGTATCTCTCAAGGACGGGCTCACGGGCCTGCTGAACCGGGTCGCCATTGACGGTCTGCTGGCAAAATCCTTCAGAAAGGCTGTGGACGGGGAAAATGATCTGGCCGTGGTCATGATTGATGTGGACTTTTTTAAAAAATTCAATGATCAATTCGGACACCAGTCCGGTGACAATATCCTGAAATTGATTGCCGATACTTTAAAAAAATTGTCCCGGCCCTTTGACCATGTGGGACGCTATGGGGGAGAAGAATTTATTGTGGTTCTAAACCATACGGATTTATCCCAGGCCCTGGTCTACGCCGAAAGGATCAGAAATGAAATTGAGCAGTTGGGAAAAATCCTGTCCAACAGGTTCCCCGGCCTTTCTCTGACCGTGAGCGCCGGCGTCAGCGGGTATCAAAAAAACATGAAAAACCGGGACGCCCTCATTTCCCAGGCAGACAAGGCCCTGTACAAGGCCAAGGAAACCGGGAGAAACAAGGTGGTGATGGGCTGATTTCCTTCAGAATGAATTTCAACCCGGCGGATTCCAGGCTGCCGGTCCGCGCCTTAATGCACCCCTGCCCGGATCAATGCCAGAAATTCCGTGAAGGTCTTCATGCGGAGAATCTGATCCAGGATGTGCGGATCTCTGAAAAGTTTTGCGATTTCAGCGGCAATCTCCAACTGGGCGCCGGGATCGTTTTCAGGCGTGAGAACCAGGAAAATAACCGTTGCCGGTCTGCCGTCCGGTGCATCAAAATCAATGCCTGTTTTGGAGATGCCCGCCACGACCAGAGGAGCCCGGAGGTTTTCGATGCGGGCATGGGGAAGGGCCACGCCATTGCCGATGCCGGTGCTGAGGAGTTGCTCGCGAGCCCAGACCGCTGTTTCCAGGCTGTGTGCATTCAGGCCCTCGGGGCCGGAAACCAGAGCCGTCATCTCCTGGATGACCTCCCTGCGGGAAAGGCCTTTCAATTCCCATATACAATATTTTGAGGACAGGAGATCCCGAAGTCTTTGCTTTTTTTCGGTTTTAAGGATGAGGCGCATCAGGGGGCCGCTGGCCATTGATGTGACCATGGCCATCACAATCAGGGCCACAAAGAGGGGCTCCCGGATGATCCCGGCTTGAAGGGCGATCATTCCCACAATGATTCCCATGGTTCCGACTGATATCATGGCAGAGCCCACGGTCCAGGATTCCCGTGAAGACATTCCCCCCCACCGTGCCCCCATGAAGCCGCCCAGGAGTTTGCAGGAAAAGGCAATCCCCAGTACCGTCAAAACCAGGGGAAGGTCGAAATGGGCCAGGAAATTCACCTTAAGGCCGATGCCGGCAAAAAATACCGGTGCAAAAATAAAGGAAACAAAATCACCGATGATGACCCGGGTCCGTTCCCGCAGGTGGGAAGAATCGCCGACGGCCACGCCCACGATAAAGGCGCCGAAAATGGCATGAATGCCGATCCATTCGGTAAACGCCGCGCCGAGGAGCCCAAGGCAGAGGGCAAAGCTCAGTTCACCGCCGGGCCACCGGGTATAGGCCTGCACAAAGGGCATGGCCTTGTGAATCAGCCGGCGGCCCAGGGTCAGCATGAGCCCGGTAAACGCCAGGGTCAGCGTGATGGTCAGGACAAGGGGGTGGGCGTTTTCGGCCGGGTTTCCCAGAAGGCTTAAGACAATGGCAAAAACAAGCCATCCGATGATGTCGTTGAGGATGGCCGCACTGATGACCACCATGCCCAGATCGGTGCGGTAGAGGCCCATGTCCATGAGGATTCTGGCAATGACGGGCAGGGCGGATATGGATATGGCGATGGCAAAAAATAAGGCGAATACGGTCGGATCAACCCCTGAATGACGGCCCAGGGCGCCGGGGATGACCAGGGCCGCCGCCAATGCAATGAAAAACGGGATGACCATACCGGCCATCCCCACCTTGGCGCCGGTTTTTCCCTGTTTCCATATAATGGACAGATCCACTTCCATGCCCGCCACCAGAAGAAATAGGGCAATGGCCAGGGATCCGATGGTGTCCAGGGCTATGGCGTTCAAGCCGTTGAGGGGAAAGAGAAAGAGGCTCAGGTCCGGTGCCAGGGTCCCCAGGACCGTGGGGCCCAGCAGAACACCGGCCGTCAGCTCCCCCAGCACGGCGGGCTGATGGAACCGCTGGGCCAGCTCACCCAGCACCCGGGCCGCAAACAGCAGAACCCCCAGAGAAAGAAACAGGACGGTGATATGATAGGATGTCAGCATATACGATGTTCTCCGGCCGCCACGGTTTTTCTGTTATTTTATCACCAGGTCCTTCAGCTCGTTCCGGTCATCGGGCCCCATGGGGAAATGGGTCCGGAGAATGCGGCCCGCCTCTTTGACGGCCAGGCAGACGGCCTCTGCCTGATTTTTCTGTTTAATCCCGTCCGTAATGATATGGACGATTCGATCCCATTGGTCCTTTGACACTTTCTCGTTGATGCCCTGATCTCCAAGGACCCGGACCCTGCGTTCAAAAACCGAGATAAAGATCAGAATGCCTGTTCTTTCCCGGGTCTGCTGAAGGCCTTCCCGGAAAAAATGGAGGGTTGCAGCCTCATCCACCTCTTCTTCGATTTCCCGCTGGGAGATAAACAGCCGCTTCAGCCAAAGGATGCGTTTGCAGGCCTGATGAAAAGCGATGAAACAGAGGGTTAAAATTCCCAGGAAAAGCCAGTGATCAGGGTCGCTGATCCAAAACCGGGTGTTGATGAACCGGCTGAGGGCCAAGGCGGCCGGAAGCGCCAGCACCCCTCCGCCGATAATATCGGCCATGGGATAGGAATAGCTTCTTGACACCACCATGGGGACGATTTCACCGGCTGTCCCCTGTTCCGCTTCCCTGACCGCTTGAATGATTTTTTCCCGGTCCCCATGGGACAAAAACCCTTGGGCTAAAGATTTCATGATCACCATCCCCCGGAGGCGCCGCCGCCTCCAAAACCGCCGCCGCCCCCTGAGAAGCCTCCAAAACCGCCGAAACTGCCGCCGCCAAACCCTCTGCCGCCACCCAGCCGGAATCCGTCCCCATGCCTGCCATGGAAAGAAGAGGAGCTGAAGCTGAGGGGGGACCCGAAAAAGCTCATGGCAAGTCCTCCCAGGGCGCCGATGGGGATCATCACCAGAATCCAGAAGAGGCCGGGGTTAAAAAACAGGGCTCCCAGTATGGGAAAAAGACCGGCCCCGGCCAGGGCTCCCATGGGCTTCCTGATCCGGCCCATGAGATTGATGAGAAAAAGAACGACAATGATGCTGAACAGATTTTCGTGCCACGGGACAGCAGACGGCGCCGGGCGGTTTTCCGCCTTGAATTCTCCGCGAACGACCTGGATCATGGCCTGAACCCCTTCTGTGATGCCTTGATCAAAATCTCCGGCCTTGAACCGGGGAACGATGATATTACCGATGATGCGTCCCGCCATAAGATCGGTCAGGGTTCCCTCCAGGCCGTATCCGACCTCGATGCGAAGCTTGCGGTCGTTTTTGGAAATGATGAGGATGGCCCCGTTATCCAAGCCTTTTTGGCCTATTTTCCAGGCATCGGCAACCCGGATCCCGTATTCTTCGATGGTCTCTCCGCCAAGGGAGGGGAGGGTCAGCACCACAATTTGTGTGGCGTCGGTTTTTTCCAGATCGCCGAGCACGGTTTCAAGCCGGCTTTCAGCGGCAGGAGACAGGATACCGGCATAGTCGTTGACCCGCCCCTTCAGGGCCGGAACCTCCGAGCCATGGACCGGGGCAAGACAAAACAACAGCACCAGGCCGGCGATGCCAAGAGAGCTTATCCGCCGCATCCACAAAGGCTTATTCATCATCATTCTCCTACCGAAGAAGGTCTGTTTACGAATTAAAATTTAACCTTGGGCGCGCTCTTTGCCGTTTCCTCAGCCTTGAAATATTCCTTCCGGTCCAGGTGAAGCAAAAGGCTGTTGGTAAGGCTGTCCGGAAATTTCCGGATGGAAAAATTGAATTGCTCAACCGCTTCGTTATAGCGTTGACGTGCTACATTGATACGGTTCTCCGTCCCTTCCAACTGGTTTTGAAGATCCAGGAAATTTTGATTGGCCTTAAGATCCGGATATTGTTCAACCACCACCATGAGCCTGGACAATGCGGAAGACAACCCTCCCTGCATCTGGCTGAGACGTCCCATGGCCTCGGCGCTGCCCAGGTCCTTGTGGGAGATTTGGATGGAGGTGGCTTTGGACCGGGCTTCTATAACGGCCTCAAGCGTCTCTTTTTCATGGGAGGCATAGCCTTTGACGGTTTCCACAAGATTCGGAATGAGATCGGCGCGCCTCTGGAGGCTGGATTCCACGTCCCCCCAGGCCTTAAACACGGCCTCTTCTTTCTGCTGCAGGGTATTGTATCCGCAACCGGAGATGAATCCGAAAGCAAGGAATACCACTATATAACGAACCAGATATGTCATCATCGAACCCTCCAATTTCTGTTTTATGGAGCTTAAGCCTTTCCCTGCCGAAAATCAAGGGCCACCGGCAAGAATCAGGGCCAGGCAAGAATTAAGGCCGGACGGCGGCCGGAAAAAAACGGCGGTTCGTTCAGATGCGGTCCGGCCAGATCTCCCGGGACATTTCCGTCAGCTTGTATTTCTGAATTTTGCCCGAGGCGGTCATGGGGTAGCCGGTGAGAAAATGCACATATTTGGGAATCTTGTACCGGCTGATCTTGCCCCGGCAGAAATCCGCGATATCGCTGGGTTCAAGGGTGGAGCCTTCCTTTAGGATGATAAAGGCCCCCACTTCCTCCCCGTATTTGGGGCTGGGAACGGCGGCCACCTGGACATCCCGGATATCTTCCATGCGGTAGAGGAATTCTTCAATCTCCCGGGGATAGATATTTTCCCCTCCCCGGATGATCATGTCCTTTTGCCGGCCCGTGATGGAAAGGTTTCCGGCCGCATCCATGACCCCGAGATCGCCGGAGTGGAGCCAGCCCTCGCCGTCAATGGCCTCTTTTGTCGCTCCCGGGTTGTTGTAATAGCCTTTCATGACATTGTACCCCCGGCAGCAGACCTCGCCCTGGAGGCCCGGTGCAAGCGGTTCCCCCGTTTCCGGGTCCACCACCTTGACCTCGACATGGGGCAGGGCCCGGCCCACGGTTTCCACCCTCAGGCGCATCTCGTCGCCGATGCGGGTATAGGTCATGACGGGGGATGTTTCCGTGAGCCCGTAGCAGATGGTGATGTCCTTCATGTGCATCTTTTCGATGACCTGTTCCATGACATGGACCGGGCAGTTGGACCCGGCCATGATGCCGGTGCGCAGGCTGGAAAAATCAAATTTCGAGAACAGGGGATGTTCCAGTAGGGCGATGAACATGGTGGGCACCCCGTAGAGGGCCGTGCATTTTTCCTGTTCCACCGAGGCCATGACCATGAGCGGGTCAAAGCCTTCCTGGATCACCATGCAGGCGCCGTGGTTCACGGCGGCCAATACCCCCAGGACACAGCCGAAACAATGGAAGAGCGGGACCGGCAGGCAGACCCGGTCCTTTTCGGTGAATTTCTGGTTGGCGCCGATCCAATACCCGTTGTTGCCGATATTGTAATGGGTCAGCATGACTCCCTTGGGAAAACCCGTGGTGCCCGAGGTATATTGCATATTGACCACATCATGGGGGTTCAGGCTGTCCTGGCGGGCCCGGTAGTCGGCGTCGGAGACGATGACCCCCAGAGACCGGATCTCCGGCAGGGTATACATGCCCCGGTGTTTTTCCGGTCCCAGGAATCCCACCCGTTTTAACCGGGGGAATTTGGGGCTGGACAGATGGCCCCGCTGGCAGGTTTTCAGTTCCGGCACCAGTTCATAGACCGTGTTCACATAGTCGGTGTCCTGGAACCGGTCAATGATAAACAGGTTTTCCGTTTCCGACTGGGCGAGCAGGTATTCCAGTTCGGCTGTCTTGTAATTGGTGTTCACGGTCAGAAGAACGGCCCCTATCTTGGCCGTGGCAAACTGGAAGATCACCCAGAACGGGATATTGGTGGCCCAGACCCCCACTTTTTCCCCTTTTTGAATGCCCAGGGCCATGAGGCCTTTGGCGGTTTCATCCACCATGCGGTTGAATTCCCTGTAGGTCAGGCGGAAATTCCGGTCCACATAGACAAGGGCCGGCTGATTCGGAAATTTGGCTGCGGTCCGGTCCAGGATCTGTCCCAGGGTCAGGTCTCTTAATCCGTGTTCTGTATTCATTTTTATTCTGCTCTTTTATTCGGGTATATAGATGACGGCATGGATTTCCGCTTTTTCCGGTCCCACGCAGGAGACATAGTGTGGAACAATGGAATTATAATAAACAGAATCCCCGGCGTGGAGGACATGGGTTTCATTTCCGTAGATGACTTCGATGCTGCCTTTGAGCACGGCAATGAATTCTTCTCCTTCATGGGAGGACAGGGTCTTTTCCTTGGCCGATTCAGGCAGGATTTCCACAAAAAAGGGTTCCATATGGCGGTCGGCTTTCCCCTTGCCCAGGGAATAGAAATTCAGGGCCGTGGCCTTGTTTTTCCCCCCCAGCACGGAAAATTCCGAGGCCCTTTCCGCCTGGCGGACGATATAGGGATCGCTGCTTTCCTGGTCGTCCAGGAAGGTCCCCAGCCGGACGCCCAGGGCCCTGGCGATTTTCATCAGGGGTCCCAGGGGCGGATAGACGCCCTCCATCAGCATGGTTTCAATAAATTCCGGGGTCAGGCCCGAGGCCGTGGCAAGATCTTGAATATCCATCTGCCGTTTTACCATGAACGCCCTGATCCTCAGGCTCACCTTTACATTCTGCATCTTTCCTCCCTGCTTCCATAAAAAAATAAATTTTATATTACACCAGCCATGGGTTTGTCAAAATGAATGATACGAAAAATCAATTTTTTATACAAAATCTTTGACAAATATCATGGGAGTCTTTTATACATTCTGTTTTGTTATGGATAAAAAAAACCCTCTTCTCTTTGAGGCAAAGATAAGAAGGGGCGGGTCTGAATTTTGAGGAGTGAAGCAGCCATGGAAAATTTATACAGGGACGCCATAAAAATTAATATGATGGCGGATGACACACATAAAGAATCTGCTGCCCGGGCATTTTTCAGCAAGCTCAATGCCATGGAGCTGCCGGAATATTTCAACTGGGCAGAGGAGGTTTTTGAAAGGCTCCATGTCAGGGAAAGGGGAGATCACAGGGCCCTCATCTGGACGGACATCGTCAGCCGGGAGGTCAAAACCTATACCTACAGGGAATTGGCGGTTCAGGGGAACAAATGCCTCAATGCCCTTCGCCGGGCCGGGATTGAAAAAGGGGACAATATGGTCATGATGGTTCCTATTGTTCCTGAAACCTGGTTTGCCAGTCTTGCCTGCATCAAAGGCGGGCTTGTGACAGTGCCCACGGCCACCACCATGACCCTGAGGGAACTTCAGTTCCGATTTGAATCCTATCCTCCGGATGCCATCCTGTGCGATGCGAAATTTACGGATGTAATGGATGAAGCCATCCGTGCCACCGGGGTAAAGCCGAAAATCAAAATCGTCCTGGGGGCCCGGACCCAAGCTCAGAAAGGTTGGACAGGCTATGCCGATTTGGACCGGGAACCGGAAACGGCTGAGGCGGCTCGAACAAAATCCCGGGATCTTCTGTTCTGTTTCTTTACCTCCGGCACCACGGGCCTGCCCAAAAAAGTGGGGCATACGGCGGTCTCCTATCCCGTGGGCCATCTGTCCACCACCCTTCTGACCGGTATCCGGCCCGATGACGTGCATCATAATCTCAGTGCGCCGGGCTGGGCCAAATGGTCCTGGAGCAGTTTTTTCGCCCCCTTCAATGTGGGCGCCACGGCCACGGGGTTTAATTTCACGGTCCTGGACGGTAAAAAATACCTGGAGGCGGTGGCGGCCCATAAGGTCAGTGTGTTCTGCGCCCCGCCCACGGCCTGGCGGATGTTCATCAACCTGGACATCTCCAAATATGACCTGTCCTCCCTCCGGCAGTCCGTGGGAGCCGGGGAACCCTTGAATCCCGAGGTGATCACCCAGTGGAAAAAACATACGGGAACGGAAATCCGGGATTTTTACGGCCAGACCGAATCAACGGCCATGATCGGGAACCCGCCCTGGATGACGGGAAAGATGAAAAGCGGGTCCTTTGGCTATCCTTCCTTTATGTATGATGTGGTTCTGGTGGATGACGACGGCCTGGAGATACTTGTTCCGAACGAACCCGGAAATATTGTCATCCGCCTGGACCGATGGCGGCCCATGGGTCTTTTTACAGGATATATCGGCAACCCGGAAAAAATGGCCGAGGTCTTCAGGGATAAGTATTATTACACCGGTGACCGGGCGTCCATGGATGAAGACGGATACTGGTGGTTTGTGGGCAGATCCGATGACGTCATCAAATCTTCGGATTACCGCATCGGCCCCTTTGAGGTGGAAAGCGCCCTGGTGGAGCATCCCTCCGTGGCCGAAGCCGCCGTCATCGGCGCCCCTGACCCCAAAAGACATCAACTGGTCAAGGCCTATGTGATTCTTAACCCGGAATTTAAGCCCTCAAGGGAACTGGCCCTGGAGCTGTTCCAACATACCATCCGGATCCTGGCCAAGTTTAAGATTCCCAGGATCATTGAATTTGTGGACCAGGTGCCCAAAACCATCTCCGGCAAGATCCGGAGAATCGAATTGCGGGAAAATGAAGCCAAAAAACAAGACCAGGGAACCGGCGCCGGAGCCAATGAATTTTTCTACCCGGATTTCCCGGAATTGAGTTCAAAAAAGCCGTAAAACCAAAATAGCCAGGACCGGATACCCGGCCCTGGCTATTTCAATCGTGTTTATCGGATGGAATTATTTTGTCAGTTTTTTCCTGCCGATGCCGGCCAGGCCGATGAGCCCGAATCCCAGGAGAACCATGGTTCCCGGTTCCGGAGCGTGGGTGCCGACGATCAACTGGTCCTGAATACCCTTCCAGTTTCCATTGGTATCGAAATAACCCAGATTGACAACCTGAACCTGGCCTTCATTGGTCCAGTTGCCCATACCGGATAGCCAAGCAGTCATTAAGGTATTGTCATTGCCGTTGAGTCCATTGATTTCCCCTTCCAAGAACCAGATGACATTTTGAAGGGACGCCTGATGTTCTGGAGAAGCACTGCTATACCCAGACAATTCGTTTTTTGAAAAATTCCAATAGAGCCATGCGGTTTTGTCACTCAGCGAGTCTCCACGCAAAGTTTTCCCCCCTTCTAGGGCGAAGGTTGCGTCCTGTCCGCCAATGCCGCCAGCCTTGGCATAACCGGATATCCCCTGCACTGTATAGACGGTGTTCTTGGTCACATACTCATTCTTTTCAACACAGAAGCTTTGCCATACATAATCATCAAAATCGCCGTCAAAGTTTCCATTTCCATCTTTTATATCAGCTTTCCATGTGAACTCACCCGCACCGGAAACTGAATTATAATTGGTGAATTTAATCCTATCCCCGGCTTTTATTTCATAGATATACGCAGCCATTGCGGCTGAGGTTTGAAAAAGAAGAAATCCGGTTAATAATAAAAACAATATTGATTTTTTCATCCAGCTATACTCCGATCTATTTGGTTTTATAATTTCAAAATTCATTTCAGTCTTGGACAATAGCTAAAGCAATATTAGTGCCATAAATTATTTTTTAGTCATGTTTGTTCGGAAAAGGGTGTTATGAAGGCGAAAAAGACCTTCCATCAAGGATTTGGTCAATACTAAAAAAGTGAAATTAAAAAGAAATGCCAATCCGGCGGTCAGTTGATTTTCATCACATAAGCCAATAGTAAGAAAAAAATGTTACAATTTATATGGTTTATGTAACAATTATTGGAAAATTATTACCTTGTTTTCACACGCGGGCAGTTGGGAAATTTTTCAAGTTTGAGGTGCAGGCTTCGTAAGCTTCCACCGGCTCCGGATTTGACTTCTATGGGGTTCCCTTCAAAAACAGTCAGAAAATCGACTTCGGCAGCGCTGCTCCGGGGCCTCACGGAGCTAATAAAAAAGATCTGAGCCGTGCCGGGCCGAATCCTTCCAGGCCAGGGCCTGTTGTTCCATGAATCGTTTCATGAGGTTATCCACCCTTTTTAAAATCAGTATCCACAATCATATAGGAGTTTATCCGGCTTAGATCTGTCCAAGGACTTTTCTGGCGTCTTCAGCCCCTTCAAAATCTTTTTGAAGCTCCAGGGCTTTTTTCAGGGCCTTTTCCGCTTTGGCATAGTCGCCCTTTTTATTGTAGGCAAGTCCCAGGTGATAATTGAAAATCGGGTTGGCCGGTTCTTTTTCCACGCAGGCTTCAAATTCCGTTAATGCGGCATCATAGAGTTCTTTTTTATAATAGACCCAGCCCAGGGTATCCATTATGGCCGGAAGCTTTCCAAACCTTTCCTTGGCCTGGCGGGCCAGATCCAGGGCCTTGTCCAGTTCCCTTCCCTGTTCGGCGTAAAAAAAGGCAAGGTTGTTGACGGCCGGAATATAATCCGGGTCAATCTCCAGGGCTTTTTTATAATGGGTTTCAGCAAGATCCGATTTCTTTTGCCTCTCATACAGGGTTCCGATGAGGCTGTGGGGAGACGCCTGATCCGGCCTTTTTTCGATGAGGGCCTGGTACAGGGCAATGGCTTCATCGGTTTTTTCCTCACCCGTGTAGAGGTTGGCCAGGGTCAGATAGGGGGTGATAAAGGCCGGATTTTTTTCAATGGATTGTTTGAACAACGCCTTGCCCTGCTCCGTTTCTTTTAAGGCAAGCAGCAGATTTCCCTTGAGATTCAGGATAATGGAAACCACAACAGGGTTCTCGCCCACTTTTTTCAATTGATCATCACAGAGGTCGGCGGCTCGTTTAAACTCTTTCTGGGAGGCATGAACCGATATGAGGTTGGTAAACACATCCATGAGGTTGGGGTTCAGCTCCAGGGCCTTATTGTAATTTTTCAAGGCATCCGGAAAGTTTTTTTCCGATTGGTAAACCATCCCAAGCCGGTAGTAAGCCGAAGGGTTACCGGGCTCAAGTTCAACCATGTCTTCAAATAGGGCTTTGGCCAGATCATTTTTCCGGTTGGCCATGGCAATATTGCCCATGAGGATATTGGCATTGTAATGTTTGGGAATTTGCTTGAGCACCTGTTTGACATTGTCTTCGGCCAGAGACAGGTCCCCTCCCCGAAAATGCATATCCGCCATCATGAGCCTTGCCTGGAAAAGCTCGGGATTTTTTTCCAGGGCCTTTGAAAGAAACGGTTTGGCCTTGTCAAAATCATTTTTTTCAAAATAGGCCGAGCCTAAGAGGAAATTGAAGGTGGGGGATTCCGGCTCATCCTTGACCAGGCCCTGAAAAATGTCAATGGCTTTATCGTAGTCTTTCCGGCCGGCCAGGATCTTTCCCTTTAAGAGTTTGGTGGGCTGATAATCCGGCCGTTTGGCCAGGATTTCATCGGCCAGGACCTCGGCTTTGAGGGGTTCATTATTGGACAGATGAAAGTCGGCATAGGCGTTTTTAACTTCAAAATTGTCCGGCTCAATGGCCAGGGCCTTTTGAATATAGGCCTCTGCTTCTTTTGTTTTTTTCTGACCATTCAAAAGTCTGGCCAGCAGCATATAGGGATTCAGGTTTTTGGGGTCAATTTCAACGGCGTTTACGAGTCTTTTTTCTGCTTCATCGATTTTCCCCTGGGATGCATAGAAATTGGCTGAAATCAGAAGGGGCTCCACCTCCCGGGGTTTCTTTTGGATCAGGTTTTCCAGGACCTTTTCAGCAGAAGCGAGATCTTTCCGGGACAGGTAGAATTCAAATAAGGCCCTGTAAATTCCCGTATCTTCGGGCTCAATGGCCAGGGCCTGGTTCAGATGGCCTTCGGCTTCTTCCGGGTGGTTCTGGGCCATGGCAATTTTGGACATGACCAGGAGTGCCTTGGTTTGGTTTTTATCAATTCCCAGGATTTTTTCGTACACAGCCTTGATCGCGTTCAGGTCTTCATTCTTTGCCCCCAGGATCCCGGCATGCAGATAAAGGGCCTTGATATTCTCCGGCTCTTTGCCGAGGACTTCATCCACCCTTCTTTCCGCTTCCTGGCGTTCTTTTGAAAGCAGGTAAAAGGAAGCGGTCTGGAGTTTATATTCCGTGTTTTCCGGCGCCAGTTGTTCCAGCCGCAGAAAGGTTTTGAAGGTTTCCGGAGCATCGCCCAGTTTCAGATATACCTTGGACAGAAGATCATGGGCTTCAACGGAATTGGGAACCAGCTTGACGGCATTCTGGATCTGGATCTTGGCCTTGGCGTAATCCCCTTTTTCAAAATACCCCTGGGCCTCCTTGAGAAAGTTTTGGGCCTTTTTTTCATCTGAAGCACAGCCTGAAAAAATAAATCCGATAAAAATAAGAACGATAATGAACCTTGCAGATAAACGAGTCATGGGTTACTCCGGAAAAAGGGTTAACAAAAATACGGTTCTTCTTTTTAACACTGAACAGGAGGCTTTTTCAATGTTCTTTTTGAATTTCTGGAGATGGGGGGAATTTGAAAATACAAAGGCAGGGGAGATTTCCCCTGCCTTAAACCTAAAATCGATTTCTAAAGTCTTATTTTTTTCTGCTCACACCGGCCAGGCCCAGGAGGCCAAGGCCGAAAAGAACCATGGTGGCCGGTTCGGGAACCGGGTCGTTGGTAATTTCTCTTTCCAGTTTGTCAATAATAGCTGCTCCAAAATCATTAAAAGAACCTGCAGCAATGACAAAACTATTGGCCCCGCCTTGGATATTGTCTTCATACCATGCTTTCAGTCCAGATTCACCAAGGATAACAATGCCGTTGATTGCATCAATCCCTGCAGCCAGTGCTGCATCTCTTGCGTCTGAGGTATCATCACCGTCGTTCTCTGCTCCATCCCCGGAGACATCGATAACCTGTCTGGTTCCTTCAAAGCCATTATTGTTAAAGAGCGGGACAGAATAATTAATAGCGGATCCGGGTGCGGTCCAGCCGTCAAAAGCCCGGTCTGTTTCGGAAATTGCAGTTGCAAATGCATTTGCAGATGCGGCATCATTGATCAATGTCCAACCGACAAGCGGTGATTGCTGATATCCCCAGGCCCATTCAATGTAAGTTACAGCGATGCTGCCGATGGTTCCGGCTGCAATTGCATTCTGGATGGCAGTGCTTTGAAAGGCATTAATGTACCCTTGTTTCTGAAGTTGATATTCGTCGTCCTCTACGCTACCTGAAACATCTACCAACAATGCAAGCTCAAGATCAACCGGCGCAGCGTATGCTGAAAACGGAACCAATACTAAAAAGAGCAAGCCAACTAAAACTTTTTTCATAAAAAACTCCTTTGTCTATCAAGTTTAATTCTGATTCAAGCCAAACCATTTTTCGCTTGAATTGTCCATTGGAAGGAGAAAATAGAGCAAACAGCGTGCCATGCTTGGAATTTAAAGATAGGAAATGGTTTTAGAAAAATAGGGCGGTCTATTGTGAAAATATTTTCACAAAAATTATGAAGTTTTTCTTACAAAAAAGAGGATTCTTTTCCCTACCAGGCCAATGGTTATATCCAGTTCTCAATATTCAGTTTTGGGAATCTTTTAACAGGGTCTCACGGCCTTAAGTAGTGTGTTATGAGTTTTGAGTTGTGAGAAATGATGCCATTCTCAATACTCATCACTCACCTCTCATAACTCATATCAATCCAACCGAATTTTTTGAGTCCTATCTCCCGTATTTATCGTCAAAGGAATTCCAGAAATTCCGGTCCCGGTCCCGCCAGCCTTTGCCGAAGGCCTTGTCAAAGAAGGGCTTCAGATTTCTGAACCAGGCGCCGTAGCCCTGGCGGCCTTCGATGCGGGCCTTGATGACGTCGGCCACATGGCGGACCAGGTTGGCCAGCTCATCCTTGGGAATATAGGAGTCTGCACCTTTTACGATGGATTCCTTGAGATTTTCCGGGGTCAGGGCGTGGGCCGTCAGCATGAGGGCCGGGATGTCCTTTTGCCGGGCCAGTTCCAGCACATCGTATCCGGAGACGCCCATGATGTCCAGGATGGCCACATCATACCGATTCTTCTCCAGGAGTTTTTTGGCTTCTTCAAAACTGGCGGCCTTGTCGATGGCGCACATGTCCAGGAGTTCTTCAACGGTTTCAAGGATATCGGGTTCGTCGTCCACCACCAGTATCCGCCGGTCCCTAAGGAGGGTTTCCATTTTGATGGTGTCCAGTTCGAATTTGATGGTGGTGACCGGGCAGGGGGCCTTTAAAATGACATACCGGGCCGTGGAGCCCAGGATGGCTTTCTGGGCCTTGGATTTTTTCTTGATGCCCAGAAAAATCTGGTCGATCTCGTTTTCTTCGGCAAACCGGACCAGGTCTTCTCCTGCGGAAAACCCCCGGACGCTCTGCTGGGCGTCATGGGGCACTCCTGAATCTTTCATGAGCTTTCTGGCCGCATCCAGTTCTTCTTCGGCCTTGACGATATCCGACTGTTTTTCAGAAGCTCCGCCTTCCATGGAGGTGATGATATATACAAATGCATTGGCCATCCTTGCATAATCCCTTGCAAGGGACAAGGTCAACCTTCCGACTTCACCGCCATTATACCCAACCAGTATCTTCATATCGAACTCCTTGAGATTACAGTCTACATCCAGCGTTTGCGGCGTTTATAAGATTTCACGTTTTTAAAGGATTTCCTGCCGCCGCCCTTGGTGATCCCCATATAAAATTCCTTGACATCCGGGTTGTTCTGCAATTCCGTGGAAGGGCCTTCCAGGACTATTTTGCCCGATTCCATGATATAGGCATAATCGGACACGGCAAGTGCGACCTTTGCGTTCTGTTCTACAACCAGGATGGTGGTTTTCAATTCTTTATTGATTCTTTGAATATTATCAAATATTTCCTTGACCAGAAGCGGGGCAAGCCCCAGGGAAGGCTCATCCAGCATCAGCATCCGGGGGGAGGCCATCAAGGCCCTGGCAATGGCGATCATCTGCTGTTCTCCGCCCGAGCTGTACCCGGCCATCCGATTGGTCACCTTGGAGAGCCTGGGGAAATGTTTGTACATGAGGTCGTTGTCTTCCCGGATTTTGGCGGATCCGTCCTTCCGGGTAATGGAGCCCACCAGGATATTTTCGTTCACGGTCAGATGCTTGAATACCCGTCTTCCTTCGGGGACCATGACGGCGCCGAGTTTCACAATATCCGTGCCTGAAAATTGTGTGGTCTCCTTGCCGTTAAATTTGATATACCCTTCCTTGATGGCGCCGTTTTCCGGTTTTAACAGGCCGCTGACGGCCCTCAACGTAGTGGTTTTGCCGGCCCCGTTGGTTCCGAGAAGGGCAACAATGCTGCCCTCGGGGACATTGAGGCTGACACCGCGCAGCACCTGGATGATATCATTGTAAACCACTTCAATATTGTTGACTTCAAGCAGATTTGTTCCCATATGCACTTTCTCTGGTTTGGGGGTTATTCTTACCGGGAATTGAAGGATTCCCGGTAAGATGAATTCGCCTTCTGCAGGGACGCTTATGCCCCGTGCATATTATTAAAACTAACGGCCGGCCCTGACTTTTTTAATGAATTCGGATTCGACGGATTTGATTTTCTTGAATTTTCCGCCTTCAGCCACATAAATATTCAGGACATCCACCCCGATGCGTTCGGTTTTGGATAAGGTGACCGGTCCGGCGGCCACAAAGGAATCAAATTTCATGTCGTTGAGCATTTTATACAGGTTTTCCCGGTTGACTTCCAGTTTTGCAGCCTTTGCCATCTTGACGGCTTCCGTGGCAATCTGGGCCGCCAGGATGCCGGCGCCGTAATTGTGGGAATTGGCAGCCTTGTCGTCGCGGCCGTATTTTTTGGCCAGATCCAACTGCTTTTTGGCCCCTTCATTGTTTTCCGAGGTCAGGTTATAGGAACAGGCCCAGAAAAAACCTTCGGTGGCTGCTCCGGCCAGGGCGATGAGGTCGTTGCCGCCGGTATAATGGGCGCCGAGGAAGGTCAGTTTGCCTTTTTCACCAAAGGTCTTGGCGGCCAGGCCCAGGCGCTGGGCATCGGTCAGCATGGTGGCCACGGGCGACTGAACCGAGTGGCAGAGAACATACTGAACGCCCTTGCTAATGAGGCGCTGGAGCATGGCGCTGTTGTCAAGGTCCTTTCCATGTTCGACCACTTCGACAATTTCCATTTTCAGGCCGGCGGCAACGGCTTTCTGGGTGTCTTCCAAGGGGCCCCGGCCAAAGGCCGAGGGATGGATAAAAAAGGCAACCTTGGGAACGCCGCCGTCTTTATGATTCTCCACCACATATTCGGCCAGTCCGACAATGTTTTCAGAATAGGTGGCCACGGGCATGAAGGTATATTTTGCATCAACGATGAGGCCCTCATGGTAGGAGGCCGGGACAACGGGGATCTGAATTTCCTCAAAGTCCCGTTTCAGGGCCAGGTTGGCACCGGTGGCATAGCTCAGGAAAAGAACAATCCCGTCATCAACAAATTGTTCAAAAAATCTTTTGGTGGTATCATTTTCATATTGATCGTCTTTGATGGTGCAATCAATGGTATCCTCTCCCAGCATCTTGGTATCATTCACATATTTGAACCAGTCTTCAGCCCCTTTGGCATAAGGATTTCCTGCATCGGATGTGGGGCCTGTGATGGCCAGGGACAGACCCATCTTGTATGCCTTTCCGCCGGCCTGGGCCGGCAGGGTGAATGCAAACACTACCGCAAAAACGAGTAATGTGTTGAATAATAATGCTTTTTTGCTTTTCATGATACTTTCCCTCCTAGGTTTGGGTTTTGACCTCAATATGTTCAAAGCCGGGATCCTTGCCGCATGCTTCAGTAGCGGAAGGGCCACAGCTTGGTATAGGATTTGGCAATACGCCACCAGTTGGCTATCCCCCTGGGCTCGAACATCAGGAATAAAACGATGACAAGGCCGAAGCTGAGAGGTTTTAAAGCCGTTGACAGGTTGGAGGCCTGGACCATGTAATGACCTGCAAATTCGGCAAGGTGCTCCATCTGGATATCCAGGTATTTGATGGCCACCGGTCCCCAGAAGGACCCGTTCAGGGTCCCCAGGCCGCCGACAATGGCCATGGCCAGATACCCGACAGACTGATGCAGGGTAAAGGATTCAAACCCGATGCCCCGGTAAAGATAGGCATGGAGGGCGCCGGCCACCCCGGCGAAAAAACCGGCCAGGGCAAAGGCGTATACCTTGGTGAGTCCGGGGTTCATGCCCATGGCATCGGCGGCCCGGTCATTGTCCCGGACCGCAACCAGGGACCTTCCGTACCGTGTCTTTAAAAGGTTTCGAACCCCGAATCCCATGAGCACCACCAGGGTCAGGATGATATAATACCAGAACATATAATGCTGGTTCCGGCCGATTTCTCCGGTAAACCAGAAAACCCTTCCCACATAGATGGTCTGGCCCTGGTTGAAAAAACTCATGAAATTGATCACCCACTGGAAAATCATTTGAAAGGACAGGGTGGCAATGGCCAGGTACAGATGCTTGAGTCTAAGGGCCGGCAGCCCGACTATGGCGCCGAACAAGGCCCCCATAAACCCGGCCAGGAGGATGAGAACGGGCCAGAAATGGGTGACAATGACATGGGAATCTCCCAGGGTCCTGGAGAAGGAGGCCACGGTATAGGCCCCGATGCCGATGAAGGCGGCATGGCCGATGGAAATCAGCCCGGCAAAACCGAGCAAAAGATTCAGCCCCATGACCGCCACAATGGCAACAAGGATATTATCCACCACCAGCATGTATTTCTGGCTGATGGGAAAAAATACCGGCCAGGCAAAAAGGGTAAGAAGAAATAAGGTAAATATCGACCGGTCCAGACTGGTGACGAATGTCTTTTGCTCCTGCCGGTAGGTCGTGTTGAAATTGCCTGTTGCTAACCACGTGTTGACTGACATGGATCACACCCTCTCGATTTCATGGATTCCAAATAAACCATGGGGTTTAAACAGAAGAATGATTAACAGGATAATATAGGGCATGACATTTCCGGTGCCGTGGAGCCCGAAATTGCCGTCCAGGTATCCGCCGGCAAACTGCTGGATCAGCCCCATGATGATGCCGGCCACCACTGCGCCCAGGATGGAATCAAGCCCCCCCAGGATGACCACGGGAAAGACCACAATGCCGAAGGCGTGGAGGGTCTCAAAATTTAATCCCGTGATATTACCGATGATGCAGCCTGCGGCGGCGGCGGACAACCCGGCCGTGGCCCAGGCCAGACCGAAAACCCGGGGTACGGAAATCCCCACGGACATGGCGCCGAATTGGTCGTCGGAAACAGCCCGCATGGAAATACCGACGGTGGATTTTTTGAAGAACCAGGAAAAGGCTCCGATGAGAAGGGTTGTGATCATGAGCCCCACCAGTTGGGTCCAGGAAATGGAAACCCCGCCGAGACTTAAAGAATCCTCGGGAAGAAAGGCGGGAAAGGAGAAATTTTCCGATCCAAAGGGAGTCAGATAGATCAGGCCGTCAATGATGGAGGCAAGCCCTATGGTCACCATGATCACCGAGATGATGGGCTCGCCGATAAGGCGGCGTAAAAAGATTCTTTCCACACTCATGGCCAGAAAAAAGGTGATGATCATGCTGGCCAAAAAGGCAAGAAAAATCGGCACCCCCACCCTCACCGTCAGAAAAAAGGTGATAAAGGCTCCGGCGGCAATGATCTGGCCATGGGCAAAATTGGCCACCCGGCTGGATTTATACACCAGGACCAGGCCCAGGGCGGCCAGGGCATAGATGGAGCCGACCACAATGCCGCTGACGACGATTTGAAAAAAATAACTCATCAGACTCCTTTCACCGTGTAAAAAGCGATTGTCGTTTTAACCTTGGTGGATTGCCCGTCCTGGTACTGGAAGGAAGCCTCCACATCTTTTTTGTCCACCGTTTCGTCATAAAGGGCTTCATACAGGTTCTGGTATCTTTCCTGTACATATTTACGGCGGATTTTCCCTGTTTTGGTGAGTTCCCCGTCATCCACATCCAACAGCTTATAAAGAAGGGCAAACCGTTTGATTTTGAAATGCTCTTTTTCCGCCCTGGAATTGACGTCAATGACCTGTTCCATGATGAGTTCGGCCACTTCCGGTTTGCCGGACAAGTCCATATAGGTGGTAAAGGAAATCCCTCTGTCCTCAGCCCATTTGCCCACAACAATGGGGTCCACGTTGATCAGACAGGCCACAAAATCCTCCTTATTGCCGTAGATCACGGCCTCCTTGATATAGGGACTGAATTTCAGGGCGTTTTCAAGGAACATGGGAGAGAACATGTCTCCCTTTTTATTGTGCATGACATCGGAGATTCGGTCAATGACCACCAGATGGCCGTGTTCGTCAATAAATCCGGCATCCCCGGAATGAAGCCAACCTCCTTCCAGGAGCTCTGCCGATTTTTCCGGCAGCTCAAAATATCCTGGGGTGACGGAATCGGATTGGGAAAGGATTTCTCCGATTTCAGAAATCTTGCACCGGGTTCCGGGCAGGGGTTTGCCCACGGTTTCCGGCCGGATATCTCCGTCCCTGTGCATATAGGCAATTCCGACGATTTCCGTCTGGCCGTAAATTTGTTTTAAATTGACCCCGATGGCCTGGTAAAAGGTAAAGAGTTCCGGACCCAGGGCGGCCCCGCCGGTATAGGCCCGCCGCAGGCGTAAAAACCCGATCTGGTTGACAAGAGGCCTGAAAATAAACTGTTTGCCCAGCCAGGAGGTGATTTTCAGGCCCAGGGGCATGGATTTGCCGCGCATCCTGTACTGTGCGGCCTTAATCCCGATTTTGATGAAATAATTATAGAGAAGCTTGTTGAGCCAATAGGACTGGTCGATCTTCAGCCAGATCTGGGACCGGATGGTCTCATAAATCCGGGGAGCCCCGAACATGAAATGGGGCCCTATTTCCTTTAAATCCGACATGGCGGTTTCAACGGATTCCGGAAAATTCAGGGTGATGCCGGCGGCCATGGCTACCCCGAAGGAATTCATCTGTTCGCCGATCCAGGCAAAGGGCAAAAAGGAGACATATTCATCCGTGGGTTCAAGGGGGTCCACCTCGGTGAGCTGGACCCCCATGTTGATATAATTCTTATGGGTCAGCATGGTGCCCTTGGGAAGACCCGTGGTTCCCGAGGTGAGGCAGAGATGACAGACATCATCCGGCCTGCCCTGGTCCACCAGGGATTCAAACAGGGCCGGGTTTTTGGCATGCTCCAGGTCCCCCAGCCGGTACAATTCCCGGATGTCAATGAACCAGTCGTCGGACCGGTAGCCCCGCATGCCTCTCGGATCTTCAAAAATGACCCTTTGCACATTGGGGATCTGGTCCCGGACCTCCAGCACCTTGTCCACCTGTTCCTGGTTGTCGCAGAACACGGCCGTGACTTTCAGGGACTGAAGGATCTGGGCGATTTCATGGGGCATGCTGGTCTGATAAATACCGGCGGACACGGCCCCGATGGAATGGGCGCCGATGGCCACAAAGAGGATTTCCGGGATATTATCGCTGATAAGGGCGATGGTGCTGCCTTTTCCAAGGCCGATGGCTCTGAGGCCCAGGGCGGTTTTCCGGACATGATCATAATAATCCTGCCAGGTATAGGTGTTCCAGATCCCGAAATCCTTTTCCCGGAGAGCCGGACGGTTGGGGCTGGTTTTGACCCGCCATCGAAGCAGTTGGGGGATGGAGTATTCAAGCAGGTGTCTGTTGTCAGTCATGTTTAACCCTCTCCAATATAAGCTTCAATTACTTTGGGATTCTGAGCCACCTCTTCAGGTGTTCCCGAGCCGATCACCTCGCCGAAATCCAGGACATAGATCCGGTCTGAAATGTCCATGACAACGCCCAGGTCATGTTCCACCAGCACCACGGTGATTTCCCGCTCCTTCTGGATATCCAGGACAAACCGGACGATATCCTCTTTTTCTTCCTGGTTCATTCCGGCCATGGGTTCATCCAGGAGCAGGATATCCGGAGCCAGGGTCAGGGCCCGGGCCACCTCTACTTTTTTCTGGACCCCGTAGCTTAAGTTTCCCACCAGGCTTTTACGGTAGGGCTCCAGCTCCATAAAATCAATGATGTCCTCGACATAGGCCCGGTTTTCGGCCTCAACGCGGGAGGCCTTGCCGTAAAAAACAACGGCCTCTATAAAATTGTATTTCAGGTTCTGGTGCCGGGCTAAAAGAAGGTTGTCCAGAACCGTGAGACCGGAAAAAAGCTCAAGATTCTGGAAAGCCCTGGCAATGCCCATATTGGAGACTTCGTGGGGGGAAGCATGGGTGAGCTTTTTATCCTTGTAAAAGATATTGCCCCGGGTCGGGTGGTAAAATCCGGATATGCAGTTGAGCATACTGGTTTTGCCGGCCCCGTTGGGCCCGATGATAGAGGTAATCAGACCCGGCTCGATGGTCATATTGACCTCGGACAGCGCCTTGAGTCCGCCAAAAGAAAGTGTAACGTCTGAAACTGTGAGTTGTGCCATATATTATCCAAATTCTTTAAATGGGATTAAAGAAAACCTGCTTCCCGGAAAAACAAAACGGATTGACAATACCGATCGAATGAACCTCCTTAATAAATCAGTCTTTTAGTGTCAAGACAAAAACCCTGTTCGTAAAAAAGCAGATTGTTTTCAGGCAAATTCCGCTTTTATTTTCTGCCGGTCGATGACGCCGTTTTCAGCCTTGGGCAGCTCTTTCACAAATTCAACATATCTCGGCTTTTTATAGCCTGCAATGAGGGTCCCGCAGAATGCAATGAGGTCCTCTTTGGTCAGGCTTTTGCCGGGGTTGAGGGAGCAGACCGCTTTAATGCCTTCCCCGAATTTGGGATCAGGCACACCGAAAACGCAGACTTCTCGAATGGCCTCATGCTTGAGAATGGCTTTTTCCACCTCTGCAGGAAATACATTTTCTCCACCGGGTTTGATCAATTCTCTTTCTGCTTTCCGGCCTTTGAAAAATAAAAAGCCGTCTGTATCCAGCATCCCGAGGTCTCCGGTATGGTGCCAGCCTTCTCTGAAGGTAAGGGCGTTGACCTCTTCTGCGTTCCAGTATCCCTGGAACACCAGGGGGCCCCGGACGACTATTTCTCCGGTGGCGCCTGTGGGCAGAAGGGTGTCCACTTCATCGACAATTCGAATATTGGCAAGCGCTGATACAGCACCGGCCGAACCTGGTTTTTTAAAATATTCGGCAAAGGTGATCAGGCCTGAGGTTTCGGTCTGTCCGTACATGGTCCAGAATTTGGAACCGGTACAGGACTCCCATTTTTTTGCAGTTTCAGGCGTTTCAAGCCCAGCTGCGATTTCAAGGCTTGAAAGATCAAAATTACCGTCCTGCATGGCGTCCATGAGGTTGGATAATATGGGCGGGAAGGAACCAAAAATATTGACGCTTTGTTCCTGGATAAGGGCTAAGGTTTGTTTTGGATCAAATTTTTCCTGTAAAATATTTTTACCGCCGGCCTGAAGGGTCCCAAGGCTCATATTGATCCCCATGATATGAAACAGCGGCAATATGTTCAGATAGGCTTTGGTTCGGTCAAGGCCATAGGTCTGGATAATCTGCTGGTTGGAAAGAAGGACGTTCTCCTGGGAGAGAACGGCCCCCCTGGGCTTGCCCTGGACCGCTGCCGTATGAATAATGAGATACGGGTCTTTGGGTCCTACAGGACAAGTGTCTTGAAGCGGGGAGGAATCGTAAAGAGCTGAAAAATCCGTTTCATCCACCACATAACAGTGTTGGATACAGGCGGCGGATTTTGCAATCTCTCTGGCCTGATCCGCCATTTCAGCGTCACAGACCATCACCGTCGGTGTTGTGTCCTCAACGATATGAAAGACTTCATCCCGGCTCAGGCGCCTGTTGATGAGCACCAGCACCAGATTAAGGGCAGAGGCGGCACCCAGAAGGTGGAAGAAAACCGGATGATTTTTACACAGGACGGCGATTCTGCTTTGGGCAGGGAGGCGCAGACGGTTAAGACCGCCGGCCAGTTTTGCGGTTTGCATGAAAAGATCAGCATATGTGATATCTTTGTCGTTCCAGTGAACTGCACAGGCCGGGCCGTTATAAAGGGCATTTTTTTCAAAGATGTCAAAACAGGTCAGGGTGTGAAGACTGTCCATGAAGCATGACTCCTTTTCAATTCATTTCTGGCAATTTTTTTAGGAACTCAACTTCTACTTAAGCGTGTGCAAACCAAACGAGCGCTCAGTCTTAATTCATACTCTCTATTAATTTAATTTGTCCGGGTTTGTCAAAGACTTTTTTTATTTTTTTTCTGCCGGGAAAAATACTGTAAAAACTGAATATCCTGAACCCAAACAATCGTCAATGCTCTTGCAGAATCCGCAGGTTTCGATATCCCCCGGACAGGTTGACCCCTCATTTTCCAGAAGGAACCGGCACCGCTGGGAATCCATTTTCAGGACGAATCCATGGCGGTCGGAAAAGATCTTCATCCTCAGCAGATCTGCTCCTTTTCCGCCGGCGTTGAAGGCAAAGGGTGTCTTGGTGGAATATAAAAGGGTTTCCTGGGTGGTGAAAAAGCCTTCAAAGATGCGTTTCTGGGCATCGCTCTCAATACCCACCCCGAAATCATGAACACTGAAAAGCACACCTGAATCTTTTTTCGTCATGGAAATATGAATCCTGCCTTTGTCCGGCGTGTTTTCAACGGCGTTTTTGATAATCCCCGTCATCATCTTGGAGATGATCTCTTCGGGCAGGCGAATAACGGACAGGTCGTCATCAATGGTGGTTTGGATCCGGATATCCCTGAATTCAAATTGAGGTTTGAGGGCGGAAAAAAGGTCTTTAAAATAATCGGCGAAATGAATGGGTTTAAATACAAGGGTCCTTGGACCGAATTTATCATCAATGAGCTGTCTGACCGATTGTTCAAGCTGATCCGAACCCAGATTTTTCTGGATCAGGGTTTCCAGTTCGTCCTGGCAGGCTTCGAACATCCTGAGCAACAGGGTCTGGGCCGAATACGTCTTGTCGTCCATGATATCGGCCACCTCATCCTGGATATCGATGATCCGGTTCAGGTTTCTTTCTATTCTGCCCAGGGTGGCCTCCACCTTGAGCTGGGGAAGGGATTCCAGTTTTTTCTTCAGGATCTGGAGGGAGCCCGTCAGCACGGCCACCGGGGTTTTCAGTTCATGGGAGAGGTGGTTGATGGCCTTGCCCTTGGCCCGGTTCATGGAGGCCACATCCCGGTAGGCATCCCGGACTGCTTCCGAGAACCTGGCATTCTCAATGGAAATGGCACAGGTGCCGGCGATCATGCTCATGAGTTCCATGTCATGGTAATCAAATGGATTCTGTTTCTTATTGATGGCGCAGAGCACCCCGATAATCCGGTCATCGCTTTTGATGGGCACTTCCAGAAGGCTCCGGGTTTTGTACCCCAGCCGTTCTTCCCTTTCGGGATAATCCTTGGTGAGTTTTTCAGCATCGTTGACCAGGGCGTATTCCCCGGTTTTGATGATTTCCCCGGCAAGGATGGAGGAGGCCGGAAACCGGAAGGTCTTGGCTCTTCTGTCCGTATCGGAATCATCATAGGCCCCGCCTTTGAAAAACAGCTCGTCCCGGATTTCATCATAGAGGAGGACCAGGGCCCCTTCGGTGTTTAAAAGGGCTTTGACTTCCTTTGAAATATAGGTCATGAGGTCTTCCAGTTCCGGGTATTCCGGAAGCACTGCACTGATCCTCATGATGGTTTTGGTATTGGCTTCCAGCCGTTTTTCTTCGGTAATATCCCTCAAGAGAACAAAGGTCTGGGTGGATTCCGTCTTTAAATCCGAATGGGAAGCAGCCCAGAGAACAACATCCAGAATCTTGCCGGTCCTTGTCAGGCGCTGGGTAACATAGCGGGTCAGGTTTTTGTTTTCCCGGAATTTATCCAGCATCCGGCCGGTTTCAGCTTTCAGCGCTTCCGGAACAAAGGGCACATGGCAGCCTTTCAATTCATCCAGGCTCCATCCGAAAGTGGTTGAAAAAGAGGGGTTGACATAGGATACAAGTCCGTTGTCATCATAGACCACAATAGGGTAGGGAACAAATTCAAGGATTTTCCGGTAGATCCGGTAAAGTTCCTTGGTTTCCCTTAAGGCCAGCTTTTCCTCTGTGACATCCTGGAGGGTTTCAACAGCCCCGGCAATTTCACCCTTGCCGTCGGTATAGGCTGAGGCCGTAAAATAAAGCCATTTCCCTTGTTCGCTGAGTTCCTGAAAAAAATCCGTGGCTGCAAATCTTTCCTTGTCCTTGGAGGACCGGTCATATTTCAATCCGTAATGTTCGACAATCTCTTCATCGGAGGACCGGTCGATAATAAGGTCGGCCATGACCGGGCGGGGTTCTGCATAAAAGGCTTTCCACTGTTCCCGGGTACCGATGACGTCTTTGGCCGAAAGCCCGGTGAGTTCTTCAAGGGCCTGGTTAAAATGGGTGATGGTATGGCTTTTATCCAGGACGAATATGGGAATGGGTGCTTTATACAGGATATTGCCCAGGACTCGATTCTCTTCTTCCAGTGTTTTGATCCTGGCTTCCAGTTCGGAAACATAAGCGTCACTGCTCTTCATAAATAAAACTCCAAAAGACTTTACAAGATTGAATGATCCTCGTATAACAACTTTTATGATTTTAAAGATCGTACACGGTCTTTGCCCGAATCAGCCGGGAGTGTTTCAATCGGCACCACTATATAAAATCATTGACTGGAATTGCAAGGATTTTAAAGGTAAAAGAAACAAATGCCAGATACTGCCATCAAAACAGAGATCCTGATTCACGATTTAAAGGTTCCCATTTCAGTGATTGATGCCGGGGCCAAATCCCTCCTGAACCGTCAGGACACCTATGGCCCCCTGACGGAAAAACAAATCAAGGTACTCAAACGGATCATCCGGAATGCATTGACCACCCAGAGGCTGGTCAATGATGTGCTGGAACTGGGGCGGTCCAGGGAAGGGGTCATGATCACCCGGGATTTTTATGTTTCCTCCCTGGTGATGACGGTCCTGGTTGAAATCTTCGACCTTGCCGATCCGGCCGCAGTGGACGTGATCCGGAAGGTCCATTCCTATGAGGAGCTTTGCCGGGTGGTGGAGGATTTCGGGGTCAAGCTGGCCTTTGATTCAAAGGTCTGGAAAACCGTGGTCCATCTGGATGAAGCCAAGGTCCGGCAGATTCTGCGGAACCTGGTGACCAATGCCTTCAAATACAAGGCCGCCTTTGTGGAGATTGCCGGCAGCATTGAGGGAAAACTGCTCACCTTATGCGTCAGGGATGACGGCCGGGGAATTCCGCCGTCGGACCACCAGAAAATTTTCAAAACCTATTTTAGCACCGGATCTTCCCTGGACAACGCCATCAAAAGTCACGGCCTTGGCCTTGCCGGTGTCATGGTGCTCTTAAAGGATATGGGAGGCGAAATGAATTTGAATTCCAATGACGGGAAGGGTGCTGAATTTATAGTGAAAATCCCCCTTTAGGAGGATTTTGCCGGGCCTAATCCATTTTCTGGATATCGTCCCTGGCCGACATCTGCTTTTCATCAAATTTATCCCAGAAATCCCGGTCTTTTTTTCGCCAGTTTTCACCGAACAATTTGTCAAAGATGGGTTTCAACAGGGAAAACCATCGGACATGGGTTCTTTTGCCCTCCTGACGGGCATTCAGAATATCGGCCACATAAAGGGGAATATCGGCCAGTTTATCCTTGGGCACATAGGCATCGGCCCCCTGTTCAATGGAAATTTTCAGATTGTCCGGGGTCAGGGCATGGGCCGTCAGCATCAGGGCCGGGATATCAAGCCGATGGGTTATTTTTAAAAGATCATAGCCTTTCACCCCCATGATATCCAGGATGGCTGCATCATAGGTTTTGTTTCTTAATAACCGGACCGCTTCATCAAAGCCGGCGGCCTTGTCCACGACGCACATATACAGCAGTTCTTCAAGGGTATCCAGGACATCCGGTTCATCATCCACCACCAGGATTTTTTTCTTTTCAAGAATGCTTTGAGGATCCATAAAGGCTCCTGATTTTTGTATGCCGACCTGTGGATTACCTTATGCGAAATTTTTTAATAATTCAATAATATATTCAATATCTGTTGTTGTATGACAGGCATTGATCTGGAACCGGATGGTCTCATCCCCCCTGGGAACAACGGGAAAGGTCAGTCCCACCACCAGGACCCCATGATCAAACAGATATTTGACAAGGTCGTGGGTTTTGCTTGTGTCTCTCACCATCAGGGGCACCACCGGATGGGGGCCGGGAATGGATTCCCTGCCCTGGTCTGAGAGGCCCCGGCGGAATTGGGCGGTTCTTTGCCTGAGGTTTTCAAGTAAAATCCGCCCCTCTTGGCTGTCGCAGATATCCAGGGCTTTTACTGCGGCTGCGCAGTCGGCAACACTCAGGGGGTTGGTGTAAATATAGGTATCCGCCTTCTGGCGAACGGTTTCGATGAGGGTGGGGCTCCCTGCAATGAACCCGCCGTTCACCCCAAAGGCTTTTCCAAAGGTGCCGACAATGATGTCCGGTGAGGCCCCGCAATACTCCGGGGTGCCGCGCCCCTTATCCCCGTAGGCCCCGATGCCGTGGGAATCGTCCACCACGGTGATGACCCCGTCTTTGAATGTTGAATCACAGGCTTTGCACAGGGCATTGATGTCATGGATGGGGGCATTATCCCCCCGCATGCTGAAGATCCCGTCAAAGATGACCACCACCCGCTCCATATCCCGGGGCACTTCATCCAGGCATCGTTTCAGGTCGGCCATGTCATTGTGTTTGTAAATCGCCTTGTTCTGGCTGGGGATATTGCTGATGCGCATGGCCCGGATAATGCTGTTGTGATTGAGCTGATCTCCTATCCAATAGGTTCTGGCATGGGAAACGGACAGGGCCAGCCCGCAATTGGCCGTATAGGCGGAATTGAAGATTTTGGCCGCCGGTTTTCCCACAAAGGCCGCCACCCGTTTTTCAAGGGCAACGTGATGGATAAAGGTGCCGTCGATGAACCGGACCGCGCCGGGTCCGACGCCGAATTCACGGGTGGCCTGGTCCGCTGCCGCCACAAGACCGGGATGTTGGGAAAGGGACAGATAGGAATTGGAATTGAGCCGGATAAATTCCCTATCGCTTCCGGCCAGCTTATACCGCGGGCCTTTGGGGCCTTTGGCCGGAATATAGGCCTCTATGATCCTTTCCGGGGCTTTGGCCCGGCCTTCCGCTTTCAGTGAATCCAGTTCCCGTGCAAGGGAAAGGTCAAGCTTGTCAGTGCTCATTTTAATCTCCGATTATTTCATTCAAACCGTCAATGATGAGGGCCAATTCTTCATCAGATACTTTTGCTGTCTTTTTACCGATACGTTGGGTAGAGAGGACTCGAATCTGGCTGATTTTTACCCAGGATTTTTTTGGAAGTTCTGTATCCACAAGCTCCATGGTCAAAGGGTAGCCTGCCTTTTGCGGTTGGCTGGTGATGGCCACGGCAATAACGGTGCCGGATCTCTCATTAAACACATTGTGGCTTAAAATCAGAACAGGGCGAAGGCCTCCCTGTTCGCTGCCAATGACCGGATTCAGATCGGCCCAATGAATGTCACCCCTTAATATTCCGGCCATTCTTCCAGTTCCGATGAAAAACCTTCCTCGGATAGGGATTGTTCGAATTCCGGGTTGAGTTTGGCGCACTCTTTGGCAAGGCGTCTTTTTTCCATACGCATGAGCTTTTCATTCACCGCCTGCTGGATGGCTTTGCTGCGGTTTGCAAAGAAATTGGATTTAACGAGAAGGTCAAGCTGTTTGAGCGTCTTGTCGTCAATTGTAATTGCTATTTTTGATGCTGCCATTGTAATCACCTCTTGGTATGACAATAAATCATACCGAGTTGGTTTTCAAGTATAATTCTCCGGAAGATGGTACCGGGTATGACCGTTTAATCCCAGTCCAGGATCACCTTGCCCGAATTACCGGACCGCATGACCTCAAAGCCCTTTTCAAATTCCGTGTAAGGGAACCGGTGGGTGATGAGGGGGGAGATATCCAGGCCGGACTGGATCATGCTGGTCATCTTGTACCAGGTCTCATACATCTCCCGGCCGTAAATGCCCTTGATGGTCAGCATATTGAACACCACCTTGTTCCAGTCGATTTCGGTTTTTTCCGGCATGATGCCCAGAAGAGCGATTTTGCCGCCATGGCACATATTGTCCAGGATGGAATTCAGGGCCGCCGGGCTGCCGGACATTTCCATGGCCACATCAAAGCCTTCCTTCATGCCCAGCTCCTTCTGGATGTCGGCCAGGTTCTGTTTTGTGGCATCCACGGCCAGGGTGGCCCCGGCTTTCCGGGCCAGGTCCAGGCGATAGGGATTGATATCCGTGACCACCACATACCTTGCGCCGGAATGCTTTGCAATGGCGGCGGCCATGCATCCGATGGGCCCGGCGCCGGTGATGAGGACATCCTCCCCCAGGACATCAAAGGAAAGGGCCGTGTGGGTGGCATTGCCCAGGGGATCAAAACAGGCCAGCACATCCAGGGGAATGGTTTTATTGCAGTACCAGACATTGGTGACCGGGATGGCCAGGTATTCGGCAAAGGCGCCGGGCCGGTTTACGCCCACGCCCCTGGTGTCGCGGCACAGATGCCGCCGGCCGGCCAGGCAGTTGCGGCAATGGCCGCAGACAATATGGCCCTCCCCGGAGACCAGATCGCCGGGTTTGAAATCGACCACATGGGATCCGGTTTTTTCGATGGTTCCCACATATTCGTGGCCGATGTGCATGGGCACGGGAATGGTGGCCCGGGACCATTTGTCCCAGTTGTAAATATGGACATCGGTGCCGCAGATGGCGGTTTTAAGGATTTTGATGAGAACTTCGTTGTGGCGGATATCGGGAACAGGAACCTCCTCCAGCCACAGGCCCTTTTCAGGTTTTGATTTCACCAGTGCTTTCATTGTTTTCATGGTATCCATAGCCGGGACGGGTTAACGATTTTGTCTATAAATCCGTGTATATCACACCCCAAATGGGAAATCCACAGCAATCCCCGGTGAGAAAATTTTTAGAGGCATCGGGTCTTGTGCCGGAATAAGAGTATTTCTTACAGGCAATTCAGAAAACTTCCGATTTCCAATGGCTTTGCTCTTTTTATATAATCATGACCAATTATGATATATTTATTCCCACATTTTTCAACACAGAATATAAAGAAATGATACCGAGGACATTTTAGCTATGGAAATCAATCATTACGAGTTTAAATACGGCGAGTTCGGAGAAACCCTGGGGGTTCAGATCAATCTTAAGGGCTATGACGTTCTTCGCTTTAACAATATCAGCAAAGGGCCTGCCTTTACCATAGAAGAACGGCAGAAACTCAAACTCAGCGGTTTTCTGCCGCCCAGGGTAAAAACCCTGGATGATCAGATCAGGAG
>JAMPXP010000026.1 GCA_023701135.1 Desulfobacula sp. | reverse complement strand
TTCTTCATTGCAATACCTCCTTGAAATAAATTGATGGTAAACAGACCGACAGGCCTTAGGAGGTATTGTAAATTTATTGAGAGTAAATGGGAATTGATAGATGGATTAATACTGGGGATTGTGCCACTTCCGCGAAGCGGTTCAGTTCAATAATTAATTCCACACCCACATCTTTTGCCTTCAATGTTTGCCTCGTCTTCTTAACCTCAATGATGATTTTTTCATCTTTTAAAAGAAAATCGACACGAGAACACCGGCCTGCATAACTGGGCATCCATTCCTCTGGCCTGATGTCATCAAAGTAGATATGCAAAAGAGCGTGTAGCAAATCTTGAGCATCGTATTCATCATTGACATGCAAACTATCTCTGTCTGCATGTCGTGTTTTCATCTGTTTTGCAACGAGATGAAATCGTGAGCAAATCTTTTCGACTATACCAAAGTAATCAATTTCTGACTTCTCGGCAGCTTGGACAGCGAATTTGATCTTGGCTACGGCCCAAGGGAAAGCATGGCCACAATTCTCGCAATGGGTTGGTACTGGGGTTTGAAACCCTATGGCCACAAATCCATCGACGCGATAGTCGCCTTTTATTTCATGGTTGCAAATAGGACATTTATGGATCGTCTCAGCTCCGCATTCAGCACAAAATTTTCTACGAAACTCCGGGGCCCGATGGTAATGGTCAGTAATCTGGTGTCCGTTTAAATACACTTGCTGAGCGTCATGTTGTCCCACTGGGTCACCTTCATAGAGAGGCATAACGCTTAAAATAAATAGCCGGTATGCTTTTCAGTCGATCACAGATTCTGTTGTTAACCATTTGCCCCATCGTATTTCTGATCATATATCACATAAATTCTTGTATTAACCCTTTCAATCCAATCTAGGGTTTCTGTCAGATATTTGTCTTCGCACTCTATTCTTTTAAGCCATCCTCTGAAAGGATCGTTGCAAAACCTAATAGTTGGAGAAATGAAGCGAACATCAGCAGGATGATAGAAAGGGAAGACCGAAAAGGTCTTGTCATCATTTTTTTGTAACCCCCAATCCATTGATTCATTCCACGAACCATGAATAGACTCAGACATAATCCCATATGAATACTTATATAGATCTTCATTTTCGATTTCTTTGAAGATCTCAAAAAATGTTTTCCCTTGTAACTTCCATCTATTCCTTTTTTGTTCAGAAAAATCATTTTGAGTAAATCCTTCAAGCTCCATTTTTTCTAGAACTGAATTTAAAAGTCGCTTGCCCGCTTTCGTATCATAGAAATGAGAACCTGACTTCATCTCACGAAGAATCCTTAACCGGTCTTTATAAGAACACTTGCGATAGTCCTCAATAACTAGTTTGTCACTTCGGAGAAGATATTGAGCAGTAATAGCCGCTTCAATTAAAGGCCTCTCCAAGATGCCTATTATTTCAGCATTATCTTTTTGATAGTAAACTACTATTTCTTTTAAAAGTTTCCATATCCTTGTTAACAGGCCAAGTATGGGCGCATCATCTAAAGAAAAACCACTGGGGTTTCGTTCTATATTACGAATTCTGGTTAAACAATCATATATCTCGGCAACATCTTTGACAAATGTACCTGTGAACTCGTTAAGCTCTTCTACGGTTCCCAAGCTTTTGGTAACATATGTTTCATCATACCGACTCATGATTTGATGAATTTCTTCCATGTATGGTTCCTATCCTAACGGCAAACCATATTATTATCAGGTCAATTTTCCCTGATAACCTAAAGGTCACACGTAAGAGCTAAAAAAGAATACCATCAGGTCAAAGCCTGTCGCCGGACATCGGGTTCAAATTGAATATTCCAGGCCCAGGGGTGCAGAAGTCCGGTTTCTGAATCCATATCAGCGTTATCTTTGCTTGTAAATATTTTTCGGGATTAATTTATGTAATTAAAATAGCGGACACCCATGGAATCCAGTGAGCGGAACTCCCTGGCCTTTGTCCTTAAACAGGCGGCTTGAAATTCTTTTTTTAAACCCTTATGATAGGATGAAATTAAAAACAAAACCCGCTTCATGGGATGATACGGGTCCGTAAGGCAGTTTTGAGAAAACCGGGGATCACTTGTATTAAAGGAGATGAATATGGAAATCGGCGGAACAAACAGCGGTGCATCCACCTATGCCATGAAAAAGGCCATGGAAATGCCAAAACTCCTGCTCGGCCTGGTTGAGCAAACCGCCGGGCTGCAAAAGCAGCCCCCCGTGGTTCAGCCTGCGGCTCAGCCCGTTGAGCTCGAAGCGATGGCAGGCAAGGGCGGGATCATTAATCTGACCATATAATCTTATTTTCCTGTGCCCCTCCCTGTTTTCATGACGGCTGGATATCCCTGCCGTCGACCCTGCCGGGACCCCGGCTTTCCGAATCTTGATATTGCCCCGGTTTGATGGTATGATCCCCGGGTTTTTATGGAAAATAATGCAATTGGAATGGAACCCCGGTGATCAAAAAGGATAAATTTACATTCAGATGCCAGGCCTGCGGGGGCCAGGCCCCCAAATGGATGGGCCGGTGCCCGGAGTGCGGGGACTGGGACACCCTTGTCGAAGAGCGCATCCTTTCCGGCGCGTCCAAAAAACAGGGTCATGCCCTGGTGGCGGAGCCCGTCCTCATCGACTCTGTTTCCGTGGAGGACACCGACCGGATCAGGACCGGGGTGGGGGAATTCGACCGGGTCCTGGGAGGGGGGATTGTGGACGGGTCCGTGATCCTCATCGGCGGTGATCCGGGCATCGGGAAATCTACCCTTATGCTCCAGGTTCTGTCCCGGCTATCGGGAACGGGTAAAAAATGCCTCTACGTGTCCGGGGAAGAATCGGTCCGCCAGATTTCCATGCGGGGAAAGCGGCTGGATTCCGGCGGAAATCAAATGTACGTGGTGTCGGAAACGGATCTTCATTCCATCCTGGCCATGGTGGAGGGCCAAAAATACGATGCCCTGGTCATTGATTCCATCCAGACCATATTTCACCCGGACGTGGCGTCCACGCCGGGGAGCGTGACCCAGATCCGGGAAGCGGCCATGCAGTTCATGAAACTGGCCAAGACCACGGGCATCCCGGTGTTTCTCATCGGCCATGTCACCAAGGTGGGGGCCATTGCAGGACCCAAGATCATGGAGCATATGGTGGATACGGTCCTGTATTTTGAAGGGGACAAAAGCCATGTGTTCCGGATCCTCAGGGCCGTCAAGAACCGGTTCGGCCCCACCAACGAGATCGGCGTATTCGAGATGAATGAAAAGGGGCTCACCGAGGTTCCCAATCCCTCGGCGGTCTTTTTGTCGGAGCGGTCCACCCTTTCGCCCGGCTCCGTGGTCACGGCCTGCATGGAAGGGTCCAGGCCCATCCTGGTGGAGATCCAGGGTCTGGTGTCCACTTCCGGTTTCGGGACCCCCCGGCGCACCATTCTGGGGCTGGACCACCACCGGGTATCCCTGATCGTGGCCGTGATGGAAAAAAGACTGGGGATGAATCTTTCGGGGCTGGATATTTTCATGAATGTCACGGGCGGGGTGAAAATCGTGGAGCCCTCGGCGGACCTGGCCATTGCCGCGGCCCTGGCCTCCAGTTTTCTGGACAAACCTGTGGAAAACAAGACCACCCTGGTGGGAGAGATCGGCCTCACCGGGGAAATCCGGGCCGTGGGCCATATCCAGGCCAGGATCAGGGAGGCTTCGAAAATGGGATTCTCCCGGTGCCTGGTGCCCGGCTCTATGGTGAAGCAGCTTTCAAAGATCAAAGGCATGAGTTTTGAAAGCATCCGTTATCTGAAAGATGCCATGGACGTATTGTTCTAAGGGCCGAGACAACCATGAAAACCAATCCGAAAAACCAGTGGGAAGATCATTTGACCCGGCGCGCCCGGGCGGAAAATTATCCGGCCCGGTCCGTGTATAAGCTTGAGGAGATCCAGAATAAATTCAAGGTCATGAAGAAGAACGATCAGGTCTTGGACCTGGGCTGCGCCCCGGGCTCCTGGCTCTTGTACGCGGCCAAAACCGTGGGGGCCGGGGGCCGGGTACTGGGTCTGGATCTGAGTCCCGTGGACATCCGCCTGCCGGAAAATGCACGGGCGGTTCAGGAGAATGTGCTGAATCTTGAACATTCGGCTCTTTTGGATGACCATACCCGGTTCAATGTGGTCCTGAGCGATATGGCTCCTTCCACCAGCGGCAGAAAAGATGTGGATGCCATGAAATCCTATGAACTCTGCTGCATGGCCCTGACCGTAGCGGAAAAATACCTCGGGCCCGGGGGCCATTTTGTCTGTAAAATCTTCCAGGGAAATGAGTTCGCGGAGTTTCAGAAAAAGGTCAGATCAACATTTAAAGAGAGCAAAATATTTAAGCCCGATAGTTGCAGAAAACAAAGCAAAGAAATATATATAATAGCAAAATTCAAGAATTAACCGAGGAGGATTCATGTCAGGACATAGCAAATGGTCAACCATTAAACATAAAAAAGGCGCTGCCGACGCCAAGCGGGGTAAGATCTTTACCAAACTGATCAAGGAGATTACCGTGGCGGCCCGCATGGGCGGCGGTGATCCAGAAGCCAATTCAAGGCTTCGGCACGCCCTGATCAATGCCAGATCCCAGAACATGCCTAAGGACACCTATGAAAGGGCCATTAAAAAGGGGACCGGCGATCTTGAGGGCGTCAATTATGAAGAGATCGTGTATGAAGGGTACGGGCCCGGCGGGGTGGCGGTTCTGGTGGAATGCCTGACGGATAACCGCAACAGGACCATTGCCGATGTCCGCCATGCCTTCGGCAAGGCCGGGGGGAATGTGGGCACCAGCGGATGCGTGGCCTGGATGTTTGATAAAAAAGGCCTCATCACCGTCAATAAAAAAGATGCCACAGAGGAAACCCTGATGGAGGTAGCCCTGGAGGTAGGGGCCGAGGATATCAAGGATGAAGGCGACTGCTTTGATATCATCATGGACCCGGCAGACTTTGACGCGGTCAAGGACGCCATTGATGCGGCCAATATCAAATTCGAGGCAGCGGAAATCACCATGATTCCCCAGACCCTGACGGAGCTGAAAGGCGAAGAGGCAGGGCAGATGCTCAAATTCATGGATGTCCTGGACGATCTGGATGATGTCCAGAAATTTTATTCCAATGCCGATATCTCCGATGAAACCCTGGATGCCATGTCCTAGACATTGGTGGTAAGATGATAAAAAACAAGGGCCTTGATATTATCAAGGCCCTTGTTTGATTCTGATCCTTTTGTTTTTTATTAAAGCTCAACCATTCTTTGAACGGCGCCCAGGGCCTTTTTGCGGATATCCTCGGCAACGGTGATCCGGCCCGACAGCGTTTCCAGGCAGTCAAAAAGATTCTCCAGGGTGATCTTCTTCATATCCGGGCAGACCATTTTTTCCGATGCCGGGTGGAATTTTTTCTTTGGATGGGCCTTTGAAATGGGGTAGAGCAGCCCGTTTTCCGTGCCCAGGATAAATTCGGTCTGGGCCGATTCTCCGGCAAACCGGATCATGCCCGAGGTGGATTGGATTTCATCGGCCAGGGCCAGCACCTCGGGCGGGCATTCGGGGTGGGCCATGAAAAGGGCGTTCGGGTGGGCGGTTTTTGCTTTGATGACATCCCCTGCCGTCAAGGTATTGTGAAAGGGGCAGAAGCCTTCCCAGAGATGGATAATTTTGGATGTCCGGGAAGCGGCATAGAGGGCCAGGTTCCTATCCGGGGTCATGAGGATTTCAGGGGCATGTATGCTGTCAACCACCTTGATCACATTGGCCGAGGTGCAGCAGATATCGGACTCGGCCTTGACTGCGGCGGAGGAATTGACATAGGTGACCACCGGAATACCGCCGAGGGCCTTTTTCTTTTTTCTGAGGGCCACGGGGTCAACCATGTCGGCCATGGGGCATCCGGCGTCCGGGGCCGGCAGGAGGACGGTTTTGTCCGGAGACAGAATAAAGGCGGTTTCGGCCATGAAATGGACCCCGCAGAACACAATGATATCGGCCGTGGTTTTGGAGGCCTTGATGCTCAGTTCCAGGGAATCTCCGCAAAGATCGGCAATGTCCTGGATTTCCGGGGGCTGGTAATTATGGGCCAGTATGACGGCATTTCTTTTTTTTGCAAGGGCTTTGATTTTGTCTTTCATGATGCACCTTCTGGTCAAGGTTATTCTAAGTCAACCACATTGACGCCTTTGGGCACGGTGAATTCAAACCGGGAAGGGTCAATGGATGTGAACCGGATATCATTGAATTCAAACAGGGTGGTGTCCCCGTAAGCATTCCGGGTGACAATCCGGGTGATGTCACTGGTTTTTTTGGACACCCGGATCACAATGAGAGAGATGTCCGGGGTTTCGTTTTTGGCGGCCAGGTCCAGCTCGGTATACTCATCGGTGATGTCTTTTATCGTAATGATATAATTTTTCCGGACCAGGGCGATATCCGATAAAAAAGCCCCCCCGGCCCCGGCTTTGAAAAAGGATTCCGCCGATCCCTGCATGACCTGGTTTTCCCCGGGCCGATAAATCCACAGGGATTTGCCGTTGGTAATGATTTCATGCTGCTCCGGCTCCAGGTATTCCCATTTCATTTTTCCGGGATGGCTGAAGGATGCTTTACCCGAGGCCTTTTCCGTGATATCCAGGGCGGCCAGCTTTGAGATCTGGTAAAATGAAGCCTCAAAGCTTTTTCCGGCATATTTTTTTTCAATGGCGGACAGGACGGCTTCCTGGGCGTTTTCAGGCTCAGTTGCCGCAGTAAGGCCGGAAAAAAGGCCGGCCATGAGAAGAACCGCCGCCGATATCCCTAATATCCTTTTGTATGATCGTTTCAACCGAACTCCTTTATCTGCCTTTATTCAAGCAGCTTTTTGATGTCTTTTCTCTTGTCGTCCGCATAAATTCTGCGAAGTTTGGGTTTTTCGATTTTTCCGGTGGGGTTCCGGGGAACATCTCCGAAATAGATTTTTCTCAGGTGTTTGTAGCGGGGCAGCTCCTGCTGGAATTCCAGGATATCGCTTTCACAGAGAATGCAGCCCGGCTTGACACTGATGATGCCCGCCGGGATTTCCCCCAGCCGGTCATCGGGGATGCCGATGACGGCAATATCCTTTATTTTACTGTTTTTCAGAAAAAAGGTTTCAATTTCAACGGGGTAGATATTTTCCCCGCCGTAGATGATCATGTCCTTTTTCCGGTCCACCAGCCAGATCAACCCGTCCTTGTCATACCGGGCGATATCCCCGGTTTTCAGCCAGCCGTCCGTGAGGGTCTGAGCCGTGGCCTCGGGATTCTTATAATATTCTTTCATCACGCCGGGACCTTTGATGATGAGTTCACCGGACTCATTGCCAAACAGAAGCTCACCGTCTTTGTCCACAATTTTGGCTTCCCAGTCAAATCCGGGCAGGCCGATGGGACCAACCCGGTGGGCGTTTTTCGTCCCCAGGTGAATGCATCCCGGCCCCGTGGATTCGGTGAGGCCGTAATTGGTGTCATAATCCTGGCCGGGAAAATAGGTTTTCCAGTGTTCGATGAGGCTGGGCGGAACCGGCTGGGCACCGGCATGCATGAGGCGCCATTGGGACAGGGTAAATTTTGAGAGGTCGATGTCCTTATTTTCAACGGCAATGATGATGTCATGGATCCAGGGCACCAGGAGCCAGACAATGGTGCAGCCTTCCTCGGACACGGCTTCAATGATCCACCGGGGGCTGACCCCTTTTAAGAGAACCCCTTTGCCGCCCACCAGGAAACTGCCCATCCAGTGCATCTTGGCTCCGGTATGGTACAGGGGCGGGATACACAGAAAAACATCGTCTATGGTCTGGCTGTGGTGGGCATGTTCCACATAACAGGCATGTTCAAGATTTCTATGGGTTAAGAGGACGGCCTTGGGGTTCCCTGTTGTTCCGCTGGTGAAATACAGGGCCGCGTCATCATCTATGGAGAGTTCGACCTTTGGGGGGGACTCACCCGGTGCGGTTTCGATAAAGGATTCATACTGAAGGGCCCAAGCCGGGCAGGAGGATGGCGGCCCGGTATAGATCCAGAGCCGGACATGGGTTTCCAGCTCCTTTTTAACCGCTTCGATCCGGTCGATAAATTCCTCGCCAAAGATGAAAACCTTGGCTTCGGCCGTCTGGGTGCAGAGCAGGATTTTGTCGGATTCAAACCTGAAATTTAAGGGCACCACCCAGGCTCCGGTTGACAGAATACCAAAATAAATGGGGAGCCATTCCAGGCAATTGGTCATCAACTGCACGATTTTATCACCCTTTTGTATCCCGTATTGGTCAAGGCTGTTGGCAAGTTTATTGGATGCTCGAAAGAACTGCTCCCAGGTTATGGCCCTTCTGGTGTCAATGGCCGGAGCCCGCTCCACAAGCGCAATTCTGTCTTTATACATCCAGGCGTTCCGGGCCAAAATTTCCGTGATGATCATGGGCAGTCCTTAAGCTAAATAAAAAATCCTGCCGTGAACTATAAATTACGGCAGGATTATATTCAACAGGTTTTATAACCCTTTATTTATCTTTTTTGACCTCTTCAAAATCTGCATCCACCACATCATCATCCTGGGGCGAGGCCGAGGGTCCGGCACCCGGTCCACCCTGGCCGCCATCCTGGGAAGCCTGCTGGTACATGACTTCCGCCAGTTTGTGGGAGGCCTGGGACAGGGCTTCGATTTTCTGTTTGATCTCGTCCACATTATCCGATTCCTTGGCTACCCTCAGATTTTCAACAGCAGATTCAATGGTTTTCCGGGTCGCTTCATCCACTTTAGAACCATGTTCTTTCAAGGTTTTCTGGGTCTGATCGATGAGGGCTTCGGCGCTGTTTTTGGTATCCACCAGCTCTCTTTTCCGTTTGTCTTCGTCGGCATGGAGTTCGGCATCTTTTACCATTCTGTTGATTTCATCTTCGGAAAGGCCGCTGGCTGCCGTGATGCGGATGGACTGCTGTTTTGCTGTGGCCTTATCCTTTGCCGCAACATGGACAATGCCGTTGGCGTCTATATCAAAGGTGACTTCAATCTGGGGGACGCCCCGGGGTGCCGGTGGAATATCGGCCAGCTCAAACTGGCCCAGGGTTTTATTGTCCGCCGCCATCTGCCTTTCGCCCTGAAGCACATGGATGGAGACGGCGGGCTGGTTGTCGGCGGCCGTTGAAAACACCTGGCTTTTTTTGGTCGGAATGGTTGTGTTTTTTTCTATGAGCCGGGTCATGACACCGCCAAGGGTTTCAATCCCCAGGGACAGGGGGGTGACATCCAAAAGAAGGACATCATTGACATCTCCCTGGAGAACACCGGCCTGAACAGCCGCACCCATGGCAACAACTTCATCCGGATTGACGCCCTTGTGGGGCTTTTTCCCGAATATTTTTTCAACCCGTTCCTGGACAGCGGGCATACGGGTCATACCGCCCACCAGGACGACCTCATCCACTCCGGCGGGTCCCAGGTTTGCCTCTTTCAAGGCATCCCGGCATGGTTTTTCCAGTTTATCCAGAAGATCTGCAACCAGGGATTCAAGTTTGGCCCGGGTCAGTTTGACATCAAGATGTTTGGGGCCCGAGGCATCGGCCGTGATAAAGGGCAGATTGATGCTGGTTTCCGTGGATGTGGAAAGTTCCATCTTGGCTTTTTCAGCCGCTTCCTTGAGGCGTTGAAGGGCCATCTTGTCCGACCGGATATTAATTCCCGTATCTTTTCTGAATTCATCGGCAATATAATTGATGATTCTCAGGTCAAAGTCTTCTCCACCCAGGTGGGTGTCTCCTGAGGTTGATTTAACTTCAAATACGCCGTCACCGATTTCAAGGACGGAAACATCAAAGGTGCCGCCGCCAAGGTCAAATACGGCTATTTTTTCTTCCTTTTTCTTGTCCAGCCCATAGGCGAGAGATGCAGCAGTGGGCTCATTGATGATTCGTTTGACTTCAAGACCGGCAATTTTACCGGCATCTTTGGTGGCCTGCCGCTGGCTGTCGTTAAAATAGGCGGGAACCGTAATAACGGCCTCCTTTACCTCTTCACCCAGGTAATCCTCGGCCGTCTTTTTAATATTGGACAGGATAAAGGAAGAAATCTCAGCAGGGCTGTATTGCTTTCCCCTGATATTGATCCGGGTATCGCCGTTGGATGCGGCTTCGATTTTATAGGGCAGGTTAGGGATATCGGTCTGTATTTCTTTGGAATTAAATTTGCGGCCGATCAATCTTTTTACACCGAATACCGTATTTTCAGGATTGGTGATGGCCTGGCGCTTGGCGATCTGGCCCACAATCCGTTCCCCGGCCTCGGTGATGGCGACAATGGACGGGGTGGTCCTTCCACCTTCGGCATTGGTAATGATTTTCACCTCTCCGCCGGCTTCCATAACTGCTACGCATGAATTGGTTGTTCCTAAATCTATTCCGATGATTTTACCCATAATATACCCTCCAAGATATCTTTAATTTTCTATGGTTTTTCCATTTTCTATTTTTTTTGAGACAACAACCATGGCCGGCCTGATAAGTCTGTCATGAAGAAGGTAGCCATTCTGAAGTACTGCCGTAACGGTGTTCTCGGGAAATTCATCCGTTTCCTGCCGGGTGACGGCCTGGTGAAAATTCGGATCAAAGGGTTCGTTCCCTGCTTTAATAACCTTGACACTGAACATTTCAAGCAGTTTGAGAATATCCTTATGTGTGAGCTTGATACCCTCCAGCAGATTCGCCCCTTCGCCTGAGTTTGTTTCTGCAGACGCAATGGCTCTTTCAAGGTTATCCACCACCGGCAGGATCTGCCGGAAAATGGTTTCATTGGCAAATTTTTTAAATTCATCAATTTCACGCTGTTTTCTTTTTTTATAATTTTCGAATTCAGCGGACAGTCTTAATAATCGGTCCTTTTCAGCAGCAAGCTGTTCTTTCAGGACATCGGTCTCATCTATTTCACTTTTTTCAGCCTTGTCTGCCAGATCGATTTCGGCTTTTTCGCCGGCTTTAAGTTCCTCGGATGATTTTTGGGGAGAACCTTTAATTTTTCGATCCTCTTTCTTTTTTTTATCTTCTTTTGCCAATTTCCTCTCCTGGTCCACGTTTCCCTTAGTTCAACAAGAGTGATAATTTTATGGTCCAACAAATTATGGCAGAAAAGTAAGTCTGTTTGAAAGCATGTCAAGACATAAAAGAAAAGGGTCTTAAAGAAAAGATCCGGCCGGCAGAAGGGTTGCGGAAAATTGCGTGACCGGGATCGATCCACGACACAAAAGAAATCACTTATCGCTGCTTCCTTCCGGACCTGACGAGGTTCGTGGCCTTCTGTTACGAGGCGACCGATCAGAATAACCCGCTTCCGGTCTGCACGGCCGGAAGAAGTATATATAACCGGATCACTTCTTTTTTTCAAGCCTATTTATTCTTATCCGTCGGGCAGCGAATTGAAAATATCGGTTGAACAAGTTTTAATTTTTGGTATAGTAAATTCATGCGGGTTGTCTTTATATAAGGTGTTGATGATATCCTCACGATTAACGACAAGACAAAAAATCTTTATCACAGGAGAATGGCATGAGCGAAATAATAAACCAGGGAGATCAGACAATTGTTAAACCAGGAATGGATATTGTGGCTTCAATGGCCGAAGGGTTTAGAAATGAGCTGCTTTCCGTGATCAATGACTCTTCTTCGGAACTTGTAATTGATCTTGCAGGGGTTGAAATGGTTGACTCGGTCGGCATCGGTGTGATTATCGCCGCTCACAATACGTTGAACCAAGCCGGCAGAAAATTGAAAGTGATCAATGTCACAAAAGACGTATACGGTCTCTTTACCACCATGCGGTTGAACCGCCGATTTACGGTGGAGGGAGTGTAAGGCCAAAAGGGAATAAAATGAATGAGACCAGGTAAATTGATATATTCTGTTTGTTTGCTGTTTTTCTTTTTGGCTTTGGCCTGCACAGAGGACAAAGAGAAAAAAGAGGATTACTCAGGTGTATCAGACCTGATTTCAGAGAGAAATAAAGCCCGGCATGTGGCGGTTGAAAAATTTTCTGCTCGAGAAGCCGGCCCAAAATCTACACCAAAATCTGAAGAAGAAAATGTCACCATACCAAAACAGGAATCAGAACCCAGGGCAGAGGAAATCTCGTCAACTGTGCTTTATGAAGAAAAAGTGGATATCATTGTGCCCGAATCCCGGCGGACCCTTGCAAAAGGTGTGGCATACATTAACAAACAGGGTCAGATCGTAAGAATCAAAATCTTAAAAGAATGAACTCTTTCTGTGAAGAAGGAGTTTTTAAAAGGGCAGCTTTTTTCTGTTGGACCCTGACGGAAGATCAATAAATTCTTTGGCGCCCGTTTGTTGAGGCAGATCCACTTTGGCAGGGGAAGGAATTTGCGGGGGTAATATGTCATTGGATTTAACAAAGCCCTCTTCTTCCTTAATGCCTAATTTTTCTTCATATTCTTTTATCTTTAAATTTGCTTTATAGATTTTGTTTATGTACTGTTCCTGGATATCTTCAAGTTCTTTAATCGTCTTTTTTTGCCCGGTAATTCTTGCTTTTTGATTGTCGATTATTTTCCCGAAATGTGTAGCCGCTTTTTTTTCAACGGATTTGACAAGGGTCTGGGTCATGAAAATATTCACGAGTTCTGCAACAACAGCGATGATGATGATATAAACAAGACCATCCGTCTGAAGATAATAGAAAATAGATACGATAACGATACAGGTTAAGAATACCATAGGCGGCGATCATTAAAAATATGGATGAAAATTATATTCGAGCCTTTATTGTTAAGATGGTCGGGGCGAGAGGATTCGAACCTCCGACATCCTGCTCCCAAAGCAGGCGCGCTACCAGGCTGCGCTACGCCCCGCCGATTTTATCTGATATGAGCGAGTTAGATATCATTTCCATCTTTTTATGGCAAGTCATTTTAAAAACCGGCACGTATATAAATGTCGGTTCCGGCAATTTTCTTGACACTTTTATGGAATAGAGGTATCTTAACAGACTTTGTGAAATACTATTGTTATGCAATGGAATTAATGGATTACGATTTTTTTGATCATTTATAATAGTGTTTTAAATATTATTCAATTGAAAAGGATTTATTACAGGACGGTGACATGCAGATAAAAATTGAAGACAAGAGCAGTGTAAAAAAAGTGCTTTCTTTTGAAATCCCCAAAGAGACCGTTACCAAAGAACTCGATAAAGCATATAACGAGTTGAAGAAAAAAGCGGATGTGAAAGGGTTTAGGAAAGGGAAAATTCCCCGGAAGGTGCTGGAAAACAAATTTTCAAAAGATGTTCATTCAGATGTGGCCCCCCGGTTGATTCAGGAGGCATTTCTGGATGCCATAAAAGAACATAACCTGAATATTGTCGGCGGCCCCCAATTGGATCCCCCTGAATTAGATCCTGAAAAAGCATATGCCTTTGATATTACGGTGGAGATAAAACCTGAACTTGAGGATATCGATTTCGAAGGGCTGGCCCTGAAAAAGACCAAATATGAGGTATCCGATGCCGAGGTGGAAGGCCAGCTTTTCATGATTCAGAAGACCATGGCCAAAAAGGAAACCGTAAAAGAACCCCGCCCGGTAAAGGATACGGATTTTGTTCTGATTGATTATGAGGGGTTTTTGAACGGCGTCCCCTATGATAAGACACCGAAGATTGAAAATTACCTTCTGGGGATCGGCCGTGGCGCTCTGCCCAAAGAATTTTCTGATAAGCTGACAGGGGCCATTCCGGTTCAGGATCTTGAGATCGAAGTGCCCTATGCCGAGGACTATTATATGGAAGACCTGAAAGGCAAGACCATTGTCTATAAGGTCAAATTAAAGGAAATTCAGGAAGAGATTCTGCCTGAGCTGAACGATGACCTTGTGAAAGGCCTGGGAAAATTTGAGACCCTGGACGAGGTCAGGACGTCTATCCGGCAGAATCTTGAAAAGGGATACGCCCAGAGGGTAAAACATGAACTCTCCGAACAGATATTTCAAAATCTTCTGGAAAAGAGCAAATTTGAAGTGCCGGAAGCCATGATCGAAGGGGAAATCAACGGCATTATCATGGAAGCGGAGCAGGCCTATGCTGCAAACAATACCAGCCTGGAAGAAGCCGGTTTGAGCAGGGACATCATCCGGACCCAGTACCGGGATGTGGCTGAAAAGCAGGCCAGGAGACATATCATCCTGGACAAGATCATTACCCAGTCAAAGCTTGAATTGACCGATGAGGAACTTGAAAAAAGCTTTCAGGAAATGGCCGTTGGAATGAATGCGCCGGTTGAAGCCGTTAAAAATTATTTTAACCGGGATCAGACACAACTGGCATATTATAAACATACCCAGCTTGAAAAAAAGGCCGTTGATATTATAATAGATAAAGGAAACCTGATTGATGTTGAACCGGGTGCTGCCGATACAAATTTAGAACTTGCGGATACATCGGAAAAATAAAACATTTGGCTGTTTTGGCAAATGCGAATAGGAATTTAAAACAAAGGAGTTGAATTGTGCCTCTAATCCCAATGGTTGTTGAACAAAGCAACAGAGGTGAGCGTGCTTATGATATTTACTCACGCCTTTTAAAGGACAGGATTATTTTTGTCGGATCTGCCATTGATAGCGAAGTTGCTAATCTGATCGTTGCCCAGCTCTTATTTCTGGAGTCGGAAGATCCTGAAAAGGATATCAGTTTTTATATCAATTCTCCGGGCGGGGTGGTGAGTGCAGGGCTTGCCATTTACGATACCATGCAATATATCAAGCCGGATGTGGCCACTGTCTGCATCGGTCAGGCCGCCAGTATGGGAGCCTTTCTGCTGGCTGCCGGTGCAAAAGGCAAAAGGGTTGCTTTGCCCAATTCCCGGATTATGATCCATCAGCCTGCAGGAGGCACCCAGGGACAGGCCACGGATATCAAGATCCAGGCCAATGAAATTTTAAGAATGCGGGATACCTTGAATGAAATTTTGTCTCATCATACGGGTCAGGATATCAAAAAGATATCCGAAGACACGGAGCGGGATTTCTTTATGTCGGCAAAAGAGTCCATGGAATATGGGATTGTGGACAAAGTAGTGGCTGATAGAAGCGAGTTGGAAGACGAAACAGAGGATTCCTCAAAGGAGTAGTATAATTATGGCCCGTAAGAATGAAGGCAATGATCAATTTTTTTGTTCTTTTTGCGGCAAGAATCAAAAAGAGGTAAAAAAACTGATTGCCGGTCCAAGCGTGTATATCTGTAATGAATGCATAAAATTGTGCGGTGAGATCATTGACGATGAGGAAAAAGAAAAGAAAGCAGACTCCCACGGCATCAAGGATATGTTAACCCCCAAACAGATCAAGGAACTTCTGGACGCCTATGTGATTGAACAGGACCAGGCAAAAAAAGTGCTTTCTGTGGCGGTCTATAATCATTATAAGCGGTTGAGTTCCTCTGTCGAAAAGAAGAACGACGGCGTCGAAATCCAGAAAAGCAATATCCTTATCATCGGACCCACCGGCTGCGGAAAAACATTGCTTGCCCAGACCCTGGCCAGATTTCTGGATGTCCCCTTTGCCATTGCCGACGCCACGGCTTTGACTGAAGCCGGCTATGTTGGTGAGGATGTTGAAAATATTGTTCTTTCCCTTGTTCAGAATGCGGATTATGATGTCGAAAAGGCCCAAAAAGGCATTATTTATATTGATGAAATAGATAAAATTTCAAAAAAGGGAGACAACCCGTCCATTACCCGGGATGTCTCCGGAGAAGGGGTTCAGCAGGCCCTTTTGAAAATTATCGAGGGGACGGTGGCCAGTATTCCGCCAAAGGGCGGGAGAAAACATCCTCAGCAGGATTATGTGAAAGTGGATACATCCAATATCCTTTTTATCTGCGGGGGTACGTTTACAGGACTTGAAAAGCTGATTGAAAGACGGATTTCAAAGAAAACCATGGGGTTTGGCGCAAAGATCGTTGCCAGGGAAGAAAAGAATATCGGGCAACTCTTTGAACGGCTCAAACCTGAAGACCTGATCAAATTCGGTCTTATCCCTGAATTTTTAGGCCGTCTTCCCATTATCACATCCATTGGCGAACTCAATGAAAAATCCCTGGTAAAAATCCTGACGGAACCGAAGAATGCCCTTGTCAAACAGTATCAGGAATTGTTCAAAATCGAAGGGGTGGATCTTCAGTTTACGGATGAGGCCCTTGTTGCCATGGCCAAGGAAGCCGTGAAACGGAAATCAGGCGCCAGGGGACTTCGCGCCATTATGGAAGACACCATGCTGGATATTATGTATGAAATCCCGTCAAAAGAGAATGTCAGGGAATGCGTTGTCGGCGAAGAGGTCGTCCTCAGAAAAGAAGATCCGATCCTGCTCTATGAGCAACCTAAAAAGCAGGCTTGAGATCTAGCGGGTTTTAAATTTAATGATCAATATATCTAAGTTTTTTTCCCAGGATGGTTCGGACAGCATAAAAAAACAACTTCCATTGGTGCCGTTAAGGGATATGGTATTGTTTCCCTTTATCACCACATCTGTTTTTGTCGGCAGAGATAAATCCATCAAAGCCTTATCCGAGGCCATGGCGGCCGATAAAAAAATTTTTTTAACCACCCAGAAAGATCCCGAGGTGGTAAAGCCCAATATCACGGATATCTTTCAGGTGGGCACGGAAGCCAGGATCACTCAGCTTTTAAGATTGCCCGATGGAACCGTCAAGGCTTTGGTCGAAGGCCTGCAACGGGGAAAGATTGTAAAGCTCGTGGATGAAGATGGGTATCTTGTTGTGGAATATGTTCCCGTGCTTGAAGAGCCCCTGCCTGAAAAGGAAAAAGAGGCTGCCATACGGACGGTGACCGAGGCCTTTGAACAGTATACCCATTTGGCCGGAACCGTTTCCAAGAGCTTTTTTAAGAATCTTGAGCTGCTTTCAGTTAATGAATCCAGGTATGCCGACACCATTGCCTCCCAAATGCCTTTCAAACTGATCGACAAGCAGCAGCTCCTTGAAAGCGGCAATATCGAGGATCGGTTTTTGCTCCTGCTGAAGCTTATTCAAAAGGAAACGGAAGTGTTTACCATGTCCCAGAAAATAAAGGGCCGGGTAAAAGAACAAATGGATAAACTTCAGAAAAAGCATTATCTGAATGAGCAGATGAGGGCTATCAAAAAAGAGATGGGGGAGGATGCCGAGTCGGGCGAAATTCAGGATCTGGAAAACCGGATCAAAAAGAAAAGAATGTCCAAGGAGGCGACGTCGGTTGTAAGAAGAGAGCTTGAAAAGCTTAAGATGATGTCTCCCATGTCTTCTGAAGCCACAGTGGTCAGAAATTATATTGATTGCCTGATTGCCCTGCCGTGGTTTAAAAAAAGTCATTCCAAAATTGATCTAAAAAAAGCCCAGCAAATTCTGGACAGGGATCATTATGGGCTTGAGAAACCCAAAGAAAGAATATTGGAATATCTGGCTGTCCAGGTTCTTGTGAAAAAAATAAAAGGCCCGATTCTTTGTCTGGTCGGCCCTCCGGGCGTCGGCAAGACCTCCCTTGCAAAATCCGTGGCCACTGCGACCGGCCGGTCCTTTGCCAGGGTATCCCTGGGCGGGGTAAGAGACGAGGCTGAGATCAGGGGGCACCGGCGGACCTATGTGGGCGCTCTGCCCGGGAAAATCATCCAGACCCTGAAAAAAACAGGGTACAACAATCCGGTTTTCTGTCTGGACGAAATCGATAAAATGACGGCGGATTTCAGGGGCGACCCTTCCTCAGCCCTGCTGGAAGCCCTTGACCCGGAGCAGAATAAGAATTTCAATGACCATTATCTTGAAGTGGACTATGACCTGTCCGAAATCCTTTTCATTACAACGGCCAATACCTTATATGATATACCGGCACCTTTGCGGGACCGGATGGAAGTGATTCATATCCCCGGTTACACAGAGTATGAAAAGGAAAAAATTGCAAATGGGTATCTGATCCCAAAGCAGTTGAGGGAAAACGGCCTTTCCGGAGATGATGTTGTATTCTCAAGAAATTCGGTTCATACCGTCATCAAGAATTATACAAAGGAAGCCGGTGTAAGAAATCTGGAAAGAGAGATTTCATCTGTCCTCAGAAAGATTGCAAAAGAAATCGTTCAGACGGATATACGGAAAAAGCATACTATTTCAGCCGGTTCCATTGCAAAATACCTGGGTCAACCCAAGTTCCGGGACAGCGCCATGGAAAAGGAAGACCGTGTAGGGATCGTGACCGGCCTTGCCTGGACCCAGGCAGGCGGTGAGCTTTTGACCATTGAGGCCGTCACCATGCCGGGCAAGGGAAGTGTTCTGGTGACGGGAAAGCTTGGTGATGTCATGAAAGAGTCTGCCCAGGCCGCTGTAAGCTATGTCAGATCCCGCAGCAAAGAATTGAACATCAAGGAAAATTTCTATAAGAACTTGGATATCCATATTCATGTGCCCGAAGGCGCCATCCCCAAGGACGGCCCCTCTGCGGGGATCTCCATGTGTGCGGCCGTGGTATCGGTATTGACCGGGAAACCCGTTTCAAGAAAAATCGCCATGACCGGAGAGATTACCCTGCGCGGCAGGGTTCTGCCTGTGGGCGGGCTAAAGGAAAAATTGCTGGCTGCCCACGCCAACGGGATTCATACGGTGATTGTTTCCGTGGAAAATAAAAAGGATATCCGTGAAGTTCCCAAATCCATCCAGAAGCAGATGGAAATTCTTTATGCAGAAGATATGTCAGAGGTTCTAAAATACGCCTTGCTTTGATCGGAATGGATTAAAGAAAGGAAATGAATTCCGTCATTGCCGCTTTTTCATCCTTTGTGGCCACTGCCCTGCGGAGTCCGATCATTTTTTCCAGCTCTTTTTTATCCATCAGGAGGTCTTCCTTGCGCGTACCGGATTTGTTAATGTTGATGGCCGGCCAGATCCGATGCTCGGCGCACTCCCGGGAAAGGAAGAGATCCATGTTGCCCGTGCCCTTAAATTCCTGAAAGATAATGTCATCCATGCGGCTGCCGGTCTCTACCAGAATGGTGGCAACGATGGTGAGGGAGCCGCCGTTTTCCAGTTTTCTGGCCGCACCGAAAATTTTCCTTGGAAATTCCATGGCATTGCTGCCTAGCCCGCCGCTCATGGTTTTGCCGTAACTGTCTGTATTTGCATTAAAAGCTCTTGTCATACGCGTCAGGGAGTCGATGAAGACGACGGCGTCCTGGCCGATTTCAGCGCAGCGGATGGCCGTATGCATGGCAAGCCTTGTCATCCGCATATGCTGGCTGGTCTGCTGATCAGCAGAAGAATACAGGATGCGGGCATTTTTAACGCCTCTCTGGAAGTCAGTGACTTCTTCAGGCCGTTCATCGACCAGAAGAATAAAAACCTTGGAGTCCGGATGATTTAATACAATGGAATTGGCCATGTGTTTTAAAAGCGTTGTTTTTCCCGATTTTGGCGGTGAAATAATAAGACCCCGTTGTCCCATGCCGATGGGGACGATCATATCCAGGGCAGCCCCTATGGTATCGGTATCATTCTGCTTCAGCATATACCGCTCAAAGGGATTGATACTGGTTTGATCCTGCAATAAAGGAATCTTATTAAACTCTTCCACTGGCAAGGCATTGATGGTTTCAACCCTGATCAGGGCCAGATTCGGATTGTTCGGACCTTTCTGTTCTCCAATACCTTCGATGTAACTGCCCTCTCTTAAATTCAGCCGGTGAATCAGGCTGGTGGGAACATATGGGTTTTCAGGTCTGGGGAAAAAGTTTTCCTCGATATTTCTCAGGAATCCAAACCCCTTGTCCATAATTTCAAGATATCCTTTTACAGGCTCCATGCTCGACTCCTTTGAAGAAACGCAGATATAATACAAAGAATTAACGATTTGTCGCCGGTATCCGGCAAACAGGACACCTAGCAAACATACAGATTCAAGATTTTAGGTGAAAAATTGAATTGCTGCAAAGTCATTGATGTTTACCATATAACATTTATTCGACCGGCTTGCAAGCAAGCCCTTTATAATTTTTGTAATATAAGAATAGTGAGCGTTCCTGAATTTTTATGCGTGTTTTTGCTTGACACCCATTTTCAATATTGCTATAAGTCGTTTTGTTTTTCGGGCGATTAACTCAGTTGGTAGAGTGCAACCCTTACAAGGTTGAAGTCGCAGGTTCGAACCCTGCATCGCCCACCAGAAGATGCGGATTACGGGGGTGTAGTTCAGTTGGTTAGAACGCTTGCCTGTCACGCAAGAGGTCGCGAGTTCGAGTCTCGTCACTCCCGCCACAATAAAAAACGGAGTGATCAGTATAAAGCTGATCACTCCGTTTTTATTTTAAAAGGCCTGGGTTTAGCTTAGTGTTTTTTCAAGTTCCGATACAATGGCATCTCCCATGTCCACGGTATTTACAGCCCGAGCTTTGTCATCGGTCAGATCTGCCGTGAAAATTCCTTTTTCAAGGACGTTTGAAATGGCTTTTTCAATGGCATCGGCCGCTCTTGAGAGGTCAAAGGTATATTTCAGCATCATGGCTCCGGATAAAATCTGGGCTATGGGGTTTGCAATGCCTTTTCCTGCGATATCCGGAGCAGACCCTCCGGCAGGCTCATAAAGACCGAATTTTTTTTCATTCAGGCTTGCGGATGCAAGAAGGCCCATTGAACCGGTAATCATGGCGCATTCGTCTGAAATAATATCCCCGAACATATTTTCACAAAGAAGAACATCAAACTGGTGAGGGTTTCTGACAAGCTGCATGGTGGCATTATCCACATAGATATGGTTTAAGCCGACATCCGGGAATTCTTTTGCGACCTCTATGACGGTCTCGCGCCACAATACCATGGAAAAAAGAACATTGGCCTTATCCACGGATGTTACGAGACGCCGGCGTTTCCTGGCAGCTTCAAAGGCCATCCGGGCGATGCGTTCAATTTCATATCGTGAATACACCATGGTATCATAGGCCTTTTCCGTGGGGCCTGTACCTTCCCTTCCTTTGGGCTGCCCAAAATAGATGCCGCCGGTCAATTCCCTGATGCAAAGAATATCAAATCCCTGTTTCACTATTTCCGGCTTCAAGGGCGATGCAGATACAAGTGTTGGGAAAACCTTGGCAGGTCTTAAATTACAATAAAGGTCAAAATGCTTTCTTAAGGGAAGCAGAGCACCTCTTTCAGGCTGCTGCTCAGGGGGCAGATGTTCCCATTTAGGCCCACCGACGGAACCGAATAAAACAGCATCGCTTTGCTCACAAAGGGCCAGGGTGGAATCCGGTAATGCTTTGCCCTGATGATCGATTGCCGCCCCTCCCACATCTGCGAATTCATATTCAAACTGGAAATCGAAAAACCTTTCAAGTGTTTTTAAAACCTTTATCGCTTCTTTCATGACTTCAGGTCCTATTCCATCTCCCGGTAGTACGGCAATTTTGTTCAACTCAATTATCTCCTTGTAATTTGAATGAGGTTCTCAAAATTGCCATCTTATATAAAAATTGAAATTTTTCAACACTTTTTAAGTTTTTATAAAATAAATTTATATATACTGGAAAAAAATGGAGATAAACAATATTCAGGGATGGAAGAAGCCGTATTGGCTGGAAAAGACGGACAATTCAATTTTAAATTTAATAAGGAAGGAATTTAAAAAAAACCAGGCCAGGGAGAGAAAAAAACTCCCCTGGCCTGGTACGGTTAAACTTTTACGACTTTTTTGGCGGAGAGGCCTTTATCATTTTCTTCTATTTCGAATTGTACTTGTTCTCCTTCTGAAAGTGTTTTGAAACCGGACATTTCAATGGCTGAATAATGCACAAACACATCTTCTCCGGTTTCTTGCTCAATAAAACCAAAACCTTTTTTTGAATTGAACCATTTGATTTTTCCTTGCACCAAAATTTTTCCTCCTTACTTAGTATTAATACAACATACTTATGAAAAATTTGCCCTGGAAAACACTTTCAAGCAGAGCAACCCCATGAAACCTCGGGTCTTTGTTATATTGGATTATTACGTCATTTTAAAAAATGCAAGGGAAAAAAATGGGGAGCTGATAAAAAATCAGCTCCCCATTTAAAGGTTTTTTGGGTTAACGGCTATTTTCTGTTTCCATATTCAGCATAGGCCATGGCAGTAAGTCTGTAGACCAGATGGGCCATCTTTGAAAACGGCAGAAAGGCAAACAGGTTAAAAATGGCAATCAGATGCAGAAAATAAAAGAAATAGGATACATAGGCCATATGGGCAAGGCGTGCCATTTCAGTCAGCATACCGGTCAGGCCCAGCGAAAAAACAACGCCGAGGATAAACCAGTCTTTATAATAGGTTTTCTGCTCTTCTTTTTTATCCAGCCTGTTTTTAATCATCAGGCCTGAACCGATGACCAAGGCGACACCCGAAATATTGGCCAGCCATTTCATGGGGCTGAGCTGTGAATAGGGCCCCGGCATTTGGGCGATATAAAGAAGAACAAATCCGATACTGGTGACGATGAATAAACCGATAAACGAATACAGGACCATCATATGGGGAGTGGCTCTGTCTTTGTTGGATTCACATTCGTTGAATTTATCGTGTTTCAGAACCATTGGAATAACCTTGACAAGGGCCTGGAGAATTGCTTTGTAGTCCAGAGACATCTTATCGGTTTTTCCTTCAAGAACGGCGTTCTCATGAATATCCGTTAAAAAACGCTTAAGGCTGAGAATAAAAATAACGGCAACAGCCGTTGCAATCGGCACAAAGGTCATGTCCACGAACCAGGTTGAGAAAAAATCAGCCTGGGCAATGACATGCTCAGCTCCTTCGTGGGCATGGGACCAGGAAATGCCGAATACATTAAAAATGCTGGTCATGGTTTCTTTTCCATAAACCGTGATAAGCGCCAGAAGAGCAAACCAGATGGCGGGGATTCCAATGAGAAGCGGCAGTTTTTTAGGGTCATTGACCGCATTGGCAAGGAATTTGGGCTGTGCATACTCGGTAATGGCGGCAGACCTGACAGCCGACAGAACATCTCCCGGAGCAGCCCCCCTCGGGCAAAGGTCCGTGCAGTCACCGCACTGGTGGCAGAGCCATATGTCCGCACTTTTAATCAGCCGGTCCTTAAGGCCCCAGGATGCGGCAATCATTTCTTTTCTCGGGAAAGGACTGTTTTCCGGGGCAATGGGACATGCCACCGAACAGGTGGCGCACTGATAGCATTTTTTAAGTGTTTCTCCGCCAAGTCCTCTCACCTGGGCAATGAAACCCAGGTCAGGTTGTGCAAGATATTTTTCAGTCATTATGATACCTCCCGACTATTTTGAAAAATAGTCATCATTAGAAGCCTTTGAACGGATTCGGACCTAAGTCTTCCACTTCTTTTACAAAGGCGTTTATTATTCCAGGAAGTTTGTCATATTCATCAATGGCAACTTCTGCAAAAGCCACGCGCTCTTCTTCAAGCGCAAGGCTTGAAAGTGCGTCACCGATTTTCTTGACACGGACTTCGGCCAGCTCGGAGCCTTTAATAAAATGGCACTGATAATCATCACCATGTTTGCAGCCGATGAGGATAACACCATCCATGCCCTGAGCAAGAGCGTCTTTAATCCATATGGTATTTACCGAGCCAAGGCATCGGACCGGCACAAAACGGACATTGGGAGAATAATCCATCCGGTTCAAACCCACCATGTCCAGGGCCGGGAAGGCGTCATTTTCACAGATGAGGGCCAGGAACCGGAACGGAGGCTCACTGAAATCATCTTCTGACGGAACCTTGATGGCTTTGACCTGGGAGCCGATGGAATCAATGGTATAATCGGCAAAAGAAATGATTCTTTCCGGGCAGGCTCCCATACAGGTGCCGCATCTTCTGCAGCGTGTCGGATTGGCTTTGGGCGTTCCTTTTTCATCATCGTCAAGGGCGCCGAAGGGACATTCAACCGTACAGCGTTTGCACTGGGTGCATCTCTGGAAGAAAAACTCGGGAAAAGTCATATCGCCCGATCGTGGGTGAACAGCCATTCCCCTGTTGGCGCTTTCAATACACTGAATGGCCTTTAGAGCGGCACCGGTTGCATCTTCCATGGATTCTTCAATGGTCATGGCCCGTCGAATGGCACCGGCGGCATAAACACCGGTCCTCTGGGTTTCATAGGGAAAGCAGATATAATTCGAGTCGGCATACTGGCCGAAAATTTCATTGTCTCTAAAAGCCGGGCCCTGCCGGTAGGCAAGGTTGATGACCGGATCATCTTTGGTCACGGGCACCATGCCGCCTGCAAGAACAACAAGGTCCGCCTTGATGGCAAGATTTTCACCCAGAAGCGTGTTCACGGCGGAGACGGCAAGGCCGTTTCCTTGCTGAACCACTGAGGTGACGGCGCCTTTTGTCATGAAAATGCCGTCATCCTGCTGCATGCTTTTATAGAAATATTCCTGGAGTCCCGGAGTCCTCATATGCTGATAAATGATATAGGCTTTGCCGTCGCTATAGTCTTCCCGGACATATTTTGCCTGTTTCAGTGCAACCTGGCTGGTGACGGAACCGGCATATTCAAAGTCGGCATCGTCCTCGTTCTTACCGGGAGACTGGATGAAAACAACATTCTTAGCTTCTTTGCCGTCGGAAGGCCTGACAATTTTGCCTTTGGCAGCAATTTTTTCAAATTCATCATTGGTAATGACGTCGGCAAGATCAATTCCCAGATGGGCAAAGGCCTCTCCTTCAATCTTGTCGGGGCGCCAGCCGGCTGCCAGAATTACCGCGCCATAAAGTTCTCCGTCCGGGTCCAGCGTCAGGATGTCCACCCTGCCTTCATTGTAGGCAAGATATTTGACATGCTGGGCGGCGGCATCCAGTTCTTTTCCCTTGTCATCAAATTTCATTTCTTCGGGCAGGGGGAAGGGAACGTCAAAGGGGATTTTTTCTCCCGGCTTTTTAAACGTTACCGTGAATTCACCGGGTTGACCGGCAATACGGGCGACTTCAGTTCCGGTTTTAACCGTGATGGTTGAAAATTTGCCGATTTCGGCAACCAGATCATTAACAACAGGAGCCCTCAGGGATTCAAAGGGTTCAACCACGGGCATCTGGCTCCTCATCTGAGCTGCATATCCACCAAGTTTATCTGTTTTTTCAACAATGGTGACTTCATATCCGGCTTTGGCTGCATCAAGCGCAGCAGACATGCCGGTTACGCCGCCCCCCAGAACCAGGATCTTTTTGGAGAAAGAGGCTGTCTTATAAGGTTCCGGCAATTTGACCTTTTCAAGACGGATCATACCCATGCGAATATAATCTTCAGCCTTCATCTGAACGGGATCAAAATGTTCTTCATCGTCCTTCTGATCTTCCGTCAGCATGGGATAGGTTTCCCTTGAATGGGGCCACGCCACGCCTTCGCGCAGATTGACACGCTCAACAATGCAATCGTCAAAACGGAAAACATCAAAATTGACACGTCTGGAGCAGGCGCCGATGACCATGCAATTGACTTTTCCGCCGGCAATATCGGCTTTGATCAGGTCCACGCCTTCTTTGCTGCAAAGGAACGGGTGGGTGGTGCAATTTACCCCTTCATCATCCGGAACAGCGACCAGAGATTCCATGTCGAGGGTATCACCGATTCCACAGCCTGTGCATATATATACACCATATTTTTTCTTATCCATGATTCTCCTCTACCTCCTTACAAGGGTCTGAATGGCCTTAAGGGCCATACCTGTGGCATTCTGGTTGGATGTTACAACGTCAGCAGGTTTATTGGCGCAGCCGGCCGCGAACATGCCGCCTTTTTTAAAGTCATTGACAATAAACCCGTCCGAATTGAATGACAAATCTGCATTGGGCTTGTCAATGGCGCAATTGGGCTGCATACCGGTGGCAAGAACGAGCATGTCCACTGTCTGCCGTGCTTTCTCTCCGGTGACGGCATTTTCGGCAACAAGGGTGATATTCCCTGTTCCGGACTCTTCGCTGACTTCTGCGACCTTGCCTTTGATAAAGAAAATATTCTTATCGGTTTTGAGGTTGGCATAGAATTTTTCATATTTTCTGCCGGGCGTTCTCAAATCAATATAATAGATATAAATTTTTGCTTCAGGGTATTGAGCCCTCAGATAGGTGGCATGCTTCAGGGAGGCCATGCAGCAGATATAAGAGCAATAAGGCAAATGATTTTCATCCCTTGATCCTGCACACTGAGCAAAGGCGATGGTTGCAGGTGCTTTATCATCGGAAGGCCGGACAATTTTCCCGCTGGTGGGTCCGTTAAGAGAGGCCATTCTTTCAAGCATCATATTGGTGACGATATTCTGATACCGCCCAAAGCCAAGGTTGTCTATTTTTGTGGCATCATAAGGGGACCAACCCGTATTCCACACAATGGCGCCGACCTTCAGGTCGATGGTTTTTTCTTCCATGTCAAAATCAACGGCGCTATATTTGCAAGCCGATTTGACTTTATCCCGGTCGTCGGTACTCATGGCAGGATCCATGACATATCTCATGGGAAAGGCCATGTTGTGCGGCAGATAGGCTGCTTTTCTGCGATCCATACCGAAATTGAATTCATTGGAGATTTCTGTTTCACAGACTTTTGCACATTCGCCACAGGCTGTACAATTCTCATTAACGTAACGGGGTGCGGTTTTTACGGTCACGGTATAGTCGCCGGCTGATCCGGATACATTTTGTACCTCGGAAAGCGTGAAAACCTTAATGTTTTTGTTGTCCTTGATTCTTCTGTAATTGATCTCAAGTCCGCAGGTTGGCGGGCAAAGTTTGGGGAAGTAGTGTTTTAACTGGGATACTCTTCCGCCAAGGGAGGCTTCCTTTTCCACAAGGAATACCTCATACCCCACTTCGGCAGCTTCCAGGGCAGTTGTAAGGCCGCTGATGCCGCCGCCAACCACCATAATGCTTCCGCTGACCGGGGCCAAATTATCTGTTGTCATGCTGTCCCTCCGTGCATTTGGGTTATATTATGCTTTGATTGTTTATTTGCCAAATCTTAATATCCATCCAATGTTAGATATACGGGTCTTTGGCATCCTCTCTCCTATTTTGCAAGTGCAAAGACAATATTTTTTTGCACTTGCAAAAGAGGAGACAGGGCAAACCAAATCCTTTATAAATCTGAAAAAACCCCCAGGCGCCATATTTCAGCACCTGGAGGTTATTTTTATCTAAGCACGTACTCTAAGATATTGCTTTAACACTAGGAGATTATCTTAATATACGGTACTTTTTTCAGGGTCCATTCGTTGGTTGCTTTATTGTACGAAGAATTCGTAAAGCAGAACCATTCTTTGTCATTCTGGCCCATGAAATCGCCTCTGTAGTAGAAGCCTGGATATCTTGATTCTTCACGGAACTGGATATGACGGCAGTGAGCCTGAACCGTATAGAGACGGTGGTTGATTTCCCATGCTCTTAAAAGTTCATGCAGGTCGCCGGCGGCAATTTTATCAAGATCTTCACGGAACATTTCAAATTTTTCCATGAGGATTTCAAGATTTTTACCGGAAGTCATATAGTAGGTTCCGATACCTCCACCGTATTCATTGGTCATCTTCATCAGACGAAGGGCCATGCCGGCGGGTTTGCAGTAGTTCGGGTTAACATCTGTTGCGGTTGTGTAGTTGCAGTTGTCCAGGTAATTTCTGACCGGTTTGTAAACAAAGTCCACCAGTTCCTGATCGGTTTCTTTGAAACCGGTCACTTTGCTGCCTTCAGCTTTCAGATACTGCAGCATGGATTTGGCAATCATACGGCCTTCAGCATGGGAACCGGAAGAGAATTTATGGCCTGAGCAGCCAACACCGTCACCAGCCGTAAAAAGGCCTTTAGCGGTAGTCATTCTGTTATAGCCCCATTTGTATGATGCCGGAACCCAGTCTTCTTCCGGGCCTGAGCACCAGATACCACAGCAGCCGGAGTGTGAACCGAGCAGGTACGGTTCGGTCGGCATGACTTCTGAGTCTACTTTCTCAGGTTCGGTATTGGTTGCGCACCAGAGACCGGCCTGACCTACGGACATGTCAAGGAAATCTTCCCAGGCTTCGGACTCAAGATGTTTCATCTCTTTTTTGTCCATGGTCTCAGCCAGTTTTGCAAGGGCTGCAGAGGTCTTCATAATGATGGGACCGCGACCGGCTTTGTACTCGTTCAGCATGAGATGGTTTCTCAGGCAGGTCGGAGTAACGGCAGCAGTTCCATAGGGAGCATATTTTTCAAGCTCTGCTTTGGATTCCGGAGAAGCGGCATAGTTTTCACCAAGACCATTTACCGTAGCTGCCTTGAAGAGTAGGAACCAAGCACCGACAGGGCCGTAACCATCTTTGAAACGGGCTGGCGTGAACCGGTTTTCCATCATGGAAAGCTCAGCACCTGCTCTCAGAGCCATGGTATAGGTGGAGCCGGCATTCCATACCGGGTACCATGCGCGGCCTTTACCCTCGCCAACGGAACGGGGCTGGTAAACATTAACCGCACCACCGCAGGCAACGGCGATAACTTTTGCATTGATGATATACACTTTATTTTCCCTCAAAGAGAAACCGACTGCACCGGCAACTCTGGTGGGATCAGCTTTGTCGTTGAGGATTTCAACGATGAAGCATCTTTCAAGGATATTGTCTGCGCCAAGGGCTTTTTTGCCGGCTTCGGCAACGATTCTCTTGTAGGACTCACCGTTGATCATGATCTGCCATTTACCGGTACGGACAGGAGTGGCTCCGCCCTTCAGGGTACCGGCTTTCAGGCCTTTTTTACCATCCAGGTTCTTTCCGTCGTCGGATTTTTTCCAGACCGGAAGTCCCCATTCTTCAAACAAATGAACGGAATCATCAACATGGCGGCCAAGGTCGAAGATCAAATCTTCACGAACAATACCCATCAGGTCGTTTCTGACCATTCGGACATAATCTTCGGGTTTGTTTTCGCCGATATAGGTGTTGATGGCGGAAAGACCCTGGGCAACAGCGCCGGATCTTTCAAGGGCAGCTTTGTCGCACAAAAGAATTTTTGTGCTGCTGTCGGCCCATTTTGTAATTTCAAATGCTGTTCCGCAGGCAGCCATACCGCCGCCGATGATCAGAACATCAACGTCTCTTTTTTCAACCTTTGGGTCTCTTTCAGCTCTAAGTTCTCCAGCAGGTTTGTTAGGTAATGCCATTCTATACCTCCAAAATTATAATAAAGTATCAATCTAAATGGTTAACAGTCAGGATTATGCAAGCTCGGTCGGAGCTTTAAGAACATAACCGTCGGCTTCCTGTGTGGAAAGAAGCCCGCTGTTAAGGTCCTTACCTTTCAGGTCAGCATATGCATTGGCTTCGCCTTCTGGAGTTGTTCTGATCGGGAACTTGAAGCGTTTAACAACGCCGTTTCTGAACTTGCAAGTCCACATGATGTCTTCCGTACCCATCATTGGAACAACAGAAGCTCCCATGGGAACAAAGTCGGAATAACCTCTAACCTCAATTGCCTGGGAGGGGCAGATCTTTACGCATGAATAGCATTCCCAGCACTGATCGGGTTCTTGGTTGTAAGCTTTCATTTCATTGGGATCAAGAACCATCAGGTCATTGGGGCAGATGTACATGCATGCGGTTTTGTCCCCACCTTTGCAGCCGTCACATTTTTCTGCAATTACAAAAGATGGCATTTAAAATACCTCCATAATTTAAGTTAATCAAATTGCACAATACCGTTGTGCCACTAAATTCTATTTAAATAAAACAGACCGTGCTTCATACAGTCCGGCCTCTTAATGCTTAAGCTCGCTTATGGATCATACAAAAACAATTCAATACTGATCCAAGCCCGGCATAAATGTTATCGGAATAGCACTCTCAGACTAATTTTGTCAAGAATTTTTCAAAAAAGATTTGGCAGGGTTTTGGTTTATTTCCATTGGTTTACGGCCCATCTAGATATATTAAGCCTATCATGGAGCCCATACAAGATATAGTATGGATCTAAAAATAAAAAGAGGCTGGAAATTCGGGTCAAACCCTGCTAATTTGATCGGCACGATATCGTTAACTATCTAACCGAGAAAAGGAAATAGAACATGCCTGAGGACATGGTGCCGATTAGGCTTAATACCCTTATGAATTTCAGGTGCGGGCCGGAAAATGAATGTTTCAATGATTGCTGCAGGGACTTGAATCAGGCCTTAACACCCTATGATGTTTTGAGGTTGAGAAGATCTCTGGCGATGGGATCTCAGGATTTTTTAAAAAAATATACTTCGCTTCATAACGGCCCGGAATCCGGCCTGCCCGTGGTGGAATTCAAGCCCAACCCGGAGACAGGGCATGCCTGTCCTTTTGTTAGGCCGGAAGGGTGTTCTGTCTATACAGATCGGCCTGCTTCCTGCCGCATGTATCCTTTGGCAAGGGCCATTACCAGATCAAGAGAAACAGGCGAGATTTCAGAATTCTTTGCCTTGATCGAAGAACCCCATTGTAAAGGATTTGGGGCAAAAAGCGATCTTACGGTCCAAGAATGGCTTAAGGGTCAGGATCTTCAAGCACATAATGAAGAAAACGACAAACTTATGGATCTGATCGGCCTGAAAAATAGAATTTTACCTGGGAGGCTTGAAGGAAATCAGGCCGACAAATTTTATCTTGCCTTATATGATCTGGATGAATTCCGGACCCGGATTTTTAACCAAAATTTGTTGGAAGCCCTGAAAGTCCCGAAAACCGTTTTGGAAAAAATCAGGAATAATGATGAGGCCCTTCTGGATTTCGGCCTTGCCTGGGTCAAATACGTTTTATTCGGCATTCCAATGTTTTTTGGGGAGTGATGGTTATGCCGCTTAAAGGTAAAATTGCCCTTGTCCTTGGCGCCGTCAAGGGGATTGGAAAAGAGATAGGGCTCGCCCTGGCCAAAGAGGGTGCAACCCTTGTTTTAACCCGTTACGACTGGGAGGAAGAATTCAGACAGATGGAATATGACTTTTCAGCAACCGGTGTGGAACATATGGTTCTCACGGTGGATCTGAGAAGCATCCGGGATATCGAACGCCTTTCAGCGGCAATCAAAAAAAAATACGGGCATCTGGATATCCTTATCAATAATATAGAAAGGGGGGGGTGGCCCGCGGTTCATGGCGAATATACCGAGGATCAGTGGGACCTTGAAATTGAAACAACACTCAAGGCCAAGCGGTGGGTGTTTTCCTCTGTTTTTCCCTTGTTGAAAAAAGCTGATGGAGCAGCGGTGATTAATATTTCTTCCATTGCCGCCCTCGTCGGCAGATCAGGCCCGGCAGCCCTTGTTTTTAATGACGCATATTCGGCAGCCAATAGAGGAATTTCTTCTCTGACGGAAACCTGGGCCCGCATGGGTGCCCCCACAATCAGGGTCAATGAGATCATGCTGGGGATATTTGACGGCCGCCATGCCAGAGACACCCGGGGATGGCGGGAGGTTCTGACGGCCGATGAAAAAAAATCCCTGGTGGATCACATTCTTCTGGGCCGGACCGGCAGGCCTGAAGATATCGTCAAAGCCATCCTGTTTTTGATCAAGGATGCGCCCTATATGACCGGAAGCGTTATCCGGCTTGACGGCGGATATGTCCTCGGCGGTGAGATAATGCCTCCCATGCCCAAAGGAGTCCTTTGATTCGGATCTGAAAAAGGAGCTGGATTGAGAGGTTTCAGGCTTTTATGAGAATCTTGCCGGCTCCCCGTTTTCTATTATTCCCCGTATCATGCAGGCGAGTTTTTGGGGGTCATGCCGGACAATCACGGCATGGGTATCCAGAAGATCAGTCAGATACAAAGAGCGATCCTTCCAGAAGGAATCGGCCGAATCAATGAGAACAAAATCTGATTTTTGTTCCAAATAATTATTCAGTATTCTCTGAGATGGTTTTGCACTGTTGCCGATGATGCTGTTCACTTTCTGGCCCAGGCATTCTTCAAGCTTAACAACAAAATCTTTTCCGGAAAAATGATGGGTTTCTCCGAATTTTGTCATTATATTGATAATAAAAATAATTTTTGCAGCAGTCCTCTGCAACGCTTCTTTAACTCCCGGTACAATAAGGTTGGGAATCACGCTGGTAAACAAATCCCCGGGCCCTATAAAAATATAATCTGCCTGTTCGATAGCCTCCAGAACCGGTGGATATACGGAAATCGAAGAGTGATGATGGGGAACAAGAAAGACATCTCTTATCCGTTCCCGCTGGGTACCCCTTGGCAAATCAATGGCCTCCTCTCCGTAAATTCTCTTTCCGTCGGTCAATTCCGCCACCAGTGTTGCTCTATCAAGGGTAACGGGGAGGATGGTGCCGTCCACGTCCAATATTTCAGCAAGGGCGGCAACACCGGCCGGGAAATTTCCCGTGTATCGCGACAGCATTGTCAAGAGCATGTTGCCGGCACTGTGACCCTTGAGCCGGCGATCCTTTTTGAAGCGCTTTAAAAGAATGGACCGGCAGGCGTTCTGATAGGGTGACAGGGCAAGAATACATTTCAGGATATCTCCGGGCGGCAGGATCCCCAGTTCGTCCCTTAATCGGCCGGTGCTTCCCCCTGAATCCACCATGGAAACAACCGCAGTGATCCGGGCATCTTCCAAATCCCGTAATCCGGATAATAAGACAAACTGGCCGCTTCCTCCGCCGATGGTGACGATTCGTTTATCCTGTGCGTCCATACTGCTCCTTTTTTTCGAACCATTCAAAAAAAATACCTTCCTGCAATATCATTGGTTTTGATTTGCAAGAAGGTATACCAGACAAAATCTTAAATGTAAAAAAAATATTATGGTGAAAGCAGCATCTGGGCAACAGTTTCTTTCATCTTACAGGTTTTTTTTGACGTTTGCCGGTAATCCGCCTCAATCCGGGCCATGTCCTGATAAAAGGGGGTCCGGTCAAAGGTAATATAGGCTTTGTCACCGAATCGGCCGGCGCTGCATCCCTTGCCCGTCAAAGGTGAACATCCGGGTTTCCTGATTTCATGGGGAAGGCCGTGAAGTCTGCATATCATAGGCCGGTAGGGGTATAGAAGACACCGGCCTTTTTCATTCAAGGGGCACATGATTTTCCGGCTTTTGCCCGTTTCATTTTTTATAAAAGTCTGTTGACAGTAGTTCTCGGCCCTGGACAGAATCTCATTTTTTTTGTCCGACCCAAGCTGTTCAAACCCGTGACGCAAATATGCCTTTTCAACATGGGTGTGATGAAAGAACAGGGATTTGCAGCAGTTGTCCTCACAGCCGGTGCACTGAAATTGATATAGGGCTGCAATTTTGTTCCAGGTCTCGTCCATGGACTGATAAAGGATCAAAATGGATGTCTTCATGTCGGTGCTTGTTGAGAAAGGGTCAAACCAAGGGTTTGGGGAAAAAGGTTTTTGAGTAAAGCGTTAGGGCATACCGGTCCGTCATGCTGGCAATAATATCACACACAGACCGTTTCAACGGGTTTTTAGCGGGATCCCATGGTGCCATTTCCATTTTTTCAAGCTCGCTTTGTAAGGCGTCCGGATGGTGGATGAAGTAGTTGTAAAGGCCGATGATAATATTTTTTGCCTTAACAAATTCTTCATGGACCGCTGGTGAGCGGTACACTTTTTCATACAGGAATTTGCGCAGGATGGTCATGGCATGAAAGGTATCCTTGCCCATGTCCAGAAGGAATTCCCCGTTATTCGGCCCACTGTTGTAAACCAGTTGTTCAATCATGAGGCTTGCTCTCTGGGAATGGGTTTTCCCCAGTTTTTTAATGCAAATATCCGGAACATCGGCCTGGCAAATAACCTTTCCCCTTAAGGCGTCATCAAGATCATGATTCAAATAGGCGATGATGTCGGCAATTCTGACGATTCTTCCTTCTACGGTAACGGCGGTTTCACCGGGTGTGGAGGGAATGATATTGCCGAATCCTTTGGAATGTTTGAGTATCCCGTCCCTGACCGCTTGAGTCAAATTCAGACCCTTCCCCCTGCTTTCAAGGAAGTCCACAACCCTGAGGCTTTGATTGGAATGGGAAAAATGAGGAGAATACACCTCGATCAAAGCTGTTTCACCGCCGTGCCCAAAGGGAGTATGTCCAAGATCGTGGCCCAGGGCAACGGCTTCGGCCAGATCTTCATTGAGCCGCATGGCCCTGGCGATGTTTCTGGAAATTTCGGCAACTTCAAGGGTATGGGTGAGACGGGTCCGGTAATGATCTCCCAAAGGGGAAAGGAAAACCTGGGTTTTGTGTTTTAGCCGTCGAAAGGCATTGGAATAAACGATCCTGTCCCGGTCAAGCTGGAAAGGCGTTCGGATATTGCAGATATCGTCTTCATCATGGCGCCTTTTTCCATGGGTGCTGAGGGTTCCGTATTCAGAAAGAAAGTTTTTTTCCCTGATCTGGAATTGCTCCCGTATGGAAAGATTGCTGTCCGTAGAGTCGTCGATTAAATATGATTTTTTATTGGCTTCCATACATTTATATTGAATAATTCATTAAACTCAATACAATACAGGTATTGGTGAAAAAAGCAAGAACTATGGAGCCCACGGTTTACGCCAAAGAAGGAAACTGTGGGCTCAAAAATCCCTTATCGAGCAAGGACATTTGATTTTGGAAGATGCATATTATATGGAACTGGCCTTGGAACAAGCTGCAGATGCATTTGTCAGAGGGGAGTTTCCTGTCGGCTGCGTGATCGTACAGGGTGGGGATGTTATAGCCGTGGGTCAAAGAAAGGGAACAATATCGGATCAATCCTTTTTCAGTGAAATCGACCACGCGGAGATAAGGGCCTTGAGGTCTCTTGAGGCCCTTGAAACCCGGTTTGAACCGGAAAAGACAACGCTTTATGTTACCATGGAACCCTGCCTGATGTGCTTTGGTGCTATTATCCTGTCCGGAATAAAGAAAATTGTATATGCCTATGAAGATCCCATGGGTGGCGGAACACGATGTAATTTAAACGGATTGCCACCTTTATATAAAAATTGCGGCGTTGAAATTGTCCCTGGCCTGCTCCGTGGAAAAAGCCTTGACCTCTTTGCCCGCTTTTTCATTAATGAAACGAATTTGTACTGGAAAAACAGTTATTTGGAGGCCTATACCCTGGGACAGAAAACGAAAGCAATTCAAGAGAAATAATACTTGCATTTTTTAGGGCATGTCATTATAATCGCAGGGTTATACTTGTTCTATCATCATAAAAATGGAATCTTGTAGGTGCAGGAGGTGTGGAATATCTACTAAGCGAGGAAAGCAGGATCAGGTAAATGTGAATAGGGGGATTCGGTCCAGTCAGGTCCGTGTCATCGGTTCCGGCGGCGAGCAGATAGGCATTATGCTGATTGAAGAGGCCTTGAGGGCTGCTGCTGAAGAATCTTTGGATCTGGTTGAGGTTTCGCCGGATGCAAAGCCACCTGTCTGCAAGATAATGGATTTTGGAAAATACAAATACGAATTGACCAAAAAAAAGCAGGAGGCCAAGCGTAAACAAAAGAGCACCCAAATCAAGGAAATCAAGGTGCGGCCCAAAACAGACGACCATGATCTTGAAACCAAAGTCAATCATATTGAAAAATTTATCAGCAAGAATGATAAGGTCAAGATTACCATGGTTTTCAGAGGAAGAGAGTTTATGCTTCAGGAGCAGGCAAATGCAATTTTGGACAAAATTGTTGCCATGACGGCGGAATTTGCAGTGGTCGATCAGGCCCCAAAATTTGAAGGCCGTTTCATTACAATGCTTTTGGGTCCGAAATAATTCGGATTCCTTAGAAAATATGAAGCTGATGTAAGAACAGCAGGGACTGAAATACATAATAATGTATGGTGGTATAGGAGTTCTTTTTGATTATACCACCATCTCTTTTTTGAAATTGCAATACAGGAGAGGAAGACAATGCCGAAGATCAAGACATGCAGAGCGGCTGCAAAACGGTTCAAGAAAACGGGGTCAGGGAAATATAAATTCAGAAAATCCCACGCCAGCCATATCTTAACTAAAAAAACAACAAAAAGAAAAAGATCTCTTAGGCAGGATCAGATCATTGATAAGGATAATATGCTGGAAGTCCGGCGTTTATTGCCCAATGGATAGATCTTTTTACGGTTTGATTTAAAGAATACAGAGAATTGAGGAGTTTGACAACATGAGAGTCAAAAGAGGATTTAAGGCAAGAAGGCGTAGAAATAAAGTTCTTAAGCTTGCAAAAGGGTTCAGGGGGGGGAGAGGGAAGCTTTACCGGACTGCCTCGGACAGTGTCGACAAGGCATTGATGTATGCATATCGGGATAGACGGGCCCGCAAGAGAGATTTTAGAAAACTTTGGATCATCAGGATTAATGCGGCTGCAAGAATGAATGACATCTCTTACAGCAAATTCATAAACGGATTGAAATTAAGCGGCAGTGAATTGGATCGAAAAGTATTGGCTGATATTGCCGTCTGTGATCCTTCGGCTTTTTCCCAGTTGGCATCAAAAGCCAGGTCCCAATTTAATTAGATAAGCAATTTGCGAGGGTGGTTTGCAAAACACTATTGTCGGAATCGAAAGAGAAGCGCTTGAAAACATAGAACAGGCATGCGACTCAGTTGCCCTTGAGCAGATTTCCATCAAATATCTCGGCAGGAAGGGAGTTCTCACCGGATTTTTACGCAATATCGCTACTCTTCCTGAGGATGAACGTCCCGATGCCGGCAAAAATGCCAACCTCCTTAAATTGAAGCTTGAAAAAGCAATACAGGAGAGGCAGTTAAAAATTGAGGCTGAGATTGACAGGGATTTTCGAGGCATAGATGTAACACTTCCGGGACGATTTGCAAGAAGAGGCTCTCTTCATCCCATCACCCAGGTGGCCGGAGAAATCAGTGATATTTTTTTAAGGCTGGGGTTTGATATTGCCGAAAGTCCTGAAGTGGAGACGGATTATTATAATTTTGAGGCCTTGAATATTCCCAAATACCATCCTGCAAGGGATATGCAGGATACCTTTTATGTATCGGACAATATTGTTCTGCGTACCCATACCTCACCTTCTCAACCCCGGGTGATGGAAAAAGCCAAGCCTCCTGTGAGGATAATTTCACCGGGAAAAGTTTTCCGGTGTGATTCCGATATCACGCATACTCCCATGTTTCACCAGGTCGAAGGGTTGATGGTGGATAAAAATATCTCTTTTGGTGATCTTAAAGGGATACTGACTACCTTTGTCCATCAATTTTTTGATACACAGACGGCTTTACGGTTCAGACCCAGTTTCTTCCCTTTTACCGAACCCAGCGCCGAAGTCGATATCTGTTGCGTCATGTGCAGGGGTACCGGATGCCGGGTCTGCTCAAAAACAGGCTGGTTGGAGGTCTTGGGTTCAGGCATGGTTCATCCTGCGGTTTTTGAAAATGTCGGGTATGACACGAATCAATACACCGGATTCGCGTTCGGCATGGGGATTGAACGCCTTGCCATGCTCAAGTATGGGATTGATGACATAAGGAAATTTTTTGAAAACGACATCCGTTTCTTAAGGCAGTTTTAATATGAAAGTCAGTTTGAGCTGGTTAAAGTCGTATATCTCTGTTGACCTTGAACCCTCCATCATATCAGAAAAATTGACCATGGCAGGTCTTGAGGTGGAGGTGGCTGAAGAAAAATATGATTACCTCACCCATGTTGTGGTTGCAAAGGTCCTGGATGTCAACCGGCATCCGAACGCGGAAAAGCTTTCCGTATGTAAGGTTGATGTGGGAAGGGATCAAGCCCTTCAGATTGTCTGCGGAGCTCCCAATGTCAGAAACGGCATGTTTTCGCCCTGCGCCCTCGAGGGTGCGGTCCTCCCCGGAGATTTAAAAATTAAGGCAGGAAAGCTGAGGGGGGAGATTTCTCAAGGGATGCTGTGCAGTGCATCTGAATTGAGGCTGGATTCGGATGCTTCGGGGATCATGGACCTTGAAGGCGAGTATGAGGCCGGCACCCCCTTGGCTCAGGCATTGAAATTAGCCGATACCATTTTTGAAATCAATTTGACTCCCAATAGGCCGGATTGCCTCAGCATGATCGGTGTTGCAAGGGAAATGGGGGCTTTTACCGATTCCGGGCAGAAAGTAAAGCTTCCTTTGCTTTCTTTTCCTGAAGGAAAAATCGAGAAAGAGTCCATCCATACCCATGCCCAAGTTGAAATTCTTGCCCCTGATCTTTGCCCGAGGTATTCTGCAGGCCTTTTGTTTGATGTGAAAATCAAACCATCGCCCTTCTGGCTGAAGGAAAGGCTTGAAGCCATCGGCCTTACCCCCATCAATAATGTGGTGGATATTACCAATTTTGTGATGATGGAGATGGGCCAGCCTCTTCACGCCTTTGATTTTGATCGGGTGGCCAAGGGGAAAATCATTGTCCGGAGAGCAGGCAGCGATGCTGAATTTACAACCCTTGACAGCAAAACCCACACCCTTCAGCCGGATATGCTCATGATTTGTGATGGTGAAAGGCCTGTGGCACTGGCCGGTGTCATGGGGGGCGAAAATTCCGAGATCACGGATACCACCACCCGGGTTCTGATTGAAAGTGCGTATTTTAATCCGGTTTCCGTTAGGAAAACCGCAAAAATAACCGGAATTGCAACGGATGCTTCCCACAGGTTCGAACGCGGTATTGACCCGGATGGAACCGTAAATGCACTCAAAAGGGCGGTTTCATTGATGGCGGAACTCTGTGACGCCACCATTGCACAAGGGTATATTGATGCCTATCCTGAAAAATTTGTATCAACGGATATTGAGTTGAGCACCACTGCGTTAAATACCAGGCTTGGTACTGATCTTGACGCCGACGCCATAAAACGGATATTGGAATCCGTTGAATTTCAAGTTGAAAAAAAGAATGAAGAGAGGCTGATTGTAGGAGTCCCGTCGTTCAGGGTGGATGTGACACGACCCGAGGACCTTTCCGAAGAAGTGGCCAGGCTGTGGGGCTATAACAATATTCAAACCAGCTACCCACTGGTGCCGGCCGAGGGTCGGCCCCTTTCTCCCAAAGTGGGTCTCAGGAAAAAGATCCGCCAGATTTTGACGGGTTTCTCATTGTCGGAAGCCATCAATTATAATTTTATTCATGAAAATTCGTGTGACCGGTTGAATCTTGCGGAAAAAGACAAAAAAAGAAATGTGGAGACCATTTTGAATCCCATTTCCGATCAGATGTCGGTTTTAAGAAGTTCGATGATTCCCGGCCTTCTGGAAACCATGAAAAAGAATAATTCCCAGCAGACCCCCTCTGTGAGAATCTTTGAGATCGGCAAGATATTTCATGCGACCCAAAAGGGGGTTCTTCCGGAAGAAAATGAAATGGTTGCAGGCCTTTTGACAGGTAACCGATCGGAGCAGACCTGGTATTCAAAAAAAGCTGAAATTGATTTTTTCGATCTGAAGGGGTTGATTGAAGGCTTTTTTGAGGCTCTTATGATCCGGGATGTGAAGTTTGAGAGAATTGAAGATCAATCCTTTCCCTATTATCAAAAGGGATATGCAGCCTTTGTCAAATCAGGAGATGTGCTTATCGGCACCCTTGGGAAAATGGATGCCAGGGTTTTAAAGAATTTCGGATTAAAACAGGATGCCTTTGTTTTTGACTTCAGCTTTACGGCCATTCAGGATCTGCTGCCGGGATCCATTACCGCGCGGCTGCTTCCGAAATTTCCTTCCATTTCAAGGGACATCACGATTATTGTGAACAGCGCCGTTGCAGTTGGATCAGTATTAAAACAAATGAGCGCTTTTTCCGTCAGAGAGCCTTTAATTGAACATATTTCTCTTTTTGACGCCTTCGAAGGTCCGCCGCTTTCCGAAGGAAAAAAGTCTTTATCTTTTAGAATTATTTACCGGTCCGGGGAAAAGACATTAAAGGAAAAAAATATTCAAAAGATTCATGAAGCCCTTTCAAAAATGCTTTTGAATGAATTTGATGCTTATTTACCGGAACTTTAACGGCGCATGCTTAACGGAAAAGGATTGTTGACAAACCGGATATAGATTGATATATTCCACGGCTGATGCGGGCATAACTCAGTTGGTAGAGTGCAAGCTTCCCAAGCTTGATGTCGCGAGTTCGAACCTCGTTGCCCGCTCCATCTTAGGGTGGAAGGCAGGTTTGTTCCATTTATGGGATTTATGAAATAATCTGAGCCATTGCAGGTAAGGCACGGATTTTGTATCGGGAACGGGCATCTGCCCGTTTTTGTATTTGAGGATATAAAGAACAGGTGCTGCACAGATATGGGTGATGGGCTGAAAAAGGGCAATTTTTTAGTTGAAAAGATCAGGGAGGTGGCCGAACCCCTATGCCGGGCTGAAAATTTTGAGCTCGTGCATTTGGAAGTTGTTTCTTTCAACCGGGAAAAGATTGTTCGTTTTTTTCTGGATAAGCCCGGCGGCATTACACTGGAAGATTGCGTTTACGCCAGCCGCCAACTGGGTGATTTGATCGATGTGTATATTGAGAATATCGGCAAATACCGGCTCGAGGTTTCTTCTCCCGGGCCCAACCGTCCTTTGAAAAAAAAGGAGGATTTTCTCAGATTCAAGGGTGAGCGGGTAAAAATCGAGACGGCGGAGTTGATTGAGAACAAAAAAAAGTTTACCGGGATTCTTGAGATAATTAACGATGATTCTGTTGTGATTGCGGTTGATGGGAAAAAGGTTGAGATAAAAGACCATGCGATCAGCAAAGCAATACTTGCAGGTCAGTAATATGGAGAACACGTAAGCATGTTTATCACGGATATTAAAAGGGTTATTGACCAGGTAAGCCGAGAAAAAGGAATTGAGCCGGAAGTTCTTATAAATACCTTAAAAGAAGCGATCATTTCAGCGGCTCGAAAGAAAATCGGGCCAAGAGCGGATATCGAAGTCCATTATGATAATAAGACAGGCGAAGTCGAGGTTTTCCATTTTAAAGAAGTGGTAGAGGAAGTTGAATATCCGGACAGTGAGCTGACCATTGAAGAAGGGTATGAATATGACCCTGAATGCGAAATCGGGGACAGTCTCGGAATCCGGATTGATACGGAAGAATTCGGCCGGATTGCTGCACAGTCGGCCAAACAGGTCATCATTCAAAAGATGCGGGAAGCTGAAAGAAATGCGATTTATGATAATTTTATCCATAAAAAGGGTAAGATCATCAACGGCATTGTTCAACGGTTTGACCGGGGCAGTATCATCGTTAATCTGGGCCAGGCAGAGGCTGTGCTGAGACCGAGGGATCAGATGCCCAAGGAAAGTTACAAGCGGGGAGACAGAATCAGGGCCTATGTTCTGGATGTACTGGAAGAATCAAAGGGTGCTCAGATTATTCTTTCCCGGACCCACCCTGAATTTGTAATCGAATTATTTAAAACCGAAGTGCCGGAGGTTGCAGAAGGAATTGTGACCCTTCGCGGCGCAGCAAGGGTTCCCGGCGTTAGAGCCAAGGTCGCAGTGTCTTCATCCGACTCGGATGTAGATCCTGTAGGCGCCTGTGTCGGTATTAAAGGCAATCGGGTTCAGAATATTGTTCAGGAACTTCGGGGTGAAAAAATTGATATTGTTCAATGGAGTCCGGATATTGCCAGGTTTGTCTGCAACGCTCTGTCGCCTGCCGAGATTGCAAGGGTCATTATTGATGAAGACAACCGATCCATGGAGGTGATTGTGGCAGATGATTACCTTTCCATAGCTATTGGTAAGGGAGGGCAGAATGTTTCCCTTGCCTGTGAAATTACCGGATGGCATCTGGAAGTCACCAGCGAGGCAGAATACAGCCGTGAACTCAAAGAAGGATACGATGCCCTGATGAAGCTGAAAGGCGTGGGCTTGCCGTTGGCGGAAACATTATTCAAGGGCGGTTATTCTTCATTATTGGACATTGCGGAAGCCGAGGTTGAAGATCTTGCTCAGATTACAGGCTTTGACGAATCAAGAATCAAGGAAATAATGGATGATGCCAGGGTCCTTCTGGAAGAAGAATTGAATGGAAAGGGTCCGGACAAGGGTTTGAAAAAGGCGGAAGATGATGAGCAGGTCCGGGACGGTGAAAAAAGCTAATTGATAAGGGCATGAGACTATCGGCGGTCAGAACGGGAAGATTATTAAAAGAGAACAAAATTTTGGGGGCAATATATGGCGAAGATCAGAGTATACGAGCTGGCAAAAGATCTGAACATGACGAATACAGCACTTCTTAATAAAATGAAGGAATTGAAGATTGAAGTTAAAAGCCATATGAGTTCTCTGGAAGACAGTGATATCAGTGCAATTAAACGAAGCCTGTTCGGTAGGGAAAAAGGAAAAAATGAGCTTAAGATAAAACCGTCCGTTATCCGAAGACGAAGGTCTCAAACCGATGAAACTGCAGAACCAGAAGGAGATGAAGAAATTACGCCTGTCTCAGGGGAAGACACTCCTTTGGAGATCATCCCGGCCATTCAAGAAGAAATGCCAAAGGTTCCGGTAATGGATTCGTCCTCCAAGAGCGTTGAAGCCGACTCCAAAAAAGACAAAGCTCTCATAAAAAAAGTCCAGCCCGCAAAGATCATCAGACCTGCCGTTATAGAGTCTCCCGTTCGTGAAGAACCGGCAGATTCTGAAAAATCCCCTGGCCCGGTATCCATACCAAAGCAAGACCCTGTTGTTTCAAAGATTGAAGCAGGGAAAGAAACAGAAGCGGCAGCAGAGCCCAATGTAGAGGAAACGAGCCCCAATCTTACCCGAATTGAAAACACCGCTCTCAGTGATGAGAATTTGTCGGAGAATCAACCTGAACCCTTTGTGGAAAATGAGATGGCCGTGACGGAGACTGACTCGCTGAGCATTGAAGATAGAGACGAAAAAGCAAAAAAGAAAAAAAAGAAAAAAAAATCCACACCTGCAAAAATAGTTAAAATAGCAGACCCCATCGTGCTTGAAAATTTAAGAAAACCAGTCCCGGTTGAAGACAAAAAGTGGCCGGGTCCGAAAAGCGATCCCCGTACAGAGGCTCCCCGGAAAAAACCGTTTGTTGTTAAAGACCCCCTGTCGACGTCTTTTAATGACATTCCTGAAAAAGCAATTCCTCTCGGCGATATCATCAAACCGGATGAAATAGATGCAGGAAAATGGAAAAAAGAAAAAAAACCGGCTATTTTTGATGATGAAAGCCTTTCCTTTGGCAAAAAAAAGCAGCGAAAGCAAAAATCCGTTATTGAGGGAGAGGCTTTATACAATACCACCCATAGCCGCAAAAAACGGGGGAAAAAGGAAGCAAAGGGAAGCAAAAAGGGAAAGTTTCAAAAAACTCAGATCACCACGCCCAAGGCCATCAAAAGAAGAGTTAAAATTGACGAGGCCATCGAGCTGGCCGAACTCGCAAAACGCATGGGAATCAAGGCCAATGAGATGATTGCAAAATTGATGACCCTGGGTGTCATGGCAACCGTGAACCAAACCATTGATTTTGATACGGCTGTTCTGGTTGCGACTGAATTTGAGTTTGAGGTTGAGAAAGCATCTTTTGAAGAAGAAACCCTGCTACATATCGAAGAAAGCCGGGAGGATGAAGGTCAAATGATCGAAAGGGCTCCGGTGGTCACCATCATGGGCCATGTGGACCATGGCAAGACATCCCTTCTAGACGTGATCCGCAAATCAAAAATTGCCAGTGGAGAAGCCGGCGGCATCACCCAGCACATCGGTGCCTATAATGTTCAGACCCCTAAAGGCGGGCGGGTGACCTTTCTGGATACACCCGGTCATGCCGCCTTTACAGCCATGCGATCCAGGGGTGCCCAGGTCACCGATATTGTTATCCTTGTGGTTGCTGCCGATGACGGGGTCATGCCCCAGACCATTGAGGCCATCAATCACTCAAAGGCAGCAGGTGTGCCGGTAGTGGTGGCCATCAACAAAATGGACAAGCCCGGGGCAGATCCCGACAGAATTATGAGAGAGCTCTCGGAATATGATCTTCTGTCTGAGGAGTGGGGGGGAAATGTTATTTTCGTTAAAGTATCTGCCAAGACAGGCAAAGGGATTGATGAACTCCTTGAAATGATCTTGCTGCAATCCGAGGTTTTGGAACTCAAGGCAAACCCCGATCGAAAAGCGACGGGTTATGTGGTTGAATCCCGTCTTGATGTCGGACGCGGAGCCATTGCCACGGTTCTTGTCAAGCAGGGAACCTTGCGGGACGGAGACCCCATTGTCTGCGGCCTTCATTCCGGGCGGATCAGGGTTATGATTGATGATGCCGGGAACAGAATTAAAGAAGCAGGCCCGAGTACGCCGGTTGAAATTGTCGGTTTGAACGGGATCCCCAATGCCGGGGATGAATTTATTTCCGTCGCGTCGGAAAAGGATGCAAAACAGATTGCCGGCCACAGAATGCAGAAACAAAGAGCAAAGGAACTGGCTAAAAAGAGCCGGGCCAATCTTGAGAAGATGTTTGAGAATCTGGGTGCTGCTGAAATCAAGGAACTTAAACTCATTGTGAAAGCCGATGTTCAAGGTTCCATTGAGGCTCTGAACGATTCATTAAAGGAACTGGCCAAGGAAGAAGTGGATGTTAAAATCGTTCATTCCGGCACCGGCACGATTAATGAGTCGGATGTGTCCCTTGCCGCGGTTTCCGATGCTATCATCATCGGGTTTAACGTCCGGCCCACACCCCAGATCCGGGCCCTTGCCAAGGATGAAAATGTGGATATGCGGTTCTATGATATTATCTATGATGTGATTAATGACATCAAATCCGCATTGGACGGCATGATGCCGTCCACTTTCCATGAAATCATTATCGGCCGGGCCGAAGTCCGGGAGACCTTTGTCGTTCCGAAGATGGGAACCATTGCCGGATGCCATATTTCAGAGGGAAAAGTGATCCGTGGTAAAAAGATACGGCTCCTGAGAGATGGGGTCATTAAATGTGATACCGCTTTGTCCTCCCTCAGACGCTTTAAGGATGATGTGAAAGAAGTGGAGCAGGGTTATGAATGCGGTATCGGCCTTGACAAATATAATGATATAAAAATCGGCGATATCATTGAGTGTTATGAAGTTGAAGAACGAAAATATAAGGCTGATTAATCCATGAGACCTTATTCAAGGGCGGAGAGAATCAGTGTCAGGATTCAATCCGTCATTACCGAGCTGCTGAGTAAAAAAATGCAGGATCCGAGGATAGAGATGGCCACCATCAGCGGCGTCAAACTTTCGTCGGATCTTCGGATCGCCCATGTCTATATTGCCGTATTTGGTGATCAAAAGCGGATCAAGGAGGCTTTGGAGGGATTTCGCAAATCCAGCGGGTTTATCCGGAAAAGCATTGCACCGAAATTGGGACTCAAATACATGCCCGAGTTAAAATTTGTCCATGACGATTCTTTTGATAAGGCCGCAAAAATGGACGAACTCATCAAATCCGCCACAAGCGGGATTTCTGAAGTATAAAGAGCATCACCCATCAGATGAAAAGCGGCATTCTCCCCATTCATAAGCCTGAGGGTATGAGTTCTGCCCGGGCGGTGGCCCATGTAAAGAGGGCTTTGGGTGCAAAAAAAGCAGGCCATACCGGGACCCTTGACCCCTTTGCCACCGGTCTTTTATTGTGCGGAATCGATCAAGGCACCCGGATATCCAGGTTTTTTCTGAATGGCCATAAACGCTATCTGGCCAGGATCTGTCTCGGGGTTGAGACGGACACCTATGATCCCACCGGCAGAATCGTTTCAACGGCGCCCCAGGGAATGATAGACGCCCTAAACACCCATGACATCAAAGCGGTTGTGAGCTCGTTTTTGGGCATCCAGAATCAGGTGGCGCCGGCCTATTCTGCTCTGAAACATGAGGGAAGGCCCCTTTATGAACTGGCCCGTCAGGGGAAGATGATCCAAAAACCCCCCCGACGGATTGAGATTTTCGATATCCTGATCAAACAGATAGATCTGCCCCATGTAGATATTGATGTTTTTTGCTCGGCCGGCACCTATATCCGGAGCCTTGCCTTTGATATCGGCAGAAAACTTGGATGCGGAGCCCATCTATCAGCGCTTTGCAGGACTGAGTCCGGCCCGTTTCGGCTGGAAAATGCCGTTATGCTGGATTCCCTTGAAAAATTTGAAAAAATGGACATCCAAGAGCGAATCATACCGCTTTCAAAATGCCTTGAATCCCTGCCAGAGGTTTTGGCTGATGCCAGAACCGCCGAAAAAATTAAATTCGGCAAGAAACTTCTGATAAATGATTTCGAATCGGTTTCGGCCCCTCCGGATTCTTTTATCCGGATAACCGATGATAGGAATAATCTTCTGGCCATTGTTCAACCGGGGGAGAACGGGCAGGAATATAAATATTCTTGCGTTTTTACAAGTTAACTGGTATGAATAGCCCGATGCATTTGTAATGGCATGACAATCTGTTTTGAATCTTCTTCTCTGAATGGAATATTGGATGGAAGACTGTAAAAAAATAAGATTATCAAAGCATGCCATGTTTTATTTATTCCAGATATAAGGATAGGAAAAATCATGTTAGCACAAGAAAAAGAGGAAATGATTCAGCAGTTCAAGCTCCACGAGTCAGACACAGGCTCACCCGAGGTGCAGGTTGCCATTTTGACCCACCGTATCAATTATCTTACAGAGCATCTTAAGGTACATAAGAAAGACCATCATTCAAGACGGGGTCTTTTGATTCTTGTCGGAAGGCGCCGAAGCCTTCTGGATTATGTTAAGAAAAAAGATGTGAACCGGTACCGTTCATTAATCGAAAGACTCGGGCTTAGAAGATAGAATGTCAGACAGCCGGTTTTTGACAATATTCGGGTCAAAAACCGGCTTGCTATTTTTAACCGGGCGGAAATTTACAGGGAATTTTTTAAATAAGTTCGCATCTTTGCTATTAAATGCAGATTTCATGGCAAAGATGCGGGTTTATTCGTTTTGGAAATTTCCTTGCAGTTTCCGCCTTTATTATTAAAGGAGAAATTATGGAAGAAACAGTATTTACGACAACCATTAATGGCAGAGAATTGTCCATCAGCAGCGGGAAGATCGCCAAACAGGCATCCGGGGCAGTTGTTGTGACCTATGGAGAAACCATTGTGCTGGTTACGGCGGTGGCGTCAAAAGATCCCAAAGAGGAGATTGATTTTTTGCCGCTGACGGTTGAATACCAGGAAAAAATTTATGCCGCCGGAAGAATTCCGGGAAATTATTTCAGGCGTGAAATCGGCAGGCCTTCTGAAAAGGAAACCTTGACGGCAAGATTGATAGACCGGCCCATCCGCCCGCTTTTCGAAAAAGATTATAATTTTGAAACCCAGGTCATTGCCACGGTTCTGTCCATGGACAAGATCAATGAACCGGATACCCTTGCCATGATTGGTGCATCCGCCGCCCTTGAAATTTCAGATATCCCCTTTGGCGGTCCCATCGCCGGTATTAAAGTCGGTAGGGTCAATGGTCAGTTCATCGCCAACCCCACCATGGAACAAATGAAGGAAAGCGATATCGAACTGGTGGTGGCCGGGTCGAAAACCGGAGTGGTCATGGTCGAGGGTGGAGCCAATATTGTCTCGGAAAAAGATATGCTGGACGCCGTCTTTTTCGGCCACGAAGCCATGCAGCCCATCATTGATCTGCAAATTCAGTTGAAACAAGCCCTTGGCAAAGGAAAAAGACCGTTTGTTCCGCCGGCAAGAGATGAAGCACTGGCTGCCGAGGTAACAGCCTATGCAAAGGATAAAATTTATAAGGAAGTTCAGATCAAAACAAAAATTGAGCGCCAGAAAGCCTTGGGTGATCTGAAGGACGAGGTGGTCGATCATTTTGTCGCCACCTATCCTGAGAAGAAAAAAGAAATCAAGGAAGCCTTTGGTAAATGCCTGAAACAAGTCAGCCGGGACATTGTCCTCAAAGAAGATAAGCGGATTGACGGTAGGGCCTTTGATGAAATCAGGCAGATCACCTGCGAAGTGGGAAGCCTGCCGAGGCCCCATGGCTCAGCCCTGTTCACCAGGGGTGAAACCCAGGTGCTGGGTGTTTTGACCCTGGGGTCGGGGATGGATGAACAACGGGTGGAAACCTTGTCCGGAAATGAAACACGATCTTTTATGCTGCATTATAATTTCCCTCCCTTTTCAGTGGGAGAAACCAAGCGCGCCGGTGGGCCCAGCAGAAGGGATATCGGCCATGGCAACCTTGCAACCCGGGCTCTGGAAAGAATCCTGCCGAATCAGGAAGATTTTGAATATACCATCCGCCTGGTGGGCGAGGTCATGGAATCCAACGGCAGCTCCTCCATGGGAACCATCTGTTCCGGAACCCTGGCCTTGATGGATGGCGGTGTTCCTATCAAAGCGCCGGTGTCCGGTATTGCCATGGGCCTGGTCAAAGAGGGAGACAAAATTGCCGTACTCTCGGATATCCTGGGTGATGAGGATCATTTCGGCGACATGGATTTTAAAGTGGCCGGAACCGCAGAAGGGGTCACAGCCCTCCAGATGGATATCAAGATCAAAGAACTGTCCCGTGATATCATGGAGAAAGCCCTGAACCAAGCCAGGGATGGCCGGATCCATATCTTGAATAAAATGCTGGAAACCCTTCAGGCCTCACGTCCAGAGGTTTCTCCCCATGCCCCCAAGATTGTGAGCATCCAGATTAATGCGGATAAGATCAGAGAGATCATCGGCCCGGGAGGCAAAGTCATCCGGGCTCTCCAGGCTGAAACCAATACCGTGATCGAGGTTAATGATTCAGGTCTTGTCAAGATTGCAGCCGAAAATGAGCAGGATGCGGCAGCGGCTCTCAAAAGAGTATCCGACATTGCCCTTGATCCTGAAATCGGAGCCATTTATCAGGGCACGGTTGTGAAAATTACAGACTTCGGCGCCTTTGTCAATATCAAACAGGGTACGGATGGTTTGGTGCATATTTCAGAATTGGCCGATCACAGGGTTAAAAAGGTCACCGATGTGGTCCAGGAAGGCGATATCATATCGGTAAAGGTACTGGATATCACAAAGGACGGAAAGATAAAGCTGAGTTTAAAAGCAGCAAAGGAAGATGAAAAATAATTCATTCTGTGTCTGTCCCCTTGCCAGCGGAAGCAGGGGGAACAGTCTCTTTGTCTCGTGTAGCAACAACTCCATTTTGATTGACGCCGGGCTCTCCGGCGTTGAAATGGAAAGGCGGTTAGGCCTTTTGAATATTGATCCTGAAAGCCTGACCGCCATCGTCATCACCCATGAACATTCGGACCATATCAAAGGGGCGGGCATATTAAGCCGCCGGTATAAACTGCCTTTATACATCACCCCAAAGACCTACGGGGCCTGCCAAAGCCTGGGAAAAATAGAAGACCTTCGTTTTTTTGAGTGCGGCACATCGTTTAATATTGATCAGATCCGGATTAATCCGTTTTCTATTTCCCACGATGCTGAAGATCCGGCCGGGATGACCTTGGAATACAAGGATCATAAAATCGGAATCGCAACGGATCTGGGATTTGCCACCAATCTTGTCAAAGACCATCTGAAGGGTAGCAGCCTTTTATATCTCGAATCCAACCATGACCCTGAAATGCTGATGAATGGTTCCTATCCCTGGCATCTTAAGCAGCGGATCAAGGGGAGAATGGGACATTTGTCCAATCTGGACGCTAAAATTCTGGTGTCGGAACTCAAAACAGAGCGGCTCAAGCATGTGGTCCTGGCCCATCTCAGTGAGGAGAACAACAGCCCTCAAAAGGCTGCCCGGGAAGTTTCAGAAAGCCTGAATGGTTCACAGATCGGTCTTCATGTGGCCAAACCCCACGAACCCGGCAGGCTTATCCGGCTTTAAATCAAAGGGGCCTTTTTCTTCTGCAGGTCGGCAAGATGGTTTTCCATCTTTAAAAACCTTTTTTCATAGTCTTTTGCCTGATGGCCGAACAGGATATCGCGGATTTTGTCCATACTGCCGACATCGGCCATATCGTCGCCTATACTGGGAGCGTCTGTTTTATGCGGAGATGGATCAGGTTCGTTTGATTTTCTGGTGTTATTCATTATTAATCTCCTTTCCGGTTAGACGGGTTGGCGGAATAATTAAATAACAAAGCATGAGACAGCTTTTTTTTTATTCAAACGCCAAAGGCAAATTAAGCAAATGAATCATTCTTATGGATTTATCTTTATTATTGACAGGAGAAATCATATGGAATTATCAAAGGTAAGGATGAATTCACGGCGTCGTCAAAACGAAAGGAAAAACAAATGAACCCTGTGATCAAAGCATTGACTTTTCGTCATGCCTGCAAATCATTTGACCCCCGAAAAAAAATTTCAAAGGCGCATCTGGACATGATTCTTACGGCAGCCCATCTTTCGCCCAGCTCCTTTGGTATGGAGGCCTGGAAATTTATCGTCATCGGTTCCGATGATGTGAAAAAGGCTCTTCGGCCGGCCTGTTGGAACCAGCCTCAGATAACGGAGGCAGGCCATGTGATCGTCATTTGCGCCCGGCCCCGGGCGATTGATCCTTTGGGCAAGTATGCCGGGAAGAATTTCGAGCGGAGAGGACTGTCCGAGGATGCCACAAAAACCTATATTGAAAAATATAAAAACCATATGGAAACCGAGGTTTTCCCCAGAATGAGCGCCTATGCATGGTGCTCCAAACAGTGCTATATCGCCCTTGCCAATATCATGACAGCGGCGGCATCTGAAGAAATTGATTCCTGCCCCATTGAGGGATTTGAAAAAGACTGGGTGGAAAAAGTTCTCAATATCGATACCAAGGAATGTGAAGTGGCGGTTTTGGTAGCCCTGGGCTACCGCATGAAAGAGCAGCCGCCCAGAAGGCGTCATCCCATGGAGCAGATGATAGAGTATCGATGACGGTTAGATTTTTTCTTTTTCCAGTAGATGATAATATTCCCCCTTAAGCGCAATCAGTTCATGGTGGGAGCCCTGCTCCCGGATACGTCCATCCCTTAACAAAAGAATGCTGTCACAATCCCGGACCGTGGAAAGCCGGTGGGCGATAATAATGGACAACCGTCCTTTCATCAGTTTTTTCATGGCATCATGAACCTTTTGCTCGGAATTGGAATCCATATAGGAGGTGGCTTCATCAAAAATGATCAGATCCGGGTCAAAGGCAAAGGCCCGGGCGATGCAGACCAGTTGCTTCTCTCCGCTGGACAGGGGCCGTCCTTCTTCTTCAATGTTTGTATCAAGCCCTGAAAATTTTTCAAACAAAAAATCACAGTTGGCGTCATATACCGCTTTTTCAAGCCTGGCAGGATCCATGTCCAGCCCCGATGGGGTGATATTTTCCCGGATAGTCCCGGAAAAAAGGACAGGGTCCTGCATAACAAGGGCCGTCTTTTTCCGGATATCTTCGATATTAATGGATTTTTGATCAATCCCATTAAAAGAAATCGTTCCGCTCCCAGGCCCATAAAAACCGGTGATCAGGTTAATAATGGAGCTTTTGCCGGATCCGGTCCTGCCGACAATGCCGATGGACCGGTTTGGAGGAAGACGAAAAGATATATTTTTTAATACAGGCTTATCTTCCGAATATGAAAAATTAACTTTTTCCAATGAAAGGTGGGAAATCTTATCGATGCGCTCCCGAAGAACGAGGGCTCTTTGTTTGGCTTTTTCTTGTTTGAAGACGTTGATAATGCGTTCTGCCGAGGCCAGGGCATTCTGGAGCAGATTAAAGGTCTCAGACAGATCCCTTAAGGGTCTGAAAAAAAGTTTCATATACGATAGAAAGGCCACAAGCTCTCCCAGGGTCAACGATTTGTCCATCACATTAAAACTTCCGGTCCAGAGAATGATGGCCACGCTCAGCACTCCCATAAAACCGATGAAAGGCATAAAAATGGAAAAAATTCTGATCTGAAACAGGGATGCGGAAAAATATTCAAAATTCAGAAATTTAAATTTTTCCATGAACCGATCCCGGCTTGATGTGGTCTGGATGATTTTGATGCCGGTGATGGCTTCTGAAAAACTGTGATTGATCTCGGCGAGTTTCTGGCGGATGGTCCTGAACGCTTTTCTCAAAATTTTTGAAAACACCGTGATGCTGATCGCAATAACCGGAACCATTGCTGTCAGGTAAAGGGCAAGTTTTATATTGATGCTGAATAAAATCACCAGAACCCCGATCATGAGAAAAAGATCCCTGAAAATAAAAATCAGAACATTTGTAAACATTTCGTTCATGTTTTCGATATCGCCTGCCACCCTTGAGACCAGTCGGCCGCTGGAGTTTTTGTCATAAAATGCAACCGGCAGAAAGGCCATATGGGAGAAAAGGCCGCACCTCAGATTTAAAATGATGGTTTGGCCGGTATATTCCATGAGAAGGCTCTGGAAAAAATCAATGACAAAGGACACAAGAACAATAACAGAAAACAGGATACAAAAGTTTGAAAAAGAAATGATTTCAAACCCGAAAAGATGGGTCCCTTTTTCGGGTCCCACCGGAAGGATAAATCCGTCAAAGGCTTTCTGAGTCAGAATCGGCATGAGCAATTCAAAAAAGGTGACGATAAAAACCAGCAGTGTTGTCAGACCAAGAAGGAAGGCATAGGGCCGGATAAACGGCCACAGCATTTTCGCAAGATAAAGGTCCGCCAGCTTGATCTCTTTTTCTTCCATGGAAATGGATGTCTCAGGCATTCTTCTCCTCTTCAAACTGCTGGACCCTGAAGGATTCCCCATAGAACCGGCTGGTCTCAATCAATTCCTGGTGGCTTCCGGAATAGTTTATCCGTCCGTTTTTCAGGATATAGATCCTGTCACAGGAGGCCAGGGCGGAGATTCTGTGGGAAATAATGATGAAAGAAGATTCTGAGTTCATCTGGTGAATGGCTGCAATCAGTTTGGAGGCGGTATGGGTATCCACCTGACTGACAGGGTCATCCAGAATGACAATGGGTTTTTCATCGACCAATGTCCGCGCAAGTGCAATTCTTTGCTTCTGTCCCCCCGAAAGGGTTACCCCCCTTTCACCCACTACCGTATCAAGCCCTTTCGGCATTTTTTCTAGGGTTTCTTGCAAGCAGCAGGCCTCGATAATCCGGTCCAATCTTTCCCTGTTCACATACCGGCCCATGAGAATATTGTCCCGGATGGTGCTTGAAAAAAGGAAGGATTCCTGGGGCATGAATGCAATCTGCTGCCGAAGAAAATTCAGATCCAGGGATTCAAGCTCATGACCATCCAGGAATATTTTCCCGGAAGTCGTATTGTAGAGCCGCGGGATCAACTGGACAAGGCTGGTTTTTCCTGAGCCCGGCGGACCGGTGATGCCGATGGACATGCCCGGCTCAACATCGAACAGGATATTGGAAAGGACAGGACTGTCTTTTACGTAGGCAAAACTCACATCCTTGAAGGTGATACGTCCGGACAGATCGGATAAAACGGCCGGATGCCCGGGAGAGGCGACTTCGGGTCTTGAATCCAGGAGGGTATTGATTCTGTTCAAGGACGCCATCCCCCTTTGAAAGAGGTTGGTCATCCATCCGATGGCAATAACAGGCCAGGCAAGAATTCCAAGATATTGAAGAAAGGCCACCAGTTCGCCGGGGGTGAGAGCCTCTTTCATCACAAGAAATCCCCCGTAAAAAAGAATAATCAGGGTGGACAGATTGAAAAAAAGGATGAGCAGGGGTTTTAAGAGTGCATTGACAAAAGCCCGCTTTAGGTTTTTATTAAAATAATCTTTTGAAGCCTTTTCTACCTTGTTCATGATAATGGATTCAAAATTATAGACTTTTATGATGCGGATACCAAAAAAGCTTTCCCGCACAAGTTCGGTGAGTTTTGAAAAAGATTCCTGGGCGGTTTTATGAAGGGTATGCGTCTTTTTTCCGAGGTTTCGGGTCGTCATCACCAGAAACGGCATGGGAATCATGGCCAAGGCGGTCAGGGCGGGATGGGTCCAGATCATGATGCCCAGGGTGGCGCCTCCCAGAAGAAGCGTATCAACAATGGCGATCAGACCAAACCCGAAGGCCATTCGGACATGGTTGATGTCACTGGTGGCATGGGCCATGATATCACCTGTCTTTGTCCGGTTATAATAGGCCATATCAAGGGTCAGAATATGATTGAAAATCTCATCCCGGATACCGTTTTCAAGATCCCGCGCACTTCCCATGAGAAGGTTCCTCCACCCATATCTTAAAACGGCCATGACAAGACCCAGAAAAAGAATATACCCGCACTGAAAAAAAAGGATGTTTGTATCAAAAGGCCCTTTGTCCAGATTATCAACGGCCTGCTTGATGACCTGGGGGACGATCAGTTGGGTGGCATCCACGATGATCATGCACAAGATGCCGAATAGAATTTTGTACAGATTTTTTTTAATATATGGATAAATCAGCTTCAAAATAGGGTCTATAATCCAGTTAAGCATGAATCAAGCTGATTTTAAGGCCAAGCCGATTTTTTTGTCAATATCAGAGAATTTTTAAATGCTAAAAAGGGAAGAGGGTTTTTAATGATTTATGGGTAAATGATAAAAGGATATAAAAATTAAAAGAATGCTTGCAACCCATTCGTTTTTTTGTTATCTTGCGACCTTATTGAATTTTGACATTTCATCAGATTTGATCTGGAAGGGTTGATTTTCCTGAAACTGTGCGTTTGATGGGTTGGAATTCGTAGAAAAAGAAAGAAAAATAGAGCAAAGAAAGGTATTCTGAGTGATTTACAGGGATGTTTCAGGAAAATTATCTCGCAGAGAATAAATTTTTAGGCTTGATTATCCTGGGTTGCTCTGATATTATCTTTCGGTCTTTTTGCCGCAAGAAAGGTTTGCGGCATTTAAGATAAGCCGATATAGCTCAGTAGGTAGAGCATCTCACTTGTAATGAGAATGTCCTCCGTTCGATTCGGGGTATCGGCTCCAGAGTAAATTGGTGGGGTTCCCGAGTGGCCAAAGGGATCAGACTGTAAATCTGACGGCTCAGCCTTCGGAGGTTCAAATCCTCCCCCCACCACCAGAACGTTGTGTAGGAGATCTTTAAGTGTTGTTTGAGTGGATCGTTACTACATAGCTAAGGTGTTTTAGCTATTTTAGTCACTTTGCCTGCGGGAGTAGCTCAGTTGGTAGAGCTTCAGCCTTCCAAGCTGAATGTCGCGAGTTCGAGCCTCGTCTCCCGCTCCACTTCATTAGATTTCCGCTGGAACAATGGTTTGAGTTAAATTATTAATTTGAATCGCCTTTTTGAGCCCATGTAGCTCAGTCGGTAGAGCGCTTCCTTGGTAAGGAAGAGGTTCACCGGTTCGATTCCGGTCATGGGCTCCAAAAAAAACGGCAGGAGGAATTAAGATGGCTAAGGAGAAATTTGCGCGGACAAAGCCGCATGTGAACATAGGCACAATTGGTCATATCGATCATGGGAAGACCACGCTTACGGCAGCAATCACAAAGCATTCAGCGATGAAGGGGTTTGGGTCATTTGTT
>JAMPXP010000011.1 GCA_023701135.1 Desulfobacula sp. | reverse complement strand
GAAGTTGCCAAAGCTACAGGAATAACCCGTGAAGCATTGTATAAAGCGCTTAAACCAAATGCCAAACCACGATTTGATACGATTAATAAGGTATGTGCAGCCCTTGGCGTCCGCTTAGTAGCACAGCCTGCCAATCCTCATTGAGGCGAAAGACGGCAGGATTATTATTACCCCGGTTCAGGAGAAAAAAGAATATACTCTTGATGAACTTTTGAGCCAATGTGACCCTATGGCTATTTCTTTGGATGCCGAGGACAAGGTATGGTTGAACGACAAGCCGATAGGAAAGGAATGGTAATGGCGGAAAGAACCGTAAAAAATCAGTACATCCCTGAGCGTGGGGATCTTGTCTGGACAGACTTTGACCCGGCAGCCGGTCACGAACAAATGGGACATCGGCCCGCCCTGGTCCTTTCTCCTGTGGTTTTTAATAAAAAAATCCTTCTGGCCCTGGTAGTCCCGATCACAAGCCGGGTCCGGGGGCATGGTTTTGAAGTCACTTTAACCGGAGAAAAGATTTCGGGTGTTGTCCTCTGCCACCAAGTCAAGGCAATTGATTTTGTGGAAAGCGGTTTGAAGTTTGCTGAAAAGGCCCCGGCCTCAGTGGTAATTGAAGCCCTGGCGAAAGTAAGGGTTATTGTAAAGGAATAGGGATTCAAAAACGAGCATTTTTGTTAGCCGGACCATCGTTTAAAATAGTGCCTTCCTATTTAGAACGCAACCGCTTGTTCAATCTGCGTTCGCGATTTATTCCAATCCCCACGGGTTTTCATCCGCTTCGGGCCGGTATTTGAGTTGCAGCCCTTTTAAAAAATTGCGCAGGATCTGATCTTTACAGGCCCTGTAATGCCTGTTATCGGGTTTCCTGAAAAAGGCGCTCAGCTCATGCTTGCTGATGCTCATATCGGTCAGTCCCATGATCGCAATGATATCCTCGGCTTTCAAATCCAAGGCGATTTTCAATTTTCTGAAAATGATATTATTGGTCAGGCGGTGTTCCGGGTCCGGCCGGGGGCCTTCTTTTTTGCCCCGTTTATCATGGATCAGCCCATTTAAAAAAACAGCCAGATGGGTATCCCGGCATTCCTGAAATGCCGGGTCATCTTCTTTTTTGAGCCAGTCGCTTATTTCACTGCGTTTCACCGAAAGTCCTGCCAGGGCGAATATGGCCATCATTTTCGAATCGCTGAGATCAAAAATATAGCGGATACGGCGCAGGATATCATTATGGGTCATTTTAGGTTTCCCCGCTGTTTTGAAATCTTCCGTTGCTTGACCATCTCCAGGATGGCCTTGTCTGCTTTTTTTTCACTGGACGGGTTGTTGGGACGGAGCAGGACAAAATCCGGCACCTTCCCCCCAATGGTAAAACCGCTGACGTCTTCCCGGGGAATCTTTTCCTTCAGCAAACCTTCAATGGCCTTTAAATACCCTCTTTCTTCAGGGCTGACCAGGGAGATGGCAATCCCGCCGGCGCCTGCCCGGCCGGTCCGTCCGATGCGGTGGATATAATCTTCCGGAACCTGGGGCATGTCATAATTCACCACCTGGGGCAGATTGCTGATGTCAAGCCCCCTTGCCGCCACATCCGTTGCCACCAGGATATGGATCAGGCCGTTTTTAAAGTCGTTCAGGGTGCGGGTTCGAAAGGACTGGCTCTTGTTGCCGTGGAGCGCTTCGGCGAGGATCCCTTTTTCAACCAGTTTCTCTGTCAGCTTGTTTGCCCCGAATTTTGTGCGGACAAAAACCAGAACCTGGCGCCAGCGCCCCTGACGTATCAAATGGATGATCAGATCCCGTTTATGGGACTTGTTCACCAGGTGAATCTTCTGGACAATGGATTCTGCTGCTGTATGACCGGGCGTCACCTCGATATATTCCGGTTCTGTCAGCATTTTTTGGGCCAGTTCCCGGATCTGCCGGGTATAGGTGGCGGAGAACAGCATGGTCCTGCGATCTTCCGGCACCAGCGCCAGAACCTCGGAAATTTCCCTGCTGAACCCCAGGTCCAGCATTCTGTCGGCCTCATCAAACACCAGAAACGCTATCCGGGAAAGATTCACATCCCGGTGGCCGGCAAGATCCAGAAGACGCCCCGGCGTGGCCACAAGGATATCAATGCCCCGCTTCAGCCGATCTATCTGGGGATCAATATTGACCCCGCCGTATACCACGGAACAACGAATGGACACTCGCCTTCCATAGGCCTTGATGCTATCCCCCACCTGGAGGGCAAGCTCCCGGGTGGGGGCCAGGATAAGGGCTCTGGGGTGACGCCGATGGGGGTTCCCTTGGCTCAATAGTTCAACCAATGGAAGTGCAAAGGCATCTGTTTTCCCTGTTCCTGTCTGGGCGCGGGCAAGGATATCCCTTCCTGCAAGAATTGCCGGAATAACCCGGGCCTGAATGGGGGTCGGTGTAGTGTACCCTTTGGACTTAGCTGCTTTCAGCAGTTCGGCCCGAAGGCCAAGGTCATCAAATGACATGTATTTTTTTCTCATACGTATATGGTTTAAACCCTGGCACGCTTATACCACACTCACCCGGGAATGTCCCTTCTTTTCCATTTTCTGGGCCGGAGCCTCCCCTGAAGAATACCATCGGCAGAATCCCATGGGCTCGGCAGGCGTTATTTTTCTTTCAAACCAGTTGAATTTTACAACAGACCTGCTACATTCAGACACAATCAAAATGTCTTTGATTTCCCGGATAGGATGTTCCGGGCGATATTTTGGAGTTTCAGGCAGGATGGCTCAGGCATCGGTTTACCAAGCAGGGCTGGATATCGGGTCCACCACTGCAAAAATTGCGCTTCTGGATTCTCACGATACCCTTGTCTTTTCCGATTATCAGCGGCATCATGCCCGGATCAATGAGACCATCCATTCTTTTTTCAGGCAGATTCTGGACCGGGTGGGGGATTGCCGCCTTGGGCTTAAGCTGACCGGCTCGGCGGCCCTGGGGGTTTCAAAACGCCTGGACCTTCCCTTTGTCCAGGAAGTCATCGCAGCCCACGAGATCATTCAAAGGCAGTACCCGGAGGTGAGATGCGCCATGGATATCGGGGGTGAAGATTCCAAGGTGATTTTTTTCGAACCGGGCAGGCCCCCGGATATCCGGATGAACGGCAGTTGCGCCGGAGGCACCGGCAGTTTCATCGACCAGATGGCCACCCTTCTCAATATCCCCCCCTTTGCGCTCAATGACCTGGTGCGGTCCCATGACCATATCTATCCGGTGGCATCCCGGTGTGGGGTCTTTGCCAAGACCGATGTCCAGAACATGCTCAGCCGGAATATTCCCCACGAGGATATCGCTGCTTCGGTTTTCCATGCCATGGCCGTTCAATGTATCAATTCCCTGGCCAGGGGGGTGGATATCAAACCCAAGATGCTCCTGTGCGGAGGCGTCTTTGCCTTTCTCCCCGAACTGGTGAATACCTTTTTAAAGATTCTTCATTTTTCCGGGTCCGATGTGATTCTGCCGGAGCGGTCCGAACTCATCCCGGCCATGGGGGCGGCCCTGTTTGACCGTCATCCGGTGCCCGAGATCCGGGTCAGTGAGCTGATCCGGAAGCTGGACGAAGAAGGCTTAACCGTTTCGGAAATCAAGGACAGGCTGGACCCGCTTTTTATGACTTCCCGGCATTTTGAAGACTGGAAAAAGGAGAGCAGGCCCGTCCAGGTCCCATCATGCCCCATTTCCGCCTATCAGGGCCGGGACTGCTATCTGGGAATTGATTCCGGGTCCACCACCACAAAAATCATGGTCATGGGCCAGGATCGGGAGGTTTTGTTTTCCCATTACTGCAACAATAACGGCAATCCTGTAAAGGCTTCCGTCCAGGGGCTGATGGCGTTCAGAGCCCTCTTGGCCCTGCATGGGTCAGGGCCGAACATACAGGGCACCGCCGTCACAGGTTATGGGGAAGACCTGATCCGGGCCGCCCTGAACATGGACCATGGGATCGTTGAAACCATGGCCCATAGCCTGGCTGCGCAGTTCATTGATCCAGAGGTGTCTTTTATTCTCGACATCGGCGGCCAGGATATGAAAGCGATGTTTATCCACCAGGGCGTTGTCCACCGGGTTGAACTGAACGAGGCCTGTTCTTCCGGGTGCGGGTCATTCCTGGAGACCCTTGCCGGGTCTTTGAACTATCCTGTCGGCGAATTCGGGGCCCTGGCCTGCCGGGCCGCCTCGCCCTGTGATCTCGGGACCCGGTGCACGGTTTTCATGAATTCCAAGATCAAGCAATCCTTGAGGGAAAATGCCGCCATCGAAGATATCAGTGCGGGTTTGTCCTATAGCGTAATTAAAAACTGCCTGTTCAAGGTGTTGAAACTTCATACCATGGCGGAAATGGGGGATCATATCGTATTGCAGGGCGGGACTTTTAAAAATCCGTCCATTGTCCGGGCCCTGGAACAGATGACCCAAAAGAAGGTCAGGATTTCCGATATGCCGGAACTCATGGGCGCCTTTGGGGCCGCTCTCTTTGCCCGGGAGGCCCGGTTACGGGATCCTTTATCAAAGACAGGATTTGTCGGGCTTTTGAATCTTGAACGGGTGGAGGACTATGAAACAAGCCACCAATCCTGCAAGGGCTGTGAGAACCTCTGCCGGGTGACCCGGTTTAAATTTTCCAACGGCCGGTCCTTTTTTTCAGGAAATAAATGCGAAAAATATTATTCAGCAAAGGGTGATGATCATAAATCCGGGTTTAATTTTGTAAAATTTAAAACAGACCTGATCTTTAATCGGGATCTGTCCCCCCATTCTTCCCCTCGGATGACCCTTGGAATCCCCAGATGCCTTAATTTTTTTGATAATTTTGCCTTCTGGCATGCTCTTTTCATCGGCTGCGGGATACATATCGTTCTGTCCTCGCCTTCCACGGTATCGATGGGCGAAAAGGGCATGGGGACCGTCATGTCGGACAATATCTGTTTTCCGGCCAAGCTGGTTCACGGCCATATCCGGGATCTGGTGGAAAAAGGAGTGGACCGGATCTTTTATCCCATGGTCATGTTTGAGGCAAATGAGTTTGAAAATGCCTTGAATACCTATAACTGCCCCATTGTCACGGCTTATCCCGATGTGGTGGAAAGCAGCATCCCGCCTGAAAACCGGTCCGGAATTCCCCTGGACAGACCCGTCATCTCCTTCAGGGACAGGGGGCTTTTGCAAAAGGCCTGTTTTGCCTATCTCGGCAAGTTTCACATCGGGCGGTCCACCATTGAAAAGGCCTTTGAAGCGGCTTTGGAAGCCCAGGAAAAACTGAGGTCAATGATCCGGGAGAAAGCTGCGAAGATGATTGAGAAAGCCGGGAAGGATCATTCTCTTCTCATCGTTCTGGTGGGCCGGCCCTACCATGCCGACGGGCTCATCAATCACAAGGTTCCGGATATCCTCGCGGGGCTGGGGGCGGACATCATCACCGAAGATGCCCTGCCCGTTGCCGGCAATGGGCTTAAAGATGTCCAGGTGGTGACCCAGTGGGCCTATCCCAACCGGATTTACAATGCCGCCGCATGGGTGGCCGATCATCCGGGCCATGTCCAACTGGTCCAGCTCAATTCATTCGGCTGCGGCCCCGATGCCGTGGTCATCGATGAGGTGCGGGAAATCCTGAAAACCAGGGGAAAAAACCATACCCTCATCAAGGTGGATGAAATTTCCAGTCCGGGGTCGGTCCGACTGAGGCTGAGATCCATGGTGGAATCTTTAAAATTTCAGAAATCGGAAAACCGTGAAGTTCACACACAGAGAAAGCCGTTTTTGAAATTTGCCGAGGCAGACAAAAACAGAACCATCCTGGCCCCGTTTTTTTCAGAGGATTATTCACCCTACCTGGCGGCCATTTTCAAGAACGCCGGGTATGAATTTCAAATTCTGCCGGAACCGGACCGCAGATCCGTGGACCTGGGGCTGCAATATGCCAGCAATGATATCTGTTATCCCGGCACCATTGTCATCGGGGATATCATCAAGGCATTGAAGACCCGGTCCTATGATAAAACAAAGATCGCCGTGGGGATTACCCAGACCGGGGGCCAGTGCCGGGCTTCCAATTATCTTTCCCTGATCCGGAAAGCCATGATCAATGCCGGATTTGATGATATCCCCATTATCTCCGTCACTGCTTCGGGCGGATTGGTGGACCAGCCCGGTTTCCGTATCAACTGGCTTTCAAAGATACGGATTCTGCTGGTCACAACCCTGTTCGCCGACTGCCTGGCTAAAATGTATTATGCTGTGGCCGTCCGGGAAAAAATCCAAGGCCGGAGCCTGAAACTCAGGCAACGGTATATGGAAAAAATTCAAGGTCCGATCCTGGCAAATGATTACGCAGGGATATATCAATTGCTGGAAGAGGCGGTGGATGATTTTAATGAAATTCCGGTGCACGCAAAACCATATCCGAGGATGGGCATTGTGGGCGAGATCTATGCCAAATACAGCGCCTTTGCAAACCAGGATCTTGCCCATTGGCTGATCCGCCAGGGCATTGAGCCTGCGATCCCTCCCATCATCGATTATTTTATCCAGGATCTGGTCAATTATAAGGAAAATATCAAGGCCGGTATCCGGAAAAGAAAATGGACAGACCTCCTTGGAATCCTCCTGGATTGGGGCGTCAATGTCTGCCTTGCAAAAATAACCGCCGTCTTTTCAAAATTCAGGTTCGGCCTGCCCTTTGATGACATCAAAGAGATTGCGGAAAAGGCCTCCCGCATTCTGACCATGACCCATCAGTTCGGCGAAGGATGGCTGATTCCCGGAGAGATTGCCGCCTTTGCAGAGCAGGGGATTCGTCATGTCATCAGTGTCCAGCCCTTTGGCTGCATTGCCAATCATATTGTGTCAAAAGGGGTTGAAAAACGGATCAAAACCCTTTATCCTGATATAAACCTGTATTTTCTGGATTTTGATGCAGGCATGAGCGAAGCCAATATCAGAAACCGGCTGCATTTTATGGTGGAACACCTGAAATAAACCTTTTCCCTTGATTTTTTAAACTTGAAAGGCCCATAATACCAATTTTAGCATTGTTCTCTATTGCCGGGAACCGGGGATGTGTTTGACCGGTGCGTTCCGCAATAGGCGACTACAACCCGTGTTTAGGAGAATGAAAATGGTCGACCCGAAGGATGACAGTGAAGATCAGAATGAATTGAGTTTTGCAGAGCTTTTTGAATCATATGATGCCGGGATGGGAAAAGAACTCAACCAGGGAGACCTGGTGGACGGCAAGATCATTTCCATTGGCGCGGCAAATGTTTATATTGATACCGGCACCAAAAGCGACGGGGTTGTGGATAAGGCTGAACTTCTGGACGAAAACGGTGAATTGCCCTTCAAAGTCGGCGATCGGCTGAAACTGTATGTGGTATCCCTGAATGAGAGCGAGATTATCCTTTCCAAAGCCATTTCAGGCGCCGGGAAAGCAACCATGCTCCTTGACGCCTCCCAAAACAGAACTCCGGTGGAAGGAAAGGTGACCGGGGTGATCAAGGGCGGCTTTACGGTGGACATCCTGGGAAAAAGAGCCTTTTGCCCTGTCAGCCAGATGGATGTGAAATATGTGGAAAACCAGGAAGAATATATTGGACAGACCCACCGGTTTCTGATTTCCCGGTATGAGGAAAACGGGAAAAATATTGTGGTATCCAGAAGGGATCTGCAAAATGAAGAAATCCAGGAAAGACTGGTCGTTTTCCTGGATACGGTGAAAGAAGGCGATACGGTTGAGGGCCGGGTGACCCGGATCATGTCCTATGGCGCCTTTGTGGAGCTGATTCCGGGGGTGGAAGGCATGGTCCATGTTTCCGAATTGTCCTGGTCCAGGATAGAAAAGCCGGAAGAGATTGTCCAGCCCGGAGATACGGTGACGGTAAAACTCCTGAAAATCGAATCCTTAAAAGAATCCGGTGTTCCCAAGATTTCCCTTTCCATGAAGCAGACGGCCTCCAACCCCTGGGATGGCATGGGTACTGATTTCCATGTGGGGGACCAGGTGTCCGGGAAAGTGGTCCGGCTGACGGCCTTCGGGGCCTTTGTGGAACTTGCGCCGGGGGTGGACGGCCTGGTGCATATCAGTGAAATGAGCCATACCAAAAGAATCCTCAGACCCGACGATGTCGTAAAGCAGGGAGACCAGGTCCATGTGGTCATCAAATCCATTGATATGAACAGCAAAAGGATTTCCCTGAGCATCAAGGACGCCCTGGGTGATCCGTGGACAGGGGCATCGACCCGGTATGAGCCCGGATCAACCCATGAAGGCCGCCTTGAGAAAAAAGAGAAATTCGGTCTGTTCATCACCCTTGAACCGGGAGTGACCGGCCTCATGCCCTCGTCCAATGTCAGCCATGCGGCAAATCCTTCGGATTATGAACGGCTTAAGCCCGGTGACACCATCCTGGTCATGATCCAGGAAACCGACGAGGAAAAACGGAGAATCACTCTGACCTCACCGGATCAGAAAGATCCGGACAATTGGAAACAGTTTGCCGCAAGTAAAGCGTCAAAATCCGGCAGTACCATGGAAAGTCTATTCCTGGAAGCCATGAACAAGAAGAAATAGGCTGATGAAGATCCGTTCCGGACAAAGGAGGCGCCATGGGTGATGTAAGGGGCGAAGCAGGCGGGATCCCGGCCGGTGAGATGTCCGGTCAAGGGCTGGGTGAAACCATTCTTTTTGTGGATGACGAGGCTTATCTTGCCGAGGTCGGAAAGGAAATGCTGGAAGATTACGGCTATCATGTCGAATCCATGACCAGCTCCATAGATGCTCTGGAGGCCTTTGTTCAGTCCCCTGATAAATTTGACCTGGTGATTACGGATTATACCATGCCGGGGATGATGGGGGACCTGCTTGCTGAAAAAATCCGGAAAATCAGACCCGGGATCCCCATTATCATGTGTACCGGGATCCCTCTTGATCCGGAAATCACAAAGGGGCTGAGGCTTGAACAGATCCTCTTGAAACCGCTGGATATGGAAGGTTTTTTGCAACTGGTCAGAACGGTTCTGGATCATCCCCTATCCCGGCAGCCGGGCGTGCCGGCGGACAAAGGTTCCAATCCCCTGGATGGCCTGCCGGGCCTCTGACAGATATCTTGCAAAATAATGCCAGACATGGAACATATCTTCCCAGATTTCGAGGTCTGCAACGGCTCCGGCTGCCCTCAGTTTTTCTGCAAGCAGCTTTGAATCATCCAGCAGAATTTCATTTTCCCCTGCCTGGATCAGGACAGGGGTTATCCCGGTAAAATCATTGCGGACGGGAGAGATTAAAGGATGGGACAGGGGTTTATCCGTATACAGGTCGGCTGTTTTTTTAAGGATATCCATGCTGAGCATGGGATCTTTATCTTTGTTTTCGGAACGGGATAAACGATCACAGTCAAGGTTGATCCAGGGTGAAATCAGGACCGAACAGACCGGAAGAGGATATCGGTCCGATAGGAGCGTTGATAAAAGGGAAAGGGCGAGGCCTGCCCCGGCCGAATCCCCCACCAGGACGATATCGTGAGTGTTTTCATATTTGCGGGTCAGCCATTCGTAAGCGGTTCTGACGTCGGTGAGCCCTTCAGGAAAAGGATGCTCAGGGGCCAGCCGGTAGTTGAAAATCAAGGCCTTGGCATCGCAGGCCTTGGCGATCCTGGAGGCAAGATCCTGGTGGGAATGGATTGATCCTGCGATAAACCCGCCCCCATGGACATAAAGGATGACCCTCCGGTCCCCGTTGGTTTCGGGAATAAGCCATCGGGCCTCCATGGAATCGATCATGAAGGGCTCTGCCTGAACCGATTTATCGGGTTTGAAGGCGGCCGCACTTTTTTCAAGAAGGGTCCTGTAAGGCTGGACACCGACCTGGTCAATGGTCGGGTGGGATTTTAAATGCCGGAAGAGAGCCGCCAGTATGTGTGATGTTGTTTTGCTCATGGATAAAATTGTGGATCCGTTAAAAAAAGGTATCACAGTTTAACCTAAAACCAAAGGGTTTTTAAGGAAATTTGTGCCGGATGGGAAAAAGGCTATTTATTACAGATCTTGACGGAACCTTGATGACCGACGCCAAAACCATCTCCCCGCAGGATCTGGCCACCCTTGAGAGACTCCAACGCAACGGCGTTGTTACGGCCGTGGCCACGGGCCGGTCCGTTCATTCACTGGAAAAAGCCCTGAAGGCCATCGGCTTTGGAAAGGGCCAGGATTTTTTTCCCATTGACTATGTTCTTTTTTCCACCGGTTCCGGCATCATGGTCTTGCCGGGCCGTGAGATCATTTTTCAGAGGGCTTTGGCCGGCTCCGATGTGATGGAAATTATGGCTTATTTTGATCTTCATCAATTGGATTATATGGTTCACAGGGCCATCCCCCATACCCGGGAGTTTTTATACCGGTCCCATGGCCATCCCAATCCGGATTTTGAGGCCCGGCTGGCTTTTCATCCGGGAGACGGGCTCCCCCTGAAAGGCCCTATCCGGAATGCGGAACCGGCAACCCAGGTCCTGGCGGTTATTCCGGCGGGGTCCGACGCACCGAAGCTTGATACCATAAGACGGAATTTGCCTGATTTCAGCGTGATTCAGGCCACTTCCCCCCTGGACCACCAATCCGTCTGGATAGAGGTTTTTCATAAGGATGTGTCCAAATCCAAGGCGGCCGATTTTCTTGCCCAAAGATTGTCCATTCATCGCCGGGACAGTATTTCCATCGGAAACGATTATAATGACGAGGATCTCCTGGCCTGGTCCGGCAAAGGATATGTGGTTGAAAATGCACCGGAAAGCTTGAGGCGGGCCTATGAAACAGTGGGGTCCAACAATGCATGCGGCATTACCATGGCCGCGGAAAGGTCGGGCTGGATCAGAAATTAATACGGGGATTCCGGGTCCTGCAGGTCCAATTCAGGGTAGAGCCTGGTGCAGCAGGCAGGGCAGATGCCGTGGGAAAAAACAATATGGGAAAAATATTCTTCCACCGGCACCCAGGTATCGTTTTCTATTCTGATGCTTTTGCAGCTCGCGCAGATGGGAATCACGCCTTTTGGCGCGGTGCCCTCCCGGATAAGGAATTTCTGAAATTTTTTCCTGAGTTCCACCAGTTTCGTGATATCCCTTGCCACGGCAATGGCGCCCTGGTAAATATTTTTTTCATTGAAAACAGGGCTGCATGAAAGCTCTGCGTGTATGAGGCTGTTTTCTGCATTCAGTATTTCGATTTCATAGGTGGTGATGGCGCCCGCTTTTCGATTGAATGTCTGCTGCCGGATGAGGCGAAAGCTTTTTTCCGTGGACACATCCTTTAGATTTTTTTTCAGGAGTTCTTTATGGGTGTATCCGGTCATGATGGAGAAGGCCTGGTTGGTATATTTGAAATTCTCCTGCTCGTCCACCGTAAATACCCCTTCGGCGATATTTTCGGCAATGGCTCTGTATTTGGCCTCACTTTTTTCAAGCCGTATCCGGTATCTTTTGTTTTCATCGTTCAACCGCTTGTTTTCAAGAACCTGCCGGACGGTATGACCGATTTTATCCAGATCATCAATGGGCTTTGTGATATAGTCTTTGGCCCCCATCCGCAGGGCATTGATAATGTCTTCCCGTTCTCCGGCCCCGGATACCACGATCATGGGGGCCTCGGGCTCCAGGTCATGGATGCGCCTCATGACCTCAATACCGTCCTTTTTAGGCATTCGCAGATCCGTCAGGACCAGGTCTATTTTTTCATTAAAATAGGTATCAAGGCCTTTATCGCCATCTTCAGCCGTAAAAACACGATAGCCTTCGTCTTCAAAAAATGCGTTCAGGCTTTCCCGTATGAAAAATTCATCATCAATGATCAAAATCGTTTTTTTGTTCGCCATGGCGGAGGTTGAAAACAATTCCGGTTAAGAGTAGGTCTACCATACCATTCTTTTTTACTTTGTTAAAGGGCTAAAATCAATTGTTTCATATCCCTCACCGCCTGTTCCATGCCGGTGAGAATGGCCCTTGAGACGATGCTGTGGCCGATACTGAATTCGCTGATTTCCGAAAGCCCCTTAAAGGCTTTGATGGTATTGTAGGAAATGCCGTGGCCGGCATTGACTTCCAGCTTTAATTTGGTGCCGATCTTGGCGGCATCCACGATTCTTAGGAATTCTTTTTGTTTCTGCAATTTGGTGACGGCGTCACAAAAGGCGCCGGTGTGAATTTCGATCATGTCTGCATCGATTTTGTGGGCGATTTTGATCTGGTCCAGATCCGGATCAATAAAGATGCAGACCGCTATTCCGGCGTTCTTTAAAGTTGTGACGGCTTGCCGGATATGATCCTGGTGGGTGATAAGATCCAGCCCCCCCTCGGTGGTCAGCTCTTCTCTTTTCTCCGGCACAAGGGTGACCGTGTCGGGTTTGATATCCAGGGCAATGCCCAGCATTTCATTGGTGGATGCCATTTCCAGGATGAGTTTGGACTGAACGATTTTTCTCAGCAACCGGACATCCCTTTCCTTGATATGGCGGCGGTCTTCTCTCAGATGAACGACAATGCCGTCGGCCCCGGCTGTTTCCGCTGCAACAGCAGCCCCAATCGGGTCGGGATAGTTCACCCCCCGCGCTTCCCGCAGGGTTGCCACATGATCTACATTTACAGCCAGTTGGGCCATGACTCCTCCATGATATGAAATTTAAAATATGGGTAAATCCTTATCCGGTTCCACTATCTGCATCAATTCACGGCTTTTGTCTTCCATGGCCGATTCGTCTGAGTCTCCCCGTTCATGGTCATATCCGACAAGGTGGAGAATGCCGTGGATTAAAAGCTGGGATATTCTTTCCGAAAGGTCGATTCCGGCTTCATCCGCCTCTCTTTGAGCCGTCTCGCAGGAAATGACCACATCCCCGAGAAGACCCGGTGTAAGGTCTGAAAACGCTCCCTCCTGCATGGGAAAGGAAAGAACATTGGTGGGGGTATCCATTCCCCTGTAGGTCTGGTTCAGGTCCCGGATCTGCGCATCATCCGTCATCAGGATGGAAATTTCATGGGCTTTACAGCCCAAGGCGTTTAAGATCAGTTTTGTCTTTTGCCGGATTTTGTCCGTTGGGAATTTCTTTTTTTGCTGATTGTCGATCAGTATCTTTAGCGATGCCATTTTTTTCTTTTTTCTTTTCCTGGGATTTTTCCGGATATTCTATGCGGCTGTGGTAAATGCTGGTCAATATGTTGTTAAAGCTTTTGGCAATCTGATGAAGGTCCTTTAAGGTCAATTCACATTCTTCAAGCTGGCCGTCGGCAAAGATATCATTGATCAGCTCTTTGACCCGGCCTTGAATCCGGGCCGGTGTCGGACGGTCAAGGGCCCGGATGGCAGCCTCCACCACATCCGCCAGCATGACGATGGCAGCTTCCCGGGTCTGGGGTTTGGGTCCCGGATACCTGAAATCTTCTTCTTTGACGGTGTCATTCCCGGAGTTCAGGCTTTTCTGATAGAAAAATTTTATGAGGGAGGTGCCGTGATGCTGGGTAATGCCTTCGAGTATCTCTTCCGGGAGTTTATGCTGTTTTGCAAATTCAATTCCTTTTTTCACATGCTGGATGAGGATCAGGGCAGACATGGAAGGAGAGAGCTTGTCGTGTTTATTCTTGCCGTCGGTCTGGTTTTCGATGAAATACAAGGTTTTATCCAGCTTTCCGATATCGTGGTAATAGCCCATGACTTTTGCCTTCAGGGTGCCGGCATCAATGGCGGACGCCGCCGCTTCGGCCAGGGTGGCCACAATGACGCTGTGGTTATAAGTGCCGGGCGCTTCTATCATCAACTGTTTCATCAGGGGCTGATCCAGGTTCGAAAATTCCAGGAGCTTGGAATCCGTTGAATAATTGAAGAGAATCTCGATGAGCGGGGTGAAGCCGATGGTGAAGGTGGCGGAGAAAAGACCGCCGCAGAAAGCAAAGGCCATCTCTTTGGAAAGAACAATGACGTCCGGCGACTGGGAAAGAGAATAAAACGAGAGGGAAAGAGCCAATGCCGTGTTAAATATAGCAAGTTTGAAGCCTGCAATGATGAAATTTTTTCTTTCCTGCCGTTCTTTTATCCAGTAGGCGGCGGCAATACTGGACAGGAAAAAGAAGATAAAGACCTCTATGTTGCCGGAAAAGGAAAGGCTGGTGAGCAGGGCAAGGATAAAGGTAAAAAAGACCGCGATATCGAATCCGAGAAAGAGACAGACGACCATGGCCGCGGCCGGGATGGGAATAATCATGAAAAAGGATACGGAAGAAAGATCCCAGGACAGATCCGGGTCGGCAGACTGGGCCATATAGACTGCAAATTTGGCAAAGGTCAGATAAAGCGCAAGCCCCAGCGCAAGAAAGAGGATATGTTTATTGTGAAGGGCCTTTAATTTTTTATGGTCTTTTAAAAAAAAGAGGTAAATGGTCAGAATCGAAAAAAACGTGATCAGGGCAAGGCCTGTGCTGGAAAGGAAAATATTCTTTTCTTCCACCTGTTCCTGGAGGGCATTCAGCTTCACCAGTTGAATTTTGTCAACCCTTTCGCCTTCCCTGAGAATCATCTCACCGGCGACGATCTGGTATAGGATGGGCTTGATCTGATCCTCCGCCTCCCGGCTTCTTCTTTCCGTTTCATTCTTGTTCAGGGAGACATTGGGCTGCAACAGTCTCTGGCAAAGGTCAACGATGAGGTTGGACAGGTTGTAATTCATATCCTTGAGGACCGGTTGCCCTTCGATCCGCACCATGACCTTGGCCTGTTCCGGGCTGTAAAAGGGCTTCAAGATATTAACGATTTTTTCATCCCGGGTGCCGATGGTCCTGAGAATAATCCCCTTGTTTTCTTCTTTTAATAAAAGCTCTTTATTGGCCACCACTCCAATGGTCAGGATTTTTTCCAGTATGGTTTTCATCTTCACGGAAATATCCGGGGAAAACTGGTGCTTGTGCAAAACAGAATAGGCATTTTTGCTGATCTCAATTCCCAGCTTTTCTTCAAAGGCCGGTTTTGTTTCCAGAACAATGGCGAAGGTGGGTTCCGGGTCTTCTTCGTTGGCTTTGGTAAAGAGATCCCGGGGGATTTTCATGGCATTGTCAATATTGGCGGATATCCTGTCCATGAGGCCGGCATCAAAATCATATACCGATCGGATGGATTCACGGACCTCATTTTTTTTTTGATTTGTGGCAGCCTTGTCTTCAACAAAGAAATTTTTCGGAGCCTTGATATCTCTTTTTGCCACATCTCCGATATTATAGGAATAAGAGAGATTGCTCCGGCCCGGATAGTGGGTGACGGTAAAGGCAAGGGTAATGATAAAAAGCAGGAGCCAGAGGACCGAAGGGGAAGTCAGAAAAAAATTTTTAAATTGGTCAATGCTATTTTCGGTCTTGTTTTTTTTCATAGGCGTCAATGATGTTGGATACGAGTTTGTGCCGTACTACGTCATCCTTTGAGAAATAGATGAATTCAATCCCCTTGATCCGGGTCAGAATATTTTTGGCTTCAACAAGGCCGGATTGGATTTTTGAGGGAAGGTCCGTCTGGGTAATATCACCAGTGATAATGGCCTTTGACCCATAGCCGATCCGGGTCAAAAACATTTTCATCTGCTCGGAAGTGGTATTCTGGGCTTCATCCAGAATGATAAAGGCATTGTTCAAGGTTCTTCCCCGCATAAAGGCAAGGGGGGCGATTTCAATGATATCCTGTTCCATCAAGGATTTTGCTTTTTCGATGTCCATCATATCATACAAGGCATCATACAGGGGCCTCAGGTAAGGGTTAATCTTCTGGGCAAGATCTCCGGGAAGAAAGCCCAGGGCTTCTCCCGCTTCCACTGCAGGTCTTGTCAGGACTATTTTTTTGATCTCTCCCCTTGAAAAGGCAGCCATGGCAAGGGCCATGGCAATATAGGTTTTTCCGGTTCCTGCAGGGCCGATGGAAAAAAGGATGTCGTTCTTGGCAATGGCCTCGGTATATTTCTGCTGGGCCGGATTTCTCGGGGTAATGGGTTTGTTTTTTACGGTTTTATAGATAGTGGTAAGAAAGATATCTTTCAAATGGGTCTGGTTGTTCAGCTTGATGGTGTTGATGGCGGAATCAAAATCAGCCTCGTTGAAACAAAAATTGTTTTCCATGAGGTGATAGAACTGATGAAGCAATTTTTCAGCCAGGCTGACATTCCGGGAATCCCCATGGATCAAAAGAGAATTTCCCCTTGAATTGATCTTAACATCAAAGGCTTCGCTGATTTTATTGAGATTGATATTCTGCTGTCCAAAGAGATCACGGGTAAGTCCCAGGTTTTGAAATTCTACAGTCTTCATGGCCTATAGGGTGCATTTTATTTGCTTAAAGGTCAATAAAAATCTTGACTAAAAATCGTGTTCATTGTTATTGAGAAAGGGTTTTTCATAGAAAAAGAACAGGGGAAATATGAACGTTTTTGATGTCGCAGCAATCGTGATCATTGCATTCTGTCTGATACGGGGTCTCTTCAAGGGTCTGATTGGAGAACTATCCGGAATCATTGGGGTTGTGGCAGGGTTCTATGGAGCCTATACCTATTATCCCCTGATCACGGTCCATGCTGAAAAATGGATTCAAAACCCGGGGATCAGGAATCTGGCAGCATTTTTTCTTTTATTCTGCATCATCCTGATCGTTGTAACCCTGATTTCCATCCTCATCCGGAAATTTCTAAATCTTGTATTTCTTGGATGGGTGGACAGAACCTTTGGTCTCATTTTCGGAGCGGCCAAAGGGCTTCTCATCGTGTCCGTGATTTTTATCATGGTCACCCATTTTCTTCCGAACAATTCCACCCTTGTCAGCGGATCAAAATTATCCCCCCATGTTGCTAAAATATCCAAATCCTTGACCCTGTTTGTTTCTAAGAATGCCAGAAAGGATTTTGCAAAAAAACTGGAGGGTCTCCTGTAATATTTTGGAAACGCTGGACAGGCTGTTTGACATTATCAGAACATTAAGAAGTGATAAAGGGTGTGCCTGGGACAGGAAGCAAACCCCTGAAACCATGTGGCAATGCCTTGTGGAAGAGGTCTATGAGCTGGAAGAAGCCATTGTAAAACAAAACCTTGGACATATATGTGAAGAAATCGGGGATGTATTGTTTCAGCTTTTGTTCATCCTTGAGATTTTCCGGGAAAAGCAGGAAATCAGCCTGGCGGAAGTGGTTGATACGGTTGCCCGGAAAATGATCCGCAGGCATCCCCATGTCTATGAGGATGCCGTTATTTCAAGCGAAACCGAGTTGAATCGCCAGTGGGACGCCATCAAGGCCCAAGAAAAGGGGCGCAAGGACCTGAAACCGGCATCCGTGCTGGATTCCGTTCCCATGGGAATGCCTTCTCTCATCCGGGCCTTGAAGGTCTCCCAGGCGGTTGTAAAAGAGGGGTTTGACTGGGATCATCCGGACCAGATACTGGACACGGCCAGAAGCGAGATGGGAGAATTTGAATCGGCTTTAAAATCAAAGGATCAGGATGGGGCGATCATGGAATTCGGGGATATCCTTTTTTCTCTGGTCAATGTGGCCAGGGCCGCCCGGTTTCATCCTGAAACCGCTCTGGCCCGGGCAACGGCAAAATTTGAAGGCCGGTTCCGGCTCATGGAAAAAGAATTACAAGAAAGCCATCTTGATCTTCAAAGCCTTTCAAGGGATGAAAAGGAACAGCTCTGGGACCGGGCAAAGCAATCTTATCAAAGATAGTCCCCCCTCTGGAATTTCAGATATTCGGTCTGGGCCGTCACAACGGTCTGAGTGGCGATTTTTTTCAAGGCTGAATCTGTTTCGGCCAGGAGCTGGGTGTCTTTCAGCAGGGCACCGGCCTCGGTGTTGATTTCTTCCAGAACCGGGGCAATGTTTTTTAAGGAAACACCGGGGTCATCTAATTTCGACGCATAAACGTCCAGCATTTCCAGAAGAGCGCTGGTTTTTCCTGAAACAATATCGGACGTACTGACAATGTTCAATTCTTTGGAAGCGATTTCCGTCAGAGCACTGGCCGATGTTCCTTTTGTCTCTGTTTCCCGCGGTTTATCCAGGGCTTTGTTAAGGGCAATCCCAAACGCGTCCGTTTCCCCGGTTTTTAAAGGTTTGGCGTTTGAGACCCCGAAAGCCGGGGGTGTGTCATGGATCGGGTTTATGTTTGTCATAAGAATCTCCTTTTTGCTTAATAGAACATTAAGCAAAAGGTATGCCAGAAGTTTGGTGTCGTTTGTATTCTCAAAAAGGATTTAAAATCAATCAGTTGCTTATCATTCAAAGGGTTGGAAGGGGTGCAAAGAAAAAAATGCCGGGCAATAATTGCTCTTATCCGAATTGGTTCATGAAAGATCCCACTATTTTTTCGGCAACAGCTTCTGCATTGATATTATATTGATTGGTATCAACTTTCTGCTTGATATCGGCCACATATTTTTTCCGGTCTGCGGGCTCCGTTTCCATGGCTTTGTCTATTTTCTGCAAAGTTTTTGTCTGATCTGAAAAATTAATGCTGTCTGTTTTTTCATCCGCCGGTTTTTGAGATTTCAGGTTCTGATTGGCGACTTGGCCGGCATAAGCCTGGTTGATATAATTGGGAGTCGTATTGGATATTTTCATGATGTATCTCTCCTTATTGTTCCATATTGCTGTCCGCGACCTGCCGTGCCAGTTCCGTCATTCGTTTCACAATAAATTTTGAATCCTCAACAGACAGAGTCCGGGTGCTTTTTTGATTGTTCTCGTCAATCACGGTATAGGTGAACTGATTTCTGTCTTTTGTGAAATTGATTTTTTTCCCCAGTTCCTGTTCAATCTGGGAGGTGATTTTCTCTTCGGTTTTTTCTTTAGGCCCTTCAGTGATAATCCGATCCACTATATTGGCAGCGACTTTATCGATAATGGCCTGTCGTTTTCCTTCAGAGGAGAGGGTCACGCTGTCGGCAGAGTTTGTGTTGGCATCGCCGAATTTGTTCCTGGCCATAATTTTGCCCTGACTCAATTGTCTGGAATAGACTTTCAGGACATTCTGTATCTGGTATGAAGGTATTTGCATTTATTTCTCCCCTTAGACAGTGTTATCGGTCCGGGAAATTTAAAACTTAAGTTTTTTTTTAGTCCTCAAAATTTCCTTTTGGGCCTTTGTCTGAAGAGATTTTCAGAGCATTCTCAATTATTTTTTCCCGGGTCCAGTTTTTTTCAGGTTCAATTTTCTGTGCCTTGGGACCGGGGTCATGGGATTTTCGGGCCAGGATCGCATCCATAACAATGGGGGCTGTGTTTTGTGCATTAAACACGGTCGTCAGAAGCGTATACACAAAAGCTTCAACAGCCTTGGCCATCCTTTCCCGGATCTCTTTGGGCTGGGCCAGCAGTTTGTTTTCAAAGGGAAGATTCAGTTTCTTATAATCTCCGCCTTTCAGCCCCTTGCTTTTTGCATAGGCCGTCATCTGTTCCCACATGCTTTCCGAAACACCGGCGTTTTTCTGCTTGATAAAATTGCCGTTGTCATCCAGGAGGGCATTGCCGTAATCATTGACCTGAAGCCCCCAGGAAATCATCTGAAGGGCTGTGGCCACGTTGGCTTTGGTTGTCCGGGTTTTTGAGGCAATGGCCCGTAGCCGGTCGGAATTATTGCCCGAGGTGCCATGCTGGGCCCCCGATACCTTATATTGATCAAGGGCTTGATGAATTTCTGCGGTGAGTTCCACTTGAATCCCGGCGTCACTGGACTCAATACCGTGGGTAGTGCCGTTGTTCAAGGCGATCCAGTTGGGAAAAATACTGTGGGCATTGAGCCCCCGGATCAGGAACAGGGCCTCCTGGGGAGTGGACAGGCCTGATTTGCCTTTTATTTCTCCGACTTCGGTCTCCAGTCCGGCCCAATCGGGAATAAAGGGGAATAATTCGATATTGGCCAGAAGATTCTGATCATCGGGCATGTGGGAAGCGTCAATGGCAATGGAGGTAATTCCGGCTTCAAACAAGGATTGAATTTCCGTTTTTGCAGGATCAATGTCTGCGGGCTTTTTCAAGCCGAAATGATCGGCATGGATGGCTACCGGAATGGTGATGCCCATTTCGTTCATAAAGGCATCGGTCTGTCTTGCAATATTCCACAGGCTGACGGCGCAATAGCCCTCCGTTCCCCCCTCGGACCTCGCAATTTCAATGATGACGGCTGCATCGGCCCGTTGCGCAGCGGCAAGAGCGCCCCTAATAATAAAAGAATTCCGGCCGTTGGCGGCAATGGTCATGCAATTGCCCTTTGCCAGCATGGCATAATCGATATATTTCCCGCTGACCAGGAGCGCTTTGGAATTCGGGAAAAGCTGTTTGATATTCGGAGGCCGACCGACGGCAAGGGCGCGTTCAAAATCTGAAGAGTAAGTAAATGGTTTTGTCATGTCACCCTCCCTGTTTTGTAAAATGGAATTCAGTTTTGTTCTTTTTTTTACATGAAATGATCTTAAAATCAAGAGGGATATTAATTAATGAATTTTCATTCATGGCTATCCGAACAGGATCGAATTCGGATTTATGTTGGGTTCGAAAAACCATGATAATTTATAACATTCTGTAAATTAAGGATATAATGTATGGTTATCTTATGCTTGAATATGGGTATTATTGGCTTGACATTTTGTATAATCTTTTGTTAGATAATGAATCTTTATTCATTGCTAATTAAAAGAGGAAGATCAAAGATTGCAGAAAAATAAATCGGAAAAATATCAGATCATATTGGACAGCGCGGGTGCCGTGTTTGCCGAGTACGGATTCTACAAGGCCACCATTTCCCTGATCGCTGCAAAGGCAGGTGTGGCAGATGGAACCCTGTACCTGTATTTTAAGAATAAGGATGATATTCTCTATCAGTATATCAGCTACAAGACTGAAATTGTGTTTGAAAAAATGAGGGCCGCCGTTGAAAAGGGCAAGAATGCTGAAGAAAAATTAAGACTGCTCATCCGATGTCACCTTGAAGAATTCCAGAACGACAAACACATGGCCGTCATTTTTCAGTCCGAAGCAAGGTATTTAAGGGATATTCAATCTCAGATCAAGGATATTTCAAAAATGTATCTGGATCTTCTATCCGACATTATCGAACAGGGCCAGATCGAAGGAGCCATGCGCCAGGATCTTTTTGTGGGTCTTGTGAAGCGGTTTATCCTCGGGGCTGTGGAAGGGGTCATCAGCACCTGGGTGACGGCCGAAGGGCGGTATGATTTGGTTTCCATGGCCGATCCCCTGGTGGATCTGTATCTGACGGGGGTGAAGGGATAAATACCATATATTCGCTGAATCATATAATTTTGCTGAATAAAGCTTTTTGCTTGACGTGTTCCTGCATGTTTATTAAAGCTTTTTGAGTCTGTATTCATGAGTTAAAGAAATTGTTTTGGAGGTAAGAAAGGATGACTTCAATCATTGGTCCTGCAAGTTATAAATTTTTCGGGGTATTTCCCGCGGCTCTATTATCATTTATATTGCCCATCATCGGCATAGGATGTTTTACCTATATCATGGCAAGAAGGATTGCCCCTCTTGTGCGGGCAAATCCGGACAACCGGTTTGATCATATCGGCAAACGCATTCAGAACCTCATCGTGATCTGGCTGGGCCAGATGCGCCAGCCCCGTTATATGCTGGCCGGGGTGCTGCATATCGTTATTTTTGCCGGTTTCCTGATCCTGTCCATACGGTCGGTTTCCCTTGTCATTATCGGTTTTTCCGACGGCTTTGTCTTTCCCGGATTGGGCGGCGGCCTGGGCTTGGTCTATAATTTTATCAAGGATTATGCCGCCACCTTTGTTCTCATCGCCTGTATTGTGGCGGCCGTTCGCAGAGGAATCTACAAACCCAAACGCTACGCCGTTCCGGAAAAATACGGGAAGGATCATACTGCTGAAGCGGTGTTTGTCCTGGGGATTATTTCAACCCTCATGATTTCCGAAAGCCTTTTTGAAGCCACGGAAGCTGCCTTTGAATTTCAGAAGACGGGCGAAACCCATTTCCTGGCCCCCCTGACCCTGGTCTGGATATTCAGGGCCATGCTTTCTTCGGTATCCCCGAATGTTCTCCAGGGGCTTCACATTTTCTTTTATTATGTCCATGACCTGGCGTTTTTCTTTTTCCTCTGCTTCCTGCCCATGGGCAAACATTTTCATGTCATCACCTCGATTTTCAATGTGTTTTTCATGCGGGTCCAAAAAGGCAATATCAAGCCGGTCAAATATGGGATTGCCGACGATAAGCTGGATGACCTGACATCATTCGGGGTCAAAAAACTGGAAGACTTCACCTGGAAGCATATGCTGGATTTTTATTCCTGCGCAGACTGCGGCCGGTGTTCAGACCAGTGCCCGGCCAATGCCGTGGGACGCCCCTTGTCTCCCCGGTTTATCACCATTAAGGCCAGGGATCTGATCTTTAAAAATTATCCCATGTCCGGAGAAATTTACGACAGCGGCAAGCTCCTGGTTCAGGATATCTATACCGAAGACGAGATCTGGTCCTGCACCACCTGCGGGGCCTGCGAGGAAGAATGTCCCCTGGGGATCGAATACATCGATAAGATGGTGGATCTGAGACGCGGCATGGTGGATGAAGGCCTTGTGCCCCAATCCCTCCAGAAACCCATGAAGGCCCTTGAAAAACGCGGGAACCCTTATGGGAAAATGGAAAAGAAAAGGGCGGAATGGGCCGAAGACAAGGAATTCAGCGCCCTTTGCCAGGTCAAGGACCTGGACGGGGAAACCGCAGACACCCTGTATTTTGTGGACAGCATTACGTCCTATGATGATAATATCCAGAATATTGCCAGAAAAACCTCTCTGATCCTGAAAAAAGCGGGAGTGGATTTCGGAATTCTGGGGAAACTTGAAAAAGACAGCGGGAACGAGGTCTTGCGGTTTGGCGAGGAAATGCTCTACCAGGATCTGAAATCACAGAATACGGAAGCCATCCTGGAAACCGGGGTAAAGCAGATCATCACGTCGGACCCCCATGCCTATAATGCCTTGAAAAATGATTACAAAGGCCTTCCCCCGGTGAAGCATATCAGCCAGGTGGTGGCCCAGAAAATCAGGACGGGCGAGCTGGATCTGAAACCCTGCCTGAATCCTGAAAAGGTCTATGTGTATCATGACCCCTGTTATCTGGGGCGTCACAATGGCATTTATGAAGATCCACGGCAGGCCCTGGATGCCATTGAGGGATTGAACCGGGTGGAACTTGAAAAAAGCCGTGACCGGTCCTTCTGCTGCGGCGGCGGAGGGCTCATGTTGTTTTATGAGCCGGAAGAAGAAACAAGAATGGGTGTGTTAAGGGTAAATATGGCTGCTGAAGCCGGAGCAACCGTCATTGTAACGGCCTGTCCTTTCTGCCTGGTCAATATCCAGGATGCCATCAAGGTGGCCGGAAAAGAAGGTCAGATGGAAGCCCTGGATTTTACGGAACTGATCGAGCAGCACCTTGTTTAGAATAAACGGGTTACAGGTTTCCGAATAAGCTTAAGGCCTGTAACGGATAATTGATTTAAAGGAGGCAATAATGGAAATTTTGGTATGTGTCAAGAGAGTACCGGATACTGCTGAGAATGAATTTGAACTCAATGGCGCCGGCAATGATCTTGATCGTGATGATCTGGTCTATTCCGTGAATGAATGGGATAACTACGCCGTTGAAGAGGCGATTCAGATCGTGGATAAAGTGGGTGGAAATGTCACCGTGATCACCGTGGGTGACAGTGAGTCCGAAGAAGTCCTGAGACGTGAAATGGCCATGGGCGCCAACAATGGTATCCTGCTGTCCGACGACGCTTTTGAAGGCTCCGACGGAAAAGGCATCGCCGCCATCCTCAAGGCGGAAATCGAAAAAGGGAAATACGATCTCATCCTCACCGGTGCCCAGGCCGATGAAGGGGCCGGCCAGGTCGGCGGCATGCTGGCCGCCATGCTGGATCTGCCCTATGCATCCCTGGTCAACAAGATTGAAGTGGGTGAAGGCAAAATCAAAGTAGGCCGGGAAATCGAAGGCGGGAACCAGGAAATGAATGAAATCTCACTTCCCTGTGTTCTTTCCATTCAGACCGGTATCAATGAGCCCAGGTATGTGGGGATCCGCGGCATCAGAAAAGTGGCCGGCGTTGAAATCCCCGTGAAAAGCGCATCCGATCTTGGCATTGCAGCAGACAGCATCGGCAAAGCCGGTGCCAAAACAAAACGGATCGATTATTTTGTACCGGATCTGGGTGCAGGCGCTGAAATGCTTGAAGGCTCCACGGACGAGATCATTGCAAAACTGATTGAGAAGCTGAAAGCAAAAGGAGGGCTCTAATCATGACACAGATTTTCGCATATATTCCATTTTCAAACGGCGTTGCCGAGGATGTGGCCATGGAATTTCCTACGGCCGCGGCAAAAATTGACAAAGGTGCATCCCTGACGGCTGTTCTCACCGGGTCCGGAGCGGACCTGGACAAGGTGGCCAATGATATGACCGGCCTCTATGCCGAAGTCATCAAGATCAATCACAACGACCTTGCTTACCCCAATGCAGAGGTGGTCCGCAAAGCCCTGGTGAACGTTATCCCGGCAGGGTCAATTGTTCTGGCCCCCCATAATACCTTTGGCATGGATCTGGCTCCCGGCCTTTCCGTCAAGATGAATGCGTCCTATGCAGCCGATATCGTCGATTTTGCAGGTGTCGAGGGAACCGTCCTGAAGGCTTCCCGCCAGGAACTGGGCGGAGCCGTCAGCACCCATGTGGCAATTGATATCGCTTCCGGCGCCGTCATCACCATCCGGCCCGGGTCATTTGCCCCGGTGGAAGGGAAAACAGCTTCCGGCGCCGTGGTGGACAAATCCGCCAATGCCGGGGATCTTTCCGCAAAACGGAAATTCCTGGAAGTTGTTCAGGCCGAAGTCGGTGATGTGGATATCACCAAGGCCGACGTCCTGGTCTCCATCGGCCGCGGGATTGAGGAACAGGAAAACATTGAAATTGCAGAAGAGCTTGCCAAGGCCATGAAGACAGTGGTCTCCTGCTCAAGACCCATTGTGGATGCCAAATGGCTGGAAAAGGGCAGACAGGTCGGCACCTCCGGTAAGACCGTCAAGCCCAAAGTCTATATGGCCATGGGTATCTCCGGTTCTTTCCAGCATCTGGGCGGACTCAAGGGCAATCCCTTTATCGTTGCCGTGAACAAAAACCCCAAGGCCCCCATCTTCCAGGTGGCGGATGTGGGAATCGTGGCCAATATCATTGAATTCATGCCCGAGCTGACCAGCGCCATTAATGATTTATAATTAACATACAGTAACAATATAAAAGGGGCCTGCCGTTAACCGGAAGGCCCCTTTTTTGTTTCTGCCTTTCTTGCCGGTTTTCCCGCTGCTTTATATTGGGTTTGACAAGTTTTTCGGATCATGTAATAGTCGGTTCGTTTCAGGGACTTTGCGCTTAATTCCATTTCCGGTGAATTTCATATTCGTCTTCCCAAGGGTCCCAGTCCTGGTTTTGAAGAAGGATTGCCGTCACACGATATGTCGGGGAAAAGAAAATGGCAGATATACTGATCGTTGATGATGATCGGCTCATATGCGATATCCTGGTCAAGATGATGGGCCACCTCGGCCATGAGAGCCGTTTTGCCTTGACCGGGAAAGAAGGTCTGGAACTGGTGAAAAACGGCGGGTTTGATATTGTCTTTCTGGATGTCAAGCTTCCGGATGCCAACGGCCTTGATCTCATAAAAACAATCAAGGCAACCCCGTCTTCACCGGAAGTCATCATCATTACCGGCGACAGCAGTCCGGATGGGGCGGAAATGGCCATCAACAGCGGGGCATGGAATTATCTCGGCAAGCCCTTTCTGCGGCAGGAACTGAATCTCCAGGTGAGCCGGGCCCTGCAGTTTCGAAAAGAAAAAGGAAATGTCTCCACTCCGGGTATTTTGAAACGAAACGGACTTATCGGCGAATCAAAGGAAATCCAGCCTTGTCTTGAGCTGGCCTCTGCAGCAGCCTATTCAGATACCCCTGTTCTGATTTCCGGGGAACCGGGCACAGGCAAGGGGCTTTTTGCAAAAACCATTCACCTGAACAGCGGCCGGAGCGAAAAAAATTTTGTGGTTGTGGACTCTTGTACCGTTACCGAGGCCATTTTCCAAGGGATGCTCTTTGGCCATAAAAAAGGGGATAGACCCGGAGCCGGAGAGAACAAAACAGGGCTTATCAAACGGGCTGACCAGGGCACGCTCTTTCTGGATCAAATCTCGGAACTTCCCCTGCCGGTTCAAAGGTCCCTGCTCCGGGTCATGGAGAGCCGGGCCTTTACCCCGGCCGGTGCTAAAACAGAGGAAACCAGCAATTTCAGGGTGATCGCATCGACCACCAAAGATCTTGAGACGTTGAGCGGAAAAAGGAAATTTCACAAACACCTTTTGTCCAGATTAAGGGGGATCTGCATCCATCTGCCGCCCTTACGCCGGATCCAGGGAGATATTATCAAAATGGCCCTGTATTATCTGGATCAGTACTGTATGAAATATAAAATTGATCCCAAGGGAATTTCTCCCGAATGTCTCGATATCCTGACTGCCTACAAATGGCCGGGAAATATCGCGGAATTGGCCGAAGCCATGGATAAGGCCGTTGCCTCGGCAAAAAAAGAGCCCACCCTTTATTCCGTCCATCTGCCGTCGTATATCCGGACAAGGGAAATCAAAAAATCCTTGATGCCGGATTCGAAAAGCAAAACCTACCCTTTGGATGATGATGACCGGGGGAATTTCCCGCTGTTGAGCCACGTTTTGGAAACCACGGAAAAGGACTATCTCAATGCCGTCTTATCCCATACAGGACAAAACCTGAAAGAAGCCTGCCGTATTTCCGGGATATCCAGATCCCGGATGTATTCCAAGCTAAAAAAATATATGCTCAATTAGGCTCCAGCCTCGGGCAGTCAGGCCGCCGGATTTTCAAGAGAGGCCGGGTTCATTTTTCTTGAACCAGGGGAACCGTCAACCCGCCGTCCATGAGAAACAGGACCGTCGCATCGGGCCCCTTTTTTTCAAGGGCCGCATCCAGGGCCTCCTGAAGACTGCCGAAGGGCCGGATAAACAGCTTTGAAATGATGTCCGGCGCCACGTCGGTGACCCCCCACATTTCCGCCCAGAGACCGATCTCCGCCATTTTGGCGGCCTTGTGATACCCGAGGACATAGCCCTTTTCAATGGTTTCAAGGGCGGCTTTGGGCGTATCGCTGGACCCCAGAAGATCGGCAAAGGCCTTTCCGCCGATGCCGTGCCGGCATTTTGCCGTCAGAATCAATATCCCGCTTTTTTTCAGGGCCAGCTTGGCATTGTCAATGCCTTTCTGGGCCTGGTACAGATCAATGTCCTGGGGGAATTTCACCACAGACACGACAATATCGCTCTTTTCTTCCAGGGGTGCGGCAAAGACCTCGTTGGCCCGTTCAATGGCCGCATGAAAGGAATCGTGGATATGACCGCAGCAGGCGGCATAGACCCGGTGGTGCTTATCAAGGACCGTCATGATGGAAAAGATGTCCTGTTTGACGGTTTTGATGGCGTCCATCATATCGGCATGGACCGGGTTGCCCTCCAGGGCCAGGGCTTTGGCTGCCGGCGAAAGGGCTATCTTGTGGTTCTGTTCGATGGTTTTATAACCGGCGATGCCCGGCAGAAAGGATTTCCTGCCGCCGGTATACCCGGCGAAATAATGGGGTTCCACCGAGGAGATGATGATGATCCGGTCCGCTTCCACCCCGGCCCTGTGGACATGCATGGGGGTGCCGTTGGTGGAGGCGCCCAGAAACACCATGTCCTGATCGGCCCTGGCGTCATGGACAATGATCCTGTTTTTCACCTTTTCATAAAAAGACCCGAAAATCTGAAAAAATTCCTCTTCAGTAGGCCCCCGGTGGGCGCCGGTGGCAATGATGAAATGGAAATTTGTTTTGGCTAAATCATCATAGATGAATTCAAGGATTTTTTTTGTGGGTGTGGGCCGGGTGGCGTCGTTGACAATCACCAGGACGTTTTTTGCGCCCTTGAGAAAATCCTGAAAATTTTTGCTGTTGATGGGATGAAGCAGGGCATCCCGGATGTTTTGGTCTTCATCACCGATTTCCACATCATTGGCCTCAAGGAACCGGACCCTGGTGCTATCCGGAAGGACTGCCGACAAGGCCCCGTCTTTTCCGTAGGGGACATCAATCTTCATGAACGCTCTCCTTTACCGGATGGGACCCAGGACGTTGAGCCGGTCCACAAAGGTATCAATTTCCGCCTGGAATTTGGTCTTGTCTCCGGCCGGTATCTGGACAAGCTGAAGCCTTTCCGGGTCTATACGGATACTTTTCAGCGTATTGCGCAGATCTTCAACCCGTTCCTTTGCCCTCAGGTTCCCATTATGTTCGCATTTTTCATCCGGGCATACGGCCACCATGACCCCCCAGGCATTATGAATAAAGGGGGCCATGAGCAATTGGCGTTCAAGGCGGCCGCCGCACATATTGACCAGGATTTCATAGCTTTTGTCCCGGGTCTCAGCATCGGGCAGGGCAGAGGCCTGAAGATCGGGATAATAGGACCAGTTGCAGGCAAAGACAATGGCCTTGGCGGATGTGTGGGTGGTCATAAAGAGAGATGCCCGTTCCATCAAGTCTTTTCGATTGGTCCCGAAGCTGTTTTGGATCTTGGCGGCCCCGGCCGGGCAGACTTCGATGCAGATACCGCATCCCTTGCATTTGACAGGATCAACCACAATGCCCCGGCCCTTTTCATGGGACCTGGCCTCATGGGGACAGGCCCCCAGACAAATGAGGCAGCGGGCGCAATTCATCTGGGTGGTGGAGGTGGTCCCGGGACCGTTAAACCCCATTTCAATCAGATCTTTTTTGGCATCCGTAAACACTTCCGTGAGCTTTACCCCGGAAGAACAGGCCGCCTCACACCGTTTGCAGTAAAAACAAGAGAAGAGTTTATGGGCGGCGGATTCGGAAGGACCCATCTCCCCGGACAAAAGTCCGAAGGCGGTGATGATTTTGGCCCGGGGGGCGTCCGATTCCCAGCCTGTATATTTAAACAGGGGGCAATGCTCAAAGCAGTATCCGCACCGGATGCAATTGGCCAGAGTCCCCTCCCATTTTTCAAGATGTTTGAATGCTTTTGTTTTATTTTTCATTGGCATGCCCTTTATATTTAGCTGTTCACGGAATATCTCAGATTGGTTGCCGTGACCCAGTCTTCCGGGGCCTGGGAAAGCTTGCCCGGATTCAGGATATTGTTGGGGTCCACGGCTTTTTTGATGAGGCTCAGAAGATGCAGGGAATCGGCTTTTTCAATTTTAAAGGATTCCGCCTTGGACAGCCCGATGCCGTGCTCGGCGCTGGTGGTGCCGTTAACGGACCGGACATAGTCATAGACCTCGGTGATGGCCTTCCTGGCCGATTCCCACTGGTCTTTGCGCTTGGTGTCCATGAGGATTTTGGTGTGCATGCACCCGGACCCGCAATGACCGTAAGCGGTCATGACGATATTGTATTTGTCTGCAATTTCATGGATTTTCCCGGCCATTTCCGCCATCTTGGAATAGGGGACGGCCATGTCGTCGGCCAGGGAGGTGGAGGCCAGGTTGTCGTCATATTTGGACAGGGCCGGGAAAAGGGATTTGCGGCCCAGGAAGATCTTGTCCCTTTCCTTGGGATCATAACTGGCGTAAATATCCTCGCCGTTATGTTTCTGACAGATGACCTTCATCTTATTGATTTCATAATCCACGGCTTCCCGGACCATGCCGTCGGCTTCAAAAATAAGGGCTGCGGCCACTTCTTTCAAACCCAGGTTCATGGTCTTGTTGACGGCCTTGATGGCCACGTCATCCACCAGTTCCAGCATGGAGGGAATAGCGCCCGAGGCCATGATGGAACTGATGGCATCCCCGGCATCTTTCAGGGTGTTGAAATTGGCAATCCCCATGCACCGGAATTCCGGGATGGGCACAAAGCTTAAGGTGGCTTCCACCACAATGCCCAGGGTGCCTTCGGAGCCCACCATAAGTTTATGGAGCTGATAGCCCGAGGCCTCAACCCGGGTCCGGGCCCCCAGGTTTACCAGGTCTCCGTTGGGCAGGACCACTTTCATGCCCAGGACGGCGTCCCGGGTGGCCCCGTATTTGACGGACCTGACCCCGCTGGCATTGTTGGCAATTTCACCGCCGATGGTGGCAATCCGGCTGGAGGCCGGGGTGGGCGGGAAAAACATGCCGTGGGGCTTCAGGGCCAGGTTCAAATCATCGTCCACCACTCCGGGTTCAACCCGGCAATAGACATCGGCAAGATTGATTTCAAGGATTTTGTTCATTCCTTTCATGTCCAGGATAATGCCGCCCATTACCGGGACGGTCTGGCCGCACATGCCCGATCCCCCGCCCCTGGCAATGACCGGGATGAGGGCTTCGTTGGCATAGCGCAGGACGGCCTGGACCTGGGCCGTGGTTTTGGGCCGGACCACGGCCCAGGGCATGGCATGGTGGACCGATGAGTCCGAGCCGTAGATATAGAGGTCGGAAGGGTCGGTCTTGATATTGGCCTCGCCGACAATGGCCCTTAATCGTTCTTCATCAATAGTCTTCATCGAAAATCCCCTTTTTTGATGAATCGGTTGTATTTACTAAATCCGTTTTAGTGATAAACGCCTCATCCTTCCATAAAGATCTGAAAATTTCAATTCAAATTCATGATTTTTAAATAATTATTTGGCTTTCTCCGGGAGTCTTAACTTGCCAAACCCGCAGGAGAATGCTTATACTTTTCCTTACGTTTTAACGGGTTTTAAAAGAATTTAAATATAAGGATCAAACCATGACCTGTACGGTAAAATTTCTACCTCATAATATCAGTGTTGCTGTTGAGCAAAATGAAAGCCTGATCCGGGCCGCCATGGAGGCCGGGGTTCATATCAACGCCTCCTGCGGCGGCACCGGCGTCTGCGGCAAATGCAGGATTCTCCTGGAAGCGGGGACCCTGGAAGGCGGGGTTTCAGAGCATCTTTCCGCTGAAGACCGGGAGAAAGGCTACCGGCTGGCCTGCCTATCCCAGGTCACCTCGGATGTCGTCATCCGGATACCGGTGGAGTCCCAGGTGGACACCAGCCGCCTCAATGCCCGGGCCGGGGGCCGCCATACAGCCAAAGCCGTTTACTCGGATGTGAATGAACTCCGGCAGGACGGCCTCTTTATCCCGCCCGTGGAAAAGATTTATCTGGAGCTTCCCCCGGCCACGGCCGGGGATAACCAGGCTGACATGGCCCGCATCATCAACCATTTAAGGTTCCATCACAATGAGCACCGGCTCACCATGAACCTGGATCTCATCCGGAAGATCCCTGACCTGATCCGGCAGGGAGATTTCAAGGTCACCGCCACCATTATAAGGCCCGTCCGGGAAGACGGCAAAAATGAAATCGTCAATATCGAACCCTTTGACACCACGGCCCGGAATTACGGCATTGCCGTTGATGTGGGCACCACCACGATCTATGGCCAGCTCCTGGACCTGCATACCGGAGAAGTCCTGGCCCAGCACGGCGAATTCAACAGCCAGATGAGTTATGGGGAGGATGTGATTTCCAGGATCATGTTTGCGGAAAAAGGGGACGGCCTCGATATCCTCCACGGGAAAATCATTGAAACCATCAATACGATCATCCGGGACATCCTTAGCGAAGGCAAGGTGGGTAAACAGGAGGTCACCACCATCACCCTGGCGGGCAATTCCACCATGACCCAGCTCCTCCTGAAAATAAACCCGGCCTATATCCGCCGTGATCCCTATGTGCCGGCCTCGGTCATGTATCCGCCCTTCCGGGCCCGGGAAATTGATATCGAACTGGCAGACCATACCATTGCCCTCATCTATCCCGGCGTTTCCAGCTATGTGGGCGGGGATATCATCTCCGGGATCATGGCCTCGGGCCTCTACCGGAGCAGCGAGCTGACCCTGTATATGGACATCGGGACCAATGCGGAAATCGCCATAGGCCATAAGGACTGGATGGTATGCACGGCAGCCTCGGCAGGCCCGGCCTTTGAGGGCGGGGGGGTGAAATTCGGCATGAGGGCCACCAAGGGGGCCATTGAGGATTTTTCCATCGATCCTGTAACCTTTGAACCCATGATCATCACCGTGGGCAATAAAAAGGCCAAGGGCATCTGCGGGTCCGGCCTCATCACCCTGGCGGCCAAACTCCTGGAAACCGGGGTCATCGATTCCCGGGGAAAATTCAACCGGACCCTGGACACGCCCAGAATCCGGCAGACCGATGAGATCTGGGAATATGTCCTGGTGTTCCGGGAAAATACCGCCATTGACCGGGATATCACCATTACCGAACCGGACCTGGACAATCTGATCCGGGCCAAGGGCGCCATGTACAGCGCGGCCCTGACCCTGCTGGAAGAAATCGGGATGTCCATCACCGATATTGAGCGGATCATCCTGGCCGGCGGTTTCGGGAGCTATGTGGACCTCCAGAGCGCCATCACCATCGGCCTTTTGCCGGAAATCGAACCGGAAAAGGTCATTTATCTCGGCAACGGCTCCCTTCTCGGGTGCAAGATCAATGCCCTGACCAATGCCCTTCGCCGGGATGTCATGAAGGTGGTCAATATGATGACCAATTTCGAGCTGGCTTCCACCCGGTCCTATATGGATCATTATATGGGCGCCCTTTTTCTGCCCCACACGGAAATGAATTATTTCCCCAAGGTCAAGGCCCGCCTGGAGAAGCTGAGAAAATGAAGCCCGGGAAGGGATGGGTTCGTTGGATAGAGGTTGAAAAACCCAGCCTGAGCAATAATACCGCCGATGTCCAGAGGCTGGAAAAAAGCCTGATGGACGAACTGGAAACCGGCCAGGTCTGGATTCCCCTGTCCTTGGTTCAGACCCTGCCGTCCCGGCTGAGATCCTGGGGGTTCAGGGCCAAGGTGGTGGTGTTCCGGGACCGGGAGGCCTGGAGGGTCGTGGATTTGCTTCCGCCGGACTCGGAAAAGCCCGTCCTGGGGGCCGCCATTGACATCGGCACCACCCGGATTGAAATGTCTATCCTGAATCTTGAGACCGGCGCCGAGATCGCCAAGATGGGCTTTGACAATCCCCAGGCGCTCATCGGCCCCGATGTCCTGACCCGGATCCATTATTCGGCCAGACCCGGCGGCCTCAGGGAACTGAACCGCCTGGTCACGGAGGCCGTAAACCAGAATCTGTCCCTGCTCTGCACGGCCAAGGGTTATGCGGCAGAGGACATTTACATTGTCACGGCTGCGGGCAATACGGCCATGACCCATCTTTTCCTGGGCATTGAATCCTTTGACCTCATCCGGGAACCCTATATCCCCTGCACCAATATCCCGGACACCCTGACGGCCCGAAGTCTCAACCTGGATATCCATGCGAACGCCCTGGTCTATCTGTTTCCCAATATCGGGTCCTATTTTGGCGGGGATTTGATCGCAGGCATCCTGTTTTCCGACCTGGACCAGAAAGAAGAACCCTGCCTCATGGTGGATGTGGGCACCAATGCCGAGATTGTGGTGGGCTACGGTGATATCCTCATTGCCTGTGCAGGTGCTGCCGGCCCGGCCCTGGAAGGCGGCATGAGCAAAATGGGCATGACCGCCAAACCAGGCGTCATCGACCGGGTCTGGGTGGACCCGGACACCCGGGAGATCCGGTTTCATGCCATTGAAGACCAAAAACCCGTGGGCATCTGCGGCTCCGGCATGATTGACCTGGCCGCGGCCCTGTTTGTATCGGGCCGTATCGATATCCGGGGTAAATTTTCAGAAACAGCCTGCGGCCAAAACCTGATCCAAAGGGATGGGATCAATTCCTTTGTGCTGGTGGAGGCCGGTCTTTCCGGAACCGGGGAACCCATCCTTCTCAGCCAGGTGGACCTGAATTCCCTCACCAGTTCCAAAGCCGCCATGTACACCATCCTGGAAGTCATTGTGAAAAATACGGCAGGCCTGGAATTCACGGACCTGAAAAAATTCTATGTGGCCGGAACCTTCGGGTCTTTCATCAACCCGGTGTCCGCTATTTCCATCGGCATGCTCCCGGACATCCCCCTATCCGCCTTTGAAGTCCTGGGCAACAGCTCCCTTGGCGGGGCCAAACTGCTCTTGACCAATCCCGACGCCTTTGACCGGATTCTCAAGATCCGGCAGTCCATCACCTATATGGAGCTAAACGTAAACCAGGAATTCATGAATATGTTTTCCGGGGCCAAATTCTATCCCCACACCGATGCGGCCCGGTTCCCGTCCGTCAACGTCCCCTGAGCCAGAATGCAACCCGGCGCCGGTGAAGGGCACCGGGTAATTTCGGGCAAGCCTTAATCAAAGGCCATTTGTGTTTTCCATTCCTTCCACACGTTACCCACCAGTCCGGGTCCGGGTTTAAGGGTTTTCTTTCCCGGCTTCCATCCCGATGGGGTGGCTTCCGTGCCTTTTGACGCCCTTACAAATTGGAAGGCCTGAACCTGCCGCAGGGTTTCATTCACACTTCTTCCCACCGGAGGAGTCAGCACTTCAAACCCTTGAACGATGCCGTCCGGGTCAATGATAAACCGTCCCCTGGTTTCCACCCCGGCATCTTCATCATAAACGCCATAGACCTTTCCAACTCTCCCGCCGGCATCCGACAGCATGGGGAAGGGCACCCCGCCCTCGACCATTTTGGACAGCTCATGGTCATCCCACATTTTATGGACAAACATGCTGTCAATGCTCATGGACAATACTTCCACGCCCAATTTCTGATATTCATTGTATTTTTCAGCAACTGCTGAAATTTCAGTCGCTCAGACAAAGGTGAAATCACCAGGATAGAAACACAGCAGAACCCATTTCCCCAGATAATCCGAAAGCTTAACGTTGATGAAACCACCCTTCTGGTATCCGGGTGCGCTGAAATCCGGTGCTTTTTTCCCCACTTGAATCATGCTTTTTGCCTCCTTTTTCTCCATTTGAATGTCTTCTGTTGTCTCAGGCGCGGGTTCGCCCACCGGCCCGCCCGTCGGCCGGGCGCACCCGGCCTTGACTTCTTCCGCCATAGGCCCTCCTTGATGGTAGATGGTTGATATGTTCATGCGGCGGTATGATCCGCCGCACTAGTTTTTAAATTTATGGCCTAGGGCCTTGCCGTATTGCTGACACGCCTTAGGGCCTTCACTGGTTTTCATCATGGCTTCCGTCAGATTCAAGGGCCCCAGTTCCGTCACATCCATTTTAAACACATGCTGCATGGTTTCATAAATCATGGGGGCCGCCTCGCCGCTGTGGGTATGGGACCCGAAGGCGCCCCCCATTTTTCCGGTCAGATTGGCTTTTTCAGCCAGAAAGAGAAATTGTTTCATGCCGCTGGTCAGATCTTTATGGTAGGTGGGGCATCCGAAAAGATATCCGTCAAATCCGGCCAGGTCTTTTTCCGATGTGATGGACGATATTTTTTTAACTTCAGTCTCATGTCCGGTCATCCGGACGCCCTCGGCCAGATAATCTGCCATTTTTTCAGTCGTGCCGGCCCTGCTGGTATACGCGATCAAAATTTTTTTCATCTTTTGTCTCCTGTTATCGGTTAAAATCGCCATTGACGGGTTCTGAAAACCCATTGATGTCAATACGGCGTAATATAGCATGAAGCATGCCATCGGTTTTTTTACGATAACAGTCAGTTTATCCGCGTTTCTTGAATAATCGGATTCAGCACATGTGTATCACACCTGTATCAGACTGTCTCAAAAATTATAAAACACGTCTCGACACAGAGATGCTCTGCCCCGAGGCATTGGAAAGCCGCCCGGCTCCGGTAATCCCGCCCCGGTAACCCCGCAGACTTCCATTTTCCCGCCCGCCCTCCTGGAAAATACGTCTAAATCAGGGTGTTCCGGGGTCCGGAACAGATGGGACCGGCATTTGCAATCCGTGCATCCAAACCTTTCAACGGGAAGAACCCCGGCCATATCCTGGAAGATCCGGGCCCACTCATGCTCCAGATGTTTCGGCGCATGACTGTACCAGACTTCCCGGAAGGTGACGGATTCCCTCAGAAAATCAATATGCCAGCGTTTTGCCTTTTTCCTTTGCAAATGCCGGGATACCCGTGCCCTGACCCCGCCCGGCCCAAAGGCGCTGCCCACATAAATATAATAGCCCGGTTCCGTCTCCATCCGCAGCCTGCAGCCGATACGCAGTTCGGCCCGCACCGCGCATTCAAGAATCAGGGCATAGGTTCCGGGTTCTGTTTTCATGGGCTATCCTTCCCTGAATTCTCATTCCTGAACAGCTTCTTTTTAACCGGCGGCCGGAACATTTGGGCGCGGGAGACTTGGTAATGCCGGTCTTTTTGATTGTTCATGAGGTTCAGATAGGTGCATCTTTAGTTTTGGGCCTCTGAATGATAATGCAAGTAAGTGTTACTGTTAGTGAGCCCTAATACTGATTGCTGGAAGATTAATTAATTATCCTACTGTCTGATTTCGGCCATTATGTTTTGCTTTATAAAGATTATTATCAGCCCTTTCAATGAAGGCCTCTTCAGACATGCCAAGTTCTGGCACCATGCTTGAAACACCGATACTGATTGTCAAAGCAATATGGGTTTCTCCATATGGTAGCTTCATCACTTCTACCTTGTGCCTGATTTTCTCAGCCATAATAATCGCCTGTTCCTTATTATTATTCGGGAGTATTATGGCAAATTCCTCTCCGCCATAACGAGCTACTGTATCTGTATCCCTTCTGATAAGTTCTTTAAGCAGAGACGATATACGACGTAAACATTCATCGCCTACAAGATGGCCATGAACATCATTAATTTTTTTGAAATAATCAATATCAATAAACAGCAAAGAAAGATGAGACTGAATTCTCAAAGCCCTCTTCATCTCTTGTTTCAAAGTCTGATCAAAAAACACCCTGTTTTTTAAACCTGTCAGTCCATCCAGGGTATTCAACTGCTCAAGCTCAACAGCGTATTCTTTAAGTAAAAAAGAAGCTTCAAGGCCCTGCCAATATTCACGGTGTTGGTTCTTTGTAACAGCATACATTCCAATCCAGTAGACCAAAAATATGATACTAACAGAGACGTTATAGGTATCAGAGATAAGTATTACAAATCCTCCAGGGGCAAGAAGCGCCGTAAGCAGCCCCAAAGTTAATGCTCTGCTCGGAACCAATGCAGAAACGCCCCCACCTGTTAACCCGGCAGTAGCCACGATAAATGACAAAGACATGTAACCTATCTCAGGAAAGAGGAAAGTCATTGCACAAAACATCCCCCAGATCAAGGCAATTGACCAAATAACCGTGAAGAATACAATCTTCCACACCTTTGGGTTTTTCTGATAGATCCGGTTAAAATTGATAATCAAACCAATCCTTGCGGCTGCGAGTATTATCAATGTTAATGTCAACCATAAACAGAGTTGAGGACTTCTCTCATAAAACTTGTGAGGGATAATAATAGAAAACCATATCACCAGATAAATATAGCTGCCTGTAATGGATCGTTTGGCAATATCCTCATTAGCTTGAAGCGCCATTTCTTTAGTGATTTTAAAATTTGATTTATCCATAAAGCCTTTTATTTCATTTTATATAGGGTAGGTTTGTCAGTATCCAGAAACTATATGCCACATGGCTGGGCACTAATCAATCATGGAACGGTATTTTGTTTGAAACAAAAGCAATGTTCCTCATATGTCTTAAGAATATCTGCAATATCATCTGCTTTTGAAAATGTTGCCGATGGAGCCATTGAATGCCCTTTTAAAAGGTGTTATTATCAGGACTGTTGATGACCTGAAATGAATAAGCGGTAAATAAATAAAGCCAAATTTTTATAGAACCCAAAATCCATTAAAGGGGTAATCATGATAGGAATCCTTGGCGCCCTGGACGAAGAGGTGAACTTGATCCGGGAGGCATTAACGGATCGCATAACCGTGGAAAAAGCCGGGAATCTGTTCCATTGCGGAAAACTGGGGAAGATGGAGGTCTCCGTCATCCGGTGCGGCATCGGCAAGGTCAACGCCGCCATCTGCACCCAGATCCTGATCGACCGGTTCCAGTGCGAAAAAATCATTTTCGGCGGAGTGGCCGGGGCGTTGCTCATGGGTCTTGGACAGGGGGATGTGGTGATCTCCTCCCATGTCGTCCAGTTTGATATCGATTTGACGGCCTTTGGCCGGCGCCACGGGGAACTCGCGAATCAGGACCGCCTCATCGCCGCCGACCCCGGCTTGATAGAAGCCGCGACCAGGGCCTTTGATCAATTGTCCGAGGAAATGCAGAACCCTCCGGCCCTGATGGTGGGAACCATTGTATCGGGAGACAGTTTTATTTCCGACCCGGCCACCATCAAATGGCTTCAGCGGGAATTCGGAGCCGCCTGTACCGAAATGGAAGGCGGCTCCGTGGGCTATACGTGTAAGATAAACGGGATTCCCTTTGTCATCATCCGGATCATGTCCGATAAGGCCGGGGATAAAGCCGTTGAAGAATTTGATGCGTTTCTGTCCAAAAGCTCTGAAATGCTTTGCAAGCTCATATTAGGAACCCTTCGCCGGCTTTAATGTTATGAAAATTCTAAAAAAACTGTCCCTGCGATATCAATTGATGCTGTGGAACACCTTCCTGATCCTGTTTGCCCTTATCACCACGGGCTGGGCCATCAATTCACTGGTGAAAAATACCGTGGAAAAAAACATGGTCAAGGATCTGACGGCTTCCGTCGTTTCCATCCAGAAAATGATCGATACCACGGTTAATGCCTCTATTCATAATTATTTGCGGGGCATAGGCGAAAAAAACGTGGACATGCTGGATCAACTCCATAAGGAGGCGGCCGCAGGGAAGATGGATCTTGCCGAGGCCAAAGAAATGGGTGAAAAAATCCTTCTGAACCAGCCCATAGGGAAAACAGGATATATCTATGCCTTGACCAGCGACGCCACCCTTGCCGTTCATCCCGTTGAAGGCATGAAAAATAGGAATGTATCCGAATATGAATTATCCCAGAAGCAGATCCTCGAAAAAAAAGGCTATGTGGCGTATACCTGGAAAAATCCCGGAGAAGACAAGGAGCGGGAGAAGGTCCTTTATATGGCCTATTTTGAACCCTGGGACTGGATTGTATCAGTTTCCAGCTACCGGGAAGAATTCATTGCCCTGTTCGATATCCGGGATATTCAAGCCGCTATCCTGTCTTTCCAGTTCGGCCAATCCGGTTCTTCCTTTATCATGGACGGTGAGGGTAATTTCCTGGTGCACCGGCAATTAACGGGAAATCTTTCCCTTTTAAAGGATTCTGAATCCTGGGCAGCCCTTCTCGCTGAAATGAAGCGGGCCGGGACCGGGACAATCCGGATGGAATGGCATGAAAAACAGGGGGAAGCCCCAAGGGAAAGATTGTTTTTCTCCCATCATATCCCATCCCTGGACTGGTTTGTGGTGTCCTCGGTATATTCCGATGAGATCCGGCAGCAGCTCAACCGGATCCACCAGATTATCCTGGCCGCCATCCTCATGATCCTTCTGATTCTCCTTCCCTTCAGCCTTTACCTGGGCCGATCCATCACCCGGCCCCTGGTCAGACTCGCCCGGGAAATGGAGCAGGCGGATTCAGGCGTGTTCGACATCCGGGCTGAAGAAACCGCCAGTGGTGAAATCGGTCGGCTGGCGGCCCATTTTAATGCCTATATGGCCAGGCTGAAAACCGTCCATCATGAATTGAACCGGGAAATCGAGGAAAGGATCAAGGCGGCCGCACAATTAAACATTTTTAAAAAAGTGTTTGAAAATGCCCTGGAAGGCATCAGCATCACCGATGCCGATGGCCATATTCTTGATGTAAACCAGGCCTTTACGGATATCACGGGATACAGCCGGGAAGAGGCGGCCGGGCAGAACCCGAGAATTCTCAAATCCAACCGGCATGATGACGCTTTTTATAAAGAGATGTGGGACCAGTTAAAGACCAGGGGATACTGGGCCGGAGAAATCTGGAACAGAAGGAAAAACGGGGAAGCCTATCCGGAAATTCTCAGCATCAATTCCATAAAGCAGGATGACGGGGAAATATCCCATTATGTGGCCGTGTTTCATGATATTTCGGAGATGAAGCTTCAGCAGGAGAAAATCCAACATCAGGCCTACCATGATGAATTAACCGGCCTTCCCAACCGGTATCTTGTCCGGGATAGGCTTTCCATGGCCCTGAAAGCCGCCAGAAGGCAGCACACCATGGTTGCCGTCATCTTTTTGGATATGGATAATTTTAAATTTTTCAATGACAGCCTGGGCCATGCAAGCGGTGATGTTCTTCTGCAAACGCTGGGGGACCGTTTGAGGAAGATCATCCGGGAGCAGGATACCGTTGCGCGGCTGGGCGGTGATGAGTTCCTTGTGATTGCCGGGGATATTAAATTTCAAAAGGAGGTTCTGGAACTGGCCGACCGGTTATTCGAAGCCATGAAAGCGCCTTTTGTCATAGACGGACATGAACTCCTGATTTCCCTCAGTGTCGGAATCACCCTTTATCCGGAAGACGGGGCCGATGCTGACCTGTTGATGAAAAATGCGGATATGGCCATGTACCAGTCTAAAATCAGCGGAAAGAACCGGTATCATATGTTCACGCCGGAGTTGAACCGTCTGGCTCTGTACAAGATGGAGATGGTGAAGGAATTCAGGACGGCCCTCACCCAAAAAGAATTCAGGGTCTATTATCAACCCAAGGTAGACCCGGCCACAAATTGCGTGCTGGGCCTGGAAGCCCTGGTCCGCTGGCAAAAACAGGACGGCGCCCCCGTCAGTCCGGGCGAGTTTATTCCCATGGCCGAGGAAACCGGACTGATTCTGCAATTGAGCCGGTACGTCCTGGAAGAAGCCTGCAAGGGCCTGAAAATTCTTAAAGAACGGTTTGCCTTTCCCCTGACGCTTTCAGTCAATATCTCCCCCCTGGAATTTAAACAGCCTGATTTTGCGGACAATATCCTTAAGGTGGTCAGCTCCCATCTGCTTGCCGCCTCATCCATAGAGATCGAGATCACCGAAACCACCATGATAACCGATCTTAAATCCACCGTAGAAAAATTAAACGTCCTGAAAACAGAAGGGGTTTCCATTGCCATAGACGATTTCGGGACCGGGTATTCGTCTTTGTATTATTTGAAGAAACTGCCCATCAGTACCCTGAAAATAGACAAATCCTTTATTGACGATATGACAACCGATCAGAACGATGCCAATATTGTGGAAACCATCATTCTGATGGCTAAGAATTTAGGAATAGAAGTCGTTGCCGAGGGTGTGGAAACAAAAGAACAATTTGAGCTGCTTGCCAAATATAAATGTGATCTGATTCAGGGGTATTATTATGCCAAACCCATGCCGCTGAAAGATTTGATCCTCTATCTTGAGGATATGTCATAAAAAAGGAACCTGCCATGAGAAAAATAGTCGAATGTGTGCCCAATTTCAGTGAAGGCCGGAACAGGGAAACCATAGAGGCCATTGCTGCCGCCATCCGGAATACCAAAGGCTGCCGCCTCCTGGATGTGGATCCGGGAATGTCCACCAACAGGACGGTCTATACCTTTGTGGGAGACCCGGAATCCGTGGTGGAAGGGGCACTGGCCGCAGCCAGGATAGCCCGGCGGAAGATTGACATGAGAACCCATACAGGCGAGCACCACCGCATGGGTGCCTTGGACGTCTGCCCCTTTATCCCCGTGGCCGGGGTGAGTATGGAAGACTGCGTGGCCGTTTCAACGGTTTTCGGACGGCGGCTCGCTGAAGAACTGGGCGTACCGGTGTATCTCTATGAAGCCTCGGCAGGCCGGGAATACCGCAAAACCCTGCCCCAGATCCGGGAAGGCCAGTATGAGGGGCTGCCACAGAAAATCATGAAAAAGGAATGGGTCCCGGATTTCGGCCCGGCCCAATTTATCCCGGAATGGGGAGCAACGGTTACAGGGGCAAGGTTTTTTCTCATTGCCTATAATGTCAATCTTCTGTGCACCGCCAACCAGGCCCACAGGATCGCCCTGAATCTCAGGGAGGCGGGCCGGGGGCCCGAGGATCCCGGGAAATTGAAAGAGGTCAAGGGCATGGGATGGTATGTCAAGGATTACAACCTTTCCCAGGTCACGGTGAATCTGACCCATTATCATGTCACCCCGCCCCATATCCTGTATGAGGAGGTCAAAAAAGAGGCCAAAAAACTCAAGGTGGCCCCGGCCGGGTCTGAAATCGTTGGGGTTATCCCCCTTGACGCCGTCCTCATGGCCGCCGAATATTATATGGAAAAGGAAAATCTCTTCATCCTGGACGAGGACCAGAAGGTCAGGCTGGCCATTGACCGCCTGGGCCTCAATTCCGTGGCGCCCTTTATTCCGGGGGAAAAGATCATTGAATACATCATTGCCGAGGAAAAAACAGAACCCCTGGCAGGCCTCACCGTCCGGCAGTTCATTGATGAAGTGGCGTCCAGAAGCACGGCCCCCGGCGGCGGGTCCGTAGCGGCAGCCATGGCGGCCATGGGCGCCGGCCTGGGGTCCATGGCCGCCAAACTGACCCAGGGGGTCCGCAAATTCGAAGCCCTGGACGGGAAAATGAGAAAGATCATTCCTCCCCTCCATGAGGCGTCCAGGGCCCTCATCCCCATGATCGACGCCGATACCAATGCCTTTAAGGATTATGTGGAGGCGTTGCGCCTGCCGGAGGAGACAGAGAAAGAAAGAAAGGAAAAGCAGGCAAGACTCCAGGAAGGCCTGAAAAAGGCCATTGAGGTGCCCCTTGCCACCATGGCCTTGGCCGATGGGGCCTGGGATGCCATGATCGAAACGGCCAAATACGCCAATATCGCCTCAAAGTCGGATATCGAAGTCGGGGCAAGAGCCATGGAAACCGGGATCTGGGGGGCCTATAAAAATGTTAACATCAATATGGCGGGCATCCGGGATGAGGCCTATCGAAACAAAACCCTGAAACTGGCCGAAGATATGAAAAAAAGGGCGGAGAAAAGCTGCAAAAGGGTTTTACGAATACTGGAGGCCCGGAAGGAATGACCCGATACGTTTCAATAAGGCCCTTCAGGTCAGATCGGCTTGTCTCGTGTCAATGATGAAAGGCCGTGTTGACAAGGTAGGCCGTGTACCCGATATAACAGGCCAGCAAAACAGCGCCTTCAGCCCGGTTAACGCGTCCCGGATTTCGGAACCCATAGCTGAAAACAAACAGGGAGACGGTCAGCAAGGCCATGACGAGAATGTCCCGGGAGAAAACATCCGGCCCCACGGACATGGGATGAATAATTCCTGCAATACCCACTACGGCCAGGGTATTAAATAGGTTGGACCCGAGAATGTTTCCCAGGGCAATGTCATCTTCCCCCTTTCGGATGGCAATGATGGATGAGGCCATTTCCGGCAGTGATGTGCCGGTGGCCACTATGGTCAGGCCGATGATCAGGTCGCTGACACCAAAGCCATGGGCAATTTCCACCGCTCCCCAGACCAGGATGCGGGAACTGACAATCAACAGGATCAGTCCCAGGAACAGCCACAGAATCGCCCGTTGCAAGGGCATGGCATGGGCATTCAGTTCCTGTTCTATGTCTGTTCCCAGGGGATCAATCCTTTTTTGAAGGCCTTCCCGGATGGTCCAGGCCATAAGCCCGCCGAATACCCCAAGCAAGACCAGTGCATCGACACGGGTGATCTGTCCGTCCCAGATCTGCCAGGCGGCCAGGGCCGTGATACAGATAAGGATGGGGAGTTCTTTGCGCAATACCTGGGAATGGACAGTGATGGGGCCGATCAATGCAGTCAGACCTAGAATGAGGCCTATATTGGTGATGTTTGATCCATAGGCGTTGCCCAGGGCAATGCCGGGATTTCCCTGGTATGAGGAGATGGCGGATACCACCATTTCCGGTGCGGAAGTGCCGAAACCGACAATGACAATGCCGATCAAGAGCGGAGGCATGCCGAAATGGTGTGCTACGGAGGCCGAACCTTCCACAAAAAGGTCGGCGCTCCAGACCAGGAGCGCCAGGCCAAAAATAATAGCGAGAAAAGCCAATGTCATCATGCCTATTAAATCTTTTTCTGCCGGGGAACCCCTTTTGTTAATGGCCCTTTTCCCGGTTTGATTTAATCCTTTCGTAAAATAGTCCGGCCGCGTTTTTTTCAAGGATACAAGGAGAAATGACGGGTGTAAAGAGATATCCGGTTCCATGGGAAAAAACAGGTGAGACTGTATTGCATTTTCCTTCACTCAAAGAATGTGTATTCTTGATCAGAGTTTCGGTACCGGGATGACCCGTTCAAGAAGGGGCAGCCAGTCGTTGGTCTGGTGGTCCCAGGTTTTGACGACAACCTTGTCCGGATACAGGAAAATCGAATTGGTCCAGATGTCCCCGCGGTTCATGTCCTTGTTGTGGATATTGGTGACCTGTCCCTGGTAAACATTGACGGGTGAGGCAAAGCTTTCCTCAAGGGGCGGGGTATGGGTGTGGCCGGACACCCATAGAAAGACCTGGGGGTTTTGTTTCAGAAGCTCATGAATCTCTTCATGGGGCTGGGCAATAAAGCCCGGAGTATTGATCCACCTCCGGTAATTTTTGAGGGTGTCCTTCAGGGGGCCGTGGAAAACCACAATGGTGGGGGTTTGCCGGTTGGCCTCCAGTTCGGAGCGGAAAAAGGCCAATTGCCGTTCCGACATGCCGGACAGAAAATCAATATGATCGGAGGAAAGAAAGATCAGGCGAAAGCCGCCCACGGGTTTTGCATAAAAATAATCCGGCAGATTAAAGGTCTCCCGGAATTTTTGGAGCTTTGCCTCCTGGACCGGCCTTGGGGCCACCACAAGCCCGCCTTCCGGCCTGGCCGGAGTTTCGTAAATATAGTCATGATTTCCGGCAATGGGGAAAAAGGATTTTTTCAACCGGCTGAAAAAATCTCCAGCGGCCCGGTATTCTTCGTCGCTGCCCCAGTCGGAACAGATATCCCCCACGGCAATGACCATATCCACATCTTCCCAAGAATTGATGGTCTTTAGGACGGCTTCCTTTTTTTCAATAAACCGGCCCGGCAGATGCGGGTCTCCCAGGATGACCAGGCGGTGGTAGGGCTGGTCCTGGGCCCCGGCTGTCCGGAGCCAGGGCGCAACAAGGATCATCATGGCCAGAAGCAAAGCCGCCCTTACGCTGAACCCTTTTTTAATGGTGGGGATCACCTTTCTTCCTCCTCTTGCTTTTTATCAGGGGCCTATTTATAACAGATCTCTAGGATTTATAATATATTTCAAGATTTGGAAATGAAATACCGGGTCAAAACAATTAAAACGCTTTTCAGTGAGGCTGGCAACTGGGATAAGGCCCCGTGGAATACCATCTCCCCGCTGGTGCTGAACCATCACATGGGACCGCTGCCGGACCATTTTCCCCGGACGGAGGCCAGACTGTTTTTTGACGGCCAAGCCGTCTGCGTCATGTTCCGGGTTGAAGACCGATATGTCCGGGCCCTGGCCGGGCATGACCAGGACAAGGTGTTTGAAGACAGTTGCGTGGAATTTTTTTTTGTGCCGGGCACGGAGGTGTCCAAGGGATATTTCAATCTTGAAATGAACTGCGGGGGGCTCCTGCTCTTTCATTTCCAGACGGCAAGGGGGAAAAACCGGGTCATCATTCCGGAGGAGGAATGCCAAAAAATTTCCCGCCGGTCTTCGCTTCCGCCCCTTGTTGACCCTGAAATACAGGAGCCTTTAACCTGGACGGTGTCTTACCGGCTTCCCTTACACCTGCTGGACCCCTATACCCGTGTGACTCCGCCGGGTCCAGGGGTTCAGTGGCGGGCCAATTTCTACAAATGCGGAGACAAGACATCCCATCCGCACTGGCTGACCTGGTCGGCGGTGGATCTTCCACGGCCTGATTTCCACCGGCCTGAATTTTTCGGGACATTGGAATTCGACTGACGGAATATTGCATAGCTCCGATTCCTGCTTATTTTCTCTTCATGGGTTCCCCATCCTTTTTCAACAAGGAGACAAAGACATGAAAGATACTGAAAATTTACATTTAAAAGTGCAGGAACTCTGTGATTGCTTTTCAACCACAGATCCGCTCAAGGAAATGTCGGAACTTAAAAATGATGGAAACCGCCTTGATGCTGCTTTGAAATGGCTGGCATTAAGCGTGCTTCACGGCGTAAACAATAATGCAAAGGAAATATCCATCCGGCAGGATGATCATGGAACCGTATCCGTAATGGCGGAATACCGGGATACCGAACTGCCTTCACCCGGTCCCGCGGTTGGGGCCAATATTTTTGAAGCCGTCAGGGAGATGACCCATATTGACGGCGATGACGGAAAAACCCGATTTGCCATGGGCATCCGGGATTCAAGCCTTGACCTGAGCATCAGCATCAAAAATAAAAACGGCAACCGGAAAATATCCATTAAATTTCCTTAGGAGATCATAATGATGGACGTTGAAAGTGTTTCAGCCCCTGAAATCAGGGAAAAAATAAGGCAAAAATCAGCACTGCTGGTATGTGCCTATGAGGATGAGGAGAAATTTAAGACCTTCCCCTTGGAAGGCGCGATTTCATTTACTGAATTTCAATCAAAAATTGGGGAACTGAATAAAGATCAGGAGATCTTTTTCTATTGCAACTGAAAGTCCGGCGGTACTGCCGCAGGTGCGGCGGCACACTACAGGGATCTTGGATTCAAGAACGTCAAAATCCTGGACGGAGGCGTGGAGGCCTGGAAAAGAGCAGGTTTTCCGCTTTAACGGCTGACTGAGTTTCACCCCCCTGCCAGAGGCCATGACAGGGGGGTTTTTATATCCAAGCTTGAATCCTTTGCCTGGGCTAGAAATTGGGATGGGCCGGTCCGTGGTCAAAGGAGGGCGTCAACCCAGTTTTTGATTGACAGGGGCTGTCAATTATATTACAGCTATATTGAAGCTAATTTAAGAATAAAATATAATTACCATATTTTCAGGAGGAAAAATGAGAGAAGTTGTTATTGTTGCAGCCTGCAGAACGGCCATCGGCAAATTCGGAGGAACGCTCCAGCCATTGAGCGATATAGATTTCGGGCCCATTCCCATCAAAGAAGTCATGAAACGCGGAGGGATCACCGGGGACCAGGTGGATGAAGTCATCTATGCATCCGGTTACAGGACCGGGGACCTTCCCATCAATTCCGCCCGGGTTGTGGCGGTCAAGGCCGGGATTCCCATTGAAAAGCCCCAGTTCACCATCAGCAAGGCCTGCGCCGGCAGCGTCAAAGCCGTTACCCTGGCCGCCCAGGTCATCAAATCCGGGGATGCCGACATCATTATTGCCGGCGGTATGGAGAGCATGAGCAATGCCACCTTTATGCTGAAACAGGCCCGGTGGGGCTATCGCCTGGGCCATGGCCAGCTCCAGGACCAGTTGATCCTCTTTGATCCCCTGAGCGGGAACACCATGGGCGAGACTGCGGAAAACGTGGCGGTAAAATACAATGTATCCAGGGAAGACCAGGACGCCTTTGCCCTCAGAAGCCAGCAACTGGCGGAAAAAGCCATCAAGGAAGGAAAATTCAAGGAACAGATTGTTCCGGTGGAGATTCCGGGGAAAAAGGGCCCTGTCATTTTTGACACGGACGAACACCCCAGGTTCGGAACCACCATGGAAAGCCTTCAGAAACTGAAACCCGCCTTTGTCAAAAACGGCGGAACCGTCACGGCGGGCAATGCCTCCGGCATGAACGACGGCGCTTCCGCCATATTGATGATGTCCAGGGAAAAAGCCGATGGCCTGGGAATCAAGCCCATGGCTTCCATTGTGGCCTATGCTTCCGCCGGTGTTGACCCGGCCCTCATGGGCATCGGCCCCATCCCGGCCACCCGGCTGGCCCTTGAAAAAGCAGGCCTGACCATGGCGGACATCGATCTCATCGAGCTGAACGAAGCCTTTGCCTCCCAGGCCCTGGCCTGCATGCGCGAACTGGGCATGGATCTTGAAAAAGTCAATGTCAACGGCGGCGCCATTGCCTTGGGCCACCCGGTATCGGCTTCCGGCGGCGCGCTGGTGACCAAACTGGTCTACGAATTAAAAGCAAGAAACCTGAGGTATGGCCTTGTCACCCTGTGCATCGGTGGCGGCCAGGGTCTTGCATTGATCGTGGAAAATCAGAAATAGTCCCCATAGCAAACAACGAAGATGTATCAGCGGCACACAGAGATCTGTGTGCCGCTGTTGTTTTTACGGATGGGTAATGGTTTCGTTGTAGACGATATTTTTCTTTTTCAGGGTGTCCAGGATAAATTGGACACAGGCATCGTTCTGTCCGATATATTCGGGCACGATGATGCCCTTCCGGTCAAAGAGCCCTTCCTTTAAAAGCCTTAAGGCGGCCGTGGCCGTATATCCCGTGGTTCTGGCCATGGAATGGACCTTTGTTTCCGGGTCATACCGGTCAAACAGATCCCAGGTATAGGCCGTTTTTTGGCCGTCCTTGGTGCCGGCCACGGATACGCGCATGATGGTGAGGTCCTTTTCCCCGGGTTTGAGTTCCCACTGGGGAAAGAGCAGCTTGGCCGTGACATCGATGGGCCGGATCATCTGCCCCTTTATCGAGACCGGGGTTTCGCTGAAAAATCCGGCCTGGCGAAGGAGCTTCACCTTTTCGATATGCCCCGGATACCGCATGGTCTTTTCCTTCATATTGGGGATATCCAGGGTTTTGATGAGGGAGCGGAGCCCATCGGTATTAAATACTTCCAGGGTGCCGACCTCTGGAAAATCGATGAATTCGGGTTCGCTCAAGGCGGGCCTTTCAATGACCCGACTGTTTTCCACATAAAAGGCGGGTCGGAGGTATTCTTCAATCACATCAATGGGAGAGAACACGGCCTTGTACTCCCAGGGCTGGGTCCGGATTTCCGGCAGGCCGCCTACATAGATGACGGCGGTTTCGGCCTTGTCCAGCAAATGCCGGCCATAGCCGGTGAGCATATTGCTCATGCCCGGCGCCACCCCGCAATCCACAATGGCGGTGACGTTTTTTTCCTTGGCAAGGCTGTCCAGGGTCAGGGCATCCTCCGGGAAAAAGGCGATGTCCACCACATTTTTGCCGGCTTTGATAATGGTTTCAAGGGTCTTATAGCCCAGGAATCCGGGGACCGCGCTGATGACCATATCAAAACCCGATACCAGGGTGTTCAGTTTTTCCCTGTCGGAAAGGTCCTGCTGAACCGTCTGGATTCCGGGATGGGATTTAAATTTTGCCAATGTCTTTTCGCTGACATCGGCCACACTGACCTGTATATCCTTGTCTTCTGCCAGATCAAGGGCCATGGGGCCGCCCACAAGACCGCCGCCAAGAACAATAATTTTCATATCATTGCCTCAATTCATGATTTAGATTTTTTGTTTAAAAAAACGATTGCCTGCCCAGGGAAAGGGAGGATACCCTTCCCAAAAGGCGTATCAGAGACCGCTGAAGCGGTTCAGGAAGTGAACGTGGAACCGGTTGATATATTTTTGACGCATGTTTTGTATCCTGTCCTTTTATAAATAGGTCTGCATTGTGCATAAAAAAAGGAATCCTGTCAACCGCGGGTTTTGTTTTTCTTGACACAGGTTTATTTGCCGGATATTTTCATTTTTCAGAATAAATACCAAGGAGACTATAAATGGCAAAACCGATGCTGTTCATGCTGACCCCCTGGGTTGAGGGAAATGACCAGGGACCCTTTTATTGCCCGGATTGCGCTCTGGTGGAAGGATTTTTTGTCTATACCCCGGCCGTAAGGGACCAGGTCGAGATCATTTCCGTGGATTTTCAACGGCCCCGTAAAAAGGTTGTTGAATCCCTGGGCATGGAGAATCAGAGCTGCCCGGTCCTGGTGCTGGAGGATGGGGCGAAGCGTCCGGAAGGGGCCAAGAAAAGCATTTCCACTGGACGGGTCTTTATCGACGACCCCGACCTGATCTGCCGATACCTGGGCGAGAGGTTCAAGGCAATCCTGCCCCATCCCCGGTCTTAAGCGTATCATCTTGGTTGGACCGCGGCTTAATATCCCTTGGGTGGGCCGTCATCCGGATGAACCATGCATTGTGAACAGGGCCCATCCGGACCGGCACAGGAGAAATGCTTACCGAACCACGAGGACGGAACAGTGGGCGTTGTTCACAACCTTGCTGGTCACACTTCCAAGGATAAAAAGATCAAGCCCTTTTCTCTGCCTGTGGCCCATGACGATGAGGTCCGCTTTTTCCTCTTCAGCGCATTTGAGAATTCCCGTATCAGGAGAGGTTCCTTTTTTAATGATGACTTTTGGTGTCAGCCCTTCTTGCACAGCGATATTTTTTGCTTTTTCCGCACTTTTTTCCACCAGAGGCATTAAAGCCTCTCTGCCTCCTTCTACGCCGACATCGGTGAGTTCCGTATCCTGGAATGTTTCCGCAACTGCAATCATAACAAGTTCCGCTTCCCGTTGTTTTGCAATCAAGATTGCTTCTTCAATCACTTTACCCGAACTTCCGAATGGGTCGAGAGCCAATAGAATTTTCATAAGCCACCTCATTTTTATTGTTTTGGTATCGGGCTGTTTCAGTCTGCCTTTCCACTTAGAATATCCAAAACAGACTGAATACATTGAGGATTTGCACAGCAATTCCTATGCCAATACCGAGGAAAACCATGAACGCTTGGAAAGATGGAATCACAGGACCTGTTTCGGCGCTTTTTAAGAGATAAAAAGATTTTGAATGGAAGTGAAATGGCGTCAGGATTTTTTCCAAAGTGCAAAAAAAATCGGCTGCCTATTTTTTATCTTTGGTTTGTAATCCAGCCTATTTTTCGGCCAGATTTTCTATAATGAGCTGCTCCAGGGTTTTTAGGGATCTGGAAGCCTTGCCGGTGGTTTTTTCCTTTTGTATATTTCTCAAGAGCTGCCTCAGTCTCTGGTGCTCCAATCCCGGGCAGGCTCGGACAAAGGCTTCCAGCCCGGCCGGGTCATTGGATAACAGCCGGTCCATCCACATCCGGGCTTCCTTCACCGGTTCCGATTCAACGGCAAGGCCGGTATCGGGTTCCAGCAAGGCGCGGCGGATGAGGTCCGGGTCCACATCCCGCATGAGGGCGCCGATGAATTGCCGCTGTCTTTTGCCTGCAATCTTTGATGTGATGGACCGGGCGTCTATCAACGCCTTTCGCAGATCATCGGGAAGCGCCATGCCTTCCAGGCGCCGGACAGGCAGTTTCAGGAGTTCCATGCCAAGGTCCTGGAGTGCTTCAGCCTCCTTTTTGATCCGGGTTTTGCTTTTCTCTTCAATGTCGTTTTTCATAATGACAGGGTTAGGCTTCTTTCAGGATTTTGACGGACATTTTTTCAACCAGGGCCTTTGTCTTTTCCCGGTATGCCAGCATATGGGGGGATGACAGATGGGCCTTTAAATCTTCCAGGCTGTTCCATTTCTCGATGATGGTAACAATACTGGGATTCACCTCCTGGGGAGGCAGGCCCGTGGGGACGTCAACGGTGGGCGCGTACGCCAGGCATCCCTTTTCTTCAAGTACCTTTGGCACATTGGCTTTGAAAATCTCAAGAAAAGCGTTCAACTGTCCTTCTTTAACCTGTATGGAAGCAATCACATGTATCATTTTATCCTCTCCTCACCGCGGCATGAGCGCAAAAACGCCCCAGCCCTGGTATTCTCGCGTGTAAGCGGCATAGCGCCCGGGTTCAGAGGTCAGCCGGTCACGGACCTCTTTCGCAAACTCGTCATCGGGATTGGCTTCAAGCCACCGGCGCATGGTGAGCCATTTGGCCGCCTCGTATCTGTCCCAGCCGTCCTGGTCGGCCAGGACCATTTCAACGACGTCATAGCCAAGGCGGCCGAAGGACCCGAGAAGTTCGGGAAGCATGAGAAAGTCCGAGATGGCGCCGGCCAGACACCCTTTGGCAACCTCTTCCGTCGGCGGTAACTGCCGCCAGTAGGGCTCGCCGATGAGGATGATCCCTCCGGCGCCCAGGCTCCGCGCCAGAAGTTCGATGGTGCCCGTGACTCCCCCGGCGATCCAGGTGGCGCCGACACAGGCTGCCACATCGACTTTCTCCTCGGAGACATGGCCGGCGGCATCCCCATGGATGAACCGGACGTGATGGGCCACGCCGAGTTCTTCGGCGCGGAGTGCCGCTTGCTCCGTGAACAGCCGGCTCATGTCGATGCCGGTGCCGGTGACACCGTGGTCCCGGGCCCAGGTGCAGAGCATCTCCCCCGAACCGCTGCCCAGATCCAGCACCCGGGCCCCCCTTTCCAGACGCAGGGCCTCGCCGAGAATAGTGAGCTTTTCGGGTGTGAACGGGTTATGGATGCGGTGAGCGCTTTCAGCGATAGTAAAGATCCGTGGAATATCCAATGTAGAAAATCTCCTTTCGGGTGTGAATAGGTTCGGCCGGTATGCATAACCGGCAAGTCGGCAGCCTTGTCTGAGTTAATGCGATGGTTGTGTGTTTTCTTGAAGTATTTTGGATAGATTGTCAGAGACCCATGCATTGATACTTTTTCCAGTCTTTTTTGCTTCTATAAAGATGGTTTTATGAAGTTCAGGGTCAACACGTACAACGAATTTACCAGAATATGGCTTTTCAGGTTCTTCGCCACGAGACGCACAAAAATCAAGATAATCGTCAATAGAGTCACGAAAAGCGTTCCGTAATTCTGTAACGGTTTCACCTTGAAAGGTTACAACATCTCGTAAGTTTATAACCTCACCGTAAAAAATATTTGCCTCATCATCAAATTCGACTTTACCAAAATATCCGTTATATTCCATCATGATATTACTCCTGCTTCCTGTAAAAATCTTCTTACTGATTTTACCGCACCCTTTTCTGTAACTCGCCCGGGATGCGGCCGATGAAAAATTGCCTTTACATCGTTTAAAACGATTCTGACTCGTGAGCCTCGTCCTTCAGATATTTCTCCACCAAGAGCAATAATTAAGGATTCAATATTAGACCAAGGGATATCTGACCGCTTAGGTTTCTCAAGTATTTTATCGAGGGTTTGCCTCTGTTTATTGTTCATTGCATATATGATACTACGCTATGATATCATGTCAAGCGAATATTATCGCTCCATTCCGTTGATAGATGAATGGCTCCGTCGCCGGTTAAGGATGTGCTGCTGGAAACAGTGGCGCTATGGACCAAAGTCCGCAACCTCCTAAAACCGGGTACTTTTAAAAGACAAGCCATTATGACGGCGATCAGCCGAAAAGGGCTTTGGCAATCTTGCCAGGACCCTGGCTACACAAAGCAGCATGACCAATAAGTGGCTATCAGAACAAGGGTTAATATCTGTCAAAGAACAGTGGGTGAGAATTCATTACCCGGCTAAGGCCAGGTAATCTTGGTGAAACGCCCTGTGCGGACCCGCACGCAGGGTGTTGTGGGGGCTGGGAGATTAAAACCCCCGGCTACCCGATTGGGTCATAGATCATTAACGCTGCAATTCTCAAACTTTCCATCAATAACCTGTCGCCCAAACTCAATACAATGATAAATCGCCTCTTCTTCTGTCTTAAAGGTGTTCCCGGCATTGAAGTTCCGAATATTGACAGCATTTCTGGTATCACGCGATATGTGGATGTTTATGGTAAATTCACCAGAATCGACTAACCGATATGGCGCTGCCTGAATGAAATAACCTTTGTAAGGTGCTGAATCCATAATCTTCTTCTCCTGGATTTTTTGATTGAGAACCGGCTCTGCTGACGGGCGCAACGTTTGCTGACAGCTTTTCTTCTCCAGGTGCTGTTTCACGATGCTCAAGAATTCACTGGGTTTAATTATAGTTACGTTACAAACAGAATGCAGCCTGCTTGCACGGGCCAGTATTCGGGAGTCAGTCGTGATGAAGTAGGAGCCGTACTTCTGTGCCTCAAACACATGGCGTGCGTCTTGGATGATATTCTCGATTTTCCCGTTCCCCGCCAAAATAATTTCAATCTCGCCAAGTTTTCGAACCTCGCTCTCAGTGAGCGAAACTGGCAACGTGTAGATTAGATTCAAGGCTTCGCGCTTAACCCATGCGGGTGTATTGGGATGGTGAATCTCTTTCTGAGTTGAATGGGCAATTTGGATTAAAAAATCCGCATCTTTGTAAAGTTTAAATATATCAGCAGAAGCCTCATCCTCGGGCTTATATTTTGGATCAAATGCGCATGAGTCAATGAAGCAGTTGGTGATAAGCGGATTCATTGGCATTATTACCTCTCCAAATTCATATGGTCATATACCGAACGTCGGAGTTCAGGGGCCGCCGAAGGCCTGAAAGGCCTATGGAACAAGGGGCATCGCCCCTTGCGGTCCGCTGCAACGACTTGATATGTGTCTACTTGGAACAAACTATATAACTGCCTTTTCTTTGATGTAAGAAAAAATATATTCTCCACAAAAATCTAAAAATGATACACAAAGGTTTGAACCAAAATCAGATATTTCATCAGCTTTTTCCCGAAGATTTTCTTCCCGAGGGATTTTCCACAGTTGTCTGCAAATTATGCTATCAACAATATCATCGGAAAGATCAAATCGCCAAAGTGAAATATGATCACCTCTCGTTATTTTTGATATTTTCGCCTCAGCTCTATTCGCTCGATCAATTAATGCTCGTTCGACTAATTTAGGATCATAATGAAAAATTGTAGTCTGCCGAACTTTTAATACATAATTTTTATAGTTTGTATGATTTCCCCCGCCTTTTAGACAGTCTTTAAGTTTTTTGAATGAGGCGTTTGCTTCTTCCGAGCAATTATCAACCCTTTTAAGAAGATTTTTGTGATTACAAATTTCTTTAATAATATCCATAGCCTCTTTTAGATGGCCGCATTGTAATCGAACAAAATACATTAAAGCACCTTTTTGAACGTGCTTTCTAATTGACGGTTGCGCTTCTTTGTATTGAGCGAGGCATTGGTTTGCGAGAGCAATGTCATTACAGGCCATCATAAGGCGTATGATTAAAGATGCTTCCTTCATTTTCGGAAGTAAACGCGAAAGATCAACAAATGTTGTTTGGGTTCGAGGCATTGAGTCTCATTTGTAATTTTTGTTACACATATCAGTTTAAATAGATGGGAAACTTTCTATATATTGCCTATATACAATAGAAAATATTCCATCTATATTGCTATCGACCCTGCAAACACGGAAAATTCCGCATTCAAATTTCCGTGCTCCCCTGTTGGTGTCCGATAACATGGAAAATACAAAGAAACAACAAAAATTGAAGCCCGACCCGGAATCAAAACTGACGGGCCAGAGCCGCCAGGTGTAAGTCAAAAGGGAAGGGGGCTCCGGACCCATCCCTGAAGGCCGGGTCAATCCTTGTACAGATTAAAACCGGGATAGTATTTCTTGGCGCATTCCTGACAGATGCCGTGGCTGAATTCGGCCTCGGAATGTTTCTGTATATAGCTTTCGATCTGGTTCCAATAGCCCTTGTCATCCCTGATTTTTTTGCAGTGGGAGCAGATGGGCAAAAGCCCGCTCAGGGTTTTCACCTTTGCCAGGGCCTTTTTCAGGTCCTCGTTTTTTTGAACCAGGTCCCTGTTGGTGAGGTTCAGTTCTTCCGTCCTTTTTTCAACGGTGTTTTCAAGATTCAGTTGATACTGCAAAAGCCGGGATTCGGCTTTTTTCCGTTTTTGTATCTGCCGGAAACCCAGGAGGATCGTACCAAGGGCGATGATAAACGTGATGCCGATGATGAAGATATCCCGTTTGGTTTCCCGGTTCCATTTTTCGAGAATATTCCGCTTGGTATGCATGACGGCGATGTGGTAGGGCAGACCCCGGATCTGGTAGGTCGAGATAATTTCATCCCTGCTCTCATGGCTTCTGAAGCCGGCGTTGATGATTCCGCTGCCGGACAAGGATGAAAACCGGGGAAGGGATTGGATGTGGGACCCCATGGGGTTTTCCCGGGACTCGGGGGGGTTGAACCAGCCGGTCAGGACAGCGCCGCTGTTGTCGAACAAGACAACGGCGTTGGCGTCGATATTGAGATAGTCGTCATAGCGGTCGTAAAAGAATTTTGAATCGATCCCGGCCGACAGCACCCCGATGAATTCTCCCTTCCGGTTTTCAACCCGCCTGCTTAAAAGGATGACGGCCTTGTCCCGGCCGTAAAAAGCAGTTTCAATGGAAAATTCCAGCCAGGCATTTTTGTGGTTTTCAAAGGACGCCGGCCCGGGCTTTGGGGAGTCTCCGGTGCTGTAGGCGACCTCTCCTGTTTCATCCAGGAAAAAAACATCCCGGACCTGGGGCAGGTATTTGGTTTCCGTTTTGATGAATTCCCATATGGCAGGCGGGAGGCTGGGCTGATCCACCTGGCTCTTGATCAGTGAGCAAATGGACAGGAGGGCGAAATCCACGGTATAAATAATGCCGGAGGTGTTTTCGCCCATGAGCTGGGCCTGGGCCTTGGATTTGATATGGGATTCGCTTATATAGGCGGTCCGGCTTCTGAAAATGGAAGCTGTGCTTAATCCCAGAAAGGTAACGGCAATAAACAATATCAACACAATGATGGAAATATAAAACCGGTCTTGTGTGAGGTCTGATTTCAATTTATCCGTTTCCTTTAAGCACGGCATTGATTTGCCCGGCAAGTTCCGGGTCGATCCTCAATTCCCGGATAAAACCGTCCTGAAGGGAAAGCATTTGGTTTCTCCATTTTTCCAGTTGGGCCGGTTCCGGAACAATGATGTCAACCCCCTTTTGAATCAGGGTTTCCCTTGCCTCTTTCTGGGCTTCGGCCGCCGAAAGCCTGGCGGCATGAATGTTTTCTTTCCATGTATCCGTCAGCAGGCCCTGAATATCAGGGGGCAGTTTTTCCCAGAAGGAGGCCCGGATGAGGGGAATATACTGGGGGAAATATTCCCGGTCCTCAAACACGTGCCTGACCCCGTTTTCCCAGAGTTTTGCACTTTTAACGGTTTCATAGCTGGTCAGGATGCCGTCCACCTTTCCCTGTCGCATGTATTCGGGAAGATCCGGCCAGGGAATGATGACCGGGCGCCCGCCCAGGGCCTGGATCCGGAGTTTATTGGCCGTTCCCCCGGCCACCCTTATCCGGAGCCCCTGTATATCCTCATGGCGTTGGATTTTTTTGTTCACCCCGAAGAGATGGGCATGGCCCAGGTCCATCCATTGGCCCAGGACCTTGAGGTGCAGATTTTTTTCCAATTTTGTATTGATGCTGTGTCCTATTTCACCGTCAATGATCCGGTAATTATCCTCCGCAGCCCTCCCGTAAAACACAGGGAGCAGAAAGACTCCGACATCCGGCTCAAACTGCATGATATTCCAGGTCCCGGGAACCGCCATCTCCACCCTGCCCTGGCCCAGGGCCTGGATGACGTCGCTGTCCCTCAGCAGTTGGGCATTTGAAAAGAACTGGACATCAATCCGTCCCTTGAGTTTTTCTCTGATGTCATCGGCAAACCGTTGGACGGCCCTGGTTTGAAAATGGGTTTCCGTGTTTTCCACGGAAATCCGCATGACGGGGATGACCTGGGCAAGGGCAGGGGGCATGCTCATAAAAAATACAAGGAGGATGACAAGATATTTCATTTGGCTCCTTCATGGATCATTTGTTCAGAGAATGTTTGATCTCCCTGATCCTGGTTTTTAAAATCTCCAGCACGGAGCTGCCGCCTTTTTTCGCAATCCTGTGGGCCTCGTCCACGATTTTTTCCGCATAGGCCGAGATGGCTGCTTCATCCGGCAGGGCGGCGCCGGACGATTTATATTGCGAGATCAGCAGTTTTTTTGCAAATGCAATTTCCTGTTTCCGGATAAATCCGTTCTTTCCAAAAATCGTCATGGATCCCTTTCTATCTGTAATTTTCCATCATATCCTGAAGCACCCGGTTTCCGGGGCAGAGATCCTTTTCCATCAGCGTATTCAGCCGGGTTTCCGTGGTTTCAAGGATCTCATGGGTGTCTTTGAGGGTCTCGTTGATATGAAGGATGCCTGTCAGGAGCCGGCCCTTTTCCCGATGCTGCTCCAAGGCATCAATGGCACACCGCCGCCGGGTGACGTCAATGGATTCGTCGCATTTGTGAAGATGGACCACCCCGCCGTCGTGCAGGGTCACGGATTGGGTGGTTCCTTTTTCATATTGGGTGGTGATTTCCTTCCGGGGCGGGATAAAATCGAATGTGGCCGTGGCCTCCATATGATCCCGGACCCACTGGTAACTTTTGGTGGAAGCGGCCGTATTGTTAAAGGTCACACAGGGGGAGATGACATCCACCAGGGCGAATCCCCTGTGCCCGATGGCCGCTTTCAGAAGGGGAACGAGCTGTTCCTTGTCCCCGGAAAATCCTCGGGCCACGAACCCCGCACCCAGGGCAATGGCCAGTTCGCACAGATCAATGGATTCAAAGGGATTGGGCCGGCCTTTCTTGCCGGCGGAGCCCCGGTCCGCCGTGGCCGAATCCTGTCCCTTGGTCAGGCCGTAGCAGCCGTTGTTCATAACGATATAGACCATGTTGAGATTGCGCCGGACAATATGAACAAATTGCCCCATGCCGATGGAGGCTGTGTCCCCGTCACCGGAGACGCCGATATACACCAGGTCCCGGTTGGCCATATTGGCCCCGGTGGCAATGGAGGGCATGCGGCCGTGGACCGAATTGAATCCGTGGGATTTTCCGAGAAAATAGGCCGGGGTCTTGGAAGAACATCCGATGCCGGACATCTTGGCAATCCCGGAGGGTTCCAAGGACAGCTCAAAGCAGGCGTTGATAATGGCGTTGCTGATGGAATCATGGCCGCACCCGGCGCAGAGGGTGGAGGCGGCGCCTTCGTAATCGCGGCGCGTATACCCCAGATCGTTTTTGGGAAGGTCGGGGTGGCGGAAACCCGGGCGGGGGGAACTCATTGGGCGCCTCCTTTCTGTGTTTGAGGTTTCAGTATCTGTTGTATGGAAGCCGAAATATGCCCGGCAGTGATGGGCAGGCCGTCGAAATGGGTGACGGAGACCAGTTTGTCCGGCCGGATAGCGCATTCGTTGATCAGGAGGGTCCGCATCTGGCCGTCCCGGTTCTGCTCAATGACAAAGACGGTGTTGTGCCGGTCAATGAACTCCCTGACCTCGTCCTGGAAGGGAAAGCCCCGGAGACGCATGGTATTGATGATGATCCCCTGTGAGCGAAGCGTTTCCAGTGCTTCCCGGGAGGCCTGGGTGCTGGTGCCGAAAAAGACGGCCCCGTAACCGCTCCCGGCATCGGAAATTTGAATCTCCGGCTTCGGCACAAGGCCTTTGGCCGTCTGCCATTTCTTGCCCAGCCTCAGCATGATCCGCTGATAGGTGTCGCTGTCCTCTGTATAGGCCGCAAATTCATCATGGGAAGATCCCCGCGTAAAATAGGAGCCCAGTTTGGGGTGGGTTCCCGGAATTGTCCGGTAACAGATACCGTCCCCGTCCTTGTCCAGATACCGTCCCCATTTTTCCGTCAGGGATTCAAGCTGGTTCCCGTCAAGGACCTTTCCCCTGTCGTAGGTCCGGGCGTCGTCCCATTCCGGGGGCAGGCAGATATGGTCATTCATGCCCAGGTCCAGATCGCTCATGATGATGACCGGGGTTTGGAGCCGTTCCGCCAGATCAAAGGCGTCCGCCGTCATGTCAAAGCATTCTTTGGGGTCACAGGGAAAGAGCAGGACATGCCGGGTGTCGCCGTGGGAGGCATAGGCGCAGAGGAGAATGTCCGATTGCTGGGTCCGTGTGGGCATGCCCGTGCTGGGCCCGGTTCTCTGGACATCGATGAGCACCACCGGGATTTCCGCAAAATAAGCCAGGCCCAGGAATTCATTCATCAGGGAGATGCCGGGCCCCGATGTGGCGGTAAAGGCCCGGGCCCCGTTCCAGGATGCGCCCAGGGCAATGCCTAGGGCCGTCAGCTCGTCTTCGGCCTGAAGAATGGCCACCTTTTTTTTCCCGGACTCATCCTTCCGGTATTGGCCGGTGAACCGGTCAAAGGCCTCGACCACGGAGGTGGAAGGCGTAATGGGATACCAGCCCGCCACGGTGGCTCCCCCGTACAGGGCCCCCAGGGCCGTGGCCGTGTTGCCGTCCATGAGGATATGGCGGGTCAGCGTGTTGCTGCGTTTCACCTTCAGTTGGCAGGTGTCCTGAAAATGTGCGGCCGCATATTCAAATCCCAGTTCCAGGGCTTTGATATTGGGCTCTCCCAGTTTGGGCTTTTTTTTGTATTGGCTGAGGATGGAATCGGTCAGAATGGAGAATTCCATGTCAAACAAATGGGCCAGGGCCCCGACATAGACAATATTTTTCAGCAATTGCCGGAGCTTTGGGTCCTCAAATTCCCGGTTGCAGATCTGGGTCAGGGGCATATCGATGAGGGTGATATCGTCCCGGGCAAAATCCGCCGGCAGTTGCCGGGCCGAGTCGTACATAAAATACCCGCCCGGCGCAAGGTCTTCATAATCCTTTTTCAAGGTCTGCCCGTTCATGGCAACGACAACATCATATCCCCCCCGGCGGCCCAGATTCCCTTTTTCATTGATCCTGACCTCATACCAGGTCGGCAGGCCCTGGATATTGGAAGGAAAAATATTTTTGGGACTCACCGGCACCCCCAGCCGGAACACGGATTTGGCAAACAGGGCATTGGCGCTGGCCGAGCCCGAGCCGTTCACATTGGCAAACCGGATCACAAAATCATTGACACCTTGAAGTTTCATTATTTTCCCCCTGCCTTTGCGGTCTCGTACATATATTTCTGCATATCCCAGGCCGAGGTCGGACACCGTTCCGCGCAAAGCCCGCAATGGAGGCAGACATTTTCGTCCTTGACCATGACCCGGCCCGTGGGAAGCAGGCCCGAGACATAAAGATCCTGGGACTTGTTGCCGGCCGGAATGGAAAGGCCTGCTCTCAGGTTTTCCTCGTCATCGTTTTGGATAAAATTGATGCAGGTGGTGGGGCAGACATCCACACAGGCATCGCATTCGATGCACAAAGGCAGGGAGAAAACCGTCTGCATATCGCAGTTGAGGCACCGGAGGGCCTCGGTCCGGCCGATCTTCCGGTCAAACCCCAGTTCCACCTCCATGAGCCGGTCCTTGATGGATTTGACCTTTGACGCCATGGGAACGGCCTGTCTCTGCTGCTCCGACACCTCATTGTGGTACATCCAGTCGTGGAGCCCCATTTTCTGGCCGGCCAGGGTTGTGGCGGGCCGGGGTCTGTTTAAAAGATCCTCGCCCCGGCAGAAAAGATCAATGGAGATGGCGGCCTCATGGCCATGGGCCACGGCTGTGATGACATTCTTTGGTCCGAAGGCGGCGTCGCCGCCGAAAAAGATTTTTTTGATACTGGATTGAAAGGTGATTTCATCCACCTTGGGCCGGTTCGAATCATTAAAAATCAGTCCGATATCCTTCTCGATCCAGGGAAAGGCGTTCTGCTGGCCCACGGCAATGAGAACCTCATCACAGGGGATAAATATTTCTTTTTGATCCGGGGCCGGGCCCTCCGGGGAAGGCTGGAAGGTCATGCCGGTCAACCTGCCTTTTTCCACCACAAAGGCCAGGGGGGACAGGTATTCCAGGATGGGGATGTCTTCCCTCAGCGCATCTTCAATCTCCCATTCCGACGCCTTCATTTTTTTGCGGGACCCGCGAACCACGACCTTGACCTTTTCTCCGCCAAGCCTGCGGGCCGTCCGGCAGCAGTCCATGGCCGTATTACCGCCGCCGATGACCAGGGTGGTCTTGCCGCTCTTTTTGACATGGCCGTACTGAACCGAGGCCAGCCAATTTATCCCGATATGGATAAACGTTTTTCCCTCCTGCCGGCCCGGAAGGTCCAGGTCTTTGCCCCTTGGAGCGCCCGTGCCGATGAAGACGGCGTCATAGTCTTTTTTAAGGAATTCCTTCATGCTGGAGATATAGGTATTGAAATGGGCCTTCACCCCCATATCCAGGATATAGGAGACCTCTTCATCCAGCACCTTCTTGGGAAGCCGGAAGGAGGGGACCTGGCTCCGGATGAACCCGCCGGCTTCGGCCTGGTCGTCATACAGATCGATCTCATACCCCAGGGGCAGCAGATCCCTGGCCACGGTCAGAGAGGCGGGGCCGCCGCCGATGAGGGCGATTTTTTTGCCGTTTTTCTGCCCGGGAATTGCTGGGAAGCGCTTTGTGATGTCCCCCTTGTGGTCGGCGCAGACCCTTTTCAGGCGGCAGATGGCCACGGCCTTGTCTTCAACCCGGCGCCTGCGGCAGGCCGGTTCACAGGGCCGGTCGCAGACCCTTCCCAGGATCCCCGGAAAAACATTGGATTCCCAGTTGATCATATAGGCGTCATCATATTTTTCTTCCGAGATGAGCCTGAGGTATTCCGGAACCCGGGTGTGGGCCGGGCAGGCGAACTGGCAGTCGATGACCTTGTGAAAATACTCGGGATCTTGAATATCAGTCGGATTCAATATTTGCTCTCCCATTTTAATTTTTCCATATGTGCGGCTTCTCCTCCAACCTGGCCCGGGCCTATTGGTGGCAGGCCTTGCATGATGCCGGTGCAGGCTCCAGACCCTTGGGGTCCCCCTTTGCAATATTATAGGCCTTATGGCAGCCCACGCAATTGGCGTGCAGGGCCTCATCATGATAGATACGAATTTTTTCCGATTTTTCCAGTTTTTCCCCTTTTTTCTTCTTGGTTTCCTTGTGGCATTGGATGCACCCGGCCACAGGGTCCCCCGGTTTCAGGTCCAGGGGCTTGCCCGTATTGTCGTGATGGCAGTCGCCGCAGGATTTTGAATATGCATCCATATGTTTTTGATGGGTGAATTTGACAAGGGGCTTGGTATGAGAGGCATATCCGGGCGTGTTCATCAAAATGATTCCCTCAGAGGGGGGTGGGGCTTTGTCTTCGGTCACGGGTTTGGGTTCCGGGCCTGGCGGGGTGGCGGGTTTGGCCGCGGGCCCGGGCTCCGGGGCTTTTGGTGCCGGTCCAGCTTCTTCCGGAGGAGCGGTTTCCTGAACAATGGTTTCGGATTCGGCAGGCAGGGCCTTTTCCGGGTTCCGGTTTAGTAAATCGGCCAGGTAGGGCCGGAGAACCGATCTGACTTGTGTCTTGGCCTTACGGGGGGTGCTCCCTGATTTATCGGGGATGGCGCCATAGGAAAGAATAAGGATGAGGATAAGAATCGTTGCCAGAATAAGAGACTGGCCTTTATGTTCAGGAATCATTTATTTCCCCTGTTTTTTGCGTTTTAAACCGGATTCATGCCGCAGATTTCAACAATCCTGCGGATTGCCAGATCAAAGTCCCGGCTTTTCGGAAAAAGCTTTTGGTGTTCAGAGTCCGGCACTTTATATATCTCATTGGTTTTAGCATATTTTGCGGATTCATGAAGCATTTTTATTACCTCATCCGGAATTACATGATCATTTTCCGCAGCAATGATGAGAAGATTGCCTTTAAAATGTTCCAGGATAGTGAAGGCATCCGAAGCCTTCCAACTGCGCGGGACCCGGATGGCGGCTGAAAACGCCGGTCCAAACGGCAGATGATAGGCCAGGGGCGTATAAACCGCCGGAACCAGCAGCACCAGATTTTCGACTGAAAATATTTCAGTGAGCCGGATGGCCGTATAGGCGCTCATGCTGGCGCCGATCAGGTTCAGCGGCTCTCTGCACGTCTGCCGGATAACGGCTTTCGCCTGCTCTGTCCTGCTGTAAAGACTGGTTTCCGTCATTTCCCCGCCCGTATCCCCGTGCCCGATGAAATCAAAGCCGGCAGAAGGCAAGCCTCGATCCTTCAGGCCGGCCCGCATTTTTGAAAACCGCTGCCGCGATGACAGGCCTGCCCCGTGAAGGACCAGGGTATGACATGGGTTTGCATGCCTGTCTCCTTTTAGGAAGTAACGATCAAAGGGCAGTTCAAAGGATTGTAATTTCATTTTTAATGCAAATGGATCCATACAATAGTTTCAGGTGGAAATATAATGGGTTTTTATTTCTTATGGAACCTGTTTCGGAAAAAAAAACTTGATGTCCAGGCGGAAAAAACATTAATGTTGACGAAAAGGTCTGGCCGGATTCAAAAAAGGAGATCCTGTGAATGTATTGATTTTGGTTTCAGCCGTGGGCTTGATCCTCTTGATGCCCCCGGCCGGAATTCTTCTCACCGGTGGGACCCTGGCCCCTTATCTGGATTTTCCGCCCCGGCCGGTCATTACCTCCCATCCGTCTTTTTCAGCCCCTGTTTTTTTTGTCTTCCTGGTCTTTATCCTCATCAGTGTGCTGCCTTTTTTGAGAAAAACCATGGCCTTCAAGGGCTCCATCTCCTCTCCCAAGGTCCGTTCCCTGCCTGGATGGGGATTTGCCGCTTTCCTGGGCCTGGCCGGTTTCTGGGTCCTGGCCTGGACCCGGTGGTCCTGGTTTTCCTTTTTCCAGCCCCATACCTTTTTTCCCTTGTGGCTGTGCTGGATCATCTGTGTAAATGCCCTGACCTACCGGGCTTCGGGGCGATACCCGATGCTGGACGCCCCTTTCCGGTTTGCGGCCTTATTTGCGGTCAGCGCCGGGTTCTGGTGGATCTTTGAATACCTGAACCGGTTCGTGGGCAACTGGTATTATTCCGGCAGCCAATATGGTGCAGGGACCTATTTTGTCCTGGCCACCCTGAGTTTTTCCACGGTGCTGCCCGCCGTTGAAAGTATGAAGGACTATCTTTTGACCTTTCCCCGGTTTTCAGATGGGTTCAGACAGATGCCCTGCCTGAGGGCTCTGGAATCTCCATGGACCGGTGCCGGTCTTGTCTCCATCTCCTGCATCCTCCTTTTTTTGACCAGTGTGTTCCCGAACCAGTTTTTTTTTCTGATATGGATCTGCCCCTTTTTTATTTTCCTGGGAAGCCTGATCTTTTCCGGAAAAGCCCATGCCTTTGCCGGTGTGAAAAATGGAGATTATACCCTGGTGGTCGCCTATGCCGTCGCCTCGCTTGTCTGCGGGTTTTTCTGGGAACTGTTTAATTTTTACAGCCTTGCAAGATGGCAGTATACCATCCCCTATGTGCAGGTGCTTCACCTGTTTGAAATGCCGGCCCTGGGATATGCCGGGTACCTGCCCTTCGGCCTTGAATGCGGCCTCATCATCGGCCTGGTGCTGAACACTCGTCAGAACATACCCTGACGCCGGTCAATTCATCTGTCCATCATGAGTTTCACCATGTCGGCAGGGGTGTCTGCCCGCAGGATGGCGTTCCGGTGGGGGGCCTTCAGAAACCCTTCCCGTTCCGCATGGTCCAGCAGGGCGTCCAGGGGCGCATAATAATTGTTGATATTGAGCAGCCCGAAGGGTTTGGAATGGAAGCCCAACAGGGACAGGGTATAAATTTCAAAAAATTCCTCAAAGGTCCCCACCCCGCCGGGGAGGGCCACAAACCCGTCGGACAGTTCCGTCATCAGGGCCTTTCTTTCGTTCATGGTCGTGACCACATGCAGTTCCGTGAGGCCAGGATGGAAAATTTCCTTATCCCGCAGAGCCTGGACCGTTACCCCGACCACCCGGCCGCCTGCTTCCAGAGCGCTGTCCGCCAGGAGTTTCATCAGGCCCGTGTCGGAACCCCCATATACGCAGGTGAGGCCGTTCACGGCCAGTTCCCGGCCCATGTCCCGGGCTGCCCGGGCATAAACCGGGTCAGCACCGGGGTTGGAGCCTAAGAAAATACAAATGGAGGTCATGGTTTCCAGTTTTATGGTTTTCCACCTTTGATCGCCATTCTGATCTCCCGGGCAAGCATGTTCAGTCGGACCGGTTTCATCAGCAATGCAGACACATTCAAATCCGTTGCGGTTTTTCCATTCACAACGTCATTATACCCCGTGCAAATGATCACCGGAAGTTGAGGCCTGATCTTAAAAATGCCCTGGGCCAGCTCCAGTCCGGACATATCCGGCATGGTCATGTCGGTGATCAGCAGATCAAATTGAGCCGGGTTCTGCTCGAAGAATTCAAGGGCCTTTTCCGGTTCCCTTATGGGTGTGACCTCGTATTGAAGCTGTTTTAAGATTTTGTCCATCATATCCAGGATCATGGCATCATCATCCACCAGCAACACCCTTTCCCGGTGCCCCAGTTCAATGGAAAGATCCTGTTTCCCATCGGGTTCGGGCGCTTGATCCGCCACCGGAAACAGGATGTCAAATCTGGCGCCTTCCCCTTTCCGGCTGGTCACCGTTACCGCCCCCATATGGCTTTTTACAATGCCGTGGACAACGGCAAGCCCTATACCGGAGCCTTTCCCGAATTCTTTGGTGGTAAAATAGGGGTCAAAAATTTTGTCCAGGATATCCGGCTCAATGCCGGGCCCGTCATCTGTCACAGATATCCGGATATGCCGGCCGGGTTTTAATTCAGGGTACCGGCCTGCATTTTCATCATTGATATCCATGGCCTGACAGGAAAGACAGATTTTCCCATCCCGGTTTTCCATGGACTGGGCCGCATTGAGACAGAGATTTAAAAACACCTGGTTCAATTGAACCTGGTCCGCCATGATGACCGAGTCCGTATTTTGAAATTTGGTTTCAATTCGAATGGTAGCCGGAGTGGTGGACTTGATCAACCGCATCATATCTTCAAGCAGGCCCGCCAGCCGGACGGGTTTTAAATCCATCTGGGTATTCCTGCTGAAGCTCAGCAGTTGATTTACAATTTCCGAGGCCTTGTTCCCTGCAAATTGAATGGATTCGATGTCGGCATAAATTTTGTCGGACCTGGACAATTTATCCAGGACCAGCTCTGCATTCCCTATGATCACCCCTAAAATATTGTTGAAATCATGGGCGATGCCGCCGGTCAGACGGCCGATGGATTCCATTTTTCTGGCGGCCATCAACTGCTCTTCAAGTTCAAGGGATCTTTTTTGTTCCTTTTTCAATACAATAATCTGGGAGATCAGACTGGAAAAGATTTCCAGGGGCCTGACCGTATCATCCGTGGGCTTTAATCCTGATTTCGAGTCGTCCACCGAGATGACCCCGATGAATTCCCCCCTTTCATTGATCATTTTGACAAACAGATTGTCTTCCGGGTGCCAGGCGTCTTCCCTGTCCGGTATCCGAGCCCGGCCGTACACGGTGGCTTCCTGCTTTAAAATTTCTTTCATGGTATGGGGAATATAATAGCTTTGATTTCCGATTTTTTCACCGGCCTCAAAGACATGGTCATACTGGCGTGCCGGCATTTCCACCTGTCTCAGACGATCCACGGTTTCCCGGTCCACCCCGCCGAAGCCGATAATCTCACGGTAGGGGGGGGTGGCGTTGAACAGGGAGATCAAGACGCGCTGATAGTCGGAATATTTGACAATGGCCGCACTGACCGTATCAAAAAAATCCTGCTCCTTTTCAATGAGCAGCATGGAGGCTGCGGCCCTACTGAATTGTTCGGTCTGGGCCGAAAGCACGAAGATCCGGTTTTCACTTTCCCGGAGCTGGTCAACGGCGGCCTGAAGTTTCCGGTTCCCGTCTAAAAGGTCCTTGGTTCTTTCCTTTACCTTTATCTCCAGTTCCTCTTTTGCCAGCGCAAGGGCCCTGGTTGAGACTTTGGCCTGATCATACATCTTGATATGGTTGACCCCCGTTATTCCGAAGATGGCCGCCAGAAATGCAAAAAAACCGTAAATGTTCAGATACAGAATCGATTGGGTCCCCAATGTGCAGACCAGGTCGTGGAGGCAGACCAAAGTCAGGATCCCGAATCCAAAGAGAAAAATTCTGCCCTCCAGTCCGGCATTCTTTTTTTTCCGATACCAGATGCTGAAGATATACAGGGCAAAAATACCGACATAAATCCATATGAGGGTTGCCCAAACCGTGGGAGACGGTTCGATATAGGGATGGTCGAGCCATAAGAATTTTCTGTGAATAAATTCCCGGCGAAAGATAAGGCCGGGCCAGGATATAAGCCCTAAAAGGGAAATCGTAACGGCAACCGTTATTTTCGGTAAAAGTAACGGTTTCAGGTTCAGATAATGCAGGGACAGGCGATAACAGATATGGATCAGCAGAACAAAGCAGGCCGTCTGGATGTGCTCGCAGACCAGATTCAGAGCGCCTTCCCCGAGATTATACTGCAAAAAAACGGAAACACTGTGAAAAAGAACAACACAGGAGGCTGCAAATCCCCATTTATTCGAAGCATCCTGCTCCAGCCGGACAGACATGATCGCATGAAAAACACCGAGAAAAGCGGCTGTTGATGCGACAATGACGGCGCCGATGGATGCGGGTATAATATTTGTCATGATCAAATCACGCTCCGGAACAGGGAAACGGCCTAGGTCAAGTCATATATCAGGGCAGGGGAGAAAACAATAGGTAACTCCTCTTATTTTTATATGTATTTTGATTTTTTTTGGGGAATCAGGGCTATAAGAATTTTTGTCACAGGGTCAGGGATTGTCCAACATGCTGCGCCGGTGTAACGGCAATCCGGTAAACCGGTTGTTCTAACGCTCTCGTCCCTCGCGTATGATATCAACAAGTTCCTTCGTTGAAATGTCTGCCTTTATTGTGGGAACATCTAAGGGAGAAGCCGCTGCTTTTTCAGGAGTCAAAGCAAAAGTGCGCCCATCTTTTCTTCGAATTAAAACTTTGCCCATATTTTCAGCTTGATCAAGGATAATCGAAAGTTTTTGCCGAGCTTCGGAATATGTATAGACATGCATTTTATACCTCCAGTATTGATATGTTAAGGCTTTGTGCTGTTTCTTTTAATCGTGAATCCAATGTCAAAATGGGGGCCTTTTGCCTCAACGCACAATCCAAAAAATATGCATCGTATGCATACATGTCGCTTTGTTTGGATATCGACACAGCATTTGCAAAATCAGGATCAATATACCGAATCGGGATGCTTTTAAATATTTCAAGACCTTTTATGGCTTCTTCAAGACCCAACCTGTTCCTTTTGAACATTGCCGAGAATGCATTCCCAATCTCCCAGGGAATAGAACCTGGCCCAATGAGTGTATGGCCTTTTGTTGCCTCAATAATTTTATTTCTTTCCGGCTCATTTACAATGACAGCGATAAATGCAGAGGTATCAACGACAATATCCATCTTTGGCCCTCCATTTTATTGTTAGACAATTGTACAACAGCGTAGATGTTTGTCAAGTGAAATGAGGCAGAACAGCGGATATAAAGCGCCTGCGGCAGCCCGCGTCCTTGAATCGTTCCGGGGCATCCTTCCCGTTCGGCTGCCGTGGTCACAGCAGGGCCTGCATATTTTCAGGTCTTGGCAGCCTGTTCTTCGGATGGTGTTTGACATTTTCACGGGGGTGTGTATCATCATTTATAATCGATAATTTTTATTGGAGGAAAAAGATGAAATCAAAACTATCCATTTTGTTCATGATGCTGTCCATTTGGGTTTTGTCGGCCGGTGCGGGTCTTGCCTATACGCCCGAAGGAAAGCTCCAGGTTCTGGTGCCGGGCCGTGACGCCAGAATCACCTTTCAGGAGATTGACGACAACAAAGTCCTGGCTTCGGTCCTGGATGCCCAGGAGAACCCGGTCAAGGATTTGATGACGGAAGATTTTAAAGTGATCAAGGGCGGCATAGATGCCATCGTCACCAATGCCGAAATCTTGAAAAGCAGGAAAGACGTTCCCATTAATTATGTCCTCATGGTGGACAATTCCTATTCCATGAAGGAACGCAAAGCTGTAGAGCCTCTTCTGGCGGCCCTGGATGAATTCTTGAAAATCGTCCGGCCCATTGATGAAGTCCAGGTGGTGGTGTTTGACAATACACAGAATTTTCAGGTGGACGGCCACAGTTTGAGGCTTGCCACCTTTAAATCGGACAATATCAAGGGGCTGCAAAGCTTTTTTCAGAGAAGTTTTAAAGAGGGCATGAGCGGCCAGACCTATTTATATGAAGGGATCCTGGGCGGGCTGGACCTGGTTTCAAAACTGCCTGAAAAAAATAATAAATTCCTGGTGGTTTTTTCAGATGGGGAAGACCTGAACAGCGAGATCAAAAAAGAGATCATCGCGCCCAAGGCAAAGGGATTAAAGAATTTCAAGGCCTTCAGCATTGATTTTATGCCCACCGAGGAAAAAGACGCTTTTTTAAACTCTTTTGCCGAAGCCGCCGGGGGAAAATGCTGGAAAGCTACGTCGGCCGCAAATCTGCTGCCCATATTTCAAGAGGTTTCCACGACCCTGCTCTACCAGTATGTGGTTGAATATACCTTTGTGAATCCGCCCCAGGGTTCCCTGGGGGTTTATCCGTCCGATGTGACCATTGAGGAACTGACCATCATCGACAGTTCTCCCCTGCTCAATTATATTTTCTTTGAGGCTGGCCAGAGCGCCATTCCCGAGCATTACCATTTATTGAAAACCCAGGCCGAGGCCGGAGAATTTGATGAAAAGATGCTGCGGGACACCATGACCAAATATTACGATGTATTGAATATCATCGGCAAACGGCTGGTTGAAAATCCCGAAGCCATGGTCGAACTGGTGGGATGCGTCAGTGACAAGGGCGAAGAAAAAAATAACCTGTCCCTTTCCCGGGCCAGGGCGGAAAGCGTCAAATCCTATCTCCAGTATATATGGAATATTGATCCGGGCAGGCTCATTGTCACGGCCCGAAAGCTGCCTGAAATCCCCAGCACCAGCCGGGTTGAGGAAGGAATCGTTGAAAATCAGAGGGTGGAGATCCGCTCCGGTTCGCCTGCGATCCTGGATTCCATAAAAAGCACCTATACCTTTGAAGTGGCCGATTCCAGCGAGATCACCATCCAGCCCAATATCAAGCCGGGATATGATTTAAAAGACTGGAAGATTGAGATCAAGGGGGACGGGACTCTTTTAAAATCCATCGAAGGCCAGGGAAATACGATCCCGGATGCGTCCTTCAGCCTTGCGGAATTCGGGTTCAGCAAAATAGGCGCCTTTAAAACCCTTTCCACCAGCGCCACCCTCACCGATATCACGGGCCAGACCTTTGAGACAGATGTCTTCAAGACCAATGTCAAATATCTCACAAGGGTAGAACGAAAGGCCCAGAAGCTTGAATACAAGGTGGTGGAAAAATATGCCCTGATCCTGTTTGATTTTGACAGTTCCGACATCAAGGAAAGGAATAAAACCGTCATCGACCGGGTGACGGCAAGGATCAAAGAGCTGCCCGATGCATCCGTCACCATTCTGGGACAGACCGACATCATCGGCACCGAAGATTATAATGTCGCCCTTTCCGTTCGCCGGGCCCAGTCGGTTTATCAGACCGTGATGGACAGCGGCATTTCATCGCCGGAGAGGGTCACGTCTAAAGGCAACGGTCCCCATGATCCGCCCTATGACAATGCCAGCCCCGAAGGACGGTCCTTTAACCGGACAGTGATCATCACGATAGAGTACGAAACAACGGAGTAGGGAGTATAATGTCCAGGCCTTTGAAGAACGGATCTGTTTTTCAAGGGCCTGGATTTTTCTTTTGAGGGGGACTAACGCAAAGCGGCGGCCATATTAGCCAGCTTTTCCACATGGGCGTTTTCTTCTTGGATGATGGTTTTCAGGCCTTTCCGAACCTCCTCCGTTTCAATGAACATGTCCAGCAATTCATAGAACTGGATGGTTTCCTTTTCAAATTCAATAAAGGTGTTCAGGAGTTCCAGGGGGGTGCTGATTTTGTCAAATTCCACCTCATCCAGGGAAAGGGCGTTTTCTCCCATCATGTCCTGAAGCACCTCGGGGATCATTTCCTTTAAGGCTTTTTCTTCGGGCTGAAGGGCCAGACGTTTTTTTTGTTCCAGGAACCAGCGGCTGTGGGCGGCTTCTTCAGCCGCCATCCAGGAGAGAAGGTCCGTGAGGGCCTTCTGCCGTATTTTTTTCAGGGATTTCCGGTAAACCGCCTCCCCGTTTTTTTCCATTTTTACGGCCACCTCCAAAAGGTCATCCATGGTGAACATGGGCGTGTTTCCTCCTTTCCTTTTCCGTCCAGTCGATGCGGCTCATGAGGCCTTCGATGATCTTTACCTCCCTTGAGCTGAGCCCGGCGACGCCGAAGATCCGGCGGAAGGTCCGCAGCAGGTGGTCCGGGTTCTGTTTGTCGAGAAATTCAATGCTGAGCAGGGTTTCCCGCATATGGTCCACCATATGCTCTATTTCATCGCCCCCGGCCAGTTTTTTAGCCGGCAGGCCGGGCGGTTTTTTGATTTTTGCCGAGAAGATGGAAATTTCATAAAGCAGGATGGCCAGGCTATGGCTCAGGTTCATGGAGGGAAACCCGTCATGGGTGGGGATGGTGATAAAATGGCGGCAAAGGCTCAGATCGCTGGTTTCCAGGCCGTTGTCCTCGGGCCCCAGCACCAGGGCGCAGGATATGTCGGAAAAATCCCGGTTTAATGTTTCGGCCGCGGCCGCCGGGGTAAAAAAATTTTCCCGGTATTTGCCGAACCTGCGGGTGGTGCCGAAGGCGGCCTGGATATCGGAGAGGGCCGATTTCAGGTCATCAAAGACCTGGGCGGTTTCAAGGATGGGGAAGGCGGTCAGGGCCATTTTTTTGGCGTCCAGGGACAGGTATTCCGGTGTGGGCTCCACCAGCCTCAGCCGGGTAAAGCCGAAATTCATCATAACCCTGGCCACGGACCCGATATTGATGGGGCCCCGGGGTCTGACCAGGACGATGGAAAGATTATCCGGGCTCATTTGTCTTCGAGTCCTTATTTTTAGTATCTTTTTCTTTAGTATCTATGATCAGGGTGACGGGTCCCTGGTTGACCAGGGAGACTTCCATCATGGCCTGGAAAACGCCTGATTTTGTCTCAACCCCCAGTTCCCTTGCCCGGCGGATAAAATATGCGTAGAGCCGGTTGGCCTTTTCAGGGGCGGCGGCCTTGATATAGGAGGGCCTCCGGCCCTTCCGGCAGTCACCGAGAAGGGTAAACTGGGAGACCACCAGGAGTTCTCCCCGGACATCCATCAAAGAAATATTCAGTTTGCCGTTTTCGTCTTCAAAGATGCGCAAATGGATGATTTTTTCCACCAGGAAATCCGCATCCTTTTCCGTGTCGTCCTCGGATACGCCCAGAAGAACCATGAGCCCATGACCGATGCCCGAGACAAGGACGCCATCCACGGTCACCTGGGAGTTTTTAACCCGCTGAACCACTGCCTTCATGATAATTCGCTTCCTTTATTCATTTCCGGTGATGAAGACCGGATCAGGCCAGTCCGTGGCAAAGCCTTCCGCTGTCAGCATAGCAATAGCCTTTTCCACATGGCCCCCGGCCTCGGCCACGCCGTGGGAATCATCCCCGGGAACCAGGGGGATGCCCATTTCCCTGGCTGTTTTCCTGATGGAGGCGGTGAGGTAGGGTTCCTTTTCCCCCCGTTTCAGGGGCCGGAGGTTGAAATCCAGGACCAGGCCCAGGGATTTGATGAGCTTCAGGTTCCGGAGGATCTTTTCCCGGACGGTGGGGACTGCCAGTCTTTTTTCATAGTCCGGGTCAAAGATCCGGATAAGGTCGAAATGCCCAACCACAAAGGGCTTCAGGCTCAGGATCATGTCCTGTTGAAGGTCAAAATACCGCTGGTACAGGGCTTCGTGGGAACCGCACAGGGAAACCATCCGGTCGTAATCTTCCCGGCAGTAGTCAAAGCAGACATCATCCACATGATGGACCGAGCCGACCAGATAATCGGGCTTGAACCGCCGGATGAGGCTTTTCACATGGGCGGCATAGCCCGTATAGGTTTCCGTTTCCATCCCGGCAAAGATCCTGATCCGGGAGGCATATTTTTTCTGAAGGCCCCTAATGGTTTGAAAATAGGCTTCAAACCGTTTCTCAAGATCGGCAGCCGTCAGGCCCAGTTTTCGCTCATCCGGATAAAGAAAATCTTCCCGGCCGGGCGGGATATGCTCGGTGATGCCGACCCGGGTGAAGCCGAGGTCCATATACCTTAAAAGGATATCTTCCAGATCATCTTGGGCATGGCTGCAAAACTCTCCGCTGTGGCCGCCGTGCAGGGATATGAGATTTTTGTGGGTCATGGACGGCAACCTAACATCAAAAAGGGGATAAAATCAAGAGGGTTTGAGGCCAATGGAGGGGAGACCGGGATCAAAGGGATGGGACTGGGCAAAATCGGGCTGATAGGTGTCCCTGCTGTCCAGCTCCTGGACCCAGCCGGTTTCAAGTCCCAGGAAATCCATCTCATCCAGCACCTCGTCGTATTCCGCCTGGGTCACTCCCCGCTCCAGCCCTTTTTGGCCGGCCACATGAGGCGTGGGAGAATACTGGGCCATGATGGAAACCGTGATGTCCGGGGAGATGTCCCTGGCCAGGAATCGCAGCACCGCCTTGCTGTTCTCCACCTGGCTCGGAAGCACCAGATGGCGCACGATGACGCCTTCCTGGATCTCGCCCCCGCCGTTTAACCTCAGGGCAAGGCCCTTCTGCCGGACCATTTCCCGGATGGCGGCCGTGGCAACGGCAGGGTAGCGGGGGGCGTGGGAAAGCCTCAGGGCAAGGGCCTCATCCATATATTTCAGGTCCGGGAGCCAGACCCGGATCAGGGGGGCCAGGGCCTTCAGGCTTTCCACCCGGTCATAGGCATGGGTATTGTAAACCGTTACCGGGGTCCGGCCCTTTTCCCCCAGGGCCCGGATCAGGGCCCGGACCTGGGGGATCACATGGGAGGGGGACACAAAGCCCAGGGCCCGGGCGCCCTGGTCCAGAACCGTTTCAATCCGCCGGACAACCTCGTCCAGGGTCAGGGTATATTCAATCTGGGGGTCCGTATTCCGGCTGATCTGGTGGTTCTGGCAATAGACGCATTGAAGATTGCACCGGGTGAAAAATACATTGCAGATGCCGTGCCCGCCACCGATGACCGGTTCCTCCCCCTGGTGAAGGCAGATGGCGCCGATCTGAAACCCGGCCCCGGTGCGGCAATAGCCCAGTTCCCCGATCAGGCGGTTCACCCGGCAGTCCCTGGGGCAGCACTGGCAGGAGCCAAGGGCCTCGGCATCAGGGCCAAAGGGCAGGGGAGTGTGGAGGAGCGTCATGGGATCATAACCTCTGGATCAGGTATAAAAAAGTGGGAAACCGGCTCAGGGATTTCAGTTTATAGAAGTCATATAAAACCTCCCGGGAGGGGCTGGCAAATTTCAGGGGAGAGAGATAGATGCCGCCCTTTGGACTGGTTCTCCGGCTGTCCGGCCGGAGGAGGGACAGCAGGGATTCGGCATGGGTCGGGGGCAAATCCTCATCCATGATAAAATTGCAGGAGATCTCCACGTTGGGCAGGGTCTGGTTGATCTGTTGGGCCTTTTCAAAGGCGGCCCTCACCTTTTCCGGGGTGATGGGTTTCCCGATGAGCTTCAGGGTGGTTTTATCACAGGATTCAAGACCGAGATTGATAAAGGTCTGAAAGGGAAGTGCTTTAAGCCCCTCAAAGAGGAGGGGATCGGCATTTAAAAAGGAATCCGCACTGCCGAAGATGAAAAGGAACGCCTCTTTCATATAGGATGAAGCAAAACCGAATTCTTCATGGGCCTTTTCCAGGGTTTCAAGGATGAGGTCCGCAGGGGCATTCAGGGCATCGTGCTCTCCGAGAAAAAGGGCGTTGTAATTGATGATGTCCCTTCCGTACAGGGTTTTCAATTCAGCTATCTGGCGGTGGATATCGGCCCTGGACCTCACGGAAAACGGTTTTTTGTTCTTGATTTTGCAGAAGGCGCATTTGTAAAGGCATCCGTCGGCAATGGTCAGGGGAATGAAATTATAATCCGTATGCCGGGCATCGGGCGGCATGACCGTTACCCGTGATCCGATAATATCAAAAAGGGTCCGGGCCTTTTCCGCAAGCCGTTCAGGGGTGTTTTCCCGGAGGCGCTGGAGCCATCCGGAGAATTCATCGGGCAGGCCTGTGTCCGGCAGGCCCGTCAGGATATCGGGCCAATGGGTGACAATCTCCCGGATTCCCTTTTCCTCAAAGGGTTTTCCCCCGAGAAGGGAATTGGTGGGATAGGTGAGGTTGGGCAGATAATATTCCCCCAGGGCTTCATAAACCCCGGAGTACCCGCCGCTGGAATAATATACCCAGTCGTTTCCCAGGGTCCGCTTCAGCCATTCGGAAGGATGGAGCCAGGTATTTTTTTTGGACCGGGCATGGCGGATCTCGTGGTTGAGATTGAATTCCAGGATATGGTCACGGGTTTCAAGCCTTGAAAACAACCCGTATTTGACGGGATAACTGACCTTGGTATAGCGATCGTTTCCTTGGCAGCAAAGTTCCATGGAAAATTCCGGGGTTGTAAACACCTGGGGCAAGGGAGAGTTTATGGGGAATGGGTCCATGCGGTTCATCATAATAATGCTTTGTGTTTACACGTGAAATCACAATATGGCAATATTTTTTAAAAAGGTTTTTAAAATTTGGGTTTCATATGGTATAGTGCCGGAAATATTTTGCCGTTCAAAAAAATAATGATACGATATCGTCCGGAAGAACCCGGTCAAGGGAAATCTGCAGCTCCGAATTTTCAGCCGTTGATCACTGGCCTTTGCTGTAAAATCGCTGCACATGGCAAGACGGCCCTGGCTTGAAGCATTTTCCTGAATCCAGGTTCCCCGGAGAAAGGACTTCAGACGTTGAAAATCCTCTTTCTTGAGCCTTTTTTCGGCGGTTCCCATCAGGACTTTGCCCTGGGATTTAAAGCCTGTTCCAGCCATGACATCACCCTTGAAACCCTGCCGGCCCGGTTCTGGAAATGGCGCATGCGTGGGGCGGCCCTGCATTTTGTGAATAAAATCCGGGATTTTTCGTTCTATGACGCCATCCTCACCACGGACATGATGGATCTGACGGATTTCAAGGCCCTGGCAGGCAAAAATCTTCCGCCTGTCCTCCTGTATTTCCATGAAAACCAGTTGTCCTATCCCCTGGCCTTTGATGAGAAACGCGATTTTCACCTGGGGTTTACCAATATGGTGTCTGCCTTTGCCGCCAACCGGGTGGTGTTTAATTCAAAATTCCACCTTGATGAATTCATGGGGGCGGCCAGGGCATTGATCCGCCTCATGCCCGACGCCAGGCCCGGTTTCATGATGGAGGAGATTCGGAAAAAGGCCTCTGTCATTTATCCCGGCTGCCGGTTTGAGCCGGGTTCCGTGACCCTGGAAGAAAGGGACGGAGCCGTGCCCTTGATCATATGGAACCATAGATGGGAGCATGATAAAAATCCGGAATCCTTTTTCAATGCCCTTTTCAGATTGAAGGAAATGAACATTCCCTTTTCCCTGGCCCTCCTGGGCGAAAATTTCGAGGCCTTTCCCGATATTTTTAACAGGGCGAGAGTGGTTTTAAAGGATGAAATACGGGTCTCCGGCTATGTGGAATCCAGGGAGGATTATCTGTCCTGGCTTAAAAAGGGGGCTGTGGTGGTCAGTACGGCCCTTCAGGAAAATTTCGGCATTTCCGTTGTGGAGGCGGTCCGCCATGGCTGTGTTCCTCTTCTTCCCCAGCGGCTTTCCTATCCCGAGATCATGCCGGAAGATCTCCATCCCCGTATTTTCTACAGGACGGAAACGGACCTGGTGGAAAAACTCAAACACATCCTTCTGAATGTTCGTGAATACAAGCCGCTCCAGGAAAGATTATCCGGTGAAATGGCCCGGTTTTCATGGGAAATCATAGTAAAACAGTATGATAAGGTTTTGAAAAGATTATAAAATATATTCTTGACGGACTGAAATTTTTCCTTTACATTCGACGCTTTTTCTGGTGTTGTAAGCTTTGTTTTTGATTTTGCGGCACAAAAGATTCTTTTTCGGGAAGATAAATTCCCATCAAAGAATCATTAAATAGGGTTGATTGATTATTTTTTATTGATATTTGGATTTTATCTATGCAGCTTTCACAACAACAAATCGATTATTGCATGGAATGCGGGGTCTGTACCGGAAGTTGCCCCGTGGCCATGACGCTGGAAGATTTTTCCCCGCGCCGGATGATCAAGCGCACCTTGACGGAGCCCGAGGGCGATATCCTTCAAAGCAAGGATATCTGGGCCTGTCTTTCCTGTTCCCGGTGCTCGGACCGGTGCCCGGTGGAAATAGACTTTCCTGAATTTATCCGGTCTTACCGTTACAAAGCCAGACAGGCGGACAACCTCCCCAAACTCAGCCACCACGGCATGTTTCATACCATCACCAGCATCCAGGCCAAGGGCGTCAAACAGAACCGGATAGAATGGGCCAAAAAAGCGGGGAGGATTGCCGACAAAGGGGATATTTTTTATTTCACCGGCTGTATTGCCTATTATGACGCGGCCTTTCAATATCTTGACCTGAACATGATCGAGTCTGCGGAGAACAACCTCAGGCTCCTCAATCGAATCGGGATCCAGCCCGTGGTCAGCAATGACGAATGCTGCTGCGGACACGATGCCTTCTGGTGCGGGGATGAGGACACCTTTTTAACCCTGGCCCGAAAGAATATCCAGACCATCGTTGCCGCAGGCGCAAAGACCGTTGTTTTCGGTTGTCCCGAAGGCTATTCCATGTTCCGGGAGGCCTATACCCAAAAGCTGGGTCCTTTGCCCTTTGAGATCATTCACATCACGGAATTCCTGGCCAGGGAGATACCCAAGGCAGGAATCGCCTTTAAAAACGGGGGCAACACCACCGTGACCTTTCAGGACCCCTGCCGTCTGGGAAGACGGTCCGGGATCTATGAAGCCCCACGTGAACTGATTGCCCTTGTTCCCGGAACTCAACTGGCGGAAATGGAACACAACCGGGAGAATGCTGTCTGCTGCGGCACAACAGCCTGGATGGAATGCTCGACCTGTTCAAAGGTCATGCAGATGCAACGGCTGAAGGAAGCCGAGGCTGTCGGCGCAACCGCCATTATCACGGCCTGTCCCAAATGCCGGATTCATCTGACCTGTGCCCGGAAAAATACAGATCATCATGTGGAAATCCTGGACCTTGTTTCCTATCTTGCGGCCCATATGGAATAAGATGGCCCCATGCGATACGGACGGATTGTATAAGAAACTGGAGTTAATCAATGGCAAATACGAATAAGATTCACGGCTCGGTCATGGTGGTGGGTTCCGGCATTGCCGGGATGCAGGCCGCCCTTGACCTGGCCAATTCAGGTTATTTTGTTCACCTGGTGGAAAAATCCACTTCCATCGGCGGGGTCATGGCCCAATTGGACAAAACCTTTCCCACCAATGACTGTGCAATGTGAGTCATCTCACCCAAACTGGTCGAGGTCGGCCGGCACCTGAACATACAGCTTCACACCCTTTCCACCGTCGAGAAGATCGAGGGTGAGGCGGGTGATTTTACCATCACCGTTAAAAAATCCCCCCGGTATGTGGACATGGATAAATGTATTGCCTGCGGGGAATGCACCAAAAAATGCCCGGGCAAAACCGGGGATGAATATAATGAGGGTCTGGACAAGCGAAAGGCCATTTATGTGGCTTATCCCCAGGCCGTCCCCTTGAAATATGCCATTGATCCTGCCGTCTGCCTGAAACTCCTGAAGGACAAATGCGGCACCTGCGCCAAAGTTTGCCCCACCGGTGCCATCAATTACGAGGACAAGGAAGAAATCCTGACCCTGAACGTGGGTTCCGTCATCATGGCGGCCGGGTTCAAGCCCTTTGACCCGTCCAGGCTGGACAATCTCCAGTATGCCAAATTTCCCAATGTGGTCACATCCATTGAATTTGAACGGATTCTGTCTGCCGGGGGCCCCACCCATGGCCATATTGAATGCTTTCCCGACAAGGCGGAACCCAAAAAGATCGCCTGGCTCCAGTGCGTGGGATCACGGGATCAGAATAAATGCGGCAATTCATACTGCTCTTCCGTCTGCTGCATGTATGCCGTAAAAGAAGCCATGATGGCCAAAGACCATATTTCCGGCGAGTTTGAAGCCTCCATTTTTCTCATGGACATGAGAACCTATGGCAAGGACTTTGAAAAATACTATGAACGGGCCAAGGACCAGGGCGTTCGGTTTGTCAGATCCAGGATCCATACCATTACCCAGGATGAAAACCATAAGCTCATCGCCACCTATGTGAGCGAAGACGGACGGAATATCACCGAAGTCTTTGACATGGTGGTGCTGTCCGTGGGCATGGAAACCCCGGCGGACCTGGCCGCCGTTGTCAGGAACATGGGAATTGAACTGAATGCCAATAATTTTGTGGTCACGGATAGTTTTTCACCGGTGGAAACCTCCCGCAAGGGATTTTATGTCTGCGGCGCCCTCCAGGAACCCAAGGATATTCCCATGGCCGTCATGGAAGCCAGCGCAGCCGCCTGCGATGCCGGAACCAGCCTTTCCCCGGCCAGGGGAACCCTGACCAGAACAAGGACCTATCCCGCCGAGACCGATATCATGGGCCAGGACCCGAGGATCGGGGTCTTTGTCTGCAACTGCGGCACCAATATCGGCGGCATCGTCAATGTGCCCGATGTGGCGGCCTATGCCAGGACCCTTCCCCATGTGGCCTTTGTGGAAGAGAATATGTTCACCTGTTCCCAGGACACCCAGAATAAAATGAAACAGGTGATCGAAAAAAACGGTCTGAACCGGATCGTTGTGGCCGCCTGCACCCCGAGAACCCACGAGCCCCTATTCCAGGAAACCCTGAAAGACGCGGGTCTTAATAAATATCTCATTGAAATGGCCAATATCCGGAACCAGTGTTCCTGGGTCCATTCCAAGGAGCCAGAACTGGCGACAGCCAAGGCCAAGGATCTGGTTCGCATTGCCGTGGCCAAGGCCTCCCTCATGCGGGCCTTGCCCCAGCCCACCGTGGGAATCGTCCAGAAAGGCCTGGTCATCGGCGGCGGTGTGGCCGGTATGACCTCGGCTCTGGGCCTGGCAAAACAGGGATTTTTTACGACCCTGGTGGAAAAAGAGGCTGTGCTGGGCGGAAATGCCCTTCACCTGAACCAAACCTGGAAGGGCGAACCCATTGCCGAAAATGTGGCCAAGCTGGTGAAAGAGGTCCGGGAAAATCCCCTGATCCAGGTCTTTACCGGGGCAACGGTCAAGGATACGGCCGGGTTTATCGGAAATTTCAAGACGACGTTGTCCGTAAACGGCAGGGACCAGACGATTGATCACGGCGCCGTGATTATTGCCACCGGTGCAAAGGAAAGAAAACCCACCGAATATTTATACGGAGAAGACGAACGGGTCCTGACCCATCTGGAGCTGGATCAACGGATGGCCAAAGACAGTTCGTTTCTGAAAACCATGAATGCGGCCGTATTCATCCAGTGTGTGGGGTCACGGGAGCCGGAACGTCCCTATTGTTCCAAGGTCTGCTGCACCCATTCCGTGAAATCGGCCCTGAAATTCAAGGAACTGAACCCGGACATGGATGTCTATGTGCTCTACCGGGATATCCGGACCTATGGCCAGAGGGAAGAAAAATATAAGGAAGCCCGGGACAAGGGGGTTATCTTTGTCCGGTATGACCTTGACCATAAACCCCTGGTTCAAAAAGAGGGATCTTCCCTTGCAGTGACGGTCCGGGACCATGTGCTCGGAATGAATCTTGGCCTGGAACCCGATCTCATTGTCCTGGCCTCGGCCATTGTTCCGGAAGACAATGCAGCCCTGGCCCAGATGTTCAAGCTTTCCCTGAACGACGACCGGTTTTTCATGGAAGCCCATGCCAAATTAAGGCCGGTTGATTTTGCCACGGACGGTATCTTCCTGGCCGGTATGGCCCATTATCCCAAACCGGTGGAAGAAAGCATTGCCCAGGCCAAGGCGGCTGCATCACGGGCCACCGTGGTCCTGTCCAAGGAAACCGTGACCGTGGATGGCGTGGTCTCCCAGGTCAACGAGGCCCTGTGCCGGGGTTGCGGCGCCTGTGAAGACGCCTGCGCCTTCGGGGCCATTGCCGTTCATATCCGGGAAGACGGGGTCAAGATCGCCTCGGTCCAGCAGGCCCTGTGCAAAGGCTGCGCCGCCTGTTCCGTGGCCTGCCCCACCGGTGCGGCCGGTGTCTTCCATTATAACAATGAGGTGCTGACCATGATCGAAACAGCACTTGAATCATAGAAAGGACCCTGACATGTCTCAAGATTTTAACCCGCAGATCCTGACCTTTGCCTGCAACTGGTGTTCCTATGCGGCGGCTGACCTGGCCGGCGTGAGCCGGTTCCAGTATCCGCCCAATATGAGAATCATCAGGGTCATGTGTTCCGGCGGGATCAACCCCAATTATATTCTCAAAGCCTTTGAAAAAGGGGCCGACGGTGTCCTGGTCTCAGGCTGACATATCGGTGACTGCCATTACCTGGACGGTAATGTAAAGGCCCAGAAGATGTTCGAGATGACCAGCGGGTTTTTAAACCTCCTGGGCATTGATCCGAAAAGACTCCGGCTGGAATGGATTTCCTCCGCCGAAGGAACCCGGTTTGCCAAAACGGCAAACGAATTTACGGAAACCATAAAAGCCCTGGGGCCCGCCAATATACGAAAGGTGGCCTGAGGGCGAATCATAGATGAAGACAACAGGAGAAACGATTGTGACAAAGGATATACTTGTCCTTGGCGGCGGCATTGCCGGGATCCAGTCCTCGCTGGATCTGGCCGAAATGGGATTCAAGGTTTACCTGGTGGAACAGCTTCCTTCCATTGGCGGGAAAATGGCCCAGCTTGACAAAACCTTCCCGACCAACGACTGCGCCATCTGAATACTTTCGCCCAAGATGCTGGATGTCGGTCGACATCCCAATATCAAACTTCTGGCCTACAGCGAACTTGAAAAGCTGACGGGAGAAGCCGGGAATTTTACGGCCACGGTCCGGAAAAAAGCCAGGTATGTGGAAGAGGATAAATGCACGGGCTGCGGGGCCTGCCGGGAAGTCTGCCCCACGCCGGTGATCGATCTTTACAACGAAGGCCATGCGGAAAGAAGGGCCATTTATTCCTGGTTTGCCCAGGGGATTCCCTCCACCCATACCATTGACCCGGATCACTGCCGGGTATTGACCGGGAAAAAATGCGGGATCTGCCAGAAGAAATGCCAGGCCGGGGCCATCAATTTCGAGCAGAAGGACACAATCCTGGAACTGCCCGTGGGCGCAGTTATTCTGGCCACGGGCTATGATGTCTTTGATCCTTCACGGATTCCTGAATACCGGTATAAAGAGATCGACAATGTGGTCACGGCCATGGAATTTGAGCGGTTCCTGTCTGCCTCGGGCCCCACGGAGGGCCATGTCTACCGCCCCAGCGACCGGAAGGTCAAGGCTGAAATCGCCGAACTGGAGAATAAAGTCCGCAAATCCCTCAAAGGCCTTGAAAAATTTGAAAAAGACCATGGCATGACCAGCGCCGAGTTCTATGCCGCTCATCAGAACGGCAGCCTGAATCCGACGGAAGCCCTGGAAAAAGACCGGGACAAATGGCTGGAACGCTATTCGGCCCATCTCGAGCATGAGACCCCCCTTCTGGCCCTGAAAGAAAAGGCCAAGGGGTTTAAAAGCGCCAAAAAACTGGCCTTTATCCAATGCGTGGGCTCCCGGGATCTGAGATTCTACCCCTTCTGCTCCGGCTATTGCTGTATGCATGCCATCAAGGAATCCATCATTGCCCATGAACATGACAATGACACCCATTCGGTGATCTTTGGAATGGATATCCGGGCCGTGGGCAAGGGCTTTGAAGAATACAAGATCCGCGGGGGAAACAATTCCAATATTGTCTACAAACGGTCCCGGGTGGCGGAAATCACCAAGGATGCCGATGAGCGCCCCGTGGTAATTTATGAGGATACCAAGGAGCAGAAGGTTAAAAAAGAACCCTTTGATCTGGTGATCCTGGCCACGGCCTGCGGACCCGTCAAGGGGGCCGGAAAAATTGCCGAAACCCTGGATATCCAGATGGACCGGTTCGGATTTTTCAAGACCGACCCGGCCAATCCCCTGGACACCACGCGACCGGGAGTCTTTGTCTGCGGGTGCGCCCACAGCCCCATGGATATTCCCGAATCCGTAGCCCAGGCCAGCTCTGCAGCGGCCAGGGCCGTTCAGGCCGTAATGAAAAAAACCGATCAAAAGGCATCATGAAGAAAGGTTGCCCCCTATGAATAAGAAGAATGTATCGCTCTATGAAGAACCTCGCATCGGGGTATTTGTCTGTGACTGCGGGTCCAATATTGCAGGGCATCTGGATTGCGCCGATGTGGCCGAATATGCCAAAACCCTTCCCCATGTGGTGTATACCAAGGAAAATCTGTATACCTGCTCGGAATCCGGGATAGGGGAGATCAAAAAAGCCATCCAGGAACAGAACCTCAACCGGGTGGTGGTGGCCTCCTGCTCGCCCCGGACCCATCAGCCCCTGTTTTCAAGTTCCTGCGCCGAAGCGGGGCTGAATCCCTATCTCTTTGAAATGGTCAATATCCGGGACCAGTGTTCCTGGGTCCACATGGGCAAAAGGGCCGACGCCACCCAGAAAGCCAAGGAACTTATCCGCATGGGCGTCGCCAAAAGCGCCGGGCTTGAGCCCCAGGAGGCCATTGAATCCTCCCTGATCCGGAGAATCCTGGTCATCGGCGGCGGGATCGCAGGGCTGTCCGCGGCCCAGGCCCTGTCCGACATGGGCCTGGAAGTCATCCTGGTGGAAAAGACGCCGTCCCTGGGAGGTCTCCTGCAGCAGGTGAACCGCCTGGATACGGGAAAAACCGCCAGGGAAACCCTTGATGAAATCATCGGGGATGTCAGGTCCAGATCCAATATCACCTGCCATACCTCGGCAACGGTCCAGGAAACCGGCGGATATATCGGTAATTTCAATGTTAAGATCGATACGGAAAAGGGAATGCTTGAAGAAATGGTCGGATGCATGGTGGTGGCCACCGGAGCTGTCCCCTTGATCCCGGAAGGGCTGTTCGGGTATAACGGCAAGACCGTCATCTCCCTCATGGAGCTGGAGCAGAAGCTGGCAAAGAATGACCTCTCCGCAAAACGGGTGGTGTTTATCCAGTGCGCCGGCGCCAGGATGGCGGGACGGGAATACTGTTCCCGGATCTGCTGCCTCATCGGCGTGAAAAACGCCATGCTCATCAAGGAAAAATATCCCCTGACCGATGTGAGAATCCTTTACCGGGATATGCAGATGTACGGCACCTACAAGGAGCAGATGCTCTGGGACGCCAGGGGCAAGGGCGTTCGGTTCGATGTCTACAGCCCGGAAAATGCGCCCGTGGTGGCGGACGGCAAGGTGAAATTTTTTCAGACCATTACCGGCAAAACCCTGGAGCTGGACACGGACCTGGTGGTCCTGTCCACCCCCCTGGTGCCGAGAAAAGACAGCGCCGCCCTGGCCAATATGATGCGGGTGCCCACGGACCAGAACGGATTTTTCCTGGAAGCCCATGCCAAACTCCGTCCCCTGGATTTTGCCGCTGACGGGGTTTTTGTCTGCGGGTCCGGCCGGTATCCGGCCACCTCCACGGAAGCCAGGACCCAGGGCATCGGCGTGGCCTCCCGGGTGGCGGCCATCCTGTTCAAGGAAAAACTGGTGAAAAGCGCCATTGTGGCGGAGATCAACCCCGAGTCCTGTGTGGGCTGCAAAGCCTGCCTGACCATGTGTCCCTACGAAGCCATCACCTATGACCCGGGAAAACGCATCTGCCAGGTCAATGAAATTCTCTGCAAGGGATGCGGAAATTGTGCCGCCACCTGTCCGTCCCACAGCGCCCAGCTTCGGGGATTCAAGCCCGATCAGCTCCTGGCCCAGATCGGGGCGGCTTGAGCGGTGCGGGGAAAATGCCGGAAACAGTCCGGCCTGATATAGAACACAAAGAGAAAAACCGTTAGCATATATAAGGAAAGAAATAAATGAACGACACACAGTTTGAACCCCATATCGTCTGTTTTCTGTGCACCTGGTGAGCATACGCCGCTGCTGACCTGGCTGGGGTCAGTCGTATGCAGTACCCGGCAAATATCCGGATCATCCGTGTCATGTGCTCCGGGAGCGTGTCTCCCCACCATATGCTGAGGGCATTCCAGCAGGGAGTGGACGGCATTTTCGTGGGCGGCTGACATTTAAGTGAATGCAATTACCTGTATGGTAATTATTCTGCTGAAAAACGGGTGGCCGTTCTTTCCCAGGTGCTGGATTTCTGCGGTCTGGAAAAGGAAAGGCTCAGGGCCAGATGGGTATCTTCTGCCGAGGCACCGGAGTTTGTTGAGGAAATCAACCATTTTATTGACGTCCTTAAAAAGCTGGGGCCTTCCCCATTGAAAAAAGAACCCGTCAAAACCCTTGCTTTAGGATAGGTATAGTTATGATCGATCGCGTAAAACAAAAAATAAATGAACTCCTTTCCGGCGGCTCCGTCAAGGGTGTCGTGGCCCTGGCCAATGCCAACGGCCATGTGGCGCCCTGCCTGTTCCAGAAAGGGGATGATCTTCAGCACCTGAGTCTCGGGGACAGGGAAACCTCCGGAGATGCAAGATATCCGCTGAACAAGGTGCTCACCACCATTGCCCGGCAATATCCGGACGAGGTCTTCGGGGTCCTGGTCCGGGGCTGCGATGAAAGGGGCCTTCATATCCTCTTTCGCCTGAACCAGTTGGCAGCGGACAAGGTGGTCCCCATCGGGATATCCTGCCCCGAAACCCTGGCCCTGCAATGCGAATGCAAAAAACCCTGGCCCGACGAGATGACGGCCGGTGAAAAATCCCAGGGGGTGGCCCAGAAACGGGTGGAGGCGGCGGAAGGCCTGGATTTGAAAGAACGCTTCAGTTTCTGGACGGAGCAGTTTTCAAAATGCATCAAATGCTATGGATGCAGGGATATCTGTCCCATGTGCTTCTGCAAGGAATGCAGCCTGGAATGCGAAGATCTGGTCTCCAAGGGGGACCTTCCCGTGGACATCCCGGTCTTCCACCTGACCCGGGCCATGCACATGGCGGACCGGTGCATTGATTGCGGACTCTGCGAAGAGGCCTGTCCGGCGGATATTCCCCTGAGGCTGCTCTATAAAAAGACATCCAAGATCATGAACACGGAATTCGGATTTACATCCGGGATGAATAAGAACGAAATATCACCCTTGAGCATGATGGGTCCTGCACCCAAAAAATAAACAGGGTTAATATAAGAGGAAAGATAATGGATTACCGGAATACGCTGACAACCTGCACCTATTGCGGATGCGGATGCAATTTTTTTCTTGAGTCCCTGGACGGCCGGCTTACGGGCACCATCCCTTGCAAGACCAGCCCGGTCAATGAGGGCAAGCTCTGCATCAAGGGATGGAATGTGCATCAGTTTGTTCAATCTGAAAAACGGCTGACCAAACCCTTGATGAGAAAGAACGGGGAACTGGTGGAAGTGTCCTGGGATGAGGCCCTGGATTTTGCCGCTTCGGGGCTCAAGGCCGTCAAAGAGGGCACAGGCCCCGATGCAGTGGGCTTTCTGGCCTCCGCCAAGGTGACCAATGAGGAAAATTACCTCATGCAGAAATTTGCCAGGGCCGGTGTGGGCACCAATAATATCGACCATTGCGCCCGTCTCTGACATTCCTCCACTGTGGCAGGTCTTGCCGCATCTTTTGGCAGTGGAGCCATGACGAACGCCATGTCGGAACTGGAAGACGCCGATACCATTTTCATCATCGGGTCCAATACAGCCACGTCCCATCCCCTGGTGGCTACCCGGATTTTCAGGGCCATTGAAAAAGGGGCCAGGGTCCTGGTGGCGGACCCGAGAAAAAACCAGATTGCCGCCTTTGCCCATCTCTATGTCCGTCATCGGCCCGGCACCGACGTGGCCCTGCTGAACGGGATGATGAAGGTGATTCTGGACCAGGGACTTGAAGACAAAGCCTTTATTGCTGATAACACGGAAGAATTTGAGGGGTTCAAAAATCTCATCCATGCCGTCAGCCTGGATGAGGTATCCGGGATTACAGGGGTTTCGGTTGAAGATATCCAGACCCTGGCCGAAACCTATGCCAAAGCGGATAAGGCGTCCATTGTCTATTGCATGGGGATTACCCAGCATACCAACGGGGTGAACAATGTCAAATCCCTGGCCAATCTGGCCATGCTCACCGGCAATATCGGGAAATACGCCACCGGCGTGAATCCTCTCAGGGGCCAGAACAATGTCCAGGGCGCCTGTGATATGGGCGGCCTTCCCAATGTCTATACCGGATACCAGCCCGTTACCTTGGGGGCGGCCAACAAGAAATTTGCCGAAGCCTGGGGCGTGAGTGAGCTTCCCTCCAAAATCGGCCTGACCATTCCGGAAATGCTGCACGGCATTGAAAAAGGAGAGGTCAAGGCCCTCTGGATCATGGGGGAGAACCCGGTGGTATCGGACCCGGATGCCAACCATGTGGTCAAGGCCCTGGAAAAGCTGGAACTTCTCATTGTCCAGGATATTTTCCTGACCCCCACGGCCAGGCTGGCCCATCTGGTGCTGCCCGGGGTTTCCTTTGCGGAAAAGGACGGAACCTTTTCCAATACGGAACGGCGGGTGACCCGGGTGAGAAAAGCGGTGGCGCCGGTTGGCGATTCCCGCCAGGACTGGCAGATCATCCAGGACATCTCCAGCCGGTTCGGGTATAAAATGGAATATGACTCTCCCGAAACCATTTTCAAGGAAATTGCAAGCCTCACCCCGTCCTACGGCGGGATGACCTACGAGCGTCTTGAAGGGCCGGGGCTGCAATGGCCCTGCCCGTCCCCGGAGCATCCGGGAACCCCCTTCCTTCACAAGGACGGCAAATTCACCCGGGGCAAGGGGCTTTTCCATGCCATCGGCTATAAACCCCCGGCGGAACTTACGGACGAGGAATATCCCTTTTGCATGACCACGGGACGGGTCTATGCCCATTACCATACCGGCACCATGACCCGGAATTCCAAATCCCTTGATTTTGAAGTGCCGGAAGGGTTCCTGGAAATGAACCCGGCCGATGCCGAGGCCCTGGACCTCTGTGACGGCCACAGGGTCAGGATGGCTTCCCGGAGGGGAGAGATCGAAACCCGGATCATGATCACCGAGCGGGTGGAAAAAGGGGTGGTCTTCATGCCCTTCCATTTTGAGGAAAGCAATGTCAACAAGCTGACCAACCCGGCCTATGACCCCATTGCCAAGATTCCCGAGTTCAAGGTCTGCGCCGTAAAACTCGAAAAGGTATCCTAGTTTTTTTAATGGACCGGCCGCATTCCTGAAGGGGGGTGCGGCCGGCCGTTTTTTTTAAACCGCTTTTTGGATATGGGCCCGCCGATAGGCAATGATGTCTTCCACGGCCAGCACATGAATATCACGGCGCCCGGCAAATTCGATCACCTGGGGCAATTTGGCCATGGTTCCGTCGGGGTTGGTCAGTTCGCAGAGAACGCCGAAGGGTTTAAGGCCTGCCAGCCGCATCAGGTCAACGGTGGCCTCGGTATGCCCGGCCCGTTCCAGGACCCCTCCCTGTTTTGCCTTTAAAGGGAAGATATGGCCGGGCCGGTTAAGGTCCCCGGGGGCGGCATTGTCCGCTATGGCCGCCTGGATTTACACCAGATCTGCTGACCTCCATCATATATCATGGAGCGCTCGCGGGCTTTCCGGATGAAAATCCGGTTTACCGCCGGTGGGGAATTTCACCCCGCCCTGAGAATAAATGACAAATTGACAGAACCTATACCACAATCCAAATTCAGGATAAACCATAATTTTCTCTTTTATCGGATGGCAGGGGGAGTTTTGGGCTCGGTTTTGTGTCCGTTAAGCCTTTATTTTTCATCCCATGGTTTGACAAGACAGGCTGCCGGGTGATAATTGTATTGAATTCAAAACCGTTTAACCATGAGTTGACAAGGAGTGATCCATATGGATGCCGATCTTTATAAAAAAGCCGTCAAGGATGCCATAGCCGGAGAGATTGAGGCCAAAGAATTCTACCTGAAAATTTCCGAAAAAATCCGGGATTCCTATCTCAAAGAATTATTCCTGGGCTTTTCCAAAGAAGAAGCCAATCATGAAAAGATTTTAACCGCCCTTCTTGACAAGGGCCGGATCAAACCCGCCACCTTTAACGGCACCCGGGATTTTAAGATTTCGGAAACCATTGCCCTGCCGGAAGTGTCATCAAACATGAATCTCAAAGACGCCATCGGTCTTGCCATGAAAAATGAAGAGATTGCCATGCAAAAATATCAGACCCTTGCAGCCAATTGCGATGACCCGGAATTGAAAGCCGTCTTCAACAGCCTTGCCGCCATGGAAAAAGACCACAAATTCAAAATGGAAGAAAGTTTTGTGAACGTGGCCTATCCTGAAATCTGGTAGGGATACCGGCATTCTCTCGGTTTTGCCCGGTGCCATCAAAGAGGCTCTTCCCGGAATTTTAAAAAGGCCGGGAGAGCGGCACCGGCAATAATAAATCCTCCTGCCAGCATAAAGCCCAGGGGGAAAAAATCATTTTCTCCGAAAATGCCGATCAGATTCGGAACCAGTCCCCCGCCGATGAGAAAAGCGATGGGAATGGTAAAGGAAACCATGATATTCCGCGTTTCCCTGGAGCCGATGAGGGATAAGGCTGCAAAGGCCGGCGGGAAAAAACTCACAGAAGATAAAGGCTGGATAAAAATAACCACCGTTAGCAAGGGTCCGGTGAATACCCCTAGTAAAAGGGTTGAAAGGCCGGTGATGATCAGCACAACCGCAAGAATGGGTTTGAGACCGAAACGGTCCGACAGCCATCCGACCACAAAGGGCATGGGCAGGGTAAACATCCGGGACAGGGTCATCAGGGTATTGGCCTCGGTTTGAAGCAGGCCGTGTTCTTTTACAAGGTAGAGGGGCAGCATGGAATATACCCCCAGGGTTCCGGTCACCCCCACCGTAAACAGGGCCATCATCATCCAGAAGGAGGGGGTTGCCGCAAGGGGCAGAAAGGATTTGAGATGGGGGGATTCCCCTTTAAAATCCTTTACCGTTGAAAATTTATAAAAAGCAAAGCCTAGAAAAATGGAGGTCATGCCCACCAAAAGCAAGACATTTCTCCAGGAGAGCCACAAAAGCAGCCCTTCACAGAGGATGGGAGTTAGCAGAAAACTCAGGTTCGGCGCCAGCTCGTGGATTCCGATGGCCTTTCCCCAGTTCCGGGTGTCCGTGGATGAGGTCAGAACGGCGATGCCCGAGGGAAGATACAGTGCAGACGCCATGCCAACCCCAAAGAGTCCCAGGCGCATGGCCAGGAGGTTCTGGCTCAGACCGGCTGCTGCCAATGCCATGCCGCTGCCCATGGCGGCAAGAGCAATGGTTTTTTTATGAAGAAGCCGGGAAGATACAAATCCAGAGCATAAAAGGACAATAAAATATCCTGAGGCTGATATCAGAAAAAAAGAGCCGGCCTGGTCCCGGGTCAGGTTCATATCCCCGGCAATGGTGGGCAGCAGAGGTGAAATAATGATCCTGATGGTAAAATTCAGAAAAAAAATCGACGTCAGAAAGAACAGGGGCAGAAGCTGGGACCGGAATTTATTCTGCTCATGGTGATCCGGAAGAGTCATGGGCATCCTTTGTTTAAGTCTCCTGCAGACATGGCGGTTCAAGGCAGGGGTTGATCTCTATTGTAATATGATCCAATTGCTTTAAGTCTTTCAGGAGAAGCTTATAATGTTCCGGAGGTTTCGGATAATGGGTAACAATGGAGATGATGGCTGCATAATGATCCGGCCCGACTTTCCAGATATGGGCATCGGCGACCCGGTTATCGGAGTCCGTTTCCAGGCGTTTCTTTATTTTAATGATGTCGGTGCCTTGCATGGACTGGTCCAGAAGGATGGAGCTGGTATCCCTCAAAAGGCCCCAGGACCATCGGGAGATGACCAGGGCACCGACAATCCCCATGACCGGATCCATCCAGTTCAGGCCGAAATATTTTCCTGAAAAAAGAGCGATAATGGCCAGGACCGAGGTCAGGGCGTCGGCCAGCACATGCAGGTAGGCGGCCCTTAGATTATGGTCATGGTGATGACCTTCATTTGAAGAATGCCCATGGCTGTCTTGAAGAAGAAAGGCACTGACAAGGTTGATGGCCAAGCCCAACACGGCCACAAAGATGGCCTCATTAAAATGTATATTTTGCGGATGGTATAGGCGGCTGACGGATTCCCCGGCCATGACAAGGGCAATGACGGCCAAGGCCACGGCACTTGCAAACCCGCCAAGGACGCTCACCTTTCCGGTGCCGAAACTGAAATTCGGGTTCAGGCGGTTTTTTTTGGCATATTGATAGGCAAATATGGAAATACCGAAGGCAGCAACATGGGTGCCCATATGCCAGCCGTCTGCCAGCAAGGCCATGGACCCGAAAATATTTCCGGCAACAATCTCCACCCCCATGGTGATGAAGGTAAGAATAAGGACTTTTATGGTGCGGCTTTCCCCCCTGTGGTGGATGGCTGAAAAATCATGACTGTGCTGCCATTGCCGAAGCGTATGAATATGCATCTTGGCGTATTCCCTTGTTTATGCCTGAACAAGGTAAATTCTTATGCCCTATATGCAAATCCGTCAACCCTTATTCATTTGAAATCGTATTTTTCCGGTATAAAAAAATAGGGGAGATAAAAAACAAACTCGGTTCTTAAAAAGCAGAAAGCCTTTTAAGAACCGATGTCGGATTGTTGAAATTTTTCACCACCGTCTTAAAGGTGATAGGCAATGCAGGACAGCGGAATGCGGTCCTTACCTGCCCCTGCCGCCACCCTGTCCGCCTCTGCCGCCACCGTAACCCCCGCGGCCGCCGCCTTCTCCGCCTCTGCCGCCACCGCCGTAACCCCCACGACCACCGCCGCCGCCATAGCCGCCTCTTCCACCACTTCTGCCGCCGCTGTTTTCAGTTCGGGGGCGGGCTTCATTCACATTCAAGGCTCTACCTTTCAGCTCTTTGCCGTTGAGTCCTTCGATGGCAGCCTGACCCTCTGCTTTGGAAGCCATCTCTGCGAATCCGAACCCTTTTGGCCGTCCGCTGTCTCTGTCCTTTAAAATGGTGACGGATTCAACCTGGCCGAAGGCTTCCAATGCCTGCCGCAGATCATCTTCAGTAACCTCGTATGACAAATTTCCTAAATAGAGCTTCATCCTTTTCTCCTTTGAAATAAATAATAAATTCTCATAACACAATACAATCAATTCTGGGATTTTTCGGTCTGCCGTGAAAAAAGAACTGATCTAAAATCAATCAAAGGCTATCCAAAAACAATGGCAGGCTGGCAACATTATTTTTAAACTAAATGCCGAATTTATATACTATAGCAAAAAAAGCCCCTGGTAAACCAGAAATTCCTGGGGGGCCTTTTTTTTGAAGTTTATAAACCGGAACCGGGCTGATATGGTATGCATGTCTGCCCTGAAATATCTTTGGTTAGGCCTAGGCAAAAAACGCTGTCCCTTTTAAGGTGGCCGCAATTCTGGCCACATTGGCACCATGATGGCAGGCCGCAGTGAGGCTTTCATCCTTGATGCCGTCCTGTTCCATATGAAGTCCGGCGGACCTGCCGCAGGGACCCCATTGGAGCCCCCCATATTCATAGCCTTTGGTGTTTTTGGGCAGAGGAACAAGGACCATCCCCAGTTCTGCCAGGTTGTTGAGCAGGCTGAGCAGGGTGAGTTCCGCTCCACCGCCGCCGCCGCCGTATCCGCTGCCTGTGGCAAAGACGGCGCCTACTTTCCCCACCATTTTATTTTCCATCCAGAGCCCCCCGCAGACCGTATCGATAAAGGTTTTTATCCGGTGATCCATGCTTCCCATATGAACCGGGGTTCCGATAATGACTCCGTCGCTTTTTGTCATGTCATCGGCAGTGACTTCCCCTGCCTGTTTCAGGGAAACAATGGTTCCGGGCACGGATTCTGCTCCGGATGCAACAGCTTCCGCCATTTTTTTTGTATTGCCGTAATCGCTTTCATATATAATCAATATCCGGCTCATGATATATCTCCTTTTGCTTATGGGATTGCCATTCATTCACTCCATTATTAACATCTTGCATTAAGATATGGATGAATTTTTTATTGCCAAGGCAGCAGAGATGATATTAGCATTAACCTGGTTAACAGTTTATGATATGGTCACAGATAAGATGGATGATGAGATGACAACAAAATGAAAATTAATATAGCAATCAACGGATATGGCAGGATAGGCCGCTGTGTGGTCAGGGCCTTGTATGAATCCCCGCATTTTTATGACCGGATCAGGCTGTTGGCCGTCAATGAAACCGCGGATCCAAGGGCGGTCTACCATCTGACAAAATATGACTCCACCCACGGACGATTCCCCTTTGAGGTGAAAAATCAGAATTCATCCTTGATCATTGGTGCGGATACCATTAAAATTTTTCAGGAAAAAAACATCGTAAACCTTCCCTGGAAGGATTTAAAGATTGATGTGGTTCTGGATTGCACAGGGGTTTATAAGAACAGGGAATCGGCAGAGCTGCATCTTCTTTCCGGTGCCAGAAAAGTCATCTATTCACAACCGGCCGCTGATGAAGTGGATGCCACCATTGTTTACGGGGTGAATCATCAGGCCTTAAAAAAGGAACACGCTGTTATTTCAAATGCATCCTGCACCACCAACTGCGTGATTCCGGTTATCCATGTGCTGGATCAGGCATTGGGCATTGAGAGCGGTTCCATCACCACCATTCATTCGGCCATGCATGACCAGCCGGTCATTGACGCCTATAATCCGGATCTAAGAAAAACCCGGTCTGCCCTTCAATCCATTATTCCCGTAAAAACCGCTCTTGAAAAAGGGATTTCAAAGATTCTGCCCTCCATGGCAGGCCGGTTTGAGACCCTTGCCATCCGGGTTCCCACCACCAATGTCTCCATCATGGACATTGCCCTGGTGGTCAATACGGATACGGATCCACAATCCGTCAACAGGGTTTTGGAACAGGCATCAATGAACGAATTGAAATATATTCTCGGGGTCAGTGATGAATATCTGGTGTCCTGTGATTTCAACCATGACCCGAGATCTTCCATTATCGATCTTCACCAGACCCGGGTGAGCCGGAAACGGCTGGTAAAGGTCCAGGCCTGGTTTGACAATGAATGGGGATATTCCAACCGGATGCTGGACACCACCATAGCCGCGGTTGAAGCTTCCTGACCCTATTTTTTGGCCAGGGCCAGCAGCTTTTGCGTGATCTCCTTTAATTCTTCGGGAATCCGGCTGATATCATCAAAGGGGCGCTTCCCGTTTCTGTCCGCGGTCACGATTTCATCGGTTTCCGGAATAAACCCGAGGATGGTGTAGTCGGACATGCTTTCCCGGATCATGACTTTGTCTGCTTCGGATTTTATCCGATTGCCGATCACCACAATGTTCTTGATTCCGATATCCCGGCCAAGCTGCCGGATTTTATCTGCGGCCACACGGCTTCTTTTTCCCGGGTTGACCACTACGATGAGGGCATCCACAGACCCGGAGGTGGCTCTTCCCAAATGTTCGATACCGGCTTCCATGTCCATGACCACCACCTCGTTCCGGGCCAGCACCAGATGGTTCATCAGGGCTTTTAACATGGTGGCTTCCGGACAGATACAGCCTGAGCCTCCTTTTTTGACGGTTCCCATGACCAGGAGTTTTACCCCGTCTTTTTCAATGGAAAACCGGTCAGGGATATCATCCACCTTGGGGTTCAAGGTGAAAAATCCTCCGGTGGTGCCGGGTTTTGCGCCGGTCCTTTCGTAAATCAACTGGGAAAGTTCGGACACCGGGGTGATGGGGGTTGATTCATCAATGCCAAGCCCTGCGGCCAGATTGGACACCGGGTCCGCATCAATGGCAATGACGCGTTTATCTTTGTTCAGGGCGGCAATGGAGCGGGCAATCAGAGAAGTAATGGTGGTCTTCCCAACACCGCCCTTGCCGCCGACTGCAATTTTTAAGCTCAAAATAGGACTCCTGCAATTTAAACGTTTAAAAGACCTGCCTTGGCGTCAGGATATTTTTTCCAGTACACGGCCTTTGTCATCCATTACAAAAATATCATACCCATTCTGTTGGGCCAGGGACATCAGGTCTTCCTGAATAATGGCCTGGACTTCATATTTATGGTTCATGATATCCTTGGGCATGACCAGAAAACACTGCTGTGCAATCTCTTTTGTTTTAAAGGTAGGAATAAATGCCTTCCCGGTTTTTTGATCCGTATACCCCACAAACTGTTCCCCGCCTGCTTCCGGGTTCTGTACGATGATATAATACCAGGTATTTTGAATCTGATTGCTCAATTTATACATCCTCCTCAGAAATTATCTTTAACCAATATAAGTTCATTTTCCACAAAAGAAAGGCAAAAAATGACAATGGAAAACAAAAAGCCCCTGACCATAGCGGATCAGGAGCTTTTCAGGTGGTATATTTCAGGTTGGTTAAATCAGATAAAGATCAGATCTCAAGCCATGAATCTGAATAAAGCGTTTCACCCATAATAACTTTATAGGTTTTGGCATAATCCTGTAATTCCTTGCTGAGACTGCTTATATCCGGCACATTGCCATCCATCATGCCATAGATCAGGTCCACAATGTCCTGGCGCTGGCCTTTGGCAATGGCAGTGAGCTGTTTGTCCAAAGGATCTGAAATAACGGCTTTCATACCGTATTTTTCCAGCATCACCATATAGGTTTGGTTCAGGATGCCGCGGAGATGCTCGGGCGGGCCATTGGAGATATTGGAAAGGCCGCAGGTGGATTTTGCACCCGGGGCAATCTCTTCCATCATCATCTGAAAATTCATCAGGCTCATGAGCTGTTGCTGCTGGATATTGACAGGGGTAACAATGCCGTCCACCCAGATTCTTTCATTGGCGATTCCGGCTTCATTGGCAAAATAGATGAGCTCAACGGCCAGGGCAGCTCTTTCGTTCTCATCTCTGGGCAGACCGTCCGGTCCCCACATGAGGGCCACAAAATCCGCATCATATTGGGCTGCCAGGGGAACCATTCTTTCGTACCGTTCCGGCCGCGCCATGATGGAATTGATGATATGGGGTTTGGAGGCCGGTTTGATGACCTTCAGCCCGGCTTCAATCGCATCAATGTTGGACGTATCCAGAAGCAGGGGCATATCAGGGACAGCTTCCTGGACGACATTAACCACCCAGGGCATTAATTCCGTACCGAATTTTTTTGCCGGACCAAGGTTGATGTCGATATAATCCATGCCCAGTTCTTTTTGCCGCACAACTTCTTCCTGAATGGGTTTGGGATTACGTTTGGCTGGATCCGGCTCTTTGAATTCCTTTCCGATGACCCTGGAAATGACGTTCAGACTTTCACCAAATAGTATCATATTCTCTTCCTTTTATAATTATATGTTACATTGCGTTGTCGGGGCAGGTGTGCCTGCCCCGGCTTTTAAAATTTACCGAGATTTCAGGAATGCTGGGATGTGAGCGGCTTCTCTGGGTCCCACCGTAATGGTCCAGCCGGGAAGCTCTTCTTCAACATCACCGGCAATGGCAGCCGCATAACCCGGGATAATCAGTTCTTTATGTTTGACCTTATCCATGATGCCGCTCTTTTTAACAAAGGCACCCACATCATCGCCGCCGAATTTGCCGGCAGCCCAGGCCGTCAAAACGGAAAGGCCTTCTGAATCCTTGACCAGGAGCCAGGCTGGTACCTTGCTGGCCTCGATTTCACCTGATACGATAAAATAGGTCAGGGCAAAATTGGTGGTGACCAAAACCGGTGAATTTTCATTGGGGTTGCCGATTTCAAATATGCCTTCCACCACTGTCATGGGCCTCTGGGGATCGGTAAAAATATTCAGCCGTTCCAGAAGGAGGGGGAACAAGGATTCCGTGGAAAAATCGGACAATACCACAATTCCACCGTATTTGGCCACAAACATGGAGGCGATGAGGGTTTCCATATCAAGGTTGGAGGCCATTTCACAGGGAAAGGTGATGGTCGGGAACCCGAGGGCCTTGTTACCGGCTTTAAGGGCGGCACGACGAATGCCGACTTGATCCTCAAGGGCCTGTTTGATTTCCCGTGAACCCGGATCAATGACCAGGTCTTTGAGACCCATGCCCGTGAGTTTGGTGGTCAGGGGGATGAGGGCGTCGACGGAAGCGGCTTTAACAGCCAGAGGCAGATCGTTTTCTTTGGCAAGGGCGCCCATGGCATCCACATTGGCGGCTGTTGCGGCGTAGAGCAGCGGACGTTTGAATCCGGCGGCTTCAACACCGGCTTTCATGACGTCGATATTTTCCGTCATGAGCACCAGATTGAATTCGGATTCTTTGGCAATTTTGCCTGCAACGGCGGCAAAGGCGGCTGCCCCGTTTCCGGCATCCTTTACCACCAGCAGTTCGGGTCTTAGGTTGAGGCCCACCCTCTCATACTGGAAGGCATTATAGATCTTGAGAGTTTTATCCAGTTTTGCGGCATCCATGTCGGAAGAGACCGTGGCGGCAAGAACTGTGGGATTGAAAAATGTTTTTTCATGTCTGTATAAAACGGTTTCTCCCCCTGTCATGGTCTGGCGGACACCTTTTCCCAGTTTGACGGGACGGATGGGGGGAGCAGAGGCCTCAGCCAGTTGCTCTTTTGCTTCGTCGGAAACATAGGGGCAACTGTCCAGTTCCGCCTTGCCCGATGCAAGATTCATTGCAAAGGCCAGACAGGTCGGGACTCCGCACTCCTTGCAGTTTGTTTTGGGGAGGAGTTTGAATATCTGTATACCGGTTAATGCCATTTTTTTCTCCTTAAGTTTTAACCTTATGGTAGAGGCCCGGCGGTTTTTAATCTGGTGTGATCCGCCGCCGGGCCTTTCTGTTAAGTTATTATCCTACAAGGGGCTCCATTGAAAGCGCCGGATGCCCTTTTTCCTGGAGGAAGGGAAGAATTTCTTCTTCGGTGATGCCAACGGTTTCATCGGCAATCTTGTCAAACAGGTCCGGAATGCCCATGGCTTTTCCACGGGCAACGATCCTGTCTTTTAATTCTTCCTTCAACTGCTTGGGCATCCAGACCATTCTTAATAGCCCGCCATCGCCCACAAGGAATTTTCCCTGGGTGATATTGTATTTGGAATGGCCCACAAAACCCGGAGAAGAAGCCCCGCCACCCATAACACCGGCCAGGGTCGTGAATTTCATACCGCAGGGGGTATCCCCTGAATAGTCACGGCCGACGGTCATAACCCCGTTACAGGCCGGCAGCATGGCGGCGATACATTCGCAGCAGCCGCAGGTGGTCATGGGGTCGTGAACCATGGAATAAAAATTGTAATGGGTTACAGCGCCTCTGGAGGCTTTATATATAAAATCATTGACGCCTTTCCACTGGCCCAGTTTCGGGTCAATGCATTCGCCTTTTTGAATGGGCTGGTTGGGCCCGGTGGGATTGATTTCATAGGAGGCCTTGCAGTCCATCCAGTTGTAGGCGCCGCAGAGTCCCGTTCTTTCCGGACTGACCGTACAGACATGGCTGGGGGCGAAGGACTGACAGAGAGTACAGGAATAATAGGTCTCCACATCCTCATCGGTCATCTTGTCCACGCGTGCATCACGTGTCTGGTAGTTGGCTCTGGCGGTGGCCGTCATTTTATCCACATCTTCTTTGTTGGTATAGAGGGTCACCTGAACTTTATCAATGATCTTGGTGAAATCCTGGTGGAATTTGGCATGGAGAACCACGCCGATATCCTTCAGGGTAAAGCCTTTTTCAATGGCGGCCTTACTGATACGGATCCAGGAGATATCCCTTTGTCCGATATGCATGATACCCTGAATATAATTGATCAGGTGATGGATCTGGCGTTCCATGATGGGTTCGAAATCTTCCTGGAATTCACGGCCGGCAACCTGTACAAAAATACCCAGGTTGAAGGTTCCGCCTTCTTTAATACCGGCAAGATCCGGACCGACAATGGTGACCTTGCCGTCTTCAATGGCGTTCATGTCAGCCATTTTTACAAGCTCGGTGCACTGGGTCTTACCACCGCCGCACTGTGCATAAAGATCTGCCCCGCGAACCCGTTCACCCTCATAGGCCGGACCGAATGCACAGGGGATCTCGATATTGGCCACCTGGACCTTGAGGCCCCTGACTTCTACGGATTTCTGAACCATGTCGGCATGGGCAACCGGGGCCACAACATGCTCATAGGTACAGATACCCGTCGGCAGGATCTCGGGAATCGGTGTGTCGGCAATGGTCGGGAATCCCCAGTTGACGCAACCGGCGGCGGCAACACCCCATTCGGTGCCGACGTCGCCCAGGGCGTTAACAAAGGCAAAGACCCTGTCTTTATTGTATTTCAGGATGGTCTTATAATCACCCGGTTTTACACCGCCAAAGGCCATGGCTGCCCTGTTGGCAAAGCCGAGGGCAAAGACGGCCGAGGAGATGTCCGGCCCAAAGGGCACGATACGGGTATTCCAGCCGATCTGCATGCCGGCGTCCAGGCACTGCTGGATCAGGGTCTTGCCGTTGTGGTTGGCGGCGCAGAAAATGTAAAGGGACCGTTTCTGGTAGTCTTCCACAATCATCTTGGCAATCTCTTTGTTGGGAGCGGCACCGACCATGGCGGCGAAACCGGGGGCGGAACCGTCCACAAATTCAACCCCTCTTTTTCTTAAAATGGTGTCATCGGCTGCGCCCACCCAAAGCTTACCGTTTTCAACATCTGGGTCTTCCTGGGCAATGTAGAAATCCGGGTCATTCAGATATCTCAGGGCCTCTTTTACTTCATAGGAAATGATACCGGCCATACCGGCGTCCAGTAGGGGCCCCAGGTACGGAAGCCAGTTTTTCAGCCTGATATGGGGGGGAAGAAGGCCACGGGCAAAGGCCATGGGCTTTTTTAGATCTTCCAGGGTTTCACATTTAAGACCGGTCAAAGAATAGATAACCGGCAGATAGTATGCTGTATTCGGGAAGCCGACTTTCGTGCTGGCATCATAGGTCTGAAGTGCTCTTTCCAGTTCACCTTCAACCTGGGCAACAACTTTGTATCCACCCTGAATGGCAGCAAATGCGATCAATTTTGACATATTAAGTTCCTCCTTCGTTGAGGATTTATTGTATTATGTATTCTATTCACCAAGGGAGTTAGCCTTCCAGTGCCTGGCGGTCAGCCATATCCATCAGAACTCTTTCCCTTGCCTTATCAATACCCAGCTCTTTTCTCTTTTTATCGATATGGGCAATCATCAAATGGGCATGCTTGATGGGGTCAGCCTCAATCGCCCACATACCGCCATAGAGTGCTTCCATTCCTGAATTCAGGTATTCTTTGAACACAGGGGCGCCTTCGATGGGGAGATGACCGCCGAATACTGTGTAAATACCGCTGCAGACAACATACTGACCAATGGAAATGGCTTTTTCACTCATCCACTCAGGGGCGGAGCCGGCTACCGGCCAGTCACAGAGATCTTTACCCATACCGCCTGCATTCACAACCTCGATGGCTGCATGTAGAATCCGGGAGTTATCGACGCAGGAGCCCATGTGGAGAACCGGTGGGATACCCACAACTTCACAGATTTCCGCCAATCCAGGGCCGCAATATGCAGCGGCTGAATCCGGCTGAAGAAGACCGGCCATGGCAGCAGTAATACCACCGCAACCTGTTGTGAGAACAATAACATCATTTTTAATGAGTTCTTTAATAACCGTCAGGTGGGCATTGTTGTGCTGTTGTCTGGCGTTGTTACAGCCAACGACAGCGGCGACCCCACGGATACGGCCATTGATGATATTGTCATTAAGTGTATAGTAGGTGCCTCTGAACGTTCCGCCAAGGTGATATTTTACAGATTCTACGGAGAAGCCCGCGACCTGAGTTTGTTTTTCTGCCGGAATTTGAACCTCTGCATCGCGATTCTTAAAATTCTCAACGGCCATGGTTACAATTCGTAAGGCATCTTCCATGGCATGATGCTCATCAAATTCAATGTGAAGAACATTGGACTGTTCCATCTTGGCCATGGGGTGGGTGGTGATCAGTTTGGTATGGAAGCATTTGGCCACGTTGGCAAGGTTCTGAAATACACACTGAACGTCAACAACCATTGCATCACACGCACCGGTGATAATGGCCAGTTCCTGCTGTAGAAAATTACCTGCATTGGGGACCCCGTGTCTCTGGAGCACTTCGTTGGCCGTACAGCAGATACCACTCAACTGAATGCCCTTTGCTCCGACTTTATGGGCAAGTTCAACCATTTCAGCGGACTGGGATGCTGCGACAATCATTTCAGAAAGGATCGGTTCATGACCGTGGACAATAATGTTGACGTGGTCCTTTTTCATGACACCAAGGTTTGCTTCTGAAATCAAAGGAGACGGAGTACCAAACAAAACATCCTGAAGTTCGGTTGCAAGCCAGGAACCGCTCAAGTCTGCTAGAGCACAACGGGCACCCTGTTTCATGAGATTTTTGTAATCCTGGTCAACCCCGATGTGGGTTCTGTGCATGATATCAACAATCTCTCTGTCGATATTCCTGGGAAGAACCCCTAACTTTTTCCACAGGTCATATCTGACCTGGGGGAATCGCTTTGGTACAAGAGTTGTGCTCCCGGTTTTACCCCATTCAGCCAAGGCGATATCAGCAAGCTCAACAGCAATCTCGTCAATGTCTCTGTCAACCATTTCACCGTCAACTTCAACCTTGGTCTCCACACCATAATGCGGTGCGATGGATAAAAGTTTTATCGGATCTTTGATTTTATAGTCATTGGTCAGTTTGTTGGCAGCCGCGTAAAATACTTCGGCAACGCTTCTGCCATGGTCGGAGTGGGCAGCTGCGCCGCCTGCGATCATCCGGGCAAAGTTTCTGGCTGCAATGGTATTGGCGGTGGCACCGCAAAGGCCTTTTCTCGTATCTTCACCTTCAATTCCACCTTTTGGAAGCGGGAGCCTGCAGGGTCCCATTGCACAGTTTTTGCAGCAGGTTCCCTGTAGTCCGATATTGCATGGTTTCATTGCAACGGCCCGGTCAAACACCGTTTCAATTCCGAGTTTATGGGAACGGATGATCATCTGCTGGGTTGCTTTATCAACAGACGCTTCTATTGGATCAGCCAATTTAGCTTCTTTGGCTTCCTTATCTACTTTTTCTACCATTAGAGGTTCCTCCTCCTGATTATATATAAAAATTGATTGTTCGGCTCGGAAAACCCGGGTCGGACAATATGTTGCAATTAACTTGCCCGTTTGTGAATCCTGTTGAGATCATCAATAATATTATCCAGCATGGATTTATTGAATTTCGCAGGAGTCTTTTTAATTTCAGTTTTTGGTGAGGCGGCTTTTTCAGCAGCAGCTTTTTCTCTTTCTGCGGCTCGTTTTTCCTTAAGGGCCTGTTCTTCAGCATCCCTTTTGGAAGCAGCGTCTTTTTCAGCTTTCTTTTCAGCATCAGCTTTGGCTTTTGCATCAGCGTCCGCTTTCGCTTTAGCATCGGCCTCTGCTTTGGCTTTTGCGTCCGAATCGGCTTTTACCTTTGCTTCGGCGTCGGCCTTGGCTTTAGCATCGGCCTCTGCTTTTGCCTTTGCCTCGGCAGCCGGGTCTAGGGCCGGAGCAGCCGGTGCTGCGGCTTTGGGTGCCGGGGCCGTTTCAGCTTTGGGGGCGGCCGCTTTAGCAGCCGGTGCAGCCGCTTTCGGGGCTTCTTTGGCAGCCGGTGCAGCAGCCTTGGCCGGGGCAGGTTTTTTCTCTTCTGCAATGGTCAGATCCGGGGCCTTTGCCATGGCGGCAAAATCAATGTCCACATCATCCATCCGTTTTTTGATGGGAGCCACATCCTTGGCGGAACCGCCGACATAGGCAAGATCAATGAACGCTTTGGCAAGTTTGATGGATTCAGGGTGGCGCATGATCAGGATGCTGGAACCGGCCACAAGGTAAGACACCGCGCCTACAGCTTCCATGAGGATGGCCCGTCTCTCGGGGTCACCCAGTTCCGGGGCGTCCGCAACCGTCTGTTTGGCTTCTTTGCATTTCCAGACTTCGTTGCCCAGGTTGTTGATCATGGGATTCTGAAGTTTGTCGTCGCCCTGGGTCATGGCGGCCATGGTGAGGCGCTCCATGACGGAATAGGAATATTCAAGACCGTAGCCGAGACCGCCTGTGGTGGGGTCCACAATGACCTTGTCCAGGGAAACGCCCAGGTTTTCAAGAAGGATATTGACCTGTTTGGCAAGGTTGACGTCAATGGGGGAAGAGGAAATCACGGTATGCCCATATCCCATGGCGGCCGCACCGATTCCCTTATAGTTCTTTTCTTCCACCGGGCCTACGATGAGATTTTCACCCTGGCAGGCTTCGCAAACTTTTTTCAGGACTTCCCCGTCTTTTGCCGGCACTGCACAACCCCAGACAATGAGGGGAACCTTGATGGCTTCCAAAACCTTTTTTACGGTGGCTGCTGCTGACTCGGGGCTAGCATCCTTGTCGTTGGGATCCGTGCTTTTGAGCTGGAGAACAATGGCCTGAGCACCAAATTCTTCCACGCATTTTTTGGCCCAGGCAGCCGGGTCTGAATAAACATCTTTAAAAGGTGCTTTTGCTGCTTCTGCCCAATCTTCCGGAACAATATCCCAGATTTCCATTGCAATAATGGGTTTATGGGGCATTTTCCCTTCAAACTGATAAAACGGATAACTGGTCTGGCCGCCGACGGTAACGGCTCGATCACCTTTTCCAATGGTGATTCCCTTGATACTGCCGGCATAGGTTTCTTTGGTTATTTCAAATCCCACTTTTACCTCCTACGATTATTAAAGATAGTTATGAGTTGGGGGGGGTTAAGATTAAACTGACCGGGTGTTCTCAGAAAAGGGACAATATGTAATGGAAACGCTAAATCAAACTCAGTCAATACTAAATTGAAATATCTTTCCATTTAAAAGCCCTTATCATGTCTCAATTTATAAAATAACAAAATATGACTTATAATTTGTATGGTTTTTTGTCAATAGATGAGTGAATTTAATGGTCTTGGCCTCCTAACCGCTAAAACCCTTATATAATATGGTATCTTGCAATATAGCTACGGGGTGTTCCCTCGATTGAATGAAATTTAATTAATAAATTAGAATTGAACCGGCGAAAAATATTGATTTTTTAAGTTTTATCGAATAGGTAAGATATGCAGTCAGGATTTTAAAACCAAGATGTCGAAATTGGTTTCATCATTATTTTATTTACCGGCTCCATCAGGAGTCCAAAGCAATAAAGGAGCAAACCATGGCACTAGATCCAACCAAACACAAAGACTGGGAAATTGCAGAAGATGCGGAAAAAACAATGCTGACCATCTATGAGATCGGCGAAAAGCTCGGGCTGACAAAGGAAGAGCTGTTGCCCCAAGGCCATTATATCGCCAAGATTGATTTCAGGAAGGTATTGGAAAGACTTAAGGACAAACCCAACGGAAAATACATCGATGTCACCGCCATTACCCCGACACCCCTGGGAGAAGGAAAGTCCACCTCCAGCATGGGTTTGGTCCAGGGCCTGGGCAAACTCGGCAAGAATGTCTGCGCCGCCATCCGTCAGCCTTCCGGCGGACCCACCATGAATATCAAGGGGTCGGCAGCCGGCGGCGGTCTTGCCCAGTGCATTCCGTTAACTCCGTTCTCACTGGGCTTTACCGGCGACATCAACGCCATCATGAATGCCCATAACCTGGCCATGGTGGCCCTGACTTCCCGTCTCCAGCATGAAAGAAACTATACGGACGAACAACTGGAAAGACTGTCCGGTATGAAACGAATCGATATCGATCCCACCAGAGTGGAAATGGGATGGATCATGGATTTCTGCTGCCAGTCTTTGAGAAATATCATCATCGGTATTGACGGCGTAAACGGCAAGACCGACGGTTTTATGATGAAATCCAAATTCGGCATTGCCGTGTCTTCAGAAGTCATGGCCATTCTGGCCGTTGCCAAAGACTTGAAAGACATGCGGGAAAGAATGGGCAAAATTGTTGTGGCCTATACCAAAACAGGCAAACCCGTCACCACCGAAGACCTCCAGGTGGCCGGCGCCATGACGGCATGGATGGTGGATGCCCTCAACCCGTCTTTGATCCAGACCCTGGAAGGACAGCCGGTTATTGTTCATGCCGGTCCCTTTGCCAATATCGCCATCGGCCAGAGTTCCATCATTGCCGACCGGATCGGGCTTAAACTGGCCGACTACCATGTAACCGAATCAGGCTTTGGTGCTGACATCGGGTTTGAAAAATTCTGGAACCTGAAATGCCGCTACTCCGGACTGAAACCGGATTGCGCCGTTGTTGTGGCCACCATCCGCGCTTTGAAATGCCATGGCGGCGCTCCTGTTCCCGTTCCCGGAAAAGCCATGCCCAAAGAATACCTCACGGAAAGTGTGGAATGGGTTGAAAAAGGATGCGGAAACCTCATCCACCATATCCGGAATGTCCGTAAGGCCGGTATTTCACCGGTGGTCTGCATCAATGCCTTCTATACCGACACAGACAAAGAAATCGCGAAAGTCCGCGAGCTTTGTGAAAAAGAAGGTGCAAGGGTTGCCCTTTCCCGTCACTGGGAAAAAGGTGGCGACGGCGCCATTGAATTTGCCCAGGCCGTTATCGAAGCCTGCGAAGAAAAAACTGAATTCAAATTCCTCTATGAACTGGATATGCCCATTAAAGAAAGAATCGAACTCATTGCCAAGGAAGTTTACGGGGCAGACGGTGTTGACTATTCTGGGGAAGCCAACAAGGCCATTGAACGAATCCAGGCCGACCCGAAACTGGCCGGTCTTGGCATGTGCATGGTGAAAACCCATTTGTCCCTGTCCGACAACCCGAGCCTCAAGGGCGTGCCCAAGGGCTGGAGACTCACCATCCGCGAAGTCCTCACCTACGGCGGTGCCGGATTCATCGTTCCCGTGGCCGGAACCATTTCCCTCATGCCCGGAACCAGCTCAAACCCGGCTTTCAAGAGGGTGGATGTAGATGTTGAAACCGGCAAGGTTCAGGGCGTATTCTAAAGACGAAAGGAAAATAAAATGACAGCGCAAATTATCAGCGGAACTGAAATAAGAAAGACCATACTTGCCGAGATCAAGACCGAAGTCGAGCAGATGAAGGCAAAGTATGGCAAGGTTCCAGGACTCGTCACCATTCTTGTGGGCTCAAGTCCTGCGTCCATCAGCTATGTAACTTTGAAAGTCCAGACGGCCTTGAGTCTTGGTTTCCATGAAATACAGGATGACCAGCCGGATAATATCTCAGAAGCTGATCTTCTGGCTTTGATTGATAAATACAATAATGACCCGGATATTCACGGCATCCTGGTGCAATTGCCTTTGCCCAAGCATGTGGATGAGAAAAAAGTGCTGAATGCCATCAACCCGGATAAGGATGTTGATGCCTTCCACCCGGTAAATGTGGGCCGTCTCATGATCGGCGGCGCTGAAGCCAAGTTTCTGCCCTGCACCCCGGCCGGCATCCAGGAACTGATTGTCCGTTCCGGCACTGAAACTTCAGGTGCTGAAGTGGTGGTTGTGGGAAGATCCAATATCGTCGGCAAACCCATAGCCATGATGATGGCCCAGAAAGGCAAGGGAGCCGATTCCACCGTTACCATTGTTCATACCCGTACAAAAGATCTTGCCTTCCACTGCAAACGGGCCGATATTCTGATTGTTGCGGCAGGAGTCCCGGATCTGGTGAAACCTGAATGGATCAAGCCCGGCGCAACGGTTATCGACGTTGGTGTAAATCGTGTCGGAATGAATGAGAAAACCGGAAAAGCAATCCTTAAAGGCGATGTCGATTTTGAAGCAGCCAAGGAAATTGCAGGAAAGATCACACCTGTTCCGGGAGGCGTAGGACCCATGACCATTGCCATGCTCATGAAAAATACGCTTCGATCTGCGCAATTGAGCATGAAATAAGAAAAAAGTACCAGAGATAAAAAGTTAAAATACTCACCCAGCCGGAAGCCATTTTTATGGGTTCCGGCTGGTTATTTTTTATGCCAGTCCGGCCTGTGCAAAGCCGTCTGCGGTCACGGCCCAGGAAAAGAAGAATCAAACAGGTGCCGACGGCTATTGCCGATATTTTCTATAGAATCCATCGCTGATTTTTTGGGTTATTGATTGAGGGCCCTTTCATTTTCGGATCTGTTTTGATCATTTATTAATCAATCGAAGTGGAAAAATGATATTTAAAGTGATAGGATCATAACTCAAATTCATTGGGATATCTTCTGATCAAATTATCAGGATCAAGACAGAAAAACAGGAGGGATATATGGACAGGCTCGACGCAATCTTTTCACCGGAGACCATTGCGGTCATCGGGGCATCAAACCAGAAGGGAAAGGTGGGCCATGATATCTTTGCCAATATCCTGTCCGGCGGATACACCGGGACCCTCTATCCCGTGAACCCAAAGGCAAAATCCATATTAAGCGTAAAATGCTATGCCGGCATCGGCAATATCCCTGATCCCATTGACCTGGCCATGATTATTCTTCCACCCAAGGCCGCCTTAGAGACGGTTAAGGAATCCATAGCCAAGGGGGTGAAAGGAATCGTGATTGTTTCGGCCGGGTTCAAGGAAGTAGGAGGAGAGGGTGCCAGAATCGAAAAGGAAATCAAGGCCCTGTGTGCGGCGGCAAAAGTAAGGCTGGTGGGGCCCAATTGCCTTGGGGTCATCAACCCGTCTCCCAAGGTCTCCTTGAACGCCAGCTTTTCGTCCAGGATGCCGGCGGCCGGAAATGTCTCCTTTATTTCCCAGAGCGGGGCCCTGTGTACGGCAGTATTGGATTATGCGGCGGATAAGGGATTCGGTTTTTCCAAATTCATTTCCATCGGCAACAAAGCCGACGTTGATGAGCTGGATCTGCTCAGGTATTACCACAAAGACCCAGACACCGATGTGGTCATGATATATATGGAAGAACTGAACCGGACTGCCGAAGAATTTATCACCGAAGTCCGGCAGATGACCTCGGGGACCCATCCCACCCATGTCATTGCCATCAAGTCCGGGTCCTCCGATGCCGGGGCCAGGGCCGCCGCCTCCCACACCGGAGCCCTGGCAGGTTCCGATGCCCTGTATGACGCCATTTTCAATATGTCGGGCATCCTTAGATGCGCCACCGTAAACCAGTTGTTTGACTATGCCCAGGCCTTTGCCGCCAATAAATACCCCACAGGGGACAGGATCGCCATCATCACCAATGCCGGCGGGCCGGGTATTATCGCCACGGACATGAGTGAGCAGTCGGGCCTGAGGCTGGCCAAATTCTCCGATGAAACCATACGGGAGCTTAAAAAATACCTGCCGTCCACAGCCAATTTTCATAACCCTGTGGATGTCATCGGAGATGCGGCCCGGGACCGGTATGAAAATACCCTGGCCACGGTATTGAGCGACCGGGGAGTGGATGCGGCCCTGATCATACTGACGCCCCAATCCATGACCGATGCCATCGGCACGGCCGAAGCCATTGTCCGCATCGCCCAAAACACCATCAAGCCCATTGTCTGTGCCTTTATGGGAGTGGTGGACGTGTCCGACGGGGTAAAGCTCCTGCAAAAACACCGGGTCCCGGTGTACCAGTTCCCGGAAAGTGCGGCCCGATCCCTGGGGGCCCTGAGACAGGGGATGAAATGGCTGTTTAGAAAGATCCTGCCTCAGTTTGAGCTGACCTATGATACAAAAAGGGCCCATGACATTATAAAAGAGAGCCTGGCCGCCGGGAAAACCGTTCTGGGGGAGCTGGACGGAAGCGAATTGCTCCGGTGCTACGGATTTAAAACCCTTCCCATGGCTTTGGCGAATAACAAGGCCGAGGCCTGCGACCTGGCAGAAAAGATCGGGTATCCGGTGGCCATGAAGATCGCCTCCCCGGATATTCTTCACAAGACCGATGCCGGCGGCGTCAGGGTGGGCATTGAAGATCAAACCGAAATTGAGTCCGGCTTTGACGCCATCATGGAAAAGGCCAGGGCCTTTAACCCGGATGCAAAAATCGAAGGGGTCCTGATCCAGAAAATGGCGCCCAAGGGAAAAGAGGTTATCCTGGGGTTATCCAGGGACCCGGTCTTTGGCCATGCGGTCATGTTCGGGCTGGGCGGCATCTTTGTCGAAGTTTACAAGGATGTGGTCTTCCGGCTGTCCCCCATGGGCAGGAATGTGGCCCGGCGAATGGTGAGAAGCATCAAGGGGTATCCGATTTTAAAAGGGCTCAGGGGGGAGAAACCGGCGGATATCGAAACCCTTGAAAAACTGATTGTGTCCTTGAAAGCCATGGCGGACCAGCATCCCATGATCAAAGAACTGGACATCAACCCCTTGTTTGTCCATGAAGAGGGTCAGGGCGCAACCGTGGCGGATATTATTATCCGGCTGGAAACAGAGGAAGGTTGATCATTATCCTCTATCCTTATATTTCAAAGGTTCCCGGGATGGTCCAGGCATTGCCGGGGAAGGAAAGGACTGCGGCCTTGAGCCGTCTGGCCAGGGAATGTGCGGCCGCCTCGGCCCTGAGATCCGGGTTGGACATCGGCGCCTTTGAAACCGGTGAATCCGGTGTGCCCCTGCCGTTCAGGGGTGTCTTCTGGTCCCTCAGCCATAAGCCGGATTATGTGGCCGGTGTGGTCTCAACAAAGGGGGTGGGGATTGATATTGAAATGATCAAACCTATTTCAGAGGCCTTGTTCAGAAAAATCGTGGATGAAACCGAAGCCTTACTTTTCTCGGGCCGGGACAGAGGGATTATCTTTTTCAGGGTGTTTACGGCCAAGGAAGCCGTGCTGAAAAAAGCAGGGGTTGGGATGCGGGGTCTGTCAAAAGCAAAAATTCATGAAGTATGGGATGACAGGAATCTTTTGATCCGGTATTTGGATAAAAAATACCCGGTTGAACATTTTTATTTTGACGGTTACCTTGCATCTGTGACAAAAGATAATCTGGATATTGAATGGCGTTTCAGATAAAACCATAATTCAGGGAGAAATAAAAATGGCCGAGGGAAAAGGGTTTGTCATGAGTGAGGCCCCAGCGGCAGGCCCGCTGCCGAAAGTGGATTTTTCAAGTTTTATTTTATCCTTATATTCATCGGGGCTGGTTCAACTGGGTAAGGTTGAAGACCCCATCACCGGGAGAAAATCAAAGGATCTCAAGCTTGCAAGGCACACCATTGACATGATTGCCATGCTGGAAGAAAAAACAAAGGGAAACCTGACCGAGGATGAAAAAAATCTTCTCAAAGCCCTTTTAAGCGAAATCAGGATAGCCTTTGTCGAGGCCAAGGCGTGACCCTGAAGGTCACATCTTTTGCAAAGATCAATCTGTTCCTCTATATCACATCAAAAAGAGAGGATGGATATCATACCCTGTTCTCTCTCATGACACCCATTGATCTTTGCGACGACCTCCATATAGACTTTGATGCAGAGCAGACAAAGGTCGTCTGTTCCCATCCCCGGGTCCCGGAAGATGAATCCAATCTGGCCCATAAGGCGGCAGACCTTTTTTACCAGGCCTTGAGAAAAAAAGGGCATGAAACACATGGCGTTTTCATTGAGATCATCAAGCGGATCCCGCCCGGCGGAGGCCTGGGGGGCGGCAGCAGCAACGCCGCCACAGTCTTAACTGCATTAAACGATTACCACCATCAACCATTTTCAAAACCTGAATTAATGGAACTGGGGCTGGATCTGGGCGCCGACGTTCCTTTTTTCATGTTCAACGGCCCGGCCATTGTCCGGGGCATTGGTGAAAAGCTTGAGAAACCGCCTGATCTTCGACCCTATCACCTTGTCCTGTGCGACCCAGGAGTCCCTGCGGCAACGGCAGCAGTATACAAAAGATATGATTTTGAATTGACATCAACCCAAAAATATACTATGAATGCTGGTTTAAATGTATTGTTAAGGGGACAAGAATTTGATGCAGGGGCATGGATGCACAACGATCTTGAAGGACCGGCGTGCAGGCTTTACCCCGAAATCAGGGAAGCAAAAGAAGAGATGGAGTTGTTGCTGCACAAAAAGGTGCGGATGACAGGGAGCGGCTCATCTCTTTTTGCACTTTTTCAAGACCGCAGGGAGGCACAAAAGGCTTGTGAAATCCTCCTGGAAAAATGGGACGGAAGCAAACGGAAAATCCTTCTTTCCTCCTTTGGCGGATAAGGTGAGTTTATTGTACTGGGGCGTCGTCAAGCGGTAAGACACAGGGTTTTGATCCCTGCATCCAGAGGTTCGAATCCTCTCGCCCCAGCCATATATTTATATTTTAAGAAGAGAATTTTTTTATGAACGGCTTGTCCATTTTTGCGGGAAATTCAAATCTTCCTCTTGCGAGCAAGATTGCCGAATATCTTTCAAAACCATTGGGAAAGATGAAAGTCAACCGGTTCAGTGACGGAGAAATCCAGGTTGAAATTCATGAGAATGTCCGGCGCCAGGAGATTTATGTGATCCAATCCACAAGTTATCCGGTGAACGACAACCTTGTGGAATTGCTGCTCCTGATCGATGCGTTCAAACGGTCTTCGGCCAGTAGAATCACGGCAGTGATTCCTTATTTCGGGTATTCACGCCAGGATAAGAAAGTATCTCCCAGGGTTCCCATCAGTGCCAAGCTGGTGGCCGATCTTCTTGAGTGTACAGGGGTTCACCGGGTCATCACAATGGATTTGCATGCCGGGCAGATTCAGGGGTTTTTTAACTGCCCGGTGGATAACCTTTATTCAGCACCGGTGATCATCGATGAGATCAAGACCCGTTTTCCGGAGAACCTGGTGGTGGTGTCCCCTGATGCGGGCGGCGTTGAAAGGGCAAGGGCCTATGCCAAACGTCTGAATGCCGGACTGGCCATTGTGGACAAGAGAAGAAGTGCGCCCAACCAGGCAAAGGCCATGGCCATTATTGGCGATGTTCAGGACAAGATCGCCATTATTATTGATGATATGGTGGATACGGCCGGAACACTGGCAGAGGCTTCCGGCGTAATCGTTGAAAATGGTGCAAAGGCTGTTCATGCATATTGTACTCACCCGGTGCTGTCCGGCCCGGCCATTGACAGAATAAACAAATCATCTTTAAGCTCTCTTGTTGCTACGGACACGATCCCTCTTTCTGAAGAAGCAAAACAGTGTGACAAGATCAAGACGCTTTCCATTGCCAAACTGGTGGGTGAGGCAATTATGCGCAGTTACAGGGGTGATTCTGTAAATTCTCTGTTTGTATAAAACATAAATAATAGTCTTCTGCATGGATAGGTGCAGATACGGAGGAAAAAACGTTGGAATTAATAGACTTAAATGCAAAAAAAAGAGAAACGACCGGTAAGGGTGCCGCAAGGCAATTGAGAGCTAAAAAAGCCATTCCCGCCATCGTTTATGGCGGAAAGACAGAACCGACAATGCTGGCCCTTGATACGGTTGAATTTGATAATATTATCCGGAAACACGGCTCCATGGGTCTCTTTTTTAATCTTCGGATCAGCGGTGCCGGCGCAGATAAAATTGTGATGCTGAAAGATATGCACATGGATACCTTTGGACTGAATTATCTGCATGTGGATTTGCAGGAAATCGACATGGAAAAGAAAATCACCGTCAGTGTTCAGGTTGAAGTCGTGGGCAAGAGCAAGGGGGTCAAGGAAGGCGGACTTCTTCAGCTTATCCGGCGTGAGCTGGATGTGGTCTGCAAGCCCATGGATACACCGGATACCATCAAAATTGATATCACGGATCTGGATATCGGTGATGCTGTTCATGTCAATGATATTGACCTGGGCGAGCACATCCATATTCCCCATGATGTCAATTTTACGGTCATCACCATCGTTCCGCCGTCAACCGATTCCAAGGAAAGAGGTGAAGAGGACGAAGAGCCGGTAGAGAAAGCCCCTGCAGCTTCCAAAAAAGCTGCTGAAGAATAATTCCCTTGTAGATGTCGGACTCGAAATACAACATCATTGCGGGTCTGGGCAATCCTGGAAAGGAGTATGCCCGGACCCGTCATAATATAGGCTTTATGGCCCTTGACGTCCTGGCATCAAAATTCTGCCTGACCTTTGATAAAACCCGGTTTGATTCTGAATATGTAAAAGCAAGGATAAAGGGAAAAGATGTTTTTCTCATCAAGCCCTTAACCTATATGAACCGGAGCGGAATTTCCATCCATAAATTTGCCGCCTATTATAAAATTGAAATCCAGGACATTATCATTGTCCATGATGATATGGATCTTGACTTCGGAAAAATAAAAATCGTGAAAAGCCGGGGGCATGGGGGTCACAATGGTGTCCGGTCCATCATGGAAGCCTTTGGCAACAATGATTATATCCGGGTTCGGGTGGGTGTGGGCCATCCCTCATCCGGAAGAGATATCACCGGCCACGTTCTTGGCGGTTTTTCGCCCGATGAAATGCCGCTTCTTGACAAAACCACGGATACTGCTTCAAATGCCTGCCTTCATATCTTAGAAAATGGTGTTATTTCAGCCATGAACGCCTTTAATCAGTCCCCGGATCCATAAGATTTTAAAACTATTTGATTGACAAGGTTGTTTAAATATGGTTCTCTGCACAAGAATGGGCTAATTGTTTCTATAAAGAAAAGGCGGGCTATCAAATGGGTGAAAAATCCAAACGAATCAGAGTAAAACAGGGGACATCAACCAAAAAGGAATTTTTAAAAGGTGATGTGGCTGTTTATCCGGCTCACGGTGTGGGGTACATCGAGTCCATCGAGAGCAAGGAGATAAACGGCGACACGTTGAATTTTTACATGATGAAAATCGTGGAAAACGGGATGGTGATCATGATTCCGACATCCAATGTGGAATCGGTCGGGCTAAGAGAACTCATTCCTGAAACGGAAGTGCCGGAAGTTTACAAGGTGATGAAGGAAAAAGCCCAGGGCTCAGACAATCAGACCTGGAACAGAAGGTACAGGGAATACATGGATAAGATCAAAACCGGGTCCATTTATGATGTGGCCGAGGTTTTCAGGGACCTTTTCCAGTTGAAACTTGAAAAAGACCTTTCCTTTGGTGAACGCAAGCTCCTTGATACAGCACAGAATTTACTGGTTCAGGAGCTGTCCATGGCCAAGGATGTGGATGAAAAATCCATGATGCAGGAGATCGAAAGCCTTTTTATTTAAGCGAATTGTTCCAAATTAAAAATTAAACCGGCGGGCACTGACAATATTGAAGCGTCCGCCGGTTTTTTATCTATGAAGATGAATATTTCCATATCCGCGGATTTCGACAATACAAGACTTGACGCTGTCCTCTGTGCCCTTGACAAGACGGTTACACGGAGCCGGGCCGCGGAACTGGTCACGGCGGGCGAAATCCTTGTCAACAATAAGACAAAAAAACCCGGATACCGTGTTAAGACGGGTGACCTTGTCACCGGTTGTATCCCTGAATTTAAACTTGAGGCTGAGGTTCTGCCGGAAAATATTCCCACGGATATTGTTTTTGAAGATGACCACCTCCTGGTTATCCATAAAAAAGCGGGGATGGTGGTCCATCCTGCCCCTGGAAATCTTACGGGAACCCTTGTAAATGCGTTGTTGCACCATAGCCCGGATATCCTGGGTATTGGGGAGGAAAAAAACAGGGCCGGCATTGTTCACCGCCTGGATAAAGATACCAGCGGTCTCATGGTAATTGCCAAAACAAGCCAGGCCCTAAGCTTTCTGCAAAAAGAATTCAAGGAACGCAGGGTTGAGAAAAATTATTTAGCCCTGGTGACGGGAAATTTACCGGAAGACCGGGGAGAAATAAATCTTCCCATTGGCCGGCATCCTGTGAAAAGAAAGATGATGGCCGTCAATTATGAGACGGGGAAACCCGCCCTCACGCTGTGGAAGGTCCAAAAGCGGTTTAAGGAGGCCTGCCTGGTGGAAATTGCTTTAAAAACAGGGAGAACCCATCAGATCCGGGTCCATTTCTATGAAACGGGTCATCCCCTTTTGGGGGATCCGGTATACCAGCCCGGGCGGCTCAGGAAAAAAAAGAGCAGAGTGCCATGGCAGATGTTGCATTCCCAACGGCTTTCCTTCAGGCACCCCTATTCCGGTCAACGAATGGAATTCACGGCTGAATTGCCCGAGGACTTTTTAAGGGTTCTGGCCCTGCTGGAATCAGAAATTCAAAATTCAGAGCTTCCTATACCGCCTCAATTTTAATCGCACATACCTTGAATTCCGGAATTTTGGCCGTTGGATCCAGTTTTGCGTTGGTCAGTTCATTGGCGGCGGCTTCTGCAAAATGAAAGGGGATGAATACGGTTCCTTCCACGGCTTTGGAAGATACCTTCAGTTTTGCCGTAATTTTGCCCCGGCGGGAAGAGACGGCCACCATGGCGCCGGTATCAAGGGCCATTTTTGTTGCATCGGATTCGGAAATCTCCACAAAGCATTCAGGAGAAAGCACATTTAATCCTTGTGTTTTCATGGTCATGGTCCCGGTATGATAATGGTAGAGCACCCGGCCCGTGGTCAGAATAAACGGATAGTCCCTGTCCGGCAGTTCAGCCGGAGGGGTATGGGCTAGGGCATGAAAAAGCCCTTTTCCCCTGGTAAACTGGGTGGTGTGAAGAATGGGCGTTCCTTCGTGGGCTTCCGTGGGGCAGGGCCAGTGGATGCCAACCTTATCAATCCGTTCCCAGGTGATGCCTCTGTAGGAAGGGGTGACTGCGGCGATTTCCTTAAAAATATCACGGCTGGACGCGTAGGACATTTCATATCCCATCCGCCCGGCCATGTCGCAAAGTATCCGCCAGTCTTCCCGGGCTTCTCCCGGTGCTTCCACGGCTTTTCTGACCCGCTGGACCCGGCGTTCCGTATTGGTGAAGGTCCCGTCCTTTTCGGCAAAGCAGAAGGCCGGCAACACCACATCGGCCATTTGTGCGGTTTCTGTATGAAATATATCCTGGACCACTAGAAAATCCAGACGTTGAAATGCTTTTCTTGCATGGTTCAGGTCCGGGTCGGAGACCATGGGATTTTCACCGATGATAAAAAGGGCTTTAAGGCTTCCTTCATGGGCTCGCTGAACCATTTCGGTGACAACCAGGCCGGGATTCTTGGGCAATCCTGTGACGCTCCAAGCTTTTTCATAGGTGTTTCTGGCCTCGTCATTGCCGACGGGCTGATAGGCGGTAAACACATTGGGCAGACCGCCCATGTCACAGGCTCCCTGGACATTGTTCTGGCCCCGCAAAGGGTTTACTCCGCCGCCGGGTTTTCCCAGGTGACCGCAAAGCATGGAAAGATTGGCCAGGGATTTGACATTGTCCGTGCCGCAGGTGTGCTGGGTAATTCCCATGCAATAGAGAATGGAGGCAGCAGGGGCTTTGGCAAAGGCCCTGGCGACTTCAACGAGATCCCCTGTCTTGATTCCTGTAACAGCCTCCACATGTTCCGGCGTATAGGTTTCCACAAGGGTTTTCAGGGCTTCAAAATTTTCAGTCCGGTCTTTGATAAAGGCGGTGTTCTGGAGCCCCTCCTTTATAATAATGTGCATCAGACCGTTGATCCAGGCAATATCGGTTCCGGGAAGAGGCCTGAGCCATTTGTCGGCATATTCGGTGAGCTTGATTTTTCTCGGGTCAATGATATAGAGTTTTTTGCCTTTCAGGGTGGCCCGCTTGACAAAGCTTGAAAGAACCGGATGATTTTCCGTGGTATTGGAGCCCGTCACCAGGATCAGGTCCGATGTTTCAATATCGGCAATGGTGTTGGTCATTGCACCGCTTCCAAAGGCTGCAGCCAGACCGGCTACGGTGGAGCTGTGTCACAGACGGGCACAATGGTCTATATTATTGGTCTTCAGCACGGCCCGGGTAAATTTCTGGGCTATATAATTATCTTCATTGGTGATCCGGGCCGAGGTCATGACCCCGATGCTGTCAGGGCCGGATTCCGATTTGATGGCGGATAGTTTCTGGGCCACCAGGTCCAAGGCCTCCTCCCAGGAAGCTTCCACCTGTTTTCCGTCTTTTTTGATCAAGGGCCGGGTCAGACGCTCCGGTGAGGCAACAAATTCATATCCGAACCGGCCTTTGACGCAAAGGCTGGCATGGTTCGGGGGAAGGTCGGTATCAGCGCCGTCGATTTTGACAATTTTATTATCCTGGACAAAGACATCCATCTGGCATCCCACCCCGCAGAAAGAGCAGGTGGTTCTGATTTTCCGGGTATCTTTAAACCGGTGGTCCCTGAAGGCCTTATCCGGCACCAGGGCGCCGACCGGGCATGCCTGAAGGCATTCTCCACAGAAAACACAATCAGAGTCTTTTAATGTGGCATCATTTTTTGCAATAATCTTGAGATCATCCCCTGCATATCCGAATTCAATGGCGTTGTTAACCTGAATTTCCCGGCAGGCCTTGACACACCGGCCACAAAGAATGCATCGTGAAAAATCCCGGATAATGAACGGATTGGCCCTTTCAGTGTCATACCGGCATTCCTTTGACGGCGTATGCCGTGTTTTTACCTGGTACCGGTAAGCCAGATCCTGAAGTTCACAATCTCCCCAGACCGGGCAAAGATCCTCTTTACCGTCATTTTTCAGAACCGTCAGTTGAAATGATGTCCAGTCTTTGGCATCCATTTCTCTGGCCGCGCAATTGTGATAACCCGATGCAAGAAGCCCCTTGATAACTTCTTTTCTTGCCTCAATCACCTTCGGAGAGTCGGTAAGGATGGTCATGCCCTGTTTTGCTTTGGCAGCACAGGATTCGACCAAGGCCGGCTCCCCCATTACCTCAACTTGACAGATCTTGCAGGTATGGGTGGGGATGGCGTTTTTCAAATGGCAAAGGGTTGGAATATCAATGTGGTTGCGCCGTGCGGTTTCGAGAATTGTTTCACCTGATCTAAAGACCAGATGGTTCCCATTGATGATGATCGTATCTTGGTCCATGATGTCTTTTCCGAAGATAATTGTATAATCGTATACTCATTTGTCCTGACAACAGATAAGTTAGTACACTCTGAGTTTTCCATTGTCAATGAAGCGCTGTAAAAAATTTTGGTATATTATTGACTTTTCGTTTTTGAGGGGGTTATAGAAGAGTGGACGAATAAAACGCCAACGGGGTAAGGAATACATACATGTTACATTCTCTTTTATTGATGGGGGGGCTCGGCGTCATTACCGGGGCTGTTCTGGCCGTCGCATCAAAAGTTTTCTATGTTTATGAGGACCCAAAAGTCGTGGCCGTGGGCAGTGCCCTGCCCGGCGCCAATTGTGGGGGATGTGGCTACCCGGGCTGCAATGCCAATGCCGAGGCCATTGTCAAGGGCCTCTCCTCCGTGAATTCCTGTGTGGCTGCGGGAGAAGAGGTCGCCATGGAGATTGCCGCCATCATGGGTGTTTCCGTGTCGGGCAAGGAACCTGAATTTGCCAGACCCGGATGCTATTACGGCAAAGACGGGGCCGATATGGAATATCAATATCTCGGGGTAACCGATTGCAGGGCTGCCGAAATGCTTTTCGGCGGCATGAAAGTTTGCAGAATAGGGTGTCTTGGGCTGGGGACCTGTGTAAAGGCCTGTATGTTCGGGGCCTTGACCATTGGCCGGGACGGCCTGCCCAAGGTTAACCTGGATAAGTGCACGGGGTGTGGTGCCTGTGAACGGGTTTGCCCCAAACATATCATCCGGCTGACTTCCGCTGCCCTTAGAATCCTAAGGGAATATACCCGGGAAGAATGCACCACTCCCTGTCAGAGAGCCTGTCCCACAGGGATTGATATCAAGGAATATATCCGGCTCATCCGCGAGGGAGATTATGAAGGTTCCATTCAGGTGATCAAAGAGCGGAATCCTTTTCCAACGGTTATTTCCAGGATTTGTCCTGCCCCATGCGAATCCAACTGCCGAAGGCTTTTACAGGATGAATCCGTTGCCATTAACGGATTGAAAAGATTTGTCTGTGATTATGAAATGCGCTTGAATCGCCGGATCTTGCCCTATAAAGGACCGGCCACAGGAAAAAAAGTCGCTGTTATCGGCGGGGGGGTTGAAGGGCTGTCTGCTGCCTTTTTCAGTGCAAGGCTGGGCCACGAACCCACTGTTTTTGAAGCGATGGATGTTCCGGGAGGAATTCTTCGCAAGGCCATCAAGAGGGAGAGATTACCCATGGATATCCTGGATTTTGATATCGAAGGCATCCGGCAGATGGGGATTGATATCCGGACAAAGGCCAAGGCAGGAAGGGACTTTACCATTGACGGACTCTTAAGAGAGGGCTTTCACGCTGTTTTTACAGCCACGGGCGGATGGGATTCCAGACTTCTCCGGGGGGATATGACCGAAGCAGAGAATGTTTTTCCGGGGGCCTATCTTTTGATTGACCTGTTAAGAAGCGGAACCGATGATGGTATCCGCATCCCATCCGGGAAAAAGGTCGTTATCGTGGGAGGAGAAAGTATTGCTGCCGAGGCTGTTGAAATTCTAAAGAAAAACGGTGCCAAAGACGTTGTTGTGATTTCAAGAAAGCCTGTTTCGAATTTTGACCCTGGGGTTTCGGAGCGGCTCTCAAAAACCGGAGCAGAGCTCATTTTTGGCGCCGGTGTTACACGGGTGAGGGGCCAAGATAAACGGTTAGCCGGCATTGAATACACGGAATTTGATACGGGCATGAAGCACGATATGGATGCGGATCTTTTGATTATCGGTTCCGGAAGATGTCCCGAGCTCGTGTTTATTCCTGAAATCAAGGCTGAAGCGGACAACTCTCCCGGTCAAGGGTCCCTGCGATGGGAAGGTCATGAGCTTCTGAAAAAACCGGATGGGAATCGGGAAGCCGGATTTTTATCGGACCAGGATGTGGTCAGTGAATATGCTTCGGTTGTTGCCGCCATCAACGGCGGCAGGAAAGCAGCAGCCGCTCTTCATTGCCTCATGACCGGCACCGGGTTCCAGGATCCGTCCCTTATGGTTACGGCAAGTTCCAATCTTCAGGATGTTGCTTTTTTGAACAATGTGAATCCCATACCCAGGACCATCCTGAAATTGACCGATGACCTTCACGGATCACCCGAACCGTTTTCAACGGGTTTTTCAACGGAAGAAGCCAGAAAAGAAGCAGACAGATGTTTAAGATGTGGTCTTGTCTGTTATGAAAAAACAAAATTGGAAGGGAAGGATTTAACATAAAAAAATCAATGCCGTCATCCTGTTGGGATATTCCATGAGACCAGAACAGATACTGATCGTTGATGATGAAAAAAGGATAGTGGAGAACATTTCTCTTTGTTTGCAAAAAGAGGGATATCAGGCTCTAGGAGCATATAGCGGCAATGAAGCCATAAAATTTTTCGAGCAGAACAGATTTGACCTGGTTCTGCTGGATATCAGCATGCCCGGAATGAACGGCTATGAGGTCATGGAGCATATTTACGGCCTTGACGATGAGGTCTTGATCATTATCATTACCGGCTATGCATCCATTGAGTCTGCTGTCCGTGCCTTGAAGATCGGAGCCTGGGATTATCTTAAAAAACCCTTTGAATATGCCGATCTTATCAAAACAGTTAAAAATGCCCTTTCCCAGAAAAAATTAATCGCAGCCAAAAAGGCTGTGTCGGCAAGACTTGAAGCTTCGGAAAGACAATTCGAATATATGGTGAACAATTCTCCGGACCTGATTTTCATCCTGGATCAGAACGGGTGTTTCACCTTTGTCAACCATCAGTTTGAAAAGGTTCTGGGATTTTTAAGACAGGATTTGATCGGGAAACGGTTTGAAACCGTCGTCCATAAAGACGATCTGTCAAAGGCCGGGGCACTGACCAATCCGGGCGCACCCGTCCATAGTGATGGCAAGGAATCTCATTTCAGGTTTTTGAAAATAGGAATCAAGAAAACCAAACAGGATTTCTCCGATTCTTGTGCCTATATGGAGCTTAAGACCTCGCCCCTGCATCTGCCGGCCAGCGATGAAAAAGAAGAATTCAAGGGCCTATATGCCGTGGCCAGGGATGTGACGGACCGGGTCAATCTTGAAAATCAGTTGCGCCAGGCTCAGAAAATGGAAGCCATCGGGACCCTGGCCGGGGGAATTGCCCATGATTTTAACAATATCCTCATGGGAATTCAGGGATATGCTTCCCTTGTAAAAAGCGGCTTTCCAAAGGAAAGCGATGAATATAAGCGGCTGGCCAGCATTGATGAATATGTTTTCAGTGGCGCTGAGATGGCCCGCCAGTTGCTCGGATTTGCTCAAAAAAGCATCCAGGAAACCTCCCTTATCAATCTGAATTATCTGTTGAAAATGTCAGCCAAGATGTTCGGCCGCACGAAAAAAGACATATTGATTGAGCAATACCTTGAAAAGGATCTCTGGGGAACCATTGTTGATGAAGGCCAGATCAAGCAGGTCCTCATGAATCTTTTTGTTAACGCGTGGCAGGCCATGCCCAATGGTGGAAAGATCATTATTCGGTCCGAGAATACCGTGGTGGATGACGTCAAAGCCGTTGAGTTGGGGCTCGCCCCGGGAACCTATGTCAAGATAACGGTCGCGGACACCGGTATCGGAATGGAAGAAGAGATCATGTCCAGGATTTTTGATCCGTTCTTTACAACCAAGGAAAGAGGTCAGGGAACCGGGCTGGGACTTGCCACAACCTATGGCATTCTCAAGAGCCATAAGGGCATGGTAAGGGTTGATAGCGAGCCTGGAAAGGGAAGCGCCTTCATGTTCTTCCTGCCTGCCAAAAGGACCAGGGTGGGGCTGAAGAAGACTGAAGAAAAGCCTGCGATTATCAATGGAAAAGGTACCATTCTCCTGGTGGATGATGAAAAAGGGGTGGTTGAAGTCTGTTCGGACATGCTCGAAACCCTTGGGTATAAAGTAAAGGCCGTTTCAAGCGGAACAGAGGCCATTGAGGCCATAACCTCGGGAAAGGACCGGATCGATCTTGTTATTCTGGATCTGGTCATGCCCTCCATGAGCGGTCAGCAGGCCTTTGAAAAGATAAGGGCCATTGACCCGGATATCAAAATAATCGTGTCTTCGGGTTACAGCCGGGAAGAGGAAATTGAGAAAATGATGCAAAAGGGCTGCGACGGGTATATTCTCAAACCCTTTGACATGGCAACCCTTTCTAAAAGATTGGACGGGGTCCTGAAAACCCGGGAGAGGGTATAGCGAACCAGATCGTATTTCAAATAGACCAGGGCCCGGGGAGGTATTCCCGGGCCCTGTATGTTTTATGGCTTTTGTAGACTTTTATGCAAAGGCCTTCTCAAGCGGCGGAATGATCTCTTTTTTCCGGCTCATGACGCCTTTCAGCCAGGCTTTCCCATTTGCAGGAGCCACGCCGAAGGCTTTTTGAACCACGGATTCGTCATCGGAGGCAATCAACAGCTCGGTGCCTTCCTTCATGATATCGGTCAGCATGAGGAAAACGCTGTGGTGGCCTTTTTCTTTTTTAAGGGCCTGGATGTCTTTTGCAAGATCAGCCTTAATCCCGTCAACAATGGAAAGGTCAACCAGTTCAAGTTGTCCGATGCCCACGCCTTTTCCGCCCATATTGAAATCCTTGTAATCGCGGAAAACCAGTTCACGGATGGGAGTGCCTTCAACGGCGGATTTAACCTTGAACATCTGGATGCCAAGGCCCGGAAGGTCTTTTTCACCGCAGATTTCAGCCAGGTAGGCACAGATTTCTTTGTCTTTATCGGTGCAGGTGGCGGATTTGAAAATAACGGTATCGGAAAGGATGGCGCACAGCATGATGCCTGCAATATCCTTGGGGATGGCCACGTTATAATATTTGTACATGGATGCAATCACGGTGCAGGTGCAGCCCACGGGCCAGATCCAGCATTCAAGGGGCTGGGAAGTGGTGACGTCCCCCAGTTTGTGGTGATCGACGATGCCGAGGATATTGGCCTTGCCGAGATCGTCCGGGCTCTGGGCCAGGTCGGAATGATCCACCAAGTATACACTTTGTCCGGCATAGGAAGTGACCACCTTGGGTGCGGCAACCCCGTATTTTTTCAGTACAAAATTGGATTCCGGGTTGAGTTCTCCCTGGACTGCGGCAGCCACATCTTCACCCAGTTTTTTCTTAAGATCCGCCAGAGCAATGGCTCCGCAAACGGAATCGGTATCTGGATTTTTGTGGCCGAATACTAAAGCTGTCATAAAACCTCCTGATTAATTGGTCTTGTTTTTATAATGTGATGATCCTCATCGATCATCTAAAGTTCTGCTTCTTTTTTTTTATACAAAAAACCGCAATATCTTATAAAATGGATTGGTAAGATAAACAAGGAAAAATTTTAAAATCTGCCTCTCTGTTCTATTTTCTTTAAATCCTCCGGATTCTTCGGCGCTGGCTTTTACATGCAGGTTCTGCAAACCCGGCAGTCCGCCATGGGGCAGGAGGCGGAAATTTTCCCCTGGGCCGCCTTTTGAAATTCTTTGACCAGGAATTCCTTTTTGACCCGGTTATCGAGGAAATCCCAGGGCAGGGGGGAATCCAGTGGTTTTTCTCCGTAGACCGCCGCATCACAATAGGCCTTGTTTTCCTTCATGGCGGCGGACCATCCTTTTACCGCCGCATATTCCAGGATATCCGCAGCCTTTTGATCTGCCAGGGAGAGAAGGGCATGGATCTTGGCTTTGCGCAGGGATTCGATATTGACCTTGACATTGGCTGTTTTTTTCAGGCCTTCATGAATGATGTCCACCCGCTGCTTTAAGACCCTGTTTCTTTCCATGGGGGCCCATTGGAAAGGGGTAAAGGGTTTTGGGATAAAGGGGTTGATGCTCAGGGTGATGGTTCCGATCTTATGCTTCTTTTTTGATGCGATGAGAAATTCCGATTTGATTTTTTGGGTCAGCTCCACAATGGCATGGATATCAGCCTCCTCCTCAAAGGGAAGACCGATCATGAAATAGAGCTTGAGATTGATGATCCCGGCGTCCACCAGTTTTCTGGCGGCGTCCAGGATATCCGTTTCCGAAATTTTCTTGTTAATAACGGCCCGCATCCTTTCGGAACCTGCTTCAGGAGCAATGGTGGCGGTCTTGACCCCGCTTGCGGCGAGGGCGCCCACCAGTTCGTCCGACAGTTTATCCGCCCGGAGCGAGGAAAAGGACAGGTTAAAACCGCGGCTGGTGCCGTAAGCACATATTGCTGCAATATCAGGGTGATCGGCAATGGCCGAACTCACCAATCCGATTTTATCTGTTTTGCCCGAGGCCTTGTCCATAAGCTCCATAACCGTTTGTACGGGATAGATCCGCGGAGGACGGTAAATAAAACCTGAACTGCAAAAACGGCATCCGTGGGGGCAACCCTTCAGAATTTCAATGAGGAAAGCATCTTTGAAAGCGGTTTTATCCGTCAGGATGGAGGTGAAGGTTGAAATTCCATCCAGGCTTTTCAGGTATTGCACCTGGATTTGAAACCGGGAGCCGGCGGTATGAAGGCCGGGAACATAGGCGCCGGGCACGGTTTGTTCCAGGCTTTGCAAAAACTCAGCCCGGGGGCTGTTTTTCCCATAGGCCTGGAAAAAAGGGGTTATCAGGCATTCGGCCTCCCCGAGGAGGAAGAGGTCCATAAACGGGGCAATGGGTTCAGGATTTAAAAAACAGGCGACTCCCCCTGCGACCACCAGGGGGTGGAGGTGGTTTCGATCAGGTGATCGCAAGGGGATGCCTGCTTCTCCCAGGAGTTGAACAAGGTGGAGAAAATCGTTTTCAAAGGATATTGAAAAAAAAACAATGTCAAACTGATCAAGGCAACGTCCTGTCTCAATGCTTCCGGCCTTCCGGGAGGGTTCCCCCGGGGCCGGCAGAAAAACCCTTTCACAGGACACAAGCTCCATGCGGTTTAAAAGCCGGTAAACGGTTTGAAACCCCAGGGAAGACATGCCTGCCGAATAGCTGTTGGGATAAACCAGGGCGGTTTTTATCAGCCCCTTGGTTTGTTTGTGGATGGCCCCTTGTTCAACGGTTCCTTCTTTGTTGTGACCGTCCTCCCAGGCAGGTTTATGCCTTTTTTTCATCGATCAGTCGGCTTTACGTCTCAAAAATGTCGGAACCTCCAGATCGTCGTTGTCAAACTGCATGGCGCTGTAATTGTTCATAATATCATCATCTCCCACGGCTTTTTTATGTTTGATGATGACCGGGTTGTCAAATTCATTCCAGTTGGCCAGCTCCTCCGGTGTCGGAACCCGCAGATGGCCCCTGGCAACAGGCTCCGATGCTGATCGTGGCTGGGACAGGGCCGGCTGCGGTGATCCCTGCCGTGCGGGTCCCTGGGAGAACTGTCCCCCCCGGGCCGATGCAACTGAAGCCTGTTGATGATAAATGGGCTGGACCACGGGATCAAAATGATGGATATTGTTGGGCTCGGCCTTGGGCTCATCGGAGCCGATGCCGGTGGCAATGACCGTAATCCGGATCTCATCTCCCAGTTCTTCATCAAAGGTCTGGCCCCAGATGATTTCCGCATCGTCTCCCACCTCCCTGTGGATCCGGTCCGAAGCTTCCGTCATTTCATCCAGGGTCAGGTCGGAGCTGGAGGTGATATTCATCAATACGGCCTTTGCGCCGGAAATGGAGATATCTTCCAGGAGAGGATGGGAAATGGCCCTTTCAGCCGCTTCAACGGCCCGGTTTTCTCCGGAGGCGATTCCAATGCCCATGAGGGCCTTACCTGATTTCTGCATGGTGGTTTTAACATCTGCAAAATCAAGATTGACATGGCCCGGCATCATGATCAGATCGGTGATGCCTTTGACGGAATGATGAAGAATTTCATCGGCCTTGATGAACATGTCCACCATCCTTGCGCCTTTGGGGGCTATTCCCCGGAGCCGGTCATTGGGAATGGTGATAACGGTGTCCGTGATGCCGTGAAGTTTTTCAAGTCCTTCAAGGGCCTGTTTTTCGCGTTTTTTGCCTTCAAAGGAAAAGGGTTTGGACGCCACGGCCACGGTCAGGATGCCGAGATCCTTGCAGATTTCCGCAATGACCGGGGCGGCTCCCGTGCCTGTCCCCCCGCCGAAGCCGGCGGTAATGAACACCATATGGCTGTCCTTCAAGGCTTCCCGGATTTCGTCGGCGCTCTCGAGGGCCGCATCCCGGCCTTTCTGGGGGTCTGCACCGGCCCCAAGGCCTTCGGTCAATTCTTTTCCGATCTGGATTTTGACTTCAGCCATGGATGCCTCCAGGGCCTGCCGGTCAGTATTGGCAACGATGAATTTAACCCCCCGAAGCTTTGCATTGATCATGTTGTTGACGGCATTACCGCCGGCCCCACCGACACCGATAACCTTGATTTTTGCCGAACTTTCGTTTTCTACATAAGCAAATGCCATATCCACCTCCATAAAAATTAAATAATATCTTTAAACCACTGTTTCATTCTGTTTAATATTTTCGAAACGCCCTGACTTTCCACATCCTTGATATTCAGCTTGCAGGTCGCATGGGAACCGAACATCACCAGTCCGACCCCGGTGGCAAAGGCAGGGTTTTTGACAATATCCTTCAAACCGCCGATTCTATTAGGATGTCCGACTCTGACCGGAACATTGAAAACCGATTCCGCAATTTCCGTAATACCGTCCAGCACCACGCTTCCTCCGGTCAGGACAAAGCCTGCCGGGTATGAATTTTCAAGGCCGTTGGAAAACACTTCTTTTTTCAGCAGGGTAAAAATTTCTTCCACCCGGGGTTCAAGGATTTCCGCCAGTATGCCCTTGGAAAGCTTTTTCGGCGCTCGCCCACCCACAGCCGGGACCTCGATGACGGCGCCGTTTTTCACATTTGAAGCCACACAGGTGCCGTGGGTGATTTTGATCTTTTCCGCTTCCGGCAGCGGGGTCCTCAGACCGATGGAAATATCATTGGTCAGGTTCTGTCCGCCCAGGGTCAGTTCATAGATGAATTTTAGATTGTTGTCCTTAAAAAGCGCCAGATCCGTTGTGCCGCCTCCCATATCTGCAATGATGCATCCCAGTTCCTTTTCCTCGTCCGTGAGAACGGCTTCGCCCGATGCCAGGGATTCCAGGGCAATGTCGCAGACTTCAAGCCCGGCTTTATTGCAGCATTTCACAATGTTCCGGGCCGAAGATACGGCCCCGGTCACAATGTGAATTTTGGCCTCAAGTCTTATGGCCGTCATGCCCACGGGATTCTGAATGGATTTCATATCATCCACAATGAATTCCTGGGGAATGACATGGAGGATTTCCCTGTCCGTGGGGATGGCCACGGCCTTTGCCGCATCCACCACCCGTTCCACATCCTGTTCCGTGATTTCCCGGCCTTTGATGGCAATAATTCCGTGGGAATTGAAGCCCTGAATATGGTTTCCGGCAATGCCCACATAGACGGATGAAATATCACATCCTGCCATGAGTTCGGCTTCTTCCACCGCTTTTTTAATGGAATCCACGGTGGATTCAATGTTCACGACAGATCCTTTCCGAAGCCCGGTGGAGGGATGGGAGCCGACGCCAATAATGCTGATCTGATCGTCCAGCATTTCACCGACAACCGCACATATCTTTGTGGTCCCGATATCCAGGCCGACAATTATTTTTTCATTTCCCGGCAAATTAAGCCCCCTTTTTTAAATTGTTGTGCAGCGCATCATTGAGTTTTGTCTTGATAAATACTTTTTCAATATTGAAAATGTCCATGGCGCAGATTGTTTTTTCAGGCAGGTGTTTATCAATATACTCTTTGATTTTTTTTGCTTTTTTCAGTTTTGCGTTAAAATTATCAAATCCCAGCTTGATGGGAATGATGTCCGGATCCTGCGTTGAGACGGAATTGAACCCATGTTTTGTCTCCAGGATGATCCCTGTCAGCTCATTGCCCTGTATCCGTTCAAAAGGTGCGGCCTCTGCCGTTTTTAAAAAATCCATCACCGAATCAAAGAGCCTTCCGGAAAAACCGTATTGGTCCCGGACAGGGGTCAGATCAAGTCCGGTTATGATGGGCAGGTTTTCTGCGTGATCCGTTAAAGGGTCATATTCCTTAAAGGGCAGGCCCTGGATATTGATCAGGATATCCGCAGCTTCCCTGATCCGGACAATGGCCAGGGGCTCATGCTCTTTGATGACGATTTTCAGTTTTGAACCCAGCCGTCTATCAAGGTCGGCGGATTGAACCCAGGGATGTGAGAGGATCTGTCGTTCAGCCAGGGATGCGTTCACCTCATAAATATTTCTGTCCCGGTTTAAACCGGCCAGGGCAAGGATTTCCTCCCTTGTCACATGGTCTGTGCCAAGGATTTCAATTTCTGTAATATTGAAAAATTCCGCCTGGGTGATAAAATCGTGGACGTAAATGGCGGCAAGGCTCAGGATGCAGAAAAAGGCCACCACCATGATGAATTTCAGGCAAACATCAATGCCGGCATTGAAATCTGAATTAAAATGTGACACTTCAGCCGTAACGGGTTTATACCGGTTGGGTTTGATTTTGTTATTCACCTTCAATCCTCACTTCTGTTTCAAGTTTAATCTTAAAGGCATTGAATACCGTGTCTTGAATATGCTGTTTTAGCCGAAGAATATCATCGCAGGTGGCATTGCCCGTATTGATGATATAATTGGCATGGAGGTCCGATACCCTGGCGCCGTTGAAATCTGTTCCTTTGAGGCCTGATTTTTCAATGAGTTCTCCGGCCGGCATGCCTTGGACCGGATTTTTGAAAAAGCAACCGGCGCTGGCAACGGAAATCGGCTGGGTCGCCTTTTTAAACGATAGATTCGCTTGAACGGTTTGCTCTATCCCCGTCCGGTTTCCGGGTTTTAAGGCAAGGGTGGCCGCAACAATGATCCCGGAAAGCTTAAGGCACCGGTAGGAAAAATCAAGTTTTTTTCTTTCAAGAATTTCCAGGTTCAAGGTCTTAAAATCCAGTATCTTGATATCCCGGATGATCCCGGACATGTCCCCGGCCTTTGTCCCGGCATTCATGGCAAGGGCGCCGCCCAGGGTGCCGGGGATGCCGGCGGCAAATTCAAGACCGGAAAGGGAATGATCCAGAGCAAACCGGCACACCGTTGACAGTCGTTCTCCAGCGGCTGCATCAACAAGGGCCTTTTCCGGGGTTGAGTCTGTGATGCGGATACCGGATTTCAATCCAGTGGTGACAATGACCAGGCCCCGGATGCCTTTGTCGGAAACAAGAACATTGGTGCCGCCGCCCAGAAGGGTCACAGGGATATTCTGTTGCGAGGCATACCCGAGCAGGGCTGTCAATTCCTCTACGGTTTTGGGCAGGGCCAGGAGGTCGGCGGGGCCCCCCACCTTAAAAGAGGTATAGGGCTTTAGGGGCTCATCCCTTAAAAGGCCGAATGTTTGAGCCATGGCTGCGTATTTTATGTCTTTTGTTGTTGCCATATCTTGCCGTTATAAGATATCCAAAAGTTTTTCACCCAGGGTGTAAATATCCCCGGCGCCCAGGGTCAGCACCATATCCCCTTTTTTGGCCTTATGGGTGATGATGGACAGGGCCTGGGTGAAATCCGGGGCATGGGACACATCCTTATGCCCGTGTTCTTTGATGGCCTCGCATAAACTTTGGGCGTCCACCCCTTCGATTTCCTTTTCACTGGCCGCATAAATGGGAAGCACAATGAGGATGTCCGACTGGTAAAAGGAACGGGTGAACTCCTGGAACAAGCCCTGGGTACGGGTATACCGGTGGGGCTGGAAGGCCACGATGAGCCGTTTGCCCTTGTAGCTCTCCCGGATGGCCGTCAGGGTGGCCAGGATTTCCGTGGGATGATGCCCGTAATCATCCATCACCAGGATGCCTTTTTTCTCGCCCTTGACCTCCAGCCGCCGTTTTACCCCTTCAATCTGTTCCAGGGCCTTTTTAATGGTTTTAAAGGACAGGTTCAGTTCAAGTCCTGCTGCAATTCCTGCCAGGGCATTGGAAACATTGTGTTTGCCGGCCAGGTTCAGGGAGATCTCTCCCAGTTTTTTCTCATGCCGGAACACAGTGAAATGGCTTGTGACGCCCTCAAACGAAATGTCCTTGGCCTGGAGATCCGCCTGGGCAGCCATGCCGTAGGTGGTGTGACGGACCTTGATCCGGGGCAGGATGGCCTGGATATGCTCATTGTCCAGGCACAGGATGGCCAGCCCGTAAAACGGAACCGAATTGATGAACTGGACGAATTTGTCCTTGATGTCCTCGATATCTTTGTAAAAATCCAGGTGTTCCAGGTCGATATTGGTCACCACGGCAATGGCCGGTGAATATTTCAGGAAAGACCCGTCGCTTTCATCGGCTTCGGCCACAATATAGTCGCCTTTCCCGTGGAGGGCGTTGGTATCCAGGCCCTTGAGAAGTCCGCCGATGACCACGGTGGGGTCCAGCCCGGCCGTGTTGAGGATCTGGGCGACCATGGAAGTGGTGGAGGTCTTTCCATGGGCCCCGGATACGGCAATGGAATATTTGATCCGCATGAGTTCGGCCAGCATTTCAGCCCTGGGAATAATGGGGACGGAGAGTTCTTTGGCCCGGACCACCTCCGGGTTTTCCTTTGAAACGGCCGAAGAGGTCACCACCACATTGGCGCCTTCCACCTGTTCTTTCCGGTGGCCCTGGTAAATGACGGCGCCTTTGGACTCCAGGCGTTTGGTAATGGGGGACAGCTTCAGGTCCGAACCGGACACTTTGTAGCCCAGATTCAGAAGAAGTTCTGCAATCCCGCTCATGCCGATGCCGCCGATGCCGACAAAATGGATATGATAGTTTTTCTGATACATATGGGTTAACCTCTTATCCTTTTGAAATTTAAGAGATGATCTGCAATGGTTTTTGCAGCATCGGGCTTTGCCAGTCCTCTGAGTTTTTCCGACATGAGGTCCAGCCTGTTTTTATCAGTGATCAGGCTTTCAATGGCCTGTTTCAATGTATTTCCATCGAGGTCCTTTTCCTTTATCAGGACGGCGGCTCCTTGCTCTTCCAGGGCCTTTGCATTAAAGGTCTGGTGGTCGTCGGCCGCGTGGGGAAAGGGGATCAGAATGGCCGGAAGTCCGCGAACACAGAGTTCGGAAATGATCCCGGCCCCGGCCCGGGTAACGGCCAGCCGGGCTCGTTTCTGGATTTGGGGCAGGTCATGGAAAAAGGCGCCGACCCTGGCCCGGATTTTCAGGTCGGCATATTTCTGCCGGGTCACGGCTTCATCCTGGATTCCGGTCTGGTGGACGATATACAGCTTATCCCGGCCGTCCATGAGGGCCAGGGCATCCATAAAGGCCGTATTGATACTCGTTGCGCCCTGGCTTCCGCCGGTCACCAGAAGGAAGGTCTGGTCCGGCCGGGGATCTTCTGTTTCAAGGCCTGTCTCAGATTCCTGGACCAGGGCTTTCCGAACAGGATTACCCACATATTTGACTTTAGGATGACCGGTCCAGCCCCTGGTGTTTTCAAAGGAGGTAAAGATGATGTCGGCAAAGCGGGCCAGTTTCCGGTTGGTCAATCCGGGAAAGGCGTTTTGCTCCTGGATGGCCCGGGGGACGCCCAGTATCCAGGCCGCCACCACCACGGCAAAGGAAGAAAAGCCGCCCACCCCCAGGACAAAGTCGGGCTTGACGGCTTTCATCAGGATCAGGGACTGGATCAGGGAAACAAGAATAATGCTCATGGAGAATAATTTGCCGAAAAGGTTTTTGCCCTTAATGGGTTTTGAATAAATGCTTTTATGGGCAAAGCCGTATTTTTGGAGGGTTTGAACCTCAAAGGGAGCATCGGTGCCCACAAATAAAATTTCGGCGCCCGGATTGATTTGCCGCACCGCCTCTGCCGTTGCAATCCCGGGAAACAGGTGGCCTCCGGTTTTTCCGCCGGTGATGATAAGATTAAACGGGCTGTTCATCATCTTTGGATGCTCCTATGTTCATGAGGATGCCGATGGCGGCCATGTTGATGATGAGAGAGGTTCCCCCGTAGCTGATGAAGGGAAGGGTCAGGCCTTTTGTGGGAAGGGCCCCTAAAGCGACACCGGTATTGATGATGACCTGAACCGCAATATAGATGGTCAGGCCTGCCGCAGTAATGGCTCCGAAAACCGTCCCGGCTTTTTTGGCGATGGCCACCCCTTTCAGCAGCAAAATGAGATAAAGGCAGAGAATGATGATGACGCCGATGAGCCCCAATTCTTCCCCGATAATGGAAAAAATGAAATCCGTATGGGGTTCGGGAAGATAATGCATTTTCTGCATGCCCAGCCCTATCCCTTTCCCGAAAATTCCCCCTGAGCCAAAGGCCTTTAAGGAATGGGTGATCTGATACCCGGCATTATAGGGATCAGCCCAGGGATTTAAAAATACCAGAATTCTTTCGAGGCGGTAATCCACCTTGTATACAAAGAAATACAGGACCGGGAGGACCAGGGGCAAAGGAGAGAGCAGGTGAAGGAGTTTGACCCCGGCAATGAACATCATGCCCCAGGTAATCATTCCCAATACCACAATGGTCCCAAAATCCGGCTGGATGATGATGAGAAAGGAAAGAAGAGAAAAAACCACCAGGTGGGGGAAAAATCCCACGGAAAAAACCCGGATCTGCTCCTGTTTTTTGGACAGGGAATATCCCAAAAAGAGAATCAGGGCCAGTTTTGTAAATTCAGAGGGCTGGAAGGTGATGCCGGCAACGTGAATCCACCGGTTGGCGCCGCCGGCCTTGATGCTCAGGGAGGGAAACAGAACGGCAATCAGAAGGAAAATAGAGGCAAAAAGGATAAAATAGGAAAAGCTCCGGTAAAGTTTATAGGGGAATGAAGCCGCTACAAACATGACGCAGAGACTGATACAGAAGAAAAGAATCTGTTTTTTCATGTAGAAGAAGGCCGAGTTGTGCTCCTCCATGCCAATGGACGAACTGGCCGAATACACCATGATGATGCCGATACCGCACAGCAGAAGGACCGGGAAAAGAATGACCTTTTCGCTGAAAAACGGATGCAGGCTGCCGGCAGGTTTAGTCATGGAGATGATCCTCAAGCCCCTTGACCCGGACTGCAAATTCCCGGCCCCGGTGGGCATAATTGTCAAACATGTCAAAACTGGCGCAGGCCGGTGAAAGGAGGACCACATCCCCGGGAAGAGCCGAGGCATATCCTTTTTCCACCGCTTCCTGCATGGTTTCAGCTTCAATGACAGGACAGATCCCCTGAAAGGTTTCCCTTACATGGGCCCTTGATTCTCCCAGGGATACTATGGTTTTTACGCTTTTTCGGACGTCTCGGACCAGCAGGGTAAAATCCGTGCCTTTTTCCCTGCCGCCCAGGATCAGGATGATATTCTTTTTAAAGCAATCCAGGGCCCGGACCACGGCATCGGTATTGGTGGCCTTGGAATCATCATAAAAGGAAATGCCCCTGATGGTTTTTACAAATTCCATGCGGTGGGAAAGGTTTTTAAAGGAAGCGATTCCCTTTGAGAGTCCTTCCACTGGGAAATGGTCAAGGGCAAGGCAGGCAAGGGCCGCGGCTGCAATATTTTCACGGTTGTGGGCCCCCTGGAGTTCTTTCAAATGATCGGTCCGAAGGGTGGGAGTCAGGTCTTTTAATCTGATCCGGATCTCCGTATCCCGGATGTCGGCCGAGCAATTTTCCCGGGTGTTCGGATCAGAAGAAAAATCAATAATCCTGGATCGAATTTTTGAAACGGCGGTGTCAAATCCATTGACGGCCCGGTTGATAACCGCCGTGTCCGATGGGGTCTGGTTTTTAAAAAGGCTCCATTTGGAGTCTTCGTAGGCTTCATAGGAGGCATAGCGGTCCAGGTGGTCCTCCGAGATATTCAGCAATACGCCCACTTCGGGCCTGAAGGTCTTTGAGAGGTCGAGCTGGAAACTGGATATTTCCGCCACAACGACATCGGTGTGGCCGGGGGCCATGAGGTTTTCCACCAGGGGGGTTCCGATATTCCCCCCCACAAAGGGGTTCCGGCCGCAGGCCCGGAGCATTTCACCGATGAGGGTGGTGGTGGTGGTTTTGCCGTTGGTGCCCGTGATGGCAATGACGGGAAGGGTATTATAGGCTGCAAAAACATCCAGCTCGCCCATGAGGTCAACCCCATGGGCCAGGGCTTCCCGGATCAGGGCATGGGTCAGGGGGATACCGGGGCTGGGGATCAGGGTCCCGGCCCGGTTAAAGGTGTCCGGGTCGTGAAAGCCGATTTCCGTCCGGATTCCCAGGGCATTCAGCTCTTTTGCCGTGGATGCCCTTCCCGCATCGATGTCGGTGGCCACCACGGATTTTCCCTTGGAACAAAGGAATTTTGCCATGGATACGCCCGAAGCACCGAGGCCGATCACAAGGAAATAGGGGGAAGTCTTTTTTTTCAACGGAACCTACCTTATTTTCAATGTACTTAATGAGATCAGCGCCAGGGTTATGGAAATGATCCAGAACCTTACGATGACCTTTGATTCATGCCATCCCTTCAATTCAAAATGGTGGTGCAGGGGGGCCATGCGGAATACCCGCTTTCCCTTGGTCAGTTTGAAATAGGACACCTGGATGATCACGGACATGGCTTCAATGACAAAGAGACCGCCCACCACCAGGAGCAGGATTTCCTGTTTGGTGATGACGGCAATGGTGCCCAGGATGCCGCCCAGGGGAATGGAGCCCGAATCCCCCATGAAGATCTGGGCAGGATGGGCATTGAACCAGAGAAAGCCCAGGCCCGCGCCGGCAAGGATGCCGCAGACCACGGAGATTTCCCCGGCGGCCGCAATATGCCGGACATGGAGATAGTCTGCAATCTGGGTATGCCCGGCCACATAGGCAAAGAACATATAGGTGACGCTGGCGACGATATAGGGTCCGATGGCAAGCCCGTCCAACCCGTCAGTCAGGTTTACGGCATTGGAAGTTCCCACAATCACAAGGGTGGCAAAGGGAATATAAAAGAGGCCCAGGTCCGGGGAAATATTCTTCAGAAAGGGAATGGTCAGGGTGGAATCAAAATCCGGGCATTTGTAAATCAGATAAGAGATGATCAAGGCAAAGAGGATCTGGAAGACAAATTTTCCCTTGGCGGTAAATCCCATATTCCTTTTTCGGATCTGCTTCAGATAATCATCCATAAAACCGATGGCGCCGAAAAGGATGAGGGTTAGCAAGAGGATATCCACATAGTGATTGGACAGGTTGCCCCAGGCCAGGGTGGTGGCAAAAATGGAAAAAAGAATCAAAATGCCGCCCATGGTGGGGGTGCCCTGTTTCACAAGATGGGATTTTGGCCCGTCGCTCTGGATATTCTGGCCGATCTGCAGTTGGGCCAGCTTTCTGATGGCAAAGGGCCCGAACAGAAAACAGATAAAAAAGGCTGTGAGTCCGCCGTAGATTGTTCTGAATGTAATATACCGGAATAAATTCAGGAACGTGAAATCAATATGGTACGGGTATAAAAATTCATAAAACATCTTACCTTAGGCCACCTTTGCTTTTGATTTGTTGTTGCTCATTTCTCTCCTGTCCAGGCCGGATCTTCTTTCCGGCGCGTGGGCTGTGTAGGAAAACCTTCTTCTGTCACCCAATCTGCGTCTTTCTTTTAAGTATTCCGACTCATTTACCCTGTGTCTTTCCTTTAAGTATTCCGAATCATGCATTCCGACCCCTCAGGAATTGACGGTTAATATTGTTTTAAGGTCTTGTATGACCGTTTCCATGGCCATACCCCGTGATCCTTTGACGAGCACCCAGGTTTTTGTACCTGCCTGTTCCAGGATTTTTTCAGCGATTTCCGTTTTTGTGCCCCGGAAGAGACCCTCTTCAGGGAAGCCTTTCTCACGGGCCCCGGCCAGGAAATGGTCGGCCTGGGGGCCGAAGACAAAAAGGTTTCTGATGCCGAGTTCCGCAACGGTTCCGCCCATCCGGCGATGAAGGTCAGGGGAACTATCCCCCAGCTCCAGCATGTCCCCGAGAACCGCTATGCTGTTGTCCGGGCCGCTCACCCGGCAAAGGGTATGCAGGGCCTTTTCAACGGAAGCAGGATTGGCATTATAGGTATCATCCATCAGGGTGAGGGTATTGCTGAGCCTGTATATGTTCATCCGGCCGGAAACCGGGATAAAGGCGGCTATTCCCTTTTGGATGGTTTTGCTGTCGATGCCGGCGGAGGCCCCGGCCAGGATGGCGCAAAGGCAATTGTCCACCATGAACGAAGCCGGGGAGGGGATAAAAAATTCAGTTTCGATTTTCCCCATTATAGCTGTAAATTTTGTTCCGGATTCAAGTGATCTGATGTTTTCAGCCCGGATATGGGCATCCTCTGCAGCTCCGAAAAAGAGAATAGTGTTAATGGAATTCTTTTCCCTTGCCTTGGCCTCAAGAATCCCGCGCCTGGGATCATCGGCAAAAAGAATGGCCGTGCCGTTGGCCCGGATGCCGTCAAATATTTCAGCCTTGGCCAGGGCCACATTTTCCACACTTCCGAGACCTTCCAGATGAACCGGAGCCGTATTGGTGATCACGGCCATATCCGGCAAGGCCATCCGGCTGAGCCTGGATATTTCTCCCGGATGATTCATTCCCATCTCCACAATGGCCCATTCATGGGCGGCTGAAAGTTTGAGCAGGGTCAGGGGCAGGCCGATTTCATTGTTCAGGTTGCCAAGGGTGGCGTGGGTATGGAACCGGGTTGTGAAAATGTCTTCCAGGAGCTTCCGGGTGGTGGTTTTCCCGCTGGAGCCGGTCACGGCAAGGACCTTCGCCTTTGAGCGGAGCCGCTGATAACGGGCCAGATCCCCAAGGGCCGTCAGGGTGCTCTTGGTTTCAAAGACGATAAGTTCCATTTGAGCCCATTCTTTTTTCAGGGCAGGACTCAGTTCCGAGTAAAAGGGGTATTGGGTGATAACCCCCTTGATGCCTTTTTCGATAAGGGTTGGAACAAAGTCATGACCGTCAAACCGGTCTCCCTTAAGGGCCAGGAAAACCTCGGTTTCTTTGACGGTTCTGGAGTCCGTGGAAATGCCGGAAAAGAAAAAGCCCTTGTCCAAAGTTGAAAAGGCCGGGATTTTTGCCAAGGCGTTAACCAGATCTTCAGCCGCCCATGGAATGGGCTTGAAGGACGCATGAAATTCATGGGCTGCTTTCTGAAGTTCTTCTTTGTCATCAAAATGAATGGTGCCCTTGTTGGTTATCTGATAGGTTTCATGGCCTTTGCCGGCGGCCACGATGATATCCTTGGGTTTGGAAATCCGAACAGCCAGGGCCAGGGCCTTTTTCCGGTCCGTTTCCACCAGGAACCCTTTTTTAAAGGGGTTGACCAGGGGGTCTGCATCGACGAGTTCTTCCGTGCCGGTCATGCCTTTCAGGACATCCCGGACAATGGCTTCCGGATCTTCCGTTCTCGGATTATCCGAGGTAGCAATGGCAATATCACTGTATTCACAGGCGATCCTGCCCATCAAAGGCCGTTTTGAGCGGTCCCGGTCCCCGCCGCAGCCGAATACGGTGATGAGTCTTTTGGGGGCCCTTGCTTTCAGGGTGGTTAAGATGGATTCAAGGGCATCGGGCGTATGGGCGTAGTCCACAAACATGAACCGGTCCATGGAATTGTCCACTTTTTCAAGCCGCCCCGGAACGGACCGGCAGGCTTCAATGCCTTTTTTAATGGTTGCGGGTTCGATGCCAAGGGCCCTGGCCGCACCGGCGGCGCATAAAATATTTTCCAGATTAAACCGTCCGGTCAGGGCGGATGAAAATTGAACCGTTGTGTCGTCAAGGCAAAGGGTTCCGGAGAGTCCGTTGATATCGTCACGGATATCCCGGGAATAAATGTCTGCTCTTTTTACAGTGCTGACGGAAATCTTTCTGCAATCCAGGCTGTTGAACAGGACCTCGCCTTTTTCATCATCGATGTTCAGAACGGCCGGGGCATTGTTCTTTCCTCTGGCGCCCAGAAACTGGGTGAAAAACCGTTGTTTGCATTGAAAATAGTCTTCCAGATTTTTATGGTAGTCCAGATGATCCTGGGTCAGGTTGGTGAATATGCCGGCATCAAACCGGCAGAAATCCACACGGTTGAGATCAATCCCGTGGGAGGACACTTCCATGACCACATGGGAGACTCCGGCCGCCTTCATTTCAGCAAGGGTTTTCTGGAGGTCGATGGAATCCGGTGTGGTGACGGGGGTGTCAAAGGTCTTTCCATTATAGTGGATATTCACCGTTCCAATGACGCCGGTATTGAAACTGGCTGCTTTGAAAATAGTTTCTAAAATCCAGGTGGTGGTGGTTTTTCCATTGGTCCCGGTGACGCCCACAAGGACGAGGCTTTCCGATGGATTTCCATAAAAGGCCGCGGCCAGGCCGGCCATGGCCTTTCTCGAATGATCAACAAGGATGACGGGACCATGGTTTTCCGGATTGCGCTGGGCGATGACGGCGCTTGCCCCCTTCTCCAGGGCCTGGCCCATATATTTGTGCCCGTCGGCTTTGATGCCCTCAACGGCAATAAAGAGGCTTCCGGGCCGGACATGCCGTGAATCGGACGCAATGGACAGGATATCCGGGTCATGGGCCTTTTCATTCCCCGGAAAGGAGGGGGCATTGATCCCGCAGGCCTTAAGGAGAAGGGACAGCTTCAATTCTTCCCTCCTTCCGGCGCCAGGGCAACCAGGGTTTTATCTTTTTCCGGCGGAATGTTTAGATAATTGAAAGACTCGGCCAGGATGGTTTTAAATGCCGGGGCCGCCACATCACCGCCGTAGTATTGCTTTTGAGGTTCATCCACGATGACCAGAACGGCCAGTTCCGGATTTTCCAGGGGAGCAAATCCGGCAAACACCGAGGTGTATTTATTTTTTGCATATCCTTTGCCGCCTTCGGCCACTTTCTGGGCCGTGCCGGTTTTTCCGCAGATTTCATACCCGTCAATGATGGCCTTGGTTCCGGTGCCTTCCCGGCTGACCACCAGGTTCATCATGGCTTTGATTTCATGGGCGGTTTCAGGAGAGACGGCCCTGCGGACAATTTCAGGCTGATATTCCTGGATGAGTTCTCCCTGGCTGGAGATGATTTTTTTCACCAGCATGGGTTTCATGAGGTTTCCGCCGTTGGCAATGGCGCTGATGCCGGTGATCAATTGAAGCGCTGAAGCAGATATGCCCTGGCCAAAGGAGATGGCCCCGGAGTCTATTTTTGACCATTTGCGGTAAGGGATCAGATTGCCGGGGGTTTCTCCGGTAATGCCGATGTCGGTTCTGCTGCCGAACCCGAAGCCGGTCAGGCAGTTATACAAGGCCTTATCTCCGATGGATTCCGTGATTTTGGCCGCACCGATATTGCTGGAAAGCTGGATAATCTGTCTGATGGTAAGCCATTCATAGGAATGGGTATCATGGATGGTAAAGCTGCCGATGCGATAGGTGCCTTTTTCACAGAAAATGATGGTCTTGGGTGTCACCCCCTTTTCAAGGGCTGCCGCAGCCGTAAAGACTTTCATGGCGGAGCCCGGTTCAAAGGCATCGGTTATGGCCCTGTTCCGGTAGGTGTCCCTGTTGTAGCCCTTATAATTGTTGGGGTTGAATTCAGGGTAATGGGCAATGGCCAGGAGTTCCCCGGTTCCGGGTTTCATCACCAGGGCCATGCCGGACCGGGCCTGGTGGTTGGTGACGGCCTGCTCAAGGGCCTGTTCGCTCAAAAACTGTATCTTTTTATCCAGGGTCAGGACAATGGAATCCCCCTTCAGCTCGGAGACTCTTTTTTTCTCATAATCCAGGATCCTTCCGTTTCCGTCACGGGTGAGACTGATTTTCCGGGTCCGGCCTTCCAGAATGGAATTGTACCGGTTTTCAAGGCCTTCCAGCCCGGAATCGTCGGCCCCTGTAAACCCGATCACCTGGGCTGCAAGGCTCCTGTTGGGATAATAGCGTCTGGAATCCTTTTCAAAATATATTCCCGTGATGTTTAATGCCTGGATTTTTTCCGCCTGATCCGGGGTTACCCCCCTTTGCACCCAGGCAAACATCCGTTTGGAAGCAAATGTTTCCTTAAGACTTTTCGGGTTGATACCCAGGAGAGCCCCTATTTTTTTGGCGGCATCTCCTGCATCGGCGATCTTGGCCGGGCAGGCGGTAATGGTTACGGCATCAATGCTGGCCCCGAGCTTGTTCATATTCTGATCCAGGATCTGCCCCCGCTCTCCTTTAATGGTGATATTCCTGGAATAATCATTTTCAGCCTTTTCCGATAATTCCTTAGCCTTGAACACCTGGATATCAAAGGATTTGCCGCAAAGCAGCAGAATCGAAGCCACCATAATAACCTGGATGACAACGATTCTTCTTCTGATGCGGCTGTTAAAATCCCCTGCCATTATCCGTCCTCGCCTGAAAGATAGATGGTCTGGCCCATGGTAACCGTTGACAGGTTCAACCGGTTTCTGGCAATCCGGGTAATTCTTGCGTCGGATTTGAGCCATTCCATTTCCGCCAGCAGGGCCTTGTGATAGGAACGTTTTTCCAAAAGGCGCTCCTCCGCCTGTGAAATCCGTAAAAGCGCCTGGGTGGATTCGGTTCTGATCCATGTATAGGCCATGAGTTCGACAAATAGAATAAAAATGATCAAGAGCCAGAGAGATCCGGTATTCTTTTTAGGGATGGGGCTTTTCATCATTTTGATAGTATTGGCTGCCATATGTTAAATCTTTTGGGCCACCCGTAATTTTGCACTTCTGGCCATGGGGTTGGATTCGATTTCCTGTTTTGACGGCACCAGGGCTCTTCTGAATACGGATTTCATCCGGGGCACAAAACCACACAGGCATTCCGGGAGGGTTTTCGGGCAGGTGCAGCCGTTTTCAAATCTGCGCAGGGCCTGTTTGACGATCCGGTCTTCCAGGGAATGAAAGGAGATGACACAAAGCCGTCCGTTTTCCAAAAGCAGGGAGGGCACCGCTGCCATGAAGTTTTCCAACCGGTCCAGTTCGTTGTTGACGGCAATTCTGAGGGCCTGGAAGACCCGTGTGGAAGGATGGATCCGCTGCTTTGCCGCGCTCTTTTTGGGGACAGCTCCGGTGATGATCTGGGAAAGGGCCATACTGGTTCGGATCGGGGTTTTAATGCGTTCTTCCACTATTTTTCGGGCAATGCGCCGGGAGAATTTTTCTTCTCCGTATTTAAAGAAAATATCCGTCAATTCACTCTCGGAGAATGAATTGACAATTTCAAAGGCCGTCAGATGGTTTCGAATATCCATTCGCATATCCAATGGTTCATTCTGATTAAAACTAAAGCCGCGGTTACTGTTTTTAAGTTGGTTCAGTGAAAAGCCTAAATCAAGGACGATTGCATTTACACCCGTTATCCCCATAGCGCTCAGAATCCGGGGAAGATCTGAAAAATTGCTGTGGAACAAACGCACCTGGTCTTTAAACGGGTGTAACAGGTCTGTAGCATGGCGGATTGCATCTGCATCCTGATCGATCCCGATCAGCAGCCCATCCGGGAGTATGGCCCTGATGGTTGAGAAAGCATGTCCTGCCCCACCCAGCGTGCAATCCACACAAATATGGCCGGGTTTAAGGTTCTGGTGCTCCTGCACCTCTTGAGGCATTACAGACGTATGCTCAAATCCCATTGCTACAACCCTAGGGAAGCGATTTCCTCTCTGACTTCCTCTTTTTTAAGTTTTTGCTCCATTCGTTTGTTGATCTCATCCCATTTGGTCCGGTCCCAGATTTCAAAATGATCCAGGTTGCCCACCAGAACGATATCTTTTTCAAGCCCTGCATATGCCCTCAGACTTTTGGGAATCAGGATGCGGTCCTGGTTATCCAGCATGCATTCACAGGAATTTCCCAGGAAAAACCGGCGGAATTCCGCCATATTGGCGCTTTTTGCCGCCAGTATACGGTTCTCCACGTCTTCCCACTCTTTAAACGTATAGGCGTACAGACAATCGTCCTTGTTCGAGATCATGACGCCGGTGCCTTTTTCCTTATCCTCAAGGTCCACCCTGAACCTTGCAGGAATAATCACCCGGCCTTTTGCGTCAATTGTATGAAAGGAGCTTGATCGAAACACTTATTTAAGCCTTGGTTAATAATATTAACTCATCCACTTACCACCACCTTGAACCACACTTTTACGAAAAATCTCCACCAAGTCAAGAAAAATATATAAATATTTTAAAATATTTTTTAATCTGCCTGTTAAATGCAATTATAACCTGAAATAGATATGGGGCGGAAAGTGGAGGAAGGTTAATAAATTGTTAAAAACCAGCCTGGCGGATGCGGTTTGATTTTTCGTTTTTCCGCTCCGGGCCTCATGCAGATTTGGGTTTCCTGCCAGGCTCATTAGGCATAGCCTGATTAACCGATTGGATTTGCAGCGATAACATTTTGGGTTTGATCAAATGATATAAAATTTAGGCGGGTGTATCCTTGACAATCAGATGCTTTCCAGAATTTAAGATCGGATAATGATGTTTGAGTCGGATCATTTGGATCATTAACGGTCTTATAAAAATTAATTGCTGAGATCTGTCTTTTTTACCAAGTTTCTCAACACGCTTCTATTGAAACGCGTTTTAACATTCGAAATCAAGCAATTCAAGCCTATCAAAAATATCTTGAGGGTCACTGGGTTGTAAAGCCCAACGATATGCCGGATGAACTTCCCATGAAAATCCAAAGTCAACTTGACCCTGTATTAAGTAATTATGTTCCTCAAAATATTTTCTTACGATAATGCCTTTATTGTTTTTACGTCTTCCTGTAATAAAATTAATTTTGTATAGAAAATGAGCTAATTCTTGTGGACTTGCAACCTTCTGATTAGCAAAACGATATTCGCCTCGCTCGCAAATTGACCTGATTTTATTTAATAGTTCATCAGTTGTAAATTGATATGAATCTCTTGTTTTCTTTTTCTTAACAGAGGGTTTCATTCCCAACATCAATCGTCTAATTTCTGGAAGCTCGGATTTAAATTCTATTTCGGTGTCAAGCAATCTATCACTTGAGTAAACTGGAAATGCAGTTTCCCAATCTTCTGTATTAATAAGGTGAGATCCCCTAATGTAAGCATTTCGAGCTGCAAGTGTGCAGAGTTTAACTAAATCTCTTGGCCTTTTTCTTATCAAGGACATCAATACTTGGTGGATAGGAGCATTTTCCCAATGGCCACCACCTCTAAATTGAGGCTCCATTAAAATATTCAGATGATTAGCGAGGTCCTTTTGGTTCATTTTAAAAAGAGAATCTTCATCAGCCTTACGACCATAAAAAGTTTCGATTCTTTTCACAAGCAAAGCTAAAATTTCATGATTTGTCCAAGTTAACCATACAACCGAGCCCTCTACTTTGTCGGTCGATTCATCGGAGGTCCTATAGAGATAGTACACATCCGAGCGTAATGCAATTTTAAAATGTATAGATGGATTTTCGTTGCTAATATCTCTAGCAGCATTCATCAATGCCGATATCATATTAATATCCTGTTTTCTACCTTTCCATCCTCGATCTAAGTCATCAATATAAATATTAATTTTTTTGGTTCTTAAGTAAGTTTGTAAAAATTTTTCTTTTGTAGGATCTATGGTGACTTTATCAGTTCGAATAGAATCAAACACAACAGCTATTATCTCCCCGCCAATCTTTTTGCATTTTTCTATAAGAGAGGTTCCATTGGATTCTTGAATGCCAAGGTTATTAAGTATTTTTTTTAGAATGACTCTATTAAGCCCATCTTTCCAGATTCTTATTGTTCTAAGGAAATCATCAAGATCCTTTGTCAGATCAGATATATCATCAGGTCTTATAGAAACCGACAAAATATTATTTGATTTGTCTTCTTGCTCAGCTATTTTGAACATAGCTGACTTTCCTATTCCTTTGTGGCCTACTACAACTCGAAGCTTTAAGTCCGCAGTCACTTTTTCATATAGAATATTTTTAACGTAATATTCTTTTAATCTTTTAAGGTCTTCGTCGTCTGCGGCCTCATGGCCAAATAACTTTTGGATATTTTCATCATTAAATATTTTGTACTTACTTAGTCTAGATTTCTCAACAATTCTATTTAGGTCTTCAAGTCGAAGTTTTGCCACAACATTATCTCCTTTTAAACATGGAAGATGTTCTTATATTCGCAGCGCGTTAATCATCGCGATTCACGGCTGTGCAACCTTCGTAAAAAAACTAATGTGAGTTCTGTAGCTCATTCAAAATTTAAAAATCAACTATACAAAAAATAAAAATAAACCATATCCAATATTTGTCTGAATCAAAGAATTCATATCACCGTTCTTATAAGCATGCAAAGGTTTTCTGATTCAACTTTTTACATACAAAAGTAGAGTCCCGAAATCAAACATACTTGCATAATGATTAACGCTCAGGGTCCTTAAGGATTCGAAGCATATTCGAAATTCAGATAACCCATATTTGATCAAAAACAAGCCTCCTCGCACGGCTGTTCAGCCATTTCCCCGGCGGGCGATGAAACGGCCAAACCGATGCTTTCAAACCAGGACAGGCTTCCGCCTCGTCGGAAAAGGCCCGGGCCTGGAGGCGGTTTTTCCCTTTATCGATGCGGCTGACGGTAAATTCCTTTAAACAGGAGTCCATGATCGGGGCCTTCGCCACCTGGCCGTTTTCCCGGGCCCAGCCGGAAATTTTTTCAAAAAATTCAAAGATGGATGATCAGCGGGTCTCCTTTGTCCGGGTGTAGACGACGGCCACAAGGATCAGGCAGAGGCTGCAGAAAATAAAGGCGGTTTTAAAGGCCGAGGGACCCAGGGAGTCCCCGGGATGAAGGATTTTCATCAAGGCCCCCATGCCCTGCAGAAATACGGCAACCCCGGCCATGGTGAAAAAATTGATGGCTGTCATGGCCATGCCTGCATTCTCATGGGGGACCTGTTCCTTGATATGGGCATACATGATCTGGCCGGACCCGCTGAAGAGGCCGAAGGCGAAAAACAGGACCCCCAGGATGACGGGGTCTGTTCCGGCCGGGAGGAAAACCAGGACCCCCAGGATGCCGATCATTCCCCACAACCCCGGGATAATGATTTTTTTGCGGGAATTGACCATAATATCGGACAGGTGCCCGCTTAAGGGGCATCCAATAATCAGACCGATGCTCATTATCAGGAGGATATTGCCCGCGGTGACGTTTGAAAGACCGGCGACTTTTGTCAGATAGGGGCCTGCCCACAGGGCCTGAACCGCGGCATAGATGCCGTATCGGCAGAAAGTGGAAAAGGAAATGATCCAGAAATCCTTTTGTGAAAAAAGCATCCGGGCGGTTTTCATGGTATCTTTGATTCCGGGTTTGGACGCTTTCCGGGCCTGATCCGCACCCCCAGGCCGGTCGCTGACCAGAAAAAAGAAAAGAAGGGCGATGAAAAAGGTGGCCGCCCCCATGGTGATGAAGGCGTTCCGCCATCCCATGGCCTGGACCAGCAGTACCAGTGGGGTGGCTGCTGCGATATTCCCGGCAGTGCCCATGGAAACGATGAGGGCCGAAAGGGTGGCAAACTGTTTCGGACTGAACCAGAGGGTGATGAGTTTCAGCCCTCCCATGAAATTGCAGGCCATCCCGATGCCCAGGAGGATTCTGCCCAGGGTCAGGGAATAATAGGAGTCGCCCTGGGAAAAGACCAGGGCTCCGCCGGCGGAAGCCAGGGTGAGCAGGGTCATGGTGATCCTGGGGCCGATGCTGTCAAGAAAAATGCCCACCGGGATCTGCATCAGGGCAAAGGCGTAGAAAAATGAGGCCGAGACCGTGCTCAGCTCCCAGGAGTCAAGGGCCAAATCCCGGATGAGATCCGGCGCAATGACGGCGACGGATGAGCGGTAAAACTGGGACAGGATGAATAAGGTGCCTGCAAAAATGAAGACGATCCACTGGCGCAAGGATCTTATGGGTTCAGCCTTCATTTGGGCGTAAAACTGAATTTCTGGCCGCCGATGGCGGCTTCATACATGAGGCCCCCCTTGGTGTGGACAAAAACAGCCATGCCCTTGGTATAACTGATATCGGCATGTTCAGCCGTCCTGGGGCCGGCGCTGGCGCCGGCGGTCACCCCTTCGGTGCCGGCTTTGGCCTGGGCCCCGGCAGTAATGGCCACGGCCGATGCAGAGGCGTCAAATTCAAAATTGCCGCCGGTGAATTCATTGTAAGCCCGTTTGTCCTGGAAAAAGATGATTTCCGAAAAGGCCTGGCCCCCCAGTTGGAAACCCACACTGAGTTTTGCCAGGGTAACGGTTCCGGTCATCTTGTTCTTTGCATAGACCTGGCCTTCGCCATAGGCGCCGCCAATGCCGATGCCGCCTTTTCCCACCGTGGGAAAAACCGCATAGCCATAGCAATTTTTAAAGAAAGGCCCTGTTGCATCGGCTTGTTTGAATACCGAAATGGTATCGGAATAGCTGTCGGCAAATGAAATCTGCGGCAGGATGACTGCCAGCAGGATGATCAGTAAAAACAACCCAGGTTTTAGATTTTTCATTTTATCTCTCCTTTGTTTGGAATACCGGCTTGTCCAAAGATATAATACACCTTTGGCCAAACCTCAATATGGGAACCGGAAATAAGCTCATTATGGTCAGCCGGGCTAAAGTCTTGCAGATTGGGAAGAATTCCGGTATTTTCCGGGAGAATAAAAAAGGAGTATTCTCATGTTGACTGTTCTTATCACCTATTGCGGCGTAGGCGTCATTGCCGGTTTCCTGGCAGGGCTTCTCGGGATCGGCGGCGGGCTTGTGATCGTGCCCATGCTGGTCTATGTCATGGGCACCCAGGGAGTTTCGCCCGGGGTCCTCATGCACCTGGCCCTGGGCACGTCCATGGCCAGCATCATGTTTACCTCGGTTTCCAGCTTCATGGCCCACCACCGCCGGGGGGCCGTCCGGTGGGAAGTGGTGCGCCGCATTGTCGTCGGCATATTTACCGGCACGTTTTTAGGGTCCTGTATTGCAGCGGCCATGTCCACTGCTTTTCTAAAGGGATTTTTCTGCGTTTTTCTCTATGTCGTGGCCACCCAGATGCTCATGAACAAAAAACCAAAGCCGTCCAGGGAACTCCCCGGCGCCCCGGGCATGTTTGTCGCGGGAAACGTCATCGGCGGGGTTTCAAGCCTTGTGGGCATCGGCGGGGGAACCCTGTCCGTCCCCTTCATGGTCTGGTGCAATATCCCCATCCATCATGCCATCGGCACCTCGGCCGCCATCGGGCTTCCCATTGCCGTGGCCGGGACGGCCGGGTATATTTATAACGGGTTGGGGCTGGCGTCCCTGCCTGCCTATTCCATCGGTTATATCAGCCTTCCGGCCCTTTTGGGAATCGTCTGCACCAGCATATTGACAGCGCCCCTGGGCGTACGGCTGGCCCACAAACTGCCTGTGGATAAACTCAAACGGGTGTTTGCCCTGTTGCTCTACCTGGTGGGCACAAAAATGCTGGTGGGGCTCATTGGATAAGAAGGGGGCTCCCCGGTCATTCAATCATAGAGCGTCGGAGATGATCTGGCGGGTGGTATGGACGACCTCATCCAGGCGGGCCAGGTTGTAATCCGACATGTGGATGGGCCTGTGGACCACAACCTCAACGGTTCCGGGAACAAGGTCCAGGGAATCCGAAGGAAGAATGGATCGTGAATTCCGGATGGTCAGCGGCAGGATGGGGATCTTTGTTTCATGGGCGAACCTAAAGGCTCCCTTTTTAAACGGCATGACCCTGCCGTCCCGGCTCCGGGTTCCTTCTGCAAAAAATAGAACACAGGCCTTTCCGGAGAGGGTCTTTTTTGCAGCTTCGATGGATTGGAGGGCTGCCTCGTGATTGCCCCGGTCCACGGTGATGCAGCCCAAATGGCGGCAGGCAGCCCCGAAAACCGGTATTTCCCCCAGCTCCTTTTTCATGATCCATTTGATATCCAGCCCGAGATGGCCGTGAAGAATCGGGATATCGGTCAGGCTCTGGTGGTTTGACACAATGACATAGGCGGTGTTGCGGCTATAGTTTTTGGTTCCCCTGATGACGACTTTCAGGGGAACAACGGCGCAACACAGCCTGGCCCAGACCTCGGCAATGATATTGACGGCATCCTGGCCCAGGATGATCCCGGTCAGGATGGCGATCAGACCGAAGACAAAGGTAAAGGCAAATACAAGGGGGAGGGCGAAAAGCCATTTATAGGGTTGGTACGCTATTTTTAAAAGCGGGTTCACTCTTTCTTTTTTGTTTCCCTTTGTATCCCCAGGAGTTGTTCCATATGGGAGAGGATCTCTTTTCCATTGAACCGGCTCAGTTCAAAGGCATACCCGTTCATGGAGGAAATCCCGTTGACCTGTTCCTCCTTATCGCCTTTAAAGAGAGTTAACTCAAGCCGGGTTTCAGTTTCAAGTACGATTTTGCCAAGGGGATTGCTTTTTTCGAGCCCGGTTTTGTCCGGCGACTCCAGGTATTGCTGACACTGCAGAGCGGACAGGGTGGACAAAAGGTTGGCAAGCCTCTCATGGTTGATGGGGGCCCCATCTTCGGAGGCCCAGGTGACGGAAGGTTTTTCCTTATCCGGCGTTTCTTCTTTTTTTTCTTCCGTTGCCGCTTCCCGGGGAATCAGGGTTCTGGATTTCCCGCCGGTTTCAAGCATGATCCGTTTTAGGGAAGCCTCTTTGAATTCCAGAACTTTTTTGTCCCTGAAGTCTTGGGTGGTTTTGCCGAAATCCGGTTTTAAATTGCCGTTGGCGTGATAGATGTTTTTGTCGTTTTGAATCATGACAAAGGTATGATTCCGGCTGGGTGCCGTCTTGCCCAGGGTGAATTCAAAAACAGAGTCCTCTCCTTTGAGAGCTTTGACAATGATCCGGTTTTCATCATCCAGCTCATACCGTTTCACATCCTGTTTTTCCGACACAAGGGCCGACAGCTTGAATGTTTTCAGGGCATCCAGCATGCTCTGGACCGAGGCGGCATCTGCAGGGTATTCCTTGTCCGTCAGGACCCATTGCTTGTCTTTCCGGGTAAAGCGGATGGCGCCGTCTTTTTTTTCCAGGATCAGGCCCGTCAACTGAGAGGGATCAATGGCGCTGATTTCAGGCAGGGTATAATGGTCCCTGTTGTCCTTGTGAAGAAAAAGATAGGCGCTGAATAAAAGGATGAGCAGGATCAGTATCAGATATTCTTTTTTCATGGGGTCAGTCCTCTTATATATTAAAACGGTTGGCGATTTTCTTTTTTCTGGCGCGTCGTTTGACAAACACGCCGAATCCGAACAGAACCACCAGGATGGGCAGCCCGATAATATTGGCGGCCTTGATAACGCCCCGGTCAAAGGGTGTGGTTTGGGCAATGGGATTTAATGCCTGCTGTTTGCTGCGCAAAAGGGCAATGTCATCCTCGCCGTTCAGATGGTCGATGACGTTGAGAATAAAGGTGGCGTTGGTGGACTGGCCTTCCGGGTCCAGCATATTGTCTTCCAGCATCTGGGAGCAGGGCAGAACAAAGAGCATGGCCGGTTTGGAAGTTTCCAGAAAACTGTGGCCGGCCTGGAGGGCCATGGGGTTTTCTGCCGGTTTTTTTGCCGGATTTCCGGCTTTTGTGTCGGCTGTTTCTCCGGTGATGTCCTTTTCTCCCAGTTCTTTTTCAGGAAGGGGTTTGCCTTTGAAATAGCTGGTAAAGGTTCCCGAGAGAAGATAGGCCAGGTCATAGGATTTCATGTCCTCCTTTTTTTCCGGAGGGGTAATGAACATGGGATTCAGATTGATCATGCCTTCCATGAGCCAGGATTCATTTGATGAGGAAAACAGTTTTGTGACCTTTATGTTTTCCTTATCAATATTTTCTTCCACCAGTTCAAGGGGAGAAATCTGCATGGCGATGAGGGCTTTGATATTGGTCATAAAGTCCGGCTCGGTATTGATGGAGGCTTCTTTCAGCATGGGGGCAAAATAGATGTTCTGCTCCCCTCCGCCCATTTCCTTTGGGGCCTGGTGTTTATAGGATTGCTTGTCCAGGACATAGGCCTTTTTAATATTGACGCCGTAATGGTTCAACAGCTTTTCAAGGCCGGTATCAATGGGAACCGGCGTCGGCGGCATGCCCATGCCGCCGGACTGGCCTTCCTGAAAGGAATCCGAGATAAAGGCAAGGCTGGTTCCCTTCATCAGGGCCTGGTCGATCTGGAACAATTCATAATCTGAAAATTTCAGGGTGGGTCTTGGGATGATGAGGCAGTTCAATCCATCGGGAACGGCTCCGGTTTTCAGGTCCACGGGTTTGATGGAATACCGGGAGGATATCAATGTATTAAAGGCTTGGAGGCCCTCGGACGGTCTTCCCTGCATCATGGCCAACTGGTCCGGCATAAGAGGGAGGGAGCCGTGGCCGGAAAGGAACCCCAGATCTTTGTTAATGCCGATAAATTTTTCCACCACGGCCGTCATATCCCTCTCCAGAACTGCGGGATCAGCCATCTGATAGGTTGTCCCGATGATGGGCAGTTGAACGGACTGGATCAGGGGAAGGGTTGCCGTTTTCCCCTGATATTCAATGACGATACCGGCGGCGCCGCTGCCTTGGGAAATATTTTTGTCGGGAAGGGCAGGCCATGAAAGTGCCATTAATCCGTATTTTTTCCCAAGCTCGTCCAGTTCGGCCTTATCGGAAATGTCAAACGGTTTGAAATCCAGGACACCCAGGCTTTTGGCATTGAGCTGCGCTATGGTCTGGGTCACGGCCTTGCCCAATTCAGGCAATTGATCCAGGCCGATGAGGGGGGCGATGGGATTGAGGGAAGAGGATAAATACATGCTCACCGATAGTTTTTCCTCCATCCGCAGGAGGGCGCTGACTTTTTTGTTCATCTTCTGGATGGCGGTGGTGAGCTGATATTCAAGGCCCTGGGTTGAGGTGACGGCCTCGATTTTTTCAATGAGATCACCATGGATAATGACGATACCCATATAGGCATTTTTAAATTTGATCTCGTCGTTTTCCATGATCCTGATCTGGACCGGCTGGATCCCGTAAGATTTTGCCATGTCCCGGTTTTCATCGGCCTTTTGTGTCAGGGCGCCTTCTTCGGCAGAGACATTATAAAAGGCATAATTAAAATACTGTTTGCCCCGGCTTGCATATTCTTCCAGAAGATCCCGGAGATAGCGTTCCGTATTGTTGTGGGGGGCAGGCAGGCTTTTTGAGAAAAAAACCTTGATGCTCAGGGGTTCCGATAAAGTTTCCACCACATCGATGCTGGCGGGTGAAAGGGAATAGATGCCGTCGCGGGTCAGGTCAACCCTGAAAAAGAGGGTGATCCCGGCAATATTGACCAAGACGATGACCAGAATATATAAAATAAATTTAAAATATTTTTCTTTTAAAGAAAAGGTGCCCATTGTTTCTCCTTAATTCTTTTCATGCATGACAATATGGGTTGAAAATATGGAAATGAAGACCACGCTGACAAAATAAAGAATATCCCTGGAATCCACAATTCCCTTTGAAATAGTTGCAAAATGGGAACCGGCGCCGAGAAATTCAATGACCGGAAGGATGCTCGTCGGCATGAAAAACAAGAGTTTATCAAGGATGGTGAGGGTAAAGCACAGGGCCGTGCCGATGATAAAGGCAACGATCTGGTTCCGGGTCAGGGATGAGGCAAAGATGCCCAGGGAACAATAGGCGGCGGCAAGAAAGACGGCGCCGATATATCCGCCGATGACGGGCCCGATATCCACCTCGCCGATGAGGGAAATAAACAGGGGGTAGGAAAGGGTGGGGATGAGCATGGCTGCTGTGAACATCGTGGCTGCCAGGAATTTGCCCAGGGCAATGTCCGTGAAAGACACCGGCATGGTCAAAAGGGTTTCATAGGAGCCCACATTTTTTTCTTCGGAAAACAGGCGCATGGTAACGGCCGGAATGATAAAGGAGAAGATAAGGGGAAGCAGGGAGAAAAAATCCCTCAGGTCTGCCCGGTCGAAAATAAAAAAGGTTGAAAAGAAAAACCATCCCGTAACAATGAGAAAAAGGGATATCACGATATAGGCGATGGGCGAGATGAAATAGTCTTTGAATTCTTTAACCGCTATGGTTTTGATCTGTTTCATGGTCAGGCAACCTCCCTTGTCAGTTCCCGGAATATTTTTTCAAGGGCCTGGGATTCTTTGGCCAGTTGTAAAATGATCCAGTCTGTTTCTTTGATTTTCAGGTAAATGTCGGACCGGAAATCCTGATCACCGGAACTCCTGATTTCAAAGGACACCAGGTTTTCTTCAACAGGGTCCACCAAGGTTACCTCAAGCCGGGAATCGATGGTTTTCAAAAGGGCCAGGGCCTTTTCCGGGTCCGCGCCCCGCAGGGAAATCCGGATCAGGCTGTTTTCTTGAACCCGCTTTTTCAGATTCAGGGTGGTGTCGTCGGCCACAACCCGGCCGTTGTTGATAATGGCGATTCTGTCGCAGGTGGCTTCGGCTTCGCTCAGGATATGGGTGGAAAAGACAATGGTTTTTTCCTTTCCGATGCGTTTGATAATGTCCCGGATTTCCACAATCTGATTGGGGTCAAGGCCGGAGGTGGGTTCATCCAGGATGAGGATTTCAGGATCACTCATCATGGCATGGGCCAGACCCGCTCGCTGTTTCAGCCCCTTTGAAAGATCGGCAATGGGCTTGTCCATGATGGCGGAAAGGCCGCAGAGTTCGGAAAGTCTCAGGAGCCTGTCATACCGGGTTTCTTTATCGGAAATGCCTTTTATCCTGGCCACATAATCCAGATAATCATAGACCAGCATATTATGATACAGGGGAGCGGATTCAGGCAGATAGCCGATCAGGGATTTTATTTTCAAGACATCTTCCGGCATGTGCAGTTCATTGACTTTGATGGTGCCGGAACTGGGTCTCAGGTATCCGGTCAGCATTCTCAGGGTGGTGGTCTTGCCGGCACCGTTGGGGCCCAGGAGGCCTAAGATTTCGCCTTTCCGGATGGTCATGCTGATGCGGTTCACAGCACAGAAGTCTTTGTAATACTTGGTCAGATTTTGAACTTCAATCAACGCTTCCTCCTCATGGTCTGTATGGGTTGTTAAAATCCTTCTAAAATTTTGCTCTTCTCCAGAAAATCATGGATATCTTCTTCGGTTTTCCGGCAGGCAAGGAGTGCTTTTTCAATTCTCCGGCAAAAGGGATCATCTTCCCCAAGAATGGAAACCGCCTTCCGGTATAGCAATCTTCCATGGTCAAAATAGTCGGTCATTTCTTTCTGGAGGATCTTTCTTTCTTCATGTTTGAGCTTTTCAGAACTGATAATGGATTCAAGCTTTTGTACGGAATATTCAACCAGGGCATCCCGGGGCATGCCATAGGTTTCTGAAATGGCTTCAAGGGCATCAATGGTTTTCCGGCTGAGGACATAGGTTTTCTGTTTTCTCTCGATTTGTTTGAATTTCCGGATCTGAATGGTTTGGGCCAGGGTGTCAAGGGCTTCCAGGTCTTCGATGATATGATCAAAAAGGGATTTCTGTTTGATGCCCATATGAACGGCAACCATGCCGATGGCGTCAATGGCCTTCTGGGAAATTTTAAACGTGGCCCTGACCGACTGCTTTCCTCTCAGGTTGAACATGGTTGATCCGGGAAACGGATCTTCTATCTTCGGCATAAACTGCTCCCTTGACGGAATTTTATTATTAATTTTATACCATTCGAAATAGTAATGAAATTTATCGTGGCGGGATTTTACCCTAAAAGAGGTTGATGATCAATGGTAAAATCGAAGATGACCTGAAATTAATCTTTTGTCAGCAAAGCAAAAGGCAGAGGCAGAGGGCAAGGGTTCCGAAAAGAAAAAGCGGTTCCCGGCCCGATGGATTAAATTCAGGGTCGGTCCTGTCATCCCGGTAACATCTGGATTCCATGGCAAGCACCAGGCGATCTGCCGACAAAACGGTTCGTTTGAGCAGGGGCAGAACTAGGCCCATGGTTTTTCTGACCGGATTTTTTTGAAGATGGGCGCACCGTGCGTTCTGGGCATCGGATATCTCTTTTGCCTGCCGCAGGATAACGGGCAGAAAACAGAGGGCAAGGCTGATCATGACGGCCACCCGTTTTTCCGGGACCAGGGGAACGGGTTTTAAAAACCATTGAACGGCGGCTTTGATGGATGAGGGCCGGGTGGTAACGGAAAACATCAGACCGGTCAGCATGACGGCAAAGAATTTAAAGGCGACCAGACCTCCTTCCGTCAAGCCTTGCCGTGTGAGGGCAAGGCCGTAAACGGAAACAAGAATATCCCCCTGGGTTGTCACAGCCCTTGCGAGGAAAATAAAAAAGAGCAGGGCCAGAAACAATTTCAGATGCTTCAATATGGAAAAAAAATGAAGGCCGGTTTTTTTAAGGGATAAAACAAGCATCAAAAAACAGATTCCCGTGGAAATAAATCCCGCACCCACCAAGGACACACTGATCAGACTGACTATAAAAAATTTAAGCCTTGGGTCCAGAAAATGGAGAGAAGAATCCCCCGGCCGATAGGTAAAGGGGGTTATTTCTGCCATGGCCGGGGTTGCAATCCGAATTTGGAGAAGCAGGGCTCCCGGACCCCGTAGGATTCCAGGCAGGGGACAAGGTCCAAAGGCGCACCGTCTTCCATGACGCTCCCGTTTTCCATGATGATCATCCGGCCGGCTTCAAAGACAATGGGTTCGATGTCATGGGTGGCGATGATGAGGGTCTGTCCTGCGCGGTGCAGGTCCATGAGGGTGGATAGAACCTGGAGGATGCCGGGATAGTCCAGGTTGGAAAAGGGTTCGTCAAAGACAATGACTTTCGGGTCCATGACCAGGATGCCGGCAATGGCGGTTTTTCTTTTTTCCCCCCCGGACAGGGTGGACGGATGTCTGTCCTTTAGATGAAAAAGGTTCAGGGCTTTGAGAACCCGGCTCACTTTTTCATTGATCAGGGCCCGTGGCTGTTTCAGATTTTCCGGGCCAAAGGCCACCTCGTCAAAGACCGTATCCCCGACCATCTGGGTATCCGGGTCCTGAAACACCATGCCCACGGTTTTCCGGGTTTCGATGAGATGCGTTGAAATTTCTTTCCCATTGACCCGGACCCTGCCCGAGGTCGGCCTTAAAAGCCCGTTCAGATGCCTTAAAAAAGTCGTTTTCCCGGACCCGTTTTTCCCGGCCAGGATGATGAATTCTCCCTGCCGAATCGACAGGGAAATCCGGTTCAGCCCGATATAGCCGTCATCAAATATGAAGGAGAGATCCTGTATGTCTAAAATGGCCGTTGGCATGGAAAGGGCTCCGTCTTTGCAGGGATTATAATTTCATCAAAGGCCTGAGGGTTTTTGCAAGAAAGGCGGCGGCCACAATTTTCAGGGCATCTCCGATAAGGAAGGGAACCATGCCGGCCATGACGGCTTTTTCAAGGCTCATGCCGGTCACGGCCTTGAGCCAGGGAACCCCTGCGGCATATACGATCAAGGAGCCCAGGACCATGGCAAGGATGTCAAAGGCCGTCTTTTTGCCCAGACCCTTGGAAACGCTTGCCGTGATAAAGACACAAGGCAGGTATCCCAAAAGATAGCCCCCGGTTGGCCCGAAGAGTTTTCCCAGGCCCGAAGTTCCGCCGGCAAAGACCGGAAGCCCGGCAAGACCGATGATGAGGTAGACGGCCACACAGGCAAGGCCCCATACAGGTCCGAGAAGGAGTCCGGCCAGAAGCACGAACAGGTTTTGAAGGACAATGGGAACAGGCCCGATGGGGATGGCGATAAAGGCCCCCACGGCAATCAGGGCCACGAATAAAGATGCGTATACAGTCATTTTAAGATCGGTTGAAGCGGTCATGCAAGGGTTCCTTTGTTAAGTATGAAAACAGTCTCCATAAATGATGGTTTGTATTTCACCGGAGTTGTCCCGGAGGATCAGGGCCCCGGTCTCGTCCACATCCAGGGCGAGGCCTTCGACGGTTTTTCCAAAGGTTTCTATCCTCACCCGGCTGCCGATGGTGGAGGTCTGTTTTTTCCATAGTCCGATGAGGGTTGCGGCGTCCAGGGTTTGGATCTGATCCTCAAAATCCGCGAGAAAGGCTTCAAGGATGAATCGGCGGGATACCTCCCTGTTCAGAACATCCTTGATGGAAATGGCTTTGGGTTCATATTGCCGGGGGTCATTGTTCACATTCAGACCGATCCCGATATTGAGAAATTCCGTCATATCCCCCTTTGTTTCCATTTCCGAAAGAAGCCCGGCCAGCTTTTGCCCGTTCAAGAGGAGATCATTGGGCCATTTGACCTTGACGTCAATATCAAATAGGCGGTTTAAGGTTCTTGAAAGACAGAAGGATGCGGCAAAATTATAGACATAGGACAGGACCGGCGGGATTTGGGGCTTTAATATCAGGGTGAACCAGAGTCCGCCCTTTGATGAAAACCATTTGCGTAGGAGCCGTCCCCTTCCCGTGGTCTGGTTCTCAGCGATTACCACACTTAAATGGGGAGCCCGGCTTCGGGCCAGCGCTTTGGCCTGATCCATGGTGGATTCAAGTTCTTGAAAATGGAAAATTCTGTCTTGACATCCGGCCTTAAAGCAGAAGGGCAACAGCAGGTCATCCGGGTTGAGCAGGGCATAGCCCCTGGGCCGGGACTCTACACCAACGCCGGTTTCCTTTAAGGATGAAATATGCTTCCATACCGCCACCCGGGAAATGTTCAGCATTTCACTGAGCCGGACCCCGGACACGGTTTCCCCCTTTGCCAGAAAGAGGATTTTCAGGATTTCATCCTTTATGGAGATTTCTTTGTTAACCATTTCAAGACAGAATAGTTAACAAAAGATAAATTCAAGGTCAAGGAAAAACAATCAGGGGCAAATTTTAATCGTTTTACCGGACTGAAAGGATAAGAGCGGTCTTTTTATTAATAGCTGAAATCAAAGGACATGGAAACATTGCTGGTCTTGGAATCCAGAATCAGAGAGTCTCCGGAAATCCCATAGGCGGCTGAGCGTTTATCATGCTCACCCATGATGGAGAATTGAAGATTGTCGGTAAGATGGATCCCCAGCTTGATGGCCAGATCAAGAGAACTGAACCGGCTGTAAGGGGAATTGAGATCTTTAAAATCATCTTTTTCAGAATACTGGAGCAGCATGGACAAGGACCATTGTTTATGGAAGGGCAACAGAACAGTGTTCAAGCCGAACAACCATTCCGGGGCATTTAAGATATCTTCATTCTCTTTGGCATAGTCATAATAGGTAATGGAGGGGGTGATTCTGAGCCAGCGGCTGGGTTGGAAGGCACCGGCCAGTTTGACCCCGAGCCTGTCAGCCGTGTCGTATACCGAGTCATAGGCCAGATAGCCGGCATCGGCGTCTGATTCAGGCCAGGCCGTATATACGTCGAAATTTTCATGAACGGCGCTCACATTGATATCAAGCCCGTCGGACAGGGAATGGGCATAACCGATTTCATGCAGATAATGCCGGGAATCATTTAAGCTAAGGGTTCCGGAGGCAGGATTCTCTAAATCTTCCTGCAGGGATAGATCATTTGCACTGAAGTCGTCCCGCCGGTAGCTCATGATACTTCCATTCTCATGAACCGGTATTTGCAACGAGGTCTCAAACCGGATTCCATCGGTATCAAAACCGGAACTCAAGTCTTCATGGCGCTTGGTCCCCATAAATCTTTTCTTCCAGTAGCTCTCATCCAGACCTGATACCTTAATCCCCTCAGTGCTGCTGGCATGAATAAATTTATTGTCCGAGATATAGACTCCGACATGGTTAATCCTCTTTTTCCCTGCATTACCGAAAAACAACAAATCCCCGGGCTGCATTTCCCGTTTATCAATTTTTTTCAGATCTGAGAATTTAAACTGGGCCACGGAACTGTGGGGCAATTCAATGCCGAAGATCTGATCATAGACCAGTCTGACAAAACCGGAACAATCCAGGCCCGTGGTCGTGGTTCCCCCCCGGCGATAGGGGATGCCGATAAATTGTTTCAATCTGTCTTCAAACTGTTGATCCGTCAGGCCGACGGTGGATAGGGGAGAGGAATCGGTCTTGGTTTCAACGCCAAAAGCAATGGAAGCGGACATGATGACGATCAAGCCATAAACAAACCAGGTACAAGTTTTCCGAAAAAGAGGGTTGAGCAGTCTGTGCATTTTTTCCCGTCACTATGCGTTTGTTTATACCAAACGGAATTTTACCTTTCCGTCTTTCTGCCTCTCCTGCATAAAAAATTAAATCATTCTCTGTCCCGTCTTTTGCCCTATCCTGTGTTATTAAGGGCATAAGGCTTTTTTTACCGGGAATTCTTCCGGTTTCCTGGGGAAATAGAATATTTTTAAGTCCCTTGTCAACCCAAAAATTCATGTTTTACAAATTGAACCCGGGAATATTTCGAGACGGACAAAGAATCCATTGGTTTGGTTCTGCTATTGCATTGTGAAAAAAATCTGGGTACAAAGATCCGGATTAGGGTAGAGGCCCAAAAAAAAATGATGTGTACGGATACAATAAGGATGGGTGCCATGCCGACTCGGCAGATACTTTCAAATTCAAAGGAATTCAAACTGTTTTGGAAAAATCAGGGGCCATTTCGATTTGCGCTGACCAGCAGCGAATTTCCGCCGGTTCTGCTGGAACCCGAGGAATGGATTTTTTCCAATCATATGGAGGTTCTTTTAAAATCATTAATTCAATATGACAACCGGAAAATGCAGATCGTCTCCTCGCCGTTCAATCCCCAAAATACAACCATATTCAGGCCTGAGGAGCTGATCCCGTGGAGAATTGCCAATTTCCTGGAAGAATGGAAGACTTCGGTTTGCGATTGTTTTATCCCGGAAGGCCATTTGACCCGGCATATTTTTGAAGGGCTGACCCTGCCTGAAGAAAAGCCAACCACAGAATTTGTTGAACGGGCATTTTTCCATAGTCTTGCAAAGAATATGGAACAGTTGGGCTATCTTTTGTTCAAACCCCGGGGTAATTCAGCATATGCGGATATCAAAAAATACCTGACCGAATGGGAAGAGGATGATATGGATGCAGGGCTTCTGTAAAATTTAGAGTTCACCCTTAAGGATCAGCCCTGCCAGCATTGTTTTATAATCAATGCCGGCCGTATGAAATCCTTTTGTTCCATATTTCATATTGCCTTCCAGAACATAGGGCCGGCCCCCATGCATCACCATATCAATGCCCACATCATCCCAGCCGCAGCTTAAAGCCGTCCTTTCGGCAAGGTCCAGGGCCTCCCGGGGCAGGGAATCAAAACAGACAGCCCCGCCCTGGGAAAGATTGGTTTTAAAATTGTCCGGGTCTCCGACCCGCCAGAAGGCCAGCCGTATTTTTTTTCCCATAATGATGATTCTCATATCCCTGTCAATGGGCAGATATTCCTGGATATAGGCAGGACTGTGGTGTTTAAGATAAAGGGCAAGGTCTTCCCTGTTGTGTATCAGAAAAACGCCCCTGCCTCTGGCAGAGCCCCTGGCTTTTTTGGCGATAAATGGGAAAGAAAAAAAATCCAAAATGGTTTTTTTCTGCGTTTCCCCATAAAAAACCCTGGTTTTAGGGTGGGGAATACCAAGCATGTGAAAGATAGCCGTCTGTTTTATCTTGTCCATGGCAAATTTATAGGTATGAAAGCTGGGAAAGGTCGGTTTTCCCATGGCATTAAAGAGATCTGCATAAAAGGCGGTGGGGTAATAGATTTTTTCCGCCTCCAGTATCAGCCGCTGTTCTTGGGGGGTATAGGCCTCAAAAACAGGTTTGAACCCCAGGGTATGAATGGAAGGAACTCCCCTCAACCTTGCTCCTAGGGCAATAGGCTTGATGTTCAAGGCCGATTCCCTTATTTGATCCAGGATTTGATCTGGGCGGGTTTTGGCGGAAACTCCCAGAGGGCGTTGACCCCTGCCCGGTCCAGTTCTGCTTGGAGAAGAGGCTTATCCAGGTTCTTTTGAAGGGCGGAAATGATGACCGGGACGTCCTCGGTTGAATAAAGGCCCCTGACTTCTCCGGCAAGGGTCATGCCCGTCATATCATTTAAAAAAAGATCACAGATGACGGCGGCGGGCTTTTGGGAGACCATGGCTTCAAAGGCATCCTGGGGCCGCCGAAAGGTCAGGCTTGATAGACCGGATGTGTAAAGAATCCTGCAATAGGCATTCAGGATGGATTCATAGGAGCTGATGACAATGACCCTGTCCGTATCCCGGGCGGCCCTTTTTTCCCGGATATCCAGGTATTTTTTCGCAGTGGATTTCAGATTTCGGCTTTCCAGGATTTGAATGAAGGTATCCAGGACCTGAACCGGGGCTGTCCGGGTCAGATAATTGGAGGCCATATAGGAAAAGGTATCCGAAACCATGAGATATTCAATGATATGCCCGGCCCGGGCGTCTAAAACGGTTTCGGCCAGGGCCTCTCCCTTTTTGGTGCCGGATTCGATCCTGTTTTTAATCTCGGCGCAGACAAAATCAGACAGGTTCTTATCCAGGACCTTCATGGCAGCCAGCCGGACCGGCAGGGAAGGGTCTGAAATGCCCTGGATCACCGAAGCGGCGGATTCAAGTTCCGGGAAAGACTCAAGTGCGGTGTAGGCGGTAAATCTGACGGCAGGGGCCGTTTCTTTCCGGGCGATGAGGTCAAAGAGATCATTCACCGCTTCCAGGGGAATGGTTCTTGAAATCAGGCGGAGGATATTGATCATGAGGTCGTGGTCCGGGTCTTTTTTCAAATGTTTCAAAAGGATGGGAGACAGTTCCGCCCCTTTTTCAGACAGGGTGATAAAGGCCTTGAACCTTTCATTGACATCCACAGAGGAAAGCCGGTCCAGATCGTTCTCAAGGCTGTCGGGGGTATGAGCCGGGGAAGGGGCAGCGGCGGTGGCGACGGGTTCCTTCGACTTCAGGACATCCAGGGCATCCAGGATGTCCTGATCGGATTTTCTGGTTTTTGAGGCCTGTTCCAGTTTTTCACAGGCCTTTGGTGTTCCGATCCGCTCAAGAGCCCTCACGGCCTCGGTTTTCAGAATCGGGTCATCGTAAAAAATAAACTCCGCAATATCATCGATCATGCTTTCCATGTGCAATTTTCCTGCGGCGCGGATGATGGCGTTTAAAAGATCCTTATCCGTTCCATTGGTCAGGATATGCCTTAAAAGAGGGGAGAGATTGAAAGCCGTATTCCGGTCCACAAGGTTCAATAAAATCAGGGCGAACCGGAAATCAAGATGGGCCCGGTCCGTGATGAGCCTGACCAGCCTCTCATGCATATCCGGGTCTTGGCGGGTTTCAGGGGCCAGGTCCGACAGCAGCTCAAAGGCGGCCTTGCCCGAGGTGAGGGCAAGGATTTCGAAGGCTTCCTTTTTTTCAGGTTCCGGCCGTGAAGACATGCCGGCGAGCAGGGCCTTTGCCTGCCCGAGTTTTCCGGTTCGTATACTTGTTTTCAGATTATGGATATAGCCATCCATGATGATCTCTCCCCTCAGTTTTTCCGGAATCCGTTCGGATTTTTTCTTTGCCAGTGCCAGGTGTCCCTGCACATATCATCGAGTGATTTTTGGGCCTTCCAGCCCAGTTCATCAAAGGCCTTTGAAGGATCGGACCAGCAGGCGGCGACATCTCCGGCACGCCTTGGCCCCATTTTATAAGGGATTTTTTTCCCGCAGGCATCTTCAAATCCCTTGATCATGTCAAGGACCGAATACCCCTGACCCGTGCCGAGGTTATAAATCACGATGCCCGGCCGGGCATAGAGTTTTGGAAGGGTCCGGATGTGGCCCAGGGCAAGGTCCACCACATGGATAAAATCCCGGACCCCGGTTCCGTCCGGGGTCGGATAATCATGGCCGAATACATTGACCTCGGGCAGGGAGCCCACGGCCACCCTGGAAATATAAGGCATGAGATTGTTGGGAATCCCGGCCGGATCTTCTCCGATCTCACCGCTTGAATGGGCTCCCACAGGGTTGAAATATCTCAGGAGGGCAATGTTCCAGGTTTCATCGGAACGGTGGAGATCTTTCAGGATTTCTTCAATCATGAGCTTTGTCCGGCCATAGGGGTTGGTGGCCGACAGGGGGAAATCCTCTGTGATGGGAAGGGAGGCAGGATCACCATAGACCGTTGCAGAGGAAGAAAACACCAGGTTTTTTACTCCGGCATCCCCCATGGCCTCGAGAAGGTTTAAGGTGCCGGTGATATTGTTGTGAAAATATTTCAAAGGAATGAGAACCGATTCCCCCACCGCTTTCAGCCCGGCAAAATGAATAACGGCATCAATCTGATGATCCGAAAAAATGGCGGCCGTCGCTTTTTTATCCAGGAGATCGGTTTTGTAAAATGCAAAGGGCCGGCCCGTAATCCGCCTGACCCGGTTCAAAGATTCCTCCGAGCTGTTGGAAAGATTGTCAAGGACGACAACCTCGTAGTCTTCATTTAAGAGTTCAACACAGGTGTGACTTCCGATATACCCTGCGCCTCCGGTAACCAGAATTTTCATAGATAGTCCTCATAGGCTTTAATTTTAAAGGGTTTGCGCCTGGATGTGGTTAATAAAAAATTGCGGCATGTCGAACAGCTTCTGCAATCTTTTGAACAGGAGGTTAACACGGACAGGAATCCCGGATCAAGTTTTTTGTTGTCGATATGGATGTGGTCCGACAACCAGTGAGCCGCATCCATGAGGGAGAGCAGGTTGCCGTCATAGGAGGCGTCCCTGTAGGCGGTGATACAATTCATGAGGAATTTGGATCCCAGGGTTCTTCCGCAGAGCTTGACCGTGTCGGCGATATCTTTGTAAAAGCTTAAATCCTCAGGCCGGATAAACGGGGATAGGAAAAATCGTTCCGGGTTTTTAAAAAAATAGGCATGGCAGCCCAGGGTCCTGTTGGTCAGATCATGGGTTGTCTTTGAAAGGCCCAGATTGGAAAAGGAAATCTGGGCATCATGGGTGAGTTTGAAGGGACAGAGATCCATGCACCCTTCATTGGCCAGGACTTCTATTTTCATGGAAGGATAACGGTTTTTGATTTTCCGGACGGTTTTTTCAAGCCGGGCCGGGTCCCTGTTCAAGGACCGGTCCAGGGCTATTTTTCCGGGCATTTTAAACCCTGCGTCTTCAATCAGGTTGAAAAAAGCAAAGGCTTTTTGGGAAGAATCCATCATGCAGTTGATGCCCGGCACAGCCTCAAGATCCGGAATAATGTTCCGGCTTGTCCGGGACAGGGCATTGAGAAAATACGCATCGGAAAAGACAAAGCCGTTAATACCGGCATGAAGGGCTAAAAATTCAAGGTTATCCATGGTTTGGCTCAAAAAATCAGGATCATGATAGGCCTGGGGGTGAATGAACCGGGAATTGAGAAGGCAGTATTTTTTGAAGGTTTTAAACTGTTTCAGCGCTTTGACCAAAGCATCCGTGTCAGCTTCTTTAACCCGGATTCGTGAATCCAGAACCGGTCCTGAAACAAGGGGGAAATAAACGGACTCCAGGCACTGGATATTTTTTTTAAGAAAACGGAGATATGGCTTGTCCGGTATGAAGGGAACCGACAATTTCATGGGACCAGTTTACAATACTCATGGGGGATAAGGCAAGCCCGGAATCAGTAATGGCCCGTCTTTCCGACAAAACAGGCTTCAAAGCATTGACAGACGGCAAGGGTGTGTTTAGAATTATGGCATTCAGGCTGAGTCATCCTGAAAAAATTAAATATAAGGAGAGATATAACATGATTAATTTGACTGATCCTGCAAAAACTCAGATCGATGACTATTTCCAGGGGAAAACACCCACCCCGATTCGGATCTTTCTCAATTCAGGCGGCTGAGGCGGGCCATCCCTTGCCATGGCTCTGGATGAGCCTAAAGATACCGATGACACCTTTGATGTAAAAGGCCTGAAATTTGTTGTTGATAAAGAATTTATGGAAAAAGCGGAAACCATTAAAATTGATTTTACAGGGATGGGGTTCCATCTGGACTCCAACCTGGATCTTGGGAAATCAGGTTGCGGGAGCTGCGGCTCCGGCGGCTCCTGTGGAGACTAACTTCTTTTTAAGGATGTTGAAAGGGTAGGTATTCTGCCTGCCCTTTCCAACCACAATGAAAAACCATTCTGTTTGTTTGTGTATTACAGGTATTGTTTGTGCACTTCTTTTCAGCGGCTGCGGAGAAAAAGAAATATCCCAGGCTGAACTCGCCCTAGGAAACTGGACACAAGAAAAAAACAGAGCATATATCCTTTTGTATACCAACCAGAAAGGAGAATGGACTTCTTCTGTAAAAATTGCCGAGGGAACTTCCAAAATCGTTAAGTCCAAGGGAAATGCCAAGGGAACATGGCATATTGAGAAAGGGCAGATGATTTTTACGGTCATGGCGTCGGATATCGAAGATGTCTGGGAAAAGAACCGTACCCTGGTTTATGATATCGTTGAACTGACGGAAAACCGGATGCGGTTTAAAGATGAAAACGGAGCCATGGCGGTATGGACCAGGACCCGGATGGAAAAAGCAGGAAACGCCGAACCTGTTTTATCATTAAAAATGCCTTTGGATCCGGTTGTTGTAAATTTAAACAAAAACCGGTCAAACGATAAGGACAGATACCTGTGTCTGAAAATGAATATGGTCTTTAAGGAGCTGATGCCGGGTCAGAAAATTCCTCCCCTTCATCCGAAAATCCATGACAGCATCATTATTTTTTTCAGCTCCCTGGTTTATGAAGATGTCAAGAGTTTTGATGATATCTCGGCCCAGTGCAAAAAACTTGTTCAATTGCTGAACCCCTATATGGAAGGGATGATCAAAGAAATCGCAGTGGAAAACGTCATCCTTGCCGCCGATATGGACAGGGTTGAAGAATTTGTCATTGAGCATACGCCTCCCCCGCCGCCTGCCCCTGGGGAAGAGGCAAAGGGTGGAAAAGAAAAACCAAAGGATAAAAAATCCTAGTCCTGTGATTGGATCACCATCAAGGCCCCTTGCCTGACCGAAACAAAGGCGGTGGTTTCTTTAAACACATTGCTGATGCCCAAAGAAGACCCCATTTCCACAGTCGCATCCATTAAAGGATATTCAAGCCCTTTGATCGTTATCCCGGCAGCCCTTTCCGTGGCCGGGAGAAGGGATAAAAGATCACCCGGCCGGCCCTTTAATTCAATTTGGTCCATCACGACATGAATGGTATTGTGTTTATCAATGATTCTTGCGGGGATGCCCAGTCCGGCAAGTTTTTTCAAAAGAAAGACATTGGCAAGGGTATGATCCAGCCGTGTGCCCGTGGCTCCTAAAAGGGTGATATCCGTTGCATGATTCAAAAGTGCCCATGAAACGCAGAGTTCCGTATCGGTCTCATTTTTCCGGGAGGGGTGGGAAATGAATTGTATTTTTTTTTCTTTAAAATATAATGTGTCTTCGGGCAGGACAGAATCAAAATCGCCGATAATGATATGGGGTAAAAGCCCGAGGGCTTTTAAATGTCTTATGCCGCCGTCTGCGCAGACGATGCGTCCGCCATTCCGGATAATGCCGATAATTTTTTCCGAATATTCAAGATCCCCATTGGCGATGATCACACATTTCATGTCTTTTTATTATCATGAAATTGATCTTATGGGAATCTAATCTTTGGTCTTGGCTTGACTAATTGCCCGCTACCTTATATTTTCCGTTGAAATGAAACCTTTATCCATTATAAACCGATATATTTTCAGAGAATTTCTTTCGCCTTTTATCATCAGCCTTTTCTTTCTGACTTTTGTATTTCTTATGATGCGAATCCCTGAAATTACTAACAAGGTGGTGAATTTTAATGCGGATATGTCTTCCATCCTCCTTTTAATGGCCTATATGCTGCCCCGGTTCATGGAATTTACCATTCCCATGTCCGTCATGATCGCCATTCTCCTGACCTTTATGCGCATGTCCGGGGAAAATGAATTGCTTGCCCTGAAGGGAGCCGGGGTTTCCCTTTACAGCCTTTTGCCGCCGGTATTGATTTTTTCCCTGGCCGGTGTGGTTCTGACCTCCATGGTCACTGTTGCCGGAGTTCCCTGGGGCAGGCTTTCGCTGAAAAAAAAGACCCTGGAACTGGCCAGGTCCAATATGGATATGGCCCTTCAGGAAAGGCAGTTCAATTCAGAACTTGAAAATGTCATGATCTATATATCCCAGGTAGACATGAAAACAAAAAAAATTACGGATGTTTTTATTGAAGACCGGAGAACCAAAGGGGTGGTCAGCATTTCCATCGCGCCTTTAGGAGAGCTCATCCGCACAGAAGACGCCATATACACCATACGGCTCTTGGATGGCGTGATCAACCAGGTCAATGAGGATGAAGGGTCCGTCAACCATATCCGTTTCGGGAATTATGATATTAATATTGACTTGAATGACACCGGCAGGGGTGAGGTGCAAATTGCAAAACGCCTGAGCGAGGAAAGCCTCACGGATCTCATCCGAATGGTTAAAACCGGCGGGACCGATGACAAACTCCTGCGCTCGGCCCTGATGCAGCTTCATGAAAAATTTTCCATCCCCTTTGCCTGTCTTTCCCTGGGACTGCTGGCCTTTCCCCTGGGAGTTCAATCCAATTCCCTGCAAAAATCTTCAGGATTCGGCCTGGGGGTTTTCTTTTTTCTGCTCTATTATTTTTTTCTGGCAGCCGGATGGTCGGCCGGGGAAACCGGGAATTTCCCTCCGGGTCTTGCCATGTGGCTGCCGGATATCATCATGGGCTGCGCCGGGATTTTTCTTCTGGTCAGAAATGCAAAGGAAAAGCCGGTGCTGATGCCGGTCTTTCTGCGGAACTTCATAACGGTTCTCCGAACCCGTATCCAAAGGAGGACCTGACCCCATGTCCTGCTTAAACAAATACTGGTTAAAGGAATTCATCAGGTATTTTTCCGCCATTCAAGTGGTCATTCTTGTCCTGTTTGTATTTATCGACTACCTGTCCAGAATGGAAAGATTCTTAAAATCCGATATTTCCATGCTCGGCGCCCTCCATTATGTACTCTTGAAACTGCCCTTCATGTTTGTCCAGTTGACGCCGGCGGGCATCCTTCTGGCAACGATCACGGTTTTCGGGATCATGAACCGGAACAATGAGCTTCTGGCCATCCGGTCCAGCGGGATCAATGCCTATTTCCTGATTAAACCGGCAGTATGCGTGGCCCTGGTTTTGGGGTTTATCATGTTTTTTCTCGGGGAAACCCTTATCCCGGTGTCCATGTCCAGGGTATTTGAAATTGAAAACAATGTGATCCGGAAAAAGCACCAAATGGCTGTGGCCCGGGAGGATATCTGGATCAAATCCGAGAACCGCCTGATCCATATCAATTATTATGATCCTGTCCGGAAATCCGTTGCAGGCGTCACCATCACATCCCTGGGCGACCATTTCGGGCTTGAATCCCGCATAGATGCAAGGACGGGGGTTTATATCGACGGTGAATGGGTTTTTGAAAAATTGATCCAGCAGGTCCATGCAAAGGATTCAGAAGACTATACGGTAAAGACCCATGAGAAAATGAGCATCCCGCTGACCTTTAAACCCGAGGACCTTGAAACGGTGGCCAAAAAATCCGAAGAGATGAGCTTTTCCGAGTTGAGAAAATATGTCCGAAAGGTCAAAACGGAAGGCTATGACGCCACCCCCTATGAGGTGGATCTCAACGGGAAAATAGCCTTTCCCTTTATCTGCATCATCATGGTCCTGACGGGAGCGGCTACGGGAATGAGATCCTTTGCAAAAAAAAATCTGCCGGTGACCATTGCCCTTGGGGTTGTGATTGCAGCCCTTTACTGGATCATGTATGGGTTTTGCATTTCCCTGGGATATGGAGGCATTCTTCCGCCCCTTATCAGCGCCTGGATGACCAATATCTTTTTTTTCAGCACAGGTTTGATTTACCTGATGCATACAGGATAAAAAAATCGGGAAACCTGTCAAGATGATGTTTTATACCCTATTGATGAATTTTTTCCTGGCTGTCTTTGTTCTCTTTTTTCCGCTGATCTATCTGTTCTCGGAAAAAAGAAGGGTCAGCCTGTTATTGCGGTTTGGCCTTGGAACCGCCTGGAGGAACAAGGAACCGGGCGAAAAAAGGATCTGGGTCCATGCCCTTTCCGTCGGTGAGGTCAGGTCCGCGGTCCCGCTGGTCAAGGCCTTAAAGTATGGCTGCGGACAGGCCGGGATGGTTTTTACCGCTTCCACCCGGACCGGGTTTAAGACGGCAGGGCAATTATTGTTAAAACCGGGGATGGTGGATCAATTGGGATATTTCCCCTTTGATTTTGGATATTCCGTCCGGAAAATCGCAACCCTGATCGACCCTGACGTTGTGATCATTGTAGAGACCGATATCTGGCCCAATTTTCTGTATGAAATGAGACAACGGCGGATACCGGTGGTCTTGGTCAATGCCAGGCTGTCGGAGCGGTCATTCAAGGGATACCTGCAGTTTAAACGGTTTTTTTCAACGGTGTTTTCCTGTTTAACGGAGATCATGGTCCAGAGCCCCCTGGACGCCGCCAGGTTCCAAGGCCTGGGGATCAATCCGGAAAAAATCCAGGTCACCGGCAATCTGAAATTCGACCAGGCTGCGGAAGATGTGGAGGGCTCCTTTATTTCGGCCATGGGGGCGCGGCTGAATATCCGGGCACAAACCCTTGTCCTGGTTGCCGGCAGCACCCACGAGGGAGAAGAGGATATCCTGTTCAGGGTCTATCAACAATTGAAATCCAAATTCCCGGCCCTGATGATGATCCTTGCCCCGCGGGATCCCCGGCGGTGTCATGCCTTGCTGCCGCATATCCTATCCATGGGCCTTTCCGTATCCCTGCTGTCACAGACGCCTTCATTGGCCAGTGATATTGTCCTGGTGGATGAAATGGGAGTCCTCTCGCGCCTCTATGCCCTTTGCCATGCCGCCTATATCGGGGGCTCCCTGGTGCCGGAAGGGGGCCATAACCCCCTGGAACCGGCGGCCTTTTTAAAACCTGCCCTGTTTGGGCCGGATATGTCGGATTTCCTTTTAATCTCCACCCTGCTGAAGGACCACGGCGGTTCGAAGCAGGTCGGGTCTGAAACGGAACTGGCCCATGAACTGGGCCTCCTGCTGGGAAATCCGGATCTTCAGACCCGGATGGGCCGGTTGAATCATGAGGTGTTTTTGAATCATTCCGGTGCGGTCCAAAAGATACTCCGGAACCTGGAGAGGCTTCATATTGTTTAAAGAGCGGCTGGACAGAATCAAGGACCGGATTACACAAATTTCAGGGCAGGATTATACCCCTGTCCCCTTGAGCCTGGAATGGGCTCTGGTGGTCCTGTCCCGCCTCTATGGGCTGGGAGTGGGGTTCCGGCTATGGCTGTATCAAAAAAAGATTTTAAGGCAGGGGGCCCTTCCCTGTTTTGTGGTTTCCATCGGCAATATCGTGGCCGGTGGAACCGGCAAAACCCCCATGACCCTTTATACGGCCGAATTGTTAAAAAAGATCGGGAAAAAACCGGTGGTGGTGAGCCGGGGGTACGGGGGAAGTTATAAGGAAGATTCGCTCGTGGTTTTTGATGGCGGCCATGTTTTTTCAAGTCCCGACGAATGCGGGGACGAACCCTTTATGATGGCCGCCCGGCGCTTATGCCCCGTGGTGGTGGGTAAAGACCGGCTCCGGGCCGGGATGAGAGCCCTGGATTCACTGGAGCCCCGGCCCGAGGCCGTTGTCCTGGATGACGGGTTCCAGCATATACGGTTGAAAAGGGATCTGGATATTCTGTTGTTTGATTTTAACCGTCCCCTGGGCAATACAAGGCTTCTTCCGGCCGGCCGCCTGCGGGAAAGGCCCCAGAGTTCGGGCAAAAGAGCCGATGCCCTCGTGTTTACCAGATGCCCCGAGGAAAATGCGAGCCGGACTCAGATGGAGGCGGTATTGCGGTTTTATCCGGACCGGCCGTTTTTTAAAACCGTTCACCAGCCCTATATCCTGCGATGGATCAAAAAAGAAAAGAAATCGCCGGACCCTGGGTCAGACCTGGCTGCCTTAAAAGGGAGAACCGCCGTCCTTTTTTCGGGCCTGGCCGATAATCGCGCCTTTTATGCCTCCATGGCGGAGCATGGCATAAATATCCTTTATCATCTTGAATTTAATGACCATCACAGGTATAAGACAGCAGATTTTTTAACTATCAACAGGATGGCCGTGGAAAAAAAAGCCGATCTCATCCTGACCACGGAAAAAGACGGGGTGAAAATCGATAAGACTATCGAATGGGCGGCGGATGTTCTGGTTATCGGCATCCGGATACGATTTGAAGACCCGGAAAAATTTGAAGATTTTTTAGTCTCTAAAATGGAAAAAAAATGAACGATGACAGGATATTCAGATTCTTAAAACTGATGGTGACTCTCATGGGGAGGATGCCCTGGCCGGTTTTAAAGTTTTTTTCAGATCTCTTCGGATTAATCTGGTATAAAATGGATAAACGGCACCGGACGGTTGTCCTGGACAATCTCAACCTTGCCTATCCGGGCCGATTCTCCAGACGCGAGGCCGAAAGGATGGCCGTTCATATTTTCAAGAATACGGCCGCCATCCTGTTTGAGGTGATCTGGGCCTATCCCATCCCCAGGGAAAAACTGTTCGCCCATTTCACGGTAAAGGGTGCGGAATACGTGGAGGCGGTCCGGAAAAAAGGCCGGGGGGTTCTTCTTTTAACCTGCCATATGGGGAATTTTGAACTCCTGGTGGCTGCCCTGCCCAAGGCCGGGGTTCAAAAGCCCTACGGGATTTACAGGAAATTCGATTTTAAGCCCCTGGAACGGCTGATGCGGGAAATGCGCCAACGGTTCGGGGCCACCCTGATTCCCATGCGCGGAGCGTCTGAAAAGATTGATGCCGTATTGCGGGAAGGCGGGGAGATGGGCACGCTCCTGGACCAGAATGTGGACTGGTATAAGGGGGTGTTTGTGGACTTTTTCGGAAGACCGGCCTGCACCAACAGCGGTTTTGCCAAACTGGCCCTGAGAAGCAAGGCCCCCGTGGTGCCCATGTACACCGTGCGGAAGGGCAAGCGTTTCCTCATCGAGTTTTTACCCGAGGTTCCTTTGATCGAAACCGGGGATAAAATAAAGGATATTGAAATCAATACCCAGAATTATGTCTCTGCCGTGGAATCCATGGTTCGCAGGTATCCGGACCAGTATTTCTGGGTCCACAACCGGTGGAAGACAAAACCCTATTGCCCGTACCCCAGGGCCTGATCCCATGAAAAAGATACTGCTGAAGGACAGCCCGAAGGCCAGGATTCTGATCCGGGCCGCCAACTGGGTCGGGGATGCCGTCATGACCACCCCGGTGGTCCGGGCCCTGCGCAAAAACTATCCCCAGGCCCATATCACCCTCCTGGCCAAACCCTGGGTCATTCCGGTCTATGAAAACAATCCCTACCTGGACGAGATCATGGTCTATGACAATGAGGGCCGCCATACAAGAGGGATGGGGACCCTAAGGCTTGCACGGGATATAAGGGATCGCGGATTTGACCTGGCCATTCTTCTGCAGAATGCCTTTGAAGCAGCCCTCCTGGCCCTTCTGGCCAAAATCCCCGAAAGGGTGGGCTATAATACCGATGCCAGGACCCTTTTACTCAACCGGAGTGTCCGCCTGGACCCGGCCCTCAAGAAAAAACATCTGATCGACTATTATATCGGTATTCTTGAAGGCGCAGGACTGAAATCCGACGGCAGGACTCAGGATCTTTTCATTTCAGATCGGGATTCTCATTTTGCAGAGCAGATGCTTCAAGAAAAAGGATTAGGCCAGGATCGACCTGTGATGGGCATCAATCCCGGCGCCACGGGCGGTACGGCCAAACGCTGGTTCCCTGAACGCTATGCCGAACTCTGTCGTCTTCTGGCAAGCCGGTATCAGACAAAGATCCTGGTTTTCGGTGGGCCTGCCGACCATGACCTGGGAGAGCGGATCTCTGCCCTGGCTCCCGGCGCCTGTGTCAACGTTGCCGGAAAAACCGGGCTTGCCCAGGCTTTTGCCCTGATCAATGCCTGTGATCTCTTTGTGACCAATGACTCAGGCCTCATGCATGCGGCCGCAGCTCTTGGCATCCATCAGGTGGCCCTCATCGGGTCCACGGACCCGGTGGCTACGGCCCCGTTCAGCGACAGGAGCGTCATGGTAAGGGTTCCGGTGCCGTGCAGCCCCTGCCTGAAAAAAGAATGTCCGGACGACCATCAGTGCATGGATTTGATCCGGGTTGACAGGGTTTTCCAAATCTGTAAGACTATCCTGGACCCAAAAACATCAACCCCTGTTTCCGGAGAATAGCCCCCTGTTTGAATCCGTCCGCCATATCCTGATTGTAAAACCCAGCGCCCTGGGGGATATCATCCATTCTTTACCCTTTCTGCATGCCCTGAAACGGGGTTTCCCCGAGGCCCGCATCGACTGGGTGGTGGCCCACGGCCTTCATCCCTTTCTGGAAGGCCACCCGCTCATCGACAAACTCTGGGTCATCAAAAAGGACCAGTGGAAGGATATGGGGCGTCTTTTCCTTTCCCTCCGGGAAATCATGGCCCTTAAACAGGGTCTGGGCAGGGCCGGCTATGATGTGTGCATTGACCTGTCCGGGCTTTTCAGGTCCGGGGTCATTACCTGGTTCTCAAAGGCCGGTGTAAAACTGGGGTTTAAAGAATCCGACGAGGGCAGCCCCTTGTTTTATACCCATAAAATCCACGGCAGCATGGGCATCCATGCCATTGACCGCTATCTGAAAATTGCGGAATTCATGGGCTGCCCCGTGGATGAAATTGTCTATCCCTTTGCTCCCTATGATCCTTCACCGGCCATATTAAAAGAATTGCCTGAAGCCTATATCGTCATGAGCCCCTCGGCCGGGAAACCCGCCAACCGGTGGCCTGCCCGCAAATTCGGAGAGCTGGCTGCCCAACTGCCCCTGCCTTCGGTGATCATCAGTTCGGCGGCCGAGGCAGATATTGCCGAAGATACGGTCCGGCATTCCAGGGGGAAGGCGCTTTCCATTGCCGGCAGAACCGGGCTCAAAGACCTTTTGGGGGTCATCGCCAAGGCCGGGTTCTTTGTCTGCAACGATACCGGTCCCATGCACATGGCGGCGGCCCTGAACATCCCGGTATTCGCCATATTCGGCCCGGCCAATCCTATCCGGACAGGCCCCTACGGCAGCATCCACACCGTGATCCAAAAAAAACTATCCTGTTCACCCTGTTATGCCCAGCAACCCTGTACAAAATTCAAATTCCAATGCATGGAAGAGTTGAGCGTGGAGGAGGTCCATGGGATCATCCATCAAAAAACGGGGCTGTTGTGAAAATTTCCGTTATTGTCACCACCTATAACCGGCCCGGGGCCCTGAAAAAAGTCATTGCCGCGCTTTACCGCCAGACCCGGCCGCCGGACGAGATCCTGGTGGCCGACGACGGGTCAGGACCCGAAACCCGTGAGCTTATGGTGGAGCTGGAGCAGAATCCCGGACCGCCCCTTTGCCATGTTTGGCATGAGGACCAGGGGTTCAGGCTTGCCATGATACGGAACAAGGCGGTTCTGAAAGCCAAGGGGGAATACCTGATTCTAATGGACGGGGACTGCATCCCCACCCGGTATTTTGTGGCCGACCACCTGGCCCTGGCGGAAAAGGGGTATTTCTTCCAGGGCAAACGGGCCCTGGTCAACCAGAAAATCGCGGACAGCTTTGATTTCAGGGATACCCTGTCCTTTGCCCGGCTCCTCTGCCTTGCCCTGTCCGGAGGGATTTCCAATGCCCATCACATTGTCCGGATGCCGTTTTTCCCCTGTTCCCGGAACCGGAAAATGTCCGGGGTCCGGGGTTGCAATATGGGATTTTTTAAAGCAGATGTGGAAGCCGTCAACGGGTTCAACCATGAATTTACCGCCTGGGGCAGGGAGGATTCGGAATTTGTGGCCCGCCTCTTCAAATACGGGCTGAAACGAAAGGAACACCCCTTCAGGGCTGTCTGTTACCACCTGTGGCACCGGGAAAACAAGGCCGTCTGCCTGGAAAAAAACGAAATTCTGCTGGAACAGACCCTGGCCTCCCCTGCCTGGCGCTGCGAAAGGGGGCTTGATGACCTTGAAGGGCCTCAGTCCTGAAATGTGGGTCGGCCCCGCCGGATCTGGTGAAGACTGTAAATCCGGATGATGTCCCTGCCCAGGGTATCCATGGTATGGTGTTTTTTTACAAAATTCCGGGCCGCTTCCAACCGTTCTCCGCTTGCACCCTTTTCTTTAAGGGTTTGAAAAATTTTATCGGCAAGATCCAGGGAATTGAATTCTTCATATACCAGCCCGGTTTTTTCATGGACCAGGATATCGGCCACCGGACCTGAAGCTGGCCCTATGACCGGGGTTTCGCAGAGCATGGCGCAAAGCATGGATTGTCGCTTTTGGCTGAGGTCTTCATCCTTAATGCTGAGACTTGGCAGAACATGGCAGTCCAGTGCCCTGAAAAAAGTCCAGGGGTCTTCCTTTTCGCCGATGAAATGGATGGAATCCGCAATCTTTAGTCCTAGGGCCATGGTTTTCAGGATGTTAAGGGCTTCACCGGTTCCCTCTCCCGACATCACCAGATGATATTCGGGCAGCCTTGCGCTTACCGTTTGAAAAGCGGCCAGAAGGGTGGATATCCCCTTGGTTTTTGATAGCCGGCCTGAAAAACCGATGAATCTGGTTTCAGGATCAAGTCCCAGTTCCAGAGCCAGCGTTTTTTTGGCCCCGGTTTTTTCAGGAAGGGTTTCAGGTGCTATAATCCCGGCAGGCATGGTAAAGACCCGCATGTCTTTGAGTTTGAACACTTTTTGCAGATAACCCGTGGTATGGCGGGATGCGGTAAAGATATAATGGCAGAGCCGGTTGCAGACCATTCGGTTCCAGAATGTTCTTTTGAGGCGGAAATTGCCGTGGTAAGAAAAAATCCGTAAGGGAAGTTTCAGTTTCCGGGCTGCGTAAAGGGCAATCCGTGAATCGTATTTCCCGTGGGAATGGACGATGTCCGGTTTTTCATTGTAAAAAAAATTTTTCAGGAATTTATAATTCCTGAAAAAGGAAAACGGTTTAAAATCAATCCCGTAGACCTTTATCCCGTATTCCTTTGCCTTTAAAAAAAGGGGGGTGTCCTTGGGACAGACCAGAATGAGATGGTGCCCGGTTTCCTTCATCCAGACCAGTTCATTGTAAATCCGTTTTTCAATTACGCCCCAGCGGGTTTCGCAGGTGGTGTGCAGTATTTTATAAAAGGTTCTCATAATGGTGTCAACTTTGCAGAAGTCTGGTTTCAATCCGTTTCAGATCTACGGGAAGGTCTATTTCAGGAGAATCATAGGGGGTGACCACCACCTTGATCCTATATCCGTATTCAAGCACCCGTAACTGTTCCAGTTTTTCAACGTTTTCGCAAATTCCAGTGGGAAGAGCGACCAGGGTATCCAGGAATTTTTTCTTATAGGCATAGAACCCCAGGTGCTTGTAAAAATCCGCCCGGGTGTCCGGGTCCCGCGGAAAGGGGATCTGGGCCCTTGAAAAATACAGGGCAAACCCATTGGTGTCAAAGGTGACCTTGACATCCTTGGGGTCGGTAATTTCCCTCTCGTCAACGATCTTGAACGCAAGGGTGGACATGAGCAGGTCCGGGTCCGGGCCAAAGGGAGAGATCAGTTCATCAATGGTCAGGGGGTTGAATACAGGCTGGTCTCCCTGGATATTGACCACCAGGTCATCGGGGGAAAGCCCCAGGATTTCTGCGGTCTCAGCCACCCGGTCGGTTCCGGACCGGCAGGCTTCCGAGGTCATGACGGCATGGCCGCCAAAGTCTTTGACGGCCTTATAGATCCGTTCATCGTCCGTTGCCACCACCACCCGGGTGACGGCGGCCGATTGTTTCGCCTGTTCATATACCCGTTGGATCATGGGCTTTCCGGCAATGAGGGCCAGGGGTTTGCCTTGAAACCGGCTGGAACCGTACCGGGAGGGGATGACTGCAAGGGTCATGGTGTCCCTTTTACATTTTCAGGAATAAGGATTTTGCCTTATCCCTGGTCATGATGGTTTGCCAGTCTTTGCCAAGGCAGTTTTCCCAGAGGGGAGCAAGGCCCAGGGCCACAGTCACCATTCGTTCTATTTTTTCATCGTTCAGGTGTTTCACAAGATTCCGGGGCAGTTCGATTCCGCATTTTTTCATCATGGTGCGGAACTCCTTCACCCCTTCGGGATAGATTTCATCCAGGTAGTCAAAGGTGATGCAGCAGCCGATGCCGTGATGGGTGCCCAGGACATAGGAGAGCCCGTAGGACAGGGCATGGCAGGCCCCCACCTGGGAATAGGCAATGCTCATGCCGCCGAAAAAGGACGCCATCATGAGCTTGTCAGCGCTGTCTGCATGGTCGTTTAAAAACACCTCCCGGCAGAGATCCAGGGATTTTTCGCCGTAGGCTTTGGAGAATTCATTCAGATAGGTGCCCTGGAGGGATTCAATGCAATGGATATAGCAGTCCATGCCCGTATAAAAATGCTGGTCTTTGGGCACGCCCTTGGTAAGGTCCGGGTCCAGCACCACCTGGTCAAAGACGGTATAATCGGAATTCAGGCCCAGCTTTTTCTCCGGTCCGGTCAGGACGGCGGTCCTTGAAACCTCGGCCCCGGTTCCGGACAGGGTGGGAACGGCCATGTGGTAAACGGCCGGGTTCTTGATCAGGTCCCATCCCTGGTAAAGGGTGGAGGAGCCTTCATTGGTCAGCATCAGGGAGACGGCCTTGGCCAGGTCCATGCTGGAGCCTCCGCCGATGCCGATGACGGCGGAGGGCAGAAAGGGAGCAAAAACCTTCACCTGAAGGGTCAGATCATCCACATATTTAGTTTTTGGCTCATCCTTCACATTGACCCAGAGGAGCAGGTCCTTTCCGTGTACGGGAATTCTTTTTTCCAGGTCCTTGCCCTTGAACACGTCATCCACCACAAAGACAACCCATGAATCCGGGGTTGTCCGCTGTTTTTCAATGATGTCGTCGAGCTGGGCAAAACAGCCCCTTCCGAATATGATCTGGGGCACCAGTTTGAAATTTCGAAACATGTCTAATCCTTTTTCCTAGGCTTTAAATGATGTGATGATGGCGCTGATCCTGTTTTCAATATCCTGTTGGGTCCATGAGAGCATGATCTGCATGGACAGGGTCCGTTTCATGATACTGTCGGATTCTTCCAGGACAAGGGCCTTATAGTCGGGCAGGCTGCTGCACAGTTCAAAGGGGAGTTTTGCAGCCCGTTTCATTTCCTTCAGGTGTTGCCATTTTCTATAATAATGCCAGTTGTTGTCATACCAATAGGCAGATCCGGCCCCGTTGGCGGCAAGATTTTTGGCCACCTGCCGGGTCCTTTCTTCCGTGGGAAGGAAAAAGCTTAAAAAAGTGGCTGAATCACCTTTGGCATCGGGGATATACCTGAAGGAGACCCCGGGCAGGTCGGCCATGGCGTCTTTAATGGCGTACTTGTTTTCCCTCTGGATGTTCAGGATCTGATCCAGCTTTCTAAGCTGGGCAAGGCCCACGGCTGCGTTGAGTTCACTGATCCTGAAATTGGTCCCGATGATGGGGTGGCCGTCGGCGCCCCGGTCCGGGCCCCCCAGGTGGTCATGGCCGTGATCGGCAAACTGGTCGGCCTTTTCATAGACCGCTTTGTCATCGGTGATGATGCCCCCGCCTTCTCCGCAGGTAACGGTTTTGACGGAATCAAAGGAAAAGCATCCGGCCAGGCCGAAGGTGCCCACGGCTTTGCCCTGGTAGGTTGCCCCCAGGGACTGGCAGGCATCTTCCAGGAGAATCAGGCCTTTTTTCCGGCAGACATCCCGGATCTCGTCAATTCTGGCCATGGATCCGCACATGTGAACCGGCACCACGGCCTTGGTTCTGGGGGTGATCACCGCTTCAATGCGGTCCGGGTCCAGGCAGAGGGTTTCATCAATGTCACAGAACACGGGAACGGCGCCGGCGGTCAGAACCGCTTCAAAGGTGGCAACAAAGGTAAAAGGCGGCACAATGACCTCGTCCCCGGCGCCGATGCCGCAGGCGGCAAGGGCAGTGGAAAGGGCTGCGGTTCCGCTGGAACACAGATGGCTGTATTGGCTGCCCGTGATGCTGCAAAGGGTTTTTTCAAATTCACGGGCCTTGAACTGCCCGTTCCTTGCCTTTTCAAACCCGTATCGGAAAAGAACGCCGGTCTCAAGGACATCGGCCACTTCTTTTTTTTCTTCATCTCCAAATATTTCAAACCCAGGCATGGTCACCTCCCAAGGGTCGCAATAGGTTAATGGTAAACCCCTTTTTCGAATCATGGATAAGTATCACAATAAACCCCAAGGTTTCAAGGTCTCGGAATAAGAAATTCCGGAAGAGGGGCTTCCGGGTCCGGAAAATTCAGGAAAGGGGCAGAGGCAGGGAATTCCCGCTTTTCAAACCCATTGACTTTATACAGGCCAGCGGTTATATTTTTCCAGATTGCGGGTTCCGGCAACCTGGATGGCAAATGAACAGAATTTAGACAAGGGTGGAGAACGGTCCATGGCAGAAAAAAAAAAGAAAACAGACGTCTATGAAGGCTTTGAGCAGGGCCCCATCCGTCCTCCCAGTGAAGCCCACAGCCTTTTGATCCGGCTGACGCGGAACTGTCCCTGGAATCACTGCACCTTTTGCCGGGTATATAAGAAAAGGAAGTTCTCCCTCAGATCCGTCGATCATATCATCAAAGACATTGATTTTCTTCACGGCTATATCGAGAGAATCCAACAGATCATCAAGCCCGGCGGTTTCATGGACAATGAGGTCATCGACACCCTGTACAGCAGTTTTGTGGAAAAGGACCGGGTGGCCTTTAATGCCGCCATGAACTGGTATGCGGAAGGAATGAAATCGGTTTTTCTCCAGGATGCCAATTCCCTGATCATGAAGCCCGATGACCTGGTGAGGGTCCTTTCCCATCTTAAGACCTGTTTCCCAAACGTTGAAAGAATCACCTCCTATGCCAGGAGCCACACCATTGCCCGCATTCTGCAGGAGGACCTGAAAAGAATCGCCCGGGCCGGGCTGAACCGGATCCATATCGGCATGGAAAGCGGTTCCGACAGGGTATTGGCGCATATCAGAAAAGGGACCACCAAGGCCGTCCATATCAAGGCCGGGCTCAAGGTCAAAGGGGCGGGAATGGAATTGTCCGAATATGTTATGCCCGGGCTTGGCGGCATTGAATATTCCGTTGAACATGCCATGGAAACCGCGTCGGCCCTGAACTCCATCAACCCTGATTTTATCCGGCTCAGAACCCTGGCCGTGACCGACGGAACAGAATTATCCGCCCAGGTGGCCCGGGGAGAATTCGAAAAACCCGGCGATGCCATGATGGCCAAGGAAATCCGGTTGTTTCTGGAGAGCCTGGACGGGATCACTTCCCATGTGAAAAGTGACCATATCCTGAACCTGTTTGAAACCATTAACGGCAAATTACCGGAGGATAAGGAGAAAATGATCTCCATTATCGACCGCTTTTTCGAGCTGACCCCCGAGGACCGGGTCCTTTACCAGATCGGCCGGAGAATGGGATTTTTCAGGGGCCCCGAGGACATGGCGGACAGCCCCCACCTGGACCGGGTAAAACAGGCCTGCCGTTATTATGGGGTCACTCCCGTCAATGTCGATTCCGTTATTGACGAGCTGATGAAACGGTTTGTGTAATTCCAAATCCATATATATTCACATCCCTTTTTGCCTCAGAAAATGCGCCTATTGTGATTTTTATTCCGAGACCCGCCTTTCCCTGATCCCTGATTATCTGAAGGCCCTTGAAATGGAGATACATCTGAGGGAGGGGTCCGATCTTTCGCCCCCCCATGGCCTGATTGACACGATTTATCTGGGAGGCGGAACCCCCTCGTTGCTGGATATAAAACAAATTGACCGGATCTTTCAAACCCTTAACACCCGGTTCCGGGTTTCCCCGGATGCCGAAATCACTGTGGAAATCAATCCCGGCACCGTGGATGGCAATTACCTTGCCGGTTTGAAAGGGACGGGAGTCAACCGTCTCAGTATCGGGGCCCAGTCCTTTGACGACGCCAAACTCGCATTCCTCAACCGTATTCATACCGCCGGCGAAGCCCTCAAGACCATTGACCGCGCAGAAACGGCAGGATTTGAAAACATCAGCCTGGATCTCATCTACGGCGTTCCCGGAGAAACCCGGACCGCCTGGATCAAAGATTTGAAAAAGGCTTTGGACATGCGGCCTTCCCATATTTCCGCTTATATGCTCACCCTGGAACCGGGAACTCCTCTTGCAGACCAGGTGAAACAGGGCGATTTTATTCCCTTGGGCAATGACATGATGTCTTTATTGTTTAAAACGACCTCCCAATATTTAACCCAAAACGGGTTTGAACATTATGAGATTTCGAATTTTTCAAGGGGAAGGACCAACCGCTCCAGGCACAATTCAAGATACTGGCATATGGCTTCCTACCTGGGCTTCGGGCCAGGGGCCCATTCCTATGACGGAGCGGTCAGATCTTGGAATCACAGGAGTATTGACGGATATATCACGGATCTTTCTTCGGGCCGGCTCCCGGTGGAAGACCGCGAGATCCTGAGTCCGGAACAGAAAATGATTGAGTTTATCATGTTAAGGCTTCGCACCCTGGAAGGAATTGACCTGGGCCAATTCCAGGACCGGTTTCAATTGCCCTTTACAAAAAGGTTTGAAATTATCCTCTCCCGGATTCTGGGCGAAAATCTGGGAAGCATTGAGAACGGCCGGTTTTTCCTTAACCTGGAAGGCAGGACCTTTCTGAACGGTATTGTGGAAGCCTTTTCCGCGGAAATCCTCTAAACTTTCCGTCTCAACTGCCGGGTATCCCCCACCCGTATGGTCAGATTGGTGGAATCAAAATATTCGATGAGGGGAATGATATATTTTCTGGAGACGCCGATCATATCCTTGAAATCAGGGGTTGAGACGGACTCCTTTTCCTTGAGAAAGGCGATCAGTTTTTCTTCCAGTTTTTGGATTTCCCTGGCGTCAAAATACAGATCATCCTTGGTTTTGACGATGGATTTTTCATCCACCAGCATGTGGAGAACATCCGTGGCGGTCTTTTTATCCAGCTTCAGGTCCTCACACACGGTTCTGAAAAAAGGCGGGGTCAGGCCCGAGTCCGTGTATATTTTTTTGATTTTTTCCTTGACCGCGTGCTGATCCACCTGGAGCTCCACCTCATGGCCGGACCGCTTGATGATGTTTTTATCAATGAGGATGAGGTTTTCCTTGGTGAGTTTGGCAAACAAAAGGTTAAAAAATTTGGCATCATCAATATACTGGAATTTGGATTTCAGTTCCTGGGTGGGCATGCCCTCCTTTAAGGGGTTTTCTTGATGATAGGCAGTCAGTTTTTGAAGCAGTTTTTCCTTAAAGGCGTCGAAGAAACTGCCGCTGATATAAATCTGTTTTTCCTTGTCCGTCAGGATGACCTGCTGTTTGGCCAGCATTTTCTGGAGGCCGGCCGTCAGTTTTTTATCCGGGATATTGGTCATGACCCTCAGTTCTGAAAAGGACAGGCCCTCATGCTCTTTTAAGGACAGAAAATAGGCGATGGTCTGTTCTGGATCATCCAGGAGCAGGGATTCCAGGCCCTGGATCACGGCTTTGTCCGGTGTTTTGTGTTTCCGGGAGGCCGGGTTCAATATGGCCCCGCCGCCGATGGTTTTGACGGGAGAATAGCTCCGGATGACATACCGGTCGTCCTTGATGCAGCAGACCGGGGATTCCAGGCGGAACTGGACGCAGGCTTCTTCTCCGGGCATCAGTTCCTCCCGGTCCAGCAGCATGAGATACCCCAGGATCTCGCTGGTGCCGTAGTGAAACCTCATCCTGGTCCTGTTTTTGGCAGGCTTTCCATTGCTTTTCAAATAATGGAAATGGGCGTCCACCATATAGCTTTCCATGAGGGTGTCCGGCGTGGAAAGAACATCTCCCCGGTTGACGGAATCCTTGTCCAGGCCCTGGAAATTGATGGCGGTCCGGGTGCCGGGGCCTGCAATGTCAACGCCGGAGCTGTGAACCTGGATGCCCCTGACCTTTGACACGATCCGGCGGGGGTAGACCATGATATCATCCCCGACATGGATACTGCCCGAGGCCAGGGTGCCGGTAATGACGGTACCAAAGCCTTTCATGGAAAAGACCCGGTCCACGGGAAGCCTGAAGATGGAGGAAAATTTACGCTCCGGCAAATGGGTGCAGATGGATTCCAGGGTTTTGACAAAGGCATCAAGGCCCTGGCCCGTGACGGAGGAGACCGGGACAATGGGTTTTCCCTCAAGAAAGGTTCCCTTCACAAATTCATGGATATCGTCCAGGGCCAGTTCCAGGAGGTCTTCATCCACCATGTCGATCTTGGTCAGGGCGATCATGCCGTCCCGGATTCCCATGAGGTTGCAGATTTCCATATGCTCCCGGGTCTGGGGCATGACCCCCTCATCGGCGGCAATGACCATGGCCACCACATCGATACCGCTGGAACCGGCCACCATGTTTTTGACAAATTTTTCATGGCCCGGCATGTCCACAATGCCCACCCGCTGTCCATTGGGAAGGTCAAGAAAGGCAAACCCCAGTTCGATGGTGATGCCCCTTTCCTTTTCCTCCTTGAGCCGGTCGGTTTCAATCCCTGTCAAAGCCCGGACCAGGCTTGTCTTCCCATGATCGATATGGCCTGCGGTGCCTAAAATAATATTTTTTTCCACTTGTATAAAACCCCGAGAATTATTCTTGTTTTTTTTTTCTGAAAAAGACCATGGCATAAGCCAGTGCCACCAGGACGAGTCCTGCTCCGACCCCATGAAAGATTCCCCATTCCGGCCTGAACAGCCGTATGAGAAGGATGCCGAAAACAAGTCCCAGAATGAGTCGGACAATAAAGATGAGGAGTGAATTCATGCGTATTTCCTTATTAATCTAGTGTTATGCCGAGGATAATAGTCAAACAAGGCTTTAAGGTCAATGACAAAAACCAGGGTCATGGGGTGAAGACCTGCCGGATCGAATTAGATGGGGGGTTGACCTCCTTGGAAATAAAAAACTATTGATAAAAAACTCTGGGTCTGATAATTAAGAAAAGTTTTTTGATGGTGGGCGTAGCTCAGTTGGTAGAGCACCAGGTTGTGGCCCTGGTGGCCGAGGGTTCAAGCCCCTTCGCTCACCCCATCTTAAAACAGGACTCCATTTAAACCAGGATCAGATGAGGGGCATCATGTGCATGGCCTTCATGATCTGGTTTTGCCGCATCCGGATATAGGCGGACGGATTTTTAACCGACCATTTGTGAGGATTCGGCAGGATGGCCGTCATCAGGGCGGCCTCTTCCCGGGTAAGGGCTCCGGCGCTCTTGGAAAAATATTTTTGGGCCGCTGCTTCCGCCCCTGTCACCCCTGTTCCCCAGTCAACGGTATTGAGATACATTTCAAGAATCCGGTGTTTGTTCCAGAAGACTTCAATCAAAACCGTATAATAAATTTCCGCCAGTTTCCGGAAAACGTGGCGGCTGGATAAAAGGAATACGCTTCTGGCCGTCTGCATGCTGATGGTGCTGGCCCCCCGCAGTTTTTTCTCCCGGATCAGGCTGTTGTAAGCTTTTTGTATTTCATTGAAATCAAATCCCCTGTGGGACAGGAACCGCTGGTCTTCGGAAGCCATCACCGCCCTTCTCAGATGCGGCGAAATCTGTTCGATATTTTTCCAGCGATAAACCGGCTGCTTTTCAGGTTTCCCTTTGACAAAAGCTTCCACCCGTTCCCAGGCCACATTGGGGGTTACCGGCGGATTAATGAACCGAAGAGAAGCCACCTGAAAAAGGGTAAAAGCGAACAGGCCTAGGAGGAATTTTAAAATCCGGACGGGCCATTTGTATTTCTTCTGTTTTTCCATTTTCTTTCCGGGTTCTACGTTTAATGATGAGCATTGTCAATTTAAAACCCGGTCATATAATACAGAAAGGATGGGAAAAAGGATTTGATACGCTCCCATTCGCATCCTAAAAAAATGAGGTGACATATGACCCAGATATTTGAAATAAACCCGGACAAAACAAAAGAAGTCCTGAATATTGATATCCATGATCCTGCCTTTGATTTTTCCCAGGCCAGGCAGATGGCCAAGGAAAAAGCCTTTGAACGGTGCGGCCATCCCATGATCCTGTCATGGAAGAACGGAAAGACAGGGGAATTCTACCCCAATTATGAATGCGGCGTTCCGGACCGGCCCTTCTGGATCAGATATGCAGAAGGAAGGGGTGCAAACCTGACCGTTGATTTTAATAAGGGCGAATATGTGTTCATGATCTTGAAAATATGAAACCCATTGCGGAATGGGTTTCATTATGGTATCTAATAGTCGCTTCACGGACCTGTGCGCCCGTAGCTCAGCTGGATAGAGCGTCGGACTTCGAATCCGTAGGCCGGGGGTTCGAATCCCTCCGGGCGCGCCAGGACACGATTGCAAATGATGCCCTCCTGCGATATAGTAGACAGTTAACGATGTCCTGAAATAGGGGACCCAATGAAATCCGTATCCAAAATTTCATTTAATTTATGCGCCCTAGGCGTCATCATATTGTCCGTCATGGGCCTTCTGGGCTATCTGCCCGGCTTGGAGCTGCTGGCAAGCATCCATAAAGACTATATTCCAATGGCGCCAGCCACAGCCATCGGTTTCTTGATCCTGGGAGGGATTCTTCCGGCTTTGAACACAAAACCTCTTTCCAGGACAAGAACGGTTGTTCTGTCGGTCCTGACCTTCATGGTATCTCTTTTCGGTTTAATGGAGATGGCGGGGCATATGATGGGGATGGACCTTGTTTTTGAACAGGCCCTTGTGCCGGTCAGCTCATTCCATGACGGGATACCTGTCGGAAGGATGTCTCCGGTTACGGGGATCTGTTTTCTTCTTTCAGGAATGGCCCTGGGGTGCCTCATCCTTCATCAGGGACCAAGCCCCCCGGGCAAGCGGATCGAATATATCGGAGGCAGCCTGGCCGTCCTGGTTCTGACCATCAGTTTTGTATTCTGCCTGGCCTATTTCCATGGAAGCCCCCTGCTATACGGATATACCTCACTGATTCCCATGGCGCTGACCACCGCCCTGGGATTTCTGTTGCTTTCCCTGGGGATTCTAATTTCCCGAAGAGATGGTTTTCCCATGAGAATATTTGCGGAAAATTCTACGCGGGCCTATTTGCTGCGCTTCATGGTTCCTTTGTCCATCCTGTCGGTTATGCTGGGAGGGCTTACGGCCAGCTCTTTCATAGAATGGCTGAAAATCAATCCGGCTATAATCTCGGCTGCTTTGACCGTATTAATGGCGATTTTTACGGGGCTTGCGGCAATATTCATATCGCGTCATATGGGCAGGCTCATTGATCGGCAGAATGAGATTATCAAACGATCCAGACAAGCATTGAGCCGGCAGGAAGAAGAATATCGCATCCTGTTTGAAACAATGGCCCAGGGAGTGGTCTATCAAAATGCAGACGGAGAAATCCTTACCGCCAATCCGGCAGCTCAACACATACTCGGTTTGAGCCTGGATCAGATGAAGGGACGGACATCCAAAGATCCAAGATGGAAAGCGGTTGATAAGAATAAAAAGGAGCTGCCCGGTGACCGGCATCCGGCCATGGTGGCGCTTAAAACCAAAAAGATTGTAAAAGATTTCATTCAGGGAGTATTTAATCCAAAGCATAATGATTATGTCTGGATCCTTGTGAACTCCGTACCCCAGTTCAAAGAAGGGGAGGACGAACCCTACCAGGTGTATTCGACATTCCTTGACATCACCGAATCCAGGCAGACCGAAGCTGTTCGCGACATGCTCATGGCCGCCATTGAACAGAGTGGTGAAATGGTGATCATCACCAGCCCGGAGGGAATTATTCAATATGTCAACCAGGCCTTTGAAAAGGTGAGTGGATACACCCGGCAGGAAGTTATCGGCCAAAATCCGCGTATCCTGAAAAGCGGTAGACAGGACGAGGCGTTTTACCATCAATTGCGGGCCACCCTTTCCAAGGGAAATACGTTCAAAGGACGGATGGTCAATAAGCGCAAAGACGGCAGCTTCTATACCGAAGACGCCGCCATCTCTCCCGTGTGCAACGCCTCCGGCGCCATTGTCAATTATGTGGCCGTCAACCGGGATATTACGGAACAGATCCTTTTGGAAGCCCAGTTCCAGCAGGCCCAGAAGATGGAATCCGTGGGCCGGCTGGCCGGTGGGGTGGCCCATGATTTCAACAATATGCTCACCATCATTATCAGCTATACGCAGATGCTTATCAATCAGACAACTGCCTCCGATCCGATCCACAATGACCTGGAACAGATTCTCAAAGCCGCCCAAAGATCCACTGATATCACCCGGCAATTGCTGGCCTTTGCCCGCAAACAGACCATCAACCCCAAATATCTGAATGTGAATGATGCGGTGGAAAGCACTCTCAAAATGCTCAGGCGGCTTATCGGTGAAGACATCGACCTTTCCTGGAACCCTGAATCCGGTTTATGGCCGGTGATGGCAGACCCGTCCCAGATTGATCAGGTTCTGGCCAATCTGTGTGTCAATGCACGGGATGCGATCCGCAGTGTGGGCAAGATCACCATTGAAACGGATAATATCTCCTTTGACAATGCGTATTGCGCCGAACACCCGGGATTCGTTCCAGGGGATTTTGTCCTGCTGGCGGTGAGCGATGACGGCTGCGGCATGGACAAACCGACCCTCGAACGTCTTTTTGAGCCCTTTTTCACCACCAAGGGCCTGGGTCAGGGAACCGGTCTGGGCCTTGCCACCGTTTACGGCATTGTCAAACAGAACAACGGGTTTATCAATGTATACAGCGAACCGGAAAAAGGCACGACCTTCAGGATTTACCTGCCGCGCTATACCGGAGAAGCAGGGGAAATCCGACCGAAAGAGGCTGTTGAAATCCGGATGGGCCGAGGGGAAACAGTTCTTATCGTTGAAGACGAGGCCTCTATTCTCAAACTGGGCAAACGGATTCTTATGGAACTGGGCTACACGGTTCTGGCGGCAGCCACTCCCGGCCAGGCCATGGAAACGGCAAAAACCCATGAAGGGGATATTCACTTGATCATCACCGATGTGGTCATGCCGGAAATGAACGGCCGGGATCTGAGCAGGCAAATACAAAATTTTTATCCGGATATCAAGGTTTTGTTCATGTCCGGGTATACGGCCGATGTCATTGCCCACCAGGGGGTGCTGGACAGGGGGGTGCATTTTCTCCAGAAACCGTTTTCCAACAAAGACATGGCTGCTAAAATCAGAGAGGTCCTGGACGCGCGGGATTGAAGACATTCAAGGAAATTGAACAGAGAAAAACCTTGAAAAAAGGAAAAAAAAAGCGATAGAATCATTCAGCATGTTTTCTCGTTTCTGAAGTCCGGTCCATAACCAAACTGTATTAGAGAGCAAATGCCAAAAAAATGTGACCATACCATATTGATTGTGGACGATGAAGAATCCATCGGCCTTGCCCTTGGCTGCATTGTTAAAGGCCTGGGCGTAAAATGTGTGTATATGCCGTCCGGGAATGAAGCCCTTGCCTGGATGGAAAAGACGTCCACCCCTGTTTCACTGATTCTTTCAGATCAGAGAATGCCGGGTATGACCGGCCCGGTATTTCTTGAGAAAGCCGGCGAGATTTCACCCCATACCCTTCGTTTTCTCATCACAGGCTATGCCGATATGGTGACCGTGAGCGATGCGGTCAATAGAGGGGCTATCCATCGCTATATTATAAAACCCTGGGACAATAAAGAACTGGTCGAGGCGATTAAGGAAGGACTTGGACAGTATGAACGGGTCATGGAAAACCTCCGGCTACTCTCCCTTGCAAAAAAACAGAATACCAAACTGTATGCCTTAAATACCGCGCTGAAAAAAAAAGATGAGGAATACCAGGAAACGCTTCTTCAGAAAAATAAACACATTGCCCGGTTGGCGGACCGCCTTGAAAGAGGTTCTCAAGACAGGGACTATATGGATGAAATTAAAGATATCCTGAAAGAAAAGGGCATGTTTGGGGAAGAGCAATTGAATGCATTTTATAGGGCCGTTGCCGGGAAGATATTTCAGGAATTTCAGGAACTGGCTTCCAGAAAAGGGGTTGAGATGCCCCAAGCCCTTTTGAAAGAATAAACAAATGGAAACCGAAAGGAGCCGCCATTCCAGAAGATCAACAGCATAAAATTCTTGTGGTCGAATCCGACGCTGACCTGAATACGCGGATGAAAGCTGTTTTATCTGGAAACGGATACCGGGTGAACGCGTATCGGTTATCCCACGAAGCGCTGGACGACCTTGAGCGTTCCGGACCGTCTCCTTACAGTGTCGTCATTTCCGACTATATGATGCCCAAGATGAAAGGAGATGAAATTCTGAAAAAGGTGAGCGATCTCTCACCCCATACGCAGAAAATTTTAATTGTCGATTTTTCTGATCCCCAATCCCTGATCCATACCGTTAATTTTGTAGGAATTCATTCCTGTCTGACGATTCCCTTTAATGATGAGGATCTTCTGTTCCAGGTGAATCGATGCTGCCACCAGTATACCATGTTTCAAAAACAAGAGAATTTTAAACGTCTGACCCGGCGTCAGAACCGGCAATTGACCCAACTGGCGGTGAACTATAAGAAAAAAAGCCTTTTATATTCGTCCCGGCTTGAGCAAAAAAATAAAGAAATCCGGCTTCTTGAAACCCGGCTTCGTTTCCTGGATCTATCGTCCCATGACTACAAACCCGTTCTGTTGGAAGATGTTTTGGCAGCCCGGGCCCTCTCCTTTTCTACGGATAACTTTGTATTAGAATTTTTAGCCATCAAGGATAGAATCAAACGCATGCTTGAAGACATGGCTTCTTCTGCCGGGATTATCCTTGCCCCGGTGTTATACAAGACGGTATTTGAATCAACCCCTTTGAATGAGGACCATAAGGATCTGGTGGATAAGGTATTGCCTCTTTTCTATGCGCTTCTTGAAAGCCGTCAAAAGACGGCCCCCTCTTCATATCAAGGGACAAGGGACATCCTCCTTGATGATATTTTTGAGTTAAGCGTGTCCGCGGACCGGATCAAAGCCTTCCTCAGCATCAAAAAGACAGATTCGCGGTTTCTTGAACTCTCCCATGTCAAGGCGTTCCTCCAAGAGAAGAACATCACCTACGGCATAAAAATGGATTATGATATTGAATCCTGGCTTTTTGAAGCCCGGTCCGGAAATGGACCCTTTGTCATTGCAGAGGGGAAGGCCCATAAATGTTTAAAAGAGGCTGAAATTCGCTATCATTTCCCCATTGATTATCTTCATGCAGGAAAAATAAATGAAGACGGGAGCATTGATTTCCGGGACAGGGGAGACATTCCCCATGTAGAAGAGGGGACGCTTCTGGCGGCAAAAATCAATCCTGAGTACGGCCCTCCCGGGATGGATGTATTTGGAAAACAGATCCTGATGGATAGGCCCGATGATCTGATTTTTTCAGCAGGACCCGGATCACGGCCGGCTGAAGACGGTACCCGGATTTATGCGGCAACATCGGGCCAGCCCCATCTGGACGCTCTGGGTAATATTTCCGTCTACCCGGAATTTCAGATTAAAGGAGATCTCGGCTTTGAAACCGGCCATGTTCATTTTGACGGGAACGTCATTGTCAACGGAATGGTTAAGGAGGGATTCAAAGTAAAATGCGCTTCCTTGACAGCCAAGGAAATTCGTGGGGCTGAAATTGATATCACTGGCGACCTGAATGTTTCTCTCGGTATTGTGGATACCGAACTGGTCAAGGTCAAGGGATCGGTCCAGGCTAAATTTGTTCGCAATTCAAAAATCAACGCCTTTGGTGATTTTATTGTTCAAAAGGAGATCATTGATTCAAAAATATGTTTAAGCGGGGCCTGTATCAATGACGGCGGCCTGATCATCAATTCCACCATTTCAGCAAAATTGGGGATCCGCGCAGGCACCATCGGAAATCCAAAATCAAAACCCTCAATCCTCACCGTTGGGGTGGATGAACAGATCAACCTTTTGGTGAATGAAATCGATTCAAAAATACATATGAACAAGACAGCCATTCAGAAATTTGAAACCGAAATCTCACAATTGGAAGAGGAAGACCGAAGTCTTCACGGCATTATTTCCAAATATGCCTATGTTCAGGATCGGGCCCAGCTTGAGATGAAGCTCATTAAAGAGAAAACGGATGCTTTGAAAACATCCGGCCGGATGACCGCGGACGAGAAACTCCTGACCGCGGCCAGGAAAATCAAAAATGATATGGATACTGCCGGAAAAGAAATCAACAAAGGATTTGATCGCCAGGATGCCATTATCCGTGAAATCGCCGAGAAACAAGCCCTCATGAAAAAAATTGAAACCCACAACCTGGAACTCTCCGATGAAAAAAAACGGCTGCTCGTATTTTCTTTAAGAAAAACAGCACTGCCGGAACTCAAGGTTGCAAAAAAAATCGAACCCGGAACACGGGTGATGGCGGCCCATTCTTCCCTGACCCTTCATCAGCCCTATTCCCGGTGCAGCATCCGGGAAGTGGCGGAAACCAATGACGGACGGGGTTCTATCAGTTCCCATGAATTTCAGATCGGCAATTACTGATTCCCGTCATGATCATCCGATGTTCTGAAGGGCAAATTCCCAGTTGATCAACTTGTCGAGCACAGCGGTCACATAGTCGGCCCGCCGGTTCTGGTAATCCAGGTAATAGGCATGCTCCCACACATCAATGGTCAGCAGCGGTTTCAAGCCTGAGGTTAACGGCAGATCGGCATTGGCGGTTTTTACGATCTTGAGCGTGCCACCGTCCATAACGAGCCAGGCCCAGCCGCTTCCGAACTGTGAAAGGGCTGCCGCCCCAAACTCTTTTTTGCAGGCGTCCACACTGCCGAAAGAGGCTTCGATTTTCTGTTTCAGGGCTGCCGGCAGCTCGCCCCCACCCTTGGGCGTCAGGCTTTGCCAGTAAAAGCTATGGTTCCATATCTGTGCGGCATTGTTGAAGATGGCCCCTTTTTCCGGCCGGCCGGCAGTGGCGGCAATAATTTTCTCCAGGGCCAGGCCCTCATATTCCGTTCCTGTGATGAGGTTATTCAGGTTGCTCACATACCCCTGATGATGTTTGCCAAAATGGAACCCCATGGTTCTGGCGGTGATGACAGGGTCCAATGCGTTTTCAGGATAGGGGAGAGGGGGCAGCAAATGGGGCTGGTCTGCCAGAGCGGTATTGAAAACCCCGCCCGTGGCAAGCCAGGTCAGGGCGCCTGCCGACGCAATGAGAAATCCCCTGCGATCCACCGAAGTTAAGGGATTTTTTGTATCCTGTTTTTCCATGATTACCTCCTTTGCATTTATCATCCAGAGCGCTCATCCTTTGTTTTTTTTTGAAAAGCGCTTCAACAAGACAAATAGCATTATTTTTAAAATGGGTCTCCATGTTTCGGCCGAAATAGCTGTATTGCTTCCAGAGACAAGACCGGGACCCATGGCATCCGGCTATTGTTTCCCTGGCTGGACACCAGTGGCGTCAAGCAGTTCGCGCACTTTTCGGGCAAGATCCCTCATGATAACCGGTTTGAGTAAAAACCCCTTAATGCCGCACAATGCAGCCTGCTCTTCAGACATCATTTCACTAAACCCGGTTAACAGCAGTACGGGTATGTCAGGGCGGATTTTGATCAAATCTGCTGCCAATTGATGGCCGGATAATTTGGGCATGGCCATGTCGGTTATGACCAGATCAAATTGGTCCGGGTTGGCCCGAAAAGCTTCAAGGGCTTCAACGCTGCTGGACCATGAAGAGACTGTATATCCCATCCGCTCCAGCATCGCTCCTTCCATCTCGATAATATAATTTTCGTCATCCACCAGCAGAATAGATTCATTCCCGCCCCTGACCGGCTCCTGTTCCTGGTAATGCTGTTGTTCTGTAAAGGAGATATTTTCCGATGGGAAATATACAGTGAATGTGGTTCCCTTGCCAGGCTCAGTGGATACCTGAATGGCCCCCTTCATGTTTTTAACGATTCCATGCACAACCGAGAGTCCCATTCCTGTCCCTTTCCCTTTTTCTTTGGTCGTAAAAAACGGGTCAAAAATTTTTTGGATTAAATCCTTGTCCATGCCCACGCCCTGATCCGAAACCGTCAAACAGACATAGGAGCCTGGCTCTAATTCCGGGTTTGGCCGGTCATGTCTTCCGATTTCGATTTCTTTCAGACTGACGTTCAATTCACCGCCTGTTTTTTCCATGGCATGGTAGGCATTTGCCGACAGATTCATGATAATCTGGTGAATTTGTGTGGGATCAGCCTTGACCGGGCTGCAGTCCGTTTGGATGTTCTGTTTGATGTCGATTGTCGCCGGCATTGAAGATCGAAGCAATTTTAATGCTTCCTTAATAATGCTTTGGACCCTCAATAATTTATATTCGGTTTTTTCCTGCCGGGAGAAGGTCAGAATTTGTTTGACCAGATCTTTTGCTCTTAAACTGCTGTCGTATATTTTCCTGAGTCTCTTGTGAAATTCGCTGTCTTTATCAACATCCGCCATCAGCATCTCTGTATGTCCCAGAATGGGGAAAAGGATGTTGTTAAAATCGTGTGCTATGCCCCCGGCAAGGGCTCCTATCGCCTCCATCTTGTGTGATTGGCGTAATTTTTCTTCCAGCCGGTTTCTTTCTTTCTCCGCGTTAACCAGTGCGCTTATATCTTCGACACTGGACCAGATAAATTTTTCGTCCTCCCGGACGACAACCATCCCGCTGAGCCTTACCGGTACTAACTGTCCGTCTTTATGGACATATTCTTTTTCATAGGGTCCGTATTTTCCATCTGATGCAATCTGGTCCATCATTTGCCGGTCAATTGCATTATATTTTTCCGGTGTGATATCCCAGAAAGAAAGATTTAAAGCCTCCTCCATTGAATAGCCGATTATTTTCGAATAGGCGGGATTAATGGATACAAACCGGCCATCCATCCGGGCTAAAGCGAGGCCTATGGGGGACTGCTCCAGTAATTCGCGATATTTTTTTTCACTGTTTCGAAGTGCTTTTTCGGCAGTTTTCAAAGATTCGTTCTCGCGGTGCAGCATGAGATTTTGCCTTCTGATTTCTCCCATTGATGACCGCACCAGCACAAAGAGCAGGATCAAAAGAGCTGCGGACAAAAGGACCGTGTTTTTGATATAAGCCCTCTGGCTTTTGCGCAAATCGGTCATGTACTGACCTGTGCCGATATAACAGTCCAGCTCCGGGATTCCAATGACAAAGGATATTTTTTCTTCAGGATCATTCAGCCCAGGTCTTTTATAATGGTATGAGACATATCCTTTTCCTGATTTTGCAGCATCCACCAGCGCTCTTATGATATAAACCCCATGGAAATCTTTCAGATCCCATTTGTTTTGCATTTCATTGTCAGGTTCAAAAGGTTGAACCAGCATGGTCCCGTCATAAGCGCTCATGAAAATATAATTTTGGCCGGTGTGATCCGTATACACCATTTTTCTAATGATGTTGCGGATCTGGTCCCGGGCCTCGGTTTTCGATATTTCCCGGGAACGGCACCGGATCAATATCGGCTCGATGGTATTTCGTGCAATCTGAACGGTCTGTTTCAGGTGATCCAGTCTTTGAGCCCTGGTTTCCCCCATAAATCGATAGGCCATATAACCTGAGAAATAGAGGAATCCCAGACCAAAAATCAAACCGATGCTGATGATCTTGATTCCTGCCGATGGCAGGTTCAAATTGTCTTTCGGGGGATCAACCATTTGTCCAGAGACTCTGATTCGGTTTTAAATACGGGTTGCAGGCTAAAGTGAATCCTTTTTCCTCATAAAATTACTACCAGGATATGGGATCATTGTAAAGAAAATAGTCGAGCAGTTTTTCGCGGTAACTCGGTGTATTCGAAGGCCCTTCCCCCGGCGGCATGGCCGCCGGGGGAGAGGGTTATGTGGGCGGGCTTACGCTTTCAGTTCCGGGATACTGCCGAAGAAATCCAGGGCTTCGGGATTCTTCAGGGCGTCCTTGTTTTTGACCTCTTTGCCTTCGATCATTTTTTTCACGGCCAGTTCCACCTTTTTCATGTTGAGGGTATAGGGAACATCCGGGCATTGGATGATCTTGGCCGGGACATGGCGGGGAGAGGCATTGAGCCTGATGTCGGCCATGATTTTTTTCTTGAGGGCCTCATCCAGTTCATAGCCCGGGGCCAGTTTTACAAAGAGGATGACCCTCACATCGTTGTTCCAGGGCTGGCCCACCACCACGGAGTCTTCCAGCTCGGGCATGGCGTCGAGGCGGCGGTAAATCTCGGCTGTGCCGATGCGGACCCCGCCGGGGTTGAGAGTGGCGTCGGACCGGCCGTACATGATGACCCCGCCCCTTTCCGTGACCATGATAAAATCCCCGTGGGTCCAGACATTGGGGTATTCGTCAAAATAGGCGGAGCGGTATTTGGAGCCGTCGGCGTCCCCCCAGAAATAGATGGGCATGGAGGGGAAGGGGGCCGTGCAGACCAGTTCGCCCTGTTTGCCGATGACGGGGTTGGCGTTTTCGTCATAGGCAAAGACCTTCATGCCAAGACCCCGGCACTGGAG
>JAMPXP010000010.1 GCA_023701135.1 Desulfobacula sp. | reverse complement strand
GCTTTTGAAGGTTTTTTAATTCCGATTTAAAATATTATAGGGGCTAGGGGCTTTATTGACAAGCCTTTCAGCCTTTTCAGCATTTTAGGCATTTACCCAACCCATCAGTATCACAGTTTTTCCCATCCATAAAATCAACCATCCCCCCCCACTTAATCAAAAGGAGAACGAAATCATGAACAAGAAAACGATAGCCCCCATTCCCTGCCCATTTTGCCAGAGCCCAATGAAGCATCCTCAAAGGACCTATCTGCCCAGGGATAAGGTTTTCAAGTGTTCCTGCGGATACAGCAAAATCCTGAAAGAAAAAGAATATGAGGACCTGATCGGAAGATGCTTTGTTTGCGGGAAAAGGGATTGTTGCGGTAAAGACCACCGTTTCCATGGAAAACTCATCGGCATGGGTTTTTAACCAGCCCCTAACATTTCATTACCAGATCATGAGGCCGTTCCTTCACCGGGATGGCCTTTTCTATTTTTAACCATAATCAAAGGAGATTGCGTATGATCAAGCTATCAGAGAGTGACACGTTAAAGAGATTTTTCCGGCCGCCAGAAAATCCGCCAGCGCCAGACAAGGAACCGTCCGGTTCAATCTCGGTATTTCCATCCAGTCCGTTGGATCTTCCCGGAGAAACCTTTACCAATGCCCTGAACAGACGGGAGCAGAACCGGAAAACACTGCTGAAGTGGATACAGGACAATTTACAGGAAGACGTTCATTACGGGAGAGTGCATCTGGATCAACGGTGCCCCTATGCAAGGGCTGGTATTCCATTTCGTTGTTCAACTTTTTCACACTGGTCAAGGCCCATGCTGTTCAAGGGAGGCGCAGAACTTATCATCAATGTCCTGGGCCTGACAGCATGCTACCCCAATCTTTACCAGTACGAGCTTGCCTGTGTTCACAAACAGGAGATTTCAAGAGTGATCCTGAAATGTGAGCTGAAAACGAGCAATGGAACAGTAGTGGCACAGGGTAGCGGTGCCCGTCATATCCGTGACGAAGGATGGAACTTGAACAAGGCAATCAGGATGGCTGCCAAATCAGCTTTTATCGATGCCACCATCCAGGTTTCCGGCCTTTCAGGCGTTTTCGTTAAAACACATCGGCACGCTTTAACCAAGGTGACAGATTGTTATCAAAACGATCCGACAAACAGGTCAGAATGTAATTTTAACGATCTGCCATCAGGGGCAAATTGTAACAGCACACTTCCTGAAGACAAACCCATCACCCAGAAACAAAGAGACCTGATTGAGAAAATCGCAGGACGTAGAGGACTGACCACAGAAGGACTGAATAAGGCAGTTCAGAGGCTGTATGAAAAGGATTTAGACCGCCTGGACAGAGCTCAGGCTTCAAGATTTATCCAGCATTTAAACGGCTGAAAACCAGCCACAACATAGGAGAAAAAATCATGTGGAATAAACCAACAAAAGAACAGTTAGCAAGCATCCCGAAACTTTACCAGACCGAAGGAACCCCTTTGAAAGACAAGCCCATCTATCTTCATTTTTTCATCGGAAATTGCGACTGGTATGTTAGCGAATTTGACGGAGAAGATTCTTTCTGGGGCTTTGCGATTCTGAATAACGATTTTCAGATGGCAGAGTGGGGATATTTTTCATTTCATGATCTGGACGAGATCCAGGTCAAAGGTATTTTTGAGATTGAAAATGACCTTTTCTGGCAAGTCCGCCCAGCCCACCAAATAGAAAGAATCTGCCGAGCCCAGGGATGGCCCCTTCCTGAACCCCAGGATATCCTTGAAATCGAGTGCCCGAACTGTAAGAAAATCACCCGGTCAGGTCTGGGTGAAGAAATATCTTGCCCCGAGTGTAAGATCATCATCCTTCAAAAGAGTATCGCTTATCAGGGAGGATTCAGCCATGGCTTATACTCCTGAACTTTCCCAGCATCACAGCGCCATATTAAGAAGGATTGCGTGGGCAATGGAAATGTCTATGACCAGAACCCATGCTGACATTTTTGATTACTTGGGCAGGACCCTGGACCCTGGAAAAATCTGTTCAGCCTGCCGAGATAAAACCAAATGTCCGTCGTGCTCATTCAACAGGAAAGGAGCCTCCCATGCGAAAAATCCATAATTACTGCATCAGCAAAGAGGATTTCTGGGAGATGCTTCATGCAAAAAGACACAGCCCGTGCATGGTCATCACATTCCAGGATAAATCTGGGAGCCATACACACAAGCTGTCCGCTGGATATCAGGATGACATTGATGTTTATCGGGATGGCAAAGAAATCTTTGTCTTATCCAGAAATCACCGTCTTGATTATGTCGGTCTTGAAATCTTTGAAGGACCCGAAAAACAGGGTGAGATTTTCCTCCAGGGGGACCAGGTCAAAGAAGCTCTTGAAACTGGAAAATTAAGCCCTTTTAATGCCATCAAAAGGCTTGTGGAACTCATCATGTAAAACAGTCAAATAACCCGTAAATCTAAAATTTGACGCCTTCCTGGAGCAATCCTGGAGGGTTTTTTATTTTCAAAACAAGGAGGTACCATGCAAACCACCATCACCAGAAAGACCGGCAAATCCGCATCAATTCCAACCCTGAACAAGCAAACCCTTCAGCAAAGGATACAGGAGATTTTCGAGAAAGCAGACCATCAAAGCTCCGCCCTGACAGGGATTTACAAACTGTTCATCCCGGACTGGGAAAAGATAGAACGAGTGGAAGGCTTTCCCACCGTCGGCCAGGAAATGTGGTGTTACATCTGCAACCTGTTCATCGACTTTGATCAGAAGCACCATCCCAACGTATTCAACGCCGGTATCTGGGTCAACAACGGTTTTTCTTCCAACCCGGATCTCGGACCCTGGGAAATCAATTTTGACCAATGCAGTTTCATTTATCTTTAACATTTTTAACAACAATTAAAAAAGCCGGTATCCGGGGTAATTCTCCGGGTGCCGGTTCTTTTATCAGGAGGAGCCATGAAACAGGAATCTCAACAGCAGGACCTTTTCGGCAGTGTCACGGAATCAAAGCCCAAACGCCGGAAATTCATCTCTATTTACCGTGTAAGTCTGGTCAGGGATGAGCACATCAGGTTTGAACAGACCAGTTTGAGCAATTCATCCCAGGCCCAGAACTTGATCCGGAACCTTATCAAATTGCAGGGCCAGCCGGACCGGGAGCAGTTCTGTGTTCTTTTGCTGGACGCTAAAAATAAAACCATCGGCTTGAATATTGTCTCAACCGGCAATCTGATATCGACTTCCGTTCATCCCAGGGAAGTCCTGAAGCCAGCAATATTGGCAAATGCAGCAGCCATGATCCTTGCCCACAACCACCCTAGTGGAGAATTGATACCCTCTGCTGAAGATAAAGCCATCACCAAAAGGATTATTCAAGCATCCCGTATCATGGGGGTCAGAGTTCTTGAACATTTGATTATCGGTATGGAAGATGACCAATATTTCAGTTTCGCAGACCAGGGCTTAATCCAAGAAGCATACGAGGAAGGCTGAAGCCCTTCCAGCGCCTCAAAATCCACCTTAAATAATCCCAAAACCAATAAAAAGGAGAATATCATGCCTATAATCACCACCCTTGAAACCGTTATCAACGAAGTTCATCAGCAATCAGCAAATCATTTTGACGAAATCATACCGGTTCATGAAATGTCTTTTGACAGCCTGAATCAGATGTGGATATCCGGCAAGCAGGTCGATGTGGCCGGCAGCGCCCAAAGCCTATTAGCCAACCGCTTGCGGGTGCCTCATTCTTATCTTATGCGGTGTCCGCAAGATTTGCAGGCCCGGAACCTCAATTACTGGATCGAACAGGAAAAAAAGAACCGGGATACCTTCTTTTGCCGGTTTAACGGCAACTCACTCCGGGCAGTATTTACAGAACGGTATCAGCCCCTGGACAATATGGAAATCCTGGCCCAGCTCATTCAACTGGGATTTGAGCCTCACCTGCAGGTTCAGTATTCGCTCGACCATGGCATGTTTCTGTTAAAGATCCCGGAATATGACAGAGCCTTTGGGGTCAATGCCGGGGGTCCTTTGGATGAAATTATTCCAGGCGTAGCTTTTGCCAATTCCGAGGTCGGTCTGATCGCATTCAGCATTGAATCCTTCTTTTATCGCCTGGTCTGCACCAACGGGCTCATCTCTATTGCAAAAGCCATAGAATCCAGGTTCAAGCATATCAGTGCTCGGGGCCTGAAAAACTTCGCCGCTACCCTTGCCATGGTGAGGGATGGGTCAGACAGGAGCCGGATGAAATTCAAACTCTCCCGTGAATCCCATGTGCATGACTCTATTCGTTCCATTGAAGCTTTTTGCAGACGGTTCGGCCTTTCCCAGAATGAAGCGGAGATCGTAAAGGCAGTGTTTGAACAGGAGCCGGGCAATACGATGTTCCATATCATCAACGCATTCACTGCTTCAGCAAAAATTGACGGCCTGTCCACAGCGGATGTCTATAAATTCGAAAAAACCGGAGGCCAGATCCTTTCCCTGGTCAAACCTTAAAATCAATTAAGTAACCCCGTTACCAATAGAGGTGCAGGTCATTTTTCAAAAATTAAGGAGATAAAAAATGCTCTATGAGATCAAGTGCTCATGGTGTGGTCAATCCATGGGCACCAAGGAGTGCGAACCCACTGAATTTACCCTGAAATTAAAGAAGATGGGGCTTCCTATTATCAGTCACGGTATCTGCCCCAAGTGTCGTGAAAAAGCCCTGGAAGATGCCAATATAAGCCGTGAAGGAGGAAATCATGAATAACAGCGCCAAGATATGCCCAACCTGCAAAACGCCCTTTATCAAAAATCATACCCCTGAATCCTATCTGGATGAAAACTGTTTTGAGTGTTCATTCTGGTTCAAAAAAATAACAATGCCGGAAGAGGATGAAAAAAGAAGGGTAATCATTGCCGGCCAGCATTATATGATGGGAGCAAACAAATCCGGCCCCAGGGGTTTTGGCGGCATAAGATTTGCCATCCATTTCAACGACGGCAGGACAGTTGAAACCTGTAATCTTTGGTGCCAAGGCGAGATACCAGAAAGATTCAGGGCCTGGCTCCCTGATAACGCAAGGTTTATCCCAGGCAAAAAAGAAAAGATGAAAATGTGTGATTTTTTTGATGTTGAGGACTGGATGATCATAGGCCCTTTATCAGAAGACCTGGCCGAGGAAGAAAAAAATCAGAAGCAGATTGAAGAGGATTTTAATCAGGATGATGAGGATACCGTAGTATAATAAAAAGCAGTATCAACCCAGTAGTATCCATCCATAAGTTTCTGGCAGTATCAACCCAGTAGTACCAGCCATCCCAGTATTCCTCAATACCAATCCTCCCAGCACCTTCAAGTATCCCATCCCAAACCCCCACAGTGTTCAAATCCATAGGGCAAGCACTACCCTTGTATTCTCTTGTTCCTGTGTGTAGAGGGGTGGGATATGGTGGTTATGAAATAGATACTGCTATCCCGTTTATCAAGGATCAGTTTTTGAATCCTTTCAAAACATCTCCTTCTCTACATTACCAAGCCTCTTAAGCCTATCCCGATGCTGATTAAACTAACCTCGTTATGTATAGGGGGATAATTTTGTTTTGCCCCGAAAAATTTAATTTAAAGGAGGTTCTTTATGAAAAAGACCTACAGCATTGGCGATACCGCCAGACTTACTAGAATTACAGAAAAACAATTACGGCACTGGGAAGAGCAGGGCTACCTCAGCGACATTGAGCGTACTATCTGCGGAGACCGGGCCTATAGAAGGTATTCTGAAGATCAAATTAAACAGATCAGCAAAATGAAAGAATACCTGGACATGGGCTATACCCTGAAATCTTCAGCAAAATTAGCAAAAGATGCTGCTGAAAACCAGGCAGAGGAGGTGAAATAATGTCAAGACTACAGAATAAACAATGCGCCATCTACAAAGAGCCATGCCTGATAACAGGTTGCGCCCAATATGATGATCGCCTTGATGCCTGCATCGTCAACCTGGCATCGTACAATTTATACAAGGTTGCCAACGCTATTGAGCAGGCTATCCAGGAATTGACGCTGAATCAACAGCCGGTTAAACAGCCGGAATTCCAATTTCCAAGAAGAAAATAAAACACCAGGGGACCTGCCCTTCTCGGGGCGGGTCCTCAAAACACAAACCCATAAAGCAAAGGATTCTTATGGAAAATAAATTAGTAAAGGAGCGCCACCTAAATGAATACCACAATAGAAACAAAAAACTACAAAATCAATAAAACAAGATTCGACGACTGGCTCAACACAGCAATCTGGTTCAGTATTTGGCATGTCAGCGATAAAAAGCATGTGAAAGATGCAAGAGATTTTATATTTAAGGATATTGGAGAGAAGTACCAGCTCTCCAGAACTAAAACCGAGGATAAACGGATGCTATTGACAATCCTGATCAACCTCTGGGTGGGGTTCTGCACTGGCTCACCTGTCATGATCTTTAGAGACAAGAACAGATACACCCAAAAAAAAAGAAAAGCCTTTGGCAGAACTTTCTATCAGTATGACCGAACCATCAGACTATTGGACCGCCTTTGTCTAAAAAAATATTTACAGCAGAAAAAAGGGTATCATGACAAAGAAAAAAAATCTGGGAAAATTACTCGCATCTGGGGTACAGAAAAATTGCTACGCCTGTTTATCGAGGAATATGATTTCAGTCTTTTCGACGATGTCTATCAGGATAAAAATGTCCCTCTGGTTCAACTCAATCACAAGGAAATAGAAGAAGTTTTCGATAAAAAAAATAATAAATGGATAGGAAAAGAAAACACTGTCCTGGATGAATTTGATGATACAGATCTCACCCTCTCAATGGAATGGAACTTGCGCAGATATAATGCATTGGCGAAAAATCAGACAGTCAGAATTAAGATGCTCGGGGAAGATTTGGTGAAACCGAAGATTCTATCAGAAACAATCCTCGGAGGATTAATCACTGGCTCAATCAGTTTTATTGATTCAGAACTGGATTATAAAGATCCTATAGAGAATCAGTGCTATGATGATAAGTTTACAGGACCAGTTCTACCAGTGTTCTCTCATGAGTCAGGACTACAGATCTCACAGTTCTCATATGGTAAACACTCATACTCTACTATCTCAATTCTAAATCAAGATTTCATAGAACAAATTAATATAGATTCATCTCTTATCTCAATAACCCATACGCTACACAGCTTACAATGGCAGGGCATAGAGCAGAAATATGGTAAAAAACATGTACTTTTTTTGTATCTTTTTTGGTTAAAAAAGATGTTCAATCTGATTAAGGTGAATGGCCGAGACAAAAAGGATCGGGAACATAAAAAGTATTTGCTCATGAAACAGATGCGCTCACTTAAAGATTTCGGCATTAAACACCTGGAATTTGAAATCAACAAAAAATACCTTCACCGTGTATTTAATGAGGGCTCCACAGATTTTGATAAAGGAGGTCGTTTTTGGGGGCCATTTTATCAGGGGATTCATAAAGAGATTCGTGATTGTATCTGTATTAATGGCAATGAGACTGTTGAGGTGGACTTCTCGGGGATGCACATTAGGATGCTTTATCACCGCCAGGGCATGGAATATACAAAAGACCCTTATGCCATTGGCAGAAAAGAGGAGCGAACAAAATATAAATTTGTCTCACTGATAAGCATCAATGCAGAAAGGGGGGAAGCATCCGGTGCCATTTTTAATAAACTAAAACGAGAAGGCATCCAACACTGGGGCGGCAAAGGCTCTATCAAAAAAATGATGGATGCATTTATGGATTACCATGGTCCCATCCGGGATGATCTGTTCAAAGCAAGGGGTATTGGGTTGCAGAATCAGGACAGCCAAATCATGGAAGGAATTTTGATGCGCCTGCTTGATAATGGAATTGTTGGACTGCCTGTACATGATTCGATTATTGTGGAAGCGGAGCATTACAACCTTTTGTGGAAAATCATGATGGAGGAATATAAAGCGGTGATGGAGTTCGAGCCGATTGTGAAATGATGTTTCTCACAGTAAACTGACACAAGATGATGCCGGATCGATGCTTTTGCAAAAGGTTCTCGGGTCGGAGGCACCCAGTCCCCTGCTTGAACTTTTTCATCCGTTCTTGCCATTTTCAGGGCTTGTGTCGGTGGTCTCAAAACAAGCCGATTAAGGGGTTAAATCTTGCGTTTAAGCGCCATGGAATTTGATGACACTAAGCATATTAAAAATGTAAAAACAAGGATTAAATCAAATAAAATAAATACTATATAGGAGAATAAACGTGAAGCTCAAAAGAAAATTATGTTACATTAACAACCAAGGATATAAAATTTATTTTGCTGGACATAGACAGGCATTCGAGGCTTTTAAGTATTTTGCCGGCTTCTTGAATACAAAAAAAGAATTGGAAAAACTCATAGAAGATCCAGGAAGGCATATATATCGAGTTTATCAAGATGAATCTTTGAAAGATTGCCATATTGAATTTAATACCGAGTATCATTGTGAGTGGCAAGAGTCACTTGACAAAATGGGTTTATTTGAAACAAAAACAAACAAATTCATGGGTCATTTTGATTTCCTGGCCAATATAAATATCATCTTAAAGAAATAAAAAACCCCAGGTCAATTAAAAAATCATAGGAAGATGCCGTGGCAGAGGAATATGAAAAGGGGATGGGGTATGCGCCGGTGCTGAAATAAATTTGGTTCTGACAGTTTTTTTAAATGTCATTGCATAAGATGCTTTTAATCTGACACAGGATGATGATGCTGAATCAATGCTTTAACAGTTGGTTCTCGGGGCTGAAGCATATGAAATCTTATCAAGAAAATTTAGCATGGCCTGACTTTATCACGGGAATCTTTAATTTCAAAGAAGTTATCGTCCATCGTCCAAATGTTTGATTAAAGCCCCTTTTAAGGTCGATACAATCATGGTCACCACAGACATAACCAATGTATAAACATACCGAAAAAACGTTATAAATCAGCCAGTTTCCCTTGATAAAAATGTGGATACAGACTTCGTTTGAAATGGCCTTGGACGATGATTTCGATTTGGACGGTGTTTTTCATGAAACTTTTTTTCAGACCCCAGGCTATCTGCCAGATTAGCAATTTTCCATCTATGAAAACTTCATTTGGACGATGCCGGATCATAAGATCTGCAAAACACCAATGCTTCCGGAAAACTCCGCCATTCCAGATCTGGCAATATTTGATTCAGTGTCTTGGACGGAAAATAAAGGCCGATGAATTGATAAAAAACTTTTATCAAAAATCACCGTCCATCGTCCAATCCTTGATTAGCAAAGGTTTTAAGTGTGGACAATAACCAGTTGGACGATGTGGACGATAAAATCATCAAAACTTTTTTTGAATTATTCAGAGCATAGATCTGTCTTTTTCCTGCCAAAGCCTATTCAAACAGGCAAATAGAATAAAAATATCATCATCCCACAGTGCAGCTAAAGCGATTACCAGATTGACTCTGTCTCATCGAGGCTTTCCGGCCTATATATCATTGATGGGACTCGGGTTACTTTGTTATTTTTGATTTTTTTCCCTTAATTTATGAATATTTTCAGAAAGATTTATCGAGTCTTCTTCTGAAAGCAGATTTCCTTTTAAACCAAGACTTGAGCCTGAATATTTCCGCGAGCGAAGTTTGATTTTGCTATCAGCAAATTTCAATTCAGCAGAATGATCATCATTCTTTAAAATTTTATCAGTTTGAGGCTTCCCATCAGGAAAATATTCCTTAATGTTGAAGGCTTTTATTATAGATGCTAAGTCATCGTCTCCGAAATCTATTTTGTCACTGGCAATTGCATCTATTATACGAAAAACATTTTTCATGTCATTGATATGGAACCAGCGACTTATAGCAATAGGTAAAATTTTTGAGTCAAATTCAATCTCTTTCTGGAATATCACCAATGCGGAGATGTGTCCTATGTTTGGATCTGATTTCAGCGTTACATGACCATTTTTAAAATACTCAATTAGTCTTATTCTATTATTTCTTAACTGTTGGTAAGGATTTTTACTATTGCCACCCTTTACTATAATACCTTCAATCTTCCAATCTCCATTCTCGAAAAATTCTAATTTCCCACCATAGTCTTTAAAATCAATTATAATGATTGCATTACGCTTAATGATTAATGCATCAAATTCCACATTATTAGCGCAAAAATTACCTAAAAGATAAATTGGGTCTGAACTATCTGAACAGTTTGTTTCGAGAATGTCATATAATTCGTTAAATGCTAAATTTTCATGCGTATGTTTAAATGGATTTCCACGATATGCTTTAAAAGCCAAAAGATGATCTCCCAGAAATAAGGCTGAATAATTTAACCCAAAACAATAACCAATGATCTAATTAAGTTTTAAGATTCTTAATTATCTTATCATTCGATTAAGAGTTTTTTCAAGTTTTTATTGACTCAATAAGAAAACTTCATTGATGAAATGGTTTTCTGATTTAGGAGGACAGTGAAATTAAAATAACAAATATATTGGTTTGTATTTTTTAAAAAGCCTGGGCTGGTGGAAGAAATAGTCGCTCAATGCTTGAAAATGACTCGTCATTACCCATCCTCTGATTCCCCAATGCTTACTTTTACATAAAACTGATCATCCCAAATACGCCTAAAGCCATATCATTAGAGCCTTTCCAGCATTTCAATAAAACTGGTCACTTTTAAATGTCCAGTTTCCATCATATTCACCATTAATCTAAACATTGAAGGAGGCACCATCATGAAAAGAACAGGTTTGAAAAAAGGGTCCAAGATCACATCAGAACCAATCCGGAAGCAGAAAGATATCAAGGCCATTTCCCGGCTATTGAAATCCAAGCCACGGGATTTTCTTCTCTGGACCCTTGGGATCAATAACGGATTGAGGGCAAATGACCTGGTCAGGTTGAAATACAGCCAGGTGGAAGGACTAAAGCCGGGAGCCGTTATCAAAATCACCGAGAGCAAGACTGGAAAAGAAAATGTCCTGGTCATCAACAATTCAGTTTTTAAAGCCCTTCAGATATACATCCAGGAGGTCAAACCGGTTCCAGGGGATTATCTTTTTGCTTCCAGGAAAGGCAAGGGGCATATTTCCAGCCAGAGTGTCGGCAGGATGATCAGGTCCTGGGCCGAAGCAATCAATTTGAAGGGGCAGTACGGGGCTCACACTTTGCGCAAAACTTTTGGGTATCACCAGCGGGTCACGTTCGGGGCGGGCTTTGAAATCTTGTGTAAGCGGTATAATCATTCTTCCCCGGCCATCACGATGAGGTATATCGGCATTGAAGAAAGGAGGTTTGCGAACTTCTCATGAACGAGGTCGGTTAAAAACCAATTCCCCCGCCTGAAAAAACTTTTATCAAAATCATCGTCCAAACTGCCTTCAGCGTCCAAAGCAAATCCCACAAGGCTTCTCCAGGCCGACGCTGGATATATCTGGACGATGGACGATGAAATCATTAAAATTTCTTGTTTACGCCATTAATTTTATTTAAGATCAAAAATATTCAATCATTCAAATTCTGGAGAGGTCATGGAATCAATCGCGTTCGAAAAATTCGGAATTGATAAATGCCGGAATGAAAATTGTAACCAGGTATATTGTGAGGATTCAATAAAATTATCTGTTTGGTTATACGGGGTGATTTTTCTTCATGAAGAAAAACGATATGAATATGCTGATCCATTGTTTGGGCCTTCCGAAAAAGAAAAACTGATAATGGATGAAAAAATCGATGGATATACAGGGATAACATGTCCTAAATGCCTTAAAACAGACTTTTATAAAATGAAGGCCCGGGAAATTAAGAATTTTAAAAAATTTCTAAACTCATGGTCAATGCTCAACAAAAATAATCCGGATAATAAAAACCAATCATCAAGTTGGATGTCAGAATTGATTCCAGTGAATTTGAGGTATTATTCCCCTTTTGGAGAGAGCAGTGCTGAAATTAAAGATTTTTGTATTCATGAGTATGCTTACGATAAACCAATAGACACTCTTGAATTTTTTGATGATTTCATGATGACGATTTCAGGAGAAGGAAAGGATTTACAAGGTTCATTTTGCTCTTATGACATTTCAGATAGCATTGAACCAGCAGGGACCTATACAGGCATTTATTGGTTTAATAAAAAGAGCATAGCCGAAATAACGAACTACGAAAATGAAAAAAAGAAAAAGGTATTCCCCCGTTATCATTATTTTCATGATCTGATGGAGAAAATTGATTCACTCTCAAAATACAATTATTACAATGGGATGCAAATTGGTCAGGTATTAATTGATACAGAAGAATCTATGAAGAAGGATTTAAAAAACTATGAATTCCATTATCTCAAGAAAGAAGACATAGAAAAACGAAAGAAACAGATTGAAATTGATTTTGAAAAAGCAGGGAAATTTTTTGGTATTTTGATTTCAGATCCAATCGAATTGAACCCCTTCGTTAGAGAGCCACTGAAAAATTGTGATTATTTTTGGGTTAAGGGTGACCCGTATTATGGTAAAGGGATTCCGGAAAATTTTTCATTCGAAAATCACCCTGATGAAGATACCGGATTTTCAACTGCTATAAGAAATAATCACAAAAAAATGGTGGACCTCATTCAAGAGAATTTTCACAAGCAATATGTTCAGGAATTTTTAAAAGACAACCTCATTGATTTTTTGGAAAAATATGAAGGCCTACTCCAATCTAATACATTTTCATATGCCGCCGTTTGGGAGCTTAAAGAGAGCTATCTGGATCGATTACATGAAGTTACGAATCAAGGGTTAGGTTTAGAAAAGCCTTTTTCATTTCATTATGCAGGCCCAGGCTGGACTATTAGATTTAATAACAATTTTATTCCAGGGTTGAGAGATAGCGGACTGCAGTATGTCTATTTTCTTTTAAGCAATCCAAATGAATATTTCAGCTATTCTGATTTGGATATAGCTGGTGGGATTGATCCTTCTCAATGTTCTCGTAAAGGGCAACATAAACTCAGCAGTCAAGGGGGTGGAAATAATAATAATGATAAAAAGCCAAAAAAGACAATTGGCGTTCATGATATGATGGATGATGAAGGGTATAGATCATTTAAAAAAGAAAAAATGAAACTGGAGCAAGCTCTTTCAGAGGCAAAGCAAAATAATGATATACCAAGGATTCAAATAGCAGAACAGAAGCTTGACGAATTCATAACGTATCTTCAAGAATATTATATTTCATTTAGAAAAACGAAAAAAGAATTTCCCGTTATGGAAGCCAAAAAAAGATATGATAGGATTGAAAAAAGCATTTCAAGGGCAATTAAAAAAATTGAAAGCCATAACCCAGAGCTGTATTTACATTTGGCCCAATCAATTCATGGCTTATCAAATAAATTTTATAGAAATGCCGGGTTAAGAAAGTTGTCTGCAGAAGGTTCTGTAATGTACAAGTCTGACCCTAATATTGAATGGCATTTATACTGATAATTCTCCCGATCCATTCCATCCCGATTACCTACCCTCTTGTCATCCTGGCAAGGGGGTATTTTTTTTAAATAATCAATAAAAATCAGCCTCGACACAAAAAGTCCTAAAACGACACATAAATTCTCCCTTTTGAATCAGATAACTTTCTAACCCTGATTCAAGGAGAAAATAATTTTACAATGGCTGATGAAAAAAATATAATAACCATCGAGGAGACCGCTCAATATCTTCAGAAAAGTACATCCTGGGTGTACAAAAACTGGAAGATCCTGGGTGGACGGAAACTCGGAGGTTCTCTATTTTTTCCAGCAAAGGAGGACCTTTATGAGTATTTATTCGGTAAAAGGGAAAGGGTGGAGGTACGACTTCACCCTGAAAGGAACCAGGCACACGGAAGCATGGTTCACGACAAAGAAAGAAGCACAGTCAGCAGAGGCAGAAAAAAGAAAGGAGGTGTTGAACCCGGCCTCGCTGATAACAGGCCCAATCCAAACCGACATGGAATTCTTGGAATTGGTGAATAGGAGATTGGATTACGTCAAGGAGTATAACAGTGTTCGTTATTACACAAATCACATTTATGCTGCAAAACGCTGGTGCAGACTTTGGGGCAAAATGATTTGCAGTGAAATTACTTCAGACATGATCCAAGCTTTTGTTTATAAACAAAAAAAATCAGTTTCAGCGATTTCCGCCAATATGCAGTTAACCATGTTGAGGGCTATGTTTAATTTTGGAATGGTCAGTCCAAGAAACTGGATATCAAATAATCCCACGATAGGTTTAGCATTTTTCCCTGTTGAAAAAAAGGTTAAATATGTGCCGAGTATAGAGGATGTTTTAAAGGTTATTAATTCTGCTGATCCTGAATCACAGGATTATCTGTGGGTAATTGCTTGCACAATGGGCAGGATGTCTGAAATAAACCATCTCACTTGGGAAGATGTTCATTTAAAGGAACGATATCTGTACCTTTATACCCGGAAAAAAAGGGGTGGAAGCCTAACTCCAAGGCGTATTGCAATGAATAACAAGCTTCACGGGATATTGTCAAAACGATATGCTGAACGAAACAAGGACAAACCTTGGGTGTTCTGGCATAAGTATTGGAGCTGTAAATTGGGTGAGCTTACAGAGGGGCCATATACTGATCGAAAACAGTTAATGAAAAATCTATGTCAGCAAGCGGGTGTTAAATATTTCCGTTATCATCCTTTAAGGCACTTTGGTGCATCATTGCTTGATCATCAGAACGTCCCCATCGGGGATATTCAAAGAATTCTTGGCCATGAAAACAGAAAGACAACGGAAATCTATTTGCATTCCATCGGAAATAGTCAACAGGCTGCAATGGATATCTTGGACGCGAAATTTGAAAAAACAGAAAAGAAAGTTGCAAGTACGGTAGTGGCGTGAGACACATCATTGATATTAACCCAGTTCAATCCAGCTATCAAAAAAATGCTGGCACTGAGTTCATTTCGAAAATGAGTCTCACATCAATTGTTAAAAGTCTCACACAGAGTCTCACACAAATAAAAAAAGCTCTTGAGGAAAAACTCCAAGAGCCTTGATATTACTGGAGCCAATGTGCGGACTCGAACCGCAGGCCTGCTCATTACGAGTGAGCTGCTCTACCACCTGAGCTACATTGGCGTGGGCATAAAATACTAAATAATGGCGGAATATTCAAGCCCCTGTTTGCCGGAAAGTCTAAATAATTACAAAGCCGGGAGAAATTTCCATTTGAACAGCGTTTATTCTTTGAACCTTCTTTCTTTTTGCTTGACAACAGGTAAGCATTAAAAATAAGAAGAGACAAAGATCATCTTGTCAGGCCATTGAGCAAAAAGGATAATTTCGTATGGATATGAAAAGGGATTATTATGAGGATGTCAGGCTTTTCTCTTCTCCGGCAGTCGTCTTCTGGTTCGTGGTTCTCCTGGGGGCACTCTACCTTTTTCCCCTGTTTGCGGAAAATTATTATGTGTATGTGGCCAATTATATTGCCATTAATATTATTGTCGCCACGGGCCTGAATCTTCTGGTCGGGTATACGGGCCAGATTTCCCTGGGTCATGCCGGTTTTTTTGCCATCGGCGCCTATGGCACCATCATCCTCATGGCCAAGGCGGGCCTGCCCTTTCTGTTGGCCCTGCCCGGTGCGGCCCTGATTGCGGCCGGATTCGGATTTTTCCTGGGCCTGCCCTCCCTCAGGCTGGAAGGGCCCTATCTGGCCATCGCCACCCTGGGGTTTGGTCTCACCATCACCCAGGTCATCGGCCGGGTGCAACTCTTCGGCGGCAGGGAAGGGCTTCATGCGCCGGATATCACCATCGGGTCCTGGATCATTGATACGGACAAAGAATTTTATATCCTGCTCATCACCCTGACCATATTTCTTCTGCTGTTCATGCGGAACCTGATCCGGACCCGGGTGGGCCGGGCCTTTATCGCCATCCGGGATGCCGACATTGCCGCCAGCACCATGGGCGTGAACATCCTGTATTATAAAACCCTGGCCTTTGCCGTGAGTGCATTTTATGCCGGGATCGGCGGGGGGCTCTATGCCTTTGTGCTAAAATTCATTGAACCCGAGATTTTCACCCTGATGATGTCCATCATGTTTCTTGCCATGGTGGTGGTGGGGGGTCTCGGCTCCATGATGGGCTCCATTGCAGGGGCTACCCTGCTGTGCTGGCTGGATTTAAAACTCAGAAATATCCTGAGCATCCCCTATATCGGAGACTGGCTGGAGCATTTGTCCAAAAACTGGTTTTCCATCACCGGGGTGTCCAATATTCAATTTATCGTATTCGGCACCATCATGATCCTGATCATGCTGTTTGAACCCCTGGGATTGTTCGGGGTCTGGATCAGGACGAAAAAATACTGGCGCACCTGGCCTTTTTAGTTTCGGAGATTTGCATGACGGATTTAATCCAGATGATTGTCAGCGGCATTGCAACGGGAAGTTCCTATGCCCTCATGGGACTTGCCATGGTTATTATTTATAAGACCTCAGAGGTGCCGAATTTTGCCCAGGGGGAGATGGCCCTGATCTCGTCCTTTTTTGCCATGATGCTCCTGACATCTTTTAACCTGAACGTCTATCTTGCCTTTTCCCTCGCCTTCCTGTTTGCCGCCGTTCTGGGGTGTTTCCTGGAATTCGCCGTGCTGCGGCGTGCAAAGGAGCCCAATGTACTGGGGATGATCGTGATCACCATCGGCATTGAAATGGTGATCCTGGGATTTGTCTCCTGGAAATTCGGGGCAGAACAGAAAACCATGCCCTTTCCCATAGACCCCTATGACAGCCTCTTTATCGGCGATATTTTCCTGAAAAAACTGGATATCCTGACCCTGGTCTCAGCCCTGGTGCTCATGGTGGTGCTCTTCGTATTTTTCAGATTTTCAAAACTGGGCCTTGCCATGAAAGCCACCCAGCAGAATAGCGTGGCTGCCCGGATCGTCGGGGTCCGAACCAACCGGATTCTGATGGTGACCTGGGGGATTTCGTCCCTGGTGGGAGCCGTGGCCGGTCTTTTGATTTCTCCCACCATCATGCATCCCTATATGATGTGGGACCCCATGCTCAAAGGCTTTGCCGCAGCGGTCATGGGCGGCATGACCTCTTTGCCCGGCGCCGTGGTGGCAGCCTATATGCTGGGGATTATTGAGAATCTGTTCGGCGGTTATATTTCCATTGAGTTCAAGACGGTGGTGGCTTTTGTGATTATCGTGGCAGTATTGTGTTTCAAACCCAGCGGTCTTTTTGCCCGGCATTACGTAAAAAAGGTATAATCCGGAACAAGCCCGCGGGTGAGAAATAAAAATAATAAAAGGAGGGAAAGATGAAAAAAAGTTTAATGCTTTTGGTTGTTTCTCTGGCTTTTGTATTGAGCCTTGCTCCAAACCTGTTCGCAGAAGTCGGGGTCACGGATACGGAAATCCATATCGGCCAGTGGGGTCCCCAGACGGGCCCGGCCGCCGCCTGGGGGTCCGTGGCAAGGGGGACCGGCGCCTATTTCCAGTGGATCAACGATAACGGCGGAATCCATGGCCGGAAAATCGTCTATCACATGTTTGACGACGGGTATAACCCGGCCAAGACCGTTGCCGGTGTTAAAGAACTCCAGGAAGGCACGGGCATCTTTGCCTGGGCCAGCGGGGTCGGAACCTCTCCCGGCATGGCCGTGAAAGATTATCTGGCCCAGAACAATGTCCCCTGGGTGGGGCCTGCCGCCGGGTCTCTCAACTGGGTCAATCCTCCCCAGAGGAACCTGTTCGCCGTTTATCCGCTCTATGACGGTGAGGCAAAGGCCCTGGTCCGGTATGCCATCGAGAAAATGGGCAAGAAAAAAGTGGCCGTGGCCTATCTGAATGATGAATACGGGAAGAACGGCCTTCGCGGCGCCCAGGAAGAACTGAAGGCCCACGGCCTGAAAACCGTTGCCGAGGTGTCCTTTGAAGCGGCCGATTCCGACCTGAACCCCCATGTCATGAAACTCAAACAATCCGATGCGGACATGGTGCTGCTCTGGACAACGGTCACCCATGCGGCAAAGGTGGTGGGAATCAGCAAAGCCATGAAATTCGAGCCCCAGTTCATGAGCACCAGTACCTGTTCTGATTTCCCGCTGATGATGTCCATCACCAAAGGCGCCTGGGAAGGGGTGATCTGCGCCACCTTCGGTGAATTACCCGACTCGGATTATCCTGCCATCGTTAAATATAAAAAAGAGGTGTTTGATAAATATGCTGCCAAGGAAGAGCGCTGGGGACTCTTTTATTATGCCGGTATCTTGTTTGTGGAACCCATGATTGAGGCCTTGAAAAATGTGGGTCCGGACCTGACCCGGGAAAAATTTATTACGGAAATGGAAAAGATCAAGGGATTCAAGGGACTCGGCGCCGAGGTCAATTTCAAGCCCTTTGACAAAAATGACATGTATTCCCGCCAGGGAGCCTCCCAGACCTTTCTCGTCCAGTGTCTGGCCGAGGGAAAAGCAAAAAAACTGACGGAATGGATGGATATTAAATAATATGGACCAGGCTTTTTTCCGGGTGGATGACCTGTCCATTTCCTTTGGCGGCATCAGGGCCCTGGAAGATATCGGTTTTACCATGAACAAGGGTGAGATCTTTTCCGTCATCGGTCCCAACGGGGCGGGAAAGACCACCCTCTTCAACTGCATATCCGGGCTGTATCAACCAGGCCGGGGAGACATTGTGTTCAAGGGCTGTTCCATCACCCGTAAAAAACCCGATGTTATCGCCCGGCTGGGTATTGCCCGGACCTTCCAGAACATTGAGCTGTTTTCCCATATGAACACCATGGAAAATATCATGTTGGGCCGTCATATCCATATGAAGACCGGGCTTTTCAAAGGCATGTTCATGTGGGGGAAAGCCTCCTCCGCCGGCAGGGAGGAAATTCTTCACCGGGAACGGGTGGAGCATATTATTGATTTCCTCGAGCTCCAGAATGTGAGGGATACCTTTGTGGGCGCCCTTCCCTACGGGACCCAGAAGCTCATTGAGCTGGGCCGGGCCCTGGCCTTGGAACCGGATCTCCTGCTTCTGGACGAGCCCTGCGCCGGGATGAATTCCGAAGAAAAACAGGATATGATCTTCTGGATCAAGGATATCCAGGATGAGCTGGGGATTTCCATCCTTCTCATCGAGCATGACATGAAAATGGTCATGGATATTTCGGACCGGGTCATGGCCATCAATTTCGGGAAGCCCATCACCATCGGCACCCCGGAAGAGGTCCAGGCCGATGAACAGGTTCTGAAAGCCTATATCGGGGAGGGAGATTAGCGATGGCGGGACTGCTTGACGTCAAAAATATCGAGACCTATTATGATCTGGTCTATGCCATCCGGGGAGCCTCCTTCAGTGTTGAGGAAGGGTCCATCACCGCCATCCTGGGCAATAACGGGGCCGGCAAATCCACCATCTTAAAAACCGTCATGGGCCTCATCGAGGATCAGCCGGACAAGGGAACCATTGAATTTGATGGGGTTCCCATCCAGCACAGGGATACGGACGAGATTGTGCGAAAAGGCATCGCCTATGTGCCGGAAGGCCGGGAAATCTTCAAGGAACTGACCGTCCATGAACACCTGCTCATGGGGGCCTATACCCGGAAAGACCGGTCCGGGATAAAAGAGGATATTGAAAGGGTATTTCAGTATTTTCCGGTTCTCAAGGCAAGGGTGAACCAGTGGGCCGGGACCCTTTCCGGTGGCGAGCAGCAGATGCTGGCCATCGGCCGGGCCCTGATGCTCAAACCCCGGCTTCTGATCCTGGATGAACCCTCCCTCGGGCTTTCTCCCATCCTGGTCAAGGAGATCTTCGGGATCATCAAAGAGATCAACAGGTCCGGGACCACCATTCTTCTGGTGGAACAGAACGCCAATATGGCCCTTTCCATATCTTCCACGGGCCTTATCCTGGAAAACGGCCGGTTCGTCATGAAGGGCAGGTCGGAAGATCTCAGGGAAGATAAGGATGTAAAGGAGTTTTATCTGGGCATTAAATCGGAAACCTCAGCCAAAGGCTATCAGAGATGGAAACGGAAAAAGGCATGGCGATAGAAAAATCCGGGGCATATGAAACCGTCCCCGAGGTGTTCGAAAGAACAGTGGCTGAAAATTATTCACGGGTGGCCCTGCGCACAAAGGCCCTGGGCATCTGGCATGACATCACCTGGGCCCAATACCATGACAGGGCCAAAAAAGTGGGCTGCGCCCTGTTGTCCTTTGGCTTTGAAAAGGGGGAATGCGCCTGCATCATCGGGGACAATTGTGTCGAATGGGTCATGGCCGATCTGGGGATACAATGTGTGGGCGGGGTGTCCGTCGGAGTTTATGCCACCAATGCCTGGCCCCAGGTGGAATATGTGATTAACCACTGCGATGCCCGGTTCCTGTTTGTGGAAAACGAAGAACAGCTTGATAAATGGCTTATGTTCAAAGACAAGGCCCCTTTGCTGAAAAAGGTTATTGTGTTTGATCCCAAGGGGCTTCGGTCCTTTAAAGATCCCATGGTCATGACCTTTGACGAATTGCTTGAAAAAGGAGCAGCAGCAGAGCAGGAACACCCTTCGGCCTTTGACGGGAGAAAGCAGAACGTCACTCCCGATGACCTGGCGGTGCTGATCTATACCTCGGGCACCACGGGTCCGCCCAAGGGAGCCATGCTCACCCATAAGAATGTGACCTGGATGGCCGGGGCCGTGGAAGGAACCGTAAAGATTCAAAAACATGACAATGTCCTGTCCTTTCTGCCCCTGTGTCATATTTTCGAGCGGCTGTTTACGGTCTTTATCCATATAAAATTTGCCTATATTGTGAACTTTGTGGAAAAACCCGATACCGTCATGCAGAACATGAAGGAGGTGTCTCCCACCATCGGGTATGCCGTGCCCAGGATCTGGGAAAAATATTATTCCAGCATCATGATCAAAATGGCCGATGCCACATGGCTCAAACGCCTTGCCTTCGGTCTGGCCATGAAGGCCGGTAAAAACCGGGCCCATCTGATCATGCAGGAAAAGCCGGTGGGCCTCTTTCAGAACGCAGCCTATTTTCTGGCCTGGTTTCTGGTGTTCAGGAAACTCAAGGAAAGGCTGGGGTTTGAAAATATCCGGGTGGCCATTTCCGGGGCAGCCCCCATATCCAAAGAGGTCCTGCATTTCTTCCAGTCCATCGGCATGAACCTGATCGAAGGATATGGTCAGACCGAGGGCACAGGGGTGACCACCCTTTCCCCGGAAAACGGGGCAAGGCCCGGCACCGTGGGCAGAGCCCTGAACGGGGTCAAGGTTAAAATAGCCGAGGACGGGGAAATCCTGATCCAGTCTCCGGGCGTGTTCAAGGGGTATTATAAGAGCGAGGCCGCCACTGCCGCCGGTATGACCGAAGGCTGGCTCTGCACCGGGGACGTGGGTGAGATGGATGCGGACGGGTTTTTAAAAATCACGGACCGCAAAAAAGATATCATCGTCACGGCCGGGGGAAAGAATATCACGCCCCAGTATATTGAAAACAAACTCAAGGCCAGCATCTATATCAATGATGCCGTCGTCATCGGGGACCGCCGGAAATACCTGACCTGCCTCATCATGATCGATGAAGACAATGTGGTGAAATTTGCCCAGGACCATAAAATCCAGTTCTCCACCTATAAGGATCTGACCGGGGACGAACAGATCATCGCCCTCATCGGCGGCGAAGTCCAGAAGGTCAATGAAAGCCTTTCCCGGGTGGAAAATATCAGAAAATTCACCCTCATCCCCAAACGGCTCTACGAAGAGGACGGCGAGGTCACGCCCACCATGAAAATCAAGCGGAAAAAAGTCCATGAAGCTTACAGCGATCTGATTGAAGCCATGTATTAAAGAGGGTTTCTGAGCCGGCCGACTTTTTCAAAATAAAGGCGTTTGCAGGCGTTTTCCACCTTCAGGAGATCGGCAAAGGCTTGGGAAAAATCATTTCTCCCCAGGGTAAACAACCCGTGGCCGTAAACAATGGCGCTGCTGCTTCCCTCAAGGGCCCGGGGCAGGGTGTTGCAAAGGCCCAGGGGACCGGTCCCCACCTCTCCCGGAACAATGGGAATGCCGCACACCCATCTGTTTTTCGGGCATTTGATATGGCATTGGTCTGAAAACCGGCAGGCCTCTTTTTCAATGGGATCACAATCCATGGATAAAATCACGGAAAATTTCGGGTGGCCGTGGAGAATGGCCCGGCAGTCTGTTTTCAGGATGGTTTCCATATGGGCGGACAATTCGCTGGAAGCGGTGATCCCGGCGCTGGTGGAGCCGTCCAGGGGAACCGGGTCAATGCATCCGGACAGTTCATCCAGGGAACTGCCGGTCTGGCTGATATAAAGGGTATGGTTCCACAAATAGGAAACATTGCCGAAATAGGAATCCACCAGCCCGTATTCAACGGTCTTCAACCCTGCCTCGGCCACGGCCGAATACACCTCTTCTTCGGTTTGAAAGGGTCCTTTCATAAGACCGGGCATTTTTTTCCGGCCAGGCGTAAGACCGGGTGCGGCCATGTCGAAAAGAGCATGTTCCTCGTCCGTGGCCGTTCCTTTTTGAAGGGCCTCCAGATAGTCGGTGAAAAATTTGATAAAGCAGGCAAAACAGACGGAGCTGATGGTGACAAAGCCCTGTTCCGGGCTCACTGCGCCGTGGGCGATGACGGCGGGGCCCAGATCTCCCGGGTCCCTGTTGTTTGAGGCCACGATCACGGTTTTCCGGTTCTTCAGAATCCCGATGATCTTGTCGGGGCTCAGTTCATCAATGACCGGCAGCTCGTGGAGAAAGGTCCTGGTTTCGCAATCTTTGGGAGTGATGGCCCTGCCTGTTTTCAAGGCCTTTTCCGCTAAAAAGGAAATCAGGCTTTGATAGGGTTCCCCGGGTCTTAAAAAGGCCAGGGAATTGATATGGAGCCCCTGGAATACCGGTTCAAGAATCTTTGTTTCTTCGGCTTTCCGGTTCCAGACAATCTTGTCGTCCAGCCCGCCCATGAGGGGGCGGCCGGGGCCGGACCGGCTTCCCAGCTTCGCTTTGATGAGTTTTCCGGCAAATTTTTTCAGGGTTTTTTCCATACCAGTCCCAGGGCCTTTGCCTTTTCTTCCAGGGGCAGGCCGTTGCTGTCCAGGCCCCGGATGGTGTAATATTTTTTCCTGGCGGATAAAAATTCCTCCCTGTTGATGGGGGGAATCATGATCTTATGCCCACCTGATCCGGGTTCCGTGAAAAACCGGGCCGGAAGATCATCGTCACTTGCATCAAACCCGTTCAGAGCATTGATGATCCGCTCATTATAATAGATGGCTTCCCCTTTTTTCAAAAGATCCTGGGCCGAGGTTTCAATGCCGGTAACCGCCTCAAAGGCCTGGGCATATTCTTCCAGACCGGCGGCGAAAAAAATGAATTTACAGGCCGTAAGACAGTCCACCATGGTATTTAAATCTTCGGCAATCTTGATGATGCGGGCCTTGCCGCTGAAACTGAACCGGTCCGTGGCCACGGGTTTTCGAAAGATTTCATGGCTGATGGGATAGGCCCTGAGATGGCAGCCGCCCCGGGTAGAGAGGGCGTAGCCCAGGGCCATGCCATAGGCCCCCCGGGGATCATAGGCCGGAAGTTCCATGCCCTTGACCGCCATGGCGGTTTCGGGTCTGCCCATTTTCCGGGCATAGGCGGCGGCCCCCAGGCCCAGGTCTTTTCCTTCCCCCCTTTGCAGGGCAATATCCTCCAAGAGGGAGAGAACCGCTTTGGAAGTATAATCCATTCCCAGGATTTCCCGCCGGCAGGCCAGGGTGGAGGCGGCGGAAATCGTGTCCATGCCGTAACGGTTGCAGATTTCATTGGCCTTGATGACCAGGTCCGTGTCCATGCACCCGATGAGGGCCGTAAAATGGGACATGGTCTCAAATTCCGGCAGGGTCACGGCCCGGCCGTTTTGTTGCCCGATTTTTTTGCAGAGGATGTGGCAACCCAGGCACCCGTGTTTTTTCGGGGCGTATTGTTTTGCATAACCGGCGGCATTCAATTGGGATGCAGGCTCAAACCGGGTCCGGCGGAAATTGTCCGTGGGCATCATTCTCCGGTTGTCCATGAGGTCAAAGACGGCCCCGGTGCCCAGACAGGTGAATCCAAACCGGCCCATGAGGACCGGGGAAGCGGCCGTGAGCCTTAAAATATTTTCCCTGGCCCGTTTTAGTTTTTCAGGGGTTTTGACGGTGCAGCGGCCGGTGCCGTCCACCCGAAGATATTTGATATTTTTGTTTGCAAGGCAGGTCCCAAGGCCGCTTCGCCCGGCCACAAAATGCCGGTCAACCACCATGGACCCGTATTTGACCCCGTTTTCCGCCGCAGGCCCCACGGCGGCCAGGGAGGCCCGGCCCGGAGAGAGGCGGCGGTGAACCTCGCCGGTGTCCATTCCCCATAAATCGGTTGCATCACGGAATTCAATACGGGAGTCTCTGATTTCAATGCCCACGGGATGGGAGCATCGGCCTTTGATGACCATCCCGTCCCATCCGGCCTGTTTCAGCCGGGTGGCGAATTTTCCGCCCACGGAGGAATCCCCCGTCAGGCCGGTGAGGGGTGATTTTGAAACCAGATGGGCCCGGCCGGAGGTGGGGGAGATGGTTCCGCAAAGGGGGCCGGAGAAGATGGAAACCACCATGTCCGGATGATCCCAGGGCAGGTGGGCCATGGGCCTCAGATATCTGCCGCCCATGCCTTTGCCGCCGATATAGCGGGTATAGGCCTCAAGGTCCGGGGTCTCCACCTCGATTTTTTGTGTTGTCATGTCAATATGAAGGATGCGTCCGGTCCAGCCGAATATCATATTCAAACCTATCTTTAAATGGTCAGCGGTTTTAATAACCGCTGATATTATCTTTTCCGGGATGAAATCCCTTCCCTGTTTATCACAGGATGGACCGGAATGATAGATAAAGAAGGTAAGTTTTCCGCTATACAAAACCGGTTTTTTATTTTAAAAATAATGGGGCCGGTACTGACGGACAAACCATTTCAAAAAACATTAAATCGGATTTTTATAAAGGAGCAGTGATGACCATCAAAAGAGTGGGTATTTTAACCGGGGGTGGGGATTGTTCAGGCCTGAATGCCGTCATCCGGGCGGTCACCCGGGCTGCCGCCATCCAGTACGGCGCCCAGGTCATCGGTATTGAAGGCGGGTTTGAAGGGCTCATTTCCGGGCAGACCCAGGAGTTGACCGTCAAATCCACCAAGGATATCCTGACCCTGGGCGGCACGATTCTCGGCACCACCAATAAGGGCAACCCCTTTCAATACCGGGAGCGCATGGAAGACGGCGCCGTCAAAACCACGGATTATTCCGGTAAGGCCGTTGAAACCTTTAACCGTCTGAATCTGGATTGCCTTTTTGTGGTGGGAGGGGAGGGAACCCTTGAAATCGGGTATCAATTTTTTAAAAAAGGTATTCCCGTCATCGGCATTCCCAAGACCATTGATAACGACCTTGAAGGAACGGATTATACCTTTGGGTTCCAGACCGCCGTCCAGGTAGCCTGTGACGCCCTGGACAGGCTCCAGACCACGGGCCGCAGCCATGACCGGGTCATGATCCTGGAAGTCATGGGCCGGAATGCCGGATGGATTGCCCTTGAGGCCGGGATCGCAGGCGGCGCCCATATCATCCTGATCCCCGAAATCGAATATGATATTCAAAATGTGATCCGGAAAATCATGCTTCGCAAAAAAGGCGGCAGCCCTTTCAGCATCATCATGATCGCGGAAGGTGCAAAGGAAAGAGGCGGGACCACGGTCAAGGCCGAGGAGGCCCAGGGCAGGCTCCAGGGGGTTGAAAAGCTGGGAGGAATCGGTTTCCACCTGGCCAGGCAGATTGAAAAACAGATCGACCTTGAAGTCCGGACCACGGTTCTGGGCCATATCCAGCGGGGGGGATCACCCAATTCCTTTGACCGGGTGCTGGGCACCCGTCTCGGCAGTTTTGCCGTTGATGCGGCGGTGCAGGGAAAATTCGGAACCATGGCGGCCCTCAAAATTCCGGATATCGTTCTGGTGGACCTCAGGGACCTTGCCGGGAAGGTCAGAACCGTGCCCCTGGATTCTCAACTGATACGCTGCGCCGAATCCATCGGCATCAACCTGGGAAGGGAAGCCATGTAAACGTTTAGCGGTTCTCCCGTCTTTGCCCATCCTCTTTATCGGCATATCTATCATTCATGTCGTATTACTAAAAAATTATTTTTAAAAAAATAATGGAATAAATATTGACACGAACTATTTTATACCTAAATTCTGTCCAGGAAATGGAAAAGGCCTGAGATTGACACAGGCAAGAACCCTAGAGAAAGGAGGAATCGATATGCTTACAAGATTAAGTGACATCAACAGATTGTTTAACGCCATGGATTTTTTCAGGAACAGACTGGACAGTTTATACAGTGATGCCGACTGGGCATACCCGGCAGGATTGAAATGGTCCGTGGAAGACCGGTTCCCGAAAACCAATCTTTATGAGGATGGGGACCTCTTTGAAATCAGGGCTGAGCTGCCCGGCATAGCCAAAGAAGATCTGAATGTCAAAATCCAGGGGAATTATCTTGAAATCAGCGGAGCAAAAAAATCCGGCACCCCGGAAAAATATTCCATTCACCGGACCGAAAGAGATATTACGTCCTTTACCCGGAGTTTTACCCTTCCTGCGGATGTGGATTCGGAAAAGGTGAAAGCCACGCTGGAAAACGGCATTCTCACCCTGACGCTCCCGAAATCCGAGGCTGCAAAACCCAAACAGATCACCATTGCTTAAGGACCCATAACCGGATTGAATAACAAAAGGAGGTGTGCAATGAATCATAAAACCGATATCGTGAAAGCCGGTGAAAAAAATATTGAGAAAACCAGAACCCTCGAGACTGTTCTGCCGTCTGTGGATATCTTTGAAAGCGAAGAAGAAATTCTTCTTTTTGCGGATATGCCCGGAGTGTTAAAAGAGGATTTGAGAGTCAATATTGATAACGGAACCCTTTCTCTTTCCGGCGTCAGAAAGTTACAACCCCGGGGCGCTGCAAGGTGGGAGGAATTCGGAGATGTTGAATACCGGAGAAATTTTTCAGTTCCCCAGACCATAAACGTGGAAAAAGTCTATGCCGAACTCAAAGACGGGGTTTTAAAACTTCATCTTCCCAAGTCTGAAGCAGCCAAGCCGAGATTGATACAGATCAATGCGGCATAATGCCGGCTCAGGGTCTTTCCTTGAAGGGGACCGGCAGATAAAATACAAGGGAGCCTGCCTGAAAAGGCCGGCTCCCTTGATTCTTTTGTGCGGGGCTCCTTAGCAGAATCCCTGAAGAATACCGGAAATCTTTTCAATTTTTTAAAATTATGTCATAGTAGGGTCACATCAAACTGGAGACCCATATCTCATGAATCTTTTGGCCATATTATCAAATATCGGATATCCGGATATTCTGGATATCCTTTTAATTTCCATTGTTTCCTATCAATTGTTTATCTGGTTCTGGGGAACCAAGGCATTCAAAGCCCTCATCGGCATTGTTGTGCTCAGCGGGGTTTTCGTCCTGGCCAAAGCCTGGGGCCTTTTTCTGACCACCTGGGTGTTTCAGATCCTCTGGCAGGTCTTTGTCATCCTTCTTATTATCCTTTTTCAAAAGGAAATCCGGCAGATGCTGGAACGGTTCAATCCCTTAAAAAGCATTGGCCTGAAACATGACAAATTATCGAACACCTGGATTCCAGGATTTTCGAGCTGGGCCTTTGATGCAGCCAAAAAAAGAATCGGTGCGGTTGTTATTTTTGAAAAAACCGATCCTGTTTCCGGTCTTGTCACCCGGGGCATTCCCATGGAATGTGATCCCCAGCCTGAGATACTAAATTCCATTTTTTATAAGGAATCTCCATTGCATGATGGTGCAATCCTGATTGCCAATAATAAAGTCATAAAGGTGTCCTGCTATTTACCCTTATCCACCCGGGAGGACCTGCCCCAGGAATGGGGGACACGGCACAGGGCAGCCCTGGGGCTCGCCGAGCAATGCAATGCATGGATACTGGTCATTTCCGAAGAAAGGGGGGAGGTGTCCTTTGCCTTTGATAATCAGGTTAAAAAGGTTAAAGATGAACAGGAGCTGTCTTTTCTTCTTGAAACCCAGGTGCTGGTGGAAAAAGAACCTGAGAAAAATCTGCGCCAGATCCTCTTTTCCTGGTTCACCCGACGGTATAAAATCAAAGCGGCTGTTTTCGGCCTGGTGTTTGTTCTCTGGCTGGCTTTTGCCGGTCAGCAGAATTTCGAAAAGCGCATCGACCTGCCGCTGAACTACCGGAATGTGCCCGAAGGCCTTGTGGTGTCTTCCCCGGCCCCGGCCAATATATCCGTCACGTGCAGGGGATTGAGAAAAGATATCAGCCTGTTGAGCAAGGATAATATGATGTCCTCCCTGGATCTGGGGTCTGCAAAACGGGGGAAATCCTTTCATACCATCACAAAGGCCAATCTCACCCTTCCCAATGACCGGATTGATATTGTCAATATCCTTCCCCCGAGGATTGAAGTCCTTATCGAAAAGGCCCCGAAACCGGAGACCCAGGAAAAACAGCCAAACCAGGAGAAGCCCGCCGCAAAAGGCTGATCCTGGATTAACGCTCAGGCTTCAGGCGGCCGTCAGCAACAGGCTGCGGCCCCCTTTTTTGGAAGGGCTGCCCAGGGATTTAAACCCGAGCTGTTCAACATTACGGGCCATCTCCAGAAACTGTTTTTTGCTCACATGGAATGTGGGTTCCACCAGAAGAAATTTCCCTTGGGGTTTCAGCAGGGTTCTGACCTCCGAGAGAAATTTTTCAGGGTCCGGGGTCTCGTGGACCATATAGAAAGCAAGGATAAAATCCGCTTTGATATCCGGTGAAAGACCGATTCTATCCTGGGGGCAATGGTGAAAGACCATACGGTCTTCAAGCCTAAAGCCTCTTGCCTTTTTTCGTGCTTTTTCAAGCATTTCTTTTTGAAGATCCACGGCAAAGACCTTGCCGGACCCGCCCACCAGTTTTGCCATATCAATGGAAAAATATCCCGGGCCGCACCCCAGATCAATGGCCAGGTCTCCCTCCTTCAGGTATTCACCCACGATTTTGACCGGGTTCTGGAGAAGCCGTCTGAACATATTGTCCAGAATAAATGAATGGGTGTGGCTGCATACGTCGCCCCTGTATTCCTTGTTGTACATGATGCTGTGTCTCCTTATGTGTTTATGATGTATACACTTTAAATAAAAAAAATCAGATTTTAGAATCGATTCTGCGTTTCAGGAAATCCTCAAGCTTTTCGATGAACCGGACAATGACCTGCACCTCTTTTTCGTCCATATCCTCCAAATATTTTGCAAAACCGCCATCCATGGTTTCATGCCAGTGCTTGTGGGCGTAATAGGCGGTATAACCTTTGGATGTCAGCGTGACAAGGGTCCGGGACAGGTTATTCGGATCGGTTTCTTTGGTGGACAAGCCCTTGTTTTCAAGCCGTTTTAGATTTTGCGAGACAGCGCCCTTGGTGATTCCAAGGTGCCGGCCGATATCGGTGACGCTTAAATCCCGGTTGTCCCCGATGATCTCAATGAGATGGATTTCGGAATGGGACAGCGGTTCATCCGTTCCGAAAGGCCTGGGCGTTTTGTCCAGCTCCCGGGTCAACCGCATAATGGATTGAAATTTGCCGTGGATGGCAAGCAATTCTTTTTTCATGGGCATAGAGTATAGCTAATATACACATATGTCAAATATTTTTTTAAGACTGCGTTTTTTTACGCTGAAAATTTTTCAGGGAAGAGGTATTTTAATAATAGTCCACTCCCCTAATTCCGGAATTGGGAAATTATGTTGTTTGACGTAGTCTGCAGCAAAAAGGAAGCGGTACGGGTTCAAATTAAAATGATTCAAAGTCTAATCTTAGAGGTGTAAGGCGATAATATTATGGGTTGACATAAACAGTCTATCAGTTTAGTGTATTGTGTAGCGCTACACAATACACTAAACCAAAATAGAATAGTGATTTATGTCGAAAGAAAAGCCTCCCATCCACCCTGGTGCATATGTCAAAAAAAATCTAATCCCAAACGAATTGACAATCAAAAAAGCTTCCGAAATGATGGGGATTGGTCGCCCAGCACTATCAAATTTTTTAAATTGTAGATCTAATCTCTCTTCGAACATGGCAATAAGGTTAGAAAAAACTTTTGGCGTTGATAAAGATTTTTTATTAAATATCCAACAGAAATATGATTCATTCATAAATCACGAAGAAGCAAAAAGGATTGCAGTAAAGAGCTACACTCCTTCATTTTTAAATATAACTTCTACGCAGATTGAAGCATGGGCAGATAAAATTGAAGCCCGATCGTTATTACCTGTTCTTTTAAGACGTTTAGTAAATACCACAAGCGCAGACATTATTGAGTCAGACTTTCCAGCTTATGACAAATCGCAGACCCCTGGCTGGGATGGTACAGTAGAATCAAACAGTGCAACTGCTTGGATATCATCAGGTTTATCAGGTTGGGAGTTTGGTTGTAATAAAAATCCAAAAAAGAAGGCGGACAGTGATTTTAAAACACGGACTGAGACCATTCCAAAAGATATCCAAAAAAAGACTACTTTTGTTTTCGTAACTCCAAGGTGTTGGCCCAAAAAAGATGAATGGATAAAACTAAATAAAGCAACCGGGGAATGGAAGGATCTTAGAGCTTTTGACGCTAATGATATTGAACAGTGGTTAGAATTATCAGCTTCAGCTCAAATTTGGATGGCTGAGCAATTAGGCCTCCCAACAAGTGATTGCCAATCCTTGGCTTCGTATTGGCAATATTGGTCGGAAACAGCGACCCCTCCTATTAGTTCTAAAATATTTAATAGTGCCATTTTGGATCATAGTAAAAAGATTAAGAGCTGGTATCGAAGTAATCAATGTGAACCACTTATTATTACTGGCGCATCTAAAGATGAAGCAAAAGCTTTTTTGTGCTGCATCGCAAATGAGGTTAATGCATTAAAACCACTTTTTGATATTGCTCTATTCGTTTCGTCCTCAAATCTTGTAACTAAACTCTCCGGAATTTCTCAAAATTATATTCCTATTATCGATAACGATGAGGCCCAGAAAGGACTTATTACATCTTTCAAAGATAAACATTCGATAATTATCTCTGAAAGAAATATCAATGGTATGGAAGCCGACATTATAATAGACCTTCCAAACTATGAAAGTTTCAAAGCCGCTCTTGATGATATGGGGTTTGATGATGCTCAAATAGATGTAATTTCAAACCAATCAGGGCATTCGCCCACAATTTTAAGAAGGCTATTAGCAAAAGCACCCGGCCTTAAGAAACCTAAATGGGCAAAATCCAATAAAATCTTTAAAGCTATAATCCCGTTTATTTTTGCCGGTTCATGGGAAGCAAATAGAAATGGGGATAAAGAAATTCTAATGTGCCTTGCCAATAAGGACTATTCACAAATAGAAAAAGACTTAGCGGAAATATTAGGTATGGATGATTCTCCGATTTGGAGAGAAGGACAATACAGAGGAGTGATCTCAAAATTAGAATGTCTCTATAGTGTATCCGATCAAATAACTGCTGAGGATATGAACAATTTTTTCGAAATAGCTGAGTACGTATTATCTGAAGATGACCCAGCATTAGATTTAAAGAAGGAAGATCAATGGGCGGCGAACATATATAATAAAGTCCGAGACCACTCTTCAGCAATCCGAAAAAGCATATGCCAAAATTTGATTATACTGTCAGTTCATGGAAATGGGCTGTTTGGTAAAAGGATTGGGATGGATCTTGAAGGTAGGGTTTCAATTTTAATTAAAACACTTCTCAAAAACAAAAATAGCAGAGTATGGCAATCGCAGCAAAATGAGTTGCTGCTATATGCCGAAGCTGCCCCAGAGATGTTTCTTTCTATTGTGGAAGAAGAGCTTAGAAAGGATATTCCAGCGTTTAATATTCTGTTTGAACCGGTGAAAGGAGGATTATTTACACGGTGTGATCGGACAGGAATGTTGTGGGCCTTGGAAATTTTAGCTTGGAACTCATTTTTTTTAGCAAGAGTTATAAAGATTCTTGGGAAATTATCCACCTACGATCTTGATGACAATTGGGTAAATAAACCAATCAACTCATTAAAGGATATATTACTTTTTTGGAAACCGCATACCGCAGCCACAGTAGAACAGAGATGCGATGTTCTTGAGCTTCTTTGTAATTCTTATCCTAAAATTGGTTGGAAGCTGTGTATTCAAACATTAAATTCAGAAAACAGTTTCACTTCAGGCACACAAAGACCTAATTGGCGCAATTATGCAAGTGGTTCCGGCAGCACAATAAATAACGGTGAAGCGAGAATTTTTGTATTGAAATGTCTAAAATTAGTATTGTCCTGGCCCTCTCATACTTTAGAGACGCTTAAGGGTTTGATAGATTGCTTACCTTCATTGGAGAATGATGATAGGCAGAAGGTAATTGAGCAGGTGAAATTATGGGTTGACAATTCACCTGACGAAGACGAGGTTCTCGAACTGAGGGAGCATGTTAGAACTCGAACAATGACCACCAGAGCTTTAAAAAATGATAGGAACAAATCAAATCCAAGCTATGTTAGCGGCAAAGAGTTATACGAAATCCTGGAGCCTCAGGATTTGGTTAAAAAGCATCAATGGTTATTCGCTAATAGTTGGGTTGAATTTACTCCTGAAGAGCTTGAAAACGATAATCTTGATTATGATGATCGTGAAATAAAATTAACTGAACAAAGAAAAAAAGCCCTAAATAAAATCGTTACTAAAAAAGGGATTCGAGGTGTAATTGTTCTGCTTGAAAAATGTGGTTCTGGATTCCATATTGGATCACTCTTGCATGGCGGTATATTAGAAAAACATGAACTTTATGACGTTATTTCCAAATGTTTGTCCATTGACAAGTCCTTTAGGTCTGAAATCAATAATTGCATATCTGGCATCCTTTATCAGATGAAAGGAAAAGAACGGAAAAATTTCATTTCAGATATGATAGCTGAAATATGTCTTAAGAAAAATCGAAGTGACATGATCGTAAAATTATTTACACTATCACCATTTTGCAGAGACACATGGGAGCATCTGAATAATCAAGAGAAAGATATAATTGATAAATATTGGCGTCATATTGAGCCCGGTTGGAGAGATTTGTCATCGGAAGATTTAAACTATGCTGTTGAGAAATTGGTAGAAACTAAGCGACCTTTTGCGGCTTTTTTTCTTGCTCATTTAAAGCCAAATTTAATTTTAAGTAAACACCTGGTGCTTTTATTAAATGAGATTGCCTATAAAGAGGCTGACTACGATAAGAACTACAAACCCTCTCAATATCATATTGAAGAGTCATTGAAGATTTTAAATGAAAGAGATGATTATGATCGTTTAGAGCTAATCAAGTTAGAATATCTTTATAGCGATATGTTATATTTTAATTCCAAATATGGGATACCTAATCTTTCCAAAGAAATTTCTGAAACGCCACTACTTTTTTACCAATTAGTAGCCCATTGTTTTAAAAGTAGGAGCGGTGCGAATGATCCTGAGGAATGGAATATCCCCCAAGACAAAACAGCAAAAAAGAATTTAGCCACTAAAGCTTATCATGTATTGCAGAGTATTAATGTTATCCCTGGAACAAAAAAGGATGGTTCTATAGAAGTTGACCAATTGCGCGATTGGGTTTTGCAAGTTAGGAAGCTGTCGGCTAAATATGGAAGAAGGGATATCACCGATCAACAGATAGGAAAGCTTTTTTCGACTTCTCCTGAAGGTATGGATGGCATCTGGCCTAAAGAAGAAATTCGTATCGTTTTTGAAGAAATAGAATCTTCCGAAATTTCAATTGGTATGGAAATTGGCCTACAAAATTCTCACGGCGCGGAGTTTAGAAAAAAAGATTCGACAAGAGAAATAGAAAGGGAAGAAAAATATAGAACAATGGCAAAAAAGGTAATGAATAAAACTCCCTTCGTGGCAAGAATGCTAAATAATATTGCCGATGGCTATGCCAGAAATGCCGAGTGGTGGAATGAGCAAAGCAGGGTGGATAAACGTCTTCATGGCTGGTAGGTTGATATAGCGTCCTGTGATTTTTCTTTTAGCCATGAAATTCATCTTCAAATTTTGGTTTTCGAAGTTTTTTAACAAGCCTAAAATATTATTTGAGAGAGGACTACCGACATACCGGTTCAAATTTTTATCAAAGAGCTACCCCCGGAATTTCCCTGTTATTGAACGCTCGTTTTCAGCCTGAATGGAATCGTGCCCGGCAGGCCGTCAGCAGCATCCGCCCCCGCCGCAGGAGGCCTTTTCTTTTCCCTTTATCCAGACCTGGATAATATAGGCGGCTCACCCCACCCCCGGACCGACGGAGATGGCCTCGGAAGGGCAGTTGTTTACGCAGGCGCCGCATTCCATGCAGGCATTGAAATCCACAATATGGGCCTTGTTCCGGTGCATTTCAAACACCGCCTGGGGGCAGACTTCGGTGCAGAGCCCGCATCCCACACATTTGTCCGGGTCCAGGACCAGGGTGGACACATCGTCCAGATATCTTAATTCTTTCATGGCGTATCCTTTTTGTTTTTCACATTAAAATGCCGAATATATCCATAGCCCCGAAGAAAGGGCAAGACCTGCCAGTTGGACCGGAATAAACCGTTTCATTTCCTTTTCAACCCCCGAGGGAGAGGTAAAGGGGGTGGCCCCGGTGAAATTCATGGCCAGGTAGGAACTGACGGTCACACTGAAGAGAAAGAGGGCGGTCAATCCTGAAATTCCATGACCGGCCGGCGCCGAGAGCAAAAGAAAGATCAGGGCAAAGACGGCTCCGGACAGGATGCCTTTGACGGCAAACTGCCGGAAGGGGATATGGGGGAGCAGCACCGGGGTGGCCAAGGCCCCGGAAAGGATGCCGATGACCAGGGCAAAAAAAGCCGGCCACCCTCTATCCCAAACCCCGGCAAAGGAAAAAAAGCCGGGCCCGAAACCGGAAAGAATGAACACGGCAAGGGCGAACATCAGGGCCGGCTTTAATGCCATCCGGATTTCAACGGGGGTCAGGATAAACCGCTCGTAAAGGGAGAAGGTGACCTGGCGCATGGTTTTGTCCGCGGTTTTATCATGATTTAAAAAGGCCGGGATATCCTTGGCCCGCACCGGCCCGTAAATGACCCGGAACCCGGACTGTTTTTTCACATCCCTTGCCGACACCCCTGTTGCCCCGAGCTGGGGAAGAATAACCCGTTTATGGTCCACAACCTTTTCAAGGGAGGTCATTTTTATCCGTTTCACCAGCTCCCGGGTGGAAAAGGTGCCTTTTCCCGCCGCACACCAGACATTGACGCCCCTGGTATCCAGAACCAGGACCCAGGCATGGATGCCGGCCAGTTCCTTTCTTAAATGGTCAAAGGTCAGTTTGAAATTGGCCGTGACCAGAACTTCGGAATTTTTATCCGGGTTTCCGATGGCGTAAAGTCCGGGTGAGACGGTATAGGAATGCCGCCCAATGCCGCATCGGACTAAAAAAGTGGATACCAGGTCGTCCTTTGTAAGCCTTGGCGTGATGAGGGGAACAGGGCCGGCATCCGTCGGGATGAACCGGTCCACATAGGAGCAGAGCCTGTAGCCCGGTTTTTCATAGGCAGCTCCGGGGCGGTCCGGTTCCGGGGCACAGGAGGGGAGGTCATCCATGGAGCCCAGGATGCCCACCCCGGAGGTGGATAGTTTGTGTCTGTTTTGAGAAGCGGTTTCGTTGCATCCGCAACCTTGCGATTGTTTCATTGGTATTATCCTTAAAGATTTTTGATGTATTCCCGGAATTCTTCCAAAACAGCCTTGTCCACGCAGAAATAGGTTTTCGGGCCTTCAACCTCGCCGCAGACAATCCCCGATTCTTTCAGGATTTTTAAATGCTGGCTGATGGTGGACTGGGAAAAGGGAAAAATATTGACGATTTCCCCGCAGACACAGGTATTGATATGGATCAGATGTTCCACAATTTTTACCCGTGTCGGATGCCCCAGGGCCTTGAAAATTTTTGCAAGCTGTTCGGTTGTCATCTGCATGGGGGTTTTATTGAACCGTCCTTTTTATAATATCGTTCATCGCCTATGAACGATAAACTAATATCCAGCGTCCGTCAATAAAAATTTTTCACAATAAAAGTCTCCTTTACTATTAGCGGGGGTCTTGATATAATTTATCGCATTTTTAATAAATATTATTTTAGGCGGCCATTGCCGGGAGCAAACAAAATTGGATCAGCAGATTGAGTATTTTAACGACGGCGCTGAGTTTCATGAAATTGACCCCTTATTTATAAATGCAGATAGCCTTATGGAGTTTGCCATTTATGAAAGGCAGCCCTGTAAGGATAGCCGATATCGATTCCGTTGCCTTCTGGTGGAATCCTCATCCATCCCAAAAGACCGTCTGATGAAGCTGTTGAAGTCCTGGGGAAAGGTGTATATCCATACTGATCAGGTCAAAAAATATCATCAATATTTAAAGGATAACCTTGCCTATATCCTCAAGCATGATGAAATCGATATGGTCAAAAAGACGGATACCCTGATCAGCTTATCCAGAGATGTTGTAAAAGAATCCTTTGAATGTAATTTTTCTTTTCCCTGGTCTGTACGGCAAACGCTGGAGAATGCCCAACGGCTGATTTCCCAGGCCGTTGAATTTATTTCCGATATCAAATCATTGAATGAGATTGCAAAGCTCATCGGCCATGACTATGACACCCATACCCATTCCATCAAGGTGGGCTGGCTCATGGCGACCTTTATCCATGCCAATCAGGAATTGTTTAATTTTGACAAGGCCCTTGAACTGAGGCCCTTCCTGATCCAGGCCGCCGTTGCAGGCCTGCTTCACGATATCGGGAAAATTAAGATCCCGCCGAATATCCTGAACAAAAACGGAAAGCTCGATAATCTTGAATATATTATTATTCAGTCCCATACGGCTTATTCGGCAAGCCTTCTCTTTGATACGGAAATCTCAAAGCATGCCATGCAGGCGATTTTATACCATCATGAAAATGAAGACGGCAGCGGATACCCCACCGGGTTGAACCGTGAACATATCCCGCTCATTGCAAAAATCTGCCATATTGCCGATGTCTTTGACGCTCTGACGTCCCGGCGCCCTTACAAGGAACCCAAGACCCCGTTTGAGGCTCTGAAGATCATGACCGGGGAGAATCCCTACCTTGATACGCTGAAAAAATTTGAACAGGAAGCGGCCGAGAATATCAAAACCCCTGTAACGGCCATCGTCAGGGATGATTATGATATTAAGCTCCGGCGGTTAAGAGAGAGAGAAATGGTGGAAGAAGAGGCTTTAAAACGGGTCGAAGCCCGGGTGAAACTCAGGGACCAGGGGATGTCCCATTGTTTTGACAAGAGCCTTCTCAGGCGGTTTATCATTACCATCAACAAGTCTGAAAGTTTTGAGCTTAGTGGATTATTATAGGAAACAGGCCTGAAAAGAGATTGGAAACCAAAAGTTTTTCAGGCCCGCAAAAATGGGTTTAGGGTTTCGAGGCCTTGTACCCGGCTTCTGTGACTTCTTTTATGGCCTTTTCGACGAGAGCCGCTTCTGTAACTTCAAAATCCGCCTTTTTCCCATTCAAATCCACAACCACATTGGATATGCCTTTAATCCCTTCAAGGGTCCGCTGAACCATGCCGGAGCAGTGCCCGCAACTCATGCCGTCCACATTCAAGGTGATTTTTTGTGCTGCCATGATAACCGTCCTTTTTTTGAGTTTTTATAAATCTTGATGATGATGCCATACTCTATGGGAATAATAATAATCAATACCGACTCGTCAACAAATCATTGAAAATGGATAGGGGCAGAGGTGAATTTCCCCGGAACCTTGCCAACTATATCGCACCGTGACTGTAAACTTTAATTTTTTTATGTTATAAACCAATCTTATTAATTTAAACAAAAGGAAACCGGTTTGGAAGAATTAAAAGGATCACAGAAAAAATATTTAAGGGGGCTTGCCCACGGTTTGAATCCGGCGGCCTTCGTGGGCCACAAGGGGCTGACGGATACCCTGACGGCGGAGATTGACCAGGCCCTTGAAGCCTCGGAACTGGTCAAGGTGAAATTCAATGAATTCAAGGAAAAAGAGCAGAAAAAAGAATTGATTGAACGGATTGCCCTTGCCACGGCTTCCCATGTGGCCGGAATGATAGGTCATGTGGCCATATTTTACCGCCGGAACAAAGATCCGGAAAAACAGGTCATCACATTACCCTGATGGTGACGGCAGCATTCCCATGAACTCCTCTCCGCCCCGGTTCACCGCCCTGGAAGGCAACCGCATGAAGCTGGACGGCGGCGCCATGTTCGGCAATGCGGCCAAGGCCCTGTGGAGCCGGTGGATGCCCTCGGACGACCGCAATATGATTCCCATCGGGTCAAGGGCCCTTCTGATTGAAACCGGGCGTCATGCCGTTCTGTTTGAAACCGGGGCCGGGGCCTATCTTTCCCCGGACATGAAAGACCGGTTCCGGATGGCCGAGACCCGCCATGTCCTCCTGGATTCCCTGGCCCATGCGGGGCTGTCCCATGAAGACATCACCCATGTGATCCTGTCCCATCTTCATTTTGACCATGCCGGCGGGCTCCTGAGCGAGTGGGAAGAGGGCAGGGCAGCGGAGCTGTTATTCCCCAATGCGGAATTTTATGTGGGGAAAGACAATTTTGAGCGGTCGGACCGGCCCCATCTGCGGGACAAGGCCTCCTTTATTCCCGGACTGACCCGTCTCCTTGAAGACACCGGCCGCCTGACCCTGATCCATGACAGGGAGGTCCTTGACCTGGACGAGGTCCGCATTGAATTCGTTGAAAGCCGGGGACACACCCCCGGCATGATGCTTTCCCATATTCAGACACCGGAACAGGCCCTCTTTTTTGCAGGAGATGTGGCCCCGGCCCATCCCTGGGTCCATCTGCCCATCACCATGGGCTATGACCGGTTCCCCGAAGGCCTCATCGATGAAAAAATCCGTTTTTTCCAACGGGTCCTGGATGAAGACGCCTGGGTCTTTTATCCCCATGACCCTGACTATGCCGCTTCAAAACTCAGTTACGACAAAGCTTCCCATAAATATGCCCCGCGGGATCTCATCAAGGATCTTTGCTCGCTGAATTCCATTTGACCTTGGATTCGTCTCCCTGAATTATATTTTCAGCAGCCATTGACAAACCTTAAAAATAGGATTTATATGATTTATAGAACGACGTTCGAAAAATGAATTAGATATGTCGGCATTCTCCGGGGCAACCCGCAAGCAAGGGAGACGGGCCATGGGAACACAGGAAAGAAAAGCATTGGAAAAGCAGCTTCGCCGGAGCCAGATTCTGGATGCGGCCAGGATGCTGCTGTTTTCATCCGGCATTGACAGCGTTTCCATCAGCGGGATTTCCGGCAAGGCTGAGCTCGGGGTCGGGACCATCTATTTTTATTTTAAGAACAAGGAAGAAATCTTCGCCGCCCTCCAGGAAGAAGGCCTGGCCCTTTTGTATGCCAATATCCGGCAATTGATGGAAAAAGAGCCTTCCCCTGAAAAACAACTGGCCGGCATCGCCGAAGCCTATTATCAATTCAGCGAAGAAAATAAAGATTATTTTGACATCATCAATTATTTTCTGTCCTCTCCGACGGTGTTTTTCGAACCCGGATTAAAGCACCAGATCGATATGTCGGGCCATAAGATCCTGAAAATCATCCGAAATACCATCACCGCCGGCATTGAGACCGGTGTTTTTAAGGAAGCCCAGCCCGGAAGGTTCTCCATCATGTTCTGGGGGACCCTCCACGGGCTGCTGCATTTTAAAAAGCTGGAACATACGGTTCTTGAGAATGAAAATCACAGGGATCTCTACAGGTATAGCGTGAATAAACTCATTGACGCCATCAGGCGTTCATGACGTAAAAAAAGGAGAACAACATGAAACTCAAAGGAAAGACAGCACTGGTGACCGGGTCCGGCAAAAAAACCGGAATCGGGTATGCCATCGCCAAAAAATTTGCGTCTGAGGGGTGTAATATCATTATTGCGGATTACGGCAGTGACAAGGGCCTGAATTCAGATGTCAAGACCGGGTCCATGAATGAAATGATGGTCATCGGGGAGGAACTCAAGAAGGCCTATCAGGTGGAAACCCTGGTGGTGAATGTGGATGTGACCCTGACTCAGACCATCTCGGACATGGTGTCCCTTGTCCGGGAGACATTCGAAAGCGTGGATATCCTCTGCAACAACGCCGGGGCCACATTCGGCGTGCCCAGCGGGGTTCATACCTATGACGAGGCCGCCTGGATGAAAACCATTGACGTCAATCTGCACGGCGTGTTCAGGGTATCCAAGGCCATTGTCCCCCTGATGATGACAAAGGGCGGGGCCGTTATCAATACCGCCTCCCGGGCCGGCAAGGTCCCGGCCCTTTTTAACGGGGCCTATTCCGTGTCCAAGGCCGGGGTGATCATGCTGACCAAGGTCATGGCCAAGGAATTGGCAGGGCTCAAGATCCGGGTCAACGCCATCTGTCCCGGCCAGATCATGACGGATCTTGAACGATGGCGGTTCGGGCTGGAAGCCCAGTTTCTGGGAACAACGGTGGAGGAACAGGAACGGAAAATGTGCGAAACCATTCCCATGGGCCGCATCGGATCTCCGGAAGAGGTAGCCGACATGGCGCTGTTTCTTGCCTCGGATGCCTCTTCCTATGTTACGGGCCAGGCATTGAATATCTGCGGGGGACAGTTGATGGAACTATAACACCGGCTGGGGAACCCTCCGGTATCAACAAATCATATATATTGAAAAGGAGTCGGATCATGACGGAAACCATTACAGGGGCGCAGCTTGTAGCCCGTGCACTGATAGACAGGAAGATCGAACATATATTTTCATTGAGCGGCGGCCATATTACGCCGATTTATCAACATCTTGAAGGGTCCAGCGTCAAAATTTTCGATACCCGGCATGAGCAGTCGGCCGTGTTCATGGCCGAGGCTTTTGGAAAGCTGACCCGGAAGGCCGGGGTGGCCATGGTGACGGCAGGTCCCGGGTTTACCAATGCCTTGACCGGCATTGCCAGCGCCCATTTTTCAAACACTCCCCTGGTCCTCATCGCCGGTTGCGTGGGACTGGACCACAAGGAAAAACTGGATCTCCAGGACATGCCCCAGGAGTCCGTCATCGAACCCATGGTCAAAAAGGCCCTGGTCTGCCGGAAGGCGGAACGGATTCCCGAATATGTGGACATGGCTTTCAGGACTGCCCAGAGCGGACGGCCCGGCCCGGTTTATCTTGAATTTCCCATTGATGTCCTGAATACCCCGGTTCAACAAAGCCTGGTCAAATATCCCCGCACCGAGGTGGTTTCAAAACCGGTGGATACGGCCAAGGCCAAGGACTTGATCAATTTGATGAAGGCGGCCCGGCAGCCCGTGGTCATCGCCGGAACCGGGGCCTGGCAGTCCGGCGCCGAAGCGGAGCTGAAAACCTTTATTGAAAAAACCGGCATGCCTATTTTGACGTCCCTGTCCGGCCGCGGAGTGGTATCCGACGACCATCCCCTCTGCTTTGAGGGCGCCGTGGCCGTTCGTCCGGGATGCGCGTTTAACGCCTATTTTGAGACGGATCTGATCGTTATCCTGGGCTCCAGAATTTGTCTGTATTATCTGTTCGGCGATATTTTCAACCCGGCCGCCAAAATGGTTCAGGTGGATATCGAGCCCGAGGAAATCGGCCGGAATAAAAGCATCGACCTTCCGGTGGTCAGCGATGTAAAAGCCTTTCTTGAGGTCTTGAATCAATCCATGACCCCTGAACTTGAAGCCGAACTCAAAGCAAAATTTTCACCCTGGGTTGAAAAGCTGACACAGGCCCACAAACAGAGCAAGGATGCCTCCCAAAAGGACTGGCAGTCGGATCATACGCCCATCCATCCCCTGCGCCTGGCAAAGGAAGTCAATGAATTCATGAACCGGGACACGGATCTGGTCATTGCCGACGGCGGAGATACCACCACCTGGATGGGGATGACAAGGACCATGACCTGTCCGGGCCATTTCCTGGATTACGGGATTTTCGGGTCCCTGGCCGTGGGGCTTCCCTATGCCAATGCGGCCCAGCTTCTGAATCCCGGCAGCCGGGTCTGTCTGGTGACCGGCGACGGCTCCGTGGGATTTAATTTCATGGAATTTGAAACCGCCATCCGGAAAAATCTTCCCATCGTGGTGGTCATTTCCAATGACCTGGGCTGGGGCATGATCCGCCACAGCCAGGAGCTTCGCATCGGCCATGCCATTGAAAACGGGACCTTTATCGGAAAGGTGGACTATCATAAAATGGTGGAAGCCATCGGCGGCAAGGGTTTCTTTGTTGAAAAACCGGAAGATATCCGGCCGGCCCTGGAAGCGGCTTTTGCATCCAAAAAAGTATGCTGTATCAATGTCATGACGGACCCGACCACGGTGAGTCCGGCCAGTATGATGCTGGCCAATGTCGGCGCCTATAAGGCTTAATCTTTTAACGGGAAAGGAGGAAGGATGGAACCGCTAATGATAGATCAGATCCGGCTGAATTTTAATGCCACGGGAATTACCATTATTAATGCCGCCATTGGATTGATGATGCTGGGGGTTGCCCTGGAATTGAAAATAGATGATTTCATGAGAATCGTCAGAAGTCCCAAGGCTCCCCTCATCGGGCTGATGGCCCAGTTTATCCTGTTGCCGGCCTTTACCTTTCTCCTGGTGCTGATCATCAAGCCCCATCCTTCCATTGCCTTGGGGATGATGCTGGTGGCGGCCTGTCCGGGCGGAAACCTGTCCAATCTGCTGACCTATCTGTCCAACGGCAACTCTGCCCTGTCCATCAGCATGACGGCGGTCTCAACGGTGATAGCCATTTTCATGACGCCTTTTAACCTGTCCCTCTGGGGAAGCCTGAATCCGGACACGGCAGCCATTTTAAATCAGGTCCGCCTGAGTCCTGTGGATGTGTTCGTCACGGTATTTCTGATCCTGGGGATTCCCCTCATGATCGGGATGACCGTTGGCCATTACCGCCCCGATTTTGTCGGGAAGGTAAAAAAGTCCTTTAAGATATTTTCCCTTGTGTTTTTTATTATCATTGTCTGCGGGGCCCTGGCAGCCAATTTCCAGTATTTTATCAAATACGTGGGCATTGTGATGCTGGCGGTTTTTATCCACAATGCCCTGGCCTTGAATATCGGATACTGGTCCGGCAAATTGGCAAGGCTGGATGAAAGGGACTGCCGGGCCGTCTGCATTGAGGTGGGCATCCAGAATTCAGCCCTGGGCCTGGTGCTGGTCTTCAGCTTTTTCAACGGGTTGGGCGGCATGGCCATTGTGGTGGCCTGGTGGGGAGTCTGGCATATTATCGCCGGACTTGCGGCGGCAGGCATTTTTAATCTGAAAAAGCTGCCCACGAGCCGGATGGAAAGGGTATCCTGAAAATGAAGCCCCATGGATTAAAAGACAGGGTGGCGGTGGTGACCGGCGGGGCCTCGGGCATCGGCCTGGCCGTGTGCCGGGAATTGGCGGCCCGCGGCGCCGGGATCGCCATTCTGGATATGGACCGGGAGGCCCTCGGGAAAGTCGCGAAGGAGTTTTCGGCAAAGGGGGTTCAGATCCTTGCCCTTCCCTGCGACATTACCCAGGAGGAATCCTGCCGGGCGGCCATGAATGAAGTGCTAAACCAGTTCGGCCGGATGGATATTTTGTTCAATAATGCCGGGACCACCCAGAGGGGATTGTTTGAGAAAACAGAGATCCGGGTGTTCAGGAAGGTGATGGATGTCAATTTTTTCGGGGCACTGTATTGCACCAAGGCCGCCCTACCGGCCCTGATCCGGTCCAAGGGCATGATCATTGTGAATGAATCCATTGCCGGGGTGGCCCCCCTGCTGGGCCGGACCGGGTACAGCGCCAGCAAGCACGCCCTTCACGGGATGTTTACCTCGCTTCGGTGTGAGCTGCGCCACAAGGGGGTCCATGTCATGATCGTCTGCCCCGGGTTCATCCGGACCAACCTTCAGACCCGGGCCCTGGGCTGTGACGGAGGAATTGCCACCCATGAACAGACAACGGTGGGCAGGGAAGACACCCCCGAGAATGCGGCCCGACAGATTTTAGAAGGGATTGAAAAGAAGAAAACCATGCTGGTCCTCACCTTCATGGGGAAACTGGGATACCTTGTTTCAAGGCTGTTTCCGGATCTCTATGAGCGGTTGATGACCCGTCAGTTTAAAAAAGAATTAGACGCATAAGAGGAGTACGATATGACAAAACAGAAAATGACACCCAGTGAAGCCCTGGTGGAAACCCTGGTGGCGGAAGGGGTTCAAAATGTATTCGGGATCGTCGGCTCGGCCTATATGGACGCCCTGGATCTTTTTCCGGCGGCCGGCATCCGGTTTATTCCCGTGGCCCATGAACAGGCGGCCTGCCATGCGGCGGACGGCCTTGCCCGGGTGACGGGCAAACCCCAGGTCTGCATTGCCCAGAACGGGCCCGGGGCCGCCAATTTCGTATCCGCCATGACGGCGGCCTATTGGGCCCATTCCCCGGTGGTGGCCATCGCCCCTGAAACCGGGTCCATGGGCATCGGCACCGGCGGGTTCCAGGAAATAGACCAGATGGCCATGTTTGAAAAACAGACCGTTTACCAGGTCCGGGTCAACCGGCCCGAAAGAATGGCTGAACTGAGCCGGCAGTGTTTTTACCGGGCCAAACTGGAAAACGGACCCACCCATTTAAATATTCCCAGGGATTATTTTTACGGTGTCTGCGAGGATGAGATCTATCCCACCATGGTCCTGTCCAGAGGCATCGGATCACGTCAGGCCCTTGAAGCCGCCGCAAAGCTTCTGGTGGACGCCAAATACGCGGTGATCCTGTCCGGCGGCGGGGTATCCCAGGCCGACGCCTTAAAGGAAGTCACGGCCCTGGCCGAATACCTGACCGCACCCGTGGTCAATTCCTATCTGCATAATGATACCTTTCCCGGTGATCATCCGCTCTCCTGCGGCCCCATCGGGTATTGCGGGTCCAAGGCCGCCATGAGAACCATTGCCAAGGCCGATGTGGTCCTGGCCCTGGGTTCCCGGCTCGGGCCCTTCGGGACCCTGCCCCAGTATGATATGGAATACTGGCCCAAAACCGCAAAGATCATCCAGGTGGATGCCAATGCCAAGGTCCTGGGCTTGTCAAAGCGGGTGGATGTGGCCAGTATTGCCGATGCCAAGGAATATGCAGACGAGCTTTTGAAAATCATCCAGACCCTGAAGCCGGGGATGAAGGCGGACGCCGTCCGGCTGGCCGATATCGAAAAAGAAAAAGGCATCTGGAACAAGGAACTGGATTCTTGGTCCAGCTCAACAAATTCGCTCATGCATCCGAGGCGGTTTTTGCAGGAGCTGACAAAGGCCATGCCCAAGGGCTCCATTGTGGCCACCGATATCGGCAACAATTCCTCCATGTGCAATGCCTATCTGAAATTCACCAATATCCGGCAGCATATCTCGGCCCTTTCCTGGGGCAATTGCGGCTTTGCCTATGGGGCGGCCCTGGGAGCCAAAATAGGCTGTCCGGACAAGCCGGTATTCGCCTTCCAGGGGGACGGGGCTTACGGCATCAGCGGAATTGCCGAGGTCATGACGGCGGTCCGGGAAAATATCCCCATCATTGCCATTGTGGCCAATAATTTTGAATGGGGAGCTGAAAAGAAAAACCAGATCGATTATTACAACAACCGGTTTGTGGGGGCCAACCTGCTTTCAAACCCGGATTATGCAAAGCTTGCCGAAGATATGGGCGCCAAAGGCTACCGGGTCGAAGATTACCGGGAAGTCGGGGACGTGGTCAGGGACGCCGTGGCTTCGGGCCGTCCCTGTGTGATCAACGCCATTATCCAGGGCGGGGAAGAAGTCCTGGCCGAACCTTTCCGGCGGGATGCCTTGAAAATGCCGGTTCGGTATCTTGAAAAATACAGCCACCTGAACGCATGACCCTTTCAGGAACCAGGGAAGGGTCGATCCATTCTCCCTGGTTCCTGAACCCTTCATCTTTCCGCGCCGTCCCTGTTGAGAAAATCGTTGAGAAAATCCACAGCCTGATTTTCCGACCAGTAGAGGTTTTGCCGGTTAAAAGCGACAAACCCCACATGACCCCCGGATCTGGGCATGAGAAGGGTGATATGTTGATTGGCCCGGGCCTCTTGAACAGGAAAGCAGGCTTCCGGCAAAAACGGGTCATTGATGGCGTTGACGATGAGGGTGGGGATTCGGATATGGGGAAGATAGGGTTTGCTGGAACATTTTTCCCAATAGTCTTCCGCGCTTTTAAACCCGTGGATGGGGGCTGTATACCGGTCGTCAAAGGCCTTGAAGTCCTTGATGTCGCCATAGCCGTTGTCGTCCATGAGGCCGGGCATGAGTTTCATCTTGGCCTTGATCTTTTCATGGAGCAGGATCAGAAACCGTTTCATATAAAGCTTGTTCACAGGCTTTGCCAGAACCTTTGCACTTTCTGCTAAATCACAGGGCACGGAAAATACCACTGTTTTTTTAACCAGAGGGTTTGGCGTCTCCCGTCCAAGATAAAGAAGGGTCAGGTTGCCGCCGAGGCTGAACCCGATCAAGGCAATTTCTTTATATGGGCGTTTGTGGCTTGCATAATCAATGACAAAGGAAAGATCATCGGTGACCCCGTTGTGATAGGATCTCAGCAGGCGGTTGGGCTCCCCGCTGCAGGAGCGGTAATTCCACGCCAGGGCATCCCAGCCGCCGTCATTGACGGCTTTGACCATGCCCTTGACATAGGCTCTGCAACTATCGCCTTCAAGGCCGTGGGATATGACGGCCAGGCAGTCATGGCCCTTGACGGACCAGTCAAGATCCAGAAAATCATTATCAATGGTGTCGATCCTTTCTCTTTCATACAGGATGCCTTCCACTTTCCGGAAAAGCACGGGAAATATGGTCTGGACATGGCCGCTTCCAAAAAGAAAAGGCGGGGCATAGAGGTTTTCAGGCACATGGGCTCCTTATTTCTGCTGTTTAATTCATCCTGAATCTGATATATGATTTTCCTTGGGATGTAAAATTTTATTAAACAAAAGGATATGACGGAAATATGAAGGTAGGAATTATCGGTCTGCCCCAGACAGGCAAAAAAATGTTGTTTCAGATCCTGACGGGAAATGAGGTCAAAGATGCCTCCAAATCATCCAAGCCCTTGCCCGGTGCAGCAGATATCATTGATTCAAGGTTTGATGCGCTGGTGGACCTCTATGAGCCCAAAAAAAATGTCAGGGCCAGGATCGATCTGGTGCTCCTGCCCCGGATGGAGGCGGAAACCATCTCAAAGGGAGACATTTTCAAGGATATCGCCGATATGGATGCCGTCTGCCACGTGGTCCGGGCCTTTGAAGATGAAGCCATCTACCATGCCGGGGGCTCTGTGGATGCGTTGCGGGATTTTGACATGGTCAATTCCGAACTGATCCTCCACGACCAGATATTCGCCGAAAAACGCATCGAGCGGCTTTCCGCCATGGTGAAAAAGATAAAGGATGAAGATCAGCAGAAAGAACTGGTTCTGATGACCAGATTAAAGGATTTTCTCGAGTCTGAAAAGCCTTTGAGGATGATCGATCTGAGCGAAGATGAAGAAAAGATGATCAGAAGCTATCCCTTTATTACCCGGAAAAAACTGGTCATTGCCGTGAATGTGTCGGAACAGGACCTCGCCAATGACGGTATTCTATCCGCCTTTCGGGAACGGTGTGAAGGCCTGATGATGGAGGTCATGCTGGTTTCGGCCAAGGTGGAAGCCGAGATTGCGCTCCTGGACACAAAAGAGGAAAAAGAAGAATTCCTAAAGGATCTCGGCATACAGGAAACCGCCCTTGAAAGCCTGACCAAGCTCTGCCTGAAATCCTTGAATCTGATTTCATTTTTTACGGTGGGAAAGGATGAGGTCCGCCAATGGCTTCTCCGGAAGGGTTCCAAGGCACCAAAAGCGGCAGGCGTGATCCATTCCGATCTTGAACGGGGCTTTATCCGGGCCGAGGTGTTCAAATATGACGAACTCATGGAAAAAGGCAGTGAAGCAGAGCTGAAAAAACTCGGCAAAATTTATGTTGAAGGCAAAGACTATGTGGTGGAAGACGGGGATATTCTGAATATCCGGTTTTCCGTTTGATGATAAAACCGGGACATATTTGCGTTTACCAGTCGCCGGCAGGCCGAATGGCCGAGTCCATGCCCAGTTTTTCCTTGATGTCCAAGGCAGCTTTTTTTGCTTCTTTTGAAGAAGCATATCGTCCTGACCGCACAAGAAACCAGTCCCGGCCCTTTGAATCTTTCAGAATAAGGATATCGGCGTCAAATCCGTTTTCCAGGAGTTTTGTTTTTACCTTGTCGGCATTGGGCCGGTTGAGAAAGGCCCCTGTCTGGAGTGAAAGGCTTGCCTCGGGGTTGGTATGGACTTGATGGGGCGCGGTTTTTGCCTCGGACCCGATCATTTCAAGCTTTTTTTCTTTGAGGAAGGCCAGTTTTTCTTTGGCATAGGAATTGTCCGGGTCTTTCTGGACGGCAGTTTCATAGGATTCGACTGCCTTTGCCGTTTCTCCGGCCCGGGCCAGAAGATCTCCTTTATAGCAGAGGGCCCAGTAAAAACCAGGGTTCAGCTCCAGAGTCCGTGCTAAAGCATCAAGTGCCTCCGGATCGCGGTGAAGCTCGGCAAGACAGAGGGCCCGGTTGAAATGGGCAATATAATTGTCCGGGGCCATCTCCAGTTCAACATCATAATTTTGAATGGCTTTTTCATATTCTTTTTTATAATACCAGGCAACTCCCAGATTGCTGTAAAGGCCTTTCAATTCAGGGAACAATTCCTTTGCCCGTTCAAAATCCCCGATGGCGAGGTCATATTTTTCCTGTTTCATATAGCAGACGCCGCGGTTTTTATAGGCATCGGCATTGCCGGGAGCGATTTCAATGAGGCGCGTGAATTTTTCAACTGCTTCCTGATACTGGCCCTGCTTGAAAAGAAGGACGCCGGCATCAAAGAATTCCTTTTCCGTTTCAGCAAAACACAAGGTGTGACAGAATACGGACAATAAAATCAAAAAAATGATTTTTTTCAAACAGGATCTCCCTTTTTATTGGTTTTCGATTGGATTTATATTATATAACCTAGTATGCTCAAATCAATAAAAAAATATCTTAATAAGGCAAAAGAAGAGATTGCAAAGGAATATGACGTCGGTCCCCAGGAAATGGTTGTCATCGATTCCGAGAAAAAGATCCTGCCGAAAATCTGGACCGGGGTGGACCTGGATGGAACTCTGGCATACCTGGACAGGAATGCCTCCTACGATGACGTGGGAGAGCCGGTGCCGGCCATGATGGCCCTGGTCCGAAAAATGCTCAATAACGGCATCAGGGTCAAGATATTCACAGCCAGGGCCGAGGACCCGGAACAGATCCCCATCATCCGGAAATGGCTGAAGGACAATCATCTGCCCGAGCTTGAAATAACCAATGTGAAAGACTATAATATGCAACGGCTGTATGATGACCGTTGCATTCAGGTGGAAAGAAATACGGGCCGCCTTATTGGTGACGACAAATAATGTGAAAAGGACAGTGCACGATGAAGTATATTTACTATATCCTTGTGATCATGATCGTTTTTTCCGGACTGGCAGCCTATGGGCTCTTTGACACCCGTGTTGAAATCTCGAAACCGTTTCTATCCGTCAATGACAGAATCATTTCTGAAGCTGAGTTTGAATCGGCGTTAAAAAGAAAGCCTTCCTATATGAGCCGGGAACAGTTTGCCGAATCTTTAATCGACAAACAGCTTTTGATTCAGGAAGCCGTTAGAATGGAGATCAATAAGGAGGAAAATTTTAGAAGTGCCGTTGAAAGTTTTTATGAACAATCCCTGATCAAAATACTCGTGGATCGAAAACTGGATTCCCTGGTGGTGGACGTCACTGATGCGGAAATGGCAAAATACGAGGAATTGACCCAAAGTAAAATTTTTTTAACCAAATTGAACTATCCAACGCTGAAGGATATGCAGGAAAAAACCAATGAAAGCATTCAGGACATTGAAAGCGCTTTTATAAATCTATCGGATGATCTGAAGTTTACCCTGCTTTCCCTTGAAAAAGGCGAATCATCCAGGCCCAAGAAAAAGGGCATGGAAGGGATTATCATCTACCGGCTCAATGATATCCAAGAAATAGAAAAGACTGAAGCCGGAAAAAGTGAAGAATTCGATGTTAAAAAGGTCTCCTTGCTTATTCAGGATAAAAAAAAGGAGCAGCTTCTTGATGAATGGACGGATGCAATCCGTGAATCAGCAGAAATCTGGAGGAAAGAATGAACGCCTACCCTCATTATAAGCGCCGGAATTATTTTATTAACAAAGAATTTCAGGGCCGGTATATTTTTAATTATTTTCTTCTTGCAGCAATCGGAAGCATTCTGTTCATAGGCGTGTTCAGTTTTTTTTCTTCCAATACCCTTTCCATTGTCTATGACAATTATCACCTGCAAATAGGGGTTACACCGGAAATCCTGTTTAAAAAAATTTTAAGCACCCAGTGGCTTTTTATCGTAATTGGCGGAGGCATGGTGGTTCTGGTCACCCTGGTTATGACGCACCGGGTGGCCGGCCCGTTTTACAGGTTCGAAAAAACCCTGGATGAAATGCTCAATGGCGATATTTCAAAAAAAATCATATTGCGGAAAAAAGATGAAGGCAAGGACCTTGCCCAGAAAATGAATGCATTTAATGACATGCTGGGAGACAAACTTTTGATCATGGAAAATTTCAATGCCAAGATAGCAGTTTCGTCCCTGCATTTAAAAAAAGCCTTGGATGACTCAGGCCTGGGGGTTGAAAATTTTACCCCGCTTTTGAACGAAATACTGGACAGCCAGAAAAATATCCAGACCATGATCAATGACTATACATTTCCTAGAGAAAAACTTTAGGAAAGATGGTCGATGAGCCATCCCAGGACCCTATATATTATTCTATTCATTGGCGCGCTGGCCTGTTTGCCGTGCGAATCAGAGGCAGTGGATCTTGAGTCAAGATATGCCGTTATTAGTTTTGAGGATCAGGATGCATTAAGGCGGTTTAATAATGAACTCTATATGGGCCGCCTGGGTTCCCAGATGAGAAGAAACTCCGGAGAAACCATAGAAGATGAGGTGATCTCAAAAATCGATTTTATTGTCGAAAAGGTGATGATGACCCTGGATATGTTTCTTCCCCAATTAAAATTCTTCATCGTGATTCATCCGGATGAAAAAACCGTTCAAAGAGATTTTAACGAGATATATAAGGTCGAGGTGGATTATATCGCCTTTTATTCACCATCCAGAAATACGGTATTCTATTCAGCGGATAATTCATCTCTAAGGGTTGTGGCCCATGAAATCGGGCATGTGGTTGCTGAGAATTATTTTCCCATCTCCCCGCCCCAGAGAATTCACGAAGTCATGGCCCAATATGCCGAACAGCATATTACGGATTAATTTTCTTCACCATTTTTAACGCATGGGGGTTGCCGGGATTGAGAAGCAGGGCATGGTCGTATTTATCCAGGGCCTTAAATAAAATCCCCTGCTGAAAATAGAGATCTCCCAGGGCTATTTTGACATCCGGGTCCATGGGCAGGATTTTTTCCGCCCGTTCCATGGTCTCCATGGCGTTTCTCAGGTCATTGTGGGTTTTGAAAAATCGGAACACCGTAAAATAATGCAATTTTTTGATCCTGTCCTGTTCCGCCTGGGTCTTGGAAGCAGGAAATTTCATATCCTCAATTAAATCAAGGGATTTGATATATTGGTCAATGGCGGCTTCAATTTTTCCCGTTTCAAATAAAAACCGGGCAAATTCGATGGAAGGGCCGGGCGATTCAGGGATGGCTGCGTCTATGATGTCAGACTCAATCCCGGCAAGAATCATTGCCGTCAAGGCGCGTTCCATGAATTTACCATCCATTTCCAGTGTTTTTTTCAAATAGAAAAGCCCCTGCTCATTATCCTTTTTCGAAAGAAGCCAGGCAGCATACTGAAATGTATGTTCCGGACGGCTTTGATCGTATTGCATGCTTTTTTTGAATGCAATTTCAGCTCGTTCCGATTCATTTTGACGGGCCAGAAAAGTTGCATACCGGTTCAGATATCTTGAATTCAAAGGGTCAAGATAAAGCGAGGAATGAAACAAATCCTGAGACGGTTGTATATCATTCAGGAACCAAGCCATATTGGCTGCCATGAACAGATATTCACCCTGGAACGGATCAAAGCGAGATGCAAATTCAGCCGTTTTTTTGATTTGTTGGACGGTGGGTAAAGGCGTGCCGGCGGTGACGGTGTAATTTTTGATATGGGAATAATAAAAAAGGCCCATTAAATTTGAAAAATGATACGCCATGGAAAAGACAGCGACGGTACAGATGGCCAGGCCGGTCCCGGCCTTGGTAATACCGGAATTGACGGGCGCAAGTCTTGTGGCCTGGCTTTGTTTTCTTATGCCGGTATTGGCGGAGGCCACTGCGATGCCGGCTACGAAAAAGAACCAGAGGCCATTGGCCCCGATGTGCAGGTTAAAGTCCGTAAAGCTGTGCAGTAAAATTGCGACAAGCGCCGTGACGCTTCCCATATAAAGATAAATTGAAATCGCATCCCGCCGGGCTGAAAAAGTTTTGTAGGTTTTATAAAAAAGGACGGTCAAAAAACAAGAGGCAATCATAAAACCGATGACTCCGCCTTCGGCAAGCAGTTCAAGATAATCATTATGGGCATGGGTCAGAAATCTTTCACTGACGATGGACCGGTGTAAAGGATAGATATGGGAAAATGCTCCGATACCTGCACCGGTAAGGGTAAAATGCCTGATAATATCCAGGCTGTCCTTCCAGAAATCCAGCCTGGATTCATAAATAATGCCCTGGGTGTTCTTTAATTTGGCAAAGCGTTCAAAGATCTGATCCCAGCCGAACCATCCTATGGAAAGGGCTGTTATCAGGATGACACCGATGAGCAATACCGTATTGCCTTTGCTGATCTTCCGGTTCATGAGAAAAAAGGAAAAGAGCAATAGAGACAGGCAGGTGCTGACCATGGCGCCTCTGGAGAGGCTGACGAATATGGAAAGAATGATGAGCAATGCGGATGTGCCGATCAGGATATGAATATTGGCTTTTTCCTGGGACAGTATTTCAGCAATGCCTTTAATCAGGGAGGTATTTCGTATTCTGGGCCGGTAAAATAAGAAAAGTCCCAGCACAATGGGAAACATCATTTCCATCAATCCGGCATAATGGTTATGATTTGCATAGGGGCCTACAACAATGGAATTGGTCGGGGTGTGGCGAAACCAGAGGGCCATGTCATCGGTCAGGTAAAACTGCAGGATGGATGAAAATGCCAGTATTCCCCCAAAAAGAACGATGGTGAGGGCCGTTGCCTGGAGATTTTCTTTTCTGCTGAGCAATTGGACCGTTAGCGCATAAAACATGACATAGGTTGAATATCTGAAGAATTCGGATAAGCCCGCTTTTATATTGACGCTCAGCGGCATCCACGAATCCGTATCCGTTATCAGTCTATGGGTTTGATGGATGTCAAAGGCTTCGGGAGAGAGGAATGCGACAACGGCCGGAGGAAGGGGAATCAGTTGAAAAAGAATATAGAAAAGGAAAATCAGTAAGGGAATAATTCCGGGAACAGCATACAAAGGGGCTTTGTTTTTAACCGTATGGATAACGAAAAAGCAGCATGCAAGGCCGCAAAGGGTCCCCATTATGGCATAGGACCAAGGTTCCGTTGTCCCGAAGGCCAGGGGAGAAAAAATAAACAAAAAGAAGAATAAGCTTTTCGAAAGTCTTAAAGCCATTTTAATCAGGATTCGGATGAGTAATAATAATCACCATAATTATAATAATACCCGCTTTTCTTTGCATTGAAACGGTTTAAAACCACACCAATCAGTGGGGCATCCACCTCTCTGAGCTGTTTTAAGCCCTTTCCCAGCATTTCATAGGTGGTTTTTCCGGCCCAGGTCACAAGAATCACCCCATCAACGAGTGTGCTTAAAATCACCGGGTCTGTAACACTCGCAAGGGGGGGGGTATCAATGATGATCATATCATAGTCCACAGAAACGTTGGACAAAAGATCCTTTAGTTTTTTGGAACTCAGGAGTTCGGACGGATTCGGAGGAATGGGTCCGGAAGTGATGAGATAAAGATTTTCAATGGGATTCTCCACCCTTATCTGATTTTCGGCTGAAACACCCGCCAGAAAAGAGCTCAATCCGGATGAATTTTCAATATTGAAATTTTTATGCTGCACGGGGCGTCTCATATCCGCATCAATCAACAGGACTTTTTTCCCGGCATGGGCAAGAGACATGGCCAGGGAGGCGCTGATGGATGATTTCCCTTCTCCCGGTGTAAAACTGCTGACAAGAAGAATCTTGGGCGGGTCATCGGCAGAAGACAGCAAAACAGCGGTTCTCATCCCCTTGAAACTTTCCGCAATCAAAGAAGAGGCGTCGTTCATGACTGTCTGGACAACGGTCTGCTTTTTGTCCTTTATCAAATCAATGGTGCTGATGACCGGAATATTGTATTTTTCCTCGACATCTTCAGGTGCCTTTACGGTATTGTCCAGATATTCAAAAAAGAAAGCAAGGCCGATGCCGCCAAAGAGCCCCAGGACGATTCCAAGCAGGATATTCCGTTTCTTGTTGGGTTTGGCAGGGATTTTGGGGAATTCCGCTTTTTCAATGATCCATACATTGACGGCCTGGTTTCTTTCGGTGAGATCCCGCTCTTTCATCTTTTTAACAAGGGCATCATAAAGGAATCTGTTGGTATCCACTTTCCGCTGGAGCATCCCCAGTTGAATGGCTTTGTCTCCAAATCTTTCCGCCTCAAACCGGGTTTGATCCACCAGCCCTTTTAAACTCCGCTCATTTTCTTCCGCCAGCAGGTATTCGTTCTTTATGGTTTCAACCACTTTTTCCAGCTCTGAATATTTTTTATTTTTCAGGCCTTCCAGTTCATTTTTAGCTGTGATCATTTTGGGATGCTTGGGACCGTATTTTTTTGAAAGTTCTGAAACTTTCTGATCTGCAGCAATGATCTTCTGGTTGATGGATTCAAGAGATACATTGGCGACAACAGCGGGGATGGTTTCAAGTTGCTCTCGCCTGACGTTTTTGACCTGGTTGTAAACGGCAAGCAATTCTTTCCTTTTTGTTTCAGAGACGGTCATATTCTTTGAAAGATCAGCCAGCCGCTCCGGCAGAACGGTTTCCTTGTCTTCAATGGTGACAATGTCCTGCTGCTTTTTGTATTCCTGCAATTCCTGTTCCGATTCTTCCAGTTTTTTGCGCTGGACCTCGGCTTTTTGTGACATCCAGTTGATGCTGTAACCTGAAACTTCCATCTGCATGTCCACAAGCACATCAATAAAGGCCTGGGCAACGGCATCGGCCACTTTCATGGACAGGGCCGGATTGTCGGAAAGGTAACCGATCTGCAGGATTCTTGAATTTTCAACCGGTGTGACGGATATGCCCCCTTTGATCATATCCGCAAGAATCTGAGCCTTGGTCGGGGGGATGTCTTCGGAGATTGTTTTTTTTACGGCATCATCTGAACCGGAAAAAAGGGTTTCGATTCCGAGGATTTTTTTTACTGATACATACTGGTCTTTTAGCCATCCTCCCATTGCCTGGATATAGGATTTTTGATCTTCGGCTTTTTTAAGAAAGGCATCATAGATTTTATCCGGGTTCAGATTTTCAACGGCCTTTTCAATGACCGCCGTACTCATGATCAATTGATTTTGCGTCTCAATAAATTCAGGATCATAGGGACTGTAAGTCGAGCTGGTGGTTAAGGAACCGGCAGTGTTTCTTTCGATCATGACCTTGGTGCCGGCCAGATATAAAGGAGTTGCGGTAAAGGTCGCAATGATGACGATCAGCATCGTCAGAACAAAAAATGTAAGAATAGACCCTTTGCGCTTAATGACAATTCGAAGATAATCTCTTAAATGTATTTCTTTTTCATCCATGATTAGAAAAAACTTTCAGGTACGACAATCACATCATCCGGAAGTACGGGTTCGTCCATATTCACCTTTTCAAGAATTTTTTTCTCGCCGTTTATCAGCCGGATAATCTGAACCTTATCCTTTGCCGCTATTTTTGAAAAGCCCCCTGCCATGGTAATCGCTTTGATAACGGTAAGCTCCTGTTCATAAACATATTGATTGGGCTTGGTGACTTCGCCGGATACATAATAGGTTTTTGCCTTGGAAATATATATGCTGTCATTATCCTGAACCGGGATATTCAAGGAAACATCCCCTTTCTTAATAAGCTTTTCAAGATCCAGAACAATCTGGTCCTTGTTTTCTCCCGAGGCGCTTAACCGCTTAATCGTCGCTGTTCCGCCGGCATCTTCAGTCAGGCCGCCAGCCGTGGAAATAAATTCCAGGATGGTGACCCTGCCCCTGAGTTCATATTGTCCCGGGTTTTTGATCTGCCCCAGAATAACGGCTTTTTTACTTCGGTGTTCTTTAATGAAAACATCGACCTGGGGATTTACAAGATAGCCATCTTCATATAAGGCCTCTATTTTGGATGAAATCTGGGAAACCGTGAGGTCTTTTATGGAGATTTCGCCTATAAGAGGGACCCTTATGGTGCTGTTGGCGCTTACCCGGACGGTGGTGGACAGGTCTTCATTTTCATATACCTTGATATCAAGGATATCCCCTTCACCAATGGTATATTCCTGGGAAAAGGCAATAAGGGGAAGGGAGAATAAAATCAGAACCCATATGAATTTAAAAAATTTGTCCATTTTTCTTTTACAAGGACAGGGTGGCTCTAAAATAAACCTGATTGGCTTCATAATCATAGGTTGTTAGATTTGAATCGTTCAGATAATAATGATAACCCAGATCAAAAATCAGCCATTTCCTGGGTTCAAACCTTAAGGCCGGGCCAAGCCCGAACAAATCGTCGGTCCGGTCAAATCCTTTATAGTCATTATTCTCAAATGAGACATCAAAGGTTCCGGACCATTTTTCAGTAAAGCGTTGTAACAGGGCAATGTCGATTCCCGTGGAAAGAAAGGTGGAAGCGCTGCCGAAATCCGATTCGTTGAATTTCCGGAAGCCATTGATCTGGAGCCCTCGTTTGGGCGTCAGGTTATGCTGGGTTTGGAGTTCAACGGAAAAGCCGTCCTGGTCTTCCAGAGTTGCGGCGTCAAAGTCTTTTTCAATATAGCCCAGTTTCAGAGTCCCCCTTGTTTTCGCCGTCATATCCCAGGTTGCACCGGCATAGTAACGATCTTCAGTGCTGTCCGTTGATATCCCGCCGTCAAAATCAATATCTGAAAAATTATATTCGACAAATATAGAAGTTTTGGGCCAGAGCTTGTAAAAGGCGGAGAGACCGAAAGAATTGTCGTTTCTGTTTCGGTAGGATGCGGCAAGATCTTCATAATCAATGTCGTAATTTGAGTAATCCAGTTCAAATTTGAACTTTCCCGAGGGCGCTGCATAGGTGGCGATGAGATCCAGGAGGTTGTCCTGGTATCTGTAAAGGGTATCCCTGATGCCGTTGCCCGCGATATCTTCCCGGTCATGGAAAAGATCAATGATATCAAAGGAAAACCCGGAATTCAGGTTGTATTGGAAAAGTCCCTCTGCCCTGTGATTAACGTGATCCAGCGAAGAATGGTCTGAATAGAGCAGAAATTCAGGGGAATACAGGAAATAGGATTGATAGCGCCGGGTAGCTTCCGGCTTGATGCGGCTCAATTGAAGCCCTCCGGGAGAAGTGGTTTTCGTATCAATGTTTAAGAGCTTTTCCCGGTTGGCAGGAAAAGCAAGCCAAACCCCTGGGGCAATGGTGGTAATAAAGTCGCTTTTTGTATTGGTGTCTGTGGCAAAAATATTGTCTGTATAGATTTCCTGAAAGATCAAAAACGGATGGAAATTCCCGCCCTGCTTTCCGAAAATATCCGAGCTGATGCCCTCGTCGGCTGGAACCGGTTTCCCTTTGGATTGGCCTTCGGGTATGGATGCGGGCTTAGACTGGCCGACAGGAGGCGGGTCGTCGGCATGGCTGCCGTGGGTGGATAGAATAACAAAAAAAACCATTATAAGGAGCTGGGCGAAAATTTTATGGTGTCTCATTTTGTTTGCTCACCTTTAGCATAAAAAATTATTCTGATTTACTCATAATGAAAAAAGATCAAAAGAATGCCATCCAATAATATCCATATTGAATTGCGAGCAGCTTAATATTTACAAAGGCAGAATGTCAATAAAAAAACGCCCTGTTATGCTGAAATCAGGGCGTTTTTAATCAATGAAGGGCTATGTTTGAAGCCGGGTTGAATTTTTCCTCATCTAGGAAGCGCTGGGGCTAGATACGGAAAACGGTTTCGGCGGCGGCGGCGGCGGAATTGGCGGGGGGATGGTTTCTGCTGCCGTATAGCCCAATCCTATTTCCCTCAGGCATTGGGCTTGGGTAATCTCATCACGGGGAAAGACAGGGGTACCCAGAGGCGTTACAGCATCCGTGGCAGCCTTTGCTATGATCTGTTTGTTAATGCCGCTTTCCGTGGCACACATACAGAGCTGATCCAGATCCACTTCTCCGCCGTACCCAAAAATATTGGTTAGAACCGAGAATGGGCTGTATTTAAGATCTACGGCTATTTTCATGGCTTCACAGGGAGGCGCTTTTAATTCCATGGCTTTTTTGATGGCTCCCTCCAGAACGGTTTCTTCAGCCGGGGTGTATCCCAATCCCTGTGCCTGCCCGGCCGGAACAATTTTTCCTTTCTGAAGGGCCTGCACAAATTCTTTTTCCCAGGCGTTTTCTTCCGCCATGCAGGGATATGAAAACATTATCAGCCCTATTATAAGAAAACTTGCTATTATTACATTTTTCATTATGATTCTCCTGTTATCTGCCGATTCATCTACGCCAAAGAGTGATGCAAGGGGTGTGCCATGGTAAAATATTACTGTTTTTCAGAGCTATTGGAGAAATTAATATAAAAATTATGTAATAAATGTAATGAAAATCAAGGTTAATTATATAATTTTGGAAAGATTTTTACCTACTCTTTTTTTGCATATCTGGTTTCCAGGCTTTCCAAAAAGGTGAGAACCTCTTTTGGGTTCTGGTTTTTCCCTTCTCCGTAGGAGTTGAAAGCAAGGCCTGTCCGATAACGATAACTTTGCTCAGGATTTTTTGATATCCATTTGACTTCTGAAATAATCTCTGACTCCGCTGAAATGCCTGGAATTCTTATTTTTATGACCAGTGACGTCCCGACCTTAAGTCTCTCATTGCATAAAAAACCGGCACCTCCTTTGCTCATATTAATGACCGGATAATACTCATCGGAATATTTTCCTTTTCCAAAAAAACGAGGCTTGTTCTTATAGTAAAGAACCATGCCCGGGATGCTGAACCTGTTACAACTGCGCTTTTTCACGACAATATCTCCGCTGGGTGCTTGGCTGAAGTGTTATTCATGGCGTAAATGCTTGTCAGTAATATAAAATACAAAGGAATTATTCAACTTAAAAATGGATTCTCTGTCGAGGTGTTTGACAAATTTGGATCAGGCGTGTGACAAATTCCGGCATTCCAAGGATCATATGTACCCTTTTGCTTGGGATTTGTATAAGTTTGAATATTTCCCATTTTTTTTAATCAATTCTTCATGGGACCCCTGCTCAATGATTTGTCCTTTATCGAGCACAAGAATTTTATCCGCCATCCGGACAGTGGAATACCTGTGGCTGATGATTAAAGCAGACCGGCCTTTCATCAATTTTTTCAACTTGGAAAAAACGGCTGTTTCCGTTCTGGGATCAAGGGCACTGGAGGGTTCATCCAGAACAACAATCTCGGCATCTCTGAAAAACGCCCGTGAAATGGCCATCATCTGCCATTGTCCGGTACTCAATTCTTCTCCGCCCTTGAACCACCGGCCCAGGAGGGTGTCATACCCCAAAGGGAACCCCTCTAATTTTTTGTCTACATCTGTTTGTTGGGCCGCTTGCTTGATTCTTTCCATATTGTCCTTTTTATCAATGTCACCCAGATAGATATTTTCTTTCGCCGACAATTGATACCGGATATGATCCTGAAAAACGACACTGATTTTTTTTCTGAACTCATCGGCCTTGAAATTTTTAATATTTCGGCCATCCAGAAAAATACATCCCTTTTGAGGATCATAAAGTCGCGTTAATAATTTTACAATGGTGGATTTCCCGGACCCGTTCTCTCCGACCAGGGCGACTATTTCACCAGGAATTATGGAAAAATTTACACAATTTAGCACATTTTTTATATTATTTTGGTAAAAAAATTCCACATTTTTAAATTCAATGCCGGTTTTGATTGTTTCCGGAACCTGGCTCGGAATTTCCGGTTCAGGGATTTGAGGCCTGATTTTCAGAAAATCATAGAGATGGGTGAGAAAAAGATTGTCCTCATACATCTGGGCCCCGCTTTCCAGAAAGGTTTTCAAAAAACCCAGCCCTTTCTGAAAGCCCTGAAAATACATAACCATATCCCCCATGGTAATGACGCCTTGGGCAGTTCGGAATGCAATAAAGGCAAAAGACCCGAAAACGGCCAGGGTTGAGCAGGATTGGGCAATGAAATCCCCAAGCGCCCGTCGTTTCTCAAAATAGAGTTTTTCTTTTTTTAAGAGTTCTCGGATGGCTTTGAACCGGTCGATAAAATGCCTGCCCAGGTTGAACAGCCGAAATTCCTTGGCATGGACATCGCTTGTGAGCATCCAGTGGAAATAATAAGCCCGCCGTTCATCTTCAGTCCGTTTCTCCTGCCAGGTATAGATTTTTTCGGAATATTTCAATCTCAGAAAAATACCGGGAACGGCGGCTGCCACCATAACAATGGAAAGGACCGGGTTGAACAGGAACAGGAGCCCGAATACGGCCACAAAGGAGGCCCCGCTCTGGCTTGCGCTGAACAGCCCGTTCACAATGCTGGTGGGCCGGTAAGGGCCTTCCCGTTGGGCGCGGAAAAGAGTATCCCGGTATTCCGGGGATTCATAATAGGCCAGATCCGTTTCCACCGCTTTTTCATGGAGCACGGAAAACATATGGTCCGCTACCACAAGGGACTGGGCCTTTTTTATATAATCGGTGAGAAAATTAAAAAAAGCCGTTAACAGCCCGACCCCGCAGGCCAAGCCGATATAGAACAGCGGCTTTGAAAAACTCGAATCCAGAATACTGGTATTGTGGCTGAAGTTAAGGTCAGTGACCGAATCTATGATCAGTTTGATAAGATACAAAGAAACCAGGGGAAGAAAGCCCAGGGCCAGGACAACAAACCCGGACAGCACTGTATATAAAGGAGATGCCTGCCAAACAAACTTCAGTGCCCGATCAATACGGACGGCATTTTTAAGTTTGGTATGTAAGGGCTTAGGCTCCATCAAATCGGATTATACATAAAAGCAAAAAAAAAGACAGTGCGGATTTTTCCCGCACTGTCTTTCGTAATTGAGGATATTGAATTGAGCTATTCTTTTCTTCTGCCGAGAGCGCCTAATCCCAACAGGCCAAAACCGAAAAGGAGCATGGTTGCGGGTTCGGGAACGACGGTAATAAGGTCTTGGGTATCACCATTATCATTAGAGAGCTTGACAACAGCATATTTTCCGGAACTGATATATGCGAAATTGGGAATCTCTTCTAATAGGCTATTGATATATTTGGAATACCAATTATCGGTATAATTAAGCAGTGTGCTGGACTCATCATAAGAGAAGACACCACCGGTGTTGCTTAGGCCATAACCCGCTGCTGAAAGATTTAGGTCTAAATCATAAAGCACTTCCCAGATTGCCAACTGAAGACCTGCCCCAGCAGAAGCATTACTAAACGTGTAGGATCTCATTGATGGAGAAAGAGCATAATTCACGAGCCATTCCACATAGATGCCGTTAGTGGTATAGCTTGCTGAGGACTGAATACCATTAACAGTATTTTCGCCATAATACAGGGCTGTATCCAAATCAACACAAAAGGCCGGCAAAATTCCGCTACGAATGCCAAAACGGACCTGCAGTTCCCCGGCATCTATACTTCGTGTTTGAGTTGAATCTTCCCATCCCGCATAAGTAATTGAAACCTTTTCACCATAATAACTATTATCCACATCAAGTGTGGTTGCATTTAAAGGCAAGGCAAAACATAAAATAAAAATTGCGCTTAATAAATATCTTATATTCATTGGATAAATTAGACTCCTTTTATTGACCATTTTAATAAACTCCTGTTTTATAGGTGAGTTATGGAAAATTCGGTGGCGGAGGACCGTCACCACCAATTGGATTTCCACCGCTGCCATAAAGAAATTCAACACAGGAGTCAAGCCCCGAAATCACAGTTAATTCGGGAGTTACCCATTTTTCTTTTTTTTCTAGGTCAAAATTATTATTAGCATTCATTTTGAACTCCTTTGGTTTCATGGTTCTCTTTTAATGTGAATATAAAGCAAATTCAGTGCCAAAAACCAATTCTATAAAAAATAATCAGATTTATTTAAACAAAAAGAATAAATAGCTCAAACAAAAAACTCTCAATTTTGATAAAAAAACGTATCTCTTATTTTTGGATAGTGTTATGGGGATTTTTTTTTTATTTCTTTCAATATCACAGACATAACCGATGATTTGATTGCATGGAAAAAATCCATCACATTTTAAGACATTATCCCCTTTTATAAGAAATACCCCATTCATTTCATTTATTATTCTGTGGACGATAATTTGATTGTTCTGCGCGTCTGATAAGGCTATAACATCTCCGATTTCAGGTTTTCGAACATCATAAGGGGTCAATGTTAAGACATCTCCGCTCAGTATACTGGGAAACATGCTTTTCCCGGTGACCTTGAATTTTACAGGGACGTTCTTTTCAACCACAGCCTTTATTAACAGAGTAAATTCTTGTCCGGAAATTTTAAGCCGTTGGGAGTCAGGATTTTTTTTAACGGACCTCAAATATAAATTTCTTTTTTATGAGTTGATCGACTAAACGAATGATATCTGTTTCGATTGTTTCATAGGGAGCATCAAATTCCACAGTGAGGCTTACCATAATATCTCTAAGGCTTGTTTTTCCATCAAGCTTTTTCCAGAAAGCGCTTCCCGTGGTATTCAATTGGAAAATTTCTTCATTTAGATTTCCGACTCCGGATATTAAGGGGACAATCATAAATTGTCCTTCAATATCCTTTGATATGACATTTTCAGATGGTTGATATAGGGCATCGATGTCGGCAGTAAAATTCATCGTTATCCTCCAAAAAGCCTATTTATTTGATGGCAGATAGTCCCGGACAAATCAAATTCAATTCGAAAAAATTTGACTCTTTTGATCAGCTCTTCGATTGTTATGAAATATTTTTGCCATCCATCCAAATCCAGTAATGGTTTTACAAGAACCTGAGACAAACGGGATACAATTTCATTTTTCTGTTTGATTTCATTGATCTGGTTTTGAGCCCCTTTTTCCAGGAAAAATAATCCTTTTAAAGGCGCGGCGGAATTTGAAAAATCCGGATGAGACCCATAACACCAGTTGCCGAAGATCCGGAATTCCTCCTCCATTTTACGGATAAACATTCTATCATCGCAGAGGATTCTGTGATTCTGTTTTTTCAGCATTCCCGACAGAGTGCTTTTCCCTGATCCTGAGATTCCCGCCAATAATATTCCATTACCATTGATATTAAATCCGTTTGAATGAATCATTAACCCATTTCGATCACACAGAAATTTTGCAAAAATCATTTGATCGGTATTAAACAGGGTTAATGCGTTAAAGGAGGCCTGGCTGTAGTCCTTTTGAGTCAGATCTTCCGTATAGATGTTGATGGATGAATAGTCGTTGTTCATTTCCCCGATAGCCGATTTCACAATATCATCAGTAAAAATTGAACTATATCGATAGGTCCAGGAATCTTTTGATTTAAATATATGGAAAGGGACTTTTTTATAAACCTCAACCTGGTTTTTTTTAATTTTTTCATCAAATTCCGGAAAATGAAAGTGATGACGGATGGTTACCATATCGACACCCGGCATAGGAACTTCAAATAGTTTGAATTTTGGATGGAATGTATTCTCGGAAATCGAATAATCAGAAATGAGCTGAAGTGTTATTCCGGCAACTTTGTAATATTTGAGGTTGTGGCTCATCATGAGCGTCCGGGTCGTGCAAAGGTGTCCATAACCACTATCTTCCTGCCCCGGTCAAAACGGCCCGGGCGGTCAGCATCAGAATTTTGAAGTCATTGAACAGGGACCAGGTGTCAATATATTTAAGGTCCAGCTTCATCCAGTCTTCAAAGCTTAAATCGTTCCGTCTCGGCGCAATCTGCCACAGGCATGTGATGCCGGGTTTCATGGACAATCTGCGCCGGTGCCAGACCGAATATTCATCCACCTCTTTGGGGATGGGGGGCCGCGGGCCCACCAGGCTCATTTCCCCTTTTATGACGTTAAATAATTGGGGCAGCTCATCCAGGCTGGTTTTTCTCAAAAAAGACCCCACATAGGGAATAATCCGCGGATCATTTTTAATCTTAAAGACCGGGCCGTCGGCCTCATTCATTTCTGCAAGTTCTTTTAACAGTTCATCGGCATTTTTAACCATGGTTCTGAATTTATAGACCTGGAAGCGTCTGCCGTTCATCCCCAGGCGTTCCTGTTTGTATACGACCGGCCCCTTTGAAAAAATTTTTATGGCAAGACCGATGGCGATGAAAAGCGGTGACAATATGAGGATCAAAAAGGCGGCTGAACTAACATCAAAGGCATTTTTGATCAATAATTTCCCCTCGTTCTGGGGGGTGGATTGAAGGGCCATGTTGTATACGCCCAGAAATTCTTCAAACTGGATGGTGGCGATGCCCGGCCGATACATCAGGTAATGCAGTTCCCAGTCCGGGATGATCCTGACCTTGATGCCCATGCTTTCCGCCAGAACCATGTAACGATCCCCGTTTTTTATTTTTTTTAAGGGCATGGCAAAAATGAGTTCGTCCACAATATTGTTTCTCAGATAGGTTTCAAGATCCCGGATCAGGCCGATGACTTTATGATCGCCATAAACCGGTTTTCCCAGATCTTTTTCTTCCAGTTCAAAGCACCCCAGGACCCGGTAGCCCGTGGCCTTATATTTTTCAACCGCTTCAATCACCTGGCAGGCCCGGTCTTCACTGCCCACAATCAGGATATTCCGGGTATTGAACCCGTCGGTCCGGATTTTTTCAAGAGTTTTGAAAATGATAAATTTAAACCCGGTCAAAAGGCAGATATCCAGCATGAAGAATATCCCCATCAACAGACGGCTGACCCCCTGTATACGTGTCAGATACATGGCAATGCCCACAAGGGCCATTCCCATGAAACAGGATTTCAGGATAGCCACAAAAAACTGCCAGAAGGCCTGCTGGCGGTAGGACATATACATGCCCATCCATTTGAAGGAGATATACCAGGCAATCACAATCAAAAGCAGGACGATATAGTAGTTGGGATCATTGGACAGGTCGCTCAACCCCTCGGGCAGAAGATTCCGTTTGATAAAATAGGCGGCAATAAATGAAAATCCCGTAATGAGAATATCAATAACTTTCTGCATTTCCAGGATTAAGGACCCCTTTTCTTTAAGCATCTTTCCCTCTTAATTTACAAAACAGCAGTCGGCCGGGTCTTAAAAAATAATGAACAAATGACAGATATGCAGGCACGGGAAAATACAACCACTCCTTATCCGTCGGCCTGAACATCAGCCTGAGCGCATACCGGATTTTATCGGTATAAGAATCCCTGATGTTGATGTGAAATGATGAAAACCGGTCGGAGATATTTTTTTTCTGATCCTGCCTAGGGTTGAACAAATGGTCTGTAACCTTATCAGTAATACTTAAGATTGCTTCATCCCGATGAATGGTCTTGCGAATGGGATCAGGCAGGGGGGCCTTAAAAAGCTTGCCGGCCAGGTGTAAGCCCAGAAAAATCATGTTCCTGCATTGCCAGTCCGAGGACAACTGTACTATTTTTTCCCAGGCCAGGTACGGGTTTTGGTTCAGGATTTCCGTTATACAGCAGATCTGCTCCAGATGTTCCCACCCGTGTTTGGCGCCGTGAACACAGAGGTAAACCAAAAGCGCTTCAGGTGAAAGACAGGGAATTGATGCGTTGTTCAGGGTTCCGCTTATGATATGCTCTTTCAGACCGGATACGGTTAAAGGTCTGGATAAATACAGACCGGCCATATCCCAGTGAAGTTCTACGGTGATTTTTTTTTGAGGCTCACAAAAGGAAAAATGATCTTCATTGGTTATATATTTTCTAAACTGAGGAGTACTCAATTCAAATTGTGGGGTCAATCCCCTGTTTTTTAACAGGTTAAAGGCCGCAACGGCATCGGATTTGTCCACCAGGACATCAAGGTCTGAAAAGGGTCTGAAAATAATATCCTTATAGATATGTTCGGCAAGAACCGGGCCTTTAAAAGGCAGGATGAAAATGCCCAGCCGGGTAAAGTCTGCAATAAGCCTTTGCAAAAAGACGGTAAAAAGAAAATTTCGAGTACCCGTTGATATTACCAGCTCTTTTAATTCAGACAAAAAACTTTCAGGGAGGTTTTCTTTAAAGGGTTTTAAATTATGATAGACGATCACATAAACCCGGTTCCGGACAATCAGGTCTTTTAAAAACGACCAGTCAATGTTTTGCGTGCACAAATATTTGATCCGATCAAGATCCTTATTTTTGACCGTTGTGCCGGAACATAAAAGCGCAATCTCAATCTCCTTAGAAAATGAACTGCCGGGAGTGGTATCCATTAATGATCGGTCTTATTAAACAGAAACTGTTTTAAAAAATAAAACACAAACCTTGGGTTGTGTTTCAAATATCTTTTCCAGAGTCTTTTCGGGTCACTGGCCAATCGAAACATCCATTCCATTCCAGCCTGCTGCATCCAGCGGGGAGCATGTTTTTTTTGTCCGCTGAAAAAATCAAAGGCGGCTCCGACCCCGATCATGACACAACGGAGCTTATCTTTATGGCTTGCCATCCATTTTTCCTGTTTGGGGCAGCCGATACCGACAAAGAGAATTCTGATTCCGGAAGCATTAATGGCTTTGATATAGCCGGCATCTTCTTCTTGTGTTAACTCTCTGAAAGGAGGGGAACTTGCAAAGGGGATACTGAGATCAGGATATGCATTTTTTAAAAAAAGGATAAAGTCGGAAAGGCTTTTTTCCGTTCCCCCATACAGGCCAATGGGAATCCGGGCTTTCTCGGCTGCTTTACAGACGCTTAAGAGTAAATCCGAGCCCCTGACCTGGGCAGCCTTTCGTTCTCCCAACAGTTTTTGAGCCCATACCAGGGGTTTCCCGTCCGGAACCACCAGGTCGGCTCCATTCACAACCCTACAAAAATCCGGGCTGTCAAAGGATTCCATGCACATGTGAACATTTGATACGCAGATGTATTTGCCGGATTCAGTCAAAGACCATTTCATGATTTGACCGGATGCATGAGGATACGAAGTGACATCAACACGCATATTTAATAATTTACATTTTTTGGCACGCTCACCGGCTTTATGTTCTTCGATCACTTTATTGTAGATGCCCATCAATAGTTCATAATTTTTTTCAGGAGTGTATTTTGCTTCATATTCATTTCTGGCATTGACACCCATTTGGTTCAGCCTCTCCGGAGAGGCAAACATGGCATTGACCTTTTCTGCCAGATCGTCTGGATCCCCGGCTTTGAAATGCATACCGGTGACTCCATCCTGAATGATTTCTTCCATGCTTCCCAACCTTGAAGCAACAACCGGGAGCCCGCAGGCAAATGCTTCGACTATAACCAGAGGGAAACCTTCATAACAAATCGATGGCATGATGAGAAATGAGGATTCCATCATCTTATGAGTTACCTCTTCTTTGGTCAATTGACCCCAAAAAGTGACATTATCCGGCGCATTCTTCTTCAGCTCACTGAAAAGCGGCCCGGTTCCTGCAATTTCAAGCGGGTGGTGAATATTTCCCCAAGCCTTGATGAGAATCTCAACCCCCTTTTCCGAGCTTAACCTGCCAACAAAAAGAGCTGTCCCATTGCGGTTATGATGAATCGAATTTTTTGATTTTAAAGGATCTTCAACAAAATTCGGTTTGACACTTATTTTGTTTGCCGGAAAGCCCGCTTCAATAAATTTATTTTTACCGAATTCAGTAAGTGCAATAAAACGATTAACTTTGTATTGCCAGGTGAGTTTTTTTCTATGGTATGCCACCATCCGAGCAACAGCAAAGGATGCAAAAAAGGAATCCCGGTAGCACTTATGAAGAGCGCCATTATAGGGGGAAGCCGTCACACAGGTTTCACATATTTTTCTGTCCCTCATCAGAAGAGCACCCGGACATATGGTTCGATAATTGTGAAGAGTCTGGACAACGGGTACGCCTGATTCAATACAGGCATCATAGACAGAGGGTGTCAACAACGGGAAAAAATTATGGACATGGACAATGCCAAAGGTTGATTTGAGCAGTTTTGTATTTATCAATGCTTTTGATTTTAAAGAATATACCAGATCAAAGGCAGTTTTCAGAACCTTGGTTTTTCCTGTGATTGACTGGTTCGAAAGAAGAAAAAGCTCGCAATCGTGGCCTATATTTTGTAGCAGATTTTGTTCCTGGCTTAGAACGTGATCTTCCCCCCCTTGATTCTGGTATCTATTGTGTAATAACAATATTTTCATGCCAGTGTCTTATCCGGTCCTATTTTTCCGGATTTTAAATGATATGAAAAGCGAAGAACAATGCCCCATAAAAAATAATAAGGCACTGCATTATAAGGTTTTTCAAAAGCATCCTCTCCAATGGCATATACCCAGACCAAAACAAAATAAGCCAATAGGATGATAAGTCTGTTTGCGCCAATCTCCCATTTAAGCTTAAGACAGGTTTTATATGTTTTATGCCAGATTTTCAACAGCAGGAAATGAACCCAAAGAAAGAATGCCAAACCGATTAATCCACTGCGGGCAATGAAGGAGAGATATGAATTATGCGGTTCACGGACTGGAACATTCCCTGTAATATGAAAATCAATTAACGGGAAACCATAGCCTAATCCCAAAAAGAGATTGTACCAATTATCAATTAATCTATAGTAGATGGAACTCCACCAGCCTGTCCGCTGTGATACGCCACCGGCAGCCTGTTCCACCCCTTCACCGGAAATGCCGAAGATAGCCCAAAAATGTTTGAGGAGAAAGTCTATCGATACTGTTTGTCCTATTCTCCCGGAAAACGCAATATCAAAAATGGGTAGAAGTGAAACAAAGACCAGGCATAGGATTAAACCGATAAATAGTTTGTTTATGAGATCACGACGATATAGGAAGAAAATTAAAAAAATCGCGAGAATTTGTAAATATATTGTTCGGGCTTGAAATAACAATAATGCGAACCCTATGAGAAAGATGGATAATAAATATTTTTTGAAAATATTTTTTTGTTCTTTTGAACTCAGAATCAGGATCAATACGGCAGCCCAGATTAAGAGAAGAGAGCTGTTTGTATACGTCCCGATGATTGAAACCATTTGCCCTGAACCACTGACTATTTTGGGTGAAATAGACTGTATTATATTCCCTATTGGAAATGTTAATGCATACACACAGCCTATAAATAGAATTTTGGGTAGCCAGTTAAAAAATTTATTAATATTTTCTGGTTGTTGAGCATAGATAAAACCGCCTATAAGAAACAGGCTTTCAATTACGTTTGTTGCATCCCGAAATGCCCATAAACCAAAAGACGGATATCCCATAAGCACTCGAAAGAGGATATAAACCCACCAGCAAACTAAGAGGGTTATAGGAAATACTATCGATAACCGTGGGGCCATTGAAGGATAATGGATGGTCAAAAGGAAAAAAAGAATTGATAACTCTGCAATGGGGACTCCGAGTGAATTAGGAGGAAACCGAAGCTGCATAAACCCATAATTTAAAATGAGGTAACCTGCAATTAACCACAAAAGCGCTTTGTTGCGAACGGTGGATAAAGTTACTGTATTATTGGCGTATGTCATTGATTATTAGTCGTATCTAAATGTGGAATGATATTAATTAAACTAAATAGCTATTTTATCTTTTTTGCTCGCTATTTGCATTTTATAAGGAGTTATTGATTTTCCCCCCTGGTTGTTCAAAACTTTCTCAACACTATCATATACTTGTTTTACCGTGTTCCCCCAGCTAAGTTGCTTCGCCCGTTCTATGGATCCCTTCTTTAGTTTTTCATATAAGTTATAGTTAGCGATTGTTTTTTTAATGCCTTCGGCTAAGAGTTCAATGACCTCCTTTTGTGATTTTGAATCAATGGGTATTTTTATCCCGCAGGAATCACTTGTGATAGCTCCTGGGCCACCCAAATCGAGGCAAATTACGGGTAATCCAACTGACAGTGCTTCAAGAACAACATTACCGCTAGAATCGTGAAGGCTTGGAAATAGCAATATATTGTGGGTTTGATAAATTTGTGAAAGTTCATCATGATTTACCCATGGTATCCAAGAAACTGCATGAGAAATTTTTAATTCTTTTGACAAAGTTTTCCAACATTTTTCATCAGGTCCTCTTCCTACAAGTGTTAGTCTTATATCTGGATACAGTTCTAATACACGTGAAAAAGCTTTTAAGCCAATGTGCATTCCTTTCCAATAAATAAACCGGCCAACAAATAATAGTTTAAACGGGCCTTCTTTTTTATAATAAGGTTTCAGCTCTTTGATTTGGTTTATGCCAATTTCCAGTTCAGTTTTTGTTTTATTGTGGAATTTCGAAGGAATTACAGCCTTTGTATCCGGTGTTTTTGTAAAAATTAGAGATGCTCCTTCAAAGGTGTTACGCATTAGTGGATCAAACCTACTTATTATATTTAAACAATCTCTAATTAAATCAAATAGTTTCCCTCTTTTTGGGTATCCTGAACGAAGGGAAATTGGTGCTCTTTCGCCACCGCCTATAGGCCCCAAAAAAAATGGAATAGAGAGTTTTCCTAAGAAACTCGGCTGCCGTAGAACTCCAAACGTAATATGATGGGCGATTGAAAACTTTTCTATTTTATGAGCTTGTTTAGCTATTCTAAAAACCCCCCACTGCCAAGCTAAATAATAGAAATATATCCCACCAGGTAATTTTTTAAGCCTCATCGCCCAAGTTGGCAAATCATAATATATGAAGTGAAGATTTGGTTTTGATGGATATTTTGACAATTCTTTTTCTATGGAATGTTGATTGTTGGCGCGGGTGAGCACCCATACATCGTGACTCAGTTTTGCCAACTCAATGGCCCAATTCCATCCCACCCCTGGTTCTGACCCCTTGTTGGGTTCGCAGGCATATGCAGAAAGTAGAATTCTCATGAATGATAAATCTCGTAAATCTGTTTCAAAAGAAAAGGACTGTAAGATTCTGTGGTTGAAGAACCCATATCGATATATTTTTTTAGTAAATATAATATATACAAAGGGCGAAGATCTTTATTGCTTAAACCAATGGCTTTAAGATACCTGGCTGTTAAAGCACAGGCAGACATTCTGTGAAAAGGATCTTTTCCTCCAAAAAGGTGAGCTTGAATACAGAAAAAATGGCTGAGGTCCCATAACGGTAAGCCATTTAAAGTTGAATCTTCCCAATCGATAGCTGTAATTTTTGTTTTGGATATCCATTTTAGATTCCAGGGAGCAAAATCGCCATGACATAGAAGATAGGGTATGGAATGCTTGCCATGCAGATCAGAGATAGCTTGAAGAATAGGATTTTTTTTTGGGGAGCAATTTAGTAGTTTTTTTTCAAACACCTCTTGAACATATCCTCTCTGTTCATCAAATGTTGTGTATTCCCCAGATCTTGGAAGCCTCAGGAGCCAGTCGATGTGTGCCTGAGTGAGCTTTCGGGATGTAGGTGAGCCGTTGATCACCGTTTGAATTGTTCTGAAACCATTACTCTCACATTCAATAAGTTTTGGAATGTTGGAGATTTGTAGATGAGCTAATTCTTTCAGCATACTCGATTCCTTTTGTAACTTCTCACAGGCACTTTTTTGCATTGCTACTTTCATAATCCCAACCGGTTTTCCAGATGTGGAGTCAACTATTGTTGCTACTGCTTTCTGATGAGATCCCGGTGTGCCGACATAAATTATTGGGATCAGTTTTTGCCGAGATTCTTTCCAGGGGGCGTTTATTTTGTCACTGTTAAATTCCAGAATCCTTATTCCAGGCAATGTTTTCAGTAAACCATTTGAATAAAGAAAAATTAGAAATTTCCATTTGATGTATGACCATAAATCATATGGGCGCCATTGAGAGAGTATAGGAAATCCGAATCTGGGTTCTGTTGGTATAATCCAGCGCAGGTTTTCTTTACCTGAAATGACAAAATATCGGGTTCGAAAATTTAAATTGCAAGAAATGTTGTTTTTTACAAAAGCACTATTAAATATTAAATCAAGAATTCTTTTTGCTTCATCATCCAGGTTCAATTTGGAAGTATCCTTATTACATCCTTCTAAATCAGAGAGGTATTATAGTTTAGAATCGATTCAATCAAATTCTGTTTTTTTGAATTTTATATCAGCCTACAATTCTGGGACGTTGCGTTTTCCAAAAAGCTCATCTATTCTTTTCTTAGAGAGATATTTGAACATGTGCTTTATGATTTTAAGTTATAGGTTATTTTTTTTATATGCAACGATAACAATTCCTTCGGAAAATTGTGGGAAAAATATGCACAGAGAATTTTCAATTAGATTGCTAATGACCCTATTTAAAGAGAATTCGGTTATGGGCTCACATTTATAATATCCAAAATCATCACATTTTAATCCAGACATGCTTATCAATCTGCTAATGGTTTTATGGGAATAATATGCTGTATGCTCATTATGGACTGCTTCGTGGAAAAGAAACGACTTAAGGAATCTTACAATATTGAATGCATTTGTAGTTGTGATGAGAATCCGCCCATTATGAGATAAAACACTGTTGCATGATTGAAGAAATAGTCCTGGATTCGGCAAGTGCTCGATTACATCGCCTGCGATAATTAAATCAAACCGCTGATCATTTTCAAAATATTTTGATAGATTGTGGGCATCCACATTTAAAATAATTTCATCAGGCATTTTTAACTGAAGAAAACTGATAGCTGTGTCATCAATGTCTATCCCGATTACACTGGAACCAATAATTTCAGCATGATCGCATAATTTTTTATGAAGAAGTGTTCTGCGGTTCCAACGTTCAATTGTCCGTGGAGAGTTGGTGCATCCAACATGTAATATTTTAGATTTAGGGACAATTTGTTGGAGGATATAGTCTTCTTTATTTATTCTAAAACCCTTCATGCTCTCTCTCTGTCTTGAATATGTTTAGTTCATGATTTTGGTATGATTCGCCATCGGTCAGTGAAAATCGTCTGGTTTTTCTGAAATGATGCGAGGCGGTTTAAAAAGATCTCCGTATAACGTTTTTGGTTCAATCTGAAAATAGCCTTCGGGCTATTCTATCCTTCATCAAATTTAGAACTGCTTGATTAATTTCGATAGCTACGTCTTCTATGGGTTGGTCGGTATTAATGATTAAAAAATGGCTGCTCCAGTGGGAAAAACTGCGATACGCGCTCCGTTGACGTTCGGTTTCAGAAAAAGGGACTTCCTGTTTTCTTGACTGTATGATCCGGGCCGGTGCATCCAGCACCAGAAACAGATCCGGTTTCGGAATCAGATACCCGATCAACACGGCAAGCCACATGGGAGCTTTATATCTATAGCGTTTGGGATCAATCATCAAATCATGATAATAGCGATCAAATAAAATAAGGTGGGAAAGGGCCTTCAAGGGATAAAGAACAAATATGAACCCCAAGACATAGTCCAATAGGAAATAGATTAATTTTAAGGCGGAGGCAATGGCGCTGCGCGGTTTTTGAGCATGGGGATCATAGACAGGGGCGTTTGTCCCGCCTTTTTTAAAGCTGAAAAAATTTGGACGCAGATGAAAACAACGAATCCCTCTGAATGCAGGAGCAAGTTCTTTTTGGAGTATAGCGCCCAATGTGCTTTTGCCGCATCCATCCGGGCCAAGGAGAGCAATTATAATACCGGTGGGTTGAAAAACACGTTTGATTTTTCGGCCAGCTTCTCTGAAAAAATCCCTGACTGAAGGTCTGGCATTTTTTATAAGGTGTTTTTTTAATTCCGGCATTACATCTTTTAATATAGAAAATTTATTATCTTTTATCCATAGACTGATGTTGCTTGCAGTGTCAGCGGGCCAGAAGATCTCCAGATTTTTAATGCAGAGTTCCGGACATGTTACAAATTGTTTCTGAAGATGTTCAAACTGGGTTTCATTTATTGCTCCCTTATCTATTTTTTTTATAAAATAGTATATGAATTCCATTTCCGGTGAAAGGGTTTTAAAAAGGCGTTGATGTCCTTCATCTGCTCCGGCATTTGTATTTCTCAGTAGATCAACTGCCCTTAAGAGTGGTTTGCTATTTCGATAGTAATCGCTGCAAATATCAAGGGCAATATAAGACAATTTTTCATCTTTATTTTTCCAGGCCAGAACAAAATAGGAAGCACAAAATTCATGCTGAAGAAGCTGTACCAACACAGAGTCATTGTGTTCCGTGAATTCCCGGATAATATTAATACAATTTTTGTAGTCTTGAGGCAGCAATACCATGTCAACATCTGAATGTATTTCATGGGGATAGTCTGCTGTGTCTCCAAGAACGGCATAGGGGATGTTTCTCTTTTCCAGATATCTGACAAAGGCCAGAAAAAGTTCGCCGGGTGACATGCTGCTATTCCTTTAGCAATGATCGGTTCAAGGATTGGTAGAGGTAAAGGGCTATACCGACCCTTACACTCAATAATCCGGCCATCAGACCATGGAGCTTGAAATAATGAATCAGTGGATAGGCAGATACCAGACTGAAGACTCCTACAAAAAAAACAGAGTAAAACAAGGGTTTGGTCTTTTCCAAAGCCCGCAAACCTGAACTGACCGGCATGCTAAGAAAACTGAAAATATAAACCAGACAAAACCATCTTAAAACATAGGCATACTCTCCGGATTCAGGTCCATACAGCAATGAGAGCAGAATAGTGGGGATGCTGAACGCGATCAAAGCAACAGCGGTTGTTGCCGATGCGCCGACGAGGGTTAGTTTTCGAAGATATGCCGACATGGCGGCCATTCCACCTTTGGCCAGCTCTTTTGCGGCACGGGAAGGGGCAAAATTCTCCATGGCCTGAAACAAAACATGGGTCACCCCGATTATGTTTTGAGCCGCTTTTACGCCTCCAACCGCAACCGGACCTAAAATGCTCCCGGCGATCACCAGATAAAAATTTCCGGAGATCCATTGCATCATGGCAGACGCAATCATCCATTTTGAGAAATCCCAGTGCTTTTTTGAGATTTCATTAAACATGCTGCGGGTTGTGGAAATAGAACCGATTTTTAACAGTCCTGCTATTATTGCAATCGCTGATGTGCCCGATATCAGCCAAAGCACCTTGGGGGTATTCAGAGGCATAATTCTAAAAAGGAAAAATAAAAGGAATACTTGCCCCAAATAACTTATGGCATCGTTAAAAAAGGCATGGCCTAATTCATCGGTGACAAAAAAATAACGCCGGATAAAATCCTGAAACTGCCATGAGAACAAAGCAGCAGCCAAAGGCAGGGCGATGCTGCCTGTATTCCAGTCTGGGAAAACTAAGCTGCTGACCCATCCTGCAAACCAAAGGGCAAAAAAGCAGGTTGAAGACCAAAGCAGTTGATGAATGAAAAGTGTCCCGTAATAAGATGGTCCATCTTCTTTTTTCTGTTTGGGGCCGATACTCATCATGGGCGCAATGATTCCAGCCTGCTGGAAACTGTTGCATAAAAGGACAGTCATCCAGGCAAGGGTAAACCTGCCATATTCTTCAAGCCCTAAATAACGGGCAAGAAGAATTCCCGTAAGAAAATTGACACCGCTCACCATGGCCTGATCAGCCAGAGCCCAGTTCATATGTCGATATCTATTAATGAAAGAAAACACTTCGAGAGGATGCACACAAAAAATTCTATGAACGATTGGATCGTATTTTCAGAAAGGCAGCATATGCTGTTTCGATGCCTTTTCCCAGCGAGATCTGAGCTTGCCATCCCAGGTTATTCATTTTTGAAACATCCAGAAGTTTTTTGGGGGTACCATCTGGTTTTGAAGGGTCATAGACAATGTTTCCGTCAAATCCGGTGATTTTTTTGATCAGTTCGGCCAGCTCCTTGATACTGATATCTTTGCCTGTGCCGATATTGAAAAGAGGATTGTTTCTATAATCTTCATCGGAAAAAATCTTTGTCATGATGAAAAGGCAGGCATCGGCTAGGTCATCCACATGGAGAAATTCTCTTTTGGGGGTTCCCGTTCCCCAGACCGTGACCGAAGGTTGCCGGTTCTGTTTTGCTTCATGAAATTTTGCGATCAAGGCAGGCAGAACATGGGAGGTTTCCAGGTCGAAATTATCATTGGGGCCGTAGAGGTTTGTGGGCATGACCGGGATGAATTTTGTGCCGTGCTGGCGGTTATAGGCCCAGCACATTTCAATGCCTGCAATCTTGGCCACGGCATAGGCGGAATTGGTGGGCTCCAGAACACCGGTCATGAGATGCTCTTCTTTTATGGGCTGGGGGCAGAGTTTGGGATAGATGCAGGAGGAACCCAGAAACAGCAGCTTTTTAACCTTATGGACAAAGGACTGATGGATGATATTATTTTGGATCACCAGATTCTGAAAAATAAAGTCTGCCGGATAAGTGCTGTTGGCCAGTATTCCGCCGACTTTTGCCGCTGCAAGGAATACGTGATCCGGTTTGTTTTTTTCAAAATATGCGGATATGGCCCGGGTGTCCATGAGATCCAGCTCTGCGTGGGAAGGGGTTAAAAGGTGAGTGAATCCTTCTTTTTCAAGCCTGCGGACCAAGGCAGAGCCCACAAGGCCCCTGGAACCTGCGATGAATATCTTATCGGTTTGTTTCAATTTTATTCATTGTAGTCAAAGGTATTATAGCCGTGGGTCTGGCACAGATGGTCTTTTTTTGCATCGGCAAGGTCTGCCCGGATCATTTCTTTCACCAGGTCATCGAATGAAATTTCAGGCTCCCACCCGAGTTTCAGCTTGGCCTTGGACGGGTCTCCGAGAAGGGTGTCCACTTCCGTGGGCCTGAAATAGGTTGGATCAACGGCAACAATAGCAGCCCCTGTTTTTTTGTCCACGCCTTTTTCATGGATGCCGCTGCCCTGCCAGTCGATTTTCATGTTCAGGTCCTTGGCGGCCGTGTTGACAAAATCCCGGACGGAATACTGTTTCCCCGTGGCAATGACATAATCCTCGGGTTTGTCCTGCTGAAGCATGAGCCATTGCATCCGGACATAGTCTTTGGCATGGCCCCAATCCCGTTTTGCGTCCAGGTTGCCAAGATAGAGGCAGTCCTGGAGGCCGAGGCTGATGCGGGCCAGGGCCCGGGTGATTTTCCGGGTGACAAAGGTTTCCCCCCGCAGGGGGGATTCATGGTTGAAGAGGATGCCGTTGCAGGCATAGAGATTATAGGCCTCCCGGTAATTGACCGTGATCCAGTAGGCATAGAGTTTGGCAACGCCATAGGGGCTCCTGGGATAGAAAGGAGTCGTTTCGGTCTGGGGAGTTTCCCGGACCTTGCCGTAAAGTTCGGAGGTGGAGGCCTGGTAAAACCGGGTCTTTTTTTCAAGGCCGAGAAGCCTTATGCCTTCCAGGAGCCGCAGGGTGCCGAGGGCATCGGTATCGGCCGTGTATTCAGGGGATTCAAAGGATACGGCCACATGGCTTTGGGCCGCCAGGTTGTATACCTCGTCGGGCTGGACCTGCTTAATGATCCGGATCAGATTGGTGGCATCGGTGAGATCTCCGTAGTGGAGGATAAAATTCCTGTTCTCCACGTGGGGGTCCTGGTAAAGGTGGTCGATGCGGTCGGTATTGAAAAGAGAGGCCCTCCGCTTGATGCCGTGGACCTCATATCCTTTTTTGAGCAGGAATTCGGCCAGGTATGCCCCGTCCTGCCCTGTGATGCCTGTAATGAGCGCTTTTTTTATCATGCCGGGCCTCTTTTGTATCTTTGAAAATAGCTCCGCCCTTTCGGTTACAATAATGCACCGGACAAAATGGGGGAGCGGGAATTTTATCAAACCGTTAGAAGTCGGTTCTTTTCAGCAGGATTCCTGCCGGAAAGAACCACGGCCGGTCAATATTATTTACTGCACAATTCCTTGGAATTTTCATGGGCTTGTGAAAGACGGTCTTTTAAATATTGGATCTCGTCTTCGTCATACTCGGAAAGATCAAAGCAGTATCCGTCTTCGCCCAGCAGCCCTTCAGGGATAAGGTCTCCCACCTCATCCGGGTCCGTGACCATTTCTCCGTAAAAGCATACGGAGAGCCATCTTTCATCGGGGTTGTCGTCAATGACATCCACCATGGCAAAAAGGGAACGGGTTTTCTGGCTTTTGTGTTTCGGACGGAGCGAAAAACTGACGCCCGGCCGTTCATTGAATTCTAGGGCAGTGTCGTCAAGGGTTTTCAGGTGTTCATACAGTTCGGAGAAGGCTTGTTTTGTTCCGGATTCGGTTTCGATCCAGGTGTGGATAAAATGTTCAACGGGAGTCACGATTTATTCCTTCATGTGTTTTAAGAGATGTCCAAGTTCAGGAAAGATCAGGGCGTTGCAGGCCAGTTTGCAGGCTTTGATGCTGCCCGGCATGCAGAAGACAAGGGTTTTTCCGATGATTCCGGCCGTGGCCCGGGAAAGGATGGCGGCGGAATCGATTTCTTCAAAACTGAGTTGCGCAAAAAGGGGGCCAAAGGCGGTCAGTTCTTTTTCAAACAATGGTTTGACGGCTTCAATGGTCACATCCTTGGGGCTGATGCCGGTGCCGCCGGACATGATCACGGCGTCCGGGGCTATTTTTTCGGTCACATGCAGGGTCAATTCCCGGATGGCGGCAATGTCATCGGTCACCACCTGGTGAATGACCACTTCATGGCCTTCTTTTTTGGCCTGTTTTTTGATCCAGGCGCCGGATTCGTCCTGGTCCAGGCCTCGGGTGGTGGAGACGGAAAGAACAGCCACCCGGATATGACCCGGCGCATTTTTTTTATGGTCTGAGGTGCTCATGATTTAATCCTGTTCCATATAGACAAGGTCCTGTTGGTCATGTTCGGCCACAAGAACATTGATCATGTCTTCATGTTCGGTGTTGATGGAAAGCCCCTTATAGTCCGCCTGGATGGGGAGTTCCCGGTGGCCCCGGTCAATGAGGATGGCCAGTTCGATGCGGGAGGGTCTGCCGAAATCCATCAGAGCGCCCATGGCGGCCCGGATGGTCCGGCCGGTGAAGAGGACGTCGTCCACCAGGATAATGTCCATATCATCCACGGAAAAAGGGATATTGGAGGGCCTTACCGTGGGCTGGCGGCTGATCTTTGTCCAGTCGTCCCGGTACATGTTGATATCCATGCTGCCCACGGGAAGGGTGACATTTTCGATCTGTTTGATCTGGTCGGCTATCCGTTTGGCCAGAAAATCCCCCCGGGTCTGAATCCCTACAAGGGCAAGGTTCTTTGTCCCTCTGTGCTTTTCAATAATTTCATGGGAGATCCGGGTGATGATCCGTTTGAAATCCGATTCATTCAAAAGGGTTTTTTGTTTTTTCATAGCCCACGCTTTCCTTTATTTATATGCCTTTTAGAATCATTATCATCTTTTTTTATGGGGGGCAACACCTTGATTTTAAGTTTGACTTGCTATAATCAATAATAAAATAAAAAATGAATGGAGTCAGGGCAGGTGCCGATGAAATTTGATGTTACGGGCGTGATCCTGGCAGGCGGTAAAAACAGCCGTCTGCCAGGAGAAAAAAAGACATTCCGGAAGATCGGGGACAAGACCATCCTTGACCATATCTATACGGTGTTTTCAAGCCTTTTCAAGGAAGTGATGATTGTGGTCAATGACCCTGAGGCTTTTGCGGGCTGGGACATGACCATTGTCACCGATATCATTCCTTCCAAATGCGCTTTGGCAGGCCTTCATGCCGGGCTTTTTTACGCCTCTTATCCCTATGTTTATGCCACGGCCTGTGACACGCCCTTTCTCAGGCCGTCCGTGGTGGAGCATATTGTGGGGAAAATTGAAAAAGGCTATGATGTCATTGTGCCGAGAACCGATGACGGGCTTGAAACCTTGTCCGCAGCCTATTCAAAGGAATGCATTCCCCTCATCGAGGAGAATCTTAAAAAAGACAGGTATATGATTAAAAAATTTTTCAGGCCGGGCAGGGTAAAGGAAATCCCCATCACGGAATTAAGGCCCCTGGACCCGGAACTTCAGTTTATCTTTAATGTGAACACCCCGGAAGACCTTGAACGGGCAAGGATCATGGCCGGTAAGAATCCGGAATGAATAAAAGGAGAGAACCATGAATATCCAGACAATGCTGGAGCAGATCAAAAAGCATCCGGACTATCATAAGGCCGGGATGATTTTATGCCATAACGGGGTGGTCCGGGCAACCTCCCGAGAAGGCGATGAGGTGACGGGCCTTGAAATTACCGTTGACCATGACCGGTTGTCCCGGATTATCAGCGAGCAGAAAAAACGGCCGGGGATCGTTGAGATCCTTATCCATATCAATGAAGGAAAATCCCTGAAGGTGGGAGATGATGTCATGTTCCTGGTGGTGGCGGGAAATATTCGGGAAAATGTCATCGCCGTTCTGACAGACACATTGAACCAGGTCAAATCCCAGGTGACGAGCAAAAAACAATTTTTTACACAGGCTGAAAAATGACGGAATTCACCCATCTGGACAAGGACGGCCGGGTCAGAATGGTGGATGTGGGGGAAAAAACGGAAACCCATCGAAAGGCCATTGCCGGCGGCAGAATTTCCATGGAAGCGGACACCCTTGCAAGGATCATGGATGAAAAGGTCAAAAAGGGAAATGTCCTTGAAGCCGCTAGAATCGCCGGGGTCATGGCGGCCAAGAAAACCTCGGATCTGATTCCCATGTGCCATCCCCTGAATATCACCCATGCCAGGGTCGATTTTTCCTTTGACACCAAAGCCCATGCCGTTGATGTTGAGGCCGAGGTGTCCCTGACCGGCAGAACCGGGGTGGAAATGGAGGCCCTGACCGCGGTTTCCGTGGCGGCCCTCACCATATACGACATGTGTAAATCCTATGACAAGGCCATGAGGATATCGGATATCCGGCTCAAATTCAAATCCGGGGGCAAAAGCGGAACCTATACTGCAACATAGCCCGGTCTCCCTTGAGAACCTGGCCTGGCTCCTGTCCGGATTCGGTCTCGGGGTGATCCTCTGCGCTGTCCTGGCCAAGTCAGGGGTTCTCTTTTTTTCCAAAAAGATGAAGACCCTTTCCAGCGAAGCCTTGTTTGAAAATTCAACCCGGTTCATGGAACTTGCGGACCGGTATTTTTCCTCCTATGTCAAGGAGGCCCGGAAGGATTTTGACATCAAGGGAAACGAGATTATCAAAACCGTTGACCCGGTCCGCCAAGTCCTGGACAAATATGAAACCCGGCTGACCCTCATGGAAAAGGAAAGGGAAAAGGCCTACGGCTCCATCACGGAAAAGCTCCTGGAAATGGGTCGGACCCAGAACCATCTTTCCATTGAAACCGGGAATCTGGTAAAGGCCCTGCGGGTTCCCCATGTCCGGGGGCGGTGGGGGGAAATGACTCTGAAACGGGTGGCCGAGCTTGCCGGCATGAGCGAATACTGTGATTTTGAAGAGCAGCTTGCTTCGGGCGGGGGAAAAGGGTCTGTCCGGCCCGATATGGTCATTACCCTGCCGGGCAACCGAAAAATCATTGTGGATGCCAAAGTTCCCCTCATGGCTTATCTGGACGCCCTTGAAGCCCGGGACGAAAAAGAGCGGCAGGAGCGAATGAAGGACCACGGCCGCCAGGTCATGGCCCATATTTCCAACCTGGCCTCAAAACAGTATTTCCTGGAAATCGGACCTTCCCCGGAATTTGTGGTCCTGTTTATTCCGGGAGAAAATTTTTTCTCCGCCGCCTTAACGGTTTATCCGGACCTGATTGAAAAAGGCATGGAAAAAGGGGTGGTCCTGGCCACGCCCACCACCCTGATTGCGCTCTTAAAGGCGGTTTCCTATTCGTGGAAACAGGAAAAAAGCCATGAGCATGCAGAAGAAATCAGGAATCTCGGCATGGAGCTTTTTTCACGGCTCTGCAGCATGACGGACAATATCAACCAGCTCGGCAAGGACATTGAAAAATGTGTGGCCGGTTACAACCGGACCGTGGGCGCCATGGAGACCAGGGTCATGTCCACGGCCAGAAAACTGGAGACCCTGAAGGTTTCCGAAAAAATCATGGAAAACCTTCATCCCCTGGAATTTTCAAAAACCAAGACCCGGGAGTTTAATAAGCCATATGAGGAAAGCGAATAAGAGGGTGTTGACGCATCAAAAACTGATCTGTGTTTTGATCCTTCTCTGTATGTTTTGCGGATGCCGGCCGGCCATCAAAGAGGAAAAAGAGGCAGGTCCCTTAAAAAAATTGAAACCGGGAGAATATCCCATGTTCATTGATCACATGGCCTATCAGGGCCTTTTGGAATCCATTGACAACAGTCTGATCTATTTCAGAAAAGTGCCGGCGGAAAGACAATACACCTATGAAAATGAGGACTACACGGCCGGGCATATGATTCAGTCCCTTGAAGCCGTTAAAGCCTTTCTGGGAACCATTCCTTCCACAAAAGAAATGAATGAGTTCATCAAAGACCGGTTCCTGGTGTATGAGGCCACAGGCAATGAGAATGGCGAGGTCCTTTTCACGGGGTATTTCGAACCCACCTATGAAGGCAGGCTGCAAAAGAGCGATGAATTTCCCCACCCAATTTTTTCAAAACCCGGGGACCTCCTGGAAATTGATCTGTCCCTGTTCTCCGATCAGTACAAGGGCCATAAGCGCCTGACGGCAAGGGTGAATGAGGCCGCAAAAAAGGTGGTGCCCTATTATACCCGGAAAGAAATCACGGCGTTAACGGATTTTTACACCCGGGCCGAACCGGTGGCCTGGCTGAAAAGCCGGGTGGACGGATTCTTCCTGGAAATCCAGGGATCGGGCCGGGTTGATCTTGGAAACGGTGACCTGTTAAGGGTGCAATATGCGGCTGCCAACGGCAGGGCCTACAGTTCCGTGGGCAAATATCTCATCGACCAAAAGGAGATTTCAAAGGAGGATATGTCCATGCAGGCCATCCGGCAATGGCTGGAGGCCCACCCGGAAAGGGTGGATGAGGTCCTGAACTATAACCAGAGTTATGTGTTTTTCAAAAAGGAAACCGACGGCCCCTATGGCAGCCTTGGGGTCAAGGTGACGGCCTTCCGCTCCTTGGCAACGGACTCGGGGCTTTTTCCCAAGGGGGCCCTGTGTTTCATCCAGGCCAGGCTTCCGGACAAAGATGCCCTGGACCCGCAAAAGGAATGGGAAAAGGCCTCACTCTTTGTGTTGAACCAGGATACGGGCGGGGCCATCAAAGGGCCTGCCCGGGCCGACCTTTTCTGCGGCAACGGTGATTATGCCGAGTTTGCCTCGGGCCATATGAAACACTACGGCAGATTGTTTTTTCTTGTTTTGAAACCGGATAAGGAATAGGAGCTAAAACCATTCCACATCTTCGGGGTCAAAGCCGAGGGTGATGGATTTTCCCGGGTAGAGTCCAAGGCTGCCGACCTGGTCCGGCGCCAGTCTTAAGACAAAGGAAAGATCCTGGACCAGGGCAGTGACCAGGACATGGGTGCTTTCCTTTTCCAGAAGCATGGCGGCGATATGGCCGGACAACCGGTTGATGCCGTCTGTGAACGGTTGGTCCAGAGACTCGATACGGATTTTCCGGATAAGGGCGTTTTCCTCATTTTGGCCGGGGGCTTTGAGAAGGAGGGACTGTCCGTTGGCCGGTTTTTTTACAAACCGGGGATCCCCGGTTTTGTCAAAGGGTCCGGTAATAATGGTTTCAATCCCGGTGGGAAATAGGTTCCCATTGAAAATAGAAACCTGGTTCTCAGTAATGGAATATAGCCATTGCAGGTCATGGCCGGCAATGACCAGGGTGGTTCCCCAGTCGTCCCTGGCCTTGAGTGCGGCTTTGCGGATGAGTTCGGCGCTTTTTGCATCCACACCGGCAATGGGTTCATCCAGAAGCAGAACTTCCGGTTTCAGGATTAATCTGGCCGCCAGGGCCACCCTCTGGGCCTCTCCTCCGGATAACTGGTGCCATTTCCGTTGGGAAAAAGTCTGAAAATCAAGTCCCACCTTTGATAAAGCCTCTTTTACCCGTTCTTCCAGGTTCTGGTGATCGTTTCTGATCTTAAGGCCATAGATGATATTGTCAAAGACAGTCCGTTTCAGCAGATAGGGTTTCTGGGTCATGAGCGTTACCCTTAGCCTTACCTCCGGGGAAAATCCCGACTCTTCCCGGCCCTTGTAAAATATCCGTCCTTCCGTGGGTTTCAGGGCAAAGGCCAGTATTTTTAAGAGGGTGCTTTTGCCGCTGCCGTTGGGGCCCATAAGTCCTGTGATGGAGCCGGTTCTGATGTCAAGATGGTCAATGCCCAGGACTTTTTTCTGTCCGTAATAATGCCGGATATTTTTTAAATGATAGATGGAGGGGTCCCGGGTCATTGTTTTCTCAAAAAGGAAAGGGAGAGATTCACGATAAAGGCAATGGTGATGAGGACCAGGCCCAGGGCAATGCCGTCGGCAAACATGCCCTTGTTGGTTTCAAGGGCAATGGCCGTTGTAATGGTTCGGGTATGGTATTTGATATTGCCGCCGATCATCATGGCAATGCCCACTTCCGTGGATACCCGGCCGTAGGCGTTGACAATGGCCGTCAGGATGCCGTAGCGCACCTCCCAGAGACAGGTGAAAAGGATATGGCGTTTCCCTGCACCCAGGGAAACAAGGGTCAGTTTCAGTTCCGGGTCAATGCCTTCAATGGTGGAGGCGGTGATGACGGTAACCACGGGAAAGGCGAGAATGGTCAGGCCGATGACGATTCCCGGCAGGGTAAACAGTAACCCGAATTCACCCAGAGGGCCCTGGCGGGAAATGAATGCATATACCACAAGGCCTATAAAAACCGTTGGAAGGGCCAGGAGGGTATCCAGGACGGTTCTTAACTGCTTCTTCCCCTTAAAATCAAAATACCCGACCGCAAATCCGCAGGGCAGGCCTGCTGCGGTGCTGATGATCAAGGAGCAGACCGATACTTTCAGGGTGGCGATAACAGCCGACCAGGTGGAACTGTCACCGTTTATCAGAAGTCCGACAGCTTTGATAAAGCCTTCAACAATAAAATCCATGCCGTCCTATTTTGCATTGGGGAAAAACAATTGCTCTCCCATTAACAAGAAGTCTGCGATAAGCTTCTGGGCCTTTGGCGAGGCCATCCAGTTCAGGTATTCAAGGGCCAGGTCATATCTGGCTTTGGGGCAATGTTTGGGGTCAAGAGTCAACACACTGTACTGGTTGAGAAGATTTTTATCTCCCTGGACCAGGATTTTCAAGGGGGCATTACCTTTGTTCTGGGAATTATATTTGATATAGGTTCCCCTGTCCGTCATGGTATAACCGTTTTTTTCCTGGGCAACCATAGTCGTTGCCAGCATTCCCTGTCCGGTCGACACATACCAGGTTTCCTTGTCCGGCAGTTGAAGTCCTGCTTTTTTCCACAGTTCCTGCTCGGTTTTGTGGGTGCCGGAATCATCGCCCCGGCTCATGAAAAGGGCCTGTTTGCCTTTAACGGCAGTGAGGGCCTCAGCCAGGCTTTTGCCTTTGATGCCGGCCGGGTCGGCCTCCGGTCCGATAATGACGAAATCATTGTACATGATTTCTTTCCTGTCCTTGCCGAATCCGCTGTCAATGAATTTTTGTTCCGCCGAGGGAGCGTGGACCAAAAGGACATCCACATCACAGGTCTCGCCAAGCTTTAATGCCTTGCCTGTTCCTGTGGCCGTCCATTTCAGGGTGATGCCGGTATCCTTTTCAAACAGCGGCATGAGATAATCCAGAAGACCGGTGTCTTCCGTGCTGGTGGTGGTGGCCATCATCAGGCTTTTGGTTTCCGCCTGGGCAGTGAAGGCAAGGCCCAGAGTCAAAAGCAAGGCTACAATAAAAGTCATCATCGGTTTTCTATTCATGTTCAATCTCCTGTTTAACGTTTGAATTCGGCGGCAGCATCCGCCGGTATGATTTGTGTTACTCTTCTTCTTTATTTTTGGATTGCAATGGGTTCAAATCCATACCCGCCAAGGATCTTCTGGCCCTCGGGTGATAAAATATACTCGGCCAGTTGCGACGCCTCTGTAGAAGCACCTTTTCTGACGATGAGGCCATAATCGGCGCCTATGGACAAGGCTTCATTTATTTTGATTATTTTAAGCGTGGGGACTTCTTTTTGGGCCAAAACCGCATTGGTGCAATAGGTCAGAAAGACATCGGCTTTTTTTTCACTCATCACCCATCCGTAAGGGTTTTTCCCTTCCGGCGCCTTTTCGCTGTCCGGACCGCCCGTGAGCTGGAGCGCCTTGGCGGAAAGGATGGCAAAGCTGCCTTCTTTTATTTTTTCCGCTCTTTTAAACAATTCCCAGGCATAGTCCCCGCTGGGATCTGCCTTGGGTGTGGATGTGCCCACCCTTATTTTTTCATTCAAGAGGATGCTTAAAAGATTTTCAGTATTTATTTCTATTTCGGGCTGGGCCAATACGCAAAGCTGGTTTCGGGTAAACTGCACAACACGGTCTCCCCATCCTCCGGAGGCCAGTTTCTCCGGGTGGGTCATATCTGCCGAAGCAAAAACATCGGCCGTTTCACCGTCTTCAATGGCTTTTCTTAAAAGTCCGCTGGGACCGAATTTGGTGGCCACTTTCACATTGTAAATTTTTTCATATGAGGCCGTCACATCACCCAGGGCTGCCTTTAAACTTCCTGCGGCATAGAGTTTCAAGGGCTCTGCAGACATGCACAAAGGGGCTAAAAAGAAAACAAGGGCAAGGACGGTCAGGCAGTTGATGAATATTTTCATAGGGGTCTCCTTTCTTTTGCATAATGAAATTACCGGACGGAACAAAATTTGAATATGTTAATGTCGGGAGATAGTCAATACAAAAAGATAGGTATGGAAAAACTTATAAAAATACTGACCGATATGAACCAATTATGACAATAAAGACAAAGGGAATTCAATCCGTTTCAGGTGCGGAGGCCGGGTAAACCATTTTTCCGGTCATAGAAAGGTCATAGCCGCCATAGGCCTCTGCCGTCTCCTGAATCACCTTTCCCTTTAAGAGAGACAGGAAAAGTTGGATACCCTGGTCAAAAAACCTGTCCTTATTGATCAGAAGATCAAACCGCTCCCAGCAGGCAGGAATGAAATCAAGCCCGAGGATATTGGCCACGGGCCTTATGCCGGGGCCGGCATCCGCTCTCCGGTTCAGGATTTCCAGACCCACATCCATGTGTCTGGAAAGGGTGGATTCATATCCTTGAATCTCTTCTCCTTTCATCTCGGCGGCTTTCAGCAGATGGTCAAACAGCTTCCGGGTTCCGGTGCCGAGCTGCCGGTTGACGATTCGGATATCAGGTCGGCCAAGGTCTTTGACGGACAGGATGGTTTTGGGGTTTCCCTTTTGAACGATGAGCCCCTGTTCCCTTAGGCAGAAATTGACAACAGCAGGGATCTGGTTCAGTTCATCTTTTAAAAACGGAAAATTATACTCGTCATTATCACCGATCAGATGGCTCGATGCAATATGGCAGAGGTTCTGCTTCAACGCCCTTAACCCGCCCAGGGAACCGGCCATGCCGAACAGGGCCATGTGTTTTTCATGTTTGATATTAAAGGTTGAGATGATTTTATCGAGAAGAAGATCATTGCTACCGGCAATGAGAACAAGGCCGTGATAAGGGGGCAGCTTTGCCGTCTGGGGAAAATTTTCCGTTCCGGCTTCCACCCACTGGCGGACAAGGTTGATGGGAAAAAGCCATTTTCCGGTTACTTTGGAGGCTGGCAACCCTTTTTCCGAGATGAGGGAATACACCATTTTTTCGTTGATATTTAAGAATTTTGCGATTTCCCTGGTTGAATACATTTCCTCCATGACCGGTCTCTCCCTTTTTTCTCGCCCAATTATTTTTTACTGAAGCGCTCTATTGTCCTTGACCTGTGATCTCAATGTCATTGGATTTATCATATAAGGGAGATATATCTTTGTAAAGAGTCTCAAGCACTCTTTCAAAAATTTAGAGAAAAAAGTGCAGCCTGTTCTGTCAGGGTCGGGACAGAACAGGCTGCTGGATAATGCTTGCCAAGGAGATGGGGTTTGTTTTAAGTCAACAATTTTCCTTTCATTATCCACAATAGGGCTATCATTTAACGCATAGCTTCTTAGAGGCATTTAATATATTTTTAGTTATTATTTGTCAATAATTAATTTTTAAAAAATATTTATTAATTAATAATAACTAAAAATAACCCAAAATAACTATTTTGTTCTATATTTTGGCGGCAGGGTTGATGCAAAAAAAATGGGTTCAGTGTCACCTATCCTTTAAAAACAGGCTGTGATATTCATCTTCGGAAATGTGCTGTTTCAGTTTTGCATTAATGAACAAATAGAGTTCTTCAAGCTCCTGGTTTGATAATCTTGGGAGAAGGGTTTTTAAAAACAGATCCTCAGAAAATTTTTGAAGATAAAACATGAGGGTTTCCTCATCGGTTTCCCGGTCAAGGCCAAAGGCCCCGAGGCCCTTGTACTCCTGAATAAAATGATGGGTGTCTTTTTTCATTACAGATTATTCCTCTTTGTCAAATCCTTTTTGTGTGGTGAAATAGACTGAACATGAGCTTCTGTGTTTGCAGTAAATCTTCTGGTCTTTGCAGGCAAGGCATTCCCCGCAGAGATAGGTTTCATATTTCTCACACTTATAAGGGGTTTCCCGGTCCGGATGTTTTTTGCATTTTCCCATTAGTGTCTCCTTTGTCTGGTGTATTAAAATTATTCTTTTATTCATTTTGTCAATTTTAAACTACCGGCTTTGGAAACTTGGGGCTTTAAAAAGGAAGCGGATTTTTAAACGGCTGTTTACAAGAATAAAAAATAATTTTATAGTTTTGCAGTATTGTTTCTTTCCATTTCCAATTCATGTTTCAACCAAGGAGCCCTTATGGATTTTAGTGATCTTGCCCTGCGGCTGGGGATCGATAAAGAGGAATTTAAGGAGCTTGCTGAGCTTTTTATAACCACTACCCGTTCCGATATCAAAAAAATCAAAAACGGGGTTTTAGGCCATAGCCCTGCCGATGCAGCCGCAGCATCCCACTCCATTAAAGGGGCAGCCGGGAATCTGGGGTTTGATGAGATTTTTTCTCTTGCCGGAGAGATGGAGAGGCAGGCCAAGGGTGGCAGCCTTGATAATTTTGATGTTTATATCCGTGATCTTGAAAAAAAGGTCAATGCGCTTATAGGGTAAATACCATGGAGCAAAAGCAGTCGTATACCGTACTCGTTGTTGATGACAACCTGTTGAATCTGAGGCTCATAGAAAAAGCTCTGTCTAAAGAAGGATACAGGATTTTTTGTGCGGACAACGGTCCCGATGCCAGGGCTCTGGCTCAGAGGGAGAAACCGGATTTGATTCTTTTGGATATTGAAATGCCTGGTGAAAGCGGGTTCGATGTGATCCGGAAACTCAAAGACGGCTCGGAAACCAATGCCATTCCAGTATTATTTCTGACAGGCGTCAGCGAAGTCGATTCAAAGCTAAAGGGGTTTGATCTGGGAGCAGTGGATTATATTACCAAGCCCTTTCATCCCCTTGAGGTCCTGGCAAGGGTCAGGATCCATTTGAAACTCTCCATTGCCACCAATTCGCTTATTGCGGTCCAGGCTGCGAAACTCAGGCAATTGACCGAGGCCCAGGTCTCCATGCTGCCGACACCGGCAGATAATCCCAGCGCAAGGTTCAGTGTCTATTATAAGGCCCTTGAAGAAGCCGGCGGTGATTTTTATGATATTCTGAATATTTCAGAGAATATAAAAGGATATTTTGTAGCTGATTTTTCCGGGCATGATATTAAAACAAGCTATTTGACCGCATCGGTAAAAGCATTGTTGGCCCAGAACTGCACCCCGGTGTATTCACCCATGGAAAGCATGAAAATGATCAATGACGTTCTGGTGGAAATCATGCCTCCGGGAAAATATTTGACGGCTTGCTATATGCATATCAACAGGACGACCCGCAAATTGACCATCATTAATGCGGGCCATCCGCCGGTGGTCTGTCTGCCGGTAAACGGAGAACCTTTTCTGATCAAAACGGAAGGGGATATCCTGGGTATGTTCAAAGATGCTCATTTCGGCTCCCAAATCCTTACCGTATCGCCAGGGGACAGGTTTTTTATCTATTCGGACGGGCTTGTTGAATCTGCAGAAAACAAAATTACCTGGGTAAATGGGGCTGACAGTCTTCTTCCCGTCTACCGGGAGATTGCGGGCCTTCCCTATGAAGAGGCGCCGGAAGCGCTGATTGACCATCTTTTCGGGAAAGAGGGGTCGCCTGAAGATGATATTGTTGTGTTATGTGTGGAGGTATGACCCCATGGCAGTGAAAAAATCAAACGTTGATGTTTTTAAAGCAAAAGATTTCATCCGGTTTGATTTCTCATCCACCATGGAGAATATTGATGCGGTCTGCGAAGAGACCGATCAGTACCTTCGTTCAACCGTTGCCGGAATTGAAAAGCATTTGTTCCCCATCCAGTTGGTGATCCGGGAGGGATTGACCAATGCCGTACGTCATGGAAACGAGGGTGATCCCGGTAAAATTGTCAGGTTTGAATTGAGCATCATCAACAAAGAAATGATTAAAATGATGATTGAAGATGAAGGAAAAGGATTTGATTGGCGGGAACAGCGCAATGAAATCCTTGACGATGATCGGGAACACGGCCGCGGTATCATTATCATGGGGACCTATTTCAGCAGTTGTTCCTATAACGAAAAGGGAAACATCCTCTTTCTCGAAAAAATTATCACCCCCTGATTTTAATCCGCCTTTAACATAAGTTTAACAAAATTCTAATATAATTGTCGTAGTTTTCTAACCTGAGGACCAGTGCTTTTTTAAAAAACATGATGCAATCATAGGGGTTAAGGAGATAAGGGATGAGCGTTCACCTGTTAAGAGAAATGGAAAAAATCAAAAAGGAAATTCTCTGCCTCGGGGCCATGGTGGAAGATCGATTTCAAAAGGCCATTCATGCCGTCAGAACAGGAGATCAGGTCATGGCCCAGCATATTATGGATACGGATGTCGAGATTGACCGGCGGGAGATTGAGGTGGAAGAGGAATGTCTTAAAATCCTTGCCTTACACCAGCCCGTTGCAACGGATTTGCGTTTTATTGTGGCGGTCATCAAAATCAACAATGATCTTGAACGGATTGCAGATTATGCATGCAATATAGCCAAGCGGTTCATCATTTCTTCCCATGATCCGGGCATATTTAAATATGATTATGCCCCCATGGCGGATCAGGCTGCGAAAATGCTGAGAAAAAGCCTTGATGCCCTTGTCCGAATGGATGTGGACATGGCCTATGATGTCCGGGATATGGATCAGATAGTGAATGCCATGAGAAACGAGGCCTATGAGACCATGAAAAAAGATATTCAACGTCGGCCGGAAATGGTGGGGGAAATCATCAATATGTATCTGATTTCAAGGCATTTGGAAAGAATCGGAGACCATACCACCAATATTGCTGAAGAGGTCATTTACCTCATAGAAGGCGAGATCGTAAGGCATCAATAGGGCCGCAGGAACATAATTTACATTGACAAGCAGACAAGACAAAATTAGATCTGGTGAAAAACATGGAAAAATATCGGGGAAAATATGACAAAAGAAACCATCCTGATTGTTGATGATGAAGAAGACATCATTGAACTGATCCAATATAATCTGAAAAATGAGGGATATTCCATTCTGACGGCCGAGGCCGGTGAGCAGGCCATTAAAATCGCAAAACAGGCCAGACCTGATCTCATTGTTCTGGATCTCATGCTCCCCGGAATGGACGGCCTTGAGGTGACCCGGTATCTGAGAAGCAATGACCAGACCCGTGATCTGCCCATTGTTATTCTGACCGCCAAGGGAGAGGAATCCGATATCATCACGGGGCTTGAACTGGGGGCCAATGATTATATTTCAAAACCGTTCAGCCCCAAAGTCCTGACGGCAAGAATCCGGGCTATTCTGCGGCGGCGCCGGAAAGAATCCGAGACTGAATCTGAAAAGATAAAACAGGAAGGGGATCTGATCATTGACCGGACCCGGCATCTTGTGACCCTCGAAGGAAACGCTCTGGATCTGACCCTTTCCGAATTTGAACTCTTGTCCTTTCTGGCCAATAAAAAAGGGTGGGTATTTACCCGGGGACAGATTGTGGATGCCATCCGGGGGGAGAACTATGCCGTGACGGAAAGGAGTATTGATGTGGTGATTGTCGGGTTGCGCAAAAAACTCAAACATTATGCCGAAGTCATTGAGACCGTCAGGGGCGTCGGTTACCGGTTCAGAGAATAGCCGCCATGAATAAAAAAACAAAGCTCATCCGGCAGATTTTCCCCGCTTTTCTGGTGATAGTTGTTCTTTCCCTGTCTGCAGTGGCCTCTTATTCGACCAGTTATTTTAAAACCTTTTTTCTTGAGAATTCAGAAAAGGAATTGATGATCAGGGCAAAACTTCTGCAGAATCAATTCGCGGATATCCTTGCGGTCGATCCTCAAAACATCAAGGATATTAATGACCAGTGCAAAAACATTGGAGACAGGACCGGAACAAGGGTCACGGTCATTCTTCCATCCGGAACCGTGATTGGTGATTCTTTTGGTGAAACAGACCTCATGGAAAACCATTTGACGCGGCCGGAAATCATGACCGCCTTCAAAGGGAAAGAGGGGATATCCCGAAGATACAGTTCAACCCTGGATAAAACCATGCTGTATATCGCCCTGCCCGTGATCAGGGACGGAACCATCATCGCCGTTGTCAGGACTTCCCTTTCCGTGTCGGTCATTGATGATAAAATACGTTCCGTGCGGAACAGCATATTTTTGGCCATGCTGGCGACGATTCTTCTTGCTGCCGTTGTAAGTCTTCTTGTATCAAGGCATTTAACCCGGCCCATGGAGGAAATGAAAAAAGGTGCGGCGGAATTTGCCAAGGGAAACCTGAACTCTCGAATGGCGGTTCCGGATTCTGAAGAACTGGCTGAACTGGCCGTCACCATGAATCACATGGCGGAAAGCCTGGATGAAAAGATCAAGGCATGTGAAAATCGCACCAGGGAGCTGGAAGCGGTTCATGTCAGCATGCAGGAAGGTGTCATTGCCATCGATAAGGATCAACGGATCATCACCATCAACCGGGCCGCGGCAAAGATTTTCGGCTTTGCCGCCCATGAATTGAAAGGCCGTTACATCCTTGAGGCGGCAAGAAATGTCGAATTCCAGAGATTCATTCAGAACGCCCTGGAAACCCATGACCCAATGGAGGAAGATATCCTGATTTCAGGGGATGAGGACCTGATTCTGAATATCCATTCCTCGGCCCTTTATGACAACAGAAATCGTCGTATGGGAACATTGATGATTGTCCATGATATCACCCGGATCAGGCGTCTTGAAAAAATGCACAAGGAATTTGCCGCCAATGTGTCCCATGAGCTGAAAACCCCTTTAACGTCCATACAGGGGTTTATTGAAACCCTGCAGGAAATGCTCCTGGAAAAGAATACGGAAGAAGCCGGAAAATTTTTGAATATCATTGAAAAAAATGTCAACCGCATGGTTGCCCTGATCAATGATCTGCTTTCTCTTTCAAGGCTTGAGCGCCTTCAGGGAACCCCTGTCCGTTTTGAACGCCACAATTTGGCGAACCTGATCCAAGATGCCGTCAATTCCCTGGAAAGCGCTATCAGGGCCAAAAACATCACCCTGAGTATTGACTGCCCTGAGGAATTGACGGTTATGGTGGATCCCATCCTCATGGAACAGGCCATCCTCAATCTGGTGGACAATGCCGTCAAATACAGCTCGGAAGACAAGGTCATTGCCATAGGAGTGACAAAAAACAAGGCCTTTACCGATATCATTGTCCAGGATAACGGGTGCGGCATTGATCAAGAGCATCTGCCCCAGATTTTCAACCGGTTTTACCGGGTGGACAGATCCAGAAGCCGTAACCAGGGCGGAACAGGTCTTGGTCTTGCCATTGTCAAACATATTGTCCAGTACCACCATGGAAAAATTGATGTCCGGAGCACTAGGGGAAAAGGTTCCACCTTTAAGATCAGCATACCGGCAGTCTGAGCCTGCCGATGATGCTCCGGCAGCCCCGCGCCATGGGATCAGACCGACTCCCCCGCCTTTGAGCCAGGGGAGCCGGTCTTGTCTGTTATATCAAATTCTCAAGCGCTGAATATTCTATATTGAAGGCATCTGCAACCGGTTTGCAGACCAGTTTGTTGCCAATATAATTGATCCCTTTTGCAAAGCCTTTGTCCTCACAAACCGATTTCCAACCCTTATCGGCAATTTTTAAGGCATAGGGCAGGGTGGCATTGGTCAGGGCGATGGTGGAAGTCAGGGGAACAGCACCGGGCATGTTGGCGACACTGTAGTGGATAACCCCGTCAATTTCATAGACAGGATCATTATGGGTGGTCGGTTTGGAGGTTTCAAAGCAGCCTCCCTGATCAATGGCCACATCAACAATGACAGATCCTTTTTTCATGGTTTGAAGCATGTCCCGGGTTATTAATTTGGGGGCCTTTGCACCGGCCACCAGCACTGCTCCGATAACCAGGTCCGCTTTTTTGACAAGCTCTCTGATCAAGGCGGGAGATGACATGAGAGACTGGCAATTGGCCGGCATAATTTCAGAAAGGTATCTCAGTCTGTCAATGTTCATATCCAGGATAATGACATTGGCGCCCATGCCGCAGGCTACTTTTGCTGCGTGGATACCGACCACTCCGCCGCCGATCACCAGAACATCTGCGGACGGGGTTCCGGTTACGCCGCCCAGCAGCAACCCTCTGCCGCCAAAGGTTCTTTCAAGATATTTTGCTCCCTGCTGGGCAGCCAGCCGTCCGGCCACTTCGCTCATGGGAGCGAGCAGGGGCAATCCGCCCCTGCTATCTTCTATGGTTTCATAGGCAATGCCGATGGAGCCTGTTTTCAATAGCGCAAGGGTGAGGTCCTTATCTGCGGCCAGGTGAAGATAGGTAAAAAGGATCTGTCCTTTTTTGATCATGGCGAATTCTGATGGTTGAGGCTCTTTTACATGCATGACCATATCGGAGATGCTGTAAATTTCTTTTGCAGTATCCAGAATGGTTGCACCGGCTTCAATATACTGCTGATCTTCAAATCCGGAGCCCATACCGGCATTCTTTTCAACGTAAACCGTATGACCTCTTCGTTTCATCATATCGACTCCGGACGGCGTCATGCATACACGATTTTCCTGGGGTTTGATTTCTTTAAGAATTCCTACAATCATCGCCTTGCTCCTTAATTTAGAGAAAAAGTTTTAAAACAACTGCTCTTTTATTTTGTCAATGGCTTTAATTTAGCAAATAGCCTGCCACAGCCATAATAATCCTAAAAAAAATGCAACTCATTGAAATTATTTATATTATAAACAAATCATAAAAATGCAGCAAGACTCGATTTTTTAATACATGGAATGAATTTAAACCACTTTTGACAGACAAGCTTGATTTGCTGCAGGACAGCGGAAATAAAAAAGACCAATGGCAATAATCAGTTCCACATTCGTCTGTCAAAAACCGTCAGCCAAATAGCAGACCGGCATTTTCTCCCAATACCATCGCTCTTTGCCTATCCGTGATCCGGGAATCGTCCAGATCCTTATAATACCGGTCCGGGGTCAAAAGCGGGAAATCAGTGCCGAACAGCACTTTTTCAATCACACCGGCAATGGCGGCCATATCATAAATCCGGGAATCAAATAAAAAGGGCGAGGCAGCCGTATCATACCAGATGTTTTTTAAAATGTCCTTGGTTTGTTTTTTCATGATATTGTAAAACAAAATGCCGCCGCCCCAGTGGGCCAAAATAATTCTGTTGTCTGGAAAGGTCTTGGCCAGGGTATAGATCTGTTCCAGGGTAATGGGGGTTTTCCCCGGATAGGGGTGTCCCACAGGCTCATTGGTGTGGATCATGCAGGGCAGATGATGGTTTTCCCTTAATACGGCCATGACCGGCTCAAGAAAAGATAAGGCTTCCTTGTCGATGCCGGAAAGGTAGAAGGCCAGTTCTCCTGCTCCGCTGAGTCCCGCATCAATGCATCTTTGTGTTTCATCGGCGGCCCCTTCCCATGCAACATCAAAGCAGGCAAGGCCCTTTAATCTGCCGGGAAAACGATGGACCGCTTCGATGACAGCATCATTATTCATCCGGATCAGATCCGGGGTTCGCCAGGGGAACCCGGAGACAACGGACATATCCACCCTGTGAAGATCCATATTTAGGATCAGTTCATCGGTAAGACTGATTCTTGCTTTCGGGGAATTGTAAAGGAGTTTGAATTCGGGTTCTTTTTCAAAATAGAGGGAGCGGTCCTGTTTGATTTTTTCCGGAAAAAGATGGGTATGAGAATCAATGATCATGATGGTTGTCCTAAATAATCGGGTTTGATATTGAAAAAAATCCTAACGCAATATATATTAACCCACTTATGCAGACAAGGGGTTTAATAAAGGAAGACAATGAGATATTACCCTATTTTTCTGGAATTGAAGAATAAAAACTGCCTGGTGGTCGGCGGGGGGCCGGTGGGGATCAGAAAGGCCATGACCCTTGAAAAATGTGGAGCCGCTGTCACGGTGATCAGTGAAAAATTTGCAGAAGGAACAACGGCCTTCACGGGGAAAAAAATCATTTTTACAGAAAAAAAGTATGAGAAAAAGGATATTCAGGGAATGTTCCTTGTTTTTGCCGCAACCAACAACGCAGAACTCAACCGGAAAATAAAAAAAGATGCATCCGGTTCCCATATCCTTTGTAATGTGGCGGATGCACCGGATACAAGTGATTTTCTCGTCCCATCCACCGTGGACAGGGGAGATCTCATTGTTGCGGTTTCAACATCAGGGACAAGCCCTGCCATGGCAAAGAAGATCCGGCAGGAGCTGGAAGATTTTTTTGATCCGGCCTATGTTCCATTATTATGCTTGATGGGGAATATCAGAAAAAAGCTCTTATCCGCAGGCCATTCTCCGGATGAACACAAGAAGGCATTCTCAAACCTTATGGATAGCGGTATCCTTGACCTTATCAAAACAGGGGATGAAACTGCCGTTGATTTGATACTGAATGAAATTTTCGGAAAAGGATACAGGTATCAGGAACTTGTTTCCTCAAGGGGGATGGATGAATGTTCGGATCGATGATATGCTGTTGCAGATGGCCACTGTACTCTATTTTTTCAGTATGGCAGGATATGGCGGCTTTTTATTCAGCCAGAAAAAATTGTATCAGAGAGCAGGGCTGAGTCTGATTGCCTCTGCTGTTTTGCTTCATTTCATCAGTATGGCAGCCTATACCCTTTCCAACCGCCATGTGCCCATCCAGAACCTGTCCCAGAGCCTGTCCTTATCCGCCTTTGCCCTGGGCTGCATGTTTTTGTTTTTTCAGTATAAATCAGACCTGAAAATTCTCGGGATATTCGCCTCTGTGCTTTTATCCGTCACCATGGGGATTGTATGGCTGATCCCCGATGCTCCGGCTGAAAAAAATGAAATTTTTAAGGGCTTCTGGTTTTATTCCCATATTCTTCTTATTTTTGCAGGTGAGGCAGCCCTGGCCCTTGCCTGCGGTACGGGAATCTTATACCTGCTTCAGGAAAAGGGCATCAAAACCAAAACACCCGGTTTCTTTTTCAAACGGCTGCCTTCACTGGATTTTCTGGATGATGCCGGATATACCTGCCTTACCACAGGGTTTGCCCTGATGACCATCGGACTTGTGACCGGATTTATTTATGCAAAGGTCATCTGGGGAAGGTTCTGGAGCTGGGATCCCAAGGAAATCGCTTCCGTGGGGACCTGGCTGATCTATGCGGCTCTGTTACACCTTCGGTTTTATTCCGGGTGGCGGGGCCGGAAATCGGCCATCATGACCATCATCGGTTTTTCCATCATCATATTTACCTTCATCGGTGTAAATCTCCTCATTGGCGGTCATCACGACACCTTTACAAAATAAAGAAAGAACAATGCCGGATATCATACTCATCGGATTAAACCATAAAACCGCACCCATTGAACTCAGGGAAAAATTATCCTTTAGCAGTGAGGAAACGCTTTCCGCCCTTGAGGGTTTAAAAAAAGATCCGGGCATAAAAGAGGTTCTTGTGTTTTCCACCTGTAACCGGACCGAAGTTCTTTTTATTCCGGAAACCATGGATCAGGCCCAAAACGATCAGACCGGCAGGACCATAGAGTTTATCGCCCGCCATAAGAACATCAAACGTTCAGAGTTTACAAGCGCCTTGTATATACACAAGGGGGAGGATGCGGTCCGGCATCTGTTCCGGGTTGCTTCAAGCCTTGATTCCATGATGATCGGAGAACCCCAGATTCTCGGACAGATCAAGCAGGCATACAGAGTCGCTGTGGAAACGGGGTGCTCAGGGGTTCTTTTGAACCGGCTCATGCATAAATCCTTTAGTATTGCCAAAAAAATCAGAAGGGAAACCGGGATCGGCGACAATGCCGTTTCCATCAGTTACGCCGCCATTGAACTGGCCAATAAAATATTTTCCGATCTGTCTGAAAAGACCGTCCTTCTGCTGGGCGCCGGAGAAATGGCCGAGCTGGCGGTGGAGCATTTGTTGTCCAACAATGTGAAAGATATTGTGGTGGCCAACCGGACGTTTAAAAATGCCGTGGCCCTTGCTGAAAAATTTAACGGCCAGGCTGTCAAATTTGAAGAACGTGAAGACGCCCTGGTCCATGTGGACATTATCATCAGCTCGACCGGAGCCGCAGAATATGTCCTGACCCATGACCAGGTCCGGCGGGTTATGAAAAAACGGCATCATCAGACTCTGTTTTTTATCGACATCGCCGTCCCAAGAGACATTGATCCGAAAATCAATTCGATTTCCAATGCCTATGTCTATGATATCGATGATCTGAAGAATATTGTGGAATCCAATATTGAACAGAGGGAAAAAGAAACGGTGAAGGCGGAACGCATGATCGACGAAGCGGTTCTCAAATTTCAAAAATGGCTGGAAAGTCTTGCCATTGTGCCGACCATCAAGGCCTTGAACGACAAAATGACAGCCATTGTCGAAATGGAATGTAAAAAAACCCTTTCAAGCCTGAAGCACCTTACAAAGGAAGATATGGAGGCCATCCAGCGAATGACCCAGGCCATTGCCAGCAGAACCATTCATGATCCCATCCGTTTTCTGAGGAATACCGGCGACCACAGGGATGATTCCCTTTACCTGAATGTCACCCGCCAGTTGTTTAATCTTGGGGGACCGGATGATGAATAACGACGGGAAGCCATATGAATACAGCGTCAGGCAAAGGACGATACTTTAATTGTTTACATTTTTTGAATTGCTTGTATAATATCTGTCTTTTAGATATTTTTATTAAAGATAAAGGGGATAGGCCATGAAAAAAGAAGATTTGGAATTTTTTAAGAATCTTTTGACCGAGAGACTTAATGAGCTCCTTTCCCATGCCGACAATACCGTTACCGGAATGACAAAGCCCAAAGAGAATTTTGCCGATCCTACAGACAGGGCTTCCCACGAAGCAGACCGAAGCTTTGAATTGAGAATCAGGGACCGTGAACATAAATTGATCAAAAAAATCAGGAATGCCCTTGAGCGAATTGAAAATGGGAGTTTCGGGGTCTGTGAAACCTGTGATGAAGAGATTTCCATTCAGCGCCTCAAGGCAAGACCTGTTACCACCCAGTGCATTGATTGTAAGACCCGTGAAGAGGATATGGAAAAGGCCCTGGGAATCTAACCGGATCAGGATGTTTTTTTGATAGACCTTCACATCCATTCAACAGCCTCGGACGGTTCACTTTCCCCTTTGGAAATCCTGGTTCTGGCCGGGCAAACCGGTCTTCAAGCGATTTCCATCACCGACCACGACACCATTGACGGTGTCCTTGAAGTATTAAAACAACCCCCCAGCACCTGTCCGGAATTCATAACCGGTGTCGAAATCAGTTGTGAACCCCCGCCCGGCTTCACGGATCTGGGCAGTATCCACCTTCTGGGATATGGGTTCAGCGTTTATGATAAAAACCTCAATGCCGTCTTGAATGCTGCAAAAGCAGCCAGGATAGACAGAAATCCGAAAATAATTGAAAAATTGAACTTTCTTGGATTTGCGATCAGCATGGATCAGGTCCAACACCGGTTTGGCGCGGAGCAGACGGGACGGCCCCATATTGCAGAGCTTATGAAGGAACTGGGATATGTGGAAAGCTTTGACGAAGCCTTTGACAAATATCTCGGCAAGGGCAAGCCGGCCTATGTGGAAAAATATAAAATATCCTGCGAAAAAGCCGTAAAGGTTATTCTTGAAGCCGGCGGGATACCGGTACTGGCCCATCCCGGACTTCTCTCATTCAGCCGGAGCGATCAACTCGAAGAATTTATCGATACCCTTATCCAATACGGCCTTGGCGGTATGGAGGTGTATTATACAGACCATAGCGAGCCCATCACTTTTTTTTATGAAACCCTTTGCAGCCGGAAGAAGCTGATTGCCACCGGGGGGTCGGATTTTCACGGGTCATTCAATGAAGGGGTTTTCCTGGGTACGGGCAAAAACAACCTGAAGATCGGTCTTTCCGTATTCAAGGCATTGACTGCTTGGCTGGAGAAGAACAGAGAAACCGGTGCGGACTTGGCCATCCTGGAAAATAATATGGGCTATGGCTTTAACGACAGGTCCTTTTTAATGAATGCCCTTTGCCATCGGTCCTATCTCAATGAGAACCAGGATACCTGCGATTCGGATAACGAACGGCTGGAGTTCCTGGGGGATGCGGTTCTCGGGCTCTGCATCGCTGAGCTTTTAATGGAAAAAAGTCCCTTAAAAAAAGAAGGCGAGCTTTCCAAATTAAGGGCGACGCTGGTCAGTGAACCGGCTTTGGCAAAGACGGCCAGATCCATTGACCTTGGACGGTTCATCCGGCTTGGAAAGGGTGAAGCGATTTCCCGGGGGCATGATAAAAATTCCATCCTGTCCGATGCCTTTGAAGCCGTTATTGCGGCTGTCTATCTGGATGGCGGATTTGATGAAGGGTGTGGATTGATTCGCCGGCTGTTTAATGAAATCCTGGACGAGATGGTGGCCAATGAAAAGACCATTGATTATAAGAGCACGCTCCAGGAATATGCCCAGGAAAGGGGATGTGCAACCCCTTGCTATCAGGTGGTGAATGAGACCGGACCGGATCATGACAAAACCTTTGAGATGCGGTTAAGCCTTTTCGGTATTGAATCCAGGGGATCCGGTAAATCCAAGAAAGCGGCTGAACAGGATACGGCCAGGCAAACCTTAAAACGGCTGAAAGAGATTTTTCCCTGATGGCCTGCCTATGAATCCTCAGGAAAAACCCCTTGTCATCCCCATCTTTATTCCCCATTCAGGCTGTCCCCATCAGTGTGCCTTCTGCAACCAGTCCATTATTGCCCAAAAGGACGGCCCGTTACCGGATCATTCTGAAATTCAAGAGATCGTCCAGCATTATCTGAAATTTAAAGGCCGGCGAAAAAAGGTGGAGATCGCCTTTTTCGGCGGTAATTTTCTCGGGCTTGACCCTCAAATCATAGTCACTCTGCTGGAGCATATTGGACCCTATATCCGCGAAAAGAAGATTGACGGCATCCGGTTTTCCACCCGCCCTGATACCATCACAAAAGAAAGGCTTGCGCTTATCGCCCCATATCCCGTATCGGCCGTTGAAGTCGGGGTTCAATCCATGAATGATGCCGTTCTTTCTGCATCGGGAAGAGGCCATGAAAGCCTCGATACCGTCAAGGCCATGGATTTGCTGAAACAAATCCCGGTGAAAATCGGGGTTCAGGTCATGGCGGGATTACCCGCAGACAATGAAATATCATTATTGGAGAGCACCAGAAAAATTGCCGGTCTTTGTCCGGATTTTGCAAGAATCTATCCCCTGATGGTGCTCAAGGGCAGCCGGATGGAAAAATGGTATGCGGAAGGACTCTATCAGCCTTTGGCATTGGCCGAAGCCGTTCGGCTGGTCAAGCACATGTATCGAATATTCCGAAACGCCGGTGTGGAAGTGATCCGCATGGGACTCCAGGCTTCGGAGATGATGGAGGACGCGTCCATGGTTCTTGCCGGCCCCTGGCACCCGGCCTTTGGACACCTTGTTTTTTCCGAGATGCTGTATGATCTGGTGTGTGAAAGACTGGACCAATGCCCGGGTCTTCTGACCTCAGAGGAGGTTGGGCTGAGGGTTCATCCAAGAGCCTTGCCCCGGCTGAGAGGAGAGCGAAACAACAATATGAAGAAACTGAACATAGCCTATCCAAACCATCGGTTTCGGGTTTTAACGGATGAAGGGCTTTCCATGGACGAAATTGAAATTTTTTGATCTTCACTGTGACACCATTCAGAAAATCGTTGAGAAGGGCTGTGATTTTACCGCCACCTCTGAGCTTCATCTCAATCTGCCCGGCATTCTGAGTTCAAATTTATCCGCCCAGGTGTTTGCCTGTTTTATCTACGATTCAGGCCGTTTCGCCGATCCGTTTGATGCCTGCAATGCCTATATCGACGCCATTGAAGAATTGATCCATACCCATAAGGACCGGCTGATCCTTGCTACATCATCCAAGACCCTCGCCCCGGCTTTGGAATTCGAGGGAAAAACAGCCGTGATCATTGCCATTGAAGGTGCGACCCCGTTGATGGGGAAAGTGGAAATGTTGGAACATTTTTATAAAAGAGGGGTCAGGCTTCTCACCATTGCTTGGGATGATAATGAATTCTGCGGGACCGTATTCGGGGATAACAGCGGGCTGACACCCTCAGGGGAAAACCTTGTCCGGTATTGCAATGGGCTTGGGGTGGCCGTTGACGTATCCCATGCCTCGGACAAGGCTTTTTACGATATTGCCGCCATTACAAAAATTCCGTTTCTGGCAAGCCATTCCAATGCCAGAAAGATCTGCCCCAATAACAGAAATCTCACCGATGATATGATCCGTATCATTGCCCAGAGAGGCGGGCTGATCGGTCTGGTTTTCGGATCAGGGTTTATCAGCCCGGAATATTATCAACATGAGAGAGCCAACAGGGACAGGATCATCAAAGGGCTTAAAGACAAGACCATGACCTTTAAGGACGCCGGGGAAACCAGCCAAAAGGCTTTGGGAGGGTTAAAAAACGCGCCTATTTCTCTTCTGGTGGAACATGCAAAGCACATCATCCATGTCGGCGGCGAAGACTGTCTTGGGTTGGGAAGCGATTTTGACGGCGTAGACAGTCTTCCTCAAGGCATGGCCGGGGTTCAGTCTCTTCCTTTGCTGGTCATGGAAATGGAAAAGCAGGGCATTTCCTCCCGGGTTATTGAAAAGATCTGCTATCAGAATAGTTATCGGTTTTTTAACCGGATTTTAAAAGAAAATAGACCGGACAACCATAACAGGTCCAATCGGTTCAATGCGAATTCCCGCAGCGAGATGGATCGCATTCAGACCGCTCGTTGATGGCATCCGGTTGGCCCTGGTGTCTTTGGGCGCAGAAATGATGTCCTGGGACTTGACTTAACCGGTGTTTTGTGAGATTTTCAGCAGCAATCCCTCAAACATTACATGGGTTTAAAAAAACAAATCAACGGTTTAAAAACGCACTCATTTATTAAGGAAAGAAATGATGAAAAAATTATCGCTCAAATTCAAACTCATTGTCGGAAGTGTTCTTGCTGCTATCATACCGCTCACCGTGGTGGGTATTTTTTCCATCAGTCAGTCATCCAAAGCGCTGCTTGAGGCTGCCGAAGGCCAGGCTCTCCAGATGGCCAACAACCTTGCCGCCATGACCGAAATGGCAGTGGCCCAGGAAGTCAAACTGGCAAAAGAAATGGCCCTGGAGCCCCTGGTCTTGAATGCTGCCGGCAAGGTTCTGGAAGGGGGTATGGATTCTGCCGGATCTGAACTGGAAGCCTTGGACGGTTTTTTCGTCAAGGTGTACGAGCAGATCGGCAGTGATTATGATCTTTTTTTTGTGACCGATGCAGAGGGCCTGACCATAGCCGACAGCACAGGGGGAACCCTCAGGGCGAAGAAAATATCTGTGGCGGAACGGGATTATTTTATCGCTGCAAAATCCGGACAGATGAATATCAGTGCGCCGGTCCTGTCCAAGGCCAGCGGGAAACCCGTATATGTGGCGGCCATTCCCCTGAAAACCGCTTCTGGCCGTTTTGCCGGTATGTTTGGAACCGTAATCAAACTGGATGCCTTGTCCGACCGGATTACCCAGGTAAAGATCGGACAGACCGGGTATCCGTTTATGATCCAGAAAACAGGTCTTATCATTGCCCATCCCACCCGGGAGCATATTCTTAAACTGGATATCAGCAAGCTTGAAGGGATGGAGTCCATTGCCGGCCAGATGACAGCCCAGAAATCAGGTGTGGAAAACTATACCTTCAAGGGAGTTGATAAGATTGCCGGTATCGCCCCGGTCAAGGCCACGGGCTGGAGCATCGCCGTGACCCAGGATGAGGCTGAATTCATGGGCCCGGTCCATGCCATCCGGAATATGGTTCTCATGGCCGGGGCCGTCTTCCTGATCATCACCCTGGTGGGGGTTCTCTGGTTTGTCCGGGGCATCATGGCCCAACTGGGCCATGATCCGTCTGAAATCGCCAAGGTGGCGTCCAGCATTGCCAAAGGGGATCTCACCGTTCAGTTCAATGCCGATGGCAAAGCCGTCACCGGGGTTTATGCGGATATGAAAGAAATGACGGAAAACCTGACCCATATGTTCAAGGATATTGCAACAGGTGTCCAGACCTTGACCGCTTCCTCCACGGAACTTTCAACCATATCCGGGCAAATGGCGGACGGCGCCCGGCAAACATCCGAAAAATCAAACAATGTCGCTACGGCGGCCGAAGAGATGACCACCAGTATGAACAGTGTGGCCGCCGCAACGGAACAGACCACCACCAATATCCAGATGATCGTATCGGCTGCTGAAGAAATGACGGCCACCATCAATGAAATCGCGAAAAATACAGCCAAGGGCAGCCAGACCACTGCCGAGGCCGTAAAAAAGGCGGAAACCGTGTCCGAAAAGGTCAACGCCCTGGGCAAGGCAGCTCTGGAAATCAGCAAGGTGACGGAGACCATTACAGATATTTCCGCTCAAACCAATCTTCTGGCCTTGAACGCCACCATTGAAGCGGCAAGGGCAGGGGCAGCCGGCAAGGGATTTGCCGTGGTTGCAGGAGAGATCAAAGCCCTTGCCCAGCAGACGGCCCAGGCCACCAATGAAATCGGCTCAAGAATCAGTGATGTGCAGACGACAACCCAGGAATCTGTTTCCGCCATTAAGTCCATTGTCGACATCATCAACGAGGTCAATTCCATTGTCACTTCTGTTGCCGCTGCCATTGAAGAGCAATCCGCCACCACCCAGGAAATTTCAAACAATGTCAGCCAGGCCGCTTCCGGCGTTCAGGAAGTCAATCATAACGTGAACCAGACATCGGTTGTGGCCGGTGAGGTTGCCAAAGATATTCACCAGGTCAGCCGGGCCGCGGATGAGATGAATTCAGGAAGCCTCCAGGTCAATACAAGCGCTTCGGAATTGTCCCAACTGGCTGAAAATCTCAATGAGATGGTGGGCCGGTTTAAATTGAATTAAAAAATGGGCGGGTATCCGCCGGCGATGGATGCGCCGACGGATACCTCAACCTTTTGTCCGGGAGATCACAAATGGAAATCCAGACCGATTATTATACGATCACGCCCTATGCCAACCTGATGGTTATCAAGACATTTCTGTCCTGGGATGAGAGAATCGCAGCAAAACATATTGAAGATGTTGCCGGCATCACCTCCCGATTTTATCAAGACAAGCGCTGGGGATTGCTTTCGGATCGAAAAGAGTGGCAACTCGGCACCCCGGCCGCCGAAAAGTATTTTAAGGCAAATGCAAAGTCAGCATTGACGGGAACTTTAACCCATATGGCCATTTGTATCGGCGAATCCGAACTTAAAAAATGGCAGATCAACAATATGATAAAAGAGTTCACACGATTTGAGGTACGATTTTTTGATGATATTCAGGATGCCGAATCCTGGTTGGCGATCCATGGATATGCAAAGACCCTGCCGGAGAATATCCCTGCCTTATAATAGGCCGTGTCATCCCAGAATCCCTCGGATTTTAACGGCCAGATCTTTCAACATAAAGGGCTTCTGGATAAAATTAATTCCCTCATCCAATACGCCCTGGTGAGCAATAACATCGGCGGTATAGCCGGACATGAAAAGGTGTTTTATCTTTGGCCGGATCATTAAGAGCTTCTCAGCCAGGTGCCGGCCGTTCATCTCCGGCATGATTACGTCGGTGATAAACAAATGAATTTCAGATGGGTTTTCCCGAGCCAGGCGAAGGGCCTCGCTTGGGGTTTGGGCAGATAAAATGGAATAGCCCAGACCTTGCAGCATCATGGCCGTCATTTCCAAGAAATTCGAGTCATCTTCAACAATGAGGACGGTTTCCCCTCGACTGAGGGGGAGGATTTCATCTTTTTCCGGTTTTTTCGTTTCAGCTCCGGAGGTATGCATGGGGATATGGATTTTGAAAATCGTTCCCGTTCCCGGTTCACTGTAAACGGTGATAAAGCCCTTATTCTGCTGGACAATGCCGTAAATGGTGGCCAGGCCCATGCCGGTTCCCTGCCCCAGGCCCTTGGTGGTAAAAAAGGGTTCAAAGATATGCGCCAGGGTTTCTTTGTCCATGCCGCACCCGGTGTCGCTGACCAATAGTCTCACATACTCGCCGGGGGTAACCCCGGAATCGGGGGCGCAATCCGCCTCATCAAAATACACGGTGTCGGTTTCGATGGTGACCCTGCCGACACCGCCTATGGCATCCCTGGCATTGACGCAAAGATTAAGGATGATCTGGTCCAGTTGGGAAGGATCCATTTTGACCATGAATCGGCCTGCTCCGGGCAACCAGGCCAAATCGATATTTTCACCGATGAGGCGACGGATCATTTTAAGTATGGCTTCAACCGATCCATTCAGATCAAATACCACCGGCGAAATGGTCTGTTTGCGGGCAAATGCCAGCAATTGGCGGGTGATATCGGTGGATCGGCGGGCTGCATCAAGGATTTTCGATAGATTATTGTGAAACGGGTTTGCCTCATCCATACGACCCAGGGTCAGTTCGGCATATCCGATGATGGCCCCCAGCATATTGTTAAAATCATGGGCAACCCCGCCGGCAAGGATACCCACCGCTTCCAGTTTCTGGGACTGGAGCAACTGGCTTTGCAGTTTTTCCCGCTCTTTTTCGGCCCGCTTTTGGTCTGAAATATCCCGGAAATCCCATACCCGGCCGATTTCCTCACCTTCCAGGAGCATGGGAGCGGAATAACAATCAAAGACCCGTCCATCCTTAAACAGGATCTCTCTTCTATTCCGGACCCGGCTGTGATAAAGGGTGTCGGTCAGGTTCTGAAATCCGTCCGGGTCTTCCAATTGGTCCAGGACAAATTCCCGCAAGGTCTCATCATCATCTGTTTTCTGAAGTTGAGGCGGGATCTGCCACATCTTGTAGAACTGGGAATTGGCATGGGTCACTTTCAAATTCTTATTAACGGCCAGTATCCCGTCGGGTGTGGCATTGAATGTGGCTCTCAAAAGTTCCATATTTTTGCCCAGGGAGGCCATTTTCTCATTCAGCCTGCGTTTGAGGGCATAACTGATCAGCCCCAGTCCCATCAGTAAAAGTGCTGTGAAAATGGCGATAAGGGCCATCAACCGTTTGGTTTCGGCAGCCATGCCGGTGTGGATTTGTAAGGATATCCATTGTTTGCGAATATCATTGAGTTCAGCCGGGGGAATATCAGCCAGAGCCTTTTGAACGGCGCTGAACAGCAACGGGTATCTGCGGCTCACGCCCATGCTTAATTCATAATGATAATCCGTGGTTCCTGCGACCTGAAGGTTGTCAATACTCTCCTTTTCAATATAATAAGCGGCGCCGCCTAAATTTTCCACAAAGGCATCCACCTGCCCCAGCGAAGTTGCCTGCAAGCCTTGAGTGCTGTGGGACATGGGTATGACCTGAATCCGGCCATTGGGGCGTTGGCGAAGATATTCTTCCACGGCTGTGCCGGCAACCACGGCGATTCGTTTACCCGCAAGATCATCCAGGGTCATGCCGGTTTCCCGGTTCCGTGTGCCGATGATCACCACAGGAAGGCGGGTATAGGGGGTCGTGAAAAAGGCAAAGCGTTCCCTTTCGCCGGTTCGCGCGATGGCCGGCATGAGGGAGACCTCTCCGTTTTCCAGGGCGGATAGGGCTCCTTCCCAGGTAGCGGAGGGACGTTTGATAAAAACCACACCCAGACGGTTTTCGATCCTGGCAATGACGTCCGCACCCATTCCTATAAATTCGCCTGCGGCGGATGAAAGCTCGATGGGGGGCCGGGTGGTGTTAAAAACAAGGACCAGTTTGTCCGGGTTTTGATCCAGCCAGGCTTGCTCTTCGGCAGTCAGCGCTTCAAAGGAATTCTCATCCGCCTGTGCAAATGAAGCAAAGTCCCAGGATATGCCGACAAAAAGCCAGAAGAGAATCATGAAGCCGCAAGCATGACACTTCCCTGTTCCCCTCGCCCTGAATACGGGCAGTCTTTGTTCGAGAAAGCCTCTTGTAAGGTTTTGCATGGCCATCCTTTGAAATGATAAAAAACCTGAAAACGATTCAAGGACTTATTCCACAGTGAATCTCCCCATCATGGCATTTAATTTTTGTGCAAGACCGGATAACCCGACGGCGCTGCTTTTGACCTGGGCACTGTTATCTTTCATCTCATCCGTTGACCTGTGAACATCCAGAATGGAAAGGGTGATCTCTTCTGCAACCTTTGAACTCTGGGCGACATTATCATTGACCTCGGCAATACCATGGGAAACCATGGCCATATTCTGGGCAATTTCCCTTGTTGCACTGGATTGTTCCTCTATGGCTGCGGCAATGGTCGTGACGATGGTACTGATATCCGTGATGACCGTTGAAATCTTGTTGATTTCTTCAACGGAGATCCGGGTGGAGGACTGGATTTCATCGATCTGTTCTTTGATATCCTTGGTAGAGGCTGCCGTTTGCCCGGCAAGCGCTTTGATTTCATTGGCCACCACGGCAAAGCCTTTTCCGGCTTCTCCGGCCCTGGCCGCTTCAATGGTGGCGTTCAAGGCCAGGAGGTTGGTCTGCTCGGAAATATCCGTAATGGTTTCGGTTACCTTGCCGATGGCCTGGGCCACCTTTCCAAGACGGACCATCTGTTCTCCGGCGGACTTGGACTGGTTCACGGCCTTATCAGTAATGGTTTTTGCAGTGTCGGTATTTTTTGCGATCTCATTGATGGTGGCCGTCATCTCCTCAACCGCCGTCACAACGGAATGGGTATTTTCCGTGGAAGATTCCATATTTTTTGAAACGCTTCCCATGTTGGTGCTCATTTCCTTTGCAGCCAAGGATACGGTGTCGGCCTTGTCCGCATTGCGTGCGGCAGTACCCGAGACCTGGTCCGAAAGCCCGGTCAGGTCACCGGCAGAGGTATTGAGCTGGTCAATCCCTGTTTTGATTTCCATGACCATGTCTCTTAAACTCCGGCTCATGGTGTTCATGCTGTTTACCATAATGCCCAGTTCATCACTGCTTTTGATATCCAGGGTTTGTTTGAAATCTCCTCCGGCAACGGTTTTGACATATTCGACAGTCTGTTTTAAGGGCCTTGTGATGGACCGGGTGATCAAAAAGGCAGAACCGCTGATCAGGGCGGCGGCTGCGGCACAAATGATAATGAACAGGAGTTTGATCTTGCCTGAAAAATAGTCGGCAACCTCTCCCATATTGCTATGAAATGATTTCAGCATCTCGGGAAATTGCTTTTCAACAGCCTGGAATTCGGCGGCAAGTTTGATTCTTGTTTCCTGATCCGCCTGTGCCTTGAACTGCCGGGTCAGCTCCATGAGCCTGGATGTCATGACATGACCCTGGTCCGTAGTTTCAACCAATTTGGTTATCAGCGGCGTATCCATTAAAGAATGAATCAGATTGCCTGTCTTTATGTTTCCTGGGGATGAATCCCCTGTTTTTTGATTATGAATTTGGATGGTCTGTTCAATGGAATGGCCTTCTTTCATCAATCGGTAATAGGCCCCTATTTTGCCGTCGGTGATGGAGAGAGCAGAAAGAACCGCCGTCAGTTTTGTATAATGGGCATCGTCCCCTGTGGCTGCCAATTTACTGAATTCAATGGATGCATCCTTTGTCATGAGTTCATATTGAAAGGCGGCTTTGGTGATATTTGCGATCTCGCCGATTTTACCGAAAAATTTAAGGGTTGTAAAAACAAGGATAAAAATACTGATCAAAGAAATCAGAATGGTCAGAAAAATTTTACGTCCGATGGAATTCAAAATTTTGTCCATTATGGGGGCTCCTTTGTTTAAATATAATGTACCTGCTTGAATGCCTGGGCAAGCTTTTCCCGGTTGACGGGTTTGACAAGAAAGGCTTCGCAGCCTTCTTTGAGCGCCGCCTTGATGGTTTCCTTTGAGTTATCGGCAGACATCATGATAATCTTGACGGCATCTGAAAGGACCACCCCTTTTGTTTTTTCCCATTGCCGGATTTTGGTCATGACCTGGGGGCCATTCAGGTCCGGCATGTTAATATCAAGAAAAATAAGGTTATAGGGATCATTTTCATTGTGCGCCCTAACGTAAGCGTTCAACGCTTCCAGGCCATTAATGGCCACATCGCATTCGCCATACTGGGAGAGGATTTTATGGGCCTTTTTCCTGGAAACAAATTCATCATCCACAATGAGAAATTTCATAAACAGATTTTGTACGGAATACCGGATGATGAAATCCTTTAATTCTCCGCAGGCATCATAAAGCGTGTTGAATTCCTTTTCAATCAAGGCCTTGTTCTGAAGGTCAACGGCCCTGTCAAGGGCAAAGGCGGCGTCCATAATCCTCTTGCAGGAAAGGTGTTTGACCGAATCCCGGAAGGTGAGCAGAGAGGCCTTGACCCTGGCAGGATCATTTTTGTCAATGCCGCTTCTGATATTGCTGAGCATGGGGCTATAATGGTCATGGAAATCATCAAAGCACTCCTTGACCAGTTTTTTATCCCCGTTCATGGCCTGGAGCAGCTCATCCAGGTGAATGATATCCCCTTTGGCCGTGGGAAATTCAAGATCCTTCGGCCTTGACATACACCGGAGAATGGCGTCATCCAGGTCTTTTCGTTTGATGGGCTTTGTAATATAATCATCCATGCCCGATTCAAGGAACCGTTCCCGGTCTCCTTTCATGGCATTGGCTGTAAGCGCAATAATGGCAATATGCTTTTTTGACCGGGATGATTTTTTTTCATATTCCCGGATGGCCCGTGTGGCTTCAAGGCCATCCAGAACCGGCATCTGGCCGTCCATGAGAATCAGGTCAAATTCTTTTTCCATGAATTTTTCCAGGGCTTTTTTCCCGTTTTCGGCAATGGTAACGGTATGCCCGAGTTTTTGAAGCATATTGACGGCCACCTTCTGGTTCATTTTATTGTCTTCGGCCAGGAGGATATGGTATTGCCCGGGAAGATGGCTGGCCCCGGCCTGGGGTTCTTCAATGCCGAACCGTGTTTCCACCGGTTTGGGGTCCGGTGAGATGTTGTGGATTTCCATGAGGCATTCCAGCACCTGGTTGCGGGACACGGGTTTGGCAATCTGGGCCGTGAATCCGAGGGATGAAAGGGTGGTCTTGTCAAGCCGTTTGCCGGTATAGGTCATGAGGATGAGATGGGTCCCCTTCAGGTGAGGATCCTTCAGGAGGCGCCGGGCAAATTCCTTTCCGTCCAAATCCGGCATTTCCATGTCAATGAAAATCGTATCAAAGGGCTGGCCGGTTAGTTTTGCATCCATGAGTTTTTCCAGGGCCATGGTGGCGTTCTGGGCACTTTCCACCCGGCAGCCCAGGGAGGAAAGATGAAGAATCATGGCCTTCCGGCACGCATCCGTATCATCAAGGGCCAGGCATCTCAAGGTTTTGAGTTTTGGGGGGATCTGAAGAGAGTTTTCCTGGATGCCGCGCTGTTTTTCAAAACAGGCCGTAAACCAGAAGGTGGACCCTTCTCCTTCCTTGCTGACAACCCCGATTTTCCCGCCCATGAGTTCTGCCAATTGCCTGGAAATGGTCAGGCCGAGACCGGTTCCGCCATATTTGCGGGTGGTGGAGGCGTCCACCTGGGAAAAGGTTTTGAAAAGCCTTCGAATCTGATCGTCCGGTATGCCGATGCCGGTGTCGATGACTTCAAACCTGAGGGTGACCCTGTTCTTTTTTTCTCCGACAAAGGATACCCTAAGAAGAATTTCCCCCTTTTCCACAAATTTTACGGCATTGCCGGAAAGATTGATAATGATCTGGCGGAGCCGTGTCGGGTCTCCCTTTAGAAAATTGGGAACGTTTTCTTCAATGAGGCAGATGTATTCTATGTTTTTTTCCTGGGCTTTGGTGGCCATGATCTGACTGATATCGTGTAGGGTTTTTCCCAGATCGATATCAATGACTTCCAGCTCCATTTTCCCGGCCTCTATTTTTGAAAAATCCAGGATGTCGTTAATGATTTTGAGCAGGGCTTCCGCGCTCTGGCGAATGGATTCCGCATAATCGGTCTGCTCTTTGGTGAGGCGGGTCTCCAGCAGCAGGTCCGTCATGCCCAGGACCCCGTTCATGGGGGTGCGGATTTCATGGCTCATATTGGCAAGAAAGGCGCTTTTGGCGATATTGGCGGTTTCGGCTTCCTCTTTGGCCTGTTTTAAAAAAAGCGTTTGCTCTTCAATGCGCTTTTCCAGATATTTCTTAGAAATCTGACCCTGCAGATGAACTGATATTCTTGCGATCAGGAGTTCCCGGATAAAGGGTTTGGAGATGAAATCATTGGCCCCTGTTTTGATCAGATCGGATTCTGTTTTCTGGTCGGCCTGGGAGGTCAGAAAAATGACCGGGATGGACTGAAGGTTCGGGTCGGATTTGATATGGGCGCAGAGTGTTTTCCCGTCCATATTGGGCATGTTCAAATCCGTAAGGACCATATCAATTTCAGGGGCGCCGGGCCGGGTGAGAAAGGAAAGGGCCTCTTCCCCGTCAACGGCCGTGAAAACCCTGAACCCTTCCGATTCCAGGTCCTTTTGCACCGTTGACCGGATTGAGCTGGAATCATCTACAACAAGAATGGCAGGGGAATCCGAATTTTTCATGATCAGACCTTTTTATTTTTTAAGACAGTAGTGATCGGGTAGTTGAAATCGATATATTCTTCACAATATGGGAAAACTCTAACAAATTAATTTTTCCCCGTCAATAAAGACATCCTGAATTCAGGCCGGTTTTGTATTGACTTTCAGCATTTGAACCATCTATAGATAATGATTGGAATTTGATGACTATAGAACTGGGGATAAGGATATGAAACTCTTAAAAATTGATCATCTAGGGATTGCCGTTTCAAGCATTGACGCCAAGAAAAATTTCTGGACCGATGTCCTGGGGCTGACAGTTGAAGGGACTGAAACCATTCACGAGCAGAAGGTCACCACCGCCTTCCTGCCGGTGGGGGAAAGCGAGGTTGAACTCCTGGAATCCACATCCGAGGATGGCCCCGTGGCCAAATACATTGAAAAGCGCGGTGAAGGCATCCAGCATGTGGCCTTCAGGGTGGAAAACATTGAAGAGGCCCTTGCCGAGCTGAAGGCCAAGGGAATCGCCCTCATCGACCAGACGCCCCGCATCGGGGCCGGCGGGGCGAAAATCGCCTTTCTGCACCCCAAGGCCACCTCGGGCGTCCTGGTGGAATTGTGTGAGCGATAAATTTAAACCTGAATTAGACCGGAGGATAACCATGTCTCACATGTCTGATCTTGATGGATGGAAAGAACTGGCTGCCAAGGAAATACGGGGGAAATCCCTTGACGCCCTGACCCGGAAAACCCCGGAAGGCATTGATATCAAGCCGCTGTATACGGCCAAAGACCTTGAAACCGTAGAATTCATCAACAGCCTGCCGGGCTTTGACCCCTATGTCCGGGGCATCAAGGCCACCATGTATGCGGGCCGCCCCTGGACCATCCGCCAGTATGCCGGGTTTTCAACGGCAAAAGATTCCAATGCCTTTTACCGGCAGAACCTGGCCGCCGGACAGAAGGGCCTGTCCGTGGCCTTTGACCTGCCCACCCACCGGGGATACGACTCCGATCACCCCAGGGTGGCCGGGGATGTGGGAAAGGCGGGGGTGGCCATTGATTCCGTGGAGGACATGAAAATCCTCTTTGACCAAATCCCCCTGGACGAAATGTCCGTGTCCATGACCATGAACGGCGCGGTCCTGCCCATCCTGGCCGGTTATATCGTGGCCGCCGAAGAGCAGGGCGTGCGGCACGACCAGCTCAACGGCACCATCCAGAACGATATTTTAAAGGAATACCTGACCCGGAACACCTATATCTATCCGCCGGGCCCGTCCATGAGGATCATCTCCGACATCATTGCCTTTTGCTCGGACCATATGCCCAAATTCAACACCATCAGCATCAGCGGGTATCACATCATGGAAGCCGGAGCCGATTCGGTTCTCCAGACCGCCTTTACCCTGGCCGACGGTCTTGAATATGTGAGGGCGGCCCTGGCCACGGGCCTGGATATTGACAAATTCGCCCCCCGCCTGTCCTTTTTTTTCGGCATCGGCATGAATTTTTTCATGGATATCGCCATGCTCAGGGCGGCGCGGTTTCTATGGGCCGAGATCATGGGCCAATTCAACCCGAAAAATCCCACCTCTAAAATGCTGAGGACCCATTGCCAGACCTCGGGCTGGAGCCTGACCCAGCAGGATCCTTACAACAATATCGTCCGGACCACCCTGGAATGCCTGTCTGCCGTGCTGGGCGGCACCCAGAGCCTTCACACCAATTCCTTTGACGAAGCCGTGGGCCTGCCCACGGAACTGTCGGCCCGGATCTCCCGGAACACCCAGATCCTGGTCCAGGAAGAAACCCATATCTGCGATGTGGTGGACCCCCTGGGCGGGTCCTATTATATTGAAACCCTGACCCAGAATATCATCGAGAAGGTCCGGGTCATTTTAAAGGAGATCGAAGGCCTGGGCGGCATGGCCAAGGCCATTGAATCGGGTATGCCCAAAATGCGCATCGAAGAAGTGGCGGCCCGCCGTCAGGCCAGGATCGACCAGGGCAAAGACGTCATTGTAGGTGTGAACAAATACAAGATCCAGGACGAAACCCCCATCCCGGTGCGGGAAGTGTCGGATGAGGTGAGAAACGAACAGATTGCAAGACTGGAGCAGATCCGGCAAACCCGTGACAATGCCGCGGTTCAAAAGGCCCTGGACGATATCACCAAAGCCTGCGAGACCGGGGCCAACCTTTTGGAAGTCTGCCTGCCCGCCGTCCGGGCCAGGGCAACCGTAGGAGAGATCAGTGATGCCATGGAAAAGGTATTCAAGCGTTTTGTGGCCACCACCCAGTGTATTTCCGGTGTCTATGCAGCGGAAAGCGCGGATTCCGAGGTCATTGAATCCTTGAGAAAACGGACCTCGGATTTTGAGAAAAAGACGGGCCGCCGGCCCCGGATTCTTTTGTCCAAGATGGGACAGGACGGCCATGACCGGGGCGTCAAGGTCATTGCCACGGCTTTTGCGGATTTCGGTTTTGACGTGGACCTGGGACCCATGTTCCAGACCCCGGAAGAAGCAGCCCGGATGGCCGTGGAAAACGATGTCCATGTCATCGGCGTATCCAGCCTGGCCGCCGGGCATAAGATTCTGGTGCCCAAGGTCATTGAGGAATTGAAGAAACAGGGGGCTTCCGATATCAAGGTCGTTGTCGGCGGCATCATTCCGCCGGGAGATTATGAGTTCTTGAAAAATGCCGGGGCCGCAGAGATTTTCGGGCCCGGAACCGTGGTCACGGATTCGGCCAACCGGACCCTGAACATCATCGGTGCCTGAAAAAAGAATGGTTGATATTGATCCAGACCCCTATGTCCGGGGGATTCTTTCCGGCCACCGGCGCATGATCGCCAAAACCATGACCCTGATTGAAAGCAGCCTCAAAGAACACCAGCAGGCGGCCTTCAGGGTCATGGAAAAAATCCTGCCCCACACCGGTAACAGCATCCGCCTGGGCGTCACCGGGGTTCCCGGCGTGGGCAAAAGCACCTTTATCGAAAGCCTGGGCGTCTATCTGGCCGACCAGGGCCACCGGGTGGCGGTCCTGGCCGTGGACCCCTCTAGCCGCCGTTCCGGCGGTTCCATCCTGGGGGACAAGACCCGGATGGAAAAGCTGGCTGCCCATGAAAATGCCTTTATCCGGCCTTCCCCGGCCGGCGACACCCTGGGCGGCGTGGCTGCCAAAACCCGTGAAATTATGCTGGTCTGCGAAGCGGCCGGGTTTGATGTCATCCTGGTGGAGACCGTGGGTGTGGGCCAGTCTGAAATCAGCGTGGCCTCCATGGTGGATTTTTTCCTGGTCCTCATGATCGCCGGGGCAGGCGACGAACTCCAGGGCATCAAAAAAGGGGTCCTGGAAATGGCCGACGGCATCGCCATCAACAAAGCCGACGGGGATAACCTAACCGCCGTGGAAAAGGCCAAAACCGATCTTGAAACGGCCCTCCATTTTATCCGTCCGGAAACCCCCACCTGGTCTCCCCCGGTCCTGACCTGTTCATCCGTGAACGAAGGCGGTACAAAAAATGTCTGGGACATGGTCCTGGACCACAACCGGAAATTCAGGACCACGGGAGAATTCATGCAGCGCCGCAGACACCAATCCCTGGATTGGATGTGGACCCTGGTGGAGGCCGGTTTAAGAAAACGATTCCACAATAACAAAACCATTAATGAAAAAATCCCGGCTATTTCCCACCAGGTGGAAAATGAGAAAATTTCCCCTTCTGCAGCCGCAGACCTGCTTTTATCCTATTTGTAAACAACCGGCGGTTTTAATGGCGGCCGACCTTTTTAAAGGCAGCCACCACAGCCTTGACCGCTTTTTCCAAAATCAGCCTGGGGCAGGCAATGTTAAACCGTTCAAAGCCTGCACCGTTTTTCCCGAACCAGTCCCCATGGTCCAGGGCAACCTTGGCGCCATCCTCGATGACCTGAACGATTTTTTCAGGTGATAATCCCAGAGAATTAAAATCCGCCCAGGCCAGATAGGTTCCTTCCAGGTTAAAAACGGTTACGCCCGGCAATTCCTGCTCAAGCATGGTTTTCAGATAGATGAAATTATCCTGTAGATACAAGAGAAGATCATCCAGCCAGGCTTCTGCCTCATTGTAAGCGGCCTGGGCTGCAATGGCACCGAAAAGGGTCCCGCTGCCCCGGGGCCCGACCCCCAGGGTTTCAAAATAGATTGAAAATTCATTTCGAAGCCTATCATTGGGGATAATGAGGCTGGACTGTTGCAGGCCTGCCAGATTAAACGTCTTGCTGGCCGCATTGGCAGAGATGGAATGGTCTGCAAATTTTTTGGAGATGCTCTGGAAGCAGACATGCTTATATCCCGGCATAATCAGGTCGCAGTGGATTTCATCGGCAAACACCAAGACATTGTTTTTGATACAGATTTCCCCGAACCGTTCCAGTTCCTCTTTTGTCCAGACCCGTCCCACGGGGTTATGGGGGCTGCAAAGGATGGCGATCTTTACCCTGGGATACCTTGTTTTTTTTTCAAGATCATCAACGTTCATTTCATAGCGGCCGTTCACTATTTTCAAGGGATTTTCCACAATTGTCCGGCCGTTTCCAATGATGGACTGGGCAAAGGGATAATAGACCGGAGTCTGGATCAGGATCTTGTCACCGGGTTTTGAAAACCGTTGGATGATATAATTGGTTGCCGGGACAATGCCCGGGCTGGTCAGTATCCAATCTTTTTTGATATCCCATTGGTGCCGCCGCAAAAACCAGGATATCAGCGCCGCATCATAATCCGGATCAGGGATGGTATACCCGTAGACCTGGTGGGCCAGGCGCTTTTCCATGGCATGTCTGACCGGGGTCGGGCATTTGAAATCCATGTCCGCCACCCACAAGGGTAAAAGGTCTTCCCTTCCTTTCCCGAATTTTGTGCACAGCACCTTTGGCTCCCATTTCATTGACCCTGTATTCTTTCTGTCAATGATCTCATTAAAGTCCCAATCTTTTTCAAATCCTGTGTTTTTTTCTGTATTCATTAAATCCGTTTCCGATTTTAGTGTTCTTCATTTTAAATCCATAAATCCGGTCCGATATCCCTGGTTTTATCTGAACCGGTTCATCCCAAAGGGCTTGATATTGATCTCCGGTTCCCGGTCATTAATCATATCACATACTATTTTCCCCGTTCCCGTTGCCAGGGTCAGCCCCAGCATGCCATGACCGGTGGCAATCATGAGATTTTCATGGGAGGGCGACCTGTCGATGACGGGCAGGTCATCATAGGTCATGGGCCTCAGGCCGCTCCAGTGTTCAATGACCGGATTACCCAGGGGTTCCTTTAAAAAGGCGGTTGCACCGGAAACAAGATTTGAAAGCCGCTTTGGGCTCAAAACATCATTGTACCCAGAAAATTCCATGGTCCCTCCCAGCCGGTAGCCGCTTTTCCATGGTGTGACCACCATGTTTTTTTCATAGAGGGAGAGAGGATGGGAAGGGCAGGCCCCGGGCCGTTGCATGGTGATGCTGTAGCCCTTTCCCGGCAGAACCGGCAGGTCCAGTTTCAATTGCCGTAAGGCAACAGGGGTCCAGGCGCCGGCGGCCATGACAATATAATCCGCCTTGAAGCGGCCTTTGACGGTATTCACACCGGCCAGGGAATTGCCTTGGATGTCAAAGTCTATTAAACTGCAGTATTCTTCAATGATCAACCCTTTTTGGCTCAACTGTTTTCGCCAGGAAGCCATGAGCATATCCGGCCTGAGGTGCCAGTCTGCCGGATTAAGCCAGCCCCCGGCAATATCATCGCAAAGGGCTGGTTCCAGGGCCAGAAGCTCTTCTTTTTCAATCCGTTTCGCACCCATGTGATAGGTGTCCAGAAACGCATTTGTGGCCTTGTAATGTTCAAAATTTTTTTTGTTCTTAAATACGGTCAGCATGCCTTTTTTTTCAAAATCACATTTTATTTCGTCCAGAGAGAGCAATGAATCAAACAAGCCCATGGAGTAGTTGAGGATTTCATATTTTCCCCGTGCGGCTTTCAGTTTATGGGATTCAGTGCATTTCAGGGCAAATTTCAAGAGCCATGCCAGTTGGTTGATATCCAGGGAGGGTTTAATATAAAGAGGAGAGGTCCGCTTCAGGGTTCTTGCCATCTCATGGCTGACCGTACCCGGGGAACACAACGGGATAACATCGCTGAAGCAGAGCAACCCGCAATTTCCATGGGAAGCTCCGCTCCCGATGGTGCTTTTTTCAATGATTCTGACGCCGGCCCCGCTGTCCAGCAGATAATGTGCACAGGCAAGACCGATAACCCCCCCGCCGATGATGATGACTTCCTTGTGAGATCTCACTGCATTTTTCCTTTCACCGATACAATTCAAAAAACCAGGCGCAAGGGTAAAATTGTTTTTCAAAGAATTCAAGGGAAAATGATTGACAAGCATAAATGTATGGACTTATGTATACATCAATGTTTTTATCTGGGTTTTTATCGGGAGATTGAAATGGCAAAGAAAAATCTGGAAGAGTTTGCATATAAATCAATCATAAAATTAATTCTGGAAAACCATTTTAAACCGGGTGATTTTCTTCTGGAAACAGAACTTTCAGACTCGCTTGAACTGAGCAGAACCCCGGTCCGGCAAGCTTTGGCCCAGTTGGTGGCCGAAGGATTTTTAGACAAAAAGAAAAAAAAAGGCTGTTTTATCCCTTCCCCAAGCCCACAGGATGCAAGGCATGTTTTTTATGCAAGGGAACACATTGAGGGCCTTACTGCTGCATCTGCCGCACGGCATGCAACAACCGCCGATATAGAATACCTCTACGGCCTCATTGAAAAAGAAAAAAATGTGGAAAATCCAGGCACCCAGGAAGCCAAAATAGCCTATGTGACCATTAACGAAAGTTTTCACCTCGGCATCGCCAGAATCTGTCTGAATAAATACCTGGAGCAGTATTGCCGGCACAGTTTCTGGCGCTCGCACACCTATATCTTCTTTTTTGACCGGTATTATTCAGGACTGACCCCAAACGGGCAGAAAACAAGCCCGAAACAGCATATTGAAATCACAAAGGCAATTGAAGAACACGACGAAGAAAAGGCAAAAGACGTTATGAGACAGCATGTCCGAACGACCTTTGAACAGTTGTTTGTGAAATTATAGACCGCATCCGGCCGCTGGGAATTATAGCAACACCGGCCATGGATGCATTAAACATTCAAAAAAGGAAAAAAAATGAAAATACTTGTTCTGGGAGGATGCGGGACACAGGGAAGAACAGCACTCTATGACCTGGCCGGGGATCAAAACGTCAGCCAGGTCATCTGCGCGGATATCCGGTTTGATGAATTGGAAAAAATCAGGCCGTTCACGGATATGAGCAAAATCAGCACGGTTGAGATGGATGCCCGAAATAAGGCGGCACTGGTTGACCTTTACCGGAAAGTGGATGTGGTCATTGATCTTCTTCCCAAGGATTTCAAGCAGTCTGTCAACCAGGCGGCCCTGGAGGCCAAGGTCAGTGTGGTCAATACCAATTATGCCCATCATCTTGAAGGCCTTGACGAGCAGGCCAAAAAGGCCGGGATTGCCATCATGCCGGAATGCGGACTTGATCCCGGGATCGATCTGGTGATCTATGGGGATGCCAAAAACAGGTTTGATGAGATACACGTGATTAATTCCTATTGCGGCGGGTTCCCGGAAAAAAAGGCCTGCACAAACCCTTTGAATTATAAGGTGTCTTGGATATGGAAAGGGGTTTTAAGTTCAACCATGAGAGATGCCAGGATCATCAGGGATAAAAAAATCATTGAAATTCCGGCAATGAACCAGCATGATGAAGCCAATATTCATGCCATTGATTTTCCGGGCCTGGGTGAGCTTGAAGCCATTCCAAACGGGGATGCCGTATATTTTACAGACCTGATGGGATTGACCGATACCATCAGGGAGACCGGTCGATATTCTTTGAGATGGCCTGGGTGGAGCGCATTCTGGCGGCCCCTGAAACAACTTGGGTTTCTTGGCGAAACAGAGGTGAAAGGGCTTCCCTGTCCTGTGACCCCCGTGGATTTTCTGGACAAGCTTCTGGGTCCGCAACTGGAATATGGGAAGGATGAAAAAGATTTGACCGTCATGATCAATGTTTTTGAGGGCATCAAAGACAAAAAAAAGACGAGATTCACCAGCAGCATGCTCATTGAAAGAGATCTTGACACAGGTATTCTCGCCATGAGCAAGGGTGTGGGGTATACCGCCGCCATTGTGGCCAGAATGATGGTGAACGGGGAGATCACGGAGAAAGGGGTTCTTTCGCCCACAAAACACATACCGGTTCAAAAATTCATGGACAGCCTCAAAAAAAGAGGCATTCAAATAAAAGAGGAAACAATTGTTCTGTAAGAATACAAAAAAGAGGAGTTGGCTGGTCAATAATAATTTATAAAAAAGGAGAAAAAATGAAAATGAAAAAACTTTTATCAACCATTTTTGCCCTGTCACTGGTCATGTTTTTGACGGGAATCGGCTTTGCCGAGACACTCACCGATATTGTGAACCGGGGTGAATTGAGAGTGGCGGTTCAATCCGGGTCTGCCCCCTATGCCTTTGTTGACAAAAACGGACAACAGGCAGGCTCCATGATTGACTTTGCAAAGGGTATGGCCGATGAAATGGGCGTAAAGCTGGTCATCCTGGATTTTGACTGGGATGGCCTTATTCCCGCACTTCTGTCCGGTAAAGCCGATATCCTGGCAGCCGATATGACGCCCACATTGAAACGGGCCCTGAAAATTTCCTTCACCGAGCCCTGGATCTATGTCCAGCCCTGTATTTTTACCAAAACCGGGGCCAGTTTTCAGACCCTTGAAGACGTGAACAAACCCGAAGTCACCGTGGGCGTTCTTCTGGGCTCCACCGGCGAAACCATTGCCAAACAATACCTGCCCAAGGCAACCATCAAATCCTACAAAGGCGGCGGCAGGATGATCGTCCAGGCCCTGATTGCAGGCCATGTGGATGCAGGGGTCAACGACGACCTGGCCGTTCTCACTGTTCTGCCTGATTTTCCACCCAATTCCATCCGCCTGTTTGACAAACGCCTGGGCCAGGGAAAGGACCCCCTTTCCTTCGGTGTCCGTCATGAATCTGTAAACCTTTTGCAGTGGATCAACCTCTATTTTGAAACCATCCGGGCCAACGGCGCCTATGATCAGAATATCAACTACTGGCTCAAGGGCATAGATTGGAAAAAAGATCATTGATGGATCGCTGTCAACTGATAAATTAAATCAACCAAAGGGGTTGTGCATTTTTCTGAAATTCACAACCCCTTTACGAAACGGACGGTTTTATGCTGGCTGATTTTAATTTTAGAGTCATCCTGGAATATCTGCCCCTGTTTTTGACCGGGCTGAGATCCACTTTTTTGATTTCCATCGTATCCATCGGGCTTGCCATTGCCACCGGAATCATCGCCTGTGCCTGCCGGATTTCCGGTATCCGGCTGATCAAATACCCTGCCATTGCCTATATCGAGATTGTCCGGTCCACTCCGCTGCTGGTGCAGATTTATTTTCTGTATTTCGGGCTGCCCACCCTTGGGATTCGGGTCCCTGAAATCCAGACCGGTATCCTGGCCCTGATGCTCAATTCAGGGGCCTATATTGCAGAGATTATCCGGGCCGGAATCAATTCCGTGGAGCCGGGTCAGATTGAAGCCGGGGTGTCATCGGGCCTGAATTATATCCAGAGAATGCGGTTCATTATTCTGCCCCAGGCCCTGGGAGTGACCGTGCCCCCGCTTCTGGGGCAGGCCATTGTCCTGGTGAAGGATTCAGCCCTGCTGTCCCTGATTTCCGTTGCAGAATTGACACGGGCCGGACAGACCCTTACCTCTGAACGGTTCATGCCGTCGGAAGCTTTTTTTACAGTGGCTTTCTTTTATATGTGCATTTATTTCTGCCTCAAGGCCCTGGCCGACTGGTCCCAGCGAAAACTGATTTTCAGGGAGGCTTACTGATCATGATGGCATTTTACTTCAGCCGGCTTGTGGAGATTTTTCCCTTTTTCTTGAAAGGGCTGTGGATGACCAGCAAGGTCGCTTTTATCAGTCTTGTCACCTGCACCCTGCTGGGGTTTATTCTGGGAATTTTCAGGTCTGGCAAAAATAAAATTGTGAAACGGGTCATCGGTTTCTATGTCGCCTTTGTCCGGGGGACGCCCTTTGTGGTCCAGGTGTTTATCATCTTTTTTATTCTACCGGAATGGGGGATGCAGCTAAAGGCTTTTCCGGCAGCCCTTCTGGCCATGGGCATCATGGGCTCGGCCTTTATCTGTGAAATCGTGGCCGGCGGTATTTCCTCTATTTCCAAGGGGCAATGGGAAGCAGCCGCTGCTTCAGGTCTGAACCTGGTGCAGCAATTGAGGTGGGTTATTCTTCCCCAGGCCATGAAGGTGATTCTGCCGCCGCTGGTGGGCCAGTATGTCCTTTTGATCAAAGACACCTCGGTGGTATCCGTCATCGGTGTGATGGAACTGACCCGGGTCGGGTGGGTGACCGTGGTCAGGATACCCGAGGGGCTCATGGTGTTTTCACTGGTCGGAGCGCTGTATTTTGTCATTTCATATCCCCTGATCCTGCTGTCCAACTACCTTGAACAGAAGATGGCGGTTTAATTAAAGGAAATTCCCCATGGAAAATATAATAGAATTTAAAAATGTGAACAAATGGTTTGGCAAACTCCATGTGCTCAAGGATATCAACCTTCAGATTCCCAAGGGAGAAATTCTGGTCATCTGCGGCCCCAGCGGTTCAGGAAAATCCACCTTGATCAGATGCATCAACCGGCTTGAAGATATCCAGAAAGGTGAAATCATTGTCAACAAAATCCCTGTACACGATAAATCTGCAAGTCTGACCCGGTTGAGAGCAGACATCGGGTTTGTCTTCCAGCAGTTCCATCTCTACCCCCATATGACGGTCCTGCAGAATATCATGCTGGCCCCCGTGCAGGTTAAAAAAATGGACAAGGCCAAGGCAGAGACAATTGCCATGGAAAAACTGGACCGGGTGGGGCTGGCCGAAAAGTCGGGTGCCTATCCGGCTCAACTGTCAGGCGGGCAGCAGCAGCGGGTGGCCATTGCCAGGGGGCTTGCCATGTCTCCGGAAATCATGCTGTTTGACGAACCCACATCGGCCCTGGACCCTGAAATGATCGGGGAAGTCCTCGATGTCATGGTCAACCTGGTTTCCGAAGGGATGACCATGTGTGTGGTCACCCATGAAATGGGGTTTGCCAAAAAAGTGGCCCACCGCGTATTGTTCATGGATGAAGGCAAGATCATAGAAACCGGAACGCCGTCGGATTTTTTTGACCATCCCAAAACAGACCGGGCCGCAAGCTTTATCAGTATGATATTGACCCATTAATCAAAGGACGCTCATGAATATAGAACATCTGCCCCGGTTTTCCTTGGCTGAATTCCCGACCCCGATTCACACGCTAAGCTCATTTTCATCAGCCGGCGACGGGCCAACCGTATTGATGAAAAGGGATGACCTGACCTCTCTGGGCATGGGCGGGAATAAGACCCGCAAACTGGAGTTTCTCCTTGGTGAAGCCTTGGATCAGGGCTGTGACACCCTGGTGACGGCGGGCGGGATTCAATCCAACCATTGCCGGCTGACGGCCGCCGCCGCAAGAAAAGCAGGTTTAAAATGCCACCTGGTACTCAATGGCACACCGCCTGAAGCTCCCAATGGAAATATCTTGCTGGACCGGATTTTCGGGGCAGAAATTCATTTTTGCCAACGACAGAACCGGGATGAAACCCTTTACCGAGTGGCCGAAGAATTGTCCCAAAAAGGCCGGCGGCCCTATGTGATCCCCGTGGGCGGTTCCAACAGCATTGGCGCCGTGGGATATGTCAACGCCATGCTGGAACTTGAAACCCAGATGGATCAGATGAAGATCACACCGGATGCCATTGTTTTTGCGACAAGCTCCGGCGGCACCCAGGCCGGATTGGCGCTGGGGGCTAAAATCACCGGATTCAAGGGACAGATTCTCGGCATGAGCATTGATCAGACCAAAACAGGGAATGAACCCTTCCCCCCCATTCTCACAAAGATTGCCAATGATACCTCCCTCAGGATAGAAGCGGGAATTCAAATGGATGAAAGCGATTTTTCACTCAATTGTGATTATCTGGGGGCCGGGTATGCCATGCCCGGAGATCTGGAGTTTAATGCCATCAGAAACCTTGCCCTGAATGAGGGTATCCTGCTGGGTCCGGTTTACACGGCAAGGGCCATGGGGGGGATGATGGATCTGATCCAAAAGGGATATTTTACAAAACACCAGACCATACTGTTCTGGCATACCGGTGGCACACCTGAACTCTTTGCATGGGCCGATCAGTGCTGCCGGACATGGAAATAGGATTCCACTGCTTTACCGGATTCCATCCCCATCTGTCTTCCCAGCCTTGCCGCCTGTTGGTTTTCTTCCTTCTCTCTTTTCCGGAAGGACCGGCCCCGAAATTGAATACCCGCCGATCCAAAGACGACCTTCGATCAATGACAGATCGTTTGATATAATTTTTTTTTGCCGGCATATCGCCTTTCTCCCTGACTCACCTCCATGGCTTTGAAAAATCAATTTATCTTGAACTAAATGACAGTCACATTTACCGCAGCAGGCCCTTTTTGTCCCTGTTCGATATCAAAGGTCACCTTTTGACCTTCTTTAAGGGTTTTAAAACCGGTGGCGTTGATGGCCGAGTGATGGACAAAAACATCCGGTCCGCCGTCTTCCTGGGTAATAAACCCAAATCCTTTGCTGTCACTAAACCATTTTACCGTTCCGCGAGCCATTTTAAGTGTCTCCTTGTTTAATCCTTTTCTGCTATCCTCTGCCTATTTTGATCCAAACTCCATTTTACCATAGAGCAATTAACATACCAATGCAGCAGGTAAATAGTGTTTTCAAAAAATACAGATGAAAAGGTCATGCAAGCCAAAGCTGAACAGTGAATTTTTTTTGTATGGGCGGGCTGCAAGAATTTAAAAAAAAATAAAATCAAACAAGGGCGTCAAGTTTTTTTACAAGCTGTAAACAATCGGTTTCTGTTTCTGCATGTTGGGCATCAAGCAAGATAAACTTTTATGGCTGTTGAAAAACAAAAAGAAAAATAATATAGTCAACACTTACAAAATGTGGGGGGCCGGCCAAACCCGGCAGGGCTCTCAAAGAGGATAAGGGAATAAGATGAAGATACATGAATACCAGGCCAAGGAATTGTTCAGGGCATATCATATCCCTGTTCCGGAGGGAAGGGCGGCCTTTTCCGCTGAAGAAGCAAAAGAGATTGCCTCGGGGCTGGGAGGGTTTCCCGTGGTGGTCAAGGCCCAGATCCATGCCGGCGGCAGGGGAAAGGGCGGCGGCGTAAAACTTGCCTTTTCCATGGATGAGGTGGAAGCACTCAGCAAAAGCATCCTGGGCATGACCTTGGTGACCCACCAGACCGGGCCCCAGGGCAGGCTTGTGAAAAAGCTTCTCATTGAAGCAGGCCAGAAGATTAAAAAAGAATTATACCTGAGCCTTCTCGTGGATCGGGCAACAGCTTCGGTAGTGATCATGGCCAGCCGGGACGGGGGCATGAACATCGAAGAGGTGGCTGAAAAGACCCCGGAACGTATCATCAAGGTTCATGTGGACCCCCTCATGGGGATTCAGGGATATCAGCTCCGTCAGGTGGGGTTTGGTCTTGCGCTTCCTCCGGCGGCCATGAAGGCATTTTCAGGACTGCTGTCCAATCTCTATGCCTTTTTCATGGCCCACGACTGCTCCCTGGTGGAGATCAATCCCCTGATCCTGACCGCAGATGACCGGGTTCTCGCCCTGGATGCCAAGGTGGATTTTGATTCCAACGCCCTCTACCGCCATAAGGATCTTCTGGCCTTAAGGGATTTGGATGAAGAAGACCCCCAGGAAATCGAGGCCTCCAAATACAGCCTTAATTATATCAACCTGGACGGCAATGTGGGCAATATCGTCAACGGCGCTGGTCTTGCCATGGCCACCATGGATATCATCAAGAACGCCGGGGCCTCGCCCGCCAATTTCATGGACGTGGGCGGCGGGGCCAGCTCGGAACAGGTGGAGAACGCCTTCAGGATTATCCTGGCCGATGACAAGGTCAAGGCCATCCTCATCAATATCTTCGGCGGCATTTTAAGATGCGATGTCTTTGCCAGGGGGGTGGTGGAGGCGGCCCGGAAAACCGGGGTGAATATCCCGGTGGTGGTTCGCATGGAAGGCACCAATGTGGATGAGGGAAAGAAAATTTTAAAGGATGCCGGTCTGAATCTGATCAGCGCCCTGGATATTGCCGATGCCGCAGAGAAAATTGCGGCTGCGGTCCGGTAAAGGAGAAACATCACGTGAGCATATTTGTCAGCAAAGACACCCGGGTTCTGGTCCAGGGAATTACCGGCAATGAAGGTAGTTTCCATGCCAGACAGTGCCTTGCCTACGGAACCCGGATCGTGGCCGGGGTAACACCGGGCAAGGGCGGACAGAAAATGGATGAGGTCCCGGTTTTCAACACGGTTCAGGAAGCCGTGAAAGCAACCGGGGCCACCGCCTCCCTGATTTTCGTTCCTCCGGCTTTTGGGGCCGACGCTATTATGGAGGCCGCCGATGCAGGGGTAAAATTGATTGTAACCATTACAGAGGGCATTCCCATCCTGGATATGGTCAAAGTGAAAAAATTTCTGGCCCCAAGATCCTGCCGTCTCATCGGGCCCAACTGTCCGGGCATCATCACGCCGGATGAATGCAAAATCGGCATCATGCCTGGAATTATTCATAAAAAGGGCCATATCGGGGTGGTATCCCGGTCCGGTACGTTGACCTATGAGGTCGTGGACCAGCTCACAAAGAACGGCATGGGCCAGTCCACCTGCATCGGTATCGGCGGAGACCCCGTGAACGGGACCCATTTTATCGATGTGCTCAAGGCTTTTCAGGAGGACGATGAAACCCAGGGCATTGTCATGGTCGGGGAGATCGGCGGCAGTGCGGAAGAAGATGCGGCCGCCTATATCAAAGCCCACCTGACCAAACCCGTGGTGGGATTCATTGCCGGGCTCACGGCTCCTCCGGGCAGGCGGATGGGCCATGCCGGCGCCATCATCTCCGGGTCCGGCGGTACAGCCGCGGCAAAGATTGCGGCATTCAGGGAAAACGGGATTCATGTCTGCGAGAATCTGGGCCGCATCGGCCGGATCTGCAAGGACGTATTTTCAGGATAACCAAAAAGGAGGTTGATTTGGAGAGTTATACAATTGAATCAAACAAGAAAAAGAGCAGGCTCCCGGCGCGGTTGGATTTTGCCCAGAGCGCCACAGGGCTGATCCTGGGGCTGTTCATCTGGATGCACCTGCTGTTTGACGGCAGCATTATTTTCGGGAAAAAAGCCTTTTCCTTTGTTACGGGAATGCTGGAGCTGTCCTTTCTCTCGGATACGGGCCATGGATATCCCATCATCGTCTTTTTTGCCGTGACGCTCATCTCCATTCTGTTCGTCACCCATGCCCTGCTGGGAATGAGAAAATTTCCCAATTCTTACAAGCAGCACAGGATTATGGCCGACCAGGTGATCATGACGGATCATATGGAAACCAAACTCTGGTATGTTCAGGCTATCACCGGTTTTATCATGTTTTTTGCAGGCTCGGTTCACCTGTATACCATGTTTGCCAATCCGGGCAGCGTTGATCCCTATCTGTCGGCGGACCGGGTGGTCTCCGGCAATATGTGGTTTTTATACCTGGTTCTCCTGGTTTGCGTTGTGCTTCACGCCAATATCGGTCTTTACCGGCTCTGTATGAAATGGGGGTGGTTCAGCGGCAAGGATGCCAGAAAATCAAGGCTGAAACTGCAAATGCTGAGAAACCGGATCATCGTTTTTTATCTGATCATCGGCGTTCTGGGCATACTGGCCTTTACCATCGTCGGCATGGGCCACCGGGACAAGGTGGGAGAACGATATCTCGGCCAGGTGACATCATCGGTAATGCCGCAGTTGGTACAGACTCGATATACTGTAGACTCAAATGAATAAGGGGACAGCTAAATGAAAGTCATATATACGGATTCACTTGTAATCGGCGGGGGCCTGGCAGGGCTGAGAGTGGCCATCGCATCCATGCAGAGGGGGTATGACACCATCGTCCTTTCCCTGATTCCTGCCAAACGGTCCCATTCTGCGGCGGCCCAGGGCGGTATGCAGGCCAGTCTCGGGGCCTGTATCAAGGGGGACGGGGATGATGAAGACATCCATTTTGCAGATACGGTTAAGGGAAGCGACTGGGGCTGCGACCAGGATGTGGCCCGGATGTTTGTCAACACCTCTCCCAAGGCCATCCGCCAACTGGCGGCCTGGGGCGTGCCCTGGTCCAGGGTCAGGGCCGGGGACCGGGAGGTGGTCATCAACGGGGAAAAGGTCACCATCACGGAAAAGGCCGAGGCCCACGGCCTGATTTCAGCCAGGGATTTCGGCGGAACAAAAAAATGGCGGACCTGTTTCACCTCGGACGGGGCCGGCCATACCATGCTCTATGCCATGGACAACAAGGCCATCCAGATGGGGATCCCGGTTCATGAGCGCAAAGAGGCCCTGGCCCTGATCCATGATGACGGAATCTGTTACGGAGCCATTGTCAGGGACCTGATCACGGGGGAACTCATGGCCTATGTGGCCAAGGCCACGACCATTGCCACGGGCGGTTACGGAAGACTCTATTCCGTGACCACCAATGCCGTCATCTCCGAAGGTATCGGCAATGCCATTGCCCTTGAAACCGGCATCGCCCCCCTGGGAAATATGGAAGCGGTCCAGTTTCATCCCACGGCCATTGTTCCCGTTGGCATCCTGACCACGGAAGGATGCCGCGGCGACGGCGGGCTTCTGCTGGACAGGGACGGCTACCGGTTCATGCCGGATTATGAACCGGATAAAAAAGAACTGGCCTCCAGGGACGTGGTGTCCCGGCGAATGACCGAGCATATGAGAGAAGGCAAAGGGGTGCCCTCCCGGTACGGGGATCATCTCTGGCTGGACATCCGGCTTCTGGGACGAAAGCATATTGAAAAGAATTTAAGGGAAGTCAAAGAAATCTGTGAATATTTCCTCGGCATTGACCCGGTGGAGGAACTCATCCCGGTGAGGCCCACCCAGCATTATTCCATGGGCGGAGTCCGAACCCGGGCCACGGGAGAAAGCCCGGCCCTCAAGGGTCTTTTCTCTGCCGGCGAAGCAGCCTGCTGGGATATGCACGGGTTCAACCGCCTGGGCGGCAATTCCGTTGCAGAAACCGTTGTGGCCGGCATGATCGTGGGTGAGTATGTGGCGGATTATTGCGCGGCAAACCCTTTGAACATCAGCACCACCACCATTGAGCATTTCATGCGGCAGGAAGAAAAGAAAATCACAGACCTTCTGCTCAGGAATCATGGCGAAAACCCCTTCCAGTTGAAGGCTGAAATGCAGAAAATCATGATGGACAAGGTGGGTATTTTCAGAAACGGACCGGATCTGGAGCAGGCCGTGGAAGAATTGAAGTCCTTGAACCAGAGGGCCAGAAACATTGCCCTGAGAAACAGGATCTCTTCTTCCAATCCTGAACTGGTGGAAGCCATCCGGGTGCCGAAAATGATCAAGCTGGCCCAGTGTGTGGCCTATGGGGCCCTCCTCCGGACGGAAAGCCGCGGCGCCCACGCCAGGGAAGACTATCCTGAAAGAAATGACAAAGATTGGCTGAAACGGACATTGGCCACATGGAAAGAGGGTTCGGATCTCCCCGATATCAGCTATGAAGAACTGGATGTGATGAAAATGGAAATGCCTCCGGGATCAAGGGGATATGGTGTGGATAATATTGTCCATCATCCGGACACGAAAAAGAGGATCAGTCAGATTGAAACCGTCAGGGAAGCCAACCCCGGCGCAGACCGGTTTGAGATGCAGGAACTCTTGAATCCCATCACCATTCCTGAAAAATTCAAAGGCAAAAACGAGCGTATCGGCAGGGGGTTTAAATAATGAGCGATAATGAAAGAGTCTTAAAATTCCAGGTATTCAGATATAACCCGCAGAAAAAGAGTGACAAGCCCCGCATGGTCACCTATGAGGTCACAGAGGCCCCCGGCATGACGGTTTTTATTGCATTGAACGAGATCCGGGAGCAGCAGGACCCGTCTTTGCAGTTTGATTTTGTCTGCAGGGCCGGCATCTGCGGCTCCTGCGCCATGGTCATCAATGGTCAGCCCACTCTTGCCTGCCGGACCCTGACCTCAAAATACGAAAGCGGCGAGATTAAATTATTGCCCCTGCCCGGATTTGAACTCATCGGCGATCTGTCCGTCAATACGGGTAAATTCATGCGGGCCATGTCCGAGCGGGTGGAATCCTGGATCCATGATATCCATGCAGACCAGGTGGATTATAACAAACTGGAGGAACGCATGGACCCGGATGTGGCAGACCAGATCTATGAGCTGGAGCGGTGTGTGGAATGCGGCTGCTGTGTGTCGGCCTGTGCCACCAAACGCATGAGGCCCGATTTCCTGTCGGCCGTGGGATTCATGCGCCTGGCCCGGTTTGCCCTGGATCCCAGGGACAAGCGGACGGATGAGGAATTTTATGAGATCATGGGGGATGATGACGGGGTGTTCGGGTGCATGACCCTTCTGGGGTGTGAAGACTATTGCCCCAAAGACCTGCCCCACCAGACCCAGATTGCCTATCTGAGACGGAAAATGGTCCTTGTTAAATAGTGCGGGCCGGTTGAGATCCAGGCAGCAGGGGGCCCTGCTGCCTGTTGCATTGTGAAAGGAATGGAGATGATGGACGGATTTATGTATGAACCCATGTTCCCCCTGGGTCCGGACACGACGGAATACCGCCTTCTGACCAAGGACCATGTCAGGGTAAGGGAATTTGAGGGTAAACCGGTTCTCATGATTGAACCCCAGGCCCTGGCCTTGATTGCCGGGCAGGCCTTCAAGGATGCGGCCCACCTCCACAGGCCGCAACATCTGAAAAATTTAAGAAAGGTCATGGATGATCCTGAAAGCTCGGACAATGACCGCTATGTGGCCCTGGAACTCTTGAAAAACGCCGTTATCTCAGCCGGAATGGTTTATCCCATGTGCCAGGACACGGGGACCGCCCTCATCATGGCCAAAAAAGGCCAGCAGGTCTGGACCTGGAGTGATGATGAAGAAGAATTGTCCAAAGGCGTATTCAAGGCCTACACGGAAAATTATCTGCGCTATTCCCAGAATGCGCCCCTGACCATGTACGAGGAAAAAAACACCCGGACCAATCTGCCGGCCCAGATTGAGATTGCCTCGGTTCAGGGAGATGAGTATAGGTTTCTTTTTATGGCAAAGGGGGGCGGGTCTGCCAACAAGAGCAATCTGTTCCAGATGACCAAGGCTGTTTTGAAATCAGAACAGAATCTGATCAATGTGTTGGTGGAAAAAATGAAGGGGCTGGGGACCACGGCCTGTCCGCCCTATTATATTGCCTTTGTCATCGGCGGCACCTCAGTTGAGCTGAATCTGAAAACCGTGAAACTGGCATCGGCCAGGTATCTGGATGCGCTTCCCACCAAGGGCAGTGAAACCGCCCATGCCTTCAGGGATATGGATCTTGAAGAAAAAGTATTGCGCCGTTCACAGGAACTGGGCATCGGCGCCCAGTTCGGGGGAAAATATTTTGCCCATGAGATCAGGATCATCCGCCTGCCGCGGCATGGGGCCTCCTGTCCCATCGGCATTGGTGTTTCCTGTTCTGCCGACCGCCAGATCAAGGGGAAAATTACGCAGGACGGGATTTTTCTAGAGCAACTGGAAGAAAATCCCGGCGCCTACCTGCCCAAGCGGGAACCTGAACTGAAACCCGCCGTCCGGATCAACCTGAACCGGCCCATGGACGAGATCCGGGCGGAATTGTCCAAATATCCGGTTTCCACAAGGCTTTCACTGAACGGTAAAATTATTGTGGCCAGGGATATGGCCCATGCCAAATTCATGGAAGGGCTTGAAGCCGGAAAAGGGTTGCCGGAATACCTTAAAAACCATATCATTTATTATGCAGGTCCTGCCAAAACCCCTGAAGGAGAAGCTTCGGGATCATTCGGCCCCACCACGGCAGCCAGAATGGACCCCTATGTTCCGGTTTTTCAGAAGCAAGGGGCCTCCCTCATCATGCTGGCCAAGGGAAACCGGAGCCGGGAGGTGACCGAAAGCTGCCGGGTCAACGGTGGGTTCTATCTGGGGTCCCCCGGCGGCCCGGCGGCCCGTATTGGAAAAGATTTTATCAAAAAGGTTGAGATGGTGGAATTTGAAGAACTGGGAATGGAGGCCGTATATATGATCACGGTGGAGAATTTTCCTGCGTTTATCCTTGTGGATGACAAGGGCAATGATTTTTTTTCAGGCCTTTTATGATCATGAAGACCCGGATTGAAACCGATACCATGGGAGAGGTTCGGGTTCCCCTGGACCGCTATTGGGGAGCTCAGACCCAAAGGTCCCTGGATTTATTTAAGATCGGCAACCATAAAATGCCGCTGGAGATCATCCGGGCCCTGGCCATCATCAAAAAAGCATCCGCCATGGTAAATCATGATCTCGGCCTGTTGCCCTTTACAAAAAAGGAGATCATCCTCAAGGTCTGCGATGAAATCCTCCGGGGAGACCTGGACGACCATTTTCCCCTTTCGGTGTGGCAGACCGGGTCCGGGACCCAGACCAATATGAATATCAATGAAGTCATTGCCAACCGGTCCCATGTCCTTCTCGGCCATGCGCTTGGAAAAGGAAAACCGCTGATTCACCCCAACGACGACGTCAACCGGTCCCAGTCGTCCAATGATGTCTTTCCCGCCGCCATGAGCATTGCAGCCGTAGGCATCTTAAAGGAACAGACCCTTCCCGCTCTGGCGGCATTGAAAATCTCCCTTGAGGCCAAGGCCCTGGCTTGGAAAAATATCGTCAAAACCGGGCGGACCCATCTGATGGATGCAACCCCCCTGACCCTGGGCCAGGAATTTTCAGGATATGGATCCATGCTGGACCATGGGCTTAAGGCCCTTGAGCTGACCCTGCCGCATCTATCCGAACTGGCCCTGGGCGGTACGGCCGTGGGCACAGGCTTGAACGCGCCGGGAAACTATGGTGAAAAAGCTGCCCTAATGATTTCCAGCCTGACCGGTTATCCTTTTGTGACGGCTCCCAATAAATTTGAAGCCCTGGCCGCCCACGATGCCCTTGTGACTTCCCACGGGGCTTTAAAAGCCCTGGCCGTCAGCCTGATGAAAATTGCCAATGATATCCGCCTGGCGGGCTCAGGGCCGAGATGCGGCCTTGGTGAACTTTTGCTGCCGGAAAATGAGCCGGGCTCTTCCATCATGCCGGGCAAGGTCAACCCCACCCAGGTCGAGGCCCTGACCATGGTGTGCGCAAGGGTTATGGGAAATGATGTGGCCCTTACCATTGCCGGATCAAACGGACATTTTGAACTGAATGTGTACAAGCCCGTGATCATCCATGTCTTTCTCGAATCGGCAAGGCTGATGGCGGATGCAGCCCTGTCCTTTAAAAACCATTGCCTGGACGGGATCGAACCCAACCGGGACAGGATTGCAAAATACCTCCAGGATTCCCTCATGCTGGTAACGGCCCTGAATCCCCATATCGGATATGAACAGGCTGCCAGAATTGCAAAAAAGGCCCAGGGCGAGAACAAGACCCTGAAGCAGGCGGCCCTGGAACTGGGGATGGTCACCCGGGATGAATTTGATGAATGGGTGGATCCTTCCAAAATGATTGGAAATACATAAAAAAGCACCCGGGAAAAATTTCCGGGTGCTTACATCATTCAGGGCTCTGGGTTATGAAAACATACAGGCTTTATTCTCCCGGCTTTCCCGGGTGGCTTCAAGATAGCATTCGTATTTTTGATCATGGTTTATAAGGGTATTATCACATTTTGTCATTTCAGAAACCAGATGTTTTTGTTCCAGGACCGTGCAATGATAATCCGATCGTATACCCGTGTCTTTTTTCATATCTTTCCTCCTTCAGTCAAAGGATTGCTTTCGTTTCATACAGCTTTTCGTAAAGCTTTCTCACATAATTTAAAACCTGCTCTCTACCTGTCAATATTTGCCAGAGAATAAAAAACAGGATATAGTTTGGCTCATATTTTTTTATTCTAACAGGAGGGTTATTCCATGGAAGAGAAGATTACCGTATTCAAATCCTATCCGTTTAAAAAGGGGCAGAAAATACACATCAAGGGAACAAACCGGTCCGGGGACTGGGAAGTTCTGGAAATTACCGATGCCAAAGTGACCCTCCGGTGTCCGGTTTCAAAAAAAGAAGTATGCTGGGACAGGTTCTGTTATTTTATTGAAGATCAAATCGCTCCCTGGCCCGGTGCCTGAGCCGCAACAAGGATAGGAAAATATGAAAATCATACTTTTGATGGCCATGACGGCGGACGGCATGATTGCCAGGGATTCCATGCAGGCCGTGGATTGGACGGGCAAAGCGGATAAAGGATATTTCGTCCGGGTTACAAGGGAAGCGGGGGTCATGATCATGGGATCAAAAACCTTTGACGCCATAGGAAGGGCTCTGCCGGGCCGGAAAAACATCGTCATGACCCGGGATAAAAGAAGGCAGAGCCGGGACCCGGACCTGATATTTACCGACCGGACACCGGGGCAGATCATCGCCGATCTTGACCGCCAGGGATTCTCTTCGGCAGCCCTCATCGGCGGAGCAGTGGTCAATACGCTTTTCATCAAGGAAGGCCTGGTGGATGAAATTCATGTCACCCTTGTCCCTCGACTCTTTGGCAAGGGCCTGTCCCTGTTCGCAGAATCATTGGATGTTCAACTGGAACTCCTTGATGTGCAAAAAATCACATCGGCCCATATTCTTCTCAAATACAGGGTCCTTCCGTAACCGGATCAAAGAAAAGGAATTGAATCATGAGAAATGCGGCCCCTCTGGTTCTGGGCATCAGTTTGATGACTCTGATCGGCATCTTGTCGTTTTCCAGAATGCAGTCCCGGGTGTTGAATATCTGGATGGATTCAGGAATCAATTTTGACCTGGTATTTGCCGGGGCTTATCTCCTCTGGCTGGTTTTAGAGTCCTCTGTTTCAAAAAAGGAACTGGACCAGGGCAAAAAAACCAGGGATTTTGGAACCTGTGAACTCTATGCGTCGGCCCAGGCCCTTACCATTCTGTCCGCCCTCTGGTTCAAGTCCCGATGGACCCTGCCGGGCATGATCCATCTCCTTGGCGGCCTTGTCTTCTGCTCAGGGGTCATTTTCCGGTTGTGGGCCATTAAGACTCTGGGCAGGTATTATTCCCATATCGTCAGAGAGGTGAAGGCGCATACCATCATTGACTCGGGCCCCTATGGATTCATCCGTCACCCGGCCTATGCCGGGATGATTCTTGCAAATGCCGGAGTTTTGATATTTTTTTTCAACCCCCAAACCGCCTTCTTTTTTTTCCTGATCCTGATCCCGGCCATTCTTCTGAGAATTCTTGTGGAAGAAAAAACATTGGTCACTATAAATGGCTATAAGGAATATGCAGATCACAAAAAAAGGTTGATCCCCTTTGTCTGGTGATGGGGCGGAAGCCTTTAATCTTTTGCTTCTGCCGTACCGTTCAGCAACCCCGGGATATGCTCCAGTTCATAGCGCAGGAACAACAGCAGGGGGATGGCCAGCATCAGTCCGACAAGCCCCAGAAGCACTTCACAGATCACAAGGGAGGTGAGGGACACCACCATGGGAAGGTTTACAATGCCGCTGATGATCTTTGAATTCAGAAAATATTCGAGTTTGTGGATCACGATGAGCAGTGCCAGGCAGACACCCGCTGCCCATATCCCGATGGAAACAAAGGCAATGACCGTCAGGATGGTATTGGAGACCAGATTCCCCACCACGGGGAAAAGGCCGCAGAAAAAAATAAGGCCGATCAGCAACAGGGGATTGGGGAGGTGAAGCCAGAAAACAATGATGCTGGAAATCACCGTATTAATCAGGGAGATGATGATCTGGCCGCCCATCACCTGCTTGAAATAAAAATAAAACACCTGAACCCGGAGTTCGACAAAGGTAAACAGAAAGAACATCATGCTCCCGGGTTTTCTGGCAAAGACCTGTCCGATTTTCCGTTTGTCGTGGTAGAGCAGCAGATTGATGATCAGGGCAAAGATAAAATAAATGGCCCCGATATAGGCCGATGCAAACCGGTTCATCAGAAACTGGATGCTTGCCGTGGTTGCCGTAACAACGGCGGACCGGACTTCTTCAGGGTCGATATATTCCTTGAGATTCCATTTTTCGCTGGCTTTTGAATATTGGATGATGACTTCTTTCTGGAATTTTGCGGCAATGGTCGGGAGCTTTTTCCCGATATCCGGGATGATCTTATATGTCATCAGGATGATGAGAAAGATGACCCCCACATAGAGGATGGAGAAAAGAAAGGCCTTTGGCATGAAAGGAATCAGGCGCCGGACGTCATTGGTCAAAAAATCCGATATCAGGTATAAAAAGAGAAATGAAAGGATAAATATGAAAAGATTGGAAATCCATGCCAGAACCAGGATAAAGGCAAGAAATGAATAACCGGTGATCATCGGGTGTTTTTCAAGAAAAATATTGGGCCTTTTTCTCCATATCCTCTCGGTTTCGGATTTAAATCCGGCGCTGTATTCCGGGATATCCAAAAGATCCCGGTCCCGGACGTTTTTCGTTTCATCAACCTGGTTCTTTGTCATCTCATTAACCTTTTATCTCTTTCATGGATCTTGGGTTCGGAACATATCAGAAAATCCGATGATGGTAAAGAGAGACAAATTGAAAGAGGACTGAATTTAAAAAATCAGTATGGGTTGACAGGGGGATGGAATTCATGGAAACTGAAACATAAAAAAAGGAAGGCCATGGAAGATAAAAAAAAGAAAAAAAATATTTTGATCCGGATACTGGAATGGATTTCTTTGGGCAATAGAAAGGCTGCGGAAAAGGGTACCATCTGCCGGTCCTGAGTCAGAAAAAAATAAGCCGGGGTCCGGCTGAATAAACCCGTAAAAAAGAGAGAAATATGCAAAGCGCCAGGATAAAAGAATTGTTGCAGCGGATTAATTTTATTGAAGCAGATATGGATATTCAAAAACAAATCCTGGCTGCCATCCCTTTACAGAATCAAAACGATATGGAAGCGGTCATCCGGAAAATTGCCGCATTGAAACAGCAGATTCACGGTTTGCGGCTGGACATCAAAAATACCGATGAAGAGGAATATAACCGCATCATCGCCATTGAAGAGGCAGCCGAAACCTTCCGCCGGATTTCACAAGACAAGCGGTTTGTACTTGTGAACACCCTGAATGAAACCGGCGCCTGTTTTATTACCATGATTGACGGCACCCGCCTGGATTGCCTGGTTGCGGCCAAAGAAGAGAACGGTAACTGGACGGTGCTGACCCTGGATGGAGAAACCAGGGAATATCCGGGCGGATTGATAAGATAAGGAGACAAAAAAATGAGACACCCCATTTTAAAATTTTCCGGTGGCATTCTTTTTTCAACGGCTGTCCTTTTATGGGCTTCAATGGGACCGGTTTTATCCGAAGAAATGATTCACATCGACCGGTTTATTTCGCCGGAAGTCTGCGCCGGCTGCCATTCAGAGATTTTTGATCAATGGCAGAACTCCATGCACCATTTGTCTCATCGGGACCCGGTGTATGCAAGGGCCGCTCAATTTTTCCGCAAGGGTCTCACCGATGCCGGAGAAATAGAAGAAGCTGAATCCTGCGTCAAATGCCATACCCCTGTGGGAAACCGGACCGGCTTCCCCATGAAAGTCTCCGATGATCTGTCCAAAACCCCGGAAATCGCAACCCTGGGCATTCAGTGCGATTACTGCCATTCCGCCGAATCCATCACGAAAATCCACAATAACGGCCTGGTCCTGAAACCGGGCCATGGGGAAGATGATCCGGGCGTAAAATTTGGACCCTTTGACGATGCGGATCCGGATTATCATGAGGCCCGGTATTCAAAGCTCCATACCGAGGCAGAGATCTGCGGCACCTGCCATGATGTAAAGCATGTGGCCTTCGGGACCAACCTTGAAACCACCTATACGGAATGGAAAAACAGCCCCTATTATTCCAAAGATCCGGCCAAAAACATCCCCTGCCAGGGGTGTCATATGTATCAAAAGCCGGGAATCCCTGCCACAGGATCCACGGACCGGCCTTTAAATCCGGGTTCCGCCGCCGACGACAGCGTGGACAGACCCCATATTTTTACCCATTATTTCGTGGGGGCAAATTCATATGTGCCGGGGCTTTTGAATGATACGGCCAAGGCCGGGATGGCAGTCGAGCGGCTTCAGAATGCCGCAACCCTGTCCCTGGACACATCCGGGATCAAAGATAAAAAGCTTTCCGTTACCGTGACCAATACAGGGGCCGGTCATTCCATCCCCACCGGAGTGGCCGATCTTCGCCAGGTCTGGCTTGAAATCACAATAAAAGATAAAAACAATCAAACCGGTTTTCAGATGGGGGCCCTGGATGACAAACAGGACCTTCCGGAAAATACGATCGTTTTCCGGGTGGTATTTGGTGACGGCAAGGGAAACAAGGTCGTCAATATCGCAAAGGCCAGGGAGATCCTGAAAGACAACCGCATCAAGGCAAAAGAGAAGGCCACGGAGTTGATCTCCCTGCCCTTTGTGCCTACAGCGGGCAGCCAGGTGACGGTGCGCCTTCTCTATCGCAGCATGGACCCGAAAATCCTGAGACTGATCCCCGGAGATCCCTTTGAACCCTTGCCCGTGGTTGAAATGGCAAAGGCTCAGGCCAAAATTTAAAAGGGCCAGAAATGGTTGTCGTTCCAGACCGTCTCCATCAGAGAGGCTTCAAGGGCCATGAGTTTTTTCAAATGGGTGGTTTCCCAGGTGGACAGCCAGTGGTAAAGTTTTTTTTCTTCCGGATCAGAGGTTTCTTTGGATCTTTCGGCATAGAGTTTGACCGCTTTTTCCTCAAAGCTGATGGCCGCCGTAATGGCGGTGGCTTCAAACCCGGCTGCCTGAATTTTATGTTTTAAGGACTCATCCAGGATATCCGGCGCCTTCACCCGGCCGGCATCATTTTCAAAGCCGCCTGCTGTGAAGAGGCTGGTGCTCATCAGGGATTTGAACTGCTTTTCCAGAATATTCATATGTTCCTGCTCATCATCGGCCAGATCCTTGAAAAAGGCCTTGACCGCTTCATCCCTGGCAGATTCCATGGCTTTTTTATAAAGGGCCTTGCCTTTTCTTTCCATGAGAAAGGCGTTTTTCAATATGGTCAGTGCGTTTGATTTTTCCATGGGGCATCTCCTGTTTCGGTTGATTGTTTTCGTTTAAATCAGGATACCACGATGTAAAAGAGAATATCAAGGCGGATAACCCCATTTTATGAATTGCATTATCCATGGTTTTTTAATAGATTGCCGTATTTGCATTGAAAAGATAAGAAAGACCTATGACTACATTCGAAATCATCATCATTGCCCTGGGCCTGGCCATGGATGCCTCGGCCGTCTCCCTGGCCGCGGCTGCCGCCGGTTTTGCAAAAGACGGGCGGGCAAAATTCCGCCTGTCCTTTCATTTCGGGCTGTTCCAGTTTATGATGCCGGTATTGGGCTGGCTCATGGGCATGGCCTTTGTATCCTATTTTAAATCCGTTGACCACTGGATCGCCTTTTGCCTGCTGGGCTTTGTCGGCGGCCGCATGATCCGGGAAGGTATGGATTCATCCCCGGACACCCATAAAAATGACCCGTCCCGGGGCATGACCATGGTCATGCTCAGCGTTGCCACCAGCATCGACGCCCTGGCCATAGGGCTTAGCCTGGCCATGCTGGAGGTCCATATCCTTTATCCCAGTATCATGATCGGTCTGATTACGGCCGCCATGTCCCTTCTGGCCATCAAAATCGGTACAAGGCTGGGGACGGTGTTCGGAAAACGCATGGAGATTTTCGGCGGGCTGGTGCTGATCCTGATTGGTTCCCGTATCCTTTTCTCCCATCTGACCCAGGTCTGATGGAATTTTTATATTAAAATCTTGTCCTGACGGGCAGGCAACATAAAAAGGCAGAGTTCAATGGAAACCATCACCATCATCAGCAGGGAATTAAACCTGTCCCCTGAAAATGTTTCATCTGTTGTGAAACTGCTGGAAGAGGGGGCCACCCTTCCTTTTATCGCCCGGTATCGAAAAGAGCGGACCGGGTCCCTGGATGAAGTGGCCATCGGCTTGATCCGGGACCGGATGGACCAGCTCAAGACCCTTGATGAAAGGAAAACAGCCATTCTCAAATCCTTGACCGAACGGTCGCTTTTGACCCGGGAGCTTCAGGCTGAGATTGAGGCGGCCGCTACTCTTACCGGTCTTGAGGATGTCTATGAAAAATACCGGCCCAAAAAAAGAACCCGGGCCCAGGATGCCCGGGAAAAAGGCCTGGAACCCCTGGCCGGATTCCTGTTGAAACAGTCGGGCCAGGACCCTCTTTTGGAGGCCGAATCCTATGTCAGCCCGGAAAAAGGAGTGGATTCGGCCCAAGACGCCCTGGCCGGGGCAAGGGATATCCTAGCCGAAACCATGAATGAGGATGCCGATATCCGGGCCAAAATCCGAAACCTGTTTATCCATACGGCCATGATCCAATCCTCCGCCAAAAAAGGAAAAGAAGAAGAGGGAGCAAAATTCAAAGATTATTTCGACTGGTCGGAGAATGCCTTTAAAGCACCTTCCCACAGGGTCCTGGCCATGTTCCGGGGCCAGAACGAGGACGTTCTTACGGTCCATGTTCTGCCCGATGAAGACCAAGCCCTGTCTCTTATGGAAGGCCGCTATGTTAAAAACGGATCCCAATCCGCCGAAGAAGTCCGGGCTGCCGTAAAAGACGGTTATAAACGCCTGTTGTCCAAATCCATTGAAAAAGAATGTATGGCGGAACTGAAATCCAGGGCCGATGAAACTGCCATCCATGTTTTTGCAGCCAATCTGAAAGAGCTTCTCTTGTCCGCCCCCCTGGGCCAAAAAAACATCCTTGCCCTGGACCCCGGCTTTAGAACAGGATGCAAACTGGTCTGCCTGGATGCCCAGGGAAAACTCCTGCACCACGATGTCATCTATCTCCACGACGCGGCTGCCGGGAAAAAGACCCTTCTCAAGCTGGTAAAGGCTTATAAAACTGAAGCCGTGGCCATTGGCAACGGAACCGCAGGACGTGAAACCGAAGCCTTTGTCCGGGAACTGGGCCTTTCCGACGCCATCCCCATTGTCATGGTGGATGAAAGCGGGGCTTCCATTTATTCGGCATCGGAAACGGCCCGGCAGGAATTCCCGGATCATGATATCACGGTGAGGGGGGCTGTTTCCATCGGCAGACGGCTCATGGACCCGCTTTCCGAGCTGGTGAAACTGGACCCCAAATCCATTGGCGTGGGCCAGTACCAGCATGATGTGGACCAGAAACGGTTGAAAAAATCCCTGGATGATGTGGTGGTTTTCTGTGTCAACCAGGTCGGGGTTGAAGTCAACACCGCAGGGCGGGAGCTGCTGGCCCGGGTGTCCGGGCTCAATGACACCATTGCCGGGAATATGATTGCATTTCGCAATGAAAACGGTCCCTTCCGGTCCAGAAAGTCTTTTTTAAAGGTGCCGCGCCTGGGGCCCAAGGCTTTTGAACAGGCGGCCGGGTTCCTGAGAATCCATGACGGAGACCATCCCCTTGACAGAAGTGGCATCCACCCTGAATCCTATGCCGTGGTCGAAAAAATGGCCAACGATTTAAGAATAAGGGTTCAGGATCTTTTGATGAATCCGGAGCAAATCGCTAAAATCGACCTGAACCGGTATGTGACCGTATCCATCGGACTGCCCACCCTGAAGGATATCGTAAAGGAACTGGCAAGCCCTGGCCGTGATCCGAGAAAACAATTTCAGGCCTTTCGCTTTGACGATACCATCCATGATATCAAGGACCTGGTGCCGGGGATGAAAGTCCCCGGCATCGTCACCAATGTCACTGCCTTTGGCGCCTTTGTGGATATCGGGGTCCACCAGGACGGTCTTGTGCATATCAGTCAACTGGCCGACCGGTTTGTGAAAAACCCGGCCGAAGTCGTCACGGTCCGTCAGATCGTAACCGTCACCGTCCTGGAGGTGAACGTAAAAAGAAAAAGAATCTCCCTTTCCATGAAAAAACGCTAATTTTCAAGGGATATCCGGTACAGATCAATTGGGATTGCTAAAACAGCATCGATGATTATGTTATAGCTGTAAAGGAGGTTGAAATGGAAAATGTATCCCATATACAACCCTTTGAAAAGATGCTTCCATGGGACTTTGTTCCTCCTGCTGCCGGCCGGGGAAAAAAGCGAGAAAAGAAATCTGCAGCCAAGCCCCGAAAGTATTTTTCCATCCTGTCCCAACTCGTGGATGATACCCATCTGAGTCTGGTTACAAAAAAATCACCCTTCAGACTCTGCGTGTATCGGGAAAAGGAGGAAGTCCTTATGGATATCGTCACCTTGGATAAAACCAAAAAGATTAACCGGCTTTACAACCGGACCATCACCCATAACGATATGGAAACCCTGGGGCGGCAAATCCTTAACGGGATGGGACTTATTCTTGACTATACCGTATGAGCGGAGGAATACCGATGATATCCATCAATTCAATCAACCGGTTTCCCACGACAAGTTTACCGGTGTAGAAAAAACCGGCGCTATTGGCGTCAACAGATATACGCAGTGAGGGTATAAGGGGTGGTGTACAGGTGTCAACCACCTCTGTGGACAGCTTTGTGATAAATCAACTTCCGGCAGGCCCGGTAAATGAAATGACCGATATCCTCCGGCACATCGGAACCGTTGCCCTACAATCGGCAGAGCTGGGGCAGACTTTTGAAAATCTTGAATTGCTCCAGGCTGGAATTACAGAAGATATCTCAGCCCTGAAAACAGCTTTAAGCGAATTCTCCCAGGATGATTTGAAATTGTTTGCAACCGTGTTTCAGAACCCGGCAGTGATAGGTTCAGCCAATCCTGATACGAATCAGAACAGTTTCAACTCTGGCTTTTTTGAGAATCAGGATGTGGGGGATTTCCTGGACAATTTATTGCGTATAGATATAACCTCCCAATTCGGTTTGTTGGATGCATTGGATATAACCGGCAATATCATCAATCTTCTTTCTTTGAGAAATTCCGGGACTGTTTTCCTAGAATCCCTGCTGGAAAGTCTGACTGACTCCGGTTTTGATTCCCAGGACATTGGAAGCCCGGAACCAGGTCAGGAGAATACCGCAACCCAGCAGGACGCCGGTACTGCTGACCGCCCGGCAGAAACCGTATTGATTAATCCCGAGCCGTTAAATCTGAATCCATCAACGATTATCAGCCTGGCTGGATAAACAACACCCACTGTGACGCTCCTGAAATCCAGAGCCCTTACCGGGTGTCAGGGTATTTTTACGGATTTTGCAGCCTTTTAAATTTTGAACTGACTGATCATCTGATTTAACTCTTCGGCCAATCTGGAGAGCTCCCGAGCGCTTTCATTGACCTGGGCACTGCCGGAACTCATCTGTTCCGTGTCCTGGCTGACCTTTGAAATATTTTGGGAGACCTCAGTCGTTGCCCCTAGAATCTGGCCCATATTGTCGTTGGCTTCAGTGACGCCTGAAGCCGCCTGACCGACATTTTTGGAGATTTCCCGGGTCGTGGCCGATTGCTCCTCAATGGCCGTGGCTACCGTGGTCATGATCTCATTAATCTCATTGATGACAAGGACAATCTCTTCAATGGCCTTGACCGAATCGGCTGTGGTGGCCTGGACGCCGGAAATTTTGGTATTGATTTCATTTGTTGCCTGGGCTGTCTGCTGGGCCAGGGTTTTTATCTCACTTGCCACCACGGCAAATCCTTTGCCGGCTTCACCGGCCCTGGCCGCCTCAATGGTGGCGTTCAATGCCAGAAGATTGGTCTGGCCGGAAATATCGGCAATGGTTTCCGTGACCTTGCTGATTTCTCTGGCGGCATTGCTCAGATTATTCACCTTTCCCGACACCTCCCCTGCGGTCCGGACCGCTTTCTGGGTGATGGCATTGCCTTTGGCGGTATTGTTGGCGATTTCCTGGATGGTGGAGGTCATCTCCTCTGCTGCCGAGACGATCATCTGGATATTGGCCGAGGTATCTTCCATGGCCGAGGACACATTGTTCATATTGGTACTCATCTCTTCCGCCGCCGCAGCAACGGCATGGGAGTTCTCAGCCGTGTTCCCGGAATTCAGGGTCATCTGGTCCGAAACAGCCGTCAATTCCGTGGATGCCGAGGCCACGGTATCGGCATTGGTGGCGACGTTGCCGATAATCCCCTGCAATTTCTGGATGAACTGGTTGAAATAGCGGGCCATTTCTCCGATCTCGTCTTTTCGGCCGGCATCCAGCCGTTTGGTCAGATCCCCTTCCCCCTGGGCAATGTCCTGAAGCATTTCCGTCGTGCGTTTCAGCGGATCCAGAACACTTTTCATGGTCCAGTAACTGAATAACAATGTAATGGCGACAAGGACGATAATGGCTACGCCCACGCCCATCTGGATCTTTTCCACCCCATGAATGACCTTTTCCGTGGCGGCCTTGTCTTTTTCCGCAGCCAGCTTGCTCAACTGTGTCACGGCCCCGAACATCTCCTGGAACCGCGGCGATGCTTCCCGGATGAATATCAGGTTGGCCTGGGCCTGTTGACCGATCAAGGCCTGGTCCAGCACTTTCTGGTTGATCTCCAGCAAGGCTTTCCATTTGTCGCCCGCCTCGCCGGTTCCTGTGCTTTCAGAAGCAACAAGCCCGTCGACCTCTTTTTTGATGGCGGTATAGGTATCCAAATGGGCCTGTAAAAGGTCCAGATCTTCCTCAATGAGAATTTTCTGTAAGGCGCCCTGGGCATCCGAAGATCTCTGGACAATGACGATGAGATTCCGGTTTTGATCCATAGACTCTTTCAAGAGGATAGCAAGGCGGCCATTGGAACTCCATAGAACGGAGAAAAGGATGGCGGCCGTGAGGATGGATAAAATACTGCCGCAAAGACCCAGAATCAGGATCTTGATTTTTATTTTCATGGTATTCCCTTTCCTTGAAAATGATTGAGGAAGAATCTGGTAACGTTTTATAATTCAGAGACCATCACATTTTGGTAACGTTAAAACCGATAACAATGGAACCAATGGCCTTTCCCTGGTCCATCACAGGGATGCCGATCTGGATCTGCTGCTGGCCCGAGGAGGCATCGATTTCAACTTCTCCGGTCCATGTTTTGCCGGCCATGGGATCATCGTGTTTCGGTTTGCCTTTGTGGCTCCAGTTGCTCGACTTGGCCAGAAAGGCAACCTTTGTCCCGTCGGCGCCGGACACAAAGGCTTCGGAAACAGAGGCATCCTTCTTGTCTTTCAAATATTTGGACAGTTCACAGGTGGCAATGGCCTTTACCTCAGGGCTGAGCAAGGTCAATGACTGCCATTTGTCCTGGGTCATATCCTTTGCATAGGCCGGGGGCGAGGCATTGAATGCCTTGACCGCCTCCACAACCTTTGGATCCGTACCCCAGGGCTTATATTGGGTAATCTTGGCATCCACCTTGGCCTTGGTGGCGTCATCAAGGGCCTGTCCCGCAGCCGTAAATGCCATCAATACCAAGACTGTCAAACCGATAAGCTTAATTTGTTTCATAACCGTCCTCCCGCTATTTGTTGTTATGTAATTCACATTGCAAAGACAATGTGTGCTTTGGCACATCCGTAACCTTACCCTGATCAAATGGAATAATCTTACCCATATATTATTTCAGCCTGAATTTCCCCATTATGGCGACAAGCATAAGCGATTTCCTTTGTCACTGTAGATTGTTCTTCGATTGCAGCGGCAATGGTTGAGACAATCTCGTCGACATCGTTGATGACCGTTGAAATTCGGTCTATCTGGGATACGTCATCATGGGTGGACGGTTGCATCCGTTCAATCTTGCTGCCGATATCTTTGGCTGCGTCTCCCAGTTCTTTTACCTTGATGGGGGCCTGTTCCGCTTTATCCACCGCATCTTCTGTGATTTGCCGCGATTTTTCAGTAATATCGTCCACTTCCTAAGACATGGATTCCGATGCCGTTGTCATTTTTCAATTGAAACAAAAACGGATATGGACGGCAATGTTTAAAAAGTGGATTTCAATTACGTGATTTTCTGAAATTTAATACCATGATTTCATGATGAATTACAATATGGAATTTAAGGGTCAGGATATTTTTACGGGTTTTGCCTTCCATTTCAGGATGGATCTTAACCCTTCCTTTGCGACCCTCTTGCCTTGAATCTCATCCGATAAAGCAAAATTCACGGCATTAATGGCATCAATATTCCTTTTGGCTTCGTCTTCAAAGGGCTCACGTTTGAGAACTTCCCTGAAAACCGTTCTGAAGTCTTTCAGCCGGGCCTTGGTGAAAATTTTCTGAAAAACGATATGCGGCTTTTCCACATGGTTTGATTTTTCAATCCGTTTCAGGATATAGGCGACGGTTCTCACCGTCAGTTGAGGGCCAAAGGCTTTTTCCAGGGCTGCTGAAAATGGTGCCGGAACGCTGGCCGGCCCGGTTTTTTTCGGGCTCGATGGGAACTCTTTTGCTTTTTGCGGATCCATAAAACCGCAGGATTCTGCCTGCCGGCACAGATGCTCCGCCTGGAGAGCGGCTGCTTGAAGATAGGCGCTTAAATTGTAGAACCCGGTGTGGATATAATCCGGAAGCACATGGCCGCTTCGGCTGAAGACATACCGGTATTTATGATCGATTTCACCCCAGGCTTCCTCAAGGATGGTCCTTAACTGAAGCTCTATCTGAAAACCTTTGAACTCATCGGCCCCATCCGCGTTTTGGCCCAGCTCCACCTGGTAGTGGATGGAGGAATACCCGCTATACCGGAGATTGAGTCCCTCCGGAATCGTCTCCCCCGGATCCACCGGCAGGATAAACGATCTTTTGTGATCCGGCTTCTGGATAAACCGCAGGATATTCTCATCGGCTAAAAGTTCAAGATAGGCTTTCAGGGTATTGATATCCGAAAGCCGGAGGCAGATCAGGCGAATACCCAGCAAATCCCCGATTCTTTCCTTAAAATTCTTCCGGGTAATCGGCAGTTTATCGGCTTTGATCTGTTTGTTTTCTTCATCGATTTTTTCCAGGAGGCGTTCCTTGTCCTTAATGCGATAGGTGATGGTATGAAGGCTTTCCCTGGGGGATGCAGGATCATCCTTGATCAGATGGATCATATAATCGGCAAGCTTCTCGTATTTTTGTTTTTCTTTGAGAAACGAGATTAAAATCGCTTCTTTCTGGCGTTTTCTCATGGGGCCCTGCCTCCTCAGCAGGATTTCGCCCAGTATGACACAAGGCCCAGGGCCATTCAAGCCCCAAGATGCAAAGCCCCAAGATAAAAAAGCTCAAAGATAAACAAACCGGGACAGGCTGTTTGGTCAAATATGATGCATTGGCCAAAAAACGACTCGGTCACCTCTTATGGTTATGCTGCGGAAGATCGAAAAGGGGGTTGAAAATTTCCCGGCAGCAGCGTTTTTTATTTAAAAAGATATCGCCAAGAATGTTTCTGAAACCTTTGTTCCCGCCATTTGCCTTCATTTTTAAACGGCTCCTTTCCAGGCTGCGGCCAACACCTGGCACGCATGCTGCAATCATCAGTTTTCCAGACGCCGGAGATTCGGGCGCAAAGGATTTCCGCTGAATGATAAACATTAATCTGAGGCAGGCAGAAAGGAGGAGGCCGCCGGCCTGAAAAGATTTGGCTGCAAGATGTTTTTGTTTCGATGAGGTTATTTATCCCCTGGCTTAACGCCTGAAGTTTTCAAAACAATTTAATAAAAACAATTTAAGGAAAAAGGATTAGATTTATGAAAAAAACAATGCTGAGTTTCACCTTTTTAGTGGCTGTGATCTGCGCTTTTGCGTTCAATGCGCAGGCTGCAACGATTTATGGGTATACGTCTTTTAGCGGGACATTCCAGTCGGACAGTGGATTTTTGGATATGGCTACGACGTTTCAAGAGTTCACCGATGTTGTCGTCTCAACTCACGGAGGGACCTTTGATTATGCTGCGATTCCTGGAAATACACCTGTTGCACTCAGCACCTTCACGTTTGTGCCGGATGTGAATACGGAAATTTCAAATTTCTGGGTGATTGATTATGATGGTAAAACATACAGCTATGATTTGCTGACCTCTGAGGTCGAATTTGCCACGGCAAATTCCATAGCTATTAAGGGAACCGGTTGGGCATCCATAACCGGCCTTGACTCTACCGATAGCATCTGGTTTTTAAGCGCAACCAGTGCCGGCGATAGATCTACCTTCACCTTGTCAACCCTGGTTCCGCCTGACTACCAGGCACCCGTACCGGAACCCGCCACAGTGATCCTTTTCGGTCTGGGTCTCCTTGGTCTCGCCGGATTGGCAAGAAAAAAGAACTAACCCATCTTGAATTGTAACCATTAGGATTAAGGGCGGATGAAACATGATCCGCCCTTAATTCTTACCCTTGAAGCACAATCAACAAAGTCAAAGAATGAAAGGCAACCATCATGCTGAGCAAAGCAAAAACACTACGGGGCTATAAGCTGGAAGGCCTCGACGGGGTAATCGGCAAGGTCAGTCAATTCTATTTTGATGACAAGCACTGGGCCATTCGCTACCTGGTGGCCGACACAGGGAACTGGCTTACGGGCAGGCAGGTTTTGATTTCTCCGTATGCGTTGCTGGCCCTTGATAAAGAAAAGGAAAGCATCACCGTCAATCTGACCAAAAAACAGATTGAGGACAGCCCGTCCCTGAACACCGGCAACTCCGTTTCACAGCAATATGAGGAGATCTATTACGGGCATCATGGCTGGCCTTTGTATTGGAAGGGCCCCTATATGTGGGGATCCAGTCCGAATCTCGTGCGCGGCAAGGATAATTTGAGAGCAACCGCCGAAGGCTCAAAACCCTGGGATCACCATCTGCTCAACACCAATGATGTGAATGGTCATGAGATTAAGGCAACGGACGGCGAGATCGGCCACGTAGATGATTTTATCATTGATGATGACCTGTGGGCCATTCGCTATCTTGTGATTGATACCAAAAACTGGTGGCCCGGGAAAAAAGTTTTGATTTCAACCCAATGGATTGACCGCGTCAGTTGGACTCAATCAAAAGTATTGCTCAATCTTACCCGCGAGACCATCAAAAGTTCGCCGGAATACACGGACGATTCCCTGCTGACCCGGGATTATCGGGAGTATGAGACCGGATTGCATCGATATTATAAGAAAGAAGGATATTGGGTCAGTGAACCGACACTTTAACAGAAAGAAAGGAGTGATTATGAAAAAATGGCGTTGTACCTCTTGTGACTACATATATGATCCTGAAAAAGGAGACGAGGACGGCGGCATCGGGCCGGGAACCTCTTTCGAGGACCTGCCCGAGGACTGGGTTTGCCCCGTTTGTGGAGCTGCCAAGGCTGAATTTGAAAAACTATCATAAATAAAAGGATATCTGTCTGAGGCATTGGATGAGAGACTGAAACAATGCATTGACGAAACCGACAAACACCCCCAAAAAGGAGACGAAAAATGGACACACCCAAATTATACAGTTTACCCGAACTTGAATACGATTATCATGCGCTTGCACCGGTCATATCGGAAGACCTGTTGAAGCTGCATCATGACAAGCACCATGCAGCCTACGTAAATGGGGCCAACGCCATCCTTCAGAAGATGGATACGGCCAGGGCCGACAGTGCCGATTTCGACACAAAGGCGACATTCAAGGAACTCTCGTTTCACATCGGGGGGCACCTGCTGCATTCGCTGTTCTGGCAGAATCTCGCCCCCCAGGATAAAGGCGGGGGCGGGAAACCGGCAAAAACAATTGCAAAAACAATCGATGAAGAATACGGCTCCTTTGACCGGTTTAAAAAAATATTTTCCCAGACGGCATTAAGTGTCGAAGGCTCTGGCTGGGCAGCGGTCACCTTTTGTAAAAAGACGAACAGGCCCATCATCATGCAGGTCGAAAAGCACAACACCAATGTTTACCCCATGTTCAGGATTTTGATGGTTCTGGATGTCTGGGAGCACGCCTATTATCTTGACTACAAAAACGACAGGGCCAAATTTGTTGAGGCCTTTTGGAATATAGTGAACTGGACGGAGGTAAACGAACGGCTTGAGACCCTTCTGAACGGATAGCCGGAAATGAAAAAGATGAAGAGCGAAGCAGGCATCTCATTATGAAGGGCAGATCAAAGAAGAGGGGATTCTCTTGTCCATTCATGCCGACGATAAAGAGTGGAAAAATAAAGGCAGGGACATTCTGAAACGGACAGGAGCCGATGATATCGGTGATAAAGGAGAATCTAAAGCAGACTATGATATCGGCGACAGACCGTATTATAGAAAAGATGAGGCCTCCCTGCAGACAGGTTATGATGAACATCTCGAACCGAGATCCGTTGACTCATTATAAAGACCGAGGGAAGCCTTTTCGTTTCCCGTTATATTTAAAATCAATTTAAAGACAGGAGAAACATAAAATGAAAAAACCCATGTACCGTTTGGTAATTTTGGCCGTCGCAGTATCCATGCTGTTCATCACCGCCCCGCTTTTTGCAAATGAGACGGATGACCGTATCGAATCATCCGCTAAAAAGACCTATGTGTTCAAGACCTACCTCAAGGACGATAAGATTAAAATGAAGTCGAAAAACGGATTTGTCACCTTGACCGGGACAGTTCTGGATGCATCCCATAAATCATTGGCCGGAGAAACCGTTGCGGGTCTGCCCGGCGTTAAGGGTGTCGACAACAAGCTGGAAGAAAAAGGTGAAAACCGCCCTGCTGAAAAATCAGATGCATGGCTCATCACCAAAGTGAAAACCACCCTTTTATTTCATAGAAACGTCAGCGGTACCGGAACCGAGGTTCTCGCCGACAAGGGAACCGTCACTTTGCGCGGCGAGGCCTCCAGCCTTGCTCAAAAGGACCTCACCACCGAATATGTCATGGATGTTGAAGGTGTTGAAATGGTAAAGAATGAAATGACCGTGCCAGGTGCAGCCGCTGCAACCCCGGATAACAAAACCGCAGCCCAGAAAACAGAGACCGTGATCGAAGCCATTGATGATGCATCCATTACCGCCCTGGTCAAAACCTCATTGCTTTACCATCGCTCGACCAGTGCCCTCGCCACCAAAGTCGAGACCAAAGATGGAGTGGTCACCCTGGCAGGCAAAGCCAAGACTGCGGCCGCTAAGGATCTGGCCGGGAAATACGCAGGCGATGTTGACGGCGTAAAGAGTGTCTACAACAATATGACCGTTGAGTAAACCTGATCCGGTATCCATTGAGACGTCAAACCACCCGCCGCCGGATATTATTCGGCGGCGGGTGGCCATCATATTTAAAGAGGAGGAGAAACCATGGCAATAGGCACAATTTTACTCATTATACTGATACTGGCACTGGTGGGCGTAATCCCTGCCTGGCCGCACAGCCGATCCTGGGGCTATGGACCCAGCGGGGGAATCGGGCTCATCGTGCTGATTCTTCTTATTCTGGTCGTTCTGGGCAGAATTTAGGTTAACCGCGATGGCCAACGATGAGAGACCCAGCCGCAAGGAAACCGTCCCGGCGGCCCATCCCAAGACAGAACCGGCGCCGCTCTCGATTTCATTCTATGTGATATTGGGGGTGGCGCTGTTTGCCTTCATCCGGACATTCTCGCTGCTTTCTCCCATTCTGCTCTCTTTCCTGCTGGTGCTGCTCGTTTCCCTTGCCGTCAATCCAATGATTTCCCGGATGCGGTCGTTGACGGGCGGCAGAAAGATACCGACGGGCTTGGTTGTGGCAGGATTGGTATCAGCCATGGCTTTGGTGGGCTGGTCCCTCTTCGGACCCATGAAGGACTCGGTCATTAAAATTTCCGATGCCGTACCTGGTTACTGGGAACGTCTGCAAAAGCCTCTGATCAAAATGGAGCAGCAGGCCGTCATTTTCGAGGAAAAACTTCAGGCTGAGGTCAGCACTGAAATCGCCCGGGAAGACGGGGGGGCAAAGGAACCGGAAACCATACCTCGAACCACTCCTTCACCCTTGTCCCCTGAAGAATCAAACTCTCTTCGGTCCCGGTTGAACGGGATGTTTCAGGACCTGCTGGGCAGTTTCACGGCAGTGGCGTTTAACGGAGCCCAGATCCTGGTCGTTCTGGTAACGGTCTTTTTCGGGGTGGTGTTTATGCTCATGAATCCCCGCCCGGTTTTTGGAGCAATGCTTTCCTTATTGCCCGAGGAACACCACCCTAAGGCGCTGGTTATTTTGCAGCGCATTGGAAAATTCATTCCTGCCTGGGCCGGAGCAACGGCATTGGGAATGCTGACCATCGGTTCTCTGGTATTCCTGCTCATGTGGCCCATCTTTGGTTTCATGGATGCCCTGGTCCTGGGGCTTATCGCCGGCGTTCTGGAAGCGGTTCCCTTTCTGGGTCCTATTCTCAGCGCCCTGCCCGCACTCCTGCTGGCTCTGGGACAGGGAGGGATGACGCCGCTGTGGGTCCTGCTCGCCTACGGTGCCGTGCAGGCCTTGGAGAACAACATGATCATGCCGTTTATCATGGCCCGGGGCATGAAATTGCATCCGTTGGCCGTGATCTTTTCCATGCTCTTGTGCGTGGCCGCCTTCGGCGTGCTGGGGGTTCTCATGGCGGCCCCCCTGGTCGCAATTGTGCGGATTGTGCATGATGAACTCTATCGAAAGCGATTTCTTCCCCATGTAACGGACGCAGACCTGGATCATCTGGCAGGCCTTGCCTTGCACGAAATCCGGCCCGATGAGAAATGATGCCGGTATCCTTTCCTTGACAGAAGGCGGCTACCCGGCCTATAACTGGAATCAGGTACGGCATCCGTACACACCAACCTCTCAGGACAGGGGACACGCCCATGACAAAAAAAAAGGACCCGGCAAAAGATACCCGGCGAGCTATTTCAACACCCGGAGACTCCCCCGGATTTACCATTGACCGGTTTCCCATTGTCGGCATGGGCGCTTCCGCCGGTGGCCTGGAAGCCTTTGAATCGTTTTTCAAGGCCATGCCCGGGGACAGCGGCATGGCCTTTGTCCTGATCTCTCATCTGGACCCCACCCACATCAGTATCCTGCCGGAACTGATTCAGAAAAAAACACAGATGAAGGTCCATCTCATAACGGATGGGCTCCAGGTTCAACCCAATATGATCTATGTCATTCCGCCCAACAAGGATATGGCCATTTTAAACGGAGCCCTGCACCTCATGGATCTGCCCCATCCCAGGGGATTTAACCTTCCCATTGACAGTTTTTTCAAATCCCTGGCCCAGGACCAGGGCGCTTCCGCCGTCGGCATTATCCTGTCCGGAACCGGCAGTGACGGCAGCCTCGGATTAAAACAGATCAAGGGGGAACTGGGTATGGTCATGGCCCAGGACGAGGATTCCGCCAAATATGCCGGCATGCCCCGGAGCGCCATTGCCACGGGACTCGTGGATTATGTCCTGCCCGCGGACAAGATGCCGGAAGCGCTGATTAAATATACCCGCCATGCCATTGTCAAACCCCGGAACAAGATTACGGCGGATGAGGAAAAATGTCAAAAGACGTTGCAGAAAATTTATATTCTTCTTCGGACCCATACCAATCATGATTTTTCCCTTTACAAGAAAAATACCATTATCCGGCGGGTGGAACGGCGGATGCATGTGCACCAGATCGATAATATCCAGGATTACCTGACCTATCTGACCCAAAGCGAGCGCGAGGTCCATGTGTTGTTCAAGGACCTTTTGATCGGCGTAACCAGTTTTTTCAGAGATCCCGAAGCCTTTGCCGTCCTGGGTGAAAAATGTTTGCCCGGACTCCTGGCCGATAAACCGGAAGGGGCCATGGTCAGAATCTGGGTGGCCGGATGCAGCACCGGTGAAGAGGCCTATTCCATGGCCATTTTATTGCAGGAGTGCATGGAAAAAATGAACCGGCATTTCAGCGTCCAGATATTTGCCACGGATATTGATCCGGATGCCATCAATATCGCCCGGTCCGGCCTCTACCCCCTCAGTATTTCGGCAGATCTTGATCCAATAAGATTAAAACAGTTTTTTACCAAAGAAGAAAATCACTACAAGGTCAAAAAATCCATCCGGGAAATGCTGGTCTTTGCCTTGCAGGACCTCATCAAAGACCCTCCCTTCACAAAACTGGATATCATCACCTGCCGGAACCTTCTGATTTACCTGGGGCCGGAATTGCAGAAAAAACTGTTTCCCGTGTTTCATTACAGTCTGAAACCGGATGGTTTCCTGTTCATCGGCTCATCCGAGTCCCTGGGCCAGGAAACAACCCTGTTTAAAATGTTTGACCGGAAATGGAAAATTTTCAAACGTCAGCCCGGCTTTTCAAGGGCCAATCCCATATTGAATCTGCCGGTTCCGGCATCCCCGGAAGAACTCCCGGCCCTCAAAATCCCTGAAGCGGTCAGAAGGGCGGAGGAAATCAGCAGTTTTAAACTGGTGGAAACCATTCTGCAGGAAAGCGACACCCCTCCCTGCGTCATTATTGATGAAAAATTGAATATCGTGTATATCCACGGCCGGACCGGAAAATATCTGGAACCTGCCTCAGGCAAGGCGTGTTTCAATATCCTGGACATGGCCCGGCCCAGTCTGAAAACCGTGCTGGCGTCGGCCATCCGCAAAGCCGCCATTGTCAAGCAGGAAATCGTCAAAAAGGGTGTTGATATCGAAGACAACGGCGGCTATATCCGGATTGACCTGACGGTAAAACCGGTCCCGGCCTATGGCGCCCTTCGCGGCATGCTCATGGTGGTCTTTAAGGATTCGGAAAAAGCAAAAACCAAACCCAAGACGCCCCAAAAGAGCGACCAAAAGAACCATACGGTAAGCCGGCTTGAACAGGAACTGCAATACACCAAAGAAAATTTGCAGACCACCATTGAAGAGCTGGAAACCGCCAATGAAGAACTCAAATCCACCAATGAAGAACTGCAATCCACCAATGAGGAGCTGCAATCCACCAATGAAGAAATGGAGACCTCAAAAGAGGAACTCCAGTCCCTGAACGAAGAGTCGGCCACCGTGAATGCGGAACTCCAGAGCCGGGTCGATGAATTGTCCGATGCCAATGACGACATGAAAAACCTGTTGAATTCCACCCAGATCGGGACGATTTTTTTAGACATGGACATGAATATCCGGCGGTTCACCGACAGGGTCATCAGCCTGATTCCATTGGCCGTGAGCGACATCGGCAGACCGGTCAGCCATTTTGCCACCCAATTAAAAGAATTCCATATTGCGGATCATGCCCTGCAGGTCTTAAAAGATCTCATCACCCAGGAATTTGAAGTGGAAAGCCGGGACGGCAAATTTTTCAGAACCCGGATCATGCCTTACCGCACCATGCAAAATGTCATTGACGGCGTGGTGGTGACCTTTGAAGATATCACTGAATTTAAACGGTTCCGTCTGACCGCTCAGCGTCTGTCCGTGATTATGAATTCAAGGGACGCCATCCTGATCCAGGATAAAAACAGCGCTATTACCTTCTGGAACCAGGGCGCCGCGGATATTTACGGGTATACGGAATCCGAGGCCCTGAAAATGAATATCAAGGATATGATCCCCAAAGAAAACCGTAAAGAGTCTCTGGCCTTTATAGAGAGGGCCTTTACCGGTAAATTGTTTGACAGCCTTGAAACCTGCCGAATGACTCGGACAGGAAAAATTCTGAAGGTCTGGGTCATGGTCCTGGCGCTGAGGGATGAGAGGGATATGATCAACGGGGTCGTCACCATTGAAAGGCTCATCAAGGATGAATAGGATGGAAAATAACACAGCCCAGGAAAAATTTAATGAACTGCGCCGGCAGGCTGAAGAATTGATGTCAAAATCGGATTTCTCAAGGACGGTTGTTGCGGTTGAAGACCCGCTCCGACTCATTCATGAACTCCAGACCTTCCAGATTGAGCTGGAATTGCAGAACGAAGAGCTTCATCGCTCCCAGCAGGAATTGATGGAATTTAAAATCCATTATACCCAGCTTTATGATTTTACGCCCGTGGGATATGTCACCCTGGATTCAAAGGGGAAGATTATCAATGCCAACCTGACCCTGGCCCGGATGCTGGCAACGGAAAGAAGTTCTCTTCTCAACCGGCCGCTTTCCGACCATATCCTGCCCCGGGACCAGGATATTTATTACCTGCACCTGCAAAGGCTTTTCGAATCCAAAAAACGGCAGATCTGTGACCTTAAAATGAAAACAAAAGAGGGTGCCCATTTTGATGTGCAACTGGAAAGCACGGTTATCCCTGAGTCCTGCCAGGAGGAAGCCCAGTATCGCACCGTGATCATTGACGTTTCCGAGCGCAAAAGAACCGAACTCTTTCTCCAATACGGCAAATATCAATTGGAATCCGTCCTGAACAAGATTGATGCCTCCATCTACATTGCCGACATGACCTCCTATGAGATCCTTTTTATGAATACGTATATGAAAAAAAAGCATCAAGCAGACCTGACCGGCCGGGTCTGCTGGGCATCCATCCATGGAAAACAGGACGGGCCCTGTGAATTCTGCACCAACGACAGGTTGATGGATGAGGCCGGCAACCCCAGGGAGCCCTATATCTGGGAATTTTACAATAAGGATTCCAATCAATGGTATGAATTGAGCAGTCTGCTGATCCCGTGGACCGACGGCCGGCTGGTGCGCCTGGAAATTGCCAGGGACATTACCCGGCGGAAACGGGCTGAAAAGAAACAAAGGGAAATCACGCTGACCCTTGAAGAGAAAGTAAAGAAAAGAACGGCTGAATTGGAAGATATGAACGCCACCCTGAGAATACTGCTGAAAAAAAGAGAAGAGGATAAAAATGAAATCGGAGAAAAGATCTTTGCCAATCACAAACTGATCCTGGCCCCCATTATCCGGAATCTGAAGCAAAATCTTACCTTGGAAAGCCAGAAGGATATGATGGATATCCTGGAATCCGAGTTGAAAAATATCATTTCTCCCTTTTCAAAAAAATTATCCGATCAAATGGTGAATTTAACGCCCAAGGAAATTCATATCGCAGATCTGGTTAAATTCGGGAAAACCAATAAAGAAATATCGGAAATCATGAACAGCTCCATCCACACCATCTCCCGCCACCGCGAGAATATCCGGAAAAAGACAGGCTTGAAAAACAAAAAGATAAACCTGCGTTCCTTTCTTTCGACCCTGGAATAGCGCCTATTTTTTATAGGCGATCAATCGGCTCTTTTCTGACTTTCTATTGAGTTGACTCGATATGCGATTCGGTCTAGAGTTAAGGATGAAGTAAAAGCCGGAAAATCTTGATCTGATATCCCCTCAATCGAAATATCGGCCAAAAAACCATCCTTAAGGTTATTGGGAAAAGGAAAACCAATGTCACCGATGAACAGAAAAGACACGATCCAGGAAAAATTTAATGAATTACGTCGGCAGGCTGAGGAGCTGATGCTGAAAAATGGAACGACAAGCCCGCCGGTGATTGTTGAAAGTCCTCTTGAATTAATTCATGAACTCCAGACCTTTCAGGTTGAACTGGAACTGCAGAATGAAGAATTGCACCGCTCCCAGCAGGAACTCATGGAATTCAAAATGCGCTATACGGAACTGTATGATTTTACCCCCGTGGGGTATGTCTGCCTGGATAGAAAAGGAGCCATCCTCAATGCCAACCTGACCCTGGCCGATATGCTGTTCGTGGAAAGAAGTTCTCTGATCGACCGGCCCTTGTCCGGGTATGTTTTTTTTGAAGACCAGGATATCTATTACCGGCATCTGAGGGATCTTGCCGAGTCCAAAAACCGGCAGGTCTGTGAATTCAGAATGACCCGATCAGACGGCGCCATTGTGGATGTTCAACTGGAAAGCATCGTGTTTTCACATCAAAGCTGGAGACCGGAACAATACCGGACCGTGATCATTGACATCAGCGGGCGCAAGCAAATTGAGAAGGAGCGGGAAGAGCTGCGGATAAGGCTTCATCAGATTCATAAGATGGAATCCATCCGCACCATTGCCGGCGGCATTGCCCATGATTTCAACAATATCCTTTTCATTATCATCGGGAATGTTGAACTGGCCTTTGAAGAAACCCGGGATTGGCATCCGGCCTATCCCAAACTCGAAACGATCCGGGCCGCAGCCCTGAGGGCCGCAGGAATTGTGAAACTGCTCCTCAGCTTCAGCCAGACCGCCAATAAGGAACAAACCCCCACAGACCTGATCCGTGTGATCAAGGATGCCCTTGTTTTGCTGCGGGCATCCATCCCGGCCACCATCGGCATTCATACAGAGTTCCCGGATGGGGCGGTAATGATTCTTTCGGATAAGATTCAGATCGGGCAAATCTTGATGAATCTATGCACCAATGCCTCCCAGGCCATGGAGGAGACCGGCGGTCTCCTGGAGATCAGGGTGGGGACAAGGGTTCTGCCCCAGGGAGCCTCCGGCGCCTGTCCGGCCGGGAATTATGCCGAAATTACGGTCAGTGACAACGGCCCCGGAATTGATACCGGCCTCCTGGACCGCATTTTTGACCCCTATTTTACCACCCGGGATGTTGGAAAAGGTTCAGGACTGGGACTGGCCGTTGTTTATACCATTGTAAAAAATCACAAAGGGACCATTACCGTTCAAAACCGGCCGGAAGGAGGAGCCCGGTTTACGATGTTTTTCCCCATGGTGGACCAAGGGCCTGAAGTAAAGATCGAACCCATGGATGAATCTTTCCACGGCACCGAGAGAATCCTTTTTGTGGATGATGAGGTGGACGTTGCGGAGATGGCCCAGGCATCATTGAAATTGTTTGATTACAGGGTCGAAGCCATGTCGGACCCGGAAGATGCCCTGGCGGTCTTTAAACTGAACCCCGGCTATTTTGATGTGGTCATCACCGATATGACCATGCCCAAGATGACCGGCGTTAAACTGGCTGAAAAATTAATCCGGATCAGGCCGGATATCCCCATCCTTCTCTGCACGGGCCACAGCTCCCTGATTGATGAGGAAAGGGCGCGGCAACTCGGGATCGTGGCCTATATGATGAAACCGGTATCCATGTCGGAAATTGCAAAAACCATAAGGAAACTGATGGATCAAAAAAAGGAGAGTCAACGATGTTATTAATGAACGCAATCAAATCAGGAGGATATATGATGATACTGAATGAATTGGCCAACCAGGTGAAAAAACTCAGGAGTTCGCGAACACAGGATGTCCGGCGAAACAGGACCAAAAATCTGATCCTGGGGGCCGGTATCGGCTCCGTTGTCGGCGTTGCCGCCGGAATCCTCTTTGCCCCGAAATCCGGCAGAGAAACCCGGCACATCATTGCCGACCGGACCGGCCGAACCGTGAAAAATCTTAAAGACAATGTGGCCGCCACCAAAGAAAAAGTCTTTGCTGCGGCCAAGGAAAAGAAAGAAGAAGTCTCAAAATAGAGGAGGATATCCCTATGCAAGGTTCCATTACCTGGAATGAACTGGGCTTGTTTATCGTTTTTGTATTCTTTGCAGTGGCCGGCGGCTATGCCATCATGACCTTGAAAAACCTGAACGGGTTGATCAAAGAGGCCGCAGGCCTGCTGCAAAAAAACAAAGATCAACTGAGCGAGATCGTTCCCAATATTCATGAGATTTCAGTGAATACAAAAAGCATCAGCCGGGATTTAAAAAAAAGCGTTGAAGAGGCAGGTGATGCCGTCCGGACCATTTCCCATGAAACAACGGATACGGTATTGACCATCACTGAGACTGCGGATTCCCTGGCAAAATATGCCCTGGTGATTGGGGAAATCGTCAAGATGCTGGTCAATATGTTTTCATCCAATGAGAAAGGTGAGAGTAAAAATTATTAAAGCCCTGCAAAAGAGTACGGCATTACCTTGCCTTTCAGGAAAGGATCTGAAAATGCAAAAAGCCTTTTTAAACGTGTTTCACAATGTCCTGGAGTCGGTGCGTGAACCCCTTCTGGTGCTGGATACCAGCCTTAAGGTGGTCGGCGCCAATCCTTCTTTTTACAAGAATTTCTGCGTCACTCCGGAAAATACGGAAGGCGCATTGATCTATGATCTCGGCAACGGGCAATGGGATATCCCCAAGCTCAGGGAATTGCTGGAAGATGTTCTGCCGCAGAATTCCGTATTCAATGATTTTGAGGTGGAGCATTCTTTTGAAAATATCGGCCCGAAAATCATGCATTTGAATGCCAGAAGAATCTACCAGAAATCAAGCGATGCCCAACTGATTCTTCTGGCCATTGAGGATGTGACCGAGCGGGAATATTATAAACGGAATCTTGAAATCATTGTTGAAGCCCGCACATCTGAACTCGCCCAGGCCCGGCAGGAGGCGGAAAAAGGAAAGGAAGCCGCAGAAGAAGCCCTTCTTGAAATAAAAAAGCTGAAAAAGCAGTTGGAAGGGGAAAAAGCCTATCTGAGCGAAGAAATCAAACTGGAACATAACCATGAAAATATTATCGGAAAAAGCGATGCGCTGAAATATGTGCTCTATAAAGTTGAACAGATTGCCGCCACCAATACCACGGTATTGGTTCTGGGTGAAACCGGAACCGGAAAGGAACTCGTGGCAAGGGCCGTTCATCACGGCAGCCCTCGCAAAGACCGGGCCCTGGTCAAAATTAATTGCGCGGCATTGCCGGCAAGCCTGATCGAAAACGAATTGTTCGGCCATGAAAAAGGGGCTTTTACCGGTTCCAGTTCCAGGCAACTGGGACGGTTTGAGGTTGCGGACGGGGCCACGCTTTTTCTGGATGAGATTGGAGAACTGCCCCTGGAATTGCAGGCCAAACTGCTTCGCGTGATCCAGGACGGTGAATTCGAACGCCTGGGCAGCTCCCATACCATCAAGGTGGACGCCCGGATCATTGCCGCCACCAACCGGAATCTTGAAGAAGAAGTGAAGAAAGGCACCTTCCGGGAAGATCTCTGGTACCGGCTGAATGTTTTTCCCATTACCATGCCGCCCCTCCGGGACCGGATAGAGGATGTCCCGCTTCTCGTGGCCTTTTATGTCAAAAAAATTGCCAAACGGCTGGGCAAAGACACCCCCATTGTTCCCAAACTCATGATGGATGCCTTTTCGAATTATCATTGGCCGGGGAATGTCCGGGAGCTGGAAAATATCCTGGAGCGGGCCTTGATCATCTCGTCGGGTCCAAAATTGCGCATGGTGGATGATTTTAACAGGCCGTTGGCCTATTTAAGCAAAGCCCAGAAAACAGTGGAAGCAAAAACACTGGAACAAGTGGAGCACGACTATATTGTCCGCGTTCTGGAACAGACCAACTGGAAAGTCAGCGGGGAAAACAGTGCGACCCAGATTCTCGGGCTTAATCGCAGCACCCTGCGCGCCCGGATGCGAAAGCTGGATATCCTGAAACCCTGACCGGTCACATGTGGCCTTTGGCCATATGTGACCACCGGCCTCCTATTTCTTCGCCTTCGTTTTTCTGTTTGTAACACCGGATTCCTGGGTTACATCAAGAGGATGGACAGGACACGAAAACAAAGTCAAGCCATGGCATGAAGCTTGCTGTTAATTCATCATGAAGTTATTCAAACCGCCAGGCATAGACTATAAAGGTGATCGTTATGATTGTTGTCAGAATTAACCTGAATGCACTTGCGGATAAACATCTGGAGGTTACACAGACCCTTCTTTCGCTGATCGAACCCGTGGGTAAGGAAAAGGGTTGCAAAAACTATAGCATTTTTTGCGATATCCATGACAAAAACCATTTCTGCCTGCTTGAGGAATGGGAAACCCGGGAAAATCTGGACCATCATATCCGTTCCCTCCGGTTCGGGGTTCTTCTGGGTATCAAAACGCTTTTACGGGAACCCTTGAATATCCGGATTTACACCATTTCCCATCCCCAGGGCATGGAGGCCATTGAAGCCATCAGGGCCAAAGGAGTCCCCTATGATGAAAATATTATTAATTTATCCTGAATTTCCGGATACGTTCTGGTCCTTCACCTATGCTTTGAGTTTTATCGGCAAAAAAGCCGCTTTCCCGCCCCTGGGATTGATCACGGTGGCGGCCCTGCTGCCGGAAAAATGGACCAAACGCCTCGTGGATGCAAATGTGGAGCGCCTGAAGGACAAGGATATTCTATGGGCCGACCTGGTGTTTATCGGCGGCATGACAATTCAGCGCACATCGGCCCGGCAGATCATTGACCGCTGCAAGGCATTGAATGCGACGGTTGTGGCCGGCGGGCCCCTTTTTACCTCCGAACCCGAAGCGTTCAAGGACGTGGACCACCTGGTGCTGGATGAGGCGGAACTGACCCTGCCTGAATTTTTATCGGATCTGGGCAATGGCCGGGCTCAAAAAATATACCGGGCCTCCGGGTTCTGTGATCCCGATCTCACCCCGGTTCCCCTGTGGGGGCTTTTAAACATGAAGCGGTATGCTTCCATGAGCCTTCAATTTTCCAGGGGCTGTCCCTTTAACTGCGATTTTTGCAATGTCACGGCCCTGTTCGGCCATATCCCCCGGTTAAAAAAAGCCGCCCGGATCATTCTGGAACTGGATCATATTTATGCGGCAGGCTGGCGCGGCAGTATCTTTTTTGTGGATGATAATTTTATCGGCAACAAGGTGTATCTGAAAAAACATCTGCTTCCGGCCTTGATCGATTGGCGCAAAGATAAAAAAGGGTGTGTCTTTTTTACGGAATCCTCCATCAATCTGGCCGATGATCCAGGGCTTCTGGACATGATGGTAAAGGCCGGCTTTGATTCCGTGTTTATCGGCATTGAATCACCGGATGAGGTCAGCCTCAGCGAATGTCATAAAATCCAGAATAAAAACAGGGATCTTCTGGAAAGCGTGGGCATCATCCACCGATCCGGGTTGCAGGTCATGGGTGGGTTCATTGTCGGGTTTGACAATGATGGACCTTCCATTTTCCAGCGCCAGATCGATTTTATCCAGACCAGCGGTATTGTCACGGCCATGGTGGGCATGCTCCAGGCCATTCCGGGCACCCGGCTCTTTGACCGGCTTCAACAGGAGAGCCGGGTGGCTGAATCCTTTACCGGGGACAATGTGGACGGCACCACCAATATCATCCCCCGGATGGGCATGGACAATCTGTTCAACGGGTATCAATCCATCATGCGACAGATCTATCAGCCGAAAAACTATTACCGTCGGGTCAGGACCTTATTCCGGGAACTCAAAGCCCCTGAAATCATTGCCCCCCTTGATTTTCAACGGTTTCTTTCCTTTTTCAGGGCAGCCTTGCGGCTCGGGGTTTTCGGAAAAGAGCGGTTCCAATACTGGTATCTGATTCTATGGACCCTGATCCGAAAACCAAAACTGGTATCCACGGCCGTCACCCTTTCCATCTACGGCTATCATTACCGGAAAATCTGCGAGCGATATATTTATTGATTGCAGGCCCGTCTTAACAGCCGGCTTTTTTACAAAAGGATATCATTATGAAAAATCAGAATATTCCTGAAATCATTGATCTGTGCATCGGCATCAATCTAAGGGCGACCTGGATATATACCCGGATGTCCGAGGTGGAAAAAATTAAGGAGCTGAAATGCTTCTGGATGGAAATGGCCGAAGAGGAAAAAATTCATGCCGGTTTCTGGAATATTGCCCGGAACACGTCACAGAGCAATTTGCTTCCCGATATTTTTGAAAATCCATCGGCCTCAAGAAAAGAGCTGAAACAGTTAATGAAAAAAATAGAAATCCTCCTGAAGCTGTGGGAAGCCGACCGGAACATAAAAAACGCCCTCATTCTGGCCTATCGGCTGGAATATTTTATGCTGCATCCGGCCTATGAGGTTCTTTATCACACATTAAAACCGCTGGCCGCGCATATCGACCTGAAAGGCACCTATGACCGGCATATGAAACGATTTATAGAAATGTTCATCCAATATGGGAATATAACTCCTGAACTGGAGCTTCTGGGAGAAACATTACAGAGCCTGTGGCTGAGAAACAAAGCCTTGGCTGAGGTTGCCGTGATTGATGAATTGACCGGTTTGTTGAACCGGCGGGGATTCCTTATCCTTGCCAAGGAATTGTCCTATCTCTCGCAAAGGAAAAAAGAGAACATGGGGATTTTCATGATTGATATCGATCACTTTAAAAAAATTAACGACACATACGGACATCTCGAAGGAGATAAGGTTTTGAGGGGAGTGACGCAATCGTTGAAAAACAATGTGCGAAAATCGGATGTCCTGGGCAGATTCGGTGGTGAAGAATTTATTATTCTGTTTCCCAATATCCTTCCGGCGGTTTTGCCCTGTATTGCGGAAAAAATCCGGAAAGGGGTTGAAACGGCCCGGCCGGAAGGCATTCATGTCACCATCAGCATCGGGGTGGAACAAGGGATCATTCAGGATGATCCGGATAAAACCTTGATGTCCTGGATTTCAAAAGCGGATGATCGCCTATACGAGGCCAAAACCGGGGGCCGGAATTGTGTGGTGTCCAACTCCCTGAAAGAGGCGCTGGCATGTTAAAGGATACAAAAAAACCGGAATGCCTTACCGCCCAGGGCGAGGAACTGAGGACAATGACGGCTGAATTTAAAAAACGTTGATTTTATGAGGAGGGAGTATGTTTGGAAGATTATCAAACGGTCTGGATATCGCCATTCAGAAGGCAGTGGAAAAAGCCAGGGATAACAATTTTTTTGAGGCCGGGACCACCGGCCGGGGGGTTTATCCGTTTATCAATCTGTTTGAAAAGGAAGGGGACCTGGTTCTGGCTGCCGAACTGCCGGGGGTCAAAAAAGAGGATTTGATTCTGGAGGTCAGGGAGGATGTCCTGCGCCTGGCCGGCACAAGAAGGATTGAGTATGGCCAAGATTGCAGTTGCCATCGCCTGGAACGAAAGGGCTTGAATTTTGACCGTTCCTTGAAATTGCCGTTTCGTATCGAGGGGGGCGGGATTCTCGCAGAATTCAAAAATGGGTTGTTAACGGTGGTTCTGCCAAGGGCGGAAGCGGATAAACCCAAGAAAATTGTGATCAACTGATTTTACATGAACAAGGAGGAACCCATGGCTGAAAATACGATTGCCGCCAAAACCGAGGTCCAGGACCTGCAAAAGAAAGAACATAAGGAAGAACGAACGGTTGCCGGACGTTTTTTTATTCCGCAGACCGATATTGTGGAAAATAAAGAAAGCCTGATTGTCACGATGGATCTGCCCGGAGTCAAAAAAGAAGATCTGCGGATCAAATTAGAGAATAACATACTTGAGATCGATGGACGGATTGATTATTCGCCCTATGAAAAACTAAACCCCGTATATACGGAATACAATATCGGTAATTATGCGCGAAGCTTCACCGTTTCCCATGCAGTAGACACCCGGAATATTGAGGCGGTCCTGAATGACGGCGTTCTGACCCTGACGCTGCTGAAAACGCCTGAAGCGGAACCAAGGGAAATCAGGGTCCAATAAAGAGGCGCCTATGACAACGAAACTCAAACATGATGAGGATATCACATCCATTGCCGTCATCGGCAATTATCTGCCCAGGCGATGCGGCATTGCAACCTTTACCAGTGACCTGGTAGAAGGCTTGTCGTCTCTGTCGCCGGACATCGATTGCTGGACGCTTGCAATGAACGACCGATTGGAAGGATATCCCTACCCGGAAAAAGTCCGCTTTGAAATCAACCAGAACGTATTGGCCGATTACGGCGTTGCATCCCAGTTTTTAAATATCAGCGGAGCCAATATCGTCTGCCTCCAGCATGAATTCGGTATTTTCGGAGGGTCGGCCGGCAGCCATCTGCTCAAACTGCTGGGTGACCTTCACATGCCCGTGGTGACGACCCTGCATACGGTTTTAAAAGATCCAACTCCCGAATACCGGGACGTCATGTGCAAACTCAGTGATCTGTCGGACAAACTGGTGGTCATGAGCCATAAGGCTGAAGATTTCCTACAGGACGTTTACGGGGTCCCCCGTGAGAAAATCGCCTTTATCCATCACGGGATACCGGACATGCCCTTTATCGATTCCAGTTTTAACAAAGATAAATTCGAGGTGGAAGGCAAAAAGGTATTGCTCACTTTTGGCCTTCTGTCCCCGAACAAAGGAATTGAAACCGTTTTGCAGGCCCTTCCCGCAGTTCTGGAAAAACATCCGGATGTGGTCTATATCATTCTTGGCCGCACCCATCCCCATGTCTTGAAATCTCAGGGGGAGTCCTACCGGATCATGCTCCAGCAGATGGTTCACAAACTGGGGATCACCCGGCATGTCATCTTTCAAAACAGTTTTGTGGCCTTACGGGAACTGGGTGAATTCCTCGGCATTGCCGATCTCTATATTTCCCCATATCCTGAAGAGGCCCAGATTACCTCCGGAACCCTGGCCTATGCCATGGGAACCGGCAAGGCCATTATTTCAACCCCCTATTGGTATGCCGTTGAAATGCTGGCTGAAGGCCGGGGGAAAATCGTCCCCTTTAAAAATTCAAAAGCCTTGGCGGAACAAATCAATGCCCTTCTGGACAATGACGGCCAACGCCACGCCATGCGCAAAAAAGCCTATACCTTTACGCGTGAAGCCTTGTGGAAAGAGGTTTCCCAACGGTATCTGGAGATTTTCAGAGAGGTCCGCCAAAACCGCATCCGCCATCCGCGGCCCAGGTATTCCTATATTGAAGACATTGAGGCCATCACCCGTTTCGATCTGCCCGAGATCAAGCTGGATCATCTCAAGGCCATGACCGATGACACCGGCATCCTCCAGCATGCCAATCATACCATCCCGGACAGGGCCTATGGATACTGCACCGATGATAATGCAAGAGCCCTGCTGACGGCCGTCCTGGGGCAAAAATGCCTGCCGGACAACGGATTCGGCCTGGATGCCTTGGCCGGTCATTATCTTGGGTTTCTTTTATATGCCTTTGATGAAGAAAGCGGCCGGTTTCGCAATTTTATGGACTATACACGGCAATGGGTGAAAGAGATCGGGTCGGAAGATTCCCATGGCCGGGCGCTCTGGTGCCTGGGAAAGGCCGTGGCATATCTGGAGAACCCCAGCCACTTGGCCGTGAGCATCGTTTTGTTCAAAAAGGCCCTGGGGGTTGCGGAATCTTTTTTTGCCCCCCGGGCCGTTGCTTTCACTCTCATCGGTCTGGATGCCTACCTGGGCAAATTTTCCGGGGACAGCGATGCCAGAAGGATCAGGGATATCCTGGCGGACCGGCTATTCGTCCAGTTCAAAAATCATGGGACAAAGGACTGGCCCTGGCTTGAAGATGCCCTGAATTATGCCAATGCCAAACTGCCCCAGGCCTTGATCCTGTCCGGAAGCCGGATGCAGCGCAGCGATATGGCGGATATGGGTCTCAACTCCCTGAAATGGCTCCTGGCCATCCAGACGGACGATCATCATTTTGCGCCCGTCGGCAGCAACGGCTGGTATCAAAAAGGGGGAAAAATGGCCCGGTTCGACCAGCAGCCCATTGAAGCCAAAGCCATGGTTGAGGCCTGTGTGGAAGCCTATAACATTACCCGGGACCGGCAATGGTTTGAAAACAGCGTCATGAGTTTTAACTGGTTTCTCGGGCATAATGATCTGAATATGCCCCTCTATGACCCCAAGACCGGCGGTTGCCGGGACGGGCTCATGGTGGACGGCATCAACCAGAATCAGGGCGCAGAGTCCACGCTGGCATGGCTTTTGTCTTTGCTGACCTTGCAGAAGCTCTATGCCGATGAAATATTCAATCAACCGCCGTTCCGGTCAACGGATTTAAAATAAAGGAAAGATGATGCGTATTGCCATACTGTCACCCATTGCCTGGCGGACCCCGCCGGTGCACTACGGCCCCTGGGAAAAAGTGGCCTCCCTGTTAACGGAAGGCCTGGTTGCGCGGGGCCATGACGTCACCTTGTTCGCCACGGGCGATTCCCTGACCCATGCCGTCCTGCATGCCGTTTGCGCCAGAGGATATGAAGAAGATCACACCATCATTCCAAAGGTATTTGAATGCCTTCATATTTCCGAATTATTTGATCATGCCGAAGAGTTCGATATGATTCACAATCATTTTGATTTTCTGCCCCTGACCTATACAGGATTTACCCACACCCCGGTGGTCACCACCATCCACGGGTTTTCATCGCCTAACATTCTGCCGGTGTTCAGAAAATACAATAAAAAAACATTTTATGTGTCCATCAGCCACGCCGACCGGGACCCGGATCTGGACTATATCAGGACCATCCATCACGGCATTGACCTGAGGGAATTTGATTTTCAGCCCTATCCCGAGGATTTTCTTTTGTTTTTAGGCCGGTTCCACCCGGATAAGGGCGCCAAAGAGGCTGTCGAGATTGCCCGGGCCTCGGGCCGAAAACTCGTCATGGCCGGGATCATCCAGGATGAGGCCTATTTTAATGAGCATATCCGGCCGGCTATCGATGACGACCGGGTAACCTATCTGGGGAGCATCGGGCCGGAAAGAAGAAATGATGTTCTGGGCAAGGCCGCAGCTTTGCTGCATCCTATCAATTTTGACGAGCCTTTTGGTCTGAGTGTCATTGAATCCATGGCCTGCGGCACCCCGGTGATTGCCGTTAACCGGGGCAGCATGCCCGAATTGATCCAAGACCGGAAGAACGGGTTTCTGGTTTCCGGCATTCAAGAGGCGATCCTGGCCGTTGACCGCATCCACGGCATTGACCGGGCCTTTTGCCGGAAAACCGTTTCCGATCATTTCACCGTTGATCACATGGTTGAAAACTATATCCAGGTTTATGAAGAGATACTTGAACTGGCAAAGCGTGAAGATCATCGGCCCTGGGGATTTTACCGGATTCTTTCCAATGAGAATGCCTTTAAGAATAAAAAAATAGTGGTTTATCCGGGAAAACGCTTGAGCCTCCAGCGTCATCAGCACAGGGATGAACACTGGTTTGTGGTCAGCGGCCAGGGCATATGGACCCTGGACGGCTTGGAAAAGAGGGTTGTGGCCGGACAATCGGTGGATATCCCGCGCAGATCCGTTCATCGGATCCACAATGACGGCATGGAAAACCTGGTATTTACGGAAGTTCAGACCGGCGATTATTTTGGTGAAGATGATATTGAACGGCTGGAAGATGATTTTGGAAGAAATTAACCATCAGGAGAATTTATCATGAATACCCGGAAAGATATCATTACGCGCTGTGCAGACAATCCCATCCTGACCCGGGAGGATATTCCCTATCCGGTGGCAACGGTTCATAACGCCGGTGTGGCCAAATATCAGGGGCAATATATCATGCTGTTCAGGTCCCATCTTTACAACGGGCGTTCCATCATCGGACGGGCCGACAGCAAGGATGGATTTTCATTTACCGTCAGCCCCGTCCCCTTTTTAATCCCGGCCGCAGAGGGTGTTTTTGCCGAGTATGAAGCCTTCGGCGTAGAAGACCTGCGGATCAATCCAATGGGAGATGAATTTTTGCTCACCTACAGCGCCTATTCCCGTCACGGGGCCCGCATTGCCCTGGCCCGGACAACGGATTTTAAAAGTGTGGAACGCATAGCCCTCATCACCCAGGCGGATTTTCGCAACGTGGTCATCTTTCCTGAACGAATAAAGGGCCGGTATGTGCGTCTGGACCGGCCCCATTCGGAAATATCCCCCTGGTCCATCTGGATTTCCTATTCTCCCGATCTGATTCACTGGGGGGAGTCCAGGGTGATCATGAAACCATTGGCCTATCATTGGGATGAAATGAAAATCGGGCCCGGCGCCCCGCCCATAAAAACCGGCAAAGGCTGGCTGAATATTTATCACGGGGTTTTCAAAACCATGTCCGGAACCGTATACCGGCTCGGCGCAGCGCTGCATGCCCTGGATGACCCGTCCATCCTTATCGGGGTTTCCGACGGGTGGATTCTTCAGCCGGAAGACCCCTGGGAAAGGGTCGGTTATGTTCCCAATGTGGTGTTTACCTGCGGAGCTGTTCCGGAAGGGGACGGTACGGTGAAAATTTACTGGGGGGGTGCGGATACGGTCATGTGTGCGGGTACGGCAAAGATTGACGACCTGGTATCGCTTTGCCTCTCTTCTCCCCGGCCGGCCATGGGATAGCGGCCGGGATCGATCTCTGCTCTTAAAATGGTATTTATATAAGGAAGCACATGAAGGCAAAACACCCCGCTCAATTGAAAGTAACAAGAAAATCCAACAAGATCATCGGGGATATATCCCGGGTCATTACACGGCCTCATCTTCCGGATGACCCCCATCGCATATCCAGAATTATCGGGCGGGTCATGGATCTGCCCGATGCCGCCGCCAAAGATCTGATGGCAAAAATACTCAAGGACTTTTCGGCCCGGCACGAAGATATCCATCATATCTTTGAACGGCACCTGGAACGGGTAAAGGATTTCCTGCCGGATGGCGTATTGCTCAATGATGTTCAAAAGGGACTGATCGGCGCTTATTTTACAAAAGAGTATGCCATAGAGTCCGCCGCCCTTTTCAACCCGTCCATTGTTCCTCATCCGGATCAGAGCCACCTTGAAAAAGGAAGCCTCCGGTTTGTCATGAGCCTGAGGGCCACCGGTGAGGGCCATGTATCCTCCATTGTATTCCGAAGCGGCGTCCTCAACCGGCACAACACCTTTTGTTTTGATCCGGTCAGTGAATTTGTGGAAACCCCGGATTTAAAAAAGGACCCTGTCTACAACCGGTCCGTTTTCCAGCAGAAACTCAATGAAATGAAGGCCGACAACGACATCAGCGCCTATATTCTCGACCGCCTGCCCGAAGAATTCACCTTTAAGGAACTCATCGAACAAATCCGCATCCTCAGAGCATGTCCGCAATTTTCTCCGGTCAAACAGAAAACAGCCTTCCGTTTTTTGACCTGGCTTGCGGATTCCAATTATGAAGTGGACTTTCATGCCGATCATAGAATCTCGGAACGGGTTATTTTTCCGGTTTCAAGAAACGAGAGCCGGGGGATTGAAGATGCCCGGTTTGTTCAATTTTTTGATGATAACCAAGACTCCACCTATTACGCCACCTATACGGCCTATAACGGGGTGACCATTTTACCGCAGTTGATCGAAACAAAGGATTTCATTCATTTTAAAATCCGGACACTCAACGGCGATGCGGCTCAAAATAAGGGCATGGCCCTTTTCCCCCGGAAAATAAAGGGTCAATATGCCATGCTGTCACGCCAGGGAGGCGAAAACAACCATATCATGTTTTCCAACAACCTGCATTTCTGGCAGACCTCCCAGGTGATCCAGGAACCTGAACAGCCCTGGGAATTCGTCCAGATCGGCAATTGCGGGTCGCCCATAGAGACTCAAAAAGGCTGGATAGTGCTGACCCATGGGGTGGGACCCATGCGCCAGTATTGCATCGGCGCCATCCTGCTGGATCTGGAAAACCCGGCACGGATTATTGCCCGTCTGGATGAACCGCTTCTGACCCCCAATGAAAAAGAACGGGAGGGGTATGTCCCCAATGTGGTCTATTCCTGCGGTTCCATCATTCACCGGAAGGAACTGGTCATTCCATACGCCATGTCTGATATTAATTCCGGTATTGCAACCGTTGAAGTTAGAAAATTGATCCAGTGTATGCGGGCAGTGTCTTAACCTATTGATGTTAAGGGAAATCAGCCATGAACAGCCGTGACGGAAAATATCAAAAATATTTCCTTATCCGGGAAATGCTGGAAGTCAAAAAAGTGTTGGCCGCCATGGCGCCTTTGCAGATTTTTGAATTCGCAGAGCACATCCTTCACCGGAAAATATTATTAACCGGTGAAGGGTCTTCAAGAATTTTTCCGGCCAAAAAAGTGATTTGTGACGCCCGGCATCATAACTATAAAGAAAGCATCATCACAGAAGGCGCAAGCCAGGCTGCGGAATATGATCTGAGCGACTACACGGTTTTTATTGCTTCCAATTCAGGCAGAACAAAAGAAAGTTTAAAATTGATTGAAACATTAAAAAAGAAAAACCACAGCCGGATTATTGCCGTGGTTGCCCACAAAGATACTGAAATGATGAATCAGGCCGATTATACCTATCTCTTAAAAAGCGGGCATGAAGAGGCGGTGGCGGCAACAAAAACCGTGATCGAACAGGCCCTGTTTTACGATATCCTGTTTCGAAAATCCAATCATCAGGCGCTTCCGGATTTAAACAAGACCGGGGAACTCATCGACCAGGTATTAAAAACAAAAATTCCTGAAAAAATAGTCAATCAACTGGCTTCTGCCGGCATGATCTATTTTTCAGGCCGGAATAATGGTGTTTCAGAAGAATTGGCGCTGAAAGCCAATGAAATTACCGGAAAAAAATCAGATTACCTGGAGGGGACCTATGCCGTTCACGGCATTGAAGAGGTCATGAAAAAAGATGAGGTGATGGTCATTATCGATCCTTTCCCTGAGGAAGAAGCCAAAATACGGAAAACGCTGGTCGAAGGAATCGGCCTGACCGTTATTGCCATATCCGTCCGGAAGACATCTTTCCCGACAGTGCAGATCCCTGATGATGGAGAATTTACGCCTTATCTGCAATTGGCCATGGGCTGGAATCTGTTAATCGAAACCGCATTGAAACTCGAGATTGATCCGGATCATCCCAAAAGAGCCAGGAAGATCGGCAATGAATATGAATAAGGCGTTTGATTATCAAAAAATTGCCGTCATTGTCGCCCATCCCGACGATGAAACCCTCTGGGCCGGGGGGATGATATTGATGAATCCCCAGTGCAACTGGACCATCATCTGCCTGTCTCGCAAAAATGATCCCGACCGGGCCCCGAAATTTTTTGAGGCCCTGACCCTTTATGGCGCTACCGGTGCCATGGGCAATCTTGACGACGGCCCGGAACAAAAACCCCTCCCCCAAAAAGAAACAGAAACAGCCATTCAAGGGTTATTGCCCCCCATTCATTATGATCTGATCATGACCCACAGTCCTGCCGGTGAATACACCCGGCACAAAAGGCATGAAGAGACCGGCCGGGCTGTATTCTATTTGTGGGAGCAAAACATCATCGACGCATCTGAATTATGGTTTTTCGCCTATCAGGATCATGACAAAAGCCTTTATCCCCAGGCCATGCCGGATGCCGACAGGATCATTGAACTTCCTGAACCGGTCCTGTCCGGAAAGTACGGTATGATCACCCGGACCTACAGGTTTTCAAAAGACAGTTTTGAGGCGATGACAACACCGGGAAAAGAGGCTTTCCGGTGTTTTAAAAAAGGAGAAAACAATAAAAAATGAAAGTTATGGTTTTATATGACTATCCCGCTTCTCCCGGCGGATTGGCCACCCAGGGGGAATTGCTGTACCGGGGATTAAAGGAAATGGGGGTGGATGTCCATCCCGTCAATTTTGAATCGGCCCAGGAAAAAGAATGGTATTACCGATGGTTTAAACCCGACGTGGTTCTCGGGGTCGGGTATTGGGGCCATACGCCGGATCTGATTCTTCATCCCCAGCAGTATGGGGTTCAGCCGGTTCCCTGGCTGGTGGCCGATGGGTATATTTCAAATTACCGTGAAATATTAAACAGCCTGCCCCTGATTCTGGTCACATCCAACTGGGTGAAAGACGTGTATATCCGGGACGGCATCAAGGCAGACAATATTGAAGTGCTGCCGGTGGGTTGTGATACGGATGCGTTTCATCCCATGGACAGAACAGACCCCAAGGTTGTTGCGGTCAGGCAATCCCTGGGGATTGGGCCCGATGATATGATGGTTTTAACCGTTGGCGGGGATGCGGCCTCCAAGGGGGCCCTGGAAGTCATGCAGGCTCTGGCCATCAATAATCCCAAAGCGCCTCCCTGGAAATATGTCTGCAAGGTCTGGCCCCAGGACAGAACCGAAGCGCAGAATGAATCCGATCATAAACTGTCCAATCGATTGGGGATCAGCCAGAATATCATCAATGTGATGAACCGGTTGTCCAGAAATTTCATGCCGTATTTGTTGAACGCCTGTGATATTTACGCCGCCCCTTCCCGGCTGGAAGGGTTTGGAATGCCCCAGGTTGAGGCCGGGGCCTGCGAAAAGCCGGTGATCGGCATAAAGGCCATGGGCATGCTGGATACCCTGGTCCATGGCGAAACGGCGCTTCTGGCCGAAGTGGCCCAGGAAATCCTTTTAAAAGAAACCATGGTATTCAATGAATCCGGGTCAAAGGAACGGCGGCGGATCGTTTTTCCGTGCCCCCGCACGGTGGATTACCGGGCCAGTGTCCATGATATTGCCAATTATTTAATGGATTTAATGGAAAGCCCGGACCTGCGCCGCAAATTGGGGGAAGCCGCAAGAAAAAGGGTGGTGGACCAGTTTAATTATAAGATCGTTGCCAGGCGTTTTGTAGATATCATTTCCACACGGCTGGGGATCACATGATGGAGCAAAAACCCGGTGGATTCATCGAAGAGGCCAAAAAGGCGGCCCTTGAGGTGCTGCTGCATAACAGCAAAGGCCCGTTCTTCAATCTTCCCAGGACCGCAGGCTGGGGGTATCCCGAACCCTATACCAGAGATTTGATGATTTCAGCTCTGGGAATTCTGGTAACGGGAGATGAAACCTTAATCCATTCTTTAAGAACGGTTTTTGAAACCCTGGCCAAGCATCAGACCGGACTCGGGCATATCCCTTCCATTGTTCATGACCCTGAAGAATGCGGCGCCAGCGATACCACCCCTTTATTTCTCATGGCCATACAATTGTTTCGAGAGGTTACAGGAGAAACCGGGTTTTTAGAAGAGGCGGTAAAAAAAGCGTTGACCTGGATGTCGTATCAGTCTCCATCGGGCCGGATTCTGGTGGCCCAACTGCCCACCAGCGACTGGCGGGATGAACAGTGGGTCTTGGGATACGGGTTGTTTGTCAACACCATCGTATACACCTATTTAAGATTATTCGGCCTTGATGAAGCTGCGGAGTCGTTAAAGAAAAAGATGACCACCCGCCTTTCCATCAAAGAAGAGGGCGATAAACATTATCTGGAAGGCGGATTAAAAATACCCTTTAAACCCCATTATGCCCTCTGGGCGTATAAGATATACAACAGCGAACGCTTTGACCTTCTGGGCAACAGCCTGGCCATTCTTTCGGGCATTGCCTCGCCGTCCAGATCCCTGCATATGATCGCCTGGATAGAGGACGAGTGTCAGAAACTCAGGAATAACGGAGATCTGGCCCTTGATCTGCCCCCCAATTTTTTCCCGTATATCCATCCGGGAGATGACGACTGGCGGCCTCGATATGCAAAATTCAACCTTCCCGGCGATTACCACAACGGGGGAGTCTGGCCCTTTGTCTGCGGATTTTATATTGCCGCCTTAACTGCTGCAGGCAGGCATAAACTGGCTGAAAAAAAATTTGAAGCCCTCACACAACTGATGCGGGCGTCCCGAACCGCTAAGGTGGAATTCGGCTTCAATGAATGGGTTAAAGCCCAGGACGGCAAACCCAAAGGACAGGATTGGCAGACATGGTCCGCAGCTATGTATTTGTATGCGGCCGAGTGTATCAAACAAAAGCAGACCCCTTTTTTTGAAAAAATAAGAGCCGGCGCCGACGGGAGATAATGGGAATGTATCCAATAGAATAAATGGAAACCAATAAAAAGGAGACAAAAGATATGAAAAAAACAGCAGGCGAAAATACACATCCACCTGGATACTACGGCAGGAAAATGATGAGTGCCTCAGATTGGACAGGATCACAAATTCAGAAATGGCAAAGTGAAGAAGCAGCAAGAAAAAATCTTGAAGATTTCTCACAGAAAAACTGCATTTGTCTATCTCGCGGGATAGGTGTCGGGGCTCTGGAAGCGGCGGAATCTTTGTCGGAAAGGACAGGATATCGTGTGATTGATAGAGAGATAATGGAATATATGGCAAAGGATTCCACTTTGACTGAAAAGATCATTGAATTTTATGATGAACGGGTTCCGGGAAAGATGAGAGAATTGCTTGTGGCGCTCTCCGTCGAAAAGAAATGCTTCGAAAACGAATATATCCGGCAGTTGGCAAAAACGGTTACCGCACTGGCGCATACTGAGCCGACGATATTTGTGGGCCGGGGAACCCATTTGATCCTGCCCCGTCATACGATTTTGTCGGTAGAATTGATATGCAGCAGGAAGCGCCGGATTGAGAGACTGTCAAATATGCTGGGTGTTGACCAAGGCGAAGCCGAGAAAAGATTAAATACCATGGATGATGAACATCATGAATTTTTTAAAGCGGTTTATCTCAGGGAAAAAGTCTCCTCTGATGAATTTGATTTGGTCATTAATATGGATTTCATTGATTCAGGATACCAGGTTGCCCAAATCATTGCGTGTGCTTTTGAGCAAAAATTTCAAATAAAGTTTAAAACCAATTGATATTAACTTGATGGAAAAAGGGATTGAAGACGCCGAATAAAGATGGAACCGGACCCAAAGGACAGAGTCCGAAAGCCGGTGGCCGTTTATTGGTAAAACCAGCCTGAGAAAAAGAGGGATAACGATGGCCAATGAATTTAATGAAAATGATAACCGGAATGTCATAGAGGGTATCGAGTTGCTCACTTAAGGTCAAGGTTTTGCCTGATAAGCAGTTTTTGCGCGACAATGACGACTTGAAACCTGAAATGGTCGTATTTTCCGGCTTCAGGAAATGGGAATGTCAAAAATGAAACACCCTGACCAGCGGGCTGATCTATATGTCACCGTAGAAAAAATATTAACGAAAAAGTTGACGGCCGGGGAAAAAAAGCTGGTTGAACAGTGGAAGGCTATGCATTAACAGCATGTTAATATTGGGCCGGGAGGTTGTTTGAAAGCATGGTTTCAGGAACCCTGTAAGTTTTCGTTATTGATGGAGGTCAGTATGCGCCTTAAACAGATTTTTGACCTGATCAAAGATTCCGTAACGGCCTGGGTGGACGATTATGCCCCGAGCATGGGGGCAGCGATTGCCTACTACACATTGTTTTCAATTACACCGCTGCTGATAATCGCCATAACGGTGGCCGGTCTCGTTTTTGGCCATGAAGCAGCCCAGGGGGAAATCATCGGCCAGATCCAAGACCTTATCGGGCAGGAAGGAGCAATCGCCGTTCAGGGCCTGCTGAAAAACGCCTATGAGCCGGCTCACAGCATGCTGGCCATAGCGGGCAGCGTCATTACCATGATCATCGGGGCCACCACGGTGTTTGGGGAATTACAAAGCGATCTGGACCGCATCTGGCGTGTTTCCGTCCCGCCCCAAGAGAGCGGTTTATGGCGCTTGTTGCGTACTCGTTTGTTCTCTTTCGGCTTGGTGCTGGGCGTAGGATTCCTCCTGCTGATTTCGCTCATCATCAGTGCTGCCATCGCCGCCATCGGCAAATGGCTCAGTATACTGTTCTCAGATTGGGAAATCGTTCTGGTTGCAGTGGATTTGAGCATTTCGTTTGCTATTACGACTCTCCTGTTTGCGCTGATCTATAAATTTATGCCGCGGGCTACCATCCACTGGCGGGATGTTTGGATTGGGGCGGCAGTAACCGCTTTCCTGTTCGCCATCGGCAAATTCCTCATCGGGCTCTATCTGGGCAAAGTCAGTGTAGCATCCGGTTTCGGCGCTGCCGGGTCGCTGGTCATTTTATTGCTGTGGGTTTATTTCGGGGCACAGATCTTTCTGTTCGGCGCTGAGTTTACCTGGGTCTATTCAAATACATATGGGTCGAGAGCCGCTCAAGGAAGAGAGATAGAGCCCGATAGCGCCGGATGATTCAACCGGCATGACTGAGCACAAACATAAGACCAGATCAATAGATTCACAATAATCAAATTTTCAACTTCGATTTATTGCTAAAGGCCAACCTATGAATTTTCATTTTCTTAAAAACAATTTCTATCCTGAAATTGACTGGCATACATTTTTGCTCGGCTCAGAAAAATGGACTTTCCTTCCCGAAGTAGCACTACGGTCCCTGTTGATGTTTCTCGTCATTCTTTTCAGTCTGCGTATTTTGGGTAAAAGAAGCGTTACACAACTTTCTGTCTTTGAAATGGGTGTGATTATCGGGCTTGGTTCGGCTGCGGGAGATCCCATGTTTTATAAAGATGTAGGAATGTTGTCAGGGTTCATGGCCTTTGCTGTGGTGATATCGCTTTACCGGTTTATGACGTTCCTGATCAACAGTAGTGATAAGGTGGAGAGGGCGCTCGAAGGTAAACCGGTTTACCTCGCTGAACACGGCAAATTAAATTTTACAAATTTCAAAAAGGAGCTAATCGCCCATGATGAGTTTTTTTCACTGTTGCGGCAGCGCGGCGTCAGCCACCTTGGCCAAGTGCGACTGGCCATCATTGAAACCAATGGCATGGTCAGCCTGTATTATTTTTCAGATGAAGAAGTGCGATGGGGCTTACCCATATTGCCTCACCTGTATAATAAAAGACAAAAGAGGTTACCTGGTGCCGGTCCATATGCCTGCACAAGGTGCGGACAGGTGGAGGATATAAAAAACAACGAAGAGGGTCAGCTTTGCCAGGTATGTCAAAATGACGAATGGGTATTAGCCATCAAATCCCCGCGAACTGTTTAAACAATTCGGATTATACATAGGATTTTTTTTATAGCCATAGGCCGCCCTGATGTGGCCTTTCTGATTGTTTAACCGGCCCGCACCCTCTTGTTTTCATTTGCCGGTTTCCAGGTCATATATGATCATAAGATTAAATCCGACCCTTTCTATATGGCAACCCAATGACCGTTTCATAAGTGCTTATTTAAATGATTATGATTAAAAATCAAAAGGATAGATCATAAAACATTGCGTGTTGAAAGCCTGGCACAAAACTTGAGTATTTATAGTTTGCTCAACCAGTAATAAAACAGAAGGAAGGCCATTTTTAAAAAAAAATTCAATTTTAATGGAGGATCGATATGCTTAAGGATGAAAAGGGGAAGGTTGGTTGGATTTTGCTTTGGGCTCTGGGAATTCCTATCCCCATCCTATTGGTGCTGTTCGTCCTGCGTGGATGCACCTGAGTCCATTTTGTTGAAAATGGCATTTAAGAACTTTAAGAGGAAATGACTCATGGATCTGGTAAAAATAATTATAGCGATACTGCTCCCCCCTTTAGGCGTTTTTCTTGAGGTGGGCTTTCGCGGTGCCTTCTGGCTGAATATTCTTCTGACCCTTTTAGGCTACATTCCCGGCATCGTGCACGCGGTCTGGATCATTGCCAAACGCTGAGCAAAATTATGCAGGAGCCACATGCCCTGACCGCTGAGATTGTTTTACAAAATCATGCAACGATTGCCGGGCAGGGGTTATCAACTGCCGAGGCTGCACAGCGGCTCAATACGTACGGTCCCAATGAACTTGTTGAAAAGGGCAGAAAAAGCGCCTGGCGTATTCTGCTGGACCAGGTAAAAGAAGTGATGATCCTTATTCTGCTGGCAGCCGTGTTCATTTCGGCGGCGCTTCAGGAATATATCGATGCCGTCGTTATTTTCATCATTGTTGTGCTGAACACCATTCTCGGCTTCTGGCAGGAATTCAAAGCTGAAAATGCAATGGCAGCTCTTAAAAAAATGACCGTACCAACTGTCAGGGTGTTGCGTGACGGTAAGGAACAGCAGATTTCTGCAAAAGAGCTGGTTCCGGGTGATATCCTGTTGATAGAATCCGGAAATGTCGTGCCTGCCGATGCCCGTCTGATAGAAGCCGTAAATCTCAAAGTGCAGGAAGCCGCCCTGACCGGTGAATCGGAATCGGTGGATAAACATTCCCACAGGCTTGAAGGCGGCGATTATGCCCTGGCTGACCGGAAAAACATGATCTATATGGGGACGGTGGTTACCTATGGGCGCGGGCAAGCCGTGGTGACAAGCACCGGGATGCAAACGGAACTGGGAAAAATCGCCACGCTTCTGCATGGTGTGGAAGACGAGCAAACTCCTTTGCAGCGCCGGTTGGCCAAGCTGGGCAGATCTCTGTCCATGGCTGCCGTGGGGTTGATTTTTGTGGTGGCCGGTTTGATGTATCTGCAGGGTGCCGGATGGAAGGTGATGTTTATGACCGCCATCAGCATGGCAGTGGCCGCCATTCCCGAAGGTCTGCCGGCTGTGGTCACCATCGCCCTGGCTCTTGGCGCACAGCAGATGCTGAAACAAAAGGCGCTGATCCGGCAGCTTGCCGCTGTTGAAACCCTGGGCAGTGTGACGGTGATCTGTTCGGATAAAACAGGCACATTAACCCAGAATAAAATGACCGTGACCGAAGTGGTGCTGCCGGACCGCAGGGTTACACTTGCCGAAGCAGTTGCCGGACACAAAGAAGATATTGATCTTTCTTTACTGCTGCTGACGGGCACGCTCTGCAACGATGCCGTCATAGACGAGGGCGCCCGCCGGAATATTTTAGGGGACCCTACAGAAGGCGCGCTGGTGCTTGCCGCCCATCAGGCAGGACTGGTTCAGACCGGTCTTAAAACCGTGTTGCCGCGGGTGCGTGAATTGCCTTTTGATTCGGAACGCAAACGCATGTCCACGGTTCATGCCATGCCCTCGGCTTCCGATAAGGCGTCGCCCTATCCTATTTCCGCTTTATCCGAACAGGACGGACATACCGGCCATATCCTGTTGACCAAAGGCGCCGCAGACGGATTGATCGATGGTTGCGGCCGCATCCTGATAAACGGCAAGATCGAGCCTCTCGATGATAAACAAAAAAATACGATTCTGGCTGAAAATACCGCCATGTCTAAAAACGGTATTCGGGTCCTTGGGCTGGCCTATCGTTTCATCGATGTCGATGAACTGGACCGGCCGGAGCGTTATGAACAGAACCTTATTTATCTGGGTCTGGCCGGAATGATCGATCCGGTGCGTCCTGAAGCGGTTGAGGCGGTGCGGCTTTGTAAACAGGCAGGAATTCGTCCGGTGATGATTACCGGAGACCATCCCCTTACTGCCGTCGCCATCGCCGGACAATTGGGTCTTACGGATACAGACACCTTCCTGACCGGCCAGGATCTGGAAAAGATGACCGAGGAAGAGCGCAACCTTAGCATTCCGGAAACCTCTGTATTTGCTCGGGTCTCGCCCAGCCATAAAATGATTATCATAGATGTGCTGCAAAAACAGCATGAGATCGTTTCCATGACCGGTGACGGCGTAAACGATGCGCCGGCCCTGAAATCAGCCGATATCGGTGTGGCTATGGGAATTACCGGCACCGACGTCAGCAAAGAAGCTTCGGACATGGTTCTTCTGGACGATAATTTTGCCACCATTGTTGCAGCCGTTAAAGAAGGGCGCCGTATCTATGATAATATCCGTAAATTCGTCCGATATATTCTCACGGGAAACACGGGGGAAATCGTTGTGATGCTTACCGGGCCGTTGCTCGGAATGCCTCTGCCCTTGCTTCCGATTCAGATTTTATGGATCAATCTGGTGACCGACGGCATACCTGCCATCGCCCTTGGATATGAAGAGGCCGAGCAGAAAATTATGGATCGCCCGCCGCTTGATCCGAAAGAGGGAATTTTTGCACGGGGCCTGGGCCTGCAGATTCTCATGATGGGGGTGATCATGGGCCTGATTTCAGTAGGAGTCGGATACGGGTTCTGGAATAAGGGAACCGGTTCCCAGGCCTGGCAGACCATGGTTTTTACCATGTTAACCTTCTGCCAGATGGCCTATGCGCTCTGCGTTCAAAAACAGCATCAATCGTTGTTTTCCTATTCCTGGTTCAGCAATCCCATGCTTTTAGCCGCTGTTGGTGTTACGTTGATCTTGCAGATGATTATTATTTATGTTCCTTTTTTCAACCTGGTTTTCCGCACGTTCCCTCTGCGATGGGAAGAACTTGCCGTCTGTGCCGCCGGAGCTGTGGCAACCATATTCATCACCGAGTTTAGAAAACTGTTTCTGCGCAAAAAATAGGATTTTATGACGGCATGAATGAACCTGGGTTTCCGGTGATCAAACCCATGAATCAGTTTGACTGGGCCTGTCTGAAAAATCGGTCCATATACGACCACTGGTCACATATGACCGCTATTCTACCGTTTTTTAATATCACGCAGAGTTTTAAAAGAACGGATCCCTCCTTTAAATCAACATGACCGGCTTCATCTGAAAACAGGGGCCGGTCATGGCATGAAGCTTGCTCTTAAACATTTCTGATCACGGAATACGTCAAGGAAGATGCTGTCTGAAAAACCAAGGGAAATTCGAGTAAAATAAAGGCTGTCTTATGACATTAGATACGGAAAAAAAAATGGGTGGTGTGCCGCTTTTCCCTCACTTGCCCAGTCGTCTTGCAGGCCTGGAAGAACTGGCTGAAAACCTATGGTGGAGTTGGAACCCCGGCGCACGGATGCTGTTTAAAACCCTGGACCGTCAGGCCTGGAAGGAAAGCGGCCATAACCCGGATAAAATGTTCAGGGAATTGCCGCAGGATTTTCTTGAAAAAGCAGCATCCGATCCTGATTATCTAAACCGGTATGATGCGGTCATGGAATCTTTCCATCACTATATGAAGATAAAAAGATGCGGCGTATTGGACCCTGTCTGTCCGGATCGCAACTATTCCGTGGCTTATTTTTCCGCTGAATACGGTCTTCATCGCTCCTTGCCCTTTTATGCCGGGGGCCTCGGGTTCCTGGCAGGCGATTTCATCAAGGAATGCAGTGATTTATGCCTGCCTCTCGTGGCCGTGGGGTTCATGTATCCTGACGGGTATTTCAGGCAGCAGATCCGGGATGACGGATGGCAGGAAAATTTTGTCGAGTCCATCAACCGGGATGCAGCTCCCATTTCAAGGGTCATGGACACGGCCGGCCAACAAATGGTCATCCGGGTGCCGCTGACCGACCCGCCCATCCACGTGGCAGTGTGGAAGGTGGATGTCGGGCAGGTTCCCCTTTATTTGATGGATACGGAACTGGAGATAAATGATCCCTGGAACCGGACCATCACGGCCCGGCTCTATACCGGGGATATGGAGCAGCGCCTGCGCCAGGAAATTATCCTGGGGCTTGGCGGCGCCCAGATGCTGAAAAAACTGGGGATTGATCACTATATTCTGCACCTGAATGAAGGCCATGCCGCCTTTGCCCTTCTTGAACGGATCAGGGCAACGGTGTCGGAGGGAAAGGATTTTGCGGCGGCCCTGGCCCAGCATATCAAGACCACCATTTTTACGACCCATACACCGGTGTCGGCAGGCCATGATGTTTTCCCCTTTCAGATGATCGAAAAATATTTCCATTCCTATTGGCCGGGGTTGGGTCTGGATCGGGATGCATTTCTAAACTTAGGCATCCACCCGGAAAAACCCGAATCCGGGTTCAATATGACGGCCTTTGCATTAAGGTTATCCGGTCATCGGAATGCGGTGAGCAAACGCCATGCAAAAGTTTCAAGACAGATGTGGCACAGCCTCTGGCCTGATGTGCCGGAAGATGAGGTTCCTATTGATCATATCACCAACGGCGTTCATGTGCCCACCTGGATCGAACCCAAAATAAGGCTTCTGCTGGACCGGTATCTTGGTGCCGGCTGGATGAACAACCACGATGACACGGCTGTCTGGCAGCGGATCGATACCATCCCGGATACCGAGCTGTGGCGAACCCATTATCTGCTCAAGATGAAACTCATGGATGCTGTCCGGGAGCGGTCCCGTCAGCGTTGGGTGATTGGAGACAGCGGCCCTTCCATTATTCTGACGGGCGGTGTCTTTCTGGACCCGTCGGTGCTGACCATCGGATTTGCCCGCAGGTTTGCAACCTACAAAAGAGCGTTACTGATTTTCAAGGACCTTCCCCGGCTTAAAAAAATTCTCAAGGACCGCTGGCGGCCCATCCAGATTATCTTTGCCGGAAAAGCCCATCCCTCGGATGATCCCGGGAAACGGGTATTGCAAAATCTGATCAACCTGGCCCGTGATCCGGAGCTTGGCGGCCGGATCGCATTTGTGGAGGATTACGGCGAGCGATTGGCCCAGTATCTGGTTCACGGGGTGGATATATGGCTGAACACCCCCTTGCCGCCTTTTGAAGCCTGCGGTACCAGCGGCATGAAGGCAGCCTTGAACGGTGTGCCCCATTTGAGCATCCTGGACGGATGGTGGGAGGAAGGCTTTAACGGCAGAAACGGCTGGGCAGTAAAACACGAAGAAAATCATGATGATCCTGAAGAAAAGGATGCCCAAAAAATTTATCATCTTCTGGAAAAAGAAATCATACCGCTGTATTACAGCATGTCGGAAAACAGCATTCCCCACGAATGGGTCAAACTCATGAAGGAAACCATGAAAAGCAATGCAGCCCGATTTTCCGCCCGCCGGATGGTCAAGCAATATGTTGAAAAATTTTATAATAAAAGTATTTAAAGAGACCCAAACGTCTGTTAGGAGCAAGGTTATGCAACGGTTTATGTTTCAGATGAGTTTTATCCTGGCGCTTGTTTTTGCCGGGATATGGTCAACGGGCACGGTACTCGCAGATAAGCCGGATTGGGCCGGCGATAAAAAGCGTGAAAATTACAGAGACGAAGAAAGGCGTGAGAAATACAGAAATGAAGAAAAGCGTGAGAACCATAGAGACGACAGGACTCCTGCTCATGGGTCCTATGACGGGAGAAGTGATCGTGGAGCCCGGACGAGCGGGTACTTCAACGAACAAAACAGGCAGTTCATCCACCAATATTATTCCGATCGATTTCGAAAGGGGCGCTGCCCGCCGGGTTTTATCAGGAAGGGCAACCATTGCATACCCCCCGGTCATGCAAAAATGTGGAGAAAAGGCCGGCCGCTTCCCAGAGAAGTGATCTACCATGATCTTCCGCCGAGCATCCTTGTGCAATTGGGACATCCACCACCGAGGCACCGCTTTGTGCGTGTGGCCCAGGATATCCTGCTGATTTCGATTGGAACAGGAATAGTGCTGGACGCCTTTGAAGATATCGACCGGCTTGATTGACAGGAACTTTAAATGCCGATGATATGAAAGATCGGCCCGTTAATTGAAGCCCAGGGTGTCAGGCGGTAAACCATAAGGATAAATATGGGGCAATATCATTTGGAAAGCATGTTCAACCCCCGCCACATTGCAGTGGTGGGGGCCAGTGAAAAAAAGGGGACCATCGGCCATGCGCTGATGAAAAATCTTATTGACGGCGGGTTTGCAGGAATGCTTCTGCCGGTGAATCCCAAATATAAAACCATCCAAGATCATGACTGCGTAAAATCGGTCCGTGATCTTATGCCGGGGGTGGACCTTGCCGTTATTGCCACCCCCATTCACACCGCCATTGATATTGTGACGGACTGTGTGGAAAAAAAGGTGAGCAGTGCGATTATTATTTCGGCAGGCGGCAAGGAGGTGGGTGTTCAGGGCCGTGAGATCGAAGATCAGATCCAAAAGATTGCTTATACCGGCGGGCTTCGTATCCTGGGGCCCAATTGCATGGGGCTCATCCGGCCTGGGGTGAATCTCAATGCAGGGTTTGCTTCGGACATGCCCCTGGCCGGAAACCTGGCCTTTATCTCCCAGAGCGGCGCCATCTGCGGGGCCATCCTTGATATGGCTTCCAAGGAGCGCATGGGATTCAGCCATTTTGTCAGCATCGGGTCCATGCTGGACATCGATTTCGGAGACATGATCGATTATATGGGAAATGATCCTTCGGCAAAAAGTATTTTACTGTATATCGAAAACCTGACCAATGTCCGCAAATTCATGAGCGCCGCCCGTTCCGTATCACGGGTGAAACCCATTATCGTGCTGAAATCCGGCAGGAGCCCTGCCGGTGAAAAAGCTGCGGCGTCTCACACCGGCGCCATGGCAGGAGAAGATGCCGTGTATGACGCGGCCTTTAAACGCGCCGGTATCGTGCGTGTGGATACCATTGAAGAACTCTTTGACTGCGCAGAGCTGATGGCCAAGCAACCGCGTCCGCGGGGTCCCAGGCTGGCGATCCTCACCAATGGCGGCGGTCCCGGCGTAATGGCTGCGGATACCCTTGCCCGATATGGAAAAGCACCCGAACCGCTTGACCCTGAAACAATCAAGGCACTCGATGCGTTCCTGCCGCCTTTCTGGAGCCGTGGAAACCCCATCGATATCCTGGGGGATGCAACGGCGGAACGGTTTGACCAGGCCCTTTCGGTCTGCTTTAATTCAAAAAATCTGGATGGGGTCCTGGTCATTCTTGCCCCCCAGGCCATTACCGATCCTTTGCCGGTGGCGAAGATGCTGGCTTCTGCCGTCAGCGGGCGCAAATACCCGGTCTTTGCTTGCTGGATGGGCGGAAAAAGCATAGAAAAGGCGGTGGCGGTTTTAAATGAAGCCGGGATTCCGACCTATGATACACCGGAACGGGCGGTCCGTTCCTTTTTATATATGGTTGAATATGCCGCCAATCTTGAAACGCTCATGGAAGTCCCCCCGAAAATGAACCGGAACATGGAATTTGATCAGAAAAAAGCCCGCAGCCTCATCGAAGGGGTTCAGGAGGGCTTTATGCCGGAACCGGATGCCGTGGAAATGCTCACGGCCTATGGTCTGCCTGTGATTATGACAAAAACGGCCGCAACGGAAGCCGAGGCCTTGAGTCTGGCCCGGGAAGTCGGATTTCCGCTGGTCATGAAGCTTTTGTCATCGGATATCACCCACAAAACCGATGCCGGAGGTGTCTGTCTGGATTTGCGGTGCGATGAAGACGTCAGCCGGGCCTATCATCAGATTATATCTTCGGTTTTGCGGTATAAACCGGATGCAAAAATTGAGGGAGTGACCCTCCAGCCCTATTTTCCCAGCCCTGATTTTGAAATTTTAATGGGAGCCAAGCGTGATAACGGTTTCGGTCCGGTGATCCTGTTCGGAATGGGCGGAATTTTTACGGAAGTGTTGAAAGACAGGTCTCTGGGGCTTCCGCCCATGAACCGCCTTCTTGCCTTGCGGCTCATGCAGGAAACCAAGGTTTACACTCTGTTAAAGGGATATCGAAACCGGCCTGCCGCAGATATGGAGAAGCTCGAAGAAATGATTATCCGGCTGTCCCAGCTTTTGATCGATTTCCCGGAAATTGCCGAGCTGGATATGAATCCCGTCCTGATCAAGGATGGAAGCCCCGTGACAGTGGATGCCCGGATACGGATTTCCCCGACGGACGTCCCTTCTTCCCTTCATCTGGTCATCAGCCCCTACCCTGAAGCGGATGAATCCCATATGCTCAGTACCGACGGTCTTAAAATTTTTATCCGGCCGGTCAAGCCCGAGGATGCCCCTTTGTTTACGGCATTATTTAAAACACTGACGCCCACAACGATTTATTATCGTTTTTTCGGGATGTTAAAGGGATTGAACCCCGAGATGCTGGACCGGTTCACCCAGATCGATTACGACCGGGAGATTGCCCTGGTTGCCCTGGATGAAGAGGCTCAAACCGACAGCATGGTGGGGGTTGCCAGAATCATCGGTGAACCCGATGGAAAAACGGGTGAATTTTCCATCCTGGTGGGGGATGCCTGGCAAGGCAAGGGGATCGGATCAAGCCTTCTGGAAAAATGTCTGGCCATTGCTGAAAGACAGGGGTTTAAAACCGTTCACGGGATTGTCCTGGGGGAGAACAGAAATATGCTGGCGCTGGGGAAAAAGCTGGGGTTTGAGATTGGGAGAGACCCCGAGTCCAGTGACAACAACCTGGTGATTCATCTCGGAAAACAGAACCTGAGAACAGGGGACAATGCAATGAAAGGAGACGGCCATGGGGAATACGACGGTTGAAAACCAGCTTCATCTTGATAATGCAGGACTGAACAAGCGAAATGTGCTTCTCGAAGAAACTCTGCAGAAAAAAGAGGGGATGCTGGAATCCCTGAAGGATTCCGAGAAACAGTACCGCCGCCTTTTTGAATCCGCCAAGGACGGCATCCTGATCATTGATGCCGATACCGGCCGGGTGAATGACGCCAACCCATTTCTGCTGGCCCTCATCGGCTGTACCTACGATCTGGTGTGCGGAAAATACCTCTGGGAGCTGGGGGTTTTTAAAGACATTGCCGCATCCAAGGAAGCGTTTAAGACCCTGCAGAACAACCAGTATATCCGGTATGAGAACCTGCCGCTTCTGACGCTGGACGGGCGGCGCGTTGAGGTTGAATTTGTCAGCAATGTCTACCTTGTGGACGGGAAACGGGTGATTCAGTGCAATGTCCGGGATATCACGGCGCGAAAGCAGGCCGAGAGGATCATGGCGGAGAATGAGTCCAAGATGCGCAGCATCCTGGACAACATTGGAATCGGCGTGGCTCTCATCAGCCCCGAAATGGTCATTCTTGAACTGAACCGGCAGGTCCGCGACTGGTTCCCCGGCGTCGATACCGGGCAATCTCTTTGTTACCAGGCCTTTAATGACCCGCCGGGCCTGGAGGCCTGCACAGGCTGCCCGGCGGCTAAAACGTTTCTGGATGGAGGGGTCCATGAAAACACCCGCCGGGTCCTGCGGGATGGTGCTATGCGAGACTACCGCGTCGTAACCTCTCCGGTCCGCAACGTTTCCGGCAAGGTCACGGCCGTCATCGAAATGATGGAGGATATCACCGAGCGGCTTTCCCTGGAAGCCCAATTCCTGCAGGCCCAGAAACTCGAATCCATAGGACGGCTGGCAGGGGGAGTGGCCCATGACTACAACAATATGCTGAGCGTGATTCTCGGGTATGCAGAGATGGCCCAGGCAAAACTGAAACCGTCGGATCCCGTATATAGGGATCTTCAGGAAATCCTCAAGGCCGGCAGCCGTTCCGCGGATATCACCCGGCAATTGCTGGGGTTTGCCCGCAAGCAGACCATTGCCCCCCGGGTTATCGATTTGAATGATACCGTGGCGAGGATCCTCAAAATGCTGACCCCCCTCATTGGTGAGAATATCGATCTGGTCTGGCTGCCTGGAGCAAATCTGAAATCGGTCATGATGGATCCGACCCAACTGGATCAGATTATGGCCAATCTGTGCGTAAACGCCCGGGATGCCATCTCGGGAGTCGGTAAAATCACCGTTGAAACGGCCATGGTCACCTTTGACAAACCCTATTGCGACGACCATGAGGGATTTATTCCCGGCGAGTTCGTCCGTTTAACGGTCAGTGATAACGGCTGCGGCATGGAAAAGGAGATTCAGAAAAATGTCTTTGAACCCTTTTTCACCACCAAGGAAGCGGGACTGGGGACAGGCCTCGGTTTATCCACGGTGTATGGTATTGTCAAACAGAACCGGGGGTTTATCAATGTATACAGCGAGCCGGCCAAGGGCACGGTCTTCCGGGTTTACCTGCACGGCCATAAGAGTGAACCGTCCAGACGTTTTCAGGAAAGCGGAAAGAAGGCCTTGCCGGGCCACGGCGAGACCCTCCTGGTTGTAGAGGATGAGGCCGGGATACAGAAATTGATTAAACTCATGCTGGAGGATCTTGGATACAAGGTATTGTCGGCCGGTTCGGCAAAACAAGCCCTTCAGCTTTCAGAGGTCCACGGCCATGAGATCCGCCTGGTCATCACCGACGTCATCATGCCCGAAATGAACGGCCTGGAGCTGGCGGACCGTTTAAAAGCCCTTAACCCGGATCTGGGTATTCTGTTCATGTCCGGCTATACCTCCGACGTCATCTCCCGCCTGGGCATCCTGGACCAAGGGGTTCACTTTATTGAAAAGCCATTTTCCGTTGAATCCCTGGCATTCAAAGTGCATGAGGTGTTGGCAAAAAAGCCGGATACCGTTTGACAAAAGTTTACAAACTGAAAGGGGAAATAAATGAAAATAACAATGGGTTTGTGGATAGATCATCGCAAGGCAGTGATTGTGTCTGTTTCTGGCAAAGGGGAGGAAACAAGCGTTATCGAATCAAAGGTAGAAAAGCAGCCCGGGCGGTTTGCCGGAATACGTTCGACGACTCCCTATGAAGCTCAAAAGGTTTCAGCCGATGACAGCCGGAATAGAAAGTTTACCGACCAGCTCAACATCTACTACGATGAGGTCATTTCGGTTCTTCGTGACGCTGAATCCATTTTGCTTTTTGGTCCTGGAGAGGCAAAGGGTGAGCTGAAAAAACGGTTGGAAGATGGCCATCTCACTCACCTTATCAAAGCTGTGGAAACAACTGATCAGATGACGGATCGGCAGATTGCAGCAAAAGTCCGGGAGTATTTTAAATAGCCCTTGGAGGAATATCATGAAAATAGGTATTGTCGGTCTCGGATCAGTTGGATCCACAATCGCATATTCAATTGCTGTTTCAGGAATTGCAGAAAAGCTTGTACTCGTTGATCAATTTCCGGAGAAGGCGATTGGAGAGGCCATGGACCTTCAGCATTGTGCTTCCTTTATCCCGCCTGTTGAGATTTTAGCCGGTGAACCCCATATCTGCATCAGTATGGACGTTGTTGTCATTACAGCAGGGACAAAGCGAAAGCCCGATGAGCAGCGGACTGATCTTATTAAGCGCAATCTTGCCGTAATGAAAAACCTGTCCGAAGGACTGACCCGATCGAATCCAAATGCAATTTTCATTATCGTATCCAATCCCGTTGACCTGCTGACGTTGTATTTAACTCAGCATTCAAGCCTTGAGTCAAGGCAGATCATAGGGTCCGGTACATTGCTGGATACAAGCAGGTTTCGTCATCTCATTTCCAAGAGAATTAATGTTGATCCTAGAAATGTCCATACCTATATCATCGGTGAGCATGGGGCGGGATCCATCCCTGTATGGAGCCATACACAGATAGGGGCGTTGCATCTCGATGATTTTGCCGAGCAATCAAAAATAACCTTCGGACCTGATGAAAAGAAACAGGTATTTGAGGCTGTAGTCTCTGCCGGAAAAGAGGTCATTAAAAGAAAAGGCGCCACCTTCTATGGAATTGCACAAACGGTGCTCAGAATACTGACGGCTATCTTACGGGATGAAAAGAGCATCCTTACTGTTTCAACGAAAGTCCGGGGTTATGCAGATGCTTATGATTTGACATTAAGCCTTCCTGTAATCGTCGGACGCAGAGGTGTGGAAAAATCCCCTGTACCTCATCTTAATAGAGAGGAGATGGATGGATTTCAAAAGGCGGCAGAATCCCTGAGGGCCGGCGCTATGGATGTGGGGATACTTTAATTCAGGTTTTAACCGGTTTCATCATCAATGAAAGAAAGTTTTCGATTTTTATTATATAATATCCGTTATGGAACAGGCTCAGGATGGCGGTTTCATGCGCCTCTTCCTTTTAGCGGGTATCTGCGGAAGACCCAAAAAAACATCCCTGAACTTATTGATTTTATTAAATCACAGAACCCTGATATAGTGGGTCTGATAGAGGTGGATGGCGGGTCCCGCAGAGCAGAAGGCATCAGCCAGGCAAAACAGATTGCTGATGGGTTGGGACATGATTTTATTTTCAACGTCAAATATCAAAAACCATTACTGACGCGTCACATCCCCATTATCAGAAGACAGGGGAATGCCTTTCTTGCCCGAGACGGAATATTAAGCCAACAGGTTCATTATTTTGAACGGGGAATCAAACGGTTGGTTATTGAAATGGAACTTGAGCGTATTGTTTTTTTTTTGGTGCATCTTTCCATCTCATATCGTCGCAGGCAAGAGCAGTTGATGGAGCTGGCCGCCCTTGTAAAAACCTGTCATAAACCCGTTGTGGTAGGCGGTGATTTCAATATCTTTTTCGGGATCAAGGAGTTAAACGATTTCCTGGCGGCCACACAATTGAAAAGTGCAAACCATTTGAATGTTTTCACCTTCCCCAGCAGAAAACCAAGGTGGGAACTGGATTTTATTTTCCATAGCCATCAAATAACAGTGGACAGGATCGAGGTGTTGCACTCCGGATTGTCGGATCACCTGCCTTTGGTCTGTGATTTTACCATAACTTCTTGAGGATAAAAAAGGATAATATGGCCGGGCCCCGGTTTGTTCCTGACAATCAGATCACACTGCTGGAGAACGGTGAAACCTATTTTCCGGTCATGGAAGCGGCCCTGGACAGGGCAGAGCATGAGATTTATCTGATAAGTTATATTTTTAAAAATGATGCCACCGGCCGACGGATTGCAGAAGCGCTCAGGCGGGCAGCGTTGCGTGGTGTGGAGATCCGTGTGCTGGTTGATGGATTCGGTTCCGACCATCTGCCGGAAACCATGATCGCTGAGCTTGATGCAGCCGGAGTGATGGTGATGAAATTCCGGCCCAGGATATCTCCCTGGACATTTCGGCGCCACAGGCTGCGTCGATTGCACCGGAAAATTGTGATTGTAGATCAGAGCGATGCATTTGTGGGTGGCATTAATATTGTCGATGATGTTGATACTCCCGATCAAACCTCGCCCCGGTATGACTACGCGGTGCATGTTGAAGGACCGCTGGTCCGGGATATTTTTGTGTCCACCCGCCGGTTATGGTCGCGGGTGACCTGGACCCGTTTCAAAACCTGGAGCCGGGGCAGGGACCGGCGAGCCCCTCTTCCCGAATCAGGGGGCGGCATGCGCGCAGCTTTTCTGGTGCGCAATAATATCCGGCATCGAAGGGATATCGAAGATGCCTATATGCAGGCGATTGAACAGTCACAATGGGAAATCATCATCGCAAATGCCTATTTTTTCCCCGGATTGAAATTTCGTCATGCGCTTATGGAGGCTGCCGGACGCGGTGTCCGGGTGGTTTTACTCTTGCAGGGAAAGAAGGAATACCGGTTATTGCATTATGCTTCGAAAGCCCTGTACGGCAGTTTTCTGGATGCCGGGATAGAAATCCATGAATATCACAACAGCCTCATGCACGCCAAAGTTGCTGTGATTGATGAACAGTGGTCCACGGTGGGATCTTCCAATCTTGACCCGTTCAGCCTGCTGCTGTCACTTGAGGCGAATGTGGTTGTTGATGATAAAAATTTTGCCGGGACTTTGAAACGCAGCCTGGAGAAGTCTATTGCCGGCGGAGCGCATCAGATTCAACCCAACATCTGGAAAGCTCAGCCCATTTGGCTGCGCATGGTGAGTTGGCTATGCTATGGTTTGGTCCGGGTCATGACGGGAATGACGGGTTATGCGCCGGGCAAAGATTCCGGGAACATGTGATTTGAACATTTTAAATAAAGTTGAAAAATATTTTAATGCACTTCTTGGCTGCAGACATGACAGGGATGCCGGGTTGAGCGGCTTTCAACTTTCCTGGCCTGAAGCCTTTGATTTTGTAAAGCAAATGAATGCAACCGGTCAATATGGATTGAACCAATGGAGACTTCCCACTCGATCTGAATTATTCAGTCTGGTCAGTCATGACCGGATCAATCCGGCCGTTGTCCAGCCTGATCAATTTTTCAATCTGTTTAATGGGTATTATTGGACGGCAACACCCTGCGCAAGATATCCCGATCAAGCCTGGTATGTCCATTTGGGCGGTGGGAGAGTCGTAAAAGGCATGATCCACAGATCTTATATGGTCTGGCCCGTCCACGACAGCAGTTCTCAGAATAATGAACCCGGTAAAAACAGGGGGTTACCCCAAAACCGATTTGTCCTGTCAGAGGATATGGTCGTAGACCGTGCCACGGGATTGTCCTGGCTGCAACATGCAGATATCCTGAATTCCATGTCTGGCCGATCAGAAGTGGACAATACATTCCCAAAAGCAGGAGAAAACCATTGTTTCAGTCATCAAACCGAAAGTGGCTATGAAATGATTTGGAATCATAAAATTAATTTTTTCCACGCTCCTGTCTCCGTTCCACTGTAAAATGAGGATGTATCATGAAGAACAGTTGGACGGAAGATATTTCCATTTCATGAGTTGTGGGGCCGGGGGATTAAACCCCCGGCGACCCGATTATGTAATTCAGTCACATTTTATCATCTATTAATGGCTATGAGTGCACCCAGTAAATATTTCGGATTGTGTGCCGAATCGTACATTGGATGTACCTTCTTGCCGGTATCAAATAAACCATAAACTGCCATTTGAGCTGTCCGAACAGAATATTCAACTGTAAATACACAATCTTTTGAGGCTTCAGCAAATTGACCTAAAAAGGCAAAATTTGTTGCGCCTTTTGGTATAACATCGGGCCTATCACCAATTTCTCTCGGCATAAAAAGACTATCAATAAACGGCATTGCAACAGGGATACAATTTACCTTCCCGGCTTCTGTAATCGGTTTCATTCTATCTTGAATTTTCAAATGATAGTAAAGCTCTTCTAAAATTTCAGCACCGGTGCACTCTGCCATTGTTTTACCAATGTAATTCCCTTTTCTATCAGGATAGAGTCCATAACCCCAAAAAATCTTAACGTCATCGGGCTGGTTTGGAAAGTGAGGTTGTCGTGCTATTACAAATGACATGAGCCAGTTGGAGTCAGTCAAAGTAACAAGTCCGCCTGTTCCATCTACATTGCCCGAGAAGTTTTCCATATAATCGAGAAATGTGCTATCTTTCATTGTTGCCGTAAATGAGTACCATTTTTGCAGATCAATATTGTCACAGAATGGATTCGGATTGCCGAAAGCCTTATCTTTCTTCGCTATGTTTTTCCACAGTTTCCAAGAGCCGGATTCTTCCAAACCTTTCAATTTTGCAGGAGTATCCCAGGTTCCATTATCAGTGCTTTCTGTTATTAACACGGCAAAATAATACGTGACATAAAAGTAGTAATTTGTTATAGTGGTTCATGGAAAAAACAGACGCACGCAAACTGGGCACAGATGCTCAACAGGAAATCAGGAATCAGGTTATCCGCCTAAGAGAACAGGGTTATAAGCGG